>NZ_CP134175.1:0-1777500 GCF_031583395.1 Thermosynechococcus sp. GLH187 | reverse complement strand
TCAATGCGGTCTAAGCACGAGGTTGACCTTGGCTTTCAAACCCTGCTAGGTTAAGCAGACAGGCATGGGCTATTAGCTCAGGTGGTTAGAGCGCACCCCTGATAAGGGTGAGGTCCCTGGTTCGAGTCCAGGATGGCCCATATCACATGCCTGGGGGTATAGCTCAGTTGGTAGAGCACCTGCTTTGCACGCAGGGGGTCAGCGGTTCGAGTCCGCTTACCTCCACGTCACTCCATCAAAGGTTGACGTGTCTGCACATCAAACTTCAGCGACAGAACCTTGAAAACTGAATAGCGATTAGTCAGGTAGTTATCTTGGATAGGACAATCACTTGTTCTATCTAGAAACACAGACACCAATGTTGACTGTGGTCAAGCTACAAAGAGCCTACGGTGGATACCTAGGCACACAGAGGCGATGAAGGACGTGGATACCGACGATACGCTTCGGGGAGCTGGAAACAAGCTTTGATCCGGAGATTTCCGAATGGGGTAACCCAGTGACTCTAACGCCAATCCATAACGTTAGAGGGCGAACCTGGCGAACTGAAACATCTTAGTAGCCAGAGGAAAAGAAAGAAAACTCGATTCCCTTAGTAGCGGCGAGCGAAAGGGGAACAGCCTAAACCAACGGGCTTGCCTGTTGGGGTCGTGGGACAGCAACGTGGAATTGAGCGGCTAGACGAAGTAGTGGAATGCTACACCAGAGAAGGTGAAAGTCCTGTAGTCAAAAGCTTAACAATCCTAGCTGTATCCCGAGTAGTCCGGAGCACGTGGAATTCCGGATGAATCTGCGAGGACCACCTCGTAAGGCTAAATACTCCTGTGTGACCGATAGCGTATAGTACCGCGAGGGAAAGGTGAAAAGAACCCCGGAAGGGGAGTGAAATAGAACATGAAACCGTAGGCTTACAAGCAGTCGAAGCTCGATTTAACGAGTGACGGCGTGCCTGTTGAAGAATGAGCCGGCGACTTATAGGTACTGGCAGGTTAAGGCAAGAATGCCGAAGCCATAGCGAAAGCGAGTCTGAATAGGGCGTTTGTCAGTATTTATAGACCCGAACCCGGGTGATCTAACCATGGCCAGAATGAAGCTTGGGTAACACCAAGTGAAGGTTCGCACCGACCGATGTTGAAAAATCGGCGGATGAGCTGTGGTTAGGGGTGAAATGCCAATCGAACCCGGAGCTAGCTGGTTCTCCCCGAAATATGTTGAGGCATAGCGGTTGTGATTATAGCAGGGGGGTAAAGCACTGATTCGGTGCGGGCTGCGAGAGCGGTACCAAATCGAGTCAAACTCTGAATACCCTGTGTACACACAGCCAGTCAGACGGTGGGGGATAAGCTTCATCGTCGAGAGGGAAACAGCCCAGACCACCAGCTAAGGTCCCTAAATCATCACTAAGTGGCAAAGGAGGTGGGGATGCTCAGACAACCAGGAGGTTTGCCTAGAAGCAGCCATCCTTAAAAGAGTGCGTAATAGCTCACTGGTCAAGCGTTCCTGCGCCGAAAATGAACGGGACTAAGTGATGTACCGAAGCTGTGGACTTACTACGTAAGTGGTAGGGGAGCGTTCTGCATTAGTTTGAAGCACTAGCGTAAGCAGGTGTGGACGAGGCAGAAGTGAGAATGTCGGCTTGAGTAGCGAAAACATTGGTGAGAATCCAATGCCCCGAAACCCCAAGGGTTCCTTCGGAAGGCTCGTCCGCGAAGGGTTAGTCGGGACCTAAGGCGAGGCCGAAAGGCGTAGTCGATGGACAACTGGTCAATATTCCAGTACTCATCTTGGTTTGTGCAGAGGGACGGAGAAGGCTAGATCAGCCGGATGTTGGTTACCGGTTCAACTGTCCGAGGTGTTGAGGAGCGGTGAAAACGCTCTGAGCTAAGGCAGGAGTACGACCCACTACGGTGGGGAAGTGATTGATGTCATGCTTCCAAGAAAAGCTCTAAGCACGTTAAGCCAAGATACCCGTACCCGAAACCGACACAGGTGGGGGGGTAGAGTATACCAAGGGGCGCGAGATAACTCTCTCTAAGGAACTCGGCAAAATGGCCCCGTAACTTCGGGAGAAGGGGTGCCACCGAGAGGTGGTCGCAGTGAAGAGGCCCAGGCGACTGTTTACCAAAAACACAGGTCTCCGCTAAGTCGTAAGACGATGTATGGGGGCTGACGCCTGCCCAGTGCCGGAAGGTTAAGGAAGCTGGTCAGCGCAAGCGAAGCTGGCGACCGAAGCCCCGGTGAACGGCGGCCGTAACTATAACGGTCCTAAGGTAGCGAAATTCCTTGTCGGGTAAGTTCCGACCCGCACGAAAGGCGTAACGATCTGGGCGCTGTCTCGGAGAGAGGCTCGGCGAAATAGAAGTGTCTGTGAAGATGCGGACTACCTGCACCCGGACAGAAAGACCCTATGAAGCTTTACTGTAGCCTGGAATTGGGTTCGGGCTTTGCTTGCGCAGGATAGGTGGGAGACGTTGAAGTATCCCTTGCGGGGGATATGGAGTCGCCGGTGAGATACCACTCTGGCAAGGCTAGAATTCTAACCTTCTGCTGTTAGCCAGCGAAGGAACAGTTTCAGGTGGGCAGTTTGACTGGGGCGGTCGCCTCCTAAATGGTAACGGAGGCGCGCAAAGGTTCCCTCAGGCTGGTCGGAAATCAGCCGTAGAGTGCAAAGGCATAAGGGAGCTTGACTGCAAGACCTACAAGTCGAGCAGAGACGAAAGTCGGCCTTAGTGATCCGACGGTTCCGCGTGGAAGGGCCGTCGCTCAACGGATAAAAGTTACTCTAGGGATAACAGGCTGATCTCCCCCAAGAGTTCACATCGACGGGGAGGTTTGGCACCTCGATGTCGGCTCATCGCAACCTGGGGCGGTAGTACGTCCCAAGGGTTGGGCTGTTCGCCCATTAAAGCGGTACGTGAGCTGGGTTCAGAACGTAAATCATTGCGTCACTTCACAGTAATGTGGAGCAGCAAACCGACTAAAATCGGTAGAATCTTGATCAGTGACGAACGGCTGATTAAGACAATACCGAGGGTAAGCAAGAGTCTCGTGACAGACGATTTAACGCTGAGTTACATTGCTGGTTTTTTGGATGGTGATGGTTGCATCAATCTTCAACTAGTGCGACGTAAGGATTACATCCTTGGTTATCAAATTCGTGCTAGCATCACCTTCTTTCAGTCTTCTTCGCATCGTTCCTTCTTGGAGTGGTTAAAGTCTATTTTCCAAGCAGGGTTTGTGAGAGATCGAAAGGATGGCTTAAGCGAGTATGCAATTGTTGATGCGCCATCTGTCTTAGAAGTGCTGCTAACTCTTCGCAGCTACCTTAAACTCAAGAAGCCACAATGTGATTTAGCAATTACTGTTCTACAGGAAGTTGTTCAATCAAGGCGATTAACGCCAGAACAATTCCTAAAACTTGCTCAGCAGGTGGATCAATTTGGTGAGCTGAATGCTTCCAAAAATCGTTCGATTCGCTCTGATCAAGTAGAACAGTTCTTGAGATCACGACAACTCTTGATCCCGTAGAGACTGAAGCCTAGGCTTGAGTTAGCCATCAAGCGTAAGCTGAGATGCTCTGAGGTTGTCAGAGACATCAAATGTCGGCTCCTGATTCGTTAATGGCGAGAGTCAGGATGAAGATATAGTCCATGCTCGTAGTGATACGAGAACAACATGCGTGAGACAGTTCGGTCCATATCCGGTGCAGGCGTAGGAGCATTGAGAGGAGTCCTCCTTAGTACGAGAGGACCGGGAGGAACGCACCTCTGGTGTACCTGTTATCGTGCCAACGGTAAACGCAGGGTAGCCATGTGCGGAGTGGATAACCGCTGAAAGCATCTAAGTGGGAAGCCCACCTCAAGATGAGTGCTCCCATGGCGTAAGCCAGTAAGGTCACGGGTAGAACACCCGTTAATAGGCTCTCGATGGAAGTCCAGTAATGGATGAAGTCTAGGAGTACTAATAGACCGAGGGCTTGACCTCATCAATCAACAGGTGTCTGATTCAATTAACTATACTGACAATCGCTATTTAGTTGAAAGGTTATTGATCCTGAATTTATCTAGCAACTCTTTAGTCTAGGTTCTCAATTCAAGAAAAATTCATGTTTCGCCTAGTGCCTATGGCGCGGTGGAACCACGCTGATCCATCCCGAACTCAGAGGTGAAACGCCGCAGCGGTGAAGATAGTCGGAGGGTCGCCTCCTGCAAAAATAGCTCGGTGCTAGGCAAAATATTCAAACCACCCCATCTAGGTTGTCTAGGTGGGGTCTTGATTTTTAAGAAATGTTTAAGGGATGATCGGTTTTGGATAGAGGAGTGACATTGATGGGTAGTTCGGTCTATATTGCATCAAATATCGCTCTCCTCAAAAGGTTTTTAGGGTCATGCCTCAATTCATGCGTTTGATGGGTCTTCGGCACTGGGTGCTGGTGGGTTCCTCGGTGGTGGCAGCGGTGTTGGCGGCGGCGTTACCAGGCTACGGACGAATGCAGGATAGCCCCAAGATGTTGGTGGATGAGGTGTGGCAAATTGTGCAGCAGGAATATGTGGATGAGTCGTTTAATCAGGTGGATTGGCTGGCGGTACGGCGGCAACTTTTGGCGCAGCGCTACACGTCGCGGGAGCAGGCCTATGCAGCTATTCGGGGAATGTTGCAGCAGTTGAATGACCCCTATACGCGCTTCATGACTCCAGAGGAGTTTACGGCTTTGCGCACGCAAACGTCGGGGGAAGTTTCGGGGATTGGTATTCGCTTGACGGTGGATGAAAAGACACAACAGTTGACCATTTTGGAGCCGCTGGAAAATTCACCTGCAACTAAGGCGGGAATTCGGGCGGGCGATCGCCTGCTGGCCATTGATGGTCACTCTACTCGGCGGATGTCGATTGAGGAGGCATCGCGGCGGATTCGGGGGCGGGTGGGGACTCCCATTGAACTTCAGTTGTTTCGCCCTAATCGCGGTACCTTTCGCCTGACGCTGACACGGGCATTGATTGAACTCCCTGCGGTGCGATCGCTGGTGAAGGAAGAAGGTGGTGCCCGCATTGGCTATATCTATCTGAGTGAATTTACTGCCCATGCAGCGGATCAGTTGCGCGCGGCGATTCGCAAGCTAGAGGCGGAGAAGGTGGAGGGGTTTGTTTTGGATTTGCGCGGGAATCCAGGAGGACTATTGCAGGCAGGCATTGATATTGCCCGCATGTGGTTGAATCAAGGTTTGATTGTGCGTACGGTCGATCGCAGTGGCCACAGTGAGCAGGCACGGGCGAATCAATCGGCATTGACGAATTTGCCCCTCGTGGTTTTGGTGGATCACCGCTCTGCTAGCAGTAGTGAAATTCTCACAGGGGCATTGCAGGATAACGGTCGTGCGATTGTGGTGGGCACGCCAACCTACGGTAAGGCCTTGGTACAATCCATTCATCAATTGAGTGATGGTTCAGGATTGTCGGTGACGGTTGCCCATTACTACACGCCCAATGGCACAGATATTAACCGCACAGGGATTACGCCGAATGTAATGGTGACGCTGCCGCAAGAGGTGAGTACCAATCCCCGTTTGTGGACGACAGCAGCCGATCGCTTGTACCAAGCAGGGGTGGCTCAATTGCGCCAAGTCATTTATCGCAGTCAAGCGCCTAAGCCTGTGAATACGGCGCAAACAGGGGAGCAGGAGCAGTTTCGCCAGCCCCTTGGTGTCCCTTGTCCGGTGCAGTGATGGTTGTTTCAGAGATTGATCAGGAATACCCCGCTGAGATTCAATTGGCCTTTCATGCCCTTGGGGAGCCGTTGCGGTTGAAGGTGATTGAGATTCTGCATCGGGAGGAGCTATGTGTCTGTGATCTGTGCGATCGCCTGCACCTGACCCCCTCAAAACTCTCGTTTCATCTGCGGGCACTGCGGCAAGCCAATCTCGTGCTGTCGCGTCAAGAAGGGCGGTGGGTCTATTACCGCCTCAATCGTCCCCAATTTGAAGTCCTAATGGCCTATTTGCAGCAGTTTACGGTGGGGGAAACGGTGCTGGCTCGCATCTGTTCTTAAAAATCAATGCCGCGCTTGAGATCAACGCCTTTTTCAGCATAGTGCTTGTGGCAGATCATCTCCGAGTGGACGCTGGCGAGTTCAAAGTAGGCGGGGGGATATTTGCAGCGACCGGTAATAATGATTTCCGTGGTGCGCGGCTTGCGCAGGAGTGTTTGGACAATCGGTTCGACGGGGAGAAGCTCGAGGTCAACGGTGGGGTTGAGTTCATCGAGAATAATGGTCTTGTAAAGGCCAGAGGCAATGGCGGCTCGAGCAATTTCCCAGCCGCGTTCGGCTTCGATGTAGTCAATTTCCTGCTGCTGACCGCGCCAGACAATGGCATCCCGACCACAGCGGTGATGATCCACTAAATGGGGATAGCTCTCTTTGAGGGCAGCGATCGCGGCATCTTCGGTGTAGCCTTGCCCCCCCTTGAGCCACTGGAGAATGAGCACACGGTGGGATTGATCGCGGCTAATTCCTTTGCCGATCGCCTGAAGGGCTTTACCGAGGGCACTGGTGGACTTGCCTTTGCCGTCACCCGTATAGATTTCAATGCCTTCAATGCCCTGTTCTTGAGCCGTAGGATGCACAAGGGGACGCATCTCGGAGTGGAGGTCAGCAATTTGCAGGAGTTGGGCAGGAGCCCCCCGGCCAGTGGCAATAATTTCTAGGTGTTCGGGCTTGCGGCGGAGGGTGTTGACAACTTCATCAACGGGCAAAAGGCCTAAATCTAGGACGGGGTTGAGTTCATCTAAAACAATGACGGAATAGAGACCAGAGGCGATCGCTCCCTTGGCAATATCCCAACCCCGCTGGGCTTCTTGGCGATCAAATTTGGTAATTTCTTCGGCGGTAAAGTATTCTGCGCGCCCCGTCCGCACTTGATCGATTAAATGGGGAAACCCGCGCTGCAGCGCTTCAATGGCGGCATCTTCGGCATAGGCACGGCCGGGTCCTTTGAGAAAGCGCAACAAGAGTACCCGAGTGGGCCAGGCAGAGGCAATACCCAGACCAATGGAGCGCAGAACAACCCCGAGGGCAGCTTGGGATTTGCCCTTACCGGCACCGTCATAGACGTGGAGCTGACCGCTCACCCGTCCGGGGCGAATCTGAGCGGTTTGAATGCCAATACCTGCACGGGTCATAGGGGTGTGAATCAAAGAATCTAGAGGGATTGTATCAAGGGCGGGGTGGGGTTTTGAGAACAACTGCTTCAACCGTTAGATCTGTGGTAGTGGTGGCGGTAATCGCCCAACGCAGGGGCTGACCATGGGCTTGCAGGGTCTGTTCGATGGCCTCATGGAAAGGCGGGGAGAGGGTATGTCGGGGTAGGGTCAGACGGATAAATTCCGTTTGCATAGGTTTTGCTTGATGGGTTAAACACCAATGACAACGACGGTGACATTGTCACGGCCACCGTGGGTTTTAGCTGCATTGACAAGGGCGGTTGCTGCTTTTTCGACATTGGGTTCACTGAGGTAGATACTGATCACCTCGTCGGTGAGTTCTTCAGTTAAGCCGTCACTGCACAGCAGCAGGCGATCGCCCGGCTCTAGATCAATGGGTTGAATATCAATTTGGGTGAGGTCTTCGCGGCCTAGGCACTGGGAGAGGACATGGCGCCACGGATGCTGCCGCGCCTGCTCAATGGTCAAGCTACCCAGTTGTACGGCTTGGGCAATCCAAGTGTGATCGCTGGTAATTTGCTGGAGTTGGTCTTTGCGCCAGCGGTAGATGCGGGAGTCGCCCACATGGGCGCACCAAGCGCGATCGCCCTTTTCATCAACGAGAACCACCACAGCCGTTGTCCCCATATCAGCACGGGCAGTATTTTGGCGTTGCTGCTCAACAATGGCGTGATTGGCAGCGAGAAAGGCTTGGCGGAGTAGGGTCACAGGGTCATGCTGCAGGTCTTCAAGGTGGGTTTCCAAGAATGCCTGAATATGTTCGACAGCTAAACGACTGGCTTCCTCGCCCCCAGCGTGCCCACCCATGCCATCGGCCACAATAAAAAAACGCTGATGCTTTTCGTCAATATAAAAAGCATCCTGATTGCTTTTGCGAATCAGACCACAATCAGTTAAGCCGGCAACGTCCATGACCCCCCTATGTTGGGCTGCTTGTTAAAACATTTTTTCATACTTATCGAGTTTAAGCATTAGTCGCCAATAGAGGATACCAAACCATACCGCTAATGCGGCTGCCACACCCGCCAAGAGGAGATACTGGTTCACGAATAAAATTGTCGCCACTAAGGAAAAACTGCCAATAAGGACGACATAATTTAGCCCTAAGTTAATGTTACTCAGGCGCCGCAGAATGCGATCGCTCTCACTGGAACGGACGCGCAAGCGCAAATCACCATTTTCCAGTTTATCGAGCACCTCTTCAAGGCGACGGGGCAAGCCAATGGCACTGCTGCCCACTTGAGCCGCTTGCCGACTCAGTTCAGAGAAAAGACTGCCATTACTGGGATCGGGGAAGTTTCCGTTGGTCATAAGTTCGGTCGCAAATGGTTGGGCAACTTGCATGAAGTTAAAGTCTTTGTCGAGTCCCTTGCCTACCCCCTCTAGGGTGGAAAACGCCCGCATCACAAAGGTAAAGGTGGCGGGAAAACGGAAGGGTTGGTCATAGGCAATTTCGTAGAGGTCATCGCTAATTTGAGCCACCGATTGGGCTTCAAAGGACTGGTTCATGAAATTGTCGAGGAGATACTGAATCGAGCGACGTACCGGCCCTAGATCGCCTGTGGGAACCAACGCTCCTAGCTCTACAAGGCACTGTACCACCTGTTCGGCATCCCGTTGGGCAATGCTTAAAAATGTTTTCAGCAATTTATCGCGAGTCACAGGTTGAATGCGCCCCATCATGCCAAAGTCGTAGAAAATCAGTTGGCCGTTGGGGCTGACGGCAATGTTGCCCGGATGGGGGTCAGCGTGGAAAAAGCCGTCATTGAGAACTTGATAGAGGTAGGCCTTGGCACCGAGTTCAGCAAGGCGTTTGCGGTCTAGACCCGCCGCTTCGAGGGCTTCGTAGTGGCTAATTTTAATCCCCGGTAAGTACTCAAGAGTGAGCACACGCCGTGAGGTATACCGCCAATAGACGCGAGGAACACAGGCCCAGTCGCGATCGCGAAAGTTGCGGCGGAAGGTGTCGGCATTGCGTCCCTCATTGAGGTAGTCAATTTCTTCGTAGAGAATGCGACAACACTCATCGTAGATGCCCATCCAGTCGCGCCCTTGCCCCCATTTGGGGTGGTTTTGAAAGTATTGGGCAATGCCTTTGAGAATCGCTAGATCAATGTCAAACAACTGCCGCAGGCCGGGGCGTTGGACTTTGACCACCACTTCTTCGCCTGAGAGCAGTTGCGCTTTGTGGACTTGACCCAGACTGGCGGCGGCCATGGGGATGGGATCAAAACTGCGAAACAGTTCAGGGATATGGCGGCCAAAGTCTTCGTAGATGATTTTTTCGACTAGCTCGTAACTAAAGGCGGGGACGCGATCTTGGAGCTTGCTCAGTTCTTCGACGTATTCGCTGGGGAAGAGATCGGCACGGGTGGAAAAGAGTTGCCCCAGTTTAATGAAGGTGGGGCCAAGGTCAAGGAAGGTTTCGCGAATCCAAATCGCTTGGGCACGGCGTCGCGTCGCACGCTTAGCATCGGTCATACCGCCCCAGTAGCTCCAAGATTTGGTGAGGAGCCAACGGCCAAAGAGAAATCGCCAGACAAAAAACCAAATATCAAAGAAGCGCCGCGTTTTTGAGTAACGCTCGCGATTCCAACGGTAGGATTTGCCGGTGGGCGTCAAACTGGCCGAAACTGGTGTGGACACACGCTTTTCCCTAGTGGGTGATCTCAACAAATTGTAACGAATCCCTAACGATACCAAAGAATAATAGGCTACAGGGCATAGCGATCGCGCCCCATGCCGAGGGCAAAACGCAGGGAATCGGGCAGGCTTTTGCTACTAGCGGTTAAAAAGAAGGTTAGCCCCAAGAGGCTAAAGACCGCCGCCATGCGAAAGATGAGGCGATAACCCAAAGGATCAATCAGCCCCCCCAGCACTGGCCCTGCCAAGGCCATCCCCAGATCAAAGCCCCCTAAACTGAGGCTGAGAACCCGTCCCCGCTCATCGGTGGTGGAGCGATCGGCCATCAGGGCAGCGACCATGGGAATCAGGACACCGCCGGCAAGACCTTCAAGAATCGCCGCCCAGAGGATATCCAAGGGGGTTTGGGCTTGAGCGAGGAGCACCATTGAGACCACATAGCAGGCAAGGCTGGCGGAGATAAAAATGCCCCTTCCCCAGTGATCGGAGGCAGAACCCGTGGCCACACGACCGATAAAGCTGGCGATCGCCGCCACGGAGTAAAACAGCCCTGCGGAAATGTCGAGCCGCTCAGCCGCAATAAACAGGGGAATAAAGGTGGCGATCGTGCCAAAGGTCAGCCCTACACTCAGCATCACCAAGCTGGGAATCCGCAGCCGTTCTGAAAGCAAGAGCCGCCAAAAGAGGGCTTTCTCTGGGCGAGACCCTCCACAGTCCTGTGGGATATTCACCGCCCGCACGCCTGCGGCAGCCATGAACCCAAGGGCAGCTAAGCTACTGGCAACCATGAAGACCAAGCTATGACTGTAGTTCATTTGCAGCCAACTGCCGAGACTCGGTCCGAGGGCAACCCCAATGGGATGGACAAGGCTGGTGTAGCCAATGATTTCACCGCGATGCTCAGGTGGGGCAATATCCGTCACCAGTGCCATGTAGCCGGTGGTAAAGCCAGCGATGCTCACGCCATGGAGAAGGCGCACCACAACAAGGAGGGGTAGGTTGTGGCTGACGATATAAAACAGGGGAGCGATCGCGGCCACCGCGAGGCCAATCAGCAGTGTAATTTTGCGTCCCCGGCGATCGGCCAGAGGCCCTAACCACGAGCGGGAAGCAATCAGCCCTACGGCAAAGGCACCCATGACAAACCCCACCTGATGGGGCGTGCCCCCCTTCTCAGCAATGTAGAGGGGTAACGTGGGCAACATTGCCGCAATGCTCGACCAAAACAAAAGGCCGGCTACGATGAGCCTCAACAGGGTTTGCCGCAAGGGTGGGGGTAACTTCAGCAGGAGAACCACGGATCCCCCTTGTTAACAAAACGTTACATTTTCTATTCTAGCCAAGGAATTAAAAGGGTAGCTCGCCCTGATCAATTTCGGGGGTAGTTGGTGTGCCATTCATTTGGCTTTTGCGTAGTCCCACGGCAATTTTGCTGTGCTTCTCAATTTGGCGCATCACTTCACGGGCACGTTGAATCACGATGGGGGGCAATCCGGCAAGGCGTCCCGCTTCAATGCCGTAGGAGCGATCGGCACCGCCGGGCTTGACTTGGTGGAGAAAAATAATCTCGTCGGGGAGTTCTTTGACCACCACTTGGTAGTTGGCCACATTGGGCAGTAGCGTTGCCAGTTGATTCAGTTCGTGGTAGTGGGTGGCAAAAATGGTGCGGGATTTGAGTGTGGTGGCTAGGTATTCTGCCACTGACCAAGCGATCGCCAGCCCATCAAAAGTGGCCGTACCGCGCCCAATTTCATCGAGGAGAACCAGGGAGCGATCGCCCGCATGGTTGAGGATATTGGCCGTTTCATTCATCTCCACCATAAAGGTAGATTGACCCGTGGCGAGATCGTCAACGGCACCCACCCGCGTAAAAATGCGATCGCACACTCCCAAAGTAGCACTGGTGGCGGGCACATAACTGCCCATTTGCGCCAGCAGTTGAATCAAACCCACCTGCCGTAGATAACAACTTTTGCCACTGGCATTGGGGCCTGTCAGCACCATCAAATCAGCGCTTGTACCGAGTTCCGTATCGTTGGGAACGAAAAACCCCGCTGGTAGCATCTGCTCCACGACCGGATGGCGCCCGCCGCGAATCTGAAGCTGGCGATCGCGGGTCATTTGCGGTCGGCAATAGCCCTGATACAACGCCACCTCTGCTAACCCCAAAAGGGCATCTACCGCTGCCACCGCTGCCGCAATCTCACGAATCGTTGAGGCCTGAGCGGCCACCTGCTCCCGCAACTGCACAAAATACTGGTACTCCAGTTCAAAAAGATGGCTTTGAGCCGCCAATAGCCGTGCTTCCCGTTCCTTGAGTTCCGCCGTGATAAAGCGTTCCTCATTTGTTAGGGTTTGTTTGCGGATATAGTCATCGGGGACTTGATTCAGCTTGGCGCGGGAGACACTCAGATAGTAGCCAAAGACTTTGGTATAGCCCACTTTGAGCGTGGTAATGCCTGTGCGTTGCCGTTCTTGGGCTTCTAAATTAAGAATCCACTGCTGATCTTGCTCAATTTGCTGGCGTTGCTGATCTAGTTCGGGGTAGGCACCCGATCGCAGGAGACCCCCTTCGGTGAGACTAATGGGGGGCTGATCCACAAGGGCTGCGCTGAGGGTATCCGCCAACTGCTCAATCACCGGTGGCAGCTGGGCAAGGGCTTGGAGATAGGGCGATTGGGTTGCCGTCACAACCGCCGCAAGGGAAACTAACGTGCGAAAGGAGTCCCGCAGTGCCGCTAAATCACGGGCATTGGCCGTCCCAGAACCCGCCCGACCCGCTAGGCGTTCAAGGTCATAAATTTCCTGAAGGTGGCGGTGCAGACTCTGACGTAGGCTACTATTGGCCATTAATTCAGCAATAGCCTCTTGGCGCGCCGTGATGTGCTCAATATCAAGGAGGGGTTGCAGGAGCCAGCGGCGTAATAGACGCCCCCCCATCGCCGTCGTTGTGCGATCGATCGCCCACAGGAGCGAGCCTTGGAAGCTGCCATCGCGGACAGTTTGCGTCAGTTCTAGATTGCGGCGGGTTTGCGGGTCGAGAAAGAGATACTGGGCGAGGGAGTAGGTGCTGAGGTTTTGCAGGGGCACCGGTTGTTGGCGATGGGTTTCATCCAAGTAGGCCAAGAGGCCACCGGCCGCCCGCATGGCAAGGGGCAGATGCTCACAGCCAAAGCCTTCAAGGGATTTGACCTGAAAACGTTGACACAGGCGTTGGCGTGCTTCCGCTGCCTGAAAATCTTGGGGCGATCGCAGGGTGTAGCACCACTGGGGCGGCAATTCAGGGGGCAATTGATCCTGAGCTTCACCCGGGCGCAAAACGCGATTAATGTCTGGAGCCTGACTAGGAAGGAGAATCTCTGCGGGTTGTAACCGGTTGAGTTCAGCAATTAACTCGGCGCGATCGCTGCTTTGGGTGGTACAAAACTCCCCCGTCGAAACATCGGCATAGGCCAATCCCCAATGACTCCCAGAAAGCAGAACAGCAGCTAAAAAATTATTGCGGCGCGGTTGGAGCAGTTCTGTGTCCAACACCGTTCCTGGCGTAAACACTCGGGTCACTTCCCGCTTCACCAGTCCTTGAGCTTGGGCGGGGTCTTCCACTTGATCGCAGATGGCAATGGCGTAGCCCTTTTCAATAAGGGTGCGGCAATAGCGTTCAAGGGCATGGTGGGGAATGCCAGCCATGGCCACCCGGCCAACTTCTTTGCCCCCCTCTTTACCGGTGAGCACCAGTTCCAGCTCGCGGGCAACGGTGCAGGCGTCTTGAAAAAAGGTTTCGTAGAAATCGCCTACGCGGTAGAGCAGCAGCGCTTGGGGATAGGCATCTTTGAGTTCAGCATAGTGCTGCAGCATCGGCGTCAACAGCGATCGCTCCACCTCATCGTGGCGCACCTGTAGGCCAGGGTTGCGTCCTAAGCGCAGGGCAGGGGACTCAGTCTCAGAATGGGGCAGCGGGCGATCGTCGGACATAGCAACGTCACAACTTCCTGTGGTGTGCTCCAAAGGGACTTTATATTATAGTTTTCCCTATCGTGGCGTAGCGCACCTAATACTCATCTCCCGTAGTCTCCATGAAGAGCCACTCTGCCAGTCCCGGACTATGTTCCCCAAGGATGGACATTGCCTCTTGAAAGCGGCTACGTTGCACATTGGCCTTGCTGATGCGTTCCGGATACGTAGTCATCAAGAGATAGGGTTGGCTTTCGCTGGATTGGACAAAGGTTTCCACACCAGTAACAAGGGGATGGATTTCAAAAAAATGGTGGAGCGTCATTGCTTGATTCAGCATTTTCGCTTCGACAAGACCCAAATAACGGGTGAGGGTATCCCAAATGGCCTCATCATCGCAGCGGAAGCTGACCTCGACAAAGTAGCGCATCCCCACCTCACACGCCTCTGTGGCTATCTTAACCGTTTGTATTGATCTTATTGTCAAGATGCTTGGGGTGACTGCTGGACAAGCGGCGGCTCTATCCCCTATTGGTCAATGACTCGCAGAATCACCAACGTCATATCATCGCTGCGCCGGCCATTGGCATTGGTAAAGGCATCAACGGCATCGAAGATGTAGTCTAATAAGGCCTGAGCGCCCAAACCCTTGGCACAGCCCTCTTTGAAGACTGCTGCGAGGCGCTCTTCCTCAAAGCGTTTACCTTTCGGATTATCGGCTTCTGTGATGCCATCCGTGTAGTAAACCACCGTGTCGCCGGGTTGCAGTCGCACTTCTGCCTCTTGATATTGGCTGCGAGTATCCAAACCAATAAGCATGCCGTAGGTGTCTAGCCGATGGATAGTCCCCGTTTCAGCCCGCCACAGCAGGGGGGGAAGGTGAGCCGCATTACTGTAGGCCAAGAGCCGGGTTTGGGGATTGTACTCAGAGTAAAAGAGGGTAACAAAGCGATGGGAGCTTTCTAAATCCGGCTGCATCGCCCGATTGAGGTGCTGCAAAATTCGACTGGGACGGTGACCATTGAGGGCTTCTGCCCGCAGCATGCCGCGGGTCATGGTCATGATCAATCCGGCCGGTACCCCCTTACCCATCACATCCCCAATGGCAATGCCCCAACGGCCTTGCTCGATCTCCTTTTGATCACCGAGGCCATAGGTAATGGGGATAAAGTCATAGTAGTCTCCCCCCACCCAACTGGCGGTGCGGCACTCGGCGGCTAGCTCGAGGCCGTGGATTTTGGGGCAGCGGTGGGGCAAGAGTCGCCGTTGAATTTCTGCCCCAATTTCCAGTTCCCGATCCAAACGCTGGCGATCGCGCAACTTTAAGGCCAGTTCATCATTGGCAATGGCCACGGCTGTTTGATCCGCGATCACCTGCAACAGTTGCTGCCGTGTTTCATTCCACTCGTATTCGGGTTGCTGACTAAAAACGTAGAGCCGCCCCCGCTCCGTGAGTCCCGAATCCTTGACGAGAATCGCCGTGCCGTAGAACTGAATGCCTTGGGGGAGACGTTCTCGCAGTTGCTGATCCAAAAGTTGCTCAAGCCGAGGACGGCTGATCTCGCGATCGCTCCCCGCATCAATTGCAGCCATACCAACGCTATTGGCAAGGGTGCGGGTGGCCGTTTCTAGGGCGGCGCGAATATTGGGGCACTGATCGCTGGCGTGACAATGGAGTTGTTCAAGACGAGCCTGACCATCGGCGCGAAATAAAACCAGGGCCGCGGCCTCCGCCTCCGTCACGCGGCAGGTAATCAGCGGGATCAGTTCAAAAAATTGATTCAGGTTGTTGAAACTCCGCAGCGCAAAGCTCAGGGAGGCCAATAGCTCCTGAATTTTACTATTTTCCCGCTGTAACCGCGACACCATTTCCTTGAGGGCGATCACAGGGCTAGAGGAGGTCGTAGAGGATGAGGGGAAGGCAGGTGACATGGCAAGTTACGCCAGCAAAAGCGTCAATTGACTCTACAGCGTAGCGCAAAAAACGTCAAGATGAAAGGATTTAAGATTTTTTATGGAACTTTTAGAGCAGGCCGCCAGTCACCATGCCGTTGCGATGGTTGAGGGTCATCAGCGTCCCACCAAGGGCGATCGCCCCCCCCAAGCCGATGAGTATAGGTTGCAGTCCCCACCACGTCTCCGCTAAACCAACCACCGCCAAGGGCACACTGAGGGCAATATTCACGAGGTTATTTTGCAGGCCAAAAATCGCCCCTCGCTGTTCGGCTGGGGTCATCAGTTGAATTAAGGTTTGCATTGGAATCGCCACAAAGGCCGCAAAGAAGCCCAAACCAATGATGTAGCCCATGCTCCAAGCCAAAGAATCTAGACTCAAGGACAGACCAAGAAACATGCCCCCCATGCCCCAACAGCCCACTAAACCCGACCAGCCGTAGGCAAAGTGCTTGCCCACTGTATTCAAAAGCAGTGCCCCTAGCCCGAGTCCGCCGGCCGCAGCCGCCAAAAGAAACCCAAATTGATCCGTATCGAGGCTGGGTAAGACCTCCGCAAGGCGCACTACCAAAACCGACATCGCCGCGACAATGGCAAACAGCAGGATGAGTTGCAGCAGGGCAAAACGCAGGGCTGTATATTCCTGCAAAAGCTGAAGGCCTTGGTGGAGTTCTTGCCACACTTGACGATAGCGGCTTGGTGGCAGATGACACTGATCCGGTGGCCGCAGCAGCATGAGTAGGAGTGCTGCCCCGCCATAGCAGGCACTGACAAAGACAGCCCCACCCCACTGGGAGTGCCAGTGGCTCGCAAGATTCAAAAGCGGCTCACCCGCAGCGAACCCCACCACGAGAGCAGCCATCATCGTCAGGGTATAGAGGGAGTTGGCCGACAGCAGATGGGACTTATCCACCAGCAGCGGAATGGCCGCCTGTTCTGCGGGGGCAAAAAACTGGGTTAAACAGGAAATCGTAAACGTGATCAGCAACAGCGCCATAAACCCAAACCATTGCCCGGCGCCAAGGAGAATCGTGATCGGAATCCCTAAGACAAGGAGGGCACGGTAGAGATTGGTCACGATAAGTACCTGTTTTTTTGACCAGCGATCCACCAGCACCCCCGCCACCGATCCGAGGAGAATGGCCGGAATCGTAAAGGCCACCATGATGGCCGACACCCAGCCACTAATACTCTGGTGTGCCGCTTGGAAAAACTCTGTAGTGAGGGCAATTACAAATACAAGGTAAATTTTGTCAGCCAACTGTGAGCAGACCTGCGCCAACCAAAGAGCAATAAAATTGCGGTTTTGCCAGAGGGGAGGCACCGGTGGTAGGGGGAGATCCAAGCGAATGTCTTGCTGCTCAATGGTCATGGCTGGGACACCGCAACAGGTGAAAAACAACTATCAAGGAGGGGGGGCACCCGCAACGTTTGCTCCAGATGAAATTGCAGGTACTGGCGCAACACCCGCTCAAGGGACAGCCAAACACTGAGGGGATAGGCCTCGGCTTGGGCAAGGAATTCATCCCGTGCTAAGGATGGGGTGGTGGGTCGTGCAAGCCATTGCCCGAGGCGCACTTCACTGGCTGTCAGTTGGCGATCGCCCCCCGAAGATCCCCTGTCGTTCCCTTCTTCTGTAAGGGTAAAAACGCCTCCCCTAGCAAAACTAAAGCCCACCCGCCAGTCGGTATCCGCTGCAGGCACAGCAATTTCGCAGCCACTTTCATGGCACTGGTACCATTCTGGGGCAATGCCCCCCAATCGCAAGATGCCCCACAGGCCGCGCACCAATAGCGCTAGGGCAGCGCGACTCGAAACCCCCTGAAGCTGGTCTAAGGTGGTACAGAGCCAATCAAAGAGATCCGGTTGAGGCTGCTGCGGATGGACTTGGTAGAGCACCACCTCACCGAGATATTGGGCAGCGGTCAGAGTGGTCAAGTGGCTGTTGAGGCCTTGGTAGGTGGCGACTGTTTCTGCTTGCAGAATGCGATCTAAATTGCGGCCAGGACTAATAAAGAGGTCGTTGACGACAAACAAATCCACCCGTCCGCCCAGTTTCGAGCGGCAGCCACGGCTATGGGGGGCGACTAACTTCAACAGCCCGCGATCGCGACTAAAGACACTGAGCAGGCGATCGCTTTCCCCCAGGGGCATGGCCTTGAGGTTAATGCCAATTGTGCGGTAGGTGCGACCCATCCCAAGTATCCAGACAATAGCGGCAGATTGTTCGCCTATCTTTTAGCCTATCGCGGCCCGTCCCCTAAACAGTGATCAACTTGTTGCGGGCAAACCATTCCACCCCATGCTGGTTAATCTCTTCCCGCAGGGTTGAATTCTCAATACTGTGATAGATGAGGAGATCCACCCGTTGGGCAATGGGCAGTTCAGCGATCGCCTCGGCAAGGGCAGCTTGATCACTAAGGGTGAGGTTCTCGCCAAAGAGGGCAATATCAATATCCGAAGTTGTTCTGAAGGTACCGATCGCCCGTGAGCCAAAGAGGACGATTCGTTCTACCTTGGGATTGGCCGTTAGAGTGTCAATGATGGCTTTGCGTTTTTCTGGGGTGAGTCCGTCCGTCATTGTTGATATTTTTCCTGTAAGCAGTTGTACAGTTTCCGAAAAACAGGAGTAAACCTGTGTTTGATCAGTCGTTCCGCCTCTTTTGTCGTTTGCTCTTCGTAGGTATGGCTCAAGAGATTTCGCCTTGCCAAGGCATCTAGCAGTATCTCCGTGTCTTCCTCGGTGAGATAGCCTGTCTCAAAGGCCTTGCGAATAGCTTCTCTGGGAGTTTTCACATCCAGCCCCTCATAAAAAAGAAGGTCTCTCAATGTTTTCCACGCTAGCTCAAGGGTGAACTCAAACATTTGTACCAGACCGGCTCGCTCTAGTTCCGAATACTCCTCCTGAGCACAGGCGGTTTCTAGGCGGATTAGGGCGCGACCAAAGTTCTGCAACCGCTGTTGCCAACGCATCGCATCTCTATTCGTCATGTTTTATGAACCGTTGTTTCTTCGATTATCGCCAACGAAAGGCGGGGTCTAGCTCATAGCCGAACCGCGTTGCATCTACGGCTGTTAGGTCAATATCCCCAAGGCCATATTCCTGCCAGCGTTCTGTGACTCGCCGTGCCACCTCAGGATCCGATGTGAGGGGATCGCCCCAAGGATGGTCTGTTTCTGGGGGAATTTTCGTGGTGGCATCAATGCCCATGCGTCCCCCAAGGCCGATTTTTTCGCTGGCAAAGTCAAGGGAGTCAAAGGGGGTATCTCCCAAAATAAAGACATCGCGGCTGGGATCCACCTTGGAGCTGATCGCCCACACCACCTGACGCGGATCACGAATATTGATCTCTTTGTCCACAACAATCACAAACTTGGTGTAGGTAAATTGGGGTAGGGCACTCCAAAAGGCGAGGGCAGCGCGGCGTGCTTGGCCAGGATAGGCTTTGTCAATGGAAATAATCGCCGCCTTATAACTGAGGGCTTCCATGGGCAAAAAGAAGTCCACAATCTCCGGTACCTGCTGCCGCAGAATGGGTGTGTAAATGCGGTTGAGGGCAAGGGCAATCATCGCCTCTTCCTTGGGCGGGCGGCCACTAAAGGTGGTGAGATAGATGGGATTGCGGCGATGGGTCAGGCAGTGGAAATGAATGACGGGCGAATCTTCTACACCACCGTAGTAGCCCATGTGATCGCCACAGGGGCCATCGGGCAAAACTTCACCGGGGGTAATGGTGCCCTCAAGGACAAATTCTGCGTGGGCAGGCACCTCCAAATCAACGGTTTTGCACTTGGCCAAATGAATGCCCCCACCGCCATAAAGCCCGGCAAAAAGCCACTCCGACAAATCCACGGGAATTGGCGTTGCCGCCGCCATGATGATTAGAGGATGCACCCCCAATGCCACAGCCACTTCTAACTTTTTGCCACGGGCGGCAGCTTTGCGGAGATGGCGTGCCCCTCCCCGCACTGAAAGCCAATGCACGGTCATGGTGGTTGGGGATTGCAGTTGCAGGCGGTAAACCCCGACATTGGGAATGCCCGTCTCACAGTCTTTGGTAATGACGAGACCAAGGGTAATAATTTTGCCTGCATCCTTGGGGTAGGGGCGAATCAGGGGCAGTTGCCGTAGATCCAAATCGGGGGCTTTGATCACCACCTGCTGACAGAGGGGTAACAAATCGCGGCTCGGCTTGGCACGGACAACATCAAAGAGAATTTTGCCGAAATCAAGGGCTTGACTCAGGGTTTTGGGCGGCTTCGGCTGTTGTAGCTTAGCCAACTTTTCCCCTAGGGTTTCCAGTTCTAGGGGGTGTTCCATTTTCATGGCCCAGCACACCCGCTCTAGGGTTCCCAAGAGATTAATGGCGACGGGATAGGGGGAACCAATGACTTTTTCAAACAGTAACGCTGGCCCGCCGGCAGCCAACAGGCGGTTACAGATTTCCGCCATCTCCAGATCGGGATCAACGGGTACGGTGATGCGTCGCAGTTGTTGCCGCTGTTCTAAAAGCTGGAGATATTGCCGCAGGTCGTTCATCATCGGGGATCAAAATCGCTTAATCTCTTTTATGTTAAGAATCTTTAGCCAATCGTGCAGGAATGTCATGGCGGTTCATCCCACGGCGGTGATTGAGGCGGGTGCCCACATTGGGGAAGAGGTAGAAATTGGTCCTTTTTGCTATGTGGCGGCCACGGTGGAGATTGGACGCGGTACGCAGTTGGCTCCCCATGTCACTCTGTTAGGATATACCCGTCTTGGCGAGAACTGCAAAGTGCATAGTGGGGCGGTGATTGGCGATCTCCCCCAAGATGTGGCTTATCAAGGGGGGATTAGCTATGTCCACATTGGCGATCGCTGTACGTTGCGCGAGGGCGTGACCATTCATCGGGGAACCCAACCAGAAACCGTCACCCATGTCGGGCATGATTGTCTGTTGATGGCCCACAGTCATTTGGGTCACAATGTTTATGTGGGAAACCATGTGACGATCGCCAATAATACTTTGATTGCCGGGTATGCCCATGTGGGCGATCGCGCCTTTATCAGCGGTAACTGCCTTGTGCATCAATTTACGCGCATTGGGCGCTTGGCCATGCTCTCCGGCGGCACTGCCATTCAAAAAGATGTGCCCCCCTTTTGTATGACCCGCAGCCTGAGTACCAATACGATCATGGGCTTGAATGTGGTGGGTTTGCGGCGAGCGGGCTTTTCGGCTCAAGACCGACAGCTCCTCAAAAAGGCCTTGGATATTCTCTACCGCTCCCAATTGACCACCTCCCAAGCCGTTCAACACCTGCGGGAACAGTTTATCCATCCCCTCATTCAAGAGTTTTGCGATTTTATTAGTGCCTCAGAACGAGGGATTTGCCACTTTGTCCGCCGGGGAGAAGGGGGTGATTTGTCCTGAGGAGGGTCAACTTTTCGAGTACGATCGCCCAACAGACGCTTGCTCCTATTCCCCATGGCTGAAGTGCTGTTATTATCCCTGATGAGCGGTAGCCTCGGTGTCTCAGCACTGCTTTACTATCAGTGGTGGGGCTGGCAGGAGCAACTCAGCCAACAACGCGATGAAGAAGAGGAACAGTTGACCACCTACCCCTCCAAAGAAGAACAGCGTCAAGTATCCCCCAAGCTGGGAGGTTGGGAATTCAAAATCCTGCGATCGCGCCGCAACCAATTTCATGATCCCGATGTCCTGCGCAAAGTCTGCCAAGAGGAAGCCCAAGGGGGTTGGATTTTATTTGAGAAGCTCGACGATCGTCGATTGCGCTTTAAGCGGCCCATGGCCCTGCGGGAAAAAATCAAGCCCAGTGCCAACTACGATCCCTACCGCAGCTACTATGGGTCTCGGTTTGAATGGGAATCTTTGTTGTCCGTGATACTCTTGATGATGATGGCAACCTTACCTGCATATTTGGGCTATCGCTTGGTTATTCTCAGTCAACGCTTAGCCCCACTGCCAACCACTCCTCCATCTGCTCCATTGCGTCCCTAAGGTGCCTATGTCCTCCCTGAGTTTGCTGAGTGTGGGCACAACCCTCCAAGGGGGAAAATATCGCCTCGATGCCCTTTTGAGTCAGGGGGGCTTTGGTGTCACCTATCGCGCCACCCACACCCTGCTCCATCAGCCAGTGGTGCTCAAAACATTGAACTTGCAGCAGGAACCCCCGAAGCGGATTCATGATCTGGGGGAGCGGTTTATCCAAGAAGCGCAGCGCCTTGCCCAGTTTAATCATCCCCACATTGTGCGCGTCAGTGATTGCTTTATTGAGGGGGGGCGTCCCTTCATTGTCATGGACTATATCCCCGGACGCACCCTTGCCCAAGTGATCCAAGAAGAAGGCCCCCTACCGGAAAAAACGGCTCTCCACTATATTCGCCAAGTAGCTAGCGCCCTTGAATTAGTGCATGAGCATGGGCTGCTGCACCGCGATGTCAAGCCCGATAACATCATGCTGCGGGACGGCACAGATCAAGTGGTGCTGATTGACTTTGGCATTGCCCGTGAATACACTGCTGGGGTGACGGAAACAAATACGGGATTGCTCTCAGCAGGTTATGCGCCGGTGGAGCAGTATTTACCCCGCCACCAATGGACGCCGGCAACGGATGTCTATGCCCTAGCAGCAACGCTCTATGCCCTTTTGGCAGGACGCCCTCCTGTGGCCTCGGTCTTGCGCGATCGCGTGCCTCTCGAGGATTTACGCCAGTTTCAGCCCAATCTTAGTCAGCGCACCATTGATGCCATTGAAGCAGGAATGGCTTTGGATGTCCGCGAACGTCCCCAAACGGTGCAGGCGTGGCTGCAACTGCTCATGGGACAGCCCGTGGCGCGTCAAACCACAGCAACGGTAGCGGTGATGCCGCAGTACCGATCCACTATCTTGGCAAATACTCAACCGGAGGGGACAGCCGTCGTTGCTCCCCCCAAACAACGCAATTTTTCGCCGTGGCTATGGCTGTTGGGAACGGCAATCTTTGGCAGCTTAGCAGGCATTGGCCTAGGGCTATTTTTGCGCAACCAACCCGTGGACACAGTCACCCCTCGCCCCCCGCGTCCTCAGGAACAGGAATTTCCACCCACCCTGCCGACCATTGTGCCACCTGTAGAGGTGACGCCCACCCCCACCCCGACACCGACGCCAGAGCCGGAACCCACCCCTACGGAACCGACGCCCACCCCAGAGCCAACGGAAACGCCTACCCCTAGCCCGAGTCCTGAGGAAACATCCCCAGAGCCAACGCCGACTCCTCCGCCATCCCTCTCTCCAAAACCCCCAAAGTCCCCAAAGCCCCCAAAGAACGCAGAGCCTCCCGTCGCCCCTCCCACCGCCGTTGAACCATCTCCACCAACACCTACGCCCTCACCGCCACCGACAGAGGCAATGCCCGAGGTGTCACCCCCCCCAACCAGTAACACTGAACCGGCCACCCCTTAGAGATTGGTTAGTTCTGGAGTGCTCGCAAAAAGGCACTCAAGCGACTAAAGACTCCCTGACCACGGGGTTTGCCTTGGGGCGTCAGGGCATGCTCAATGTCTTCACTACTGGGGCGTTGCTCAAATTCTGCTAGGCAGGTGGGGGCGGTTTCGCCGTATTGCCAAATTTGCCACGGTTGCGGATAACAGCGCCAGAGAATGATGGTTTCTGCGAGGGGACGAAGGTAGTAGCAGGGTTCAAGGGTGTTGAGAAATCGCTCCCGCAGCCGCCGACCGGCGTAGCCAATACCAACGACGGCCACATCCTGAAGCCTTGGGTTCAAAAGGATAAAGGGGCGATCGCCCGCCGTTTCACACATCTGCTCAATGGCATTGGCTTCTACAGGGGTTGGGGCAACGATGACAATGGCGCGATCGCTCGCTGTAATGGGTGTCAGTAGTTCATTCACGCCCCGCACACCATAGGCAGTTTCACCCCATTCGCGACGGGCAAGGGCGGCAGATCCAGCATCGGCAAAAAAGACCTTGAGATCACGACCTAGTTCCTCAAACAAAGGGAGGTAGCCAGCGGCAAAGGCCATCGCATTGAGATCGGGCAACAGGATCTCGATTTGCAGGCGATTTTTACCCTCTTGAAGCGCCGCTTGGGTGGCCTGTTGAGCTTGGCTGAGGGCAGTCTCCAGACTATCGGGGGGCAGGATCGACATGGGTCTTAAGCGGAGACCTCACTGGCAACGGTGGCAAACAGGCGTTGTAGCTCTTCCACTAGGGTTTTCGCTTGGGCGAGCGTTTGCGGGGTCGTGGATTGTTCCAGTTGGGCAGCGATGGTTTGCATGGCAGTAATGCCGACATTGCCACTGGCGCCCTTGAGATGATGGGCATCCCGCTTGATTTGATCAACGTTTCCCTGATTGACCGCTTCCGCCAATGCTTGGAGACGCTGCTGGGCATCCTCAACAAAGGTTTGCAGCAATTCCATTTCAAACTCGCGATCGCCCCCCGAAAGGGCAGCCAAGTAGTCCCAATCAATTGGCGATGTCATCGATTCACAATTCCCCACAGGTTACTCGTCGTTATTTTAGCCTGTACCAGCCAAGGCGGTTCAAGGGTTAGGTGAGGAAACGCAAGGGGAGATTTGTAATAATTCTTAACTTTATCACCGTGGTCTGCCCCCTTGGCGAAACAGGGGATTCGATGGCACTATCGCAGTGGTGAGGCCAACAACAGCGGCAGGATTGAGGAACGATGGGCGATCGCGTGACGGTGGGGATTGTGGGGGCCTCTGGCTATGGGGGCGTCCAACTGGTGCGTTTACTCCTTGACCATCCCCAAGTGGAGATTGCATACCTTGGCGGTGAGGGGAGTGCGGGTCGCCCCTACACGGAGCTATATCCCCATTTGCAGGGTCGGGTGAATCTCACGGTGGAACCCGTATCCGTGGAGGTGATTCGCGATCGCGCCCAAGTGGTGTTTCTCTCGCTGCCCAATGGCATTGCCTGTAAGCTTGCCCCGCAACTCCTTGAGCAGGGCTGCAAAGTGCTGGATTTGTCGGCAGACTATCGCTTTCAGGATTTGAAAACCTACACCCAGTGGTACGGTGAACCAAGGGAAGATGAGGCTACGACCCGACAGGCGGTCTACGGCTTGCCAGAACTCTATCGCGATCGCATTCGCCAAAGTGCCCTTATTGGTTGTCCGGGGTGTTATCCCACCGCTAGCTTGCTGGCTCTAGCACCCTTGATCAAGCAGGGTCTGATTGAACCGAATACGGCAATTATTGATGCCAAGTCCGGTACCTCCGGCGGCGGTCGTCAGGGCAAAATCAATCTCCTGCTTGCGGAAGCTGACAACTCCCTTGCTCCCTACAGTGTTGCTCGACATCGCCACACGCCAGAAATTGAAGCCATTTGTAGCGAATTGGCCGGCCAAAGCGTCCTTGTGCAGTTCACGCCGCACCTTGTCCCCATGCCGCGGGGGATTTTGGCCACTGTCTATGCCACACTGCGGGATCCGGGTCTAGTGCGTGAAGATTTAATCACCATCTACCAAGCTTTTTATCGCCATTCCCCTTGGGTGAATATCCTGCCCCCCGGCCTCTATCCCCAGACGAAATGGGCATGGGGCACCAATGCCTGTTTTATTGGCATTGAGGTGGATGAGCGTACTGGACGCATTATTGTTATGTCCGCCATTGATAACCTAATGAAGGGACAGGCTTCCCAAGCGGTGCAATGCTTGAATCTAATGATGGGCTGGCCAGAAACGCTGGGCTTACCCCAGGTCGCCTTTTATCCCTAGGACTCAAGTTTCATCCTGTTCGACCAAGGGCAGGCGATCGCCCCGTAATAGCTCAGTGCTGCTTGCACTCAAAGACAATCCCATCTGCCATAATCCCTGCCCTAGGCACAAAGCCGCCAGAAAGGGAGCGGTACTCAAGCTTAAGAGTAACGTTGTCGGTGTCAAGCCAGCCATCAGGATTTAGGACTCATCACTATCTGAACCATCCGCCTCCTCATCAGGAGGAACATTGGCAAAGAGCAAGTCTCGGGATTTCTTCAGTTGCTTCCAAAGCACCTTAATTTGATTGTAGGCCTCCTCAGAGCTGATCTTACCGCCCGTTTCCAGACCACAAATATAGCTCACCCGTTGAGCAAATTCCTGCAAATTGGCATTAAAGGCCAAGTTTTGCGGCGTAAATGCACCATGGTAGCGGCTGGTGGGGAAGAGGAATTTTTCTTTGTCAAATTTCGGTGTGGGCGATTCAGACACAGGGGTAGCCCTTTGCCAATAAGGTTATCCTTATTCTAGCGACAATTTCTAGGGTTCTATGGCAGGAGTTGAGTAAAGTCTCAAAGCAGTCCAAGCATGTGCAATGGCCCTTGGCCACTGATTAACTCAATGATCAAGGCTAAAAATCCCAACATTGCCAAGCGACCATTCCAACGTTCGGCAGCGGAGGTCATCCCCCATTCCCAGCGCTCTTGAGGGTAGAGCTTCACCCGCTTGCGGGACTTATTCACCTCAGCAAAGGTACGCGGTGGTGCTGCAAGGGCATCCTTCACCAGTTGGGCAAGGGCACTAATAAAGCCACTGTGATCATTAAGAGCAGGCACGCGCCGAAAGACTTCAATGCCCGCTTCTTCGGCAATCTCGCGGTACTCGATGTCAATTTCTTGGAGGGTTTCAATGTGCTCTGAAATGAAGCTAATGGGAACAACAACAAGGGTTTTCACCCCTTGAGCGGCCAACTCAGGAATCACATCTTCGGTGTAGGGTTGCAGCCACTCCACTGGCCCCACCCGACTTTGGTAGGCCAACACATGGGCATTGGGGCGATTCAGGGCAGCCATGATGAGCTTCACGCAGGCTTCGATTTCCTCTTGGTAGGGATCCCCTGCTTCGGTGACATAGCTTTTGGGAACGCCGTGGGCACTAAAGAAAATCACGGCTTCGTCAGGGTTGGGGCATTGGTCGAGTTCTTGGCGAATCAAGTCCGCCATAGCCGCCACATAGCCGGGGTGGTTGTACCAAGAGGGGATCAGCGTATAGCGAATCTTTTGCAATTCAGGGTCTTGGTTCCACAAGCTCTCTAGGAGGCGAAAACTAGAGCCACTGGTGCTAATGGAAAACTGTGGGTAAAGGGGTAAAATCACTAGATCGCGAATTTGATCCGCTTTGATTTGGGCGATCGCCTCCTCGGTAAAGGGGTGCCAGTAGCGCATACCAATGTACAAATTGGCCTCAATGCCAATGCGTTCTAGGGCGTCTTTCAGGGCACGGGCTTGCTGTTCAGTCATGCGCCGTAGGGGGGAGCCGCCACCAATTTGGGCATAGTTGGCCTGAGAACGCCGGGCACGACTGGTGGAGATAAACCAAGCAAGGGGATTTTGTAGCCAACGGAAGGGCAGGCGAATGATTTCGGGATCAGAGAACAGGTTGTACAAAAAGGGGCGCACATCCTCGGGGCGATCGGGCCCCCCTAAATTGAGAAGTAGTACACCTGTTTGGCTCGCCATGCCCAAAATCACCTAAATCTTTTCGCGATCGCTTTCTTATTGTGACATACTCTCAGGATCTCAGGGGGAGAAAATCTCGCTAAGGTAGGGATGAGAGAATGCGGTTGATGTGTGCAAACGGTGACCTACGCAATTGATTTTGGAACCAGTAATACGTTGGTGGCGCGGTGGAATTATGCCACCCAAGCAGCCGAAGCGGTAACGCTCTCTGGACTCTCGGTGGGGTTTGGTGAGGTACCGGCGCTCATTCCTAGCTTGGCCTATGTGGAGGATGCCAGTGTTCCTCTGGTCGTGGTAGGGCAGCAGGTGCGCGATCGCGGCTTGGATGGGGTGGGCGATCGTCGCTTTTTCTCGCGGTTTAAGCGGGGGATTGGCGCCACCGTACAGGGCTATTTACCCGAGCTGGATGGCTGTTCTTTGAGCTTTGAAACCATTGGCACGTGGTTTTTGCAAGCCCTGTTGAAGGACCTGAAACACACTAGCGGCGGCGATGTCGAACAGGGGTTGATCTTCACCGTGCCGGTGGATAGCTTTGAAACCTATCGCAGTTGGCTGTTGCAGGTGTGTGAGGGGTTTGCCATTGAGCAAATTCGCCTCTTGGATGAACCCACGGCTGCGGCCTTAGGTTATGGCGTGGCCGATCGCCCGCTGATCTTGGTGATTGATTTTGGCGGGGGCACCCTCGATCTCTCCCTTGTCGAACTCAAGAGCGATCAACGCCAAAGCCGTCCCTTGGGATTTATTCTCAAGTGGGGCGATCGCCAGTGGGCCTCAAGCGACAACCAACGGCCTCGCACAGCGCGGGTGATTGCCAAAGCAGGCTTGAATTTAGGGGGCACGGATATTGACCACTGGATTGTCGATGAGTGGGTAAAACGCGGCATGACCGCCAATAGCCTACTGCTGCGCCTTGCCGAGCGCTTAAAAATTCAACTCTCGCAGCAGCCCTATGCCCAAGAGGTGTACTTTGACAGCGAAACATTTCACACCCTAGAGATCCGCCTCGAACGCTCGGAACTGGAGGAGCTACTCCATCAGCAGCAATTTTTCCAACGTCTGGATGATGCTCTCACCCAAGTGCTCCAACAGGCACGCCGCCAAGGCATCACCCCCGACACGATTGATGCGGTGCTCCTAGTGGGGGGGACAACGCAAATTCCCGCAGTGCAAAAATGGGTTGCTGAGTATTTTGAGGCCACAAAGATCAACGCCCAACAGCCTTTTACAGCGGTGGCCATGGGTGCTCTAGCAGTGACCCAAGGGCTGGATGTCAAGGATTTTCTCTACCACAGCTACGGCATTCGCTTCTGGGATGCTAAGCTCAACCGTCATGGCTGGCACCCCATTATCCAGCGGGGACAACCCTACCCCATGGGCGAACCCGTGGAATTGATTTTAGGGGCCTCGACGGAGGGACAGCCCAGTATTGAACTGGTGATTGGTGAATTGGGGGACGAGCAAGGGGGTGTGGAGATCTTTTTTGATGGCGATCGCCTGATTACCCGTAGTGCCGGTGAACGCACGGTGCAGCCCCTCAATGACACCCCCCAAGGCAAAACCCTCGCCAAGCTGGATCCCCCTGGCTATCCGGGGAGCGATCGCATTCGGGTCCTCTTTCAAGTGGATGGCGATCGCCAACTGCGGGTTACCGTTGATGACTTGCTCACCCAAGAGCGTCTCATCAATAATCAAATCGTCACCCAATTGCGTTGACCGAATTGCATTGTGGCTTCCCATTCCCTACCCCAAACTACTGCCTATGTCCGCATCATTGCCCAAAGTTGGCAAGAGGGTCACATTCGTGGCCACGTCTGCGCCAGCGAGTACCAGTGGGAATTTTGCTGGCAATTCAGGGCGAAAAAGCTGCAAATCTCCCCAGCCTTTGGGCGTGCTCTGATCAAAGAACCCTTGGGGCGGTTTCTCGAAGCCCAAGACTACCAATTAGAGCCGGGGGGTGATTATGAATTTGTTGTCCGTGCCAAGTTTTAGGTGCGTTCCGCTGTGCCTAAGCTACAATCAGTGAGGAAACCTGTGCTGATATTGCCAGATAGCCTATGTTCTTGAGCGAATTAGCGCCCCTTGTCAAAGAGTTGAGCCAAAAACCCGTTGCCTTTATGGGCGGCTTTGTCTCTGGATTGTTGGGGTTGAGCCTTGATCAAAAGCCAGTCAGCGATTGGCTCAAGCAGTACGGCGACTATCAGCCCCCCAGCCCGCCGCCACCCCCCCCCAGTGACTTCAAGAGCATTCGAATTGAGTAAGGACACGAGCCACTGCCTGCCGTTGATCCCGTAGGGTCAGCCAGCGGTGGTAGGTTTGGGTATGAATCGCCACACTGTGTCCCATCATCCGTGCGGCAACGGTATCGGGTAAGCCATAGTGAATTGTGCGCACCGCCCACGCATGGCGCAAGTCATAGGGACGAAAGGGCAAGCCGTAGCGACGGAACTGTTGATTTACCCGCTGGCCAATGCGTTGGAGGGTTGTTTGGGTCAAATCCGTATTGATCCTCGGCAACTGGGGCGATCGCAAGCCAAACACCTCAACCCACTGGGGAGGAAAGGGCCACACCTGATGGCAACCTGTTTTGGTGGTTTCCTGCACCTCGATCATCCCTGCCGGGTCACCTGTGACGAGCCCACTTAAATCGCAGAAGAACACTTCATGATTGCGCAGGCCATAGGCCGCCATCAAGCCATAGACATAGCGCCACTGGGGATTGGGAATTTGCTGGTAGGCGGCTAGAATCTCCTCATCACTGGGTAACTCCCGTGGTTGGAGCGATCGCCGGGAATAGGTGCCCCAAAACTGAGCTAGGGGAATCGGTAACTCCACCCCTAGGAACCGACAAAACCCTTGAAAGGCGGTGCAGGCCACCTGCCGTTGTCGCTTATCAGCGGGGATTTGCTGCAACAGGCCATAGATCAGTTCTGGTAATGAATGGTCGGGATGGGCAGCGGCGGCTTTGAGCAACTGACGCAGATAGGGCGCATAGGCCATCTCCCACGTAGTGCAGCTGCGATCTTGAGCCAGGAAGGCCGTTTCAAAGGCGGCAATTTGCTCTCCTAGGGATAACTCCCCAAGGCGCCCTAACCCCTTGACCCGTTCATAGTCCTGCCAGCGAAAGGTGTTTTCCAGTAATTTGGCGGCAATGATTTTGGCTTCCTTTTCCGCTGCCTTAAGACCGCTGGGGGTGGCGGGTAACCCTAGACTTAAACGCTGTTGGTGGGGGCGGAGCCGATGGCTGCCCGGTCGTGGCGGCAGAGTACCCCTCAGGCTGAGACGTTGGCCGCGTTGTTCAATTTGCAGACCCAACTGCGCTAGTTTGAGGCGTTGATTGACCTGCTGAAGTTGTTGGTTAAGTTTCTGAGGGGACGTGGCCATTGCTGAGGGACTCAGAACTCAACTCGCTGCCGAAATGACCAAAACTGCGGCGAGGACGTTTTTTCCAAGGAATATCGAGAACCCCCGCTTGGGAGCGGCTACGACTGGACTTGTGCTCAACTTTGACGGGGCGATAGTCCGTGAGGATGCGCAGGCTATTCAGTTCGGCCAAGAGCGTGACGCCATTGCTAATCAAGACGGCAATCACGGGGTGCAAGCTCAAAAAGACCCCCGCTAAAACCACACTGACATTGGGAATGACCACAAGGGCGATATTTTGATTGATAATGTTCATCACTTCTTGGCTGAGGGCGATCGCCTGCACCAGTCCCTCAAGGCGATTATTCATCAAGAGAAGATCTGCGGTTTGCCGCGCCGCATCACTGCCTTCAGAAAGGGTAATGGAAATATCAGCGTAGGCCATTGCTGCTGTATCATTGAAGCCTTCGCCCACATAGGCCACGACTTTTTCGCCACCATTTTTAAACTTCTCTAGAAGTTCAACTTTGTCCTCTGGCATTTTATTGGTATAGATTTGACCGAGACGAAAGCCAGTGGCATAGCCCACCGCATTGGCGACTTCGTGGTGATCTCCCGTCACCATATAGCACTCAATACCCCGCTGTTGCAGAGCGGCAATCACACTAGCGGCTTCAGAACGCACGGGGTTGCTATAGAACACCAGTGCCACCAGTTCACCATTACAGGCAACACAGACAAGGGAGCGGTTCCAAAGCACGCCTTCATGGGTGCGCAGTTCATCAAGATCAATGGGCACTTGGCGATCGCCCATCCATTGGGGTGTGCCCACCAAAATCTCTTGCCCCTCGACGGTTGCCGCAACTCCCTTACCCGGTTCATAGACCCAGTTGCTATAGGTTCCCCCCTCAATCCCGCGTTCAGCCGCATACTCAAGGATGGCAAGGGCAAAGGGGTGATTGATTGACTGTTCCACAGTTGCCAGCCAATAGAGCAGCGTTTGTTCACTCAGGCCGGGCTTGAGGAGATTGACCCCCACAATGGTTCCCTTCACTTCCGTCAGTGTGCCGGTTTTGTCAAAAACAATGACATTGACTCGTGAGAGGAGTTCAAGGGCGCGGCCATTGCGAAAATACACCCCGACATGGGGCGCATGGGTGAGGGCTGCCAAAATCGCAGTGGGAATGGTAATGCCAATCCCTGAGCCAAAGTCCAATTGCAGAGGGGCGATCGCCCGATGGGCATCCAAGGTGACCCCATAAACAATGGCAGCCACGCCCATTGCCGGCAAAATGGCTTGGTTCGAGATTTCCTCAGCGTAGTTTTCAATGCGAGTATCCAGTTGCGGCGCTTGGCGAGCCAGTTGCAGCGCTTTGCCCACCTGCGTCTCTTCACCAACGGCTTCAGCAACAACGCAAATTTGTCCCCGCACCACAAGGGAAGAGGCCAGCACCGTTTGTTCAGGTTCACAGGGCAATAGATCCGACTCTCCCGTGAGAAACTGCCGCTGAATCACGGCGGATCCCCAGAGCACGGTACCATCCACGGGCACCGCGGATCCGGCGGCCACAATCACGCGATCGCCCACCTGTAGCTCGCGCACAGAGACATTTTGGCGAGTGCCGCCCCGCTCTACCCAATAGGTGCGCTGTTGATCGAGGGGGTCAAAGACTTGGTTTTCCCCCACTTGAGCGGTCATATCCCGCAGTGACCCCCCCACTTGACCCATAAAGGCAGCTAACACCGGCGCCATGTATTCCCCTTGCAGCGTATGCAGAATCGTCCAGAGGGATTCCAGTTGGGTGACGTTGAGATGGCGGTGTTCGAGGCTCTCTAGGGCTTCTTGGAAGGTGGGCAGTGCCACAATCACAATCACAGTGGCGACAATGGCAAGGTAGAAGGGGGTTTGTACTGGTAGTAGCGCCACGATCGCCAGCGCCAAGGTGGGTAGCGCCATTTTCTCGATAAAGTAAGCGGTGTTCCAAGGGGAGTACACCAACTTATCAATGGGCAGCATCCCCGGTAAGGGTAAACGTTCATCTGCTGCGGCCTGAATCAATTGGCCAAAGCGGTGAAGGGGATTGTCAACTTCGGGACTGTATTGAACAATCAGGCTAGCGGCGGGCAAGTTAAGGCGAATTTGTTGCACACTGTCTTCTTGAACAAAGAGAGCTTGCAGTTGCCGCCCATAGCGATCGTCATATTGCAGGCGGGGAATCCGCAACCGCACTCGCCCCGGTAAGTGATGCACCACTTCGTAATGAACCCTTGCTGGCGGCGGGGAAAGCACAGTTGCAGTCATGATCAATTACCCCTAAGGATCGGTTAAGAAAAGGGCTGGGCGGAGCGATGGCCATGGTTCGGCGCACTAATGAGGTCATTGATATTCTGCTGCATGGTTAGGCAAATTGCATCCAAGGGCAGATCATTGAGGTCACGGCCAAAGGGATTTTCGATTTCGATGCCAATTTCTTCAACGCCAAAGAGGGTAAAGGCAATGAGTCCCACCATTAGGCCTGTCCACCATACGAGGTTATCCACCAGTTGAAAGGGTAGCAGCAAGCAATAGAGAAATAATAGCTGCTTGAGATGAATGGCATAGGCAAGGGGCATCGGTGTTTTCAAAATTCGCTCACAGGCACCCATGGCATCCACCAATTGCACCAGCAGTTCATCCATGTAAGTGAGTTGGTACAGGGACAGGGAGCCACAGCGGTGTTGGTGGTGCAGATAGTCCTCAATCCACAGGGCAATGCGCAAGGGGACATTTTGCACCGTTTGTAGCTCTTTGTATTGATGGGGCTTGAGCAGGGGTTCTAATTCGGCAAAGGATTCTCCTCGCAGGTGTTGCTTGGTGGCGATCGCAAACACCCCCACTAAATGAACGGCATCAATTTTGGCTTGGTGATCCTCCGGACTATTTTCGTCAATGGCAGTCCACATCAAGCGGGTTAGGCTGCGGGAATTATTCACAATGTTGCCCCACTGGCGGCGACCTTCCCAAAAGCGCTCATAGGCAGTGTTGGTGCGAAAGACGAGGAGCAACCCCAGCACAATCGAGGGAATGAGACTGCCTAGCACTGGCCAGTGGACATTGATCACATAAAGGTCGATCACCGTCACCAAGACGCCAAAGCCACCGCAAAAGAGCACTTCCGAAAGAATGGCCGGAATGACCGAGCCACGCAAACGCAGCGCCAGACGTAACCATTGCGGCGGTTGCAACAAAAACTTCGCCACGCCCGACCGATCTCGGGGTAATTGGCGTCTGAAGGGGTGAAAACCGAGGAAAGAGAAGCGGCTCATGAATACCAGTGGGCGATTCCCACCCCAATCTTTAGCACACTGGCGTGCTGAAACCGTGTTTTTACCGCAAAGAACAGCCGAAGAGACTGCAAATCTTAAGAAAATCCGTTACCCCTTGCCATTCCCCGCAAGAAGTGTTAAGTTATATTAAGAACATGAAACACTTTGTAACAAACGGAGGACAAAAATGAGAAGTGGCAGCATTATTGATGAACAAGGCAAAATGAACAACTTTGCCATTGAACCCAAAATGTACGTGATGAGTGAGCCGCAGGCTGGGTTTACTCCCTATGCAGAACTCTTCAATGGTCGCTTGGCCATGATTGGCTTTATCTCCCTGCTGGCCTTGGAAGTGATTACGGGTCACGGTCTGATTGGCTTTTTGAATAGCCTCTAGGTCGTCGCTGCGCTCTTAGGCATATCCGTTCTTCAGCAGCCCTTGTGCGGTTAGAAAGAACAAATAACTCATGGAATGGGTCAGCCTGCCTCTCGGGGTGGGCTTTTTGCTTGTAGTCCTTAGATGAAACAGAGGTCAGTTTAGATCACTCCCAGTGAGAATCCCTAGAGCAAATTCTTGATCTATGTCGCAATTTCTACAGTAGAGCGCATTCACAGCTTCCCAGTAATTTCAAAGAGAAAGATGTGCAAGTTGTCCTTGAAAGGCTCTTGAGAAGTACGTTTCCCAACTTGGATATTAGACGGGAGTACCCTATTCCTCAGCCCTACTCCCATGGTCGATTGATTGACTTTATGCTTGTTAATGAGAAGTTTGCAATTGAGGTCAAGGTAGTCTCAGCACAGAGAGGGGTAGTCTCAGCACAGAGAGGGCGCAATCGATTATTTGACGAATTAGCAATAGACCTTGAAGCGTACCGCCATAGTGAAATGAGTTTTAGAAAATTGATTTGTTTTGTTTACGATCCTAATAATCAATTACCCAATCCGCGTGGCTTTGAAAATCACCTGAGGGGCGATCGCGGGGGATTTGAGGTCATCACAATCGTGGCACAAAATCCTTATCAGGCTAATGGAGTCGCTTCAGCGGGATAGGTGAGTGACAATCACGCAGTTTAAGGCCTTGAAAGGATCGCGAGACAATTGCTTTTCGGGCAACACTTTGCTTAATATCTGTCTCAGGGCATTCAGCACCTTTTCCTGCATATCTTCAACCTTGGCCAGTCCTGCCAGTTGATGGACAACGTTATTGCGTTGCTGATAGTAGGCCTCGATCCGCTGGAAGTGAGGAGCAAGATCCGTTGTTTGGGAGTCATACTCTAAAACTGCTAGCAAAAGCTCCCGCGTCACGACATCAAGGAACAGGCGATCGCCATTTTTGCGCTGGTAGCTTCTGAGGTATTGCCAAAGTCGACCGTGATCGTGGTGTTGCAGCAAGTTCAAGCTGCGTTCTCGCGTTGCCCCATCAGTTGTAACGTCAAGACCCACCGTCTCTTGTACAAAGTATTGCAATAAGTTTTCGTACAAACTCATGGCCAAGATTAGGGCTTCTGCATAGCGCCCCACCGTAAATAGGCCAACAACTTGAAAGTAAGTGTCCCGAAAGAGAGCATGGCGATTGTTCTGCCGCAGTTGGGCGATTTCCTGAAACCAGAGCTTTTCAATCTCAGTTTTGTAGGGGTTGATGGCATCAAAGGCTTGGTGGTAGTTGCGGGCAAGGCGATATTTGCCATAGCGAATCAGTGCTAAGGCCAGAGGAGCCTCAATAGAGCTATGCTTGAGGGAAATTTCAGCCCCTTGGTAGTCATAACTATCCAACTGCTGTTGAATCCCTTGACGATCTAACGCTTGGCGAAAGACATTTAAGTCCACCGCAAATATTCGCTCTTGACCCGGTCGAATTTCTTGGGGATTGCGGGCTTGCCATAGCCGGAGTCGGTGTTGCGTCTCGATCGCCTGTAAAATGCCCCAAGCCGCTTTCATGGCGGGGGTACCAGAGGAACCATTCAGTTCTAGCCAGTCGTTGGAGCCTTGATAATACTTGGCTAGGTGTAGTGCGCGCTTGGCCTCTTGGACGGCGATGACAGGGTTAATTGGGTCTGCGGAGAGTTCCCTGCTGACCACTTTTAGGTGAATTGCCTCCTCGCCAATTTGCAGCTCACTGTGAAGCCAGTCCTTGGTGTCGATCGCCCGTTGTTGAAAGTCTTCTGTGTAGAGCAATAGAACCCGTTTGATCGGCTGCTGTTGGGCTAAAAACTTTGCCAGTGAAACAATGGAGCCTTCTTGGTTGGTTTTCTCAGAGTACGGATCTTGATGACCCACAAAGGAAAGGAGAATGCTACAACCCATAGTGGTTTTCACAGAAGGTCTCTTGTCTATGTTGCCGCAATCGTCCCCTATATTTCAGGCTGTGTCGGAATTGCTTGGTCTGGCAATCAGTGAGCTGCGCCACTATCCACCGCTGGCTGAAGCGAGAGGACTTAGCGCCCACGGTTGTCCCCCGTCGTCCTTGGAAGCTAGATTGGGCAGCCTTGGCAGCGAATGTTGCTGCCCATCCCATTGATGAGACAGCGTTTGACTCTCAGGTGGCCTGTGAGTAGGGGTGGTCAGCGCGAGGCTAACGGATTGATGGAGAGTTGGGAAGTGTCAGAAAAGTAGAGCGTTTAGTAGAGCGTTTAGTGGCAGGACGGTATAGACACCAGAAAGACTTCATCGCCCCAATGCTGTTTTGCGGGTATTTGAATGGGTGAGGGTTTGTGAGCTGGCTGAGTGAGTACTGTTTGCCGGCGTTAGAGAGACCATCGCTGTTGATTAGTTGATTATGGATAATGCACCGATTCATCCCCAAGGGGGGATGCAGGCAGTGGTAAAAGCGGCGGGTCACGCGGTGTTATTTTTACCGAAATCCTCTCCTGATTTGAATGTGGTTGAGCATGACTTTAGTGGGCTGAAGTGAGTGGGCTGAAGCGAGCGCGGAGGTATGCAGGGTCAAACCGTTCTATGGATGAGGTGATTCGCAAGTATTGTGCTGGATGATGTCTCATTCTTTATTGGAATAGCTATATATTGCCACAATCGTGCCTGATCCGTGGCGGTATTGGTGCCATCGCCAAGCGTGATCAATGATTTGCTCGATGTCAGGGTACTGCGGCTGCCAACCTAAAATCTGACGGGCGCGATCGCTATTGGCAACGAGGATTGCGGCGTCTCCTGCTCGGCGATCGCCCTCAACGACTGGAATCGAACAACCTGTGACCCTCTGAGCGGCTTCAATAATTTGCCGCACCGAAAAGCCTTGGCCATTCCCCAAGTTAAAAATTTGCGAGTCGCCGCCACTCAGGAGGTACTTTAATCCCAGCACATGGGCTTGGGCTAGATCCACGACATGGATGTAGTCGCGAATGCAGGTGCCATCGGGAGTAGGGTAATCTGTGCCATAAATGCAGATGTGGGGGCGTCGCCCCATCGCCGCCTGCAACACTAGGGGAATCAAGTGGGTTTCTGGATGGTGATCTTCCCCTAAGCGGGAGTCGGGATCGGCGCCTGCGGCATTGAAATAGCGGAAAATTACCGACTTGAGGCCGTAGGCCCTGCCCATATCGGCAGCAATTTGCTCCACCATCCACTTGGAGCGCCCGTAGGGGTTAATGGGAGCACAGGGACAGGTTTCGCGAATCGGCACCTCTGAGGGCAAGCCATAGACGGCGGCTGTGGAGGAAAAGACAAAATAGGGAATCGCGGCGGCCACCATCGCCTGTAAGAGGGTCAGGGCACCATAAACATTATTTTGATAAAAGCGATCGGGGGAGCGGACAGACTCGCCCACTTCAATATAGGCAGCAAAGTGCATTACTGCCGTCACGGGATAGGTTTGAAAAATCCAATCTAAGAGGGAGCGATCGCCAATATGACCCACAATGAGTTCTGTTTTAAGAACAGACTCGACCAAATCGCGGTGCCCTCGCTCAAGGCTATCTAAAATCAGTACTTGGAAGCCGGCTTGCTGCAGTGCCAAAACGGTATGGCTGCCAATATAGCCCGCGCCCCCGGTGACCAGAATTAGCGGCGAATTATTACCATTATTAATTGTCATTAAAGTCCATCTGTTACACTAGGAAAGCTGCTACAAATTCTGCCATGACCAGTGACTTACACCATGAAATCACCCAAGAGGTGAAACGACGTCGTAATTTCGCCATTATCTCTCACCCGGATGCCGGGAAAACGACGCTGACGGAAAAGTTACTGCTTTACGGTGGGGCTATTCACGAGGCGGGAGCCGTCAAAGCACGACGGGCACAGCGGCAAGCCACCTCTGACTGGATGGAAATGGAGCAACAACGGGGGATTTCGATTACCTCGACGGTCTTGCAGTTTGAGTACCAAGGCTATCAGATTAACCTCTTGGATACCCCCGGCCACCAAGACTTTAGTGAAGATACCTATCGCACCCTTGCGGCGGCTGATAATGCCGTGATGCTGGTGGATGCGGCCAAGGGTTTAGAACCCCAAACCCGTAAGCTCTTTGAGGTGTGCCAACTGCGGGGTCTGCCGATTTTTACATTCATCAACAAGCTGGATCGGCCGGGGCGGGAACCCCTTGAACTGATTGATGAAATTGAACAGGAGCTGGGGCTGATTCCCTATCCTGTGAACTGGCCGCTGGGGATGGGCGATCGCTTTCGCGGCGTCTATGATCGCGTGCGCCGCAACTTTCACTTTTTTGAGCGCACGACCCACGGTAGTCGTGCTGCGGCGGAAACCATCCTTGCCCTTGGCGATCCGGCCATTGACGCCTACATTGAGCCCTATCGCTTGGAATATCACCAACTCAAGGACGAACTGGAACTGCTAGATGGGGTTGGTGCTGAACTCGACCTCAATTTGGTGCATCAGGGAAAAATGACTCCCGTCTTCTTTGGCAGTGCCATGACCAACTTTGGCGTGCGCCTGTTTCTGGAGCACTTTTTGACCTATGCGTTGCCACCCATGGCCTACAAGAGCGATCGCGGGGCGATTGATCCGACGCAGGAGCATTTCACTGGCTTTGTCTTTAAGCTGCAGGCCAATATGGATCCGAAACATCGCGATCGCGTCGCCTTTGTGCGGGTCTGTAGCGGCAAATTTGAAAAGGACATGACCGTCAACCATGCTCGCACCGGCAAAACCATCCGCCTTTCTCGTCCCCAAAAACTCTTTGCCCAAGGTCGCGAATCCCTTGAAACGGCCTATGCGGGCGATGTGATTGGCCTGAATAATCCAGGCATGTTTGCCATTGGCGACACCCTCTATGTCGGCCCCAAATTGGAATATGAAGGCATTCCCTGTTTTTCCCCAGAACTCTTTGCTTATCTGCGCAACCCCAACCCCTCCAAGTTCAAATCCTTCCAAAAAGGGGTGAATGAGCTACGGGAAGAGGGTGCCGTGCAAATCATGTACTCTACCGATGAATCGAAACGAGAACCGATTCTGGCGGCAGTTGGCCAATTGCAATTTGAAGTGGTGCAGTTTCGCCTATTAAACGAATACGGTGTGGAAACTCGTCTTGACCCTCTCCCCTATACCGTTGCGCGCTGGGTACTGGATGGTTGGGAAGCCCTTGCAGCCATTGGCCGCATCTTTAATGCTGTCACCGTCAAAGACAGTTGGGGACGGCCGGTGCTGCTCTTTAAGAATGAGTGGAATCTGCAACAGACAATGGCAGATCATCCCAAACTGCGCCTGAGCGCGATCGCCCCCCTTGCCGCTGTTGTGTCTGCCTAGCTGCCCCATGAGTAGTGTCTATACCCGTCCCCTTGCTCGTCTCATTGAGCAGTTGCAACGCCTGCCGGGCATTGGCCCCAAGACCGCCCAACGTCTTGCCCTTCACCTGATCAAACGTCCCGAGGCTGATATTCAAGCCTTGGCGCAAGCTCTCCTTGAAGCGAAACAGCAGGTGGGGCTTTGTTCCGTGTGTTTTCACCTCTCTGCCGAACCCGTGTGTGACATCTGTGCCTCCCCCCAGCGAGACAATCATCTCCTTTGTGTGGTGGCTGATTCCCGCGATGTCATTGCCATTGAAAAAACCCGCGAGTACCACGGCAAGTACCATGTCTTGGGCGGACTCATTTCGCCCCTAGAGGGCATCACCCCCGAACACCTGCACATTCAACCTCTGATTCAGCGCGCCAGCCAACCGCAGGTGCAAGAGGTGATCTTGGCCATCAACCCCAGTATTGAAGGGGAAACGACCACTCTCTATGTGGGGCAGCTGCTGCGGCCTTTTGTGAAGGTCACTCGCATTGCCTTTGGCCTACCGGTGGGCGGTGATCTCGACTATGCCGATGAAATGACCCTTGCCCGTGCCCTTGCCGGTCGCCGGGAAATTGAGTGGCAGTAGCTTAGTGCCCCCCCTGCAATCGCCGCAATGCCGTCACAATTTGGTGAATGGCTCGCTTCAGTTGCTCGACCTCGTGGTGTAACCGCTGGTTTTCCGCTTCCAAAGCGGCGAGGCGATTGTCATCCCCACCACTGCCTGTTGCCGCTGGTTGCTGTTGCAGTTGCGCAACCGTTGCTTGGAGTTGAGCAAAGTCATTTGCCTTGACAGATTGTGCCTGCAAAGCTTGAATGGCACCTTCAAGGGCGGCCAGTTTGTCATAGACGGGGGTGAGATCCACAGCGACGGGAGCCGCTACTTCCGCAGGAGCTGCTGCTTTGACGGGTCTGGGCTTACGGGCTTTGCGAAAGGCCTCTTGAATTGCTGCTTCGAGTTGTTCTTTTTCAAAGGGCTTCTCAATGAACTCAAACCACTCAAAGGGTTCTTGGAGCTTTTCGGTGACCTCTTCCTTGCGCCCTGACATAATTACGAGGGGGATAGCGCCAAGGAGATCATTTTTCTCCAATTCTTGATAGACTTCCCAGCCGCTCACCTTCGGCAGCAGAAAATCCAGCATGATCAACGTCGGCTCAGACTGCTCAATGAGTTGCAGACCTTCACGGCCATCCTTGGCCTCAAGGATTTCGTAGTCGCCCTCTGGCAACATCTCGCGGACGCGCATCCGGATTACTTTACTGTCATCAATGACAAGGACTTTGCGGCTAGTCACGGAAACACTCCATTCTATACAAGATTCCTATAGCAAGAGATTGTGAATAGAGGGCGGCAGTGGCATGACCACTACGTGATTTCAACCTTAGCATAGCCCTATCTTTTGGAGTTGGCCACTCGCCTTACACTGCGGCAAAGCGTCCCTGAACCCAAAAATTTGGGGTCAAAGACCCACCCTTGAGGGCAGGAGAATGTCACAATAGAAGTCTCAGCCGGATGAAAGATTTGTTAGATAGATCAGCCCCTATGCCAGAGTTTGCTGCTGCCCCTATCCACCTTCCCAAAACCAGTGAATCGGAGCGGATCAAGCGTATTCGCCACACCACGTCCCATATTTTGGCAATGGCAGTCCAGAAGCTGTTTCCCAAGGCGCAGGTCACAATTGGCCCTTGGACTGAGAGTGGATTTTATTACGATTTTGACCACCCCGAACCCTTCAGCGAAAAAGACCTGAAGCTCATTGAAAAGGAGATGGTCAAGATCATTAAGCGCAAGTTGCCGGTGATCCGCGAGGAAGTGACCCGTGAGGAGGCCGAGCGCCGCATCCGCGAGCTAGGGGAACCCTACAAGCTGGAAATTCTCCAAGACCTCGAGGAGCCAATTACGATTTACCACTTGGGGGATGAGTGGTGGGATCTCTGTGCGGGACCTCACGTTGAAAATACGGGCGAGATTAACCCCAAGGCGATCGCCCTTGAAAGTGTTGCCGGTGCCTACTGGCGCGGCGATGAAACCAAAGCCCAACTGCAGCGCATCTACGGTACTGCTTGGGAAACCCCAGAACAACTGGCGGAATATAAACGCCGCAAAGAAGAAGCCCTGCGCCGTGACCACCGCAAACTGGGCAAAGAGCTGGGTCTCTTTATTTTCGCTGATCCTGTAGGACCAGGGCTACCCCTGTGGACTCCTAAGGGAACGATTCTGCGCTCAACCCTCGAGGAGTTTCTCAAAAAAGAGCAAATGAAGCGGGGATATCTACCGGTGGTGAGTCCGCACATTGCCCGTGTGGATCTATTTAAGACCTCTGGCCACTGGCAAAAGTACAAAGAGGATATGTTTCCCCTGATGGCCGAAGATGCTGAGGCGGCAGCCAACGAGCAGGGCTTTGTCCTCAAGCCAATGAACTGCCCCTTCCACATTCAAATCTATAAAAGTGAGTTGCGCTCCTACCGTGACTTGCCCCTACGGTTGGCGGAGTTTGGTACGGTTTATCGCTATGAGCAGTCCGGGGAATTGGGGGGCTTGACGCGGGTGCGGGGCTTTACCGTTGATGACTCCCACCTTTTTGTCACGCCAGAGCAGTTGGATGCCGAGTTTTTGAATGTGGTTGATCTCATTCTCTCGGTCTTTCGCTGTCTGCGTTTAAATAAATTCAAGGCACGGCTGAGCTTCCGCGATCCCAAATCCGACAAGTACATTGGCTCCGATGAGGCTTGGTCAAAGGCGGAGTCAGCAATTCAGCGAGCGGTAGAACAGTTGGGCATGGAGCATTTCTTGGGGATTGGGGAGGCCGCCTTCTATGGCCCCAAGCTCGACTTTATCTTTGAGGATGCCCTCGGTCGCGAGTGGCAGTTGGGAACGGTTCAGGTGGACTACAATTTGCCTGAGCGCTTTGATTTGGAATACGTTGCTGAGGACAATACCCGCCGCCGACCGGTGATGATTCACCGTGCCCCCTTTGGCTCGCTGGAGCGGCTCATTGGCATTCTCATTGAGGAGTACGCAGGGGATTTCCCCTTCTGGCTGGCACCCGAGCAAGTGCGCCTGTTGCCCGTGGGGGATGAGCAACGCCCCTATGCTGAACGTGTGGCCGCTCAACTGCGAGAGCAGGGCATCCGCGTGAGTGTGGATCGCACGGGCGATCGCCTAGGTAAACAAATCCGCAATGCTGAAACCCAGAAAATTCCTGTGATGGGCATTGTGGGTGCCAAGGAAGTCGAAAGCGAGACCGTGAGTATCCGCACCCGTGCAGCGGGAGATGTCGGCGCCTTGTCTGTTGAACAACTCATCGAGAAACTGACATCGGCAGTGAATGCAATGGATGCCGAGATTCAGTGGCAGTAGCTAGAGGTTAACTCATTATGAGCTATCCTTTTATATCAATCATTACGGCAACTCTCAATGTCGAAGATACGATTACTCGAACCATTAAAAGCCTTCAAGATCAAACGGATAAAAACTTTGAATGGATTATTGGAGATGGTGCTTCAACTGATAGTACCATTAGTATTATTCAGTCTACAAAGGGCTTAAATATAAAAATTATCTCAGAACCAGATTTTAGTTTATATCATGCGATCAATAAATCACTTAAAATTGCAAGTGGAGATTATTATCTTGTTTTAGGTGCTGGAGATGTACTAGAACAGAATACAATAGAGTTGTTTAGAAAAGCTGCTTGCTCTACGAAAGCAGATATACTATCAGCACATGTGTGGGTAGGTAAACGATTAAAGCGCCCTAATAGGGGGAGACCGTATTTGTTTTCAGCCGGAGCCTACATATCTTCCCATGCTGTTGGCACTTTAATTAAAACCGATCTTCATAGGCAACTAGGATACTATTCCTATAGATTTCCAGTTGGCGCAGACTACTTCTTTATCAAAACTGCTATTCAAAATGGCTGTAAGTTTCACAGATGCGATTTTATTGCTGGAGAATTTATGCTTGGCGGTATTTCATCAACTGATAAATTATCAGTTTTATGTGATTTCTTCCGTTTACAGGTAGAAACCGGAGAAAATTTGCTTTTACAAATATTAATTCTTATTTGTGCTTTATTTATTCGAGTTGTTATTCCTAAGTATATACCTTCTCTAATATGGGGTACAAGCACGAGTGCTAAATCCGCAAACGAAGCTTAATGTCCCCGTTGCGGGGATTGTTGCGTCATCCTACAACTAAGGGATTATCCTCCTTCGTAAGGGTGTTCTCTAGCACCCAGCCCAGCTTTTGCTGCTGTAGTCCCATCAGCTGAGATTTTTAAGTGTGACACGAAGTCTCAGCCAAGTGATAGGCTAGGGCTTGCTGTTGCATTGTTCGAAAAATGTTGTAAAAGCCATTGGCTCGCGAGGGGGTTAAGCTGACATTCAGTCCGGTTTGCTGAATAAAGTCAGGTTTTAACTGGAGGATTTCTGCAGGTGTCAACCCACTCAACCCTTCAACCAATAGCCCCACTAATCCCTTCGTCACTTGAGCGTCAGAATCCCCCTGAAAAATCACCTTGCCCTGCTCTAAAGAGGCCATCACGTACACTTGGGAGACACAGCCGGGTACGCGGTTGGCGGCAACCTTCTGCTCCTCAGGAAATGGCGGCAGGCGCTTTGCAAAGCTCAGCAAGTATTCATAGCGCCGCTTTGGATCTGAGATCTGTTGGAACCGCTGAACAATGCGATCGAGGGAAGCCGGTAAAGGCTGGCAGGCGGAGGGCATATTTACCTAGAAGAACGCTGCTGAGAAAAATGATAACTATTTCTCATTTTAGCCTCAGCAGTTGCACAATAACGGCAGCAGTCAACCTAGGGGCAGCTTTTCATACCAATAGACCGCCGTGCTCTTACCCTTAACTCATAACTTGTGTTAGCCTTGAATGTACTCACTCGGTTCTGGTGGGGATCAGCCATCAGACGCAAGGGGGAAAGTGCAGTGCAAATCTGCCGCTGTCCCGCAGCTGTGATGAGAGGCACTACTCTCTCAGTCAGAATGCCCGCCGAGTTGTGAATGTCGTTATGCCAACATCTGCGAGGTACAGATGATGTTCTTCATGCTTCAATTTTCATTAATTTGCCTAGGTAAAGAACCCCCCTACCGCCCTTTTCTGGCAACGTTGCTGCCGTTGCTGTAGCACAAGTGATTTTGGAGATTTTCAAGCACCTACAAGCACTTAGACAAGGGGTTGCTCTTGCAGTGACCCACGTTAGGTTCTGCTGATGATGCTGGAAGTGTACTGCTTGTTGGGCTGAAAACAGCTATCTTTCTTTGTCTATTGAGAGAACTGTCAAAACTCAGGGTACTGCAACAATGACCATTCAAACTGCAACGCTAGGCTACCCCCGCATTGGTAAAAATCGTGAGCTGAAAAAGGCATTGGAAGCCTTTTGGAATGGCAAATATAATCAAGAAAATTTGCTACAAACAGTTCAAGAGATTGAATTGGCAAATTGGCAAACGCAACTGCAGGCTGGCATTGATCGCATTGGCGTTGGCGATACCAGTTTTTACGATCCCGTCCTTGACTGGAGTGTCCGCCTCGGCCTCATCCCACAGCGGTATCAAGCCTTTACAGGGCTGGAGCAATACTTTGCAATGGCTCGTGGCAAAGAGAGGATTCCAGCTCTTGAGATGACCAAATGGTTTGACACCAACTATCACTACTTGGTTCCCGAAATGAGTCAGCCTCTTCAGGCAGCGGACTTTAGTGATTTTCTGGGCATCATTGGTCGCGCCCAAAGGGTCTTGGGCGATCGCGCCGTTCCCATGGTGCTAGGGCCTTTAACCCTGCTACGGCTGAGTCGGCTGCAGATGAATCTAGAGGAAGCGTTGTCTTGCCTAGTGGAGCGCTATCTTATCCTGTTGGCTGAATTGAAGAACCTAGGGGTGGTTGAGGTACAAATCCACGAACCTGCCTTGGTTTTTGGGGACACCAACAACTTCAGGGAATTGTATGAATCAACATTTGATGCGCTCTGTCAAGTTGGCTTGCCGATTTACCTAGTGACCTACTTTGATGATCTCGGCGCTGCCTATCCTTGGGTGGTGACGTTGCCCGTAGCCGGCATTAGTCTAGATTTTACCCGTGGGCAGAACTTGGCATTATTGCAGCAGTATGGTTTCCCAAGGGATAAACAGCTGGGAGTGGGTATTGTGGATGCCCGAAACATTTGGAAAATTTGCCCAGAACCTGTCGTGTCAACCTTGGCAGCGATTCAGGGTATCACAACTAATATCCGGTTGCACCCCTCAGCCTCTTTACAATTCGTCCCCTACGATGCAGCACGAGAAGTGAAGTTACCAGAGCCATTGCGGCGGGTGTTGAGTTTTGCCGAACAAAAGTTGGATGAGGTGGTGCTATTGGCACAGACGCTGCAGGAGAGTCCCAAAGCCCTTGCCCAGCACCCCCAATTGGCAGAGATTGAAGCCCAGTGGCAGGCCTTTAAGGAATTTAGCCCTGTGAATCCAGTGGTACAACAGCGGTTGCGCAATTTAACCGTCAACGATCTGGAACGGGCTATGCCCTATGAACAACGCCGCCAACTGCAGCCCACCTTACCGCTCTTTCCGACAACTACCATTGGTTCTTTTCCGCAAACCCCAGAAGTGCGGCAATTGCGGGTGAAGCTCAAGCGCGGAGAAATCACCCTTGCTGAGTACCAAGCAGCAATTGATGCTGAAATTGCCAAATGCATTCGATTGCAGGAAGAAATTGGCCTAGATGTATTGGTGCATGGTGAGTTTGAACGCACCGACATGGTGGAATTCTTTGGCCAGAAGCTCACTGGTTTTGCCTTTACTGAACACGGCTGGGTGCAAAGCTATGGCAGTCGCTGTGTGCGTCCACCCATTATTTATGGGGATGTAGCGCGAACCGAGCCAATGACGGTGCGAGAGTTTAAGGTGGCGCAATCGTTGACACAAAAAATCGTCAAGGGTATGCTGACGGGGCCGGTAACAATGATTAACTGGTCTTTTACCCGCACCGATATTCCGCGTAGCGAACAGGCGATGCAGATTGCCTTGGCTCTACGGGATGAAGTGGCCGATTTAGAAGCTGCTGGGGCAAAGATTATCCAGATTGATGAACCCGCTTTACGGGAAGGATTACCCCTCAAGCCGGAACGTTGGCAGGAGTACTTGGCTTGGGCCGTCGATGCGTTTCGGTTGGCGGCTGGTGTGGCTAAGCCAGAAACTCAAATTCATACCCACATGTGCTATTCGGAGTTTGGCGACATTATTCAACATATCGAGCGCCTAGATGCAGATGTGTTGTCCATTGAAAATAGCCGCAGTAACAATGAAACGCTGTTTGAAATTACTGATGCCGGCTATCAACAGCAGGTGGGCAATGGTGTTTATGATGTTCATAGTCCGGCAGTTCCCACTGTTGAGCAGATGGTTCAGCAGCTGGAGACTGCGATCGCCCATCTACCCAGTGACCAGATTTGGGTTAACCCAGACTGCGGTCTGAAAACCCGTCGCTGGGAGGAAGTGATTCCCTCACTGAAAAACATGGTGGCCGCCGCCCAGCAATTGCGAGGGGCTCGTCTTACCAGCTGAGGATCTGTTGTTGCTGCCAGCGCACCGTTGCCCCCTTAAAATCGCAGGATTTTTCCACCACTCAAAACTGCGTTTCCATTCCTGCGATTAGGGGCGCAATGCTTGTAAGAAGGCTGCCTCGCCTAAAGACCTGCTCCATGATTGGTAGGGGCACCTGATCCTCGGCTGATAGGATATCCGCGTGAGTGTGGATCGTACGGGCGATCGCTAGGTCAACAAATCCGCAATGCTGAAACCCAGAGAATTCCTGTGATGGGCATTGTGGGTGCCAAGGAAGTCGAAAGCGAGACCGTGAGTATCCGCACCCGTGCAGCGGGAGATGTCGGCGCTTTCCCTGTTAAGGAACTGGTTGAAAAACTCACCTCTGCCATGACTGCGATCGATGCCGATATTCAGTGGCAATAGTGGGCAATTGATCTACAGGGCAGTTGACCTCACCTTTAATAGTTTGTCAAAATGAGCGGCGAGTGGTTCTCGCGATCGCGTAGCGTACCCTTCGGGTAATCGCTCTAATCAATTCTCTAGGGAACAGAATGACTGAAACACCGATTTCACCAACAACGGTTTTGCAACAACTACAATGGCGCTACGCCACGAAGAAATTTGACCCCAATCGCAAAATTCCTGCGGATCTATGGCAAACACTTCTACAAAGTCTGGTACTGGCTCCTTCTTCCTTTGGCCTGCAACCGTGGAAGTTTTACGTCATTGAGACGCCTGCGCTACGCCAAGCCCTGCTCCCCCACACTTGGAATCAACGGCAGGTGGTGGATGCCTCCCACTTAGTGGTATTTGCCATTAAAACCAATCTCAATGCTACGGACGTCGATCGCTACCTTGCACGGCAAGCGGAAGTCCACCAAACCGCAGTGGAAAATCTGCAAAAGTATGGGGACTTGGTCAAGGGCTTTTTGCAGTCACCCCCCTACCCCCTCAATGTTGATGAATGGTCAACCCGCCAAGTCTATATTGCTTTGGGTCAGTTTATGCTGACGGCGGCGCTGCTGGGCATTGACACCTGCCCGATGGAGGGTTTCTTGCCCCAAGAATATGATCGCCTTCTCGGTCTACCTGCCCAGGGTTATCATGCCGTCGTTCTATGTGCAGCGGGCTATCGAGCGGCCGATGACAACTATGCGACTTTGCCCAAGGTACGCTATCCCCTAGAGGCAGTTGTGGAAGTGCGCTAAGGTTCACGAATTGACCCCGCTGGACATAGGCTAAGCTAGAAATAGCTCGGTACAAACGTTTGTATGTCTTTGCACACCGATGATCCCATTGACCACAATTTAGTTGATTTAGAAATCGTTCCCGCCAAAGAAGAAGAGCGCTCTGAACCCACCAACATTATTATTCGCGAGATGGGCATTGACGACATTGCCCCTGTATTTCACCTTGGTGAGGAACTCTTCACCAGTGATCTGTATCCCTCGCTGTATCGCATCTGGGATGAGTGGGAGGTTATTGGTTTCTACAACACCGATCCCGAATACTGTCTGGTGGCCGAAGCTGACTCGCAAGTGGCAGGGTTTATCTTAGGCACAATTATTAGCAAAGCCCCTTGGGTCTATGGCTACATTAACTGGCTGGGGGTACATCCGCAGTATCAACGGCGGGGGATTGCCGACAAGCTCGTAGATAAGCTCATTGAACGCATGATTGAGGAGGGGGCGCGATTTATGCTGGTGGATACCGATCCGGCCAACACGCCCGCAGTGAAGTTCTTTACCCGTAAGGGCTTTGGCAATCCGCGGCGGCATGTCTTTTTTTCGTTAAACTTAACCAAGCACGAAATCTATGGCCGGCTGATTGCCTACGAGCGCGATCGCTCCGAGCGGTTGACCTATCGCCGTCCCCGCCGCCGCTAGAAAGCGGAAATCTAGATAGTTGTTCCTTGGAGGTGTCTGCCCCGGTGACTCTTTCTTCTGCCCCCTCAGATGAGATTCCTGTTCCTGCCCACATCCATTACGAGTTAGCGCTGCAAATTTTGGAACAGGTCTCGTTGCCCGCCCTCCCTCCCCACTCCAGTGGTTACCAGCAACTCCATAGTGCGGTCATTCATCTGCGCAAAGCCCTGCGGCTGCAAAAGCAGTTTGAAGAGGAATGGCAATTGAGAGGCGGCAGTGTGGAGTACCAATGGTCGCTGAATCGCGATCGCCCCCCAGCTCAGAGCAAGTAACCCAATCCCAAGAGCAAGCTACTCCAAAAATGCAGTTGCACCGCAATAAATTTCGAGTTCTTGATCTGCTCAGGGACACTGTGAAATTGCGCCATCCGCTGGCACAAATAAATCGCCCAAGGCAGTGAACTCAAAGCCAGCAGTGTTGGCCATGGCAGGATTCCCCATGCGACACTGGCCAGCAACACCCCATAAAAAAGACCACAGGCACCATAGACCAGTTGAGCACTGCGAGCTGTCCCTAAGCGCACGACCGGCGAACGTTTGCCAGCGGCTAGATCATCGGCCACTTGGTGAAAGTGGGAGCAAAAAAGAATCAGTGTTGTCGTCAGACCATTGAGGATAGCCACTGGCCAAATACTAGGGCTAAAGGTTTGCACTTGGCTATAGTAGGCAGCAGCGATCGCCAAAGGTCCAAAGCAGATAAAACAAATCGGCTCCCCCAAGCCCAAATAGCCCAAACGAAAGGGCGGGCCTTGGTAGCTATAGCCTAGGGCACAGCAGAGCAATACCAACCCTAAAACCGTTGCATCCTGTTGCAACCAACTAATGGCCGCAATCCCCAGTAGCCCCAAGAGTAAGCAGAGGTTGCTCAGCCAGAAGATGAGTTGCTTTTTGCCCGTGAGATTGACGACTGAATGGTACTTGTGGCGATCGATCCCCGTTTCGGCATCAAACACATCATTACTGAGATTCAGCCAAACCAAAATCAGCACTGCCGCTGTCAGAAACAACCCAAAAGGCCACCAGTGCACCCTTCCCGTTTCGGCGATCGCCACCGCTGTGCCCAACCAAATGGGCATCACTGCCACACTGTACATGGGAAGTTTAATCGCCGCCCACCACAAACGGGAGCGATCTATCGATTCTGACGGACTAGCCATCTCACCTATACTTGAGTCACCTTCGTCAGCATATCATTGCCGCTCCTGTCCATAGATCGCTTGTTTCGCTGCCCAAATGGCCTGCCGCAACGCTGGATTATTCAGCTTATAGCTATAGATGCCCAAGTCCCGCGCTAAGGCCACCAGTTGTGGGCGAGTCAGCCGCTCTAGCTCCGCGATCGTCAGCGTTTCGATAGTGGGTTGAGGCGGGCACAGTCGGCGTTCAAGGGCGGCCACTTGCTGTTCTAGGGCACTCAGTCGCTGCAAAACTGTGGGACAGGCCATCTCCGTCGGCTGAAGAGATTGTTGCAAAATTTTACGAATTGCCTCACTAAGGGAACCGCATCCCTGCTGGACTTGCCAGCGTTGGAGTTGGCCATAGAGTTCAGCATCTAAACGAAGCGTGATCTTTTTGTGGGGCATGACTGAAATTCAAAAAAAAACCGACAAACTTACTTACAGTCTGTCGGCTCGTTGTGTGTTCCCTGTTGATGACTCGGATAGTACTGAGTCACTATTTAGTATGACCCATCCCCCGATAGAATGACTGTGACGATGATCACAATTTAGCCGCCTTTTATTGCGTTTCACCAAATTCTCTCATTAGACTTTCCAAATCCCCTATGACCTCTCCCCTAGACGGTACGATTATTTTGCCCGACAACCCCCTGAGCGTCCCCCTACGGCGGCGTTTACTCCATGTGAATGGGATAGGGAGCGATGCTGCCAAGCAACGGCGGGATTTGAACCGCCTTGCCGAACTCACAGCGGCTCACCCTTTAGAAGTTCGCGGCATTCACAATCAGACCCATGGCTTCCAAGCAGATCTTTTGGAAAGTTTCCTCGGTAAGGCAGAACTCTATCGTTTTTGGCCCCAGACCCCAGCCCCAGACCCCAGCAAGGATCGCCGCTATGAGTATGCTAAACTTCTTGGCCAACTGATGACTCAAGATCTGACCGATGATGCGGATATTCTGGCGATCGCCCAACCGAGCCAACTGCAACAGCGCCCCCTCGATATTAACAGCACCGCTGACTTAACGAAACTCCTTGACCTCTCGTTCCTACAAAAATTAGGCTGGGGGGATTTTGCCCAGTATCTCTACGGTGCCTTTCCAGCCGGTGCGCCGCGTCCCACCCTGCGGTTGGCCTATGAAATCGTCAAGGGGTTACAAGCGGGAGCCGAATTGTACCTTGTCGCCCATAGCCAAGGGTTAATTATTACTGCCCTTGCCTGTCACATTGTGCGGCAATTGCTGCTGCCGCAAACGAAATGGATGGAGACGGTGCATCTCATTGGCTATGGCCCGGCCATTTTCTTTGCGGATTTGCCGCCAGAGCTACAGCCGCGAACCATCCTAATTCAACACCGTCAAGATGTGGTGGCCGAAACCCTGAGCAATCTTCGCAATGTCGATCTGTGGACTAACTTGCAAACCCAGATGGAAAAAGCTATTCACTACGCTGATGATCTGTTGAAAGTGCTCGGTCAAGATAGCCACCACTCTGCCAGTTTCTATTTGGGGTTACAGGACAGCCCCAGCAGCCGGCGATCGGCAGAACTGATACAAATTTTATTAACCCAAAGCTGGACAGCCACCCCCAGTCTTGCCGTCCTTGGGGGCACACGGCTGATCCTTGAACTTTAGCGGATGAGTGGCAGAAGCGGCTATCCTAGTAGAGAGAAAGAAATAGGAAGAAGGAAAAAATAGAACGCCAATGAAGGGTCTAGAAAAGATTATCCCCCTAGATGGACGGGATATTAAGGTAGTATTGCAAAAATTTGCCCCCCAAGCTGCCGGTTCCATTCTCATTAGTTCGGGAGAAACGGCTGTACTCGTGACGGCGAATCGTGCCGCCGCTCGCGAAGGCATTGATTTTTTACCCCTTGTGGTGGATTACGAAGAGCGCCTCTATGCCGCTGGGCGGATTCCCGGCGGTTTTTTACGGCGTGAGGGTCGCCCCCCCGAAAAAGCGATTCTCATTGGTCGCCTGATTGACCGGCCGCTGCGCCCCCTCTTTCCCCAATGGTTGCGCGATGATCTGCAAGTAGTAGCCACGACGGTTTCCTTGGATGAAAATGTTCCCCCCGATGTATTGGCGGTAACGGGAGCCTCGATCGCTGTTCTTTTGGCGCAAATTCCCTTTAATGGTCCAATGGCAGCAGTGCGGGTGGGCCTTGTGGGGGATGAGTTTATTATCAACCCCACCTACAAAGAAATTGAGCGCGGTGGCTTAGATCTGGTCGTGGCCGGCTCTCCCGATGGCGTGGTGATGGTGGAGGCCGGTGCCAATGAGCTGCCCGAAGCCGACATGATTGAAGCTATTGACTTTGGCTATGAGGTGATCCAAGACCTGATTCAAGCGCAGCGGGATCTCCTCAAGGAATTGGGCATTGACATTGTCCACGCGGAACCGCCGGCGATCGACCCCACCTTGGAAAACTTCATCTACGATCGCGCTGTTGAACCGGTCAAAGCCATTCTCAAACGCTTTGAAAAGGACAAAAATGTTCGCGATGCTGCCCTCGATGAGGTGCAAGGGGCGATCGCCCAAGAAATTGCTGCCCTGCCAGCGGATCACCCGGTCGCAGTGGCGGCAGCGGAAAACCCGAAAGCCCTGCCTACCCTCTTTAAGGCCGTGACGAAAAAACTCATGCGGCAGCAAATTATTGAAGAAGGGGTGCGAGTGGATGGCCGCCGTCTCGATGAAGTGCGTCCCATTTGGTGTGAGGTGGGGGTTCTGCCAGAGCGGGTTCATGGTAGTGCCCTCTTTAATCGCGGCTTGACGCAGGTGATGTCTGTGACCACCCTCGGTTCTCCTGCCGATGCCCAAGCCCTTGATGATCTGCATCCCGAGGACAGCAAACGTTATCTGCACCACTACAACTTTCCCCCCTACTCTGTGGGTGAAGTCAAACCCCTGCGATCGCCCGGGCGGCGGGAAATTGGCCATGGTGCCCTCGCAGAGCGTGCCCTCGAACCGGTCATTCCTCCCAAAGAGGAGTTTCCCTATGTGATTCGCGTCGTGTCGGAGGTGCTCTCTTCCGATGGTTCTACCTCCATGGGATCCGTTTGTGGTTCCACCCTCTCCTTGATGGATGCCGGGGTACCGATCCGTAAACCCGTCAGTGGGGCGGCCATGGGGCTGATCAAGGAGGGCAATGAGGTGCGCATCCTCACCGACATTCAGGGGATTGAAGACTTCCTTGGCGACATGGACTTCAAGGTAGCCGGCACCGATAGCGGTATTACCGCTCTGCAAATGGATATGAAAATTACTGGCTTGCCCGTTGCCGTGATCAAGCAGGCGATCGAACAGGCACGTCCGGCACGGCTCCATATCCTTGAGAAAATGCTGGCGGTGCTGGACAAACCCCGTCCACAACTGCCCCCCAGTGCGCCACGACTGCTGACGTTGCAAATTCCCCCCGATATGATTGGCCTTGTCATTGGTCCCGGTGGTAAAACCGTGCGGGGTATCTGCGAGCAATACAACGTCAAGGTGGATATTAGTGAAGAAGGGCTGGTCACCATTACTGCCCCCAATGAAACCAACGCCAAGCAAGCACGGGCGGCCATTGAGGGTCTGACGCGAAAGCTCAACGCCGGTGATGTCTATCTGGGCAAGGTGACGCGGATTATTCCCATTGGCGCTTTTGTCGAGTTTCTCCCCGGCAAGGAGGGGATGATCCACATTTCCCAGTTGGCGGAATATCGCGTTGGCAAAGTCGAGGACGAAGTGAAAATTGGCGATGAAATTGTCGTCAAAATCCGTGAGGTGGACAGCAAAGGTCGCATTAACTTGACCCGCCTTGGTATTCATCCCGACGAGGCCGAAGCCGCCCGCAGTAGCTCCGTTATCTAGCCCATGGTCACCATGCCCAAGTCATCACCGCATACGTTCCTCTTGGAGGTGGGAACCGAGGATCTCCCCGCCCGCTTTGTCAGTAGTGCCCTGCGCCAGTGGCACACCCTGATTCCCCAAACCCTCAAGGAACAGGGACTGGAGGGGGAAGTCAAAGTCTGGGCAACCCCGCGCCGCTTAGCGGTACTGATTGAGGGGTTACCGCCCCAGCAACCCGATCAAGCAATTGAAATCAAAGGGCCAGCGGCCAGCGTGGCCTTTCGCGAGGGGGAACCTACCCCTGCCCTATTGGGGTTCTTGCGATCGCGCCAAGGTCGTCTTGAGGAAATTGAAATCCGTCCCACGGAAAAAGGAGAGGTAGTCTATCTCAAGCAAGTTCGCCCCGGCCAACCGACGTCCCAACGATTGACCGAGTTGGCACCACAGTGGATTGCCGCCCTTGAGGGTGCCCGCTTCATGCGCTGGGGGGATGGGGATTTGCGGTTTTCGCGTCCCATTCGGTGGCTAGTGCTGCTGTGGGATGAGCAGGTACTGCCCTTGGTCTTGGAGAGCCATTCCGTGCGCATTGCCAGCGATCGCACCACCTATGGCCATCGCGTCCTTTCTCAAGGGGCTATTGTCCTCAAGCATGCCCAAGACTATGAAGCTGCCCTTGAAACGGCGGGAGTCTTGGTAGATCCAGAGGTTCGCCAGCAACGGATTCGCGAGCAAATTGCTGCCCTTGCTGCGGAAGCGGGGGGATGGGTGGATTTAGAGGTGCCCCTTTTGGAGGAAGTCACCCACCTCGTGGAATGGCCAACGGCGGTTTTGGGAAGTTTTGAAGCGCGGTTTCTTGCCCTGCCCCTTGAGGTGATTACCACCGTATTGGTGTCCCATCAGCGGTATTTTCCCGTGTACACCGATGCCACTCGCCAAGCGCTGCTCCCTGTATTCATCACGATTAGCAATGGCGACCCTGCGGCCACCCCCTTGATTCGTGCTGGGAATGAGCGGGTGATTCGTGCTCGCCTAGCGGATGCCGAGTTCTTCTACAAGGCGGATACGGCACAGCCCCTAGAGCACTATCGTGACAAACTAGCCACGGTTACCTTCCAAGATGAATTGGGATCCATGGCCGACAAAGTGGAGCGGCTAACCACACTGGCTCGTCAAATTGCCACCGCCTTAAATTGTGCGGCTGCGGACGTTGCTGCCATTGAACGCACGGCCTGCCTGTGCAAAGCGGATCTAGTGACGCAGATGGTAGGGGAATTTCCGGAACTCCAGGGCTACATGGGGCAAGTGTATGCCACGGTCTCCGGGGAAGCGCCAGCGGTGGCCACGGGGATTTTTGAGCATTATCTGCCGCGTTTTGCTGGCGATCGCCCGCCCCAAAGTCTCACGGGTCAGGTGGTGGGACTCGCCGATCGCTTGGATACTCTTGTCTGCCTTTTTGGTATCGGCCTGTGTCCCACGGGTTCATCAGACCCCTTTGCCCTACGGCGGGCAGCCAATGCCGTGATCACCATTCTCTGGCAGGGGGAACATCACTTGGATTTCCTCGCTCTGCTACAGGAGTCTGCCCAAGCCTTTTGTCGCCAATTTGCCGCCAAGCTCAGTGCCGCTGACTTAGAGCAGCAACTGCGGCAGTTTTTTAGCCAACGGCTGCGAACCTTACTGCAAGAAGATCTTGGCATTGAGTATGACTTGGTGAATGCCGTCATTCCAGAGGATCAGCCGGAGTTGCAGACGCGTGCCCTCAGGGATGTGGTGGATGCCCGCGATCGCGCCCAATTTCTCCAAAAACTGCGCCAATCCGGTGAACTGATGACGATTTACCCCACGGTAAACCGGGCAACTCGCTTGGCACGCCAAGGCACCCTAGGGACAGACTGCCTGAATATCCGTGCCGTCAAGGCCAAGCACCTCGCAGCCCCCATTGAAAAGGAATTCTATGCCGCCCTCAAGGACATCTTGCCCACCGTCCAGCAAGCTCAAGTGCAGCGCGCCTATGGCGAGATTGTTCGTGCCCTAGCCTCCTTGGCTCCGATTGTCAGTCGCTTCTTCGATAGCGAGGAAAGTGTACTGGTGATGGCAGAGGATGCAACGGTACGTGCCAATCGCTTAGCGCTCCTTGGTCTATTGCGCAATTGTGCGGCAATTATTGGCGATTTTGGGGCGATCGTCCAAATCGAGAGCGTTGCATCCAGCTCATAGTTCTCACAACTTTTGGCAGGAACAAAAGTGTTGCTTAGCTCACAGCGGCAACGCATAATTGAGAGTACCCCAATTGAGAATTGCCGTGGCCTGTTCATCTGAGCAGGCGCTCAGTTGGTGTTTAGACTGTTTGCGAGAATTGCCATGACTGCTGAACCCCCGGCCAAGCGCCCCCGCGCCAAGAAGACCCCAGCGACTCCGCCAACGCCTTCCCCTGAGTTAGAAACCAAATCTCGCCCAGAAATTCTCGGTGTTGCGGTAGCGGGTAGCTCACCGCCCAAGGTCAATACTGCTCCTGAAGAAGCGATTTCTGAGCAAGAAGATCTTCCTTCCCGTCCCCAGCCGATCCCGCCCCCCAGTGAACGGATGCAATATCGGGCGATCGGGGTTGTGCGCGGTCGCTATGTACCCGCTTCGGAGGAGGAGTTCAACCGCGGGGTGATGATGACCGAGGATGGCGTGGAAATTGAAACCGTCCTCTTGGGGCAGGTGATGAACCTGATTAAAAAATATCTCGACCTGAATGAACCCCACCTCTGGGTGGTCTATCCCCGCACCCGCGACGTTGACAAAGAAGCGGTGAAACTGCACCTGCAAATTGTGGGCGTATGGGAGCCGGAGCGCCTGCAACAGGCCAATGCCACAGCAGCGGATCCCGGCGTCAATGACGGCTACTTTTCTGTACGCGGAGAAGTGATCTTCAACTCCCAAGAAAAGAACTTTGTCGTCGTTAAAATTCAACAGTTGCCGCGTCGGCGGGGCGAGAAACCCAAAGCTTTCAAACTGAAACTAACAGGAACCGTGCCTATGAAGTCACCCGGATACTTTTGGGACTTTCAGGTACAGCGACAGGGCACAAGTCTAGTGGTTCAGGAGGCAGCCACGGTGGGTATTTTGCCCCCCCGCAAAATCAAGAAGCCCAAGAAAGCCAAGGCACGGCCAGCCCGTCCCCAGCGCCCTCAGCGTCCCGGTTCATCGACCATATCGCCGCGTCCGACCCCCTTTCGCCCGGTTCGGCGATCGCCCAATCCCCCATTGAACTAGCGCCAAGGCATGGCTTGTCGAAGTGTTGTAAATTTTTGTAAATTTGTTGCACTGTCAACAACAACTTAGACACCGTACTTGATCCTTTAGCCCACCTACTGCGAGGAACACCATGACGATTCAACTAGGGGGACATCGCACCGCCCGTCGCGCCTACGGTATTGATGAAATTGCCCTTGTCCCCGGCAACCGCACTCTTGATCCCCAGCTGGCCGATACCCGCTGGCGCCTTGGTTCCATTGAACGGGAAATTCCGATTATTGCCAGTGCCATGGATGGGGTCGTGGATGTTACGATGGCCGTCAAACTCAGCCAAATGGGGGCACTGGGCGTCCTCAACCTTGAGGGGATTCAAACCCGCTACGAAGATCCAGCACCGATTCTCGAACGCATTGCCAGCGTCAGTGTTGATGAATTTGTGCCCCTGATGCAGCAGTTGTATGCCCAGCCGATTCAGCCCCACCTCATTGAAAAACGCATTCAAGAAATCAAATCCCAAGGGGGGATTGCTGCCGTCAGTTTAACCCCAGCGGGGGCTAGTCGTTTTGGCGATGTTGTGGCAGCGGCGGGGGCCGATTTGCTCTTTGTCCAAGCCACGGTCGTCTCACCGGCTCACCTTGCCCCTGAGGGGACAGAACCACTCGATCTTGCTGCTTTTTGTGAACGGATGCCAATGCCCGTCATTTTGGGGAATTGCGTCACCTATGAGGTGGCCCTCAGTCTCATGCACTGTGGTGCAGCAGCGATTCTGGTGGGGATTGGGCCGGGGGCAGCCTGTACTTCCCGGGGCGTGCTTGGGGTGGGGGTGCCTCAGGTCACGGCGATCGCTGACTGTGCAGCGGCACGGGATGCCTATTTTGAAGAGACGCAACGCTATGTGCCTGTGATTGCCGATGGGGGCCTTGTCACGGGTGGCGATGTCTGCAAGTGTATTGCCTGCGGCGCAGATGCGGTGATGATGGGATCCCCCTTTGCCCGTGCCAAAGAAGCCCCCGGTCGCGGTTATCACTGGGGGATGGCCACGCCTAGTCCGGTGCTGCCTCGGGGGACGCGCATTCATGTCGGCACCACTGGCACCCTTGAGCAGATTCTGCGGGGACCGGCTCAGTTGGATGATGGTACCCACAACTTTCTTGGGGCATTGCAAACCAGTATGGGCACCCTTGGCGCCAAGGATCTGCGGGAAATGCAGCAGGTGGAGATTGTCATTGCTCCTTCCCTGCTCACGGAAGGCAAGGTCTATCAAAAAGCGCAAAAACTGGGGATGGGGCGCTAGCCTAGGGGCAGATAGCTATAGTCAATGCGGCCACCGCCGCGAAACTGCTGCTGATAGGCGATGCTGACGGGATCTTCACTGGGGTAGAGGGTATCAATGCCAATGCCATTGCGGCCATATTCTTTGCCAGAGCTATGGATATACTGTCCCTGCCCCAGATAGAGACCCACATGGGTCGCCTTTTCACGCGTACCGAAAAACACCAGATCACCCCGCTGAAGCTGGGGTAAGGTTTCCTCAATGGAGTTGCTCCCTAGGGGCGTGGCAAAGGCCTCCTGCTGATAAGCATCACGGGGCAGCCAAATGCCTTGACTGGCAAAACTGGCCTGCATCAAGCCAGAACAGTCGTAGTTGGGAGCAACGGTTCCGCCCCAGAGATATTCATGGGGAACCTGCTGTGCCGCGCAGCAAAAGGCAATCACCTCTTCAAGGACAGCCTCGATGTAGGCGCGATCGCGGGCAATGGGTTGATAGGACTGAGTGGCGGGTGTGAGATGGCGGTAATCCTGTGGATCCAGCCAGCCCCAGTATTCATCCTCAGCAAGTTGCACGTAGGTACGTTCAGCCCCCAAAGCAGGTGCCCAGAGCAAGCGTCCTGCTGCCCCTTGGGTCGCCAAGCGATCGCCCGTGGGGGCATCATAGAGGTTGACGGTTGCCGTCAGTTGATGAAGTTGCATCGCCTCCAAAGACGAAAACACCTCTAAACCTCAGCCGCAGCCATCAAAAGCGATTTGAACAATTGCAGGCCATCCAACGTGTGATCACTGGGGGAGTGGCTCAAGGCGGGGTCAGCGGCGCGCTCAGGGTGGGGCATCATTCCTAACACATTGCCAGCAGCATTGCAAATACCCGCGATATTGTTGAGCGAACCATTGGGATTACTCTCAGGGGTGACATTCCCTTGGGCATCGGCATAGCGAAAGAGGACTTGGCGGTTGGCTTCCAGTTCAGCGAGGGTGGCGGCATCGGCGTAGTAGCAGCCCTCACCGTGGGCAATGGGCAAGCGAATCACCGTTTTATCGCCATAGGCCTGTAGCCACGGGCGTTCCTTGGCTTCTAAGCGCAAATACACGCGATCGCAAATAAAATGCAAGTCCCGATTGCGCACTAGAGCACCGGGGAGCAGTTTGGCCTCGGTCAGGATTTGAAACCCATTACAAATGCCCAGCACCCATTTGCCAGCGGCGGCATGGTCTTTGACGGCGGACATAATTGGTGAGAAGCGGGCGATCGCCCCACAGCGCAAATAATCACCAAAACTGAAGCCCCCCGGTAGCACAATCAAATCATAGTCACTCAGATGGGTCTCTTCGTGCCACAGCAGTTGAGTGGGCCAGCCGAGAATCTCACTCGTGACGTAGGCCACATCGCGATCGCAATTGGATCCGGGAAAAACCACAATCCCCACGTTTAGGGCATGACTCACAGCAATCCATCCATCACGTCAGTAATCGGCTTTAACTTGGCAGGGGCATGGAGTAGCTCAATATCCCGTAGCCAGACCACACCGCGTCCCATGAATTCCACCCCAATTTTAATCAAGCCAGGGGTCTGGGGTTCTGGTTTCAGGTGAAAAGGCACTTCACACAGATGCCAATCGCGATCGCCCACGAGGGAAACCGTGCGCGAAAATGTCCAACCAAAGGGTTGACTGCGGCTGAGAACCAGTTGCCCTCCCTCAGGCAGCATCCCGGTTTTCACTAGGGCGCGACACAGGAGCAACTGATCTCCCCCTTGGGCAGAAGGCACTTCCAACCACAGGTGGGCTTCCGGCAGTTCAAAGAGGGGAATTGTTTGCGGCCAGTGGGACTCCAGATACCAAGCGGCGCCTTCAACCCTGAGACCAGAGCCAGCAATGGGTTGATCGACACCCGCCCGAAAAAGGGCAATGCGTTGGAACGGGGCTGCAGGTTCCGGTACCTGAAGCAAGGGGGCAAGGGTCTCCGCCAAGGACTGTAATCCCGATTCAATCCTGGCCTTGATGCCCGCCTCGATACTGGCTAATAGATCATCCCACCAGTTGAACATCGTGCCTATCCTGCGGCAGTTGCCAGCTCCTGCAATTCAATGCGAAAGGTTTCAATCACGGGGTTGGCCAACAGTTGATCGGCAATGTGGGTGAGTTGTGCCTCGGCAGTGGCGCGATCGCTGGCCTCTAGGGTGAGTTCCACCAGTTTGCCAATGCGCACCGATTGTACATTCGTATAGCCGAGATGATGAATCCCCGCCTGTACCGCGACGCCTGCGGGATCTAACACCGATGGTCGCAGCGTAACAAAAACCTGTGCCTGAAATTGTGCCATGGACTATACCTCGCGGGGGGACTGCTCGATCAGGGACTTCACACCCTCAATCGTTGCCGGGATACTGCTGGGATCCATAAATAGTACTTTACTGCTATCACTATGGCCAATGGTGCGTCCCATATCTAAATAGCCCTGAGCAAGGAGAAACTGGAGCGCTTCCTTCGCCTTCGGATCTTCACGCAGTGCTGCGGCAATAATCTTCATTGCTTCTGCAGTTCCTTGGGCACGCAAAATCTGATCTTGGCGCTCCGCTTGGGCACGCAACACCACCACTTTTTGTTCTGCTTCCGCTGCCAGAATAGCGGCTTTTTGTTCGGCCTCGGCGGCTAACACTTGAGCTTCCGCTTTACCTCGAGCCGAGTTGATCGCTGCTTCCCGTTCCCCTTCAGAGGTGAGAATCGCAGCGCGTTTTTTGCGCTCAGCGGACATTTGCAGTTCCATCGACTCTTGAACCGCCTTCGAGGGGGCAATATCCCGCAGTTCCACACGGGTCACCTTCACCCCCCAAGGATCGGTGGCAATATCCAGATCCCGCAGGAGATTCTCGTTCACCTGAGTGCGGGCGGTAAAGGTTTCATCCAGCTCTAGCTTCCCCATTTCTGCTCGAATCTGCGTTTGCACCAGATTCACCATTGCCATCGTCAGGTTTTCCACCTTGTAGTAGGCGCGCTCCATATCAATAATCCGCCAATAGACAACGGCATCCACCGTAATCGTCACATTGTCACGGGTGATACACTGCTGCGGCGGAATATCTAAGACCTTTTCCCGAATCGTTTGCTCAAAGACCACGCGATCAAGGAGCGGCACTGTAAAATTTAGCCCCGGTTCCAAGCGACGGCTATAGCTGCCTAACCGCTCCACCAAGGCCATATTGCCCTGATTGACAATGCGCACAGAGTTAGCGATACCCCAGCCTCCAAACCCCAGTAGAAACAGCAGGCCAAAGAGTTCACCCATAGTTTCCGTTCCCGAATCAGTTCACTACTACTCTAGTAGCTGGCGGCCTAGGTTGGGCTACAGCAGCGGCTAATTCATAATCTGTTACTCGCCTTTAGCTGACCTAGGATTGCTGATTCTGGCACCTTGGATCAACGATTTTGGTTAATACCCTCATGCAGTTCATGGAAAAGAATGGGTTAAGCGGTAGCTTACTTTAAGCTGACCAAGAACATAGCGCAAGTCTTAAACGGTAAAAGATGGTTTATCTTCTTATCGATCTAGACAATACACTGCTGAGGACGGATATTCTGCTGGAATTAATCTGTTCTTCTTTGGCTCAGTCTCTAGTTACATTCTTTCAAACAAGAAGCTTTCATCGCGCCCAGATTAAAAGAAAATTAGCTAAACTCTCTGAAATAGATGTTACAGCACTGCCCTATAACTCGGAGGTTATTCAGTATATCCAAGCTTGGAAAGCAAAGGGGGGTAAGGTTGCTCTCGTCACTGCCACTGATCAACTCATTGCTGATAAGATTGCTGCCTATTTAGGGCTTTTTGATGAGGTTTATGGTTCTGATGGCCAAGTTAATTTGAAGGAAGGAAATAAAGCAAGGTTTATCGTAGAGCGTTTTGGTGAGAAAAATTTTATCTACATAGGGGACTCTGAGGCTGATTTGCCTGTGTGGGCAGTTGCGGCCAAAGCAATTACGGTCAATGCCTCACCTCGGCTGTGCAAAAAAGTTGAGCAAATTAACCCCAATGTAGAACATCTAGGTACCGCAAAACGAAGCATTCAACCCTACCTGAAAGAAATCCGCCCCCATCAATGGGTGAAAAATAGTTTGGTCTTTGTGCCAATGCTAGCGGCACATCAATTTGATTTACCAACCTTTTGGATTTCGCTGGTGGCAGCGGCTGCTTTTAGTCTGACGGCGTCCAGTGTCTATGTCTTAAATGATCTTTTGGATTTGCAGGTCGATCGCGCCCATCCTCGGAAGCGTCATCGTCCCTTTGCTGCTGGCGATCTTCCCCTCTGTCATGGCATCTGGATGATTTTAGTGCTTTTAGGACTGGGAATGGCGATCGCCACCACCATTAGTTGGCCATTTCTGGGCATTCTGCTGGCCTATTATGGTCTCACAACTGCCTACTCCTTTTACCTAAAGCGACGGATTATTATTGACATTTGCACGCTGGCTGGTCTTTACACCATTCGCATCTTTGCGGGTGCGGTTGCCACAAAAATTTCCCTTAGTGTCTGGCTTTTGGCCTTCTCCATCTTTTTCTTCTTTTGCCTAGCAACAGTCAAGCGGCAAGCAGAACTGGTGGATCATCGTCACCGTAAACAACTCAAGGCCAGTGGTCGGGGCTACCACATTGACGATTTGCCGATTATTAGCATGATGGCCATTGGGGCGGGTTATGTCTCAATTTTGGTGCTGGCGCTCTATATCAACTCTCCCCAAGTGCAGCTTCTTTACACAAGACCACAGGTGCTCTGGGGCATTTGCTGTGTGCTTCTATACTGGATTACAAGAACCATTATGATTACCCATCGGGGTTTGATGCACGATGATCCAATTGTTTATGCAATTAAAGATCGCCAAAGTCAACTCTGCTTCTTGATCTGCCTATTTCTCTTTATAATTGGTGGGATTCTATGAGTTTGCAAACTCTGATTATTCGCTATACAGTTTTTGCGGTTATTGCCACCTTTATGAATTTATTTTTTCAAAGGATGATATTACTCATTGATAATAGTTTCCCTTATTTTATAACCGCAGTGGCAGTGGGTACCCTCGTGGGTTTGGTAGTGAAATACTATCTGGATAAGCGCTGGATTTTTTTGATCATAAAAAGGGTGTGCATCACTATAGCCGTCAATTTAGTCTGTATGCTTCGATGGGGATTTTCACAACGACCATCTTTTGGGGATTTGAAACTGTATTTTGGTTGATTTGGCAAAGCCATTTCATGCGCGAAATTGGCGCCATTATTGGTCTAGCCATTGGCTATGTGGTCAAGTATCACTTGGATAAGCGATATGTCTTCTCCCATGACGCCTAAGGGTTCTCTTAAAACGCTCTGCGGCTGGGGGCGGTATCCTGTGCAGACCTGTCATGTTTATTGCCCGCGCTCAGAATCTGAGATGATCCATCTTCTCAAAAGGGGGTTGCCGCTCATTGCCCGAGGAAATGGCCGTGCCTACGGCGATAGCGCCCTCAATAGCGAAGCAACGCTGCAAATGCGCCACTTCAATCGCCTATTGGGGTTTAATCCGCACACGGGTCAATTGATTGCTGAGGCGGGGGTGCTGCTGGCGGAGATTCTCGAGATTTTTGTGCCTCGCGGTTGGTTTCCCTTGATTACCCCCGGTACAAAGTTCGTGACTGTGGGGGGCATGATTGCGGCTGATGTTCATGGCAAGAATCACCACAAAGAGGGCAGTTTTGTTCACAGTTTGGACTGGCTGGATCTCCTCACCAGCGAGGGGCAAATTTATCGCTGCTCCCCTTCCGAAAATCAGGATTTGTTTTACTGGACGGTGGGGGGAATGGGCTTGACGGGGGTGATCCTCAGGGCAGCCTTTCGCTTGCGCCCCATTGAAACCGCGTGGATTCGCCAAACCACCCGTATCGCCAAGCATTTAGACGAGGTCATTGATCTCTTTGAGGCGGCTCAGGACGTGACCTACTCCGTGGCTTGGATTGATTGTCTGGCGACTGGTTCGCAGTTAGGACGGTCTGTGCTCATGCTGGGCGAACACGCCACACGGGAGGAGTTGCCAGCCAAATATCGCCAAAGGCCACTGCGGACTCCGCAACGACGCAAACTTTCGATTCCCGTGGATTTTCCCAATGGTGCCTTGAATCCCTTGACGGTTCGCGCTTTTAATCAACTGTATTTTCTCAATCAGCAACGGCAAGCCAGCCAGTCCTTCGTGGATTGGGATCGCTTCTTCTATCCCCTTGATAGCTTATTGGGATGGAATCGCATCTATGGGCGGCGCGGTTTTGTCCAGTTCCAATGTGTCTTGCCCCTGAGCACTGCCCGTGAAGGTTTATCGGCCTTACTGCATTGCACGTCAGCCGCGGGAGCGGGATCCTTTCTGGCGGTCTTGAAGAAGTTGGGGGATCAACAGAGTTATTTTTCATTTCCCATGGCGGGTTATACCTTGGCCTTGGACTTTCCGATGTCGCAACGCACCCTCAAGGTTTTGGATCAACTGGAGGAGATCACCCTACACTATGGGGGTCGCTTTTACCTTGCCAAGGATAGCCATTTAACGCCGATGCGCCTGCGCCAGTCCGATGCTCGGGTAGAGAGGTTTGTTCAAGTTAGGAATGCCCATCAGTGGCAGGTCAACTTTGCGTCGGAACAGTCGAAGAGGTTACATCTATGAGGGCGCCTGTGCTGATTTTGGGGGCGACTTCCGATATGGGGCGGGCGATCGCCCAGCGGTTTGCGGCTCAGGGCTATCCGATTCAATTGGCGGCACGACAGGTGAGTCGCCTAGAGCCAGATAAAGCAGATCTGGAAATACGCTACGGCGTGGCCGTCAGTGTCCATGAATTTGATGTTTTAGCGGTGGAGACCCATGCAAGTTTTATCCAGCAACTCCCGGAGCAACCCGCGATCGTGATCTGCGTTGTTGGCTTTATGCCAGACCAAAAAGTATGTGAGCAATATTTATCCCTTGCCCTTGAAGTGATGCGCACCAATTATGAGGGGCCAGCCGTTATTTTGAGTCTCTTTGCCAATGTGTTTGAGCAGCGGGGGTTTGGGACGTTAGTGGGGATTTCCTCTGTGGCGGGGGAACGGGGGCGGGCGAGTAACTACTTCTATGGCTCTGCAAAAGCTGGGTTTACCGCATTTTTGTCGGGATTGCGGCAGCGCCTTGCCAAATCGGGAATACAGGTTTTAACCGTTCTGCCCGGCTATGTGAAGACACGGATGACCGAAGGCATGAAGTTGCCCCCCCTACTCACTGCTCAGCCGCAGGAAGTGGCCAATGCGATCTTCACAGCCATAGAAAAAAAGAAAGATGTGATCTATGTGCGACCCATTTGGCGCTGGATCATGGTGATCATTCGTTGGATTCCTGAACCCTTGTTTAAGCGACTGTCTCTGTAAACCGCCCATGGCTTGCTGCATTACCCTACTGACGGACTTTGGCCATCAGGATATTTATGTCGGTGTGATGAAGGGGGTGATTTTAAGTCTTTATCCCCAAGCCCAAGTGATTGACCTGTGCCATGAAATTCCGCCGCAGGATTGTCGCACGGCCAGTTTTCAACTGCTGCAAGCGGTGCCCTATTTTCCCCCGCAAACGGTGCATGTCGTGGTGGTGGATCCGGGGGTGGGAACCCGTCGGCGGGCGATCGCCCTTGATCTGGGGATCGGGTATTGTGTGGGGCCCGATAATGGTGTCTTTAGTCAAGTGTGCGATCGCTATCCTCCTCAGCGAGTGGTTGAACTCACCCAGCCGCAGTTTTGGCGCACCCCCAACCCCAGTGCTACCTTCCATGGGCGGGATATTTTTGCCCCCGTGGCCGCCCATTTAGCCGCAGGAACGGATTTGGCGCGCCTTGGCTCTGCCATTGACCCTGACAGTTTGGTGCGCTTGCCCCATCTCACCTATGAGATTACCCCCCAAGGCGTCCAAGGTTGGATTCAAGCCATTGATCACTTTGGGAATGTGATCACCACACTCCCTGCGGCGCTTTTAGCCAAGGGCTACCAGCAGATCCAGATTCAGGGGCAGCAGATTCCCCTCGTCCACACCTATGGCGATGTTCCACCTCAACATCTGATTGCATTAGTGGGGAGTCATGGGTTTATTGAGCTAGCGGTGAATGGTGGCAATGCCCAATTGCTCTTAGGCTGCCAGAATGGCGATGCCCTGTGGCTAATTTGAGGGGGGATTACTCAAGACGGTTTTTGAGGCAATGCGGGTGCGCTTGAGGGCTGATTCACTGAGGGTGGATTGTTGCTGTAGCTCTTGAGCCGAGGCCTCCAAGACTTTTGCCGCTTCGGTGTCCCCCAGTTGGAGAGCAGTTTTGGCCGCACTCTGCAAAAAGGTGGCAGCGCTAGCGGTGTCCCCTGCCTGCAGTTTCGTTTCCGCCAGTTTCGTTTTGCGGTATTTTTCGAGGGTGAGAATGCTCTGCTGCACCTCTGGATCCACTTGGGGGATGTGCTCTGGTTCTGCTGTGAGCGTCAGGGGAATCCTCTCGGAGAAAAGGCCAGTGGCTTGCTGCACGGGGTCATCGTAGCGGACTTGCACAAAACCAATGAGGTGAGAGCCTGGGGGCAAGGGTTGGGTACTCAGGGTGATCAGGAGTGTGCGTTTGACGGTAGCGGAAACATCGCCAACCCGAATCACATACTCGTGGGGGGTGGGGCTGTCGTAGGTGAGTTCAATCGTATCGGGAGCCACTTGGTTGACTGGTTTGAAGTTCCCTAGTTGTGCCGCCTCACTCAGGGTCAATAGGACATGGGCATTGGTGTAGTCCACGCTGCTAATGTGGCTAAAGAGCGCTTGAAAACAGGCGATTGCCTGCTCAGCATACTCAATAAACATCAGCCGCCCGCCGCCTGCATCGGCAATTTGCTCGAGGACATCCTGATTCCAGTGAACGCCAAACCCTAAGGTATTAAACGTAATGTTGTACTCTGCTGCCAGCTTGGCCAGTTCAAGGCAGCGTTGGTTATCGCCGTGCTCATTTTCGCCATCGGTGAGCAAAAAGGCTTGGGAGATGGTTCCGTGTTTGGCTTTGGCCAACTCTGTCAGGGCCAGTTTCATCCCCAGATCAATGGCAGTGCCACCACTTGGCTCAAGGGTTGCAATTTGCTCCTTGATTGCGGCTTTATCCTGCACAAATTGATTGGGCACTAACACCTGAGCTTTGTGATCAAAGGCCACGATACTCAGGCGATCCGTCGGCAGTAACCGATCCACCAAGGACTGCGCGGCTCGCTTGACCATTGCCAAAGGTTGCCATGCCATTGAGCCACTGTGATCCAAAATCAGGCAGAGATTGAGAGGAGCGCGCTGCTGTTGTTGTCGCTGTGCCGCTAACGTTAGTTCCAGTTGGCGCTGTGCCCCCTGTCCGGCACTGACAATGGGATCGCTGAGTTTGGCAATAAGTTCAACCGTCATTGGCAAAGTGTGCTGTTGCTGACCCTACTCTATCATTTTGCCGATATTGTGCCGCAAGCTGCTACCCCTGTCCTAGGTAATGATGCTGAGTTGGGAGGCTCCCCCTATTTTGGTGACTTCGATGCGGGTTTGAAAGGCTTCTTTGAGGGTAGGCACATGGGTAATGGCGAGGATGCAGTGAAATTCAGGGGCGATTGCGTTCAGGGCGGCAATCAGCCGTTCACAGCCCTGGGCATCTTGAGTACCAAACCCCTCATCAATAATGAGAAACTGAACATCACTGCCGGATCGCTGTGCCAACAGTCGGGCCAAGGCTAAACGCAACGCAAAATTGATGCGAAAGGCTTCACCCCCCGAATAACTTTCGTAAGGTCGAGTCCCTTGGCAATCGGCAATGAGAATATCGAGGGTCTCAATGGGCTTAGTATCAGCGCCACTGCGCCGCCGACTGCGTTGGGTAATGAATTGGACATGGAGTTGATGGTTACTCAGGCGGCCTAGGATATGGTTGGTTTCTGCCTCCAGATGGGGCAAGACGGTTTCAATGAGCATGGCAGGAATGCCATTTTTGCCTAGGGCTTGGGCTAGTTCGCAGTAGAGGCGGTATTGATGGCGGAGGTGGGCAAGGGTTTGCTGTCCCTGTTCGTATTCCTGGGCTAGGCGATGGAGTTGCTCTAATTCAGCGGTGAGTTTGCCCTGCTGGGCAAGGTTAGCTTCGAGGGTCTGCTGCTGCTTCAGGAGTTCCTGTTGACGTTGGTTCAGCTCGGCGGCAAGGCGGCTGGCGGCGCGTGCAGTGTCCTCAAGGGTAGCAAGTTTGTCAGTAATGCGTTGCAGTTGTTCCCGTTGTTGGTGCAGCGTTTCCTCTAGGTGCTGGAGGTCTTGGCGGAGTTGGGGTTGGCGCGATCGCCCCCGTTGCAGGGTCTGATAGGCCTCATAGTCCGGTTCTAATGCCGCCAGTTGTGCCTGAATTTGGGCATGCTGCTCAGGATCGTAGGCTAAGGCCGCCAACTGCTGATCAATGGTGGCCAAGGTTTGTGCCAAGGGGGAGAGGGTTTCAAGGGCATTGAGTTGGCGTTGCAGTTCTTCCTGTTGTGCCACTAGGGCCGGCAGTTGTTGCTGAATTTGGCGGTATTGCCGCTGCGCTTGGCGGAGTTCCTGTTCCTTGGCTTCGGCCCAACGCCATTTTTCCACTTGCCCGCGGGCGATCGCCAAATTTTTCTCGTCATAGTTCAGGCGTTTCAGTTCCGTCTCAATGGCTTGCAGTTCCCCAAGGGTTTCCTGATGGCCGTTCCTCAGCTGCCGCTCAATCTGCTGAATTTCTGCGGCCAAGCGATCCAATTGCGGTTCTAAATCCTGTGTGCTCTGGAGTTGCTGCTGGAGTTGCCCCCGTTGCTCAAACAGTTGCGTCAGTTGCGAGATCTCATAGCCCACGGTAATATATTCCCGCCGTAGGACTTGAATTTCCCGCTCGGTGACCGCCAATTGCTCACGAATCACCCACAACTGATTCAGCAGATCCTCTTTTTCGGCGGCATTGCGGCGCAGGACAGCTTCGTGGTGCTCGGCATCGAGGGGACGTTGACACAGGGGGCAAATCGCTCCCGGCTGATTCAGCAGTTCTAAGCGCTGCTCCAGTTGATTAATTTGCCGCTCATATTCCCGCTGGCGGGCTTGCAGTTGCTCTAGGAAGCGGCGGCGCTCTAGTCCCTTTTCCCGCACATGGTCTTGATAGATGCGCTGTTTTTCAAGGGTTTCAATCTGGGCAGTAATCAATGTCACTGCCTCTTGGAGAGCGGGTTGTCGTTCCACCTGTTGATGGAGATGCCGCCACAACTGTTGCAATTCATCGCGCCGGCTGCGGAGGCGTTGTTCCTGCTGTTGCCGTTCCAGTTCAAGGCGCTGTTTGACTTGCAGAAGGGGAAAGACTTTTTGTTGAAGCTCTTCCTGGGCTTGGAGCTGAGCGCGCGATCGCTGTAACTGTTCAAAGGCAGCGACAATCTGATTTTCTTGCTTGAGGAGCTTTTCCAACTGCTGGCATTGTTCCAGAAGAAATTGCTGCTGGCTCTCCAATCCATGCAGGGTGCGCAGAAGGTCTTGGCGCTGCTGGTCGAGGTTCTGCTGCTGGCGATCGCGCTCTTGGCGCAGCCGTTGATAGTCAGCAAAACACTGCTGCAATTGCGCTTCAGCGGTTTTCAGGCGCTGCCATTGGCTAACGGCGGCTTCCAAGAGGGGGGCACGGGCTTCTAGATCCGCAATCGCGGCCTGTTCTTGGCGGAGCGTCTGGCACTGCTGCTCGAGATGGGCGATTGTTGTCCCGAGGGTGTCTCGCTGCTGTTGCAGGTGTTCATAGTCCCGCTGTTGCAGTTGATAGACGTGGTAGGCGGCCTGTTGCTCTTGGAGCCGTTGTTGACACTGCTCGACTTGCTGCCGTTGCTGTTGAATCTGCTGGCTCACCGCTGCCTGTTGGGCGCGTAACTGCGGTTCTTGGGCGAGTTGCTCCCCTAGGCTCTGGAGGCGTTGTTCCAGAACGCTGATTTGGGCTTTGTAGTCACGGGCGCGATCGCGAGCCGCCTCCGCTAGGGTCTCGTATTGATCCAAGCCTAAAAGGGTGGCCAAGAGTTGCTTGCGCTCACTGGGGCGTTTGGCCATAAATTCATCGGCACGGCCTTGGCGCAGATAGGCACTGTTGACGAACGTGGCGTAGTCAAGGCGCAGAATTTGAATGATTTTTTCCTGTGTTGCTCGTAGCGATCGCCCCGTTAGCGAGGTATAGCCCGCTACTGTTTGAATCTGCAACTCTAAAACCGTATGTTGCTCGCGGCGCCGCAACCGTACCACCCGATAGGTCTGCCCCTGAACGCTAAACTCAAACGTCACTTGGGCTTCCATTTCGCCGTAGTAGATCACATCATCCTCACGGCTAGCGCGGCTTTGCCCCCACAGTGCCCAGGCGATCGCCTCAAGAAGCGAGGACTTGCCCGCCCCATTGGCACCACAAATACAGGCCAGATGTAACCCCGCAAAGGGAAGAGTGGCTTGGCGATAGCTGAGGAAATTGCGCAATACCAGTTGACGTGGAATCATAGGGCACCACACCCTTGATGTTTCCACAGTTTAGGGCATTCTCTAGCGAAGAATGCGTCACTTCTGAGACTCTGCCTAAAATTAAGATCATGATCACTGCTACTTGCCAACCCACTCCAACCCCCCAACCAGTGCGATTTACGGTGCAGGACTACCACCGTTTACTGGAACTTGGGTTTCTGAGGGAAGATGACCACATTGAACTAATTCGGGGGGAACTGGTGCGCATGGCGGCCAAGGGAACAGCGCACGAAAGCTGTCTGCGGCGATTATTGCGAATCTTACCGAAGATTGTGGGCGATCGCGCCACGCTTCAGTGCCAGTCGCCGATTACGATTGCCTTTGATGGTGAGCCAGAACCCGATGTAGCGATCGTTAAAAACCAAGAAGATGACTATGCCTCAGCCCATCCCACACCTGCCGACACGCTCTTGGTGATAGAAGTGGCGGATTCATCCCTAGAGTACGATCGCACAGTGAAACTATCGCTTTATGCTGAAGCCAAGATTCCCTATTATTGGCTGTTCAATGTTAGCGATCGCACACTGGAAGTCTATAGCGAACCTGCTGAAATTACACCGCGGCAGTTTGGCTACCTCAGCAAGAGAATTATTCCGACCAGTGGCGTTGTGCAATTGCCGCAGTTCCCCGAACAAGTGCTTGAGCTTGCTTCTATTTTCCCAAATAGTTCACAATGATCAGCAGGCCAACTCGGGTTGGACACTCTTGGGCTTTTCCACCTCACACTGAAGCGACTGTTGTGAGCGTATTCAATTCTTGCAAAAAGTGCCGTAAGTTTGATTAGCGTCATTGTTTTGAAGGATAGAGCATCTACCGCCCTTATCTTAAATAGGGGACACATAAACGCTGATAGAAATCTCTTCCGTCGTGACTTTTGTAGTGTTGAGTCTGTGGACACCTGTGAAAAGGGCTGTAAAAGAGGTGGCGTACTTTCTACACTAGCCCTCACCTTTTTTGAGCCTCTTGCGTCCCTGTGAAAAGAGTGTCAATGTAACTCGTCTAAAGGAAATGTAAAACCCTGACTCAAGGGCGATCGCAACTTGAATTCTGAAAAAAATTATGGTTTGCTAAAGATAGACACTCATTCATTACGAGTCCGCTGTCAGACTTTGGCACTCTTTGATTGAATCGCCAATGAATAGACAGTATTGGATCATTGAAAAGGTAGGTTAAAATGGGACGCAAACAAGTAGAACCCTTGACAGGTGCTGCTTTATTAGAGAAGTACAAACAATTGGAACATCTCAGCCACGAGGAAAAAGCAAAGGCCTGTGGCTACTATACGATCACCCAAAGTGGTAAGGAGCGCATCAGCAAAATGAAGTTTAATAAGGCGCTTCTTGAAGCCTTGGGGATGAATCTTGATACGAAGTCAGGACGTGGTGGTAGCCGAGGCGGTCGCAGTGCTAGTTATCGAATCACGGTACAAGCCAATGGTAATTTGCTCATTGGTTCAGCTTATACCAAGCAAATGAATCTCAAGCCGGGGGATGAATTTGAAATTGCCCTTGGCCGTAAGCACATTCACCTTAGACAAGTGAGCAGCAACGGTCAACCCACCGACGATGAAGATTAATTTGATATATCTAATCTGAGAGTTGAGGTACCCCAAAGCCACCACCACTTGGGGTACAAATGCGCAGGCGATCGCCCGCTTGGACATTGATTGTGGCGGTTCCTGGTAAAAGATGGGGAGTCTGTCCGAGTTTCAGCCATTGATTTTCACCTACCGCACCGCATTCACCTCCAAAAAGCCCGAAGGGGGGAATTTTGCGCGACTGGCTGAGGAGGCTGACGGTCATGGGTTCACGAAACTCAAGGACACGAATTGCCCCATCTCCTCCCGGTTGCTGCCCTTTGCCCCCACTGCCCCGGCGACGGCAAAACTCCCAAACAATCACGGGGTAGCGGTTTTCTAACACTTCGACATCGGTGAGTCGAGAGTTGGTCATGTGGGTTTGCACGGTACTGGCTCCGGCAAAGGTGGCTCCTGCCCCAGCGCCGCCACAGAGGGTTTCGTAGTATTGATAGCGATCGCTGCCAAAGCTGAGGTTGTTCATCGTTCCCTGAGCCGCTGCCATAATGCCGAGGGCACCGTAGAGGGCATTGGTAAGGGTTTGCGAGGTTTCGACATTGCCAGCAACCACCGCCGCCGGAAACTGGGGGTTCAATAGTGAGCCTTGCGGCACCCGCAGTTCAATGGGACGCAAACAGCCCGCATTCAGGGGAATGTCCTCTTGTACGAGGGTTCGGAAGACATACAGCACAGCTGCCTTGGTAATGGCAAGGGGAGCATTGAAATTGTCATTGGTTTGCGGGGAGGTGCCCTCAAAGTCGAGGCAAGCGGTGCCTTCGGTGCTATCAATGGTAATTTGCACCTGAATTTGGCTGCCGTTGTCCATCGCCACGCAAAAGCGACCCCCTTGGAGCGATCGCAGGCATTGGCGCACACACTCAGCGGCATTGGCTTGGCTAAATTCCATGTAGGCAGCCACAACCTCGCGACTATGGCGATCGCACAGGGTAATCAGTTCTTGTACCCCCCGCTGATTGGCGGCTATTTGGGCTTGCAGATCCGCCAGATTCTGCTCAGGATAGCGAGCCGGCCAAGGGGCTTGGCTCAACAGTTGATAAATCGCCGCCTCTTGAAACTCCCCGCCCTCCACCAGCAGCACATTATCAAAGAGAATTCCCTCTTGACGGACATCGGTACTATTGGCCGGCATGGATCCAGGACTGATGCCCCCAATGTCAGCATGGTGCCCCCGCGAAGCGACAAAGAAGGCGGGTTGCGCTTCCCCCTTGAGAAATACGGGGGTAATTACGGTAATATCCGGCAGATGGGTGCCACCGCGATAGGGATTATTTGTGGCAAACACTTGACCCGCCCGGAGGGTGTTGCCTTTCTCAGCCAGCAGTGCCTTAACACTTTCGCTCATTGACCCCAAATGGACGGGGATATGAGGGGCATTGGCCACAAGGTTGCCGGCAGCATCAAACAGAGCACAGGAAAAATCCAACCGTTCTTTAATATTGACCGAGGCACTGGTTTGCTGGAGTGTTACCCCCATCTGCTCAGCAATGGCGCGAAATAACTGTTGAAAAATTGCAAGCTGCACTGGATCCGCAACGGTGGCGGCAATCTGCTTTGACGGTGCCGGGGATTCTTGCAGGGGACGTAGCCACAGCCCCCCTTGATCATCCACTTCGGCCTGCCAGCCTGCCTCAACCACATTGGTACCCGTAGCATCTAAGATCAAGGCCACCCCTGCAATGATCTGATGGGCAGGGAGGCGATCGCGCTCATAGACGGGTGCTTTGTGCCATTGGCCTTTGCTGTAAACCGACACATGGGCAAGGGGCGTGAGTTCTGTGGCGGCATGGGGCATCGTGACCGCTGGAACTGCTTGAACAGCAACGGCTTCAACTGCGACTTGACCGATGCGGAGCGATCGCCCCCGTATAGTAAACCCATAGCGATCGCGATGGGCTTGGGCAAATGCGGCTGCCATCCTTTCCAAATCTGCCCAGGGCACCCAGAGGATTGTATCTGTCCCCACATAACCTAAGCCGATGCGCACTTGACTTTGAATCTGCCGGCGATCGACCCCTTGGGCAACAAGTTCATCTATTGCTTGCCCTTTTAGCTGCTCAATTTGGCCTTGCAGCTCCCCCAGAACAGCGGCGGTGAGGGGTTGTTCAATCGTTTGCTCCTTGAGTACCCGCAGCTCCGCCTGACCAATGCCGTAGGCCGAGAGCACCCCCGCATAGGGATGGAGATACACCTGCGGCATTCCCAACACCTCGGCAATCAAACAGGCGTGTTGGCCGCCGGCACCGCCAAAACAGCAGAGGGTATAGTCGCGCACATCGTGCCCCTGCTCTAGGGAAATTTTCTTAATTGCCTGTGCCATGGTATTCACGGCTACTTCAATAAAACCAGCCGCCACATCGGCAACACTGCGGGCATCTCCGGTGCTCTCGTAGATCTCTTGGCGCAGTTGAGCAAATTGCTGTTCCACCGTCTCGCGATCCAAGGGCTGTTGACCATCGGCGCCAAAGACAGCGGGGAAATAGGCGGGCTGAATTTTCCCCAAGAGGAGATTGGCATCGGTCACCGTGAGAGGTCCGCCGCGACGATAGGCAGCAGGTCCGGGATTGGCACCGGCAGAGTCTGGCCCCACTTGGTAGCACCCCTTATCAAATCGCAAAATCGAGCCACCGCCGGCAGCGACGGTATGCACGGCTAGGAGGGGCGATCGCAGCCGCACACCCGCAATGGTCGTTTCCTGCCACCGCTCATACTCTGGCCAAGGGGCATCCGGATTGTGACGATAGTGGCAGACATCTGTCGAGGTGCCCCCCATATCTAAACCAATCAGCCGCTCAATCCCTGCGGCTAAAGCGGTGCGCACCACCCCCACCATCCCCCCAGCAGGGCCTGAAAGCAGACTATCCTTACCGCGCAAGCAGGCCGCCGCCACCACACCGCCATTGGACTGCATACAGTAGAGGGGAATCTCCCCCAGCTCCCCCTGCACCCCCTGTAGATAGCGATGCAGCACCGGCGACAAATAAGCATCCACAACAGTCGTATCGCCCCGGCTGACCAGCTTGATCAGGCCACTTACCTCGTGGGACACCGACACTTGGCTAAACCCCATCTTCCTTGCCAAGGCTGCCACCTGTTGTTCATGGTCAGGGTAGCGGTAGCCATGCACGAGCACAATGGCGCAACTGCGGATGCCTTGGTCATAGACCGCTGCCAATTGGGGCTTCAGGGCTTCTAAGTCAAGGGGGACGAGAATTTCCCCTTGGGCACTCACCCGTTCTTTGACTTCAATGACATGGCTGTAGAGGGGCGGCGGTTGCTGAATCGCTAAGCCAAACAGATCCGGGCGGTTTTGGTAGCCAATGGCTAGAGCATCCCCAAAGCCTTGGGTAATCAGGAGCACCGTTGGCTCGCCTTTGCGTTCTAAAAGGGCATTGGTGGCTACCGTTGTCCCCAGTTTCACAATTTCAACGGCTTCACTGGGAATGGGGGCATCCGGCGCCAACCCCATGAGGGTACGAATTCCCGCTACTGCTGCATCGCGATACTGCTCTGGATTCTCTGAGAGCAGCTTGTGCACCACCATTTGACCATCGGGACGGCGGGCGACAATATCCGTAAACGTGCCCCCGCGATCGATCCAAAATTGCCATTTGGCTTTCATTGCAACCGCATTGTTCATGATCACTCTATATCAGGAATGACAACGTGAACCATACCACTTTCATCAATTTTTTGCATCGCCCAAAGTTAGATGACAAGCTGGGTGTGTCTTATTGATAGCCGCTTGCTGATCAAAGTCAAACCGCAAAGGAAAAGCAATAGTACGTCTATTAATAATCTAAAGGAAGTGCGTGTCTTCAAAATAAGATGCTGGATCTTCTTGAAATGGCAGTAGTTGAGGAGATGGATAATAAGCAAGGCGATGCTGAATGAGAGTATTTCTTTGGAACCGATAAATAAGTTGAAGCAATCCACTATCAATCATTTTTACACTATAGCATCTATTATTTGTAAGTATTTGGTGAATTACTGAATAATCCGTTTCACTTATTACTAATGCAATGTTTTCACAGTGATCAAATTTGACATCCCATATGGATTTGGGGTGCCTAACTATCTTAGGAAAGTTTTGATCATTAACTATACCAGTGCCAAATAACATCATAAATTTCTGGTACTTTTGTGACTGTATCAAGTGCTAGCTGGCAAGCACTGTCAAAAGCTTTTTCACTACTATCAAAACGACTCCTAGCTGTTGAAAAATCAAGAAACTCACTACCCGTAACTCTACAAAATTCATAATAAAGTCCATCCCGTTCTTCATCCCCCTTAGCTCCCCATGCGTTAACTATCCGCACTTTTGTCCAGTCTGGTTCCTCATTGGTTTGCGATATACAGAACTGATTAATTAGGCGCTTGAATTGTCCTTTTAAGGCTCTCGTCTGGAAGGTTACTGCAATGTACCAATCAGGGTGTTGACTATGTAAATAAGCAGCCTTTAGAGCAAGGATAATAGTTTTACCGGAGCCTGCTAAGCCACGAATCCGTTGGACGCCATCAATGGTTTCAATCACCGCCCGATGTTGCTGATGGTCGAGGGTAGCAATTGAATCTTCTAGTTGCTTAAGCTTTGCTCCACGAGAATTCGGTCTATTAATTTGGCGTTGCTGAGACTTTTTCCGTAAAGAGGAGAGATTCTCAATGGCTGAAAGTCCTTCTGGTGTCGGTAGAAGATACCCCAGAAAACACTCTCCGTGGATGTTTGAGATTGCTTGAAGTGCATGTTCAAGTGCTTTAGAAGCAACTGGCTTATTGTTAATGCCGTGGATGAAATGAATCTCGTTCATAATTGATTATTTATGAATTCTTTCTAATATAAAGGGAGTACGTAAAAGCGGTGAGATCCTCCAACCTTTTTGAAAAGGCCTATACTGTGCTTCTCGCTGTTGATCAGAGTGACTTGATCAGATCAGCGTTGCTAGTGGTCGAGAAACTGCCTAATGGGAGATGGAGGGATTGAGATCACCACTAGTGGAAATTCCCTCACTGTGAAAGCCATTGGTCGTTTCCCCTTGGAGTCGTTGATGATGCTGGTGAATCAGTTGAATGGTGCGGCTGATTTCCGCTGGAAAGATCACCACTAGGGAGCCTTGGGGGGCGCGATCGAGGGCAAATTGAATCGCTGCTACCTCGTCATGGATGATGTCGTATTGGCGTTGGACACTGTGGTGATGTACTCCCCGCTCAATCCAATAGGCGGCATCGCCGCGCGGCCGGCCACGGGTATCGTCATCTTCTTTAATGATGATCCAATCAAAGATTTTTGCCGAGAGTTCACCCAGTTGTTCTAAGTCTTGATCACGGCGATCGCCCGGTCCGCCAACGACACCAATGCGCTGCCCTGGCCATTTTTGGACAAATTCACCAATGGCCTCATACCCTGCTGGATTGTGGGCATAGTCCACCAAGACACTAAATTGCCCCAAATCAAAGAGGTTCATCCGCCCGGGGGTTTGCTCCACTGAAGTTCGGAAGGTGGTCAAGGCAGCGCGAATATGCTCAATACTGATGCCTTGGGCAAAGGCGGCTAGACTGGCAGCGAGGGCATTGGCAATCATAAAACCGGCTCGACCGCCAAGGGTAATGGGCACATTTTCTGCCTGCTCAATCCGTAGCGTCCAGTCCCCTTTCAAAATCGAGAGATAGCCATTTTCATAAACGGCGGCGAGACCCCCCTGCTGAATGTGCTGCCGAATAATCGGATTGTGGGGATTCATCGAGAAATAGGCCACTTGGGCTTTGACTTGGCGTGCCATTCCCGCCACGAGGGGATCATCGGCATTCAAGACAGCATAGCCATTCGGCCAAGCGGATTCCACCACCACGGCCTTTAAGTCCGCCAACTGTTCAACGGTGTCAATATCACCAAGGCCAAGATGGTCAGCCTGCACATTCAGCACCACCCCGACATCACAGTGGTCAAAGCCCAAGCCGGAGCGGAGAATACCACCGCGCGCTGTTTCTAGGATAGCAATCTCAACCGTGGGGTCTTGCAGGATCAGTTGGGCACTTTGAGGCCCCGTGGTGTCCCCTTTTTCCACCAGATAATCGCCAATATAGATGCCGTCTGTGGTGGTGTAGCCAACGGTTTGCCCCGTTTGTTTGCAGATATGGGCAATGAGACGGGTGGTGGTGGTTTTACCGTTGGTGCCCGTAATCGCAAAGATCGGGATGCGGCAAGGCGTTCCCGGTGGAAAGAGCATATTCAACACCGGTTCGGCGACATTGCGGGCAATCCCTTGGCTGGGGTTCGTGTGCATGCGAAAGCCGGGAGCAGCATTGACCTCGACAATCACACCGCCAACTTTAGGCAGGGGCTGACTAATATCGGGGCTGACAACATCAATCCCCGCAATATCGAGGCCAATGATCCGAGCCGCCCGCTGGCAAATCCAAACATTTTCCGGGTGAATTTCATCGGTGCGATCGACGGCAATGCCACCGGTACTCAGGTTCGCCGTGGCGCGTAGATAACAAATTTCCCCCGGTTGCAAGACTGTATTTAGGGTATAGCCCTGCTTTTCCAAGAGTGTCCATGTGTCGTGATTCACCTCAATGCGAGTGAGGATATTATCGTGACCGTCTCCCCGCTGCGGGTCTTGGTTGGTTTTCTCAATGAGTTCTTCGATAGTGGAGCGGCCATCGCCAATAACATGGGCTGGCACCCGTTCAGCAACGGCGACTACTTTGCCATTGACCACTAGAACCCGAAAGTCGCGACCCGCATGATAGCGTTCCACAATCACTGATTTGGAGACACTGCTGGCAATTTCAAAGGCTTCTTCGGCCTCTTCTAGGCTGTTGATGTCAATCGTAATCCCCCGACCGTGGTTGCCGTTGAGGGGCTTAATGACAATCGGGTAGCCGCCGATGTCCTCAATGGCTTCAGGGAGGTCTTCAATGTAGCGGACGACGGTTCCCTTGGGCACAGGAATTCCGGCATCCTGAAGCAGTCGCTTTGCCCCTTCTTTGTCCCCTGCGAGTTCCACGGCCAAGATGCCACTGCGATCGCTCAAGGTGGCCTGCATGCGATGACTGCGGGCACCATAACCCAATTGAATAATCGAGCGACTGCTCAACTCAAACCAAGGAATATTACGGGCTTCCGCCTCGCGGACAATCGCTTCCGTGCTTGGGCCTAGGGAGGCTTTGGCTTTTAACTCGCGGAGATCGGCGAGATCCTGATCCAGTTCGCGCTGGGGATAGGTGCCCGTATCAATAATGCTTTGACAGAGTCGTACCGCTGCGCGGCCGGCATAGCGACCCGCTTCTTCCACTTGGTATTCATAGACGACTTGATACACCCCCGGCGTTGAGGTCTCCCGCGTGCGGCCAAAACCAACGGGCATCCCTGCTAGTTCTTGGAGTTCGAGGGCGACATGCTCAACCACATGACCGAGGTAGGTGCCTTCCCTTAGGCGGGTGAGAAAGCCCCCCTCATGGCCAAGGGAACAAAAATGATTGTAGAGACTGGGTAAAACCCGCACCAACCCATCCACAAAGCCGGGAATCTGATTGGAGGGGGTGTTGGCCACCTCTTCTAGATCTAAACGCATGACAATCAGCTTATGACGCCGAATGCTCCAATAATTAGGACCCCGCAGCGTTTGTAATTTGAGAATTTTCATAGAAGAGTGGCTTTTTTAAGGACAGCTTACCATTTTTAGTTTTGAGGCGAGTGACGCAATAAACTGTATCTTAAGCAACACTTTCCTGAAAACTTAATTTAGGGGAGGCAAAATACATTTGTGCTGCACTTGATGGGTGCGGAGATTATAGCAGTCACCATCACTGAGGATGTGCAGGCGCAAGTTGTAGATACTCAAGGGTTCGTTAACATCCACATGGGCATAGCTCGTGTAGCTGACATCCCGAGGATCAACAATGGTGACAGAACCACGACCAAGAACCCGCAGCATACCATCAGCTTCAAACATGGCACAGGTATCTTCATCAATGCCGACTCCCAGCTTGTCGGGGTGAGCAGAAATGGCGCTGATCAGGCGCGCGAGGCGATTGCGATTGTGGAAATGCTGATCCACTAAAACATCGGGAAGAATACCCAAGCCTGTGGCCAAATCGACTAAGGAGCGGTTTGGAGCTTCATTGCTGCCCCCACTGGCAATCATGCACTCACCCATGACAGCGGCACCGGCACTCGTGCCCCCAAGAATTGATTTGCCTTCCCAGACTTGATGACGCAATTGGTAGAGGAGGGGGGTTTCATCCAGCAGCGCCGACAAACGCAGTTGATCGCCCCCGGACATAAAAATGCCAGTACAGCGACTCAAGCGAGCTAGCATCTCTTCCTGTTCGGCATCAGCGCGATCGCCCACCAATAGAACGTCCACTTCGCGCACGCCAATTTCGCGGAAAATATCGTGGTAGAGTCGCCCCATGGCATCGGGTTCACGGGAAGCAGAGGGAATGACGCCAATGACAGCATCTAGGCCGCCAGCACGTTGGCAGAAGGTGGTGAGAATTTGTCGCCCACGTACTTTGTCTTCGGCTCCCCCGATCGCCATCACTAAACCTTTGTGACCAGAATGTTGATTGGTCGTTTTGGAAATGGGGTCTAATTGCAACATAGGGCTACGGTGAATGAAACGGTCAATCGGCAGACAGATATCGATGCATTTGGCAAGGGCGATGCCAATATTCCCCTATTGACACGGGGATTCTATACAGCATAATGCCAGATTAGGGAAATTTTTTAAGTTTCGGTCAAGATTTGCACAAACGCTTGATGTTCGGGGGTGGCAATTCCCTGTTGGAGTACCTGCAAAACCGTACCCAGATCATGGGTCAGTAATGCCTCAGGGGCAAGCCAGAGTCCGGGAAATTGACGACTGCGAATCATCCCCTCAGTATCGGCAGCAAGTGGTTGGTATTCCCCCGTTTCAAGTGAGAACCAGTGGATCTGGCGATCGTAGGTACACCAGACGAGGTATTCCTGAACGCCATTGCGGCGGTACACCCGGAGCTTATCGTGCAGGTCGTAGGCGGCACTGCTGGCGGCAATTTCAACCACGAGTTCCGGTGCCCCCTCGATATAACCATCCTCACTAATGCGGGAGTTGCCCCCGCTTTCAAGGCGGAGCACAGCATCGGGCTGCGGTTCATTATCGCCATCTAGGCGAACGGTCGGATTGTCATAGACAAGAACCCCCGGCGTAGCTGCTTTGTAAAAACCGAGCCAAGCCATGATCTCGGCATGGGGCTGACTGTGACTGACACGAACGGGTGAAGCCACGTAAACAATTCCCTCAATCAGTTCTGCTTTTTTCAGCTGAGGCATGGCCGCGTAGCGCCGCTCAAATTCGTCCCGTGTCAGGCGATCGCCATTTTCAAGGGGCGGCAGAGAATACTTTAGTGTCATGGCTCTCTCTCCTCAGAACTTCTCTATCGCTGCTGGCGAGCCACAAACGCTTGATGTTCGGGGGTGGCAATTCCCTGTTGGAGTACCTGCAAAACCGTACCCAGATCATGGGTCAGTAATGCCTCAGGGGCAAGCCAGAGTCCGGGAAATTGACGACTGCGAATCATCCCCTCAGTATCGGCAACAAGTGGCTGGTATTCTCCTGCTTCAAGCGAGAACCAGTGGATTTGGCGATCGTAGGTACACCAGACAAGATATTCCTGAACGCCATTGCGGCGATACACCCTGAGCTTATCGTGCAGGTCGTAGGCGGCACTGCTGGCGGCAATTTCAACTACAAGTTCCGGCGCGCCCTCAATATAGTCATCGGCAGTAATTCGCGATCGCCCCCCGTGGCTGAGGCGTAAAATTGCATCGGGTTGCGGTTCATTATCGGCATCTAGGCGAATAGTCGGGGCATCTGCCGCTTCGACCCCCGGTGTGGCTGCACAGTAGGTGCCGAGCCAAGTGATTAGGAATAGGTGAGGTTGACCGTGACTGCGGTAGCGTAGGGGAGAAGCCACGTAAACAATTCCCTCAATCAGTTCTGCTTTTTTCAGCTGAGGCATGGCCGCGTAGCGGCGCTCAAATTCGTCCCGTGTCAGGCGATCGCCACTTTCAAGGGGCGGCAGTTGCACTGGGTGTTCAATTGTCATGGCAGGCTGTTGGGGATTCGCGTGCTGCCTTTATTTTAGTTGGTGCATTCTGCGGCTATATTGTCGTTGCTTGATCCGGGCAAGGGGGGCAACAAAGGCCGTGTTGGGAATGGTGTCTAGGGTGGCGATCGCCCGCTGCCACAAGATTTTGGCCACTGATGATTGTTGTGCCTTAGCGGCAAGCGTCGCCTGCTCCGCCAGTTTGAGAGCCGCTTGATATTGACCTGCAGCAGCTTGTTCAAAGGCCAGCCGTTGTTGCACCCAAGACAGGGCTGCCTGTTGCTCCCGTAGGGTGGCTGCTAGGTATTCCCGTTCGGCGATCGCCCATGGGGGTGTGGTCCTTAAATCTTTTTCTAAAGCTTGAATGCGGGTCTCCAGTTGCAGAACCAACTGCTGAAGCTGCGCCGTTTCTTGAATCGTTAGCCAAGAAGGGGGTTCTGGTAGACTTGTTGGCTCTTGAGCCGCAATCAACTCAGGGACAGTGACAAATTGATAGCCTTTAGCCCGCAGTTCGGCAATGATGCTGGGCAAGGCCGCAACCGTGGCTCGCCGAGAGCCACCCCCATCATGGAGCAGGACAATGGCACCGGCATGCGCCTGCTGAACAACTGTGTTGACAATGCGATCGCTCGTTTGGCGAGGTAACCAATCCTGTGGATCCACTGACCACATCACCACACCGTAACCCTGTTGGCTGGCGCGACTCACCAGACCATTATGGAGATTTCCCCCCGGTGGTCGAAAGAGCTTGATATTTGCCCCGCTGATGTCTTCAATCAATTGTTGACTTTGATCCACCTCGTGCTGGGCAGCGGCAGGATTAAAGTAATGGTAGCCGTGGCTCCAAGAGTGGTTGGCCAAGACATGACCTTCCCTAACAATGCGCTGCGCTAATTTTGGGCGCGCTGCAACGGCTCTGGCAATAGCAAAAAATGTCCCTTTGACCTTTTCTTGGGCAAGAATGTCGAGCACTTGGGGCGTGTAGGTCGGATCAGGGCCATCATCAAAGGTCAGTGCCACCAACTTTTGCTCAGGGGGTAAGGTAACCTGATTAAACACACGGCCACGGAAGGCCTCAGGGGGTGAGTAGTGGTACCACAGGGGTGGGCGGGCGGGAGCCAGAGTGGGCGCAGCATTGAGAATGACCGATCGCACTTGTTCAACGCTGGGTTCTGGTGCTGCTGCCAACCAAACACTGGGAGACTGCCATTGGCCGACGGCTCCTAAACCAAAAATCCCTAAGACACTGGCCGCTAAAGCTAAGGGTTCAAGCTGGCGATCGCGAACTGTTGTGGGTGTGGGGGTTGCAACCGGCCGAGGCCGCAGACGTACTCCCCATGCAGGGCGCTGCCCCCCCAACTGTCGCCCATAGACATCAATGGATTGGGGGAGGACAGGACTTAAAAAAGCAACCAAGACATCAAGGCAGGTGCGTTGATTGGGAATTTGCTCTGCCTCTAGGAGAATTTTCCAGCCTTCGGCGGAGTGAGCGACACGCACATAGGTGGCCTGCGGCGCAAGGCGGAGCGCTAATTCACGGGCGATCGCCTGAGGTGAAATCTCCCTGACCGTTGACTCCAGCGATGCCACCATAACTGCGCTCCTAGAGCGAGAACAAATAACTACTAGCCCTAGGGTAGCGATCGATTCACAACCACACCTTACCTCTTAGACCACATTCTCAAGCGGACTTGACGCAGCGATCAACCAAAGCGACCACTCACGTAATCGGCGGTCTTCTGTTCCACTGGCTTCGTGAAGATGGACATGGTTTCGTTGTACTCAACGATTTCACCCAAATACATAAAGGCGGTGAACTGGGAAATACGAATCGCCTGCTGCATGTTATGGGTCACAATCAGAATCGTCACTTGCTCCTTGAGTTCGCTAATCAGGTTCTCAATACTGACCGTGGCAATCGGATCCAATGCCGATGTTGGCTCGTCAAAGAGAATAATCTCTGGATCAGTGGCTAGGGCACGGGCAATACAGAGCCGCTGCTGCTGACCGCCCGACAGAGACGTGCCCGGTTCCTTCTGACGATCTTTGACTTCATCCCACAGGGCAGCACGACGGAGCGATCGCTCCACCACCTCATCGAGGATCGCACGGTTATTGATGCCGCGCACCCGCAATCCATAGGCAACGTTTTCGTAAATCGACTTGGGGAAAGGATTGGGCTTTTGGAAGACCATGCCAATCTGCATCCGCACTTCGATTGGATCCATTTGCAGGAGGTTACGCGGTTGCTCATCCCCCAACCAAATTTCCCCCTCGTAGCGATTGCCGGGATACAGATCATGCATGCGGTTAAAGCAACGCAGCAACGTGGTCTTGCCACAACCTGAAGGCCCAATCAGTGCCGTAACTTTCTTTTCATAGACCGGCAAGTTGATGTTTTTCAGAGCCTGCTTGCCACCGTAGTAAAAGTTCAAGTCCCGAACTTCTGCCAGCTTTTTCAGTGGCTCGTTCTCGGTAGTCACGACCCGATCTGTAGGTTTTACCATTTGATACTCTTCCTAAAACGATAGCGTAGATAAATAGCTGTTGCATTCACCGCCAGCGTCAACACCAGCAGGACAATCCCAGCCGCTGCAGCATTCACTTGAAAGGCCTCTTGCGGACGGGAAACCCAGTTAAACATTTGAATCGGCAGCACCGTAAAGGGAGACCAAATCCACTTAAACGAAATGTAGGGAAACTCGCTTTGAATCGGTGGATCTGGCAAGAACGTGATAAACGTCAAAGCACCAATGGTGATCAGGGGCGCCGTCTCGCCAATCGCGCGGGAGATACCCACAATAATCCCCGTGAGAATCCCCCCCATCGAGTAGGGCAGCACATGATCAGCAATCACCTGCCAGCGACTCGAACCAACCGCATAGGCGGCTTCCCGAATCCCCTGGGGAATGGCGCGCAAGGATTCACGGGTGGTCACAATCACCACGGGTAAAATCAACAATGCCAGTGTAAACCCGGCAGTCAGAATGCTTTCGCCCCAGTTGAGAATATAGACAAAGAAACCGAGAGCCAGTAGGCCATAAATAATTGAGGGCACACCCGCCAGATTGGTAATGTTCACCTCAATGAAATCCAACAGCCAGTTTTTGGGAGCATATTCTTCGAGGTAAATGCCCGCCGCAATGCCCAAAGGAATAGCCACAAACGCCGTTACAAGAATGACCAATAAACTACCCACCCATGCCGTGAGGATACCTGCCTCTTCGGGGTCACTACTCGGCGGTGAAGTAAAAAACTTCCAGTTCAGCATGGGTAAGCCGCGCAGGAAGAGGTCACCCACAAGAAAAACAAGGGTGAGTAAGGCGACTAGCAGGGAGAACCAACCTAAAACGATAAAAAACTGTTCCCAGCGCTTGCGCTCCCGAATCGAGGCCGCGATCGCGATCGAATTGCGGAGGTTATTGAGAATCGTTCGTTGGCTACGCATGGCTAGTACACCTCACGATAACGGCGACTCAAGAAGTAGCCCAGCACGTTTAAGATCAAGGTTGCAAAAAACAGCATGATCCCTGCGGCAAAAATCGACTGATACTCTAGTGATCCGTGGGGCAAGTCCCCCAAACTCACTGACACAATGAAAGCAGTTGTGGTTGAAGCCCCCTCTAGAGGATTAAACGTAAACTTCGGCTGTAACCCCGCGGCCACGGCCACAATCATTGTTTCGCCAATTGCCCGTGCCAGCCCCAAAATATAGGCGGCCATAATGCCAGAGATAGCAGCCGGCATGAGAACCTTGATTGCTGTTTGCAAACGCGTTGCCCCCATTGCATAGGATCCCTCCCGCAGTTGCAAAGGAACAGCTTGGAGGGCATCTTCTGTCAAGCTGGCAATATAGGGCAGCACCATTAGCCCCACCACAATACCTGCCCCCAACATATTAAAACCAGGCAGCTCAAAGTATTCCCAAGGTTCTTTGCCAGGATTAAAGAATTGCTGAACGCCAAGAATGATTTTCTGGAGAAAGGGAGTAACCACCAAAAGGGCAAAGTAGCCGTAAACCACAGTGGGAATACCCGCCAAGATTTCAAGGATAGGCTTGAGGATCTCCCGCGTTTTGGCGGGTGCAAACTCACTCAGATAGATGGCCGCAATCGTGCCAAGGGGAATAGCCACACAACTGGCCACAAAGCAAGTCGTGAAGGTTCCGGAGAGCAAGGGTAAGATACCAATTCCCACCGGCTCAATTAGAGGTGACCAGTCCGTGCTCGTAAAGAACTCCACCAAGGCCTCAAAGAGAGACTCTTGGTGCACTTCCATCACCTTTTCAAAAAAGATGACTGTCTCGGCAAAAAGGATATAGATGATGACCAGTGTTGTTACGACCGATGAGATCGCTGCCAAAAAAAGAATGCTAGCAATGATCCGTTCGCGCCAAATCCTCACAGTGCGGGATGGCAAGGCGACGGGGAGCTTCGTTGAGTAGGGTAGGGGCTGTTCTACCATGGGTATTATTCCAGCAAGCAAAAATCTTTTAGTTGGAATTTATCTTTTCAGAGAATCAACGACTGAGGTTGACAAAATGGGAAAAAAGGGTGGAGGGCTGATACCTCACACCCTTCATTAAATCAAAATATTAATCTATTGGGGTTGCATCCTCAGCAGTTGGTTGATTGTCAAGCCAATAGCCTCTTTGCCCCCAAAGATCGTACCCACACGGTTGCGGTTGAAGTTAGCCAGAATCGTGCGGTAGGCACTAGCCGGCAGGGGTACATACTTCACCTTTTTCACCATGGCCGGGGCATTATTTAGGTAGTAGGTGACAAACTGCCGTACTTCAGGCCGCTGCGCTGACTTAGCGTTGACGTAGATAAAGATGGGACGGGAGAGGGGCTGGTATGTCCCATTCAGCACGTTTTGCTCGGAAGGTGGAACAGGGCCTTTGCCGCTGTCAATGGCAACCGCTTTGAGCCGATTGCGGTTTTCCGCATAGTAGGCAAAACCAAAGTATCCAAGCGCACCGCGATCGCGAGCGATACCTTGGACTAACACATTATCATCCTCGCTGGCGGTGAAATCCTTGCGACTGACTTTTGATTTACCATTGATGGCCTCAGTGAAATAGTCAAAGGTTCCAGAGTCAGCACCTGGCCCAAAGAGTTTCAAAGGAACATTGGGGAAGCCTTGGCGCACTTGGCTCCAGTTATTGATTTTAGAATCGGGTTCCCAAATCTTTTTCAATTCAGCCACTGTCAAGTTTGTTCCCCAAGTATTTTGGGGATGAACCACCACGGTGATGGCATCGTAGGCCACTGGCAGTTCAATAAAGTTGATACCAGCAGCGCGGCAGTCGGCAATTTCTTTGGCCAAAATGGGGCGTGAGGCGTTGGAAATATCCGTTTCACCGCGGCAGAACTTCTTGAAGCCACCGCCTGTACCAGACACACCGACGGTTACACGGACTTTGCCCCCTTGGGATTTTTGGAAGGCTTCAGCAACAGCTTCGGTAATGGGGAAAACAGTGCTGGAGCCATCAATGCGAATCGTAGGTGTCCCTTGGGAAAAAGCAGCGGGAATCAGGCTACCCGACAGAGCCGCGACGGCTGCAACTACCCCTAGGCGGGCATAGCTTTTTGCAGATGTAAACATGGTGATGTTTCCTAGCGGAGTAAACAACGTTTTGCAAGTAAAGTACCTTCGGGGTGACGGTTGCCCACACATTTCAAAAAGGCAAACCGATCAAACTACCCTTTCGTCAGAATAAGCAACAGATTCAAGGGATTAGGTTAAGGCAAGGGAAAAATTTGGTTAAAATTGCTACTGAATGTTAGGGTTCAGTCATATTGTTGAGAGAAGTAACAACTTTACCGTTGATCGCGTTACATAGAGTTTTTTCAAGCAATTTGCAGGAGCGTTAGGAATGCCGTCATTGGCCTCTAGAACTTATCAGTGGCAGGGTCTTTCCTGCGCCTATCGCTTGAGTTCGGAAGAAGGGCAAACACCGATTCTTTTTATCCATCCAGTGGGGGTTGGCCTCTCTGGGCGGTTCTGGGATCGCTGTGTGGGTCATTGGCAGTTCCAAGGGGAAGGTTACTCATTTTATATCCCTGACTTGCTCGGCTGTGGCCAGAGCGCCCTACCCCACATTGCCTATTACCCCGAAGATTGGGCGGCTCAGTTACAGGTCTTTATCGCCTCTGAGATTCGCCAAGCGGTGATTCTTGTTGTCCAAGGGGCATTGTTTCCCGTAGCAATGGAGCTAGTGCACCTTGATCCCCAAGTAGTCAGGGCAATGATCCTCAGTGGCCCTCCAGCGGCTTCTCTCGTTTCTGAAAACACTGATCCTAGGTGGCAAAAGGTGCGCTGGAATCTCTTTGATTCTCCCTTGGGTTGGGGCTTTTATCTCTATGCCCGCCAAGAACATTTCCTGCGGCAGTTTTCAATCAAGCAGCTTTTTGCCAAGCCTGAGGATGTGGATGATGAGTGGCTAAAGATGCTGGCCGCTGGTTGTGCTGACCTTGAGAGTCGCCATGCGGTGTATTCATTCCTGTCGGGTTTTTGGCGGCGAGACTATCGTCAGAAAATGCGGCAGACTCAGCAGCCAGTGCTTGTGGTGATGGGGGATCAAGCCTCGAGTATCAGTCGGGAGGGTGGGGCTGAATTGCCTGAAGAACGGTTGCAGTTTTATACCAAGACATTTCCCAATGCTGAGGGAGTGGTGATTGCGGGGCGCAATGTCTTGCCCTATGAGTCAGCCCCTGCTTTTGTGGAGGCCTGTCAAGGGTTTCTGCGTGCTCAGGGTCTCTAAAGCCAACCTCTGAGTTTGTAAACGAGCAGACCTTGGTATTCCCGTAGGGCGATCGTGGTGATGTCCACGTTGTAGGGATTGGGGATCAGGCTGAGCAGCAGGTTTTGCCAAGTGGGCGATCGCGCGATCGACAGGTACCGATAGTCCGTGGGTGCCGGGATCACCTTCATTCCCAAACGGCGAAAAATAGCCACGGAGCGGGGCATGTGGTAAGCAGAGGTCACCAGCAGCAGATCCCCCTGAATTTGATGCTGCTCCAGAAGCGCTTTGACATTCACGGCATTTTCATAGGTGTTCAGTGAGGTGGTGTCTAGCAGCATCTTGTCTGTCGGCACACCGCAGGTGGCAGCAATTTCCGCCATGTCTGCTGCTTCGCCCCGCTGAAAGGCTTCGCCCAGCCAGTCAATACGCCCTCCACTGAGGATGAGATAGGGGGCATAGCCTTGGCGAAAGAGGTGGGCACCGTAGAGGATGCGATCGCCCCCTTCCGTGACTTCTACCCACGGCCTCGGCGCCGTTTGCGGGACAACCGCCCCACCGAGAACCACGATCGCGGCAGCTTTGGGCATGGGATCAGGGGGTAAATACTGCCGCTCTAGGGAAGCAATAAGCGCTGTTGCCACATAGTCATTGCCGCTCAGGAGTAAAATACTCAGGGCAATCACAAGGGCGATCGCTGCCTGTTGGGGAGCACGCCAAAAGCGAACAATGGCAAAAACCAATGCCCAACAGGCCAAGGACAATGGATACAGCAGTGGCGGCAGTAATTTCGACAGCAGCAGAGCCATAGTGTTAGCGAATGCGCTCCATCTGGATGCGGTAGCGTTCTTTCTTTGTCACTTGAATCTCTTGAATCTGCAATCGCCCTTTGCCGCGAATGGCAATGAGGTCATTCACCTTGAGCAGATAGCGCGGTTGTTGCACCACTTGCCAGTTGACCCGCACTAGCCCTTGGCTAATCCACTCGCTCATTTTACTGCGGGAGACGCCAAAGCCGGCTGAGGCCACTGCATCTAAGCGCAATGATGCTTCGACGGTACTGAGGGATTTCCGTTGGGGGGGCGCTACGGCCAGTTCTGACCAGTCACAGAGATCGACGGTCACCGCTACAGTCCGCACTTGTTTTAAGTGTTCTTGTAAAGTAGGGACTTTTTCAGGGATGAGAATGACCTGTGCCCCCCGTTCCCCAAGGAGAATCACATCCCCATAATCGCCGTCATCAAGACCGGCATTGGCGATCGCTCGCTCAAAATCACTGTAGGTGGCGGGATCAAAGAGAAAGTTGCCTGTGATTCGCACCAAAGCAAGGGGCGGCTGTTGCTCCTCAAGACTGAGTTCAGTGGGGGCGATCGCCAGCCGACAGCGTTCCGCTTGCGGGTACCCCCCCCAGGCGAGACCATGAACATCGGCTCGTTGCTCAAGGGTGCGGAGTGCCTGCACTACCTGATCTGGCGGCAAAAAGAGGGTATGCACCACCGACCAAGTTTTAATGGCTCTCTCAAGGGCGGTCCCTAGGTCAAACATTTAGGCCTCAAGAAATTCGGGTAATTCCAGCCACTGGGCTAAGTGGGCTTTCACCTGTTGGCAAAATTGGGAGCGATCGCCAAATTTCTCGGTGCGGATTGTTTTGCGCTGCGCATCCAATGTCCAGCCATAGTCACTGCTGAGGCGGATTTTTCCCTGCCAGTCAGCGATCGAAAGCATTAACTGCGGGGCGGGGCTATTGTCCACCCCCTTGACGCGAAAGACATAGTTAAAGGTGTTTTGCTTGCCGGCAGCAACCGTTGAGGCTTGACCAAACCGCTCCTGCAAGCGCGATCGCACCCGCTCCACAAATGCCGCATCGCCTAAATCTTCTAGGGTGCGCATGGCCAAGGTAAGGGCAAAATAAAACTCTTCGACAGGAATGAACTCCAGTTCCATGCAGCTTGCCAAGACTCTCTTCAAAATAGTACACTAGTAAGCTGTGTCTAAAATAGGGCAAGGCTATGCCAAAGCTAAAAACACGTCGTGCTGCTGCCAAACGATTTCGGACGACGGGCAGTGGTAAGTTTGTCCGCCGTAAGGCCAACAAAAATCACTTACTCGAACATAAGGGGAGCGATCGCAAGAATCGTCTTTCCCACAAAGCCCTCGTCGATCCACGGGATTTTGAGCGAGTATCGCTGATGCTGCCCTACGCTTAATTGATAAATTTTCAGTTTTTGATCAAGGGTGAAATTGAACTATGGCAAGGGTCAAACGGGGTAACGTTGCCCGCAAACGGCGTAAAAAAATTCTCAAGCTCGCCAAGGGCTATCGTGCGGGGCACTCCAAGCTCTTCCGCACCGCCAATCAGGTGGTCATGAAGGCACTGTGCAATGCCTATCGCGATCGCCGGCGGCGCAAACGGGACTTTCGGCGGCTCTGGATTGCGCGGATTAACGCTGCTGCGCGTCAACATGGCATGAGCTACAGTCAACTCATGGGCGCCCTCAAAAAAGCCGATATTCAACTCAATCGCAAGATGCTGGCTCAATTGGCCGTGTTGGATACGGACGCCTTTGCCACTGTCATTCAGACTGCTCGCGCTGTTTAGAACCTATTCTAGGCATGATCGCCACTTTCCAATCCCCCGGTGCCACCCTTGAGCTAGGGTTCATCACCCTACGGTGGTACGGGCTACTCATTGCCGCCGCCGTCTTTATTGGTATTTGGCTGAGTCAACGCTTGGCACGCCAGCGGCAGATTGATCCTGATCTGATTGCGGATCTGTCGATTTGGCTTGTGGTTGCCGCTATTCCCGCTGCACGGCTCTATTACGTCGCCTTTAACTGGGGCTTTTACCAAAAGCACTTAGATCAAGTGGTGCAAATTTGGAAAGGCGGCATTGCCATTCACGGTGCCATCCTCGGCGGTATGCTAGCGATGGCGATCTTTACCTATGTGCAGCGGCTTTCCTTTTGGCAAGTGGCGGATGTCATTGCCCCTTCACTAATTTTGGGACAGGCCATTGGACGGTGGGGCAATTTCTTTAACTCTGAGGCCTTTGGTGCCCCTACGGATTTGCCGTGGAAACTCTATATCCCTGCGCCGCAGCGTCCCCCGGCGCTAATCAACGAAGCCTATTACCACCCCACGTTTCTCTATGAGTCCCTTTGGAACCTAGGAGTCTTTGTTCTCCTGCTGTGGCTCTTTCGTCAACCTCGCTATCAAAAACCGGGAACGCTCCTAATGGTTTATGCCATTGCCTACAGCTTGGGTCGCTTCTGGATTGAAGGACTGCGCATGGACAGCCTGATGTTGGGGTCGCTGCGAATTGCCCAAGTGGTTAGCTTGGTTGCGATCGCCCTAGGGGCTTGGGGACTCTTTCGCCTTTATTACCAAGGCAAACCGTTACCCGATTGGCAAACCGCCTAGGCAATAATTTCATCAGCAAAGCTCTGCCAGCGCACAAAGTGAAAGGGACCTGCCACGGAGCCCCAAACGTGCTCATCGGTTTCGGGATCCCGTCCGCGATCGTGGCTAATGAAGCGATCGCCATCAATTTCAAACGTGCTATCAAGATAGGTTTCCCGTCCTTTACGCACGACTTTACAGGCTTTGCCCGGCTCCACTTCACCGCGAAAGCTGTGCCCTGTCCAGTAGGTGAGCATATTGCAGCCACAGAGGAGTTCCAAATCATCGGCTGTCATCGCCTGAAGCCGCTGGCGATCGCGAGCTGCGCCAAAGAAGCGTTTTTCATCCTTGAGTACGTAATTTTTAATCACAATGTGATCATTGGCGGGCACCAGTTCTAAAACCCGTGTGCGGTAGGGCACCCCTAGCAAATAGTCGTAGGCCTGTTCCACATAAAGGGCAATGCCCTCCAAAAGACCACTGGGCAGGGGGCGCATACACACCCGAATATGGGCATAGAAGGGGGGATTCTCAAAGGCTTGGGCTTGGTTACTAAAATCCGCCGCCATCCAACGGCCAAGGGTCAGCACATCGGTTGCGTGTGTCATGCTCCACAATTGCCTTACAACAGTCCTTTTTTCACACTAGCGGATTGGTGCACCCAAAGCACTAAGTGATCCGTAATAACGCCTGAAGGAGTCCCTCAAGGGTATGCTCTGTGGCTTCAGTATCCACCCGTCCCAAGAGTTCGCGACAAGTTTGCGAGGTTTGCGGGCCAATACTGGCAATCTGCACAGTCTGAAGTAACTCTGCCGCCTGCGCACCCACCAATTGGCAAAAGTGTTTCACCGTCTTAGAACTGGTAAACGTGATCATATCCACTTGACCCCCTTGCAGCGCCCCTAAGACTTGGGCATCAACAGTTTGGGGACAGCGGGAATCGTAGGCGGGCACCTCAACAACCTCAGCCCCGGCCGCTGTAAAGGTCTCTACTAGCACGGGTCGCCCACCCTTTTCAACCCGTGGGAAGAGAAAACGCAACCCCGCTACAGGTTCTGGGAATTCTGCCACTAGGGCATCGGCGACAAATTCACTGGGGGTGAAGTCAGCCACTAAGCCGTAACTGCTGAGGGTTTGGGCGGTTTTTTCGCCAACAACAGCAATCTTGAGACCCGCGAGGGTACGACTATCCTTGCCATGATGCTGCAACCGTTCCATAAAAAAGCTAACGGCATTGTGGGACGTGAGAATGAGCCAGTCAAAGGTATTGAGTTGCGCCAAAGCCTGATCGAGGGGCTGCCAAGAACTGGGGGGAACGATTTCCAGTGTCGGCATTTCTAAAACGGTGGCACCGGCGGCTGTCAGTTGCTGCGTAAAGTCACTCGCTTGCGCTGCTGCCCGGGTGACGAGAATGGTTTTGCCGTGGAGCGGAGACATGGCTGATGGGGAAATCTTCAAAAATTCAGGGAAGACCAGATCTACACTAGCCAAAGGGTAGCGTTTTTGGGCGATCGCGCCAATGACAACGACCGCAGGAGCCATGTCTGGAAAGTCAGGCGTCTTCAGGTAACTCTCTAGGGTGCCAAACCAGAATTGTTGCTGGGGTTGCCCCGCCCAGTGCAGGATGGCCAATCCCTCAGCGGGCGATCGCCCCTGCCTCAACAATTGCTCGGCAATATATCGCAGGGAACGGGTGGCCATCAAAAAAATCAGCGTCTCCATTTGGGCGATCGCTGCCCAAGGAAGGGTTTCTGGCGCATGTCCCGACAGAATCGCTACGGACTGGCTCACATCCTTTGCCGTCAGACACAATCCCGCCAGCAGTGGTGCCGCCAGCGCTGACGATAGACCCGGAATCACCACCGCCTCTAGACCTGCCCCTAGGACAGCATCCAGTTCCTGATGCAAACGGCCAAACAGCCCCGGATCGCCACTTTTGAGGCGGACAACCCGCTGGTACTGCTGGCCATAGGCCACTAAAAGGCGGTTGATTTCTGATTGGGGAACTGCCTCAGCCCCTGCCCGTTTGCCCACCGCGACTCGCAAACAATCGGGGGGTGTGAGTTCGAGGAGGCGAGGGGAGAGCAGGGCATCGTAAAGTACCACCTGCGCCTGCTGCAGGCAAATCCATGCTTCGAGCGTGAGAGAGCGAGGGGTACCTAACCCCGCACCCACAAAATAAACCGCCAATGACTAGCCTTGGGTACGTTGCAGGAAGATCATTGGGTTGACCGCACCCCGCCCTGGGGGATGTATCTCAAAGTGAACGTGGGGCCCTGTGCTGCGACCGGTGCTGCCCATTTCGGCTATCTGCTGACCCTGCTCAACGTATTGGCCCATGCGCACCAAGTTGCGATGGTTATGGGCATAGAGCGTCAGGGTGCCATCGGCGTGGCGAATTTCCACCAGGTTGCCGAAACCACCAGAATTCCATTGGGAGTAGGTAACGACACCGGCGGCAGCAGCATAGATGGGCGTGCCAATGGGAGCAGCAATATCAATCCCGCGGTGCATCCGTCCCCAGCGCGGACCAAAGCCAGAGGTCAACACACCACGCGCCGGCCAAATAAAGTTGGTGGTTAGGCTAGGTAGAAAGCGATCAGAGTTGGGCAGAGGGGGTAGGTCGAGATTACTGGGTAAAGGGGGAGCCACAATTGAGCGTGCCACTTTGACGGGCACAGGGGGGGCAATGGGCTGTACAGCGGCAGGTGTCGGTGCTGTTACTGTTGTTGTTTGCGGGCGATTTGCAACAGTGGGCTGGGGTAGCGCTGGGCGAGCAGGCGGTTGTTGGACTGAAACTAGGGCAGGGGTGGTACGCCGCCGCCGCTCAGCAGCCCGCCCAAAGGGAACAGGCTCTAGGGTTGCAGTTGAGGTCGATGCGGCTGGAGAGTGCACAACTGCCACCCGCTGCGAGAGTTGAGTCGTTTCCCCCGCGGCGGACTGTGGTTCAACTGCCGTCGTAGTTTGCTCCAAAGAGCCACCCATCGCAAAGGGGGTATCAATGGCCAAAGTGGCCATGGCAGTGGTGGTGGCTTGTGTCACTAGATCCGCCAAGCTATCGGTGCGAACCCGCCGATCCACCACTTTGAAGGTCGGCTCAGAAGGACGGCTGAGACGGTCAAAGGAAGCAAAGGCAGAGAGGGTCAGCGCCGGTCTTCTGAGGGTGAGGGGGGCAAAACTGACTTGGGGCTGGATGGTGCGTTGCCATGCCGTTTGGGTGACGCCCAAGAGTAGGTCGGTTTTGTCGGCGGATAAAAGATTTTCAAATTCAGCAAGCGGGTCTTGGGTTTCAGTGCTGAAGAGGGAGGGGAGGTTGAGAGATTCGGGGCGAATGTCCTTTGAACCCAGATCGCGATCGCCTGCAAGAGTGGTCAAATCAAGGGCTTGCGTAGGCTGAATCAGAACAAAGGTACCCAGCAGGGGCAGACAGGAACAAAGGGAGCGCAGCGAACGACCAAGCATAGCAGCAGGCGCAAGAGGTGCATCCTGAGAGGCGGTAGGGGTACGACTATCGTTGCTCAAGGTAATCCTCCTCGCACACAAAATTGACAGTGATTCGACAAAGCGGTGAACCGAGAACACACATCATGAGCAATCGTCCAAGGTAGCCAGAGGCCACTCGCCGCATCTATGCCTAAAACTGTCCCAATCTGTTGTTTATGCAAAGGGTGTTTTGGCACCACGACGAAACTTCTAGGTGACTTTACCCAATCCACAACCAAATGACAAGCCACCCCCTTGCCTCGTCCTGCCCTCTCTGGGGGGGTGAATTACTTGCTGCAAAATAAAAATACGAATTTTCTACCTACTGGTCAATAATCAAAAAAACCTGAATTCATCACGACTTGGGCTTAATTACTACCCATGAAAGAAAAATCATTATTTCCAATAAATAAATAAGTAGAGTAAAGTTAGCTAATCAGTGTGTATAGTTTTTTTTAATAATGTAAGTCAGTTGACATCCTTCTCAGCGTTGGTCGTTCAATCAAAATTGTCCTATAACACTTGTGCCAAATTGCGCTAAAAGTGGCACATATTCATCTTCGCTCTTAGGAACAATTAGAGCAAGCTTGCTTGGTAAAATAAACCAGTTTGTAACGATTTTTGGCGATCGCCTTTTTGATGGAGCGTTGTCCCCATGACTTACCACAAGCTGTGGTTTCAACAAACAGCAAGCCGCCTCAAAGTCTTGCGTCCTTTTCCTCCCTTTAGTGTTGTCCAAAACTTTATTCGCGAATATCTTCCCAACCTCATTGACTATATGGATGGCCAAGGATTGGATCTGCGGGATCCACAGCACTGGTGGGAGAGTATCCACATTGACGGCATTTTGGAATTAGAAAATAGCGAGGGGGAAACCCTGCGGGTGGCGGCTGGGATTATTGAGCAGTGGCGCAATGCCAACGCTGCTCTGCGCCTGATTACAACCCCGGCAATGGCCAAGCTGCGGCGCGAGTCCCTCAATGTCAGCCAGCATTGGCTTTTTTATGTCTCTAGTCGCAAGCCCTACCCGGAGTCACTGTGGATTGATTTGCTCTATGAGCAGGCGGATACGCCCCCCACAGAAACGGGCTGTACCATTATTGAATTGACGGAACCCGAGGCCTAGGCGGTAGGTAGCCCACCACGAGAATGTCCTCGCCCACGGTTTGCCAAGTCACGTCCTCGAGGCACAAGGCCTCATTCATCTTGGTTAAGCCGAGATCGGCCACTGGGGCGGGGGCATCGGAGCCACCAATAATTTTTGGCGCAATAAATGCCCACACTTTCTGTACCATGCCTTCGGCGATCGCTGCCGCTGCAAGGGAACCGCCGCACTCCCAAAGCACCGTCATAATGCCCCGTTGATGCAGCTCTGCCATAACGGTGGTCGGTGTTAGCGGCTCTCGGTGCACCACCTCCACGCCCCGTGCCTGCAATTGGGGAATGAGGGGATGTTGGGGTGAAGCAGCGGTAACCACCAATGTTGGAGCCGTGGTCGTTTCCCACAAAGAGGCATTCGGCGGTAGATCAAGGGTACGACTCATCACCACCCGTAGGGGATTGCGCTCATGGCGCGAGGTCAAAAGGGGATTATCCAGACGCACGGTATTGCCCCCCACAATCACGGCATCGCATTCAGAGCGCAGTTGATGCACCATGGCGCGTGCGGCTTCACCACTCACCCAGAGACTGTGGCCGGCACTGGAGGCAATTTTGCCATCGAGGGTCATGGCGTATTTGAAAATGCCAAAGGGACGCTGATAGCGCACCCGATGCACAAACGCTTCGTTCAGGCGTTGACACTCTGCTTCCCGCACGCCGACGGTGACTTCTATGCCTGCTGAGCGCAGCCGTTCTACCCCCGCCCCCGCTACTTGGGGATTCGGATCAATCATGCCCACCACCACCCTGGGAATACCCGCCGCTATAATCGCCTCGGTACAGGGGGGCGTGCGGCCATAGTGGTTGCAGGGTTCAAGATTGACGTAGAGGGTGGCCTTGCTGAGGAGGGGGCGATCGCTCTCGCTGACGCTGCGCAGGGCAAACACCTCGGCATGGGGTTCCCCTGCCTTGGGATGAAACCCCTCCCCAATCACCCGTCCCTCCGCCACAATCACACAGCCCACGAGGGGATTTGGAGCCGTACAGCCTTTGGCACGAGCGGCTAACTCAAGGCAGCGCCCCATGTACTGGGCATCAATCGTGGCTATCTCCTCCACAACGGGGGCTGAGCGCATGGGTAAGAATCAACGCTCGTGTTCGGTTTCCGAGGAATGCTTCGGCAGTTGCTCCGCCTCTGGACACTCATCCGCAATGGGTAACTCCGCATAACCCCGCGGAACTGCTGCGAGCCGCCGTGAAATCGAGCCAATGCTTTCGATATTGACGATCTCTTCCCAAGCACACACTTCGTCGTCTTCCTCCGTTTCGTAGCGGATGGTAACAACATTCCCTTCGATGTCCACAATGCGTGCCCGGTCAATCAGGCGTTGTTGATCCCGCAAGTAAATCCAGACTTCTTGGCCGTCGGTATAGAGTTGATAAAGCTTGCGGTGTAACATAGAACGGTCTCCTTCTCGGAATTGGGCGTAGCAACAGTTGATAAGCTGTGCTGCAACCTCTTGCCTGTCATCTTACCGCTAGACTTCAAAAGATGAGCAGCGGTGAATGGGAGGTGTGGGGACTGAGGTTGTTCATATCGTTGTAGCGATCGCGCAGCACAGGGGAAAGAGTGATTCTCTGACGGTCTGGGGCAGATCTCGTACAATCGAATAAGCGTAACAAAGGGTAAATAATCCGTTACTATAACGCTATTCATTTATTCTAACCAGTGCGGAGTCGTTCAAACGGCATGGGCAAAATTGTTGGCATTGATTTGGGGACAACCAATTCCGTCATTGCTGTGTTGGAAGGGGGAAAACCCGTTGTGATTGCCAATGCAGAAGGCTCCCGCACCACCCCCTCTGTGGTGGCCTTTGGCAAAGATGGCGAGCGCCTTGTGGGTCAGTTGGCGCGGCGACAGGCGGTGCTCAATCCCCAAAACACCTTCTATGCCGTGAAGCGGTTTATTGGCCGCGAATACAGTGAACTGACGGCTGAATCCAAGCGGGTACCCTATACGATTCGCCGCGATGAATCGGGTAAAGTGCGCATCAAGTGCCCACGCTTGCAACGGGAATTTGCCCCCGAAGAAATTTCAGCCATGGTCTTGCGCAAGCTGGTGGAGGATGCCAGCCGCTATCTAGGGGAACCCGTCACCGATGCGGTGATTACTGTCCCCGCCTACTTTAATGATTCGCAGCGGCAAGCCACCCGTGATGCTGGGCGGATTGCGGGTCTGAATGTGCGGCGGATTATTAATGAACCGACGGCAGCAGCCCTTGCCTATGGCCTCGATCGCCAGAAGGAGCAGACGATTCTCGTTTTTGACCTTGGCGGTGGCACCTTTGATGTCTCCATTCTCGATGTTGGCGATGGCGTGTTTGAGGTGAAGGCCACCAGCGGCGATACCCAACTGGGGGGCAATGACTTTGATAAGTTGATTGTGGACTGGCTAGCCGAAGACTTCCTCGCCAAAGAGGGCATTGATTTACGGCGCGATCGCCAGTCGCTACAACGGCTCACCGATGCTGCCGAAAAAGCCAAAATTGAACTTTCAGGCTTACTGGAAACCAATATCGATCTGCCCTTTGTCACCGCCACAGCGGATGGGCCAAAACACATTGAAACCACCCTCAGTCGTCGCCAATTTGAAGACCTGAGCCAAGACCTGCTGCAACGGCTGCGCTATCCGGTCGAACAGGCACTGATGGATGCCCATTTAACCCCCGCTCAAATTGATGCCGTGGTGCTAGTGGGTGGCGCGACGCGGATGCCCATGGTGCAGGATCTGGTGCGGCAGATGATTGGCCGTGAACCCAACCAAAATGTCAACCCCGATGAGGTGGTGGCTGTTGGTGCCGCCATTCAAGCAGGCATTCTCGCCGGGGATATGAAGGATATCCTGCTGCTGGATGTAACCCCCCTTTCCTTGGGTGTGGAAACCATTGGCGGCGTCACGAAGGTGCTGATTCCCCGCAATACAACGATTCCGGTGCGCCGCTCCGATATTTTCTCAACCTCAGAAAATAACCAAAGCCAAGTGGAAATCCACGTCGTTCAAGGGGAGCGAGAACTGGCAGAACACAATAAGTCCTTGGGACGCTTTAAGTTAACGGGAATTCCGCCAGCGCCTCGGGGGGTGCCCCAAATTCAAGTATCCTTTGACTTGGATGCCAATGGCCTGCTCCAAGTGGTGGCCTTGGATCGCTTTAGCGGTCGTGAGCAAAGTGTGGTGATTCAGGGGGCATCAACCCTCAGTGAAGAGGAAATTCAGCAGATGCTCTTGGATGCCGAGACCAACGCTGCCAGCGATCGCCAGCGGCGGGCACGCATTGAGAAGCGCAACCGTGCTCAAGATTTGATTCACCGCGCTGAACGTCAATTGCGGGAAGCGGCTCAGGAATTTGGCTATCAATTTGCCGCTGATCAGCGCCGGAGTATTGAGGCCCTAGTGCGGCAATTGCAGGAGGCCATTCGCAATGAGGACGATCGCCAGATTGACCTCACCTATGCGGCTCTTGAAGAGCGGCTCTACGACTTTGTCCGCCAACTGCGCCTCAGCGAAGAAGCATTGGAAGACGATGAGGATGTCTTTAAGCTGCCCAACCTCAAGGAAGCAGTCAATAAAGGCCTTGATGCGGTGCGGGGTCGAGAGCGGCGGCGTGACGATTATGAGGATGAGTGGGATGAGCCACCCCGGACGCGGCGTTCTCGGGGGTATTCCCAGCGCAGTGATTCAGCCGCATGGGAGGATTGGGATGACGACGACTGGTAGAACTTGTTTGCATTGTTTGCCGCAACTGTGAGTGTAGATAGGACTGTCGATGCGTAATTTTCGAGATTACTACCAGCTTTTGGGCGTGGATCGAGGTGCGAGCACTGAGGAAATTAAACGTGCCTATCGGCGGCTGGCGCGGCGGTATCATCCCGATATGAATCCGGGCGATCGCGCTGCTGAAGAGAAGTTCAAAGACATTAGTGAAGCCTACCAAGTCCTAAGTGATCCGGCTCGCCGTGAGCAATACGATCGCTACGGTGAATATTGGTCACAGCCCGGCTTTCGCACTCGCCCTTCCCAACGTACCACTATGGCTCGGCGCAATGGCACCAGTGTCAGGGAAGAACCCGACCTCAGTGAAGATAATTTTCAAGAGTTTTTGGATCAACTGTTGGGTCGGCGATCGCCCCGCACCTCTACGGTTGCTGCGGATCCCCCCCGTCGCTCGCCTACGATAGACACAGACTACTTTCGCCCCGGCACCGTCAAAACCGCCTATACCGCTGTGAGTCGTCGCGACGCTGAAGCCACCCTAGAAATCCCCCTCGAGAAGGCCTACGAAGGGGGACGGGAGCGGATTCGCCTTGGGGATGGGCGCTCCTTAGAAGTGACGCTGCCACCGGGGATGGTTACGGGTCAGCGGATTCGGCTGCGGGGTCAAGGTACAGGTGGAGGTGATCTCTATCTGAAAATTCAAGTGACGCCCCATCCCCTCTTTCGCCTTGAGGACTACGACATCGTCTGTGAACTCCCCGTGACCCCCAGTGAGGCTGCCCTCGGCGGCCAAATTGAAGCCCCGACCCTCGATGGTTGGGTGAAAATGATGGTGCCAGCAGGGGTACGCACAGGCCAACGTTTGCGACTGGCGGGTAAGGGCTATCCTCGCCCCGATGGCGATCGCGGTGACCAACTGGTGGAAATTGTCATTACACTGCCGCCCCAACTGAGTGATGCTGAACGCGATCTCTACCGGCAACTTCAGGCCATTGAGTCCTACAACCCCCGTGCCCATCTGGCGTACTCCTAAACTATGGATGCCTTGGTCTTTGCTGACCCCGCAGCGCAGCCTCTCCTAGAGGACATTCAGACCTACCTCAGTACCGTTGTTGCGCCAATTGCCAACCGCATTGATCAGCAAAAGTCCCTTTTATCGGAAAGTCTGCAAGCCCTAGGGAATTTGGGCATTTTTCGTTTGGCGGTACCCAAGGCAAGGGGGGGATTGGGGTGCGATCGCCGTACCCTGTGGCATTTGAACTTGCAACTAGCGCAAACCTCCGGTGCCCTTGCCTTTTTGGTGGCACAACATCAATCCGCCTTGGGGATCATTCTTGAACATCCTGAAGGGAACGTTGCCCAAACCTACCTAGCGGACTTAATGAAGGGGCAGATGTTGATTGGTGTCAGCTTTTCCCACCTACGCCACAACCCAGTGGATCTACAAGCTCAACCGACCAGCGAGGGCTACCTCTTGCGGGGAACACTGCCTTGGCTCAGTGGCTTTCAGCACATGACGATGTTTGTCGCCGCAGCTCCCCTACCGGATCAGCGTCTTCTCTTTGCCCTCATGCCCTTTATCAATGCCCAACAGGCCACTGGCGGAATTTTGCACCTCTCATTGCCCTTGCCCTTGGCCGCTGTGCCCTCAACTCAAACGGTGCAAGCAGAAGTGGTGGATTGGTTAGTCCCGCCGGAAGATGTAGTGGGTATCAGTGAGGTGGATTGGATGGCCGTCCGCGATCGCCAGCAATTGCTGCGGGGCAGTGCCGCCCCCATGGGTTGTGGCCGTGCCAGTTTGCAGATTCTCGCTGAGAGTGCCGACGCCAAAGACCTCTATCACCACTTTCGCGATCGCTGGCACCGCCTTTACGACCAGATTCAAGAAGAGCTAGAGAACCTGAATCCCCCCCACCATGCAAAACTGCGCGCCGCCGCCATTCACCTTGCCGTCCAAGCGGCTCAGGCTGCCCTGATGACAACGGGTGGCAGTGCCTTGATGCTCAGTCACACAGTGCAGCGTCTCTATCGCGAAGCCATGCTCTACACCGTCTCTGGCTTGAATGCCCCCGTGCGCCATGCCTTGATGGAGGATTTGTTGCTTGAAAAGGGTTCCCACTGAGCAAGATCAGTGTCTGCCCCTTGAGTGGTTGGCTCGCCCTGCCCCAGTGGTTGCCCAAGAATTACTGGGGTGTCTTCTCGTGCGACAGCAGGCCAATGGTCAACTCTACCGCGGCCGTATTGTTGAAACTGAAGCCTATATGGCCGGCGACCCCGCGTGTCATGGCTACCGTCGCCAAACGGCTCGCAACGCCCCGATGTTTGCGGCACCAGGGACAATCTATGTCTATCAAATCTATGGCATTCACCACTGCCTGAATATCGCCAGCGATCGCCCCAATTTTGCCAGTGCTGTTCTCATTCGTGCCCTTGAGATGCTTAGTCCGCCCTTGCCCCCCCGCAGTGCTGCTGGTCCGGGGAAACTGTGCCAAGTCTTGGGGATCGATCGCCAGCTTTCGGGCTTGATGCTAGGGAAAGAGAGCGGCCTCTGGTTAGAAAAGCCACCCCAACCCCTAACAGCCCCTGTGGTACAAACCACTCGCATTGGTATTTCCCAAGGTCAGGAGATTCCGTGGCGGTGGTATGTGCAGGGCAACCCGGCGGTCTCCCGTTATTCGTAGCTGCCCGTTGTCACCTCCAGCAATTCCTCCGGTTGGTGGAGAAACTGAATGGCCTTTTCGAGGGCTTGTCGGCGATTGCTCACCACATGGTCTGCCGGCAACCGATCCAAAATACGGAAGCGCTGCAGCCGCTGTTGCACCTTATCCGCCGAACCATTCACGAGAAAAATTGCTAAACGATGCTTTTGTGCCTCTTGGATGAGTGACTCAATGGCCAACGTTGCCGTTACCCCCAACAGGGGCACACTGCTGACATCCAGAATCAGCACCTTATAGTCCGACATGATCGCCTGCCGCTGGGAAATTGCCCAAGCGGAGCCAAAACTCATTGGACCCCCAAGGTGGAGGAGCAACAGTTGACCCTTGGCTTCGCGGAAGAGTTCTTTTTCCTCGGGGGTGAGGGGCGTTTGATCATCGGCGTGGGTAATCGCCTTCACATCCTCCGATTGCAGATCCGCCAAGCGCTTGATCGTCAGCATATTGGCAATAAAGACACCCACACCCACCGCCACAATCAAATCCACAAAGACCGTCAGCAGCATCACACCATACATAATGAAGGCCGCCCGCAGGGACAAGAGGTGGGCACGCTTGAGAAAATTCCAGTCAATGATGTCAATCCCCACCTTGATCAGAATCCCCGCCAACACGGCATTGGGAATCGGTTCCGTCAAAGGCGCAGCCCACAGCACCACCATCAGTAGAATGACAGCGTGGATCATGCCCGATAAGCAGGTGCGTCCCCCCGCTTGAATATTCACCACTGTGCCCATCGTGGCACCGGCACCGGGCAGACCACCAAATAAGCCGGACAGTAGGTTACCAATACCTTGGCCAATCAGTTCCTTATCGGAATCGTGCTGGGTGCGGGTAATGCTATCGGCAATCACCGAGGTCAGGAGCGAATCAATACAGCCGAGCATCCCCAGCATTGCCCCGTCCACAATCATCGTTTTCAGCGCAGGCAGTGTAAACGTCGGCGGCACAAACGCTGGCAGCCCCGTGGGAATCGTGCCAATGCGGGTCAAACCGGCATCCGCAAAAAACACCATTGACAAAATCGTGCCTAAAACCAAGGCGAGAAGCTGTGGCGGCACAATTCGCCGAATTTTCTGGGGCGTGAAATAAATGAGTCCGAGGGTGAACAAGCCCAAGGTAAGGGCAGCCGAGTTCAAGGTTTGAATCCACTCTGGCAAGTTTTGCACTGCCCCCAAGACCCCCCCTTTACTGCTGTGCCCCAACAGTGGACCAATTTGCAGCAGGATCATGATCAGGCCAATTCCCGACATAAAGCCAGAAATCACGGTGTAGGGCATGAGGGTGATGTATTTACCCAACCGCAACAGACCAAAGAGGATTTGAAAACCGCCCGCCAGCATTACCACCGTAAAAGCCATGTATAACCCCTGTTCGGGATATTCACTGGTCAGGCGGGTGATCACTGCCGTCATCACGACGGTCATCGGCCCTGTCGGATTGGAAATGAGTGTTGGCGTGCCCCCAAAGAGAGCCGCAAAAAAGCCAAGAAAGACGACGCAGTACAGTCCCGCCGTTGCACCAGCCCCAGAGGTGACCCCAAAGGCCAAGGCCATCGGCAAGGCGACAATGGCGGCAGTCAGCCCACCAAAGAGATCGCCGCGCCAATAGCGAAAGTGAACTCGATTAACTAAATTTGTTAGCATTTCTGCCCCTTTTGGCGAATCTAGAGAGGGTGTCATAGCGAAATCGCTGTTAAGAGCACTCCCTATGGGAGTATCCTCATAACTTGTAGCTATGGTAAGAAAATATTTAATTGATATAATTCTATGCTTTAGGGGAGACAATCGGTCTAGGGAAAACATCAAAGAATTTCTTATCTGTCCTATAGGCAAAAAGGGGAGAATCGGCAGAGAGCGAGGCTTGCTCACTGTAAAACTTTGTTACACTCAGGGATTGAGAGCAGCAACTTACGAGGTCATGACACTCCTATGAGTCAATCGCCGCTGGATGCCTTTTTCCTTGGTCGAGCAACCGCAACGCTCCTGCGTGATCAGGCGCAGCATCTATTTGTGGAATTCCTAAGTCAACTGGGGCGATTTGATGCCGAGCAGCAGCAGCGGCTCCATCAATTCATGGAAGAGGTGCAAGCTCGTGCCCGTCAAGAAGCAGAAATGGTGGTGCCTCGGCGTAGCCAACAAGTGGATTGGCAAGCTTTGATTGATGATTTGCGGGCGGAAATTGCTGCTCTACGCACGGAACTGCAACGCTACCGCAATCGCGAAAGCTAGGCACGCGGAACAACAATATAGCCAGTTTTTAAGTAGGCATCGGTTGATGCTGGCTCTGGGGAAAAAGACTCACCACCCAAAACCCAGTGGCGATCGCGCCCCCAATACCACCAATAGGCTGCCGTGTAGGCACAGAGAACGGCATCGAGTTGATCTTCAAGAGCCTTGAGGTCTCGCCCGTTGCTGGGGATTTCGATAGTGAGTTCTAGTGCTAAGGGTGGCTCACAGTGGGGAAGCTGGGTGGCCATTAAATCCCTAAGCTTGGCTAACCCTTTGGCTCGTTCTGCAAGGCGGCCTTTTTTGTATTTAATGATTTGGTCAAGCTGAAAGAGGGCGATCGCCGTGGCATGGGGGAAGACTTCAATTTGAAATCGCCCGTGTGCTTGGGGGGCGATTGTAGGCGCATGGCGAAACCCCCGTTGGCTAAGGGCTTGACTAAAACCCGTGGTGTGCTGCGCAAAGGGGGATTGCTGATTGGCCGGATAGCAGCCGGCGTGATAGCGCCCAAGCAGTTGGTGAGCTTGGCGATCGCAGGTACGCATTCCCCGCGAATTGGGAATAATGAGGGGGGCATCCACCGCCACCATGGCTGCTTGCGCAGAGGGTGCATCGCGATCAATCCATGCCAAAAGTTCATCCGTATCACGGGAGCGATCGCAAGCGACCAGCGCCAAATCTTGTCCCTGCCACTGCAAACAGCAGTACCCCGACGCTCCCCCCCGCCACGCCAGATCAACGCCGAGAAACCGCATTCACTGCCATCAACTGTTGTTGCGGTGGATGATCTTGAATCAGCAAAGCAGCAGCCACAACTCCCACTGGCGGTACCAGCACTAACCCCACGAAGGGAATGAAGAGTGCCAAAAACTGCGCTAGACCAAGACCATAGATTTGTGGCGTATAGGCACGGGTCAAGAGCTTGCGCTCTCTCAAAGAGGTGCTGTGTTTTTCAAGGAGGTAATCAAAGCTGCTTCGCCCTAGAAAGAAACTGTTAACGATCGCCATCACGATAGGTTGCAGCGGCCCTGTTAGAAATGAAAGCAGCAGGAAGATCACCTGCAACACTGCATCCCGCAGCGCAAACCAACCACCGATAATAGCGTTCAATAGATCGCGCCGCCACCCCACCTCAATCGTTTGTCCCGTGGTAATTTTTTCAACACGGTTGAGCAGCGGACCAAGGAAAGGAATCACCACAAGGGGAATCAGCGTTTGATAGCCAATTAGGGCCAAAAAGACAGCAATGAGGGTTGCCAAAATATCAATGAACCCTTGGTATAGCCACTGCCATTCCCCACCCACAAACCAATAATCACCAATGACTTGAACAGCCCAGAAAGCAGCAATGATAAGCGTTACCCCCAGAACGAGGCTCAAGCAGGCAGGTAACAGTAGATAGCCCCAAAGACGATAACGGGCGATAAAAAAAAGACCACGACCAAAGGCAAAGAAACCCGCCTGAAACCGCCGTCCTGCTGCCCAAAGCTGCTTGATCACTCAATCATTCTTCTAGAAGCCCCTAGGAAAATCCTAGCCTATCCACGGCGGGGCGGTGTTCCTTCATCATCCGGCGGCGGCGCATCGGCAACAAAATCAGGGGTATTGACCTGTTCAGCACGGGAAACTGGCGTTGCTGTCGGTCGCCATAGCCAACTGGTCAACAGTCCAAGGGTGAGAAGTCCCACCAAGAGGGGAATGAATAGATCCGTCATCGTTGTTCGCCTCATTGAAGTCATTATTGTACAGAATCGGATGAATCTCTCTTGAGTGCTGGCTCTCTTGACGCAGTGGGACTCTTGTAAGTTCCAGTGCAACCTTTCGCAAGAATTGAATACACTCAAAACGGTTAAACCTGCTCGCTGTAGCCGCAGAGTTTGAGCTATCGTTGAAGTGGCTGCCTTCGGTGATAAGAGCAATGCCCCTGTCTCCCTTTTGGATTTGGTTAATTGTTGCCATCATTCTTTTTGTGATGGAGCTTGTTTTGCCGACGGCTTTTATGGAAGCCACTCTCGGTCTCAGCGCCCTGATTGTTGCCTTTCTCTCGTTTCTGATTCCCAGCTTTTCAATACAGATTCTCCTCTGGATGCTGCTCTCTGTTGTGGTGGCCTTTCTCCTGCGGCGGTATCAACCAAAGCGAGTTCCCCCCGTCCTCAAGGAAGCCGCCGAGGCGGAAACACTTACGAAAATCCCCGCTGGCGAGACGGGGCGAGTGCTGTACGAAGGGATTTCTTGGCAAGCTCGCTGTGGTGATCCCCGCTTGGCCATTCCCGAACATCAGCGGGTGATTATCATTGGCCGTCAGGGAACGACGCTGATTGTGATGCCCGAGGATGCTATTCAGTCCTAGGCGGCGATCGCCGTTTCTTGCGGTGCGTGGTGGCTGGATCAATGGGGAAACCGGCAAGGGGAACCACCTGCTCAAGGCGTTCTTTCTCAAGCCGTTTTAATTCCGTGTAATCTACCCAGTGGATACAGTCAACGGGACAGGTATCAATGGCTTCTTGAATCAGTTCAAGGGGGTCACCATCTTGGCGTACCACCCGCGATCGCCCGTAGTTCGGCTCGATGTAAAACGTATTTCGCGCCACATGGGCACAGTGTTTGCAGCCAATACAGGTAATTTCATCGACATAGACACCGCGCTGACGGTGAGTGCCCCCGAGTTCAGGTTCGTAGCCGCTGCGAGGTTCACTTTGGCGAAGTTGGCCGCCAAGTTCTGGCTCTAAACCAAGGGGTTGCCCCTCTGCCCCGTGCCTCTCCATTGTTTTGAATGATCTTCAACGGCTAGGAACGCCAGCGTTGCAATACGAGCTTGACACTCCCATCGGCCTGCTGTTCTGTGGCCTGCACTTGGAAGCCCTGTTCAGTAGCGGATTGCAACACCGCATGGTAGGCATAGCGCTGAGTGACTTTATTCAAGAAGCGATCCACTGACCATGCCTGCTGCCAAAACTCCAAATCTGCCACTAGCTCATACTCGGTGCCATTCCAGCGAAAGCCAATGTCATAGCCGTTGTCTTGGGGAACAACGACTTGAGCCGTTTGGGTTTGACCGCGAAAGCCGCGCACTTCTTGGCAGCCAGATTGCCATGGTAAGCCCAAGTCCGTTAGGGCAGACTGGAGGGCGGGTAAACTGCGAATTTGGGTTTTGATTTGGCTGAAGTGCGACATGGATCACCAATCCTCAACGATTACCACTGGGAGGGGACAGATTGAACAACCAATTGATTTTCTTCCTCTTGGGGAGCGTAGTATTCTGCGGTGGGCTGTTGGCTAATGACACACCCCAGCTGCGCTTCAATGGCAGCAGTCACCTCAGCACAGGATGCCCCAGAAATTCCCGTCACCGTTTCAACGACACGGCCATCGGGATAAATCACGAATTCAAGGGTTTCTAGCATTGGCACAACCTACTCACTCGCAGTTATGACAAACCGCTCACGAGGATAAAATTCAAGTCCTAACCTATGGAACTCATTGTGACGAAGGCTAACCAAAGGAGTCAAGGGCTTTAATAAACTTTACACTCCGCAGCAGTTTCCTCCGGCTGCCTGAAGACCTGAAGAATCAGTCATCTATAGAGCCAAGTCTGCGTCGAGAATTGATAAGAGATATGTGAATTGCTTTTCTTGGACGGGACGGCGGCCTCAGGGCGATCGCGACCTCACTCAATCCCTCTGCAAAAGGCGGTATGATATTCAGAAATTCGTTTCGCCTTAAACTCTCAGAAAACCATAAAAAAACTTAAAAAAATATGGGGCAGTCTTTTTCACCATTAACAGTTTTGGCCTTGGCATTCCTACGGGGGGTATCTTCCTCTCTGTGGCCAGCGATCGCCCGCGGCGAGTCCCAAGAATCCATCAATGTCAATCCCCAAGACCAAGTACACAGTGCTGAACAATTTCTCGATGCCCTCTTTGGCAATCACGTTGATTTAGCGTTGAGCTATTTACATCCGCAACTGCAACGGGAGTTTTCACCGAAAAAATTGAAGCAACGCCAAGCCAATTTTCTGAGGCGGGTAGGCGTGTACAAAGAGCGTCTTGGGAGTCAGATCAACGACAATATTGTCAGTATCAAGGTAGCCTTTTCTAACGTTACAGATACATTGATTGTGATGATGGATAGCAATGGTAAGATCACAGGTATTGATTTCCCTGCAGCGCCTGATGACCTGTCTGCTCAGCCTCTGCTTTCGCCCTCTCGGCCTTGACCTTTATGCAAGAACGGCGTAGTTCTCCTGCACCTGAATTATCTTTACAAAATACGCCCTTTTTTCGCGACTTACCCCAGGCAGTGGTGGAGAAAGCCCTAGCCCATGTAGTGACACGTCAGCATCCCGCCAACCGCGTGATCTTGCTGGAGAATGACTGGGGCACATCAGTTTACTTCATCCTCAGTGGCTGGGTCAAAATTCGCACCTACAACATTGATGGCAAAGAAGTCACCCTGAATATCCTCGGTCCCGGCGAACTCTTTGGCGAAATGGCTCCCCTAGAGGAAGTGCCCCGCTCAACGGATGTGATTACCCTAACACCGACAGTTGTGGCCAATATGCCCGCAACGGATTTTGTCAATCTTGTCAATACGGAACCTCAAGCGGGCATACGCCTCGCCAAGTTGATGGCACGACGGCTCCGGCAACTGAATCGGCGGCTGCGGCTGCGGGAATCGGATAGTATGTCACGGGTGGCGGATATTTTGCTGTTTTTGGCGGATGGTCAAGGGCGACAGGGAGCGGATGGCCTAGAAATTCCGAATCTGCCCCACCGCGAACTGAGTAGCTTAAGTGGCATGGCACGGGAGACGGTAACACGGGTGCTTGGGAAGCTGGAGCGCAGGGGGATTATTCGCCGCAACCCAGAGAGCCTGTGCATTACGAATCTACGTGCCCTAGAAAGTTTACTCCTTTAGGACTAAGAACAATAATGATTGCCCTGAAGAGGATGGCAGCAAGTAATGCCCAATGCTCCAGCCAATGAACACCCCTAAAATTGCCATTTGAATCAGCACTAGCATAATTTGCCAGTTGTGGTAGCCAGCAGCTTTCATTTCAATGCGCACAAGAATTTCGGTGCCAATGAGAATGGCGATCACACTAAAGACGTGAAAGGCAATAATGGCAAGGGTGACAGCGGTACTCAGCACCAGTACGGTCAAGAGACTGGGGGTGCCCACGCGCATAATTAAGCTACTAAAGATATTTCTAGGGTTGCTCTGGCGCGATCGCAACAGGCTAGAGGTGCCCCCCACAACAAACACTATCAGAATTGCTGCCAAAAAAGAGGCATAGGCTGACCACAGCCAAGGATAGGCGGACAAATACCAGCCCACGAGGACGTAGCCCAGAACCACCAGCAACAGTAGAGCAAGGGGAAACTTGGTATAGTCTGGCGATGCGCTCATCGCTAACGGGGTGCAAGGTGCGTACAAATCCACTCTACGGCAGCGGCTAAATCTGCTGCAATGTAATCGGGTCGACTGGCGTGCTGGTAACTCCCCTCAAGAACGCGATCGCCAAAGCCGGTTTGTACTAAAATCCCATAGCAGCCGGCATTCCGCGCCAGATCAATATCGGTCGCTTTGTCCCCCACCATGACACTGCGGCTGAGATCTAAATCATGATCCCAAGCGGCCGCTACGAGCATTCCTGTATTGGGTTTGCGCCATGTTGTCCAGCCCGCATAGTCGGCAACCACTCCCCCTTCAGGACGGCTGAGATCAGGACAGAAATAAACCGCATCCAACACCGCACCGGCACTGGCGGCTAGCAACTCCTGAAGTCTGTGGTGCAGGGCATGAACATGATCGATGCTGTAATAATCTCGCGCAGGACCTGATTGATTGGAGGCTAAGCAGCAAAACCACCCCGCATCATTGAGCCGTCGCACTGCCTGAGCCACACCGGGGATGAGCTGTAAGTCCTCAAGGCGGTGAATATAGCCCACCTCTTGGTTCAGCACGCCATCGCGATCGAGAAAGACAGCCGGTCTAGCCATGGCGAGCCGCCTCAATCACGGCTGACACGGGAATATCGGCCATGTTGCCAGTAGGGGATTTGACGGCTCGAAAGCGCGGATCGTTGGGCAGGAGTTTGGCAGGATCCGTAGGGCCAAAAAGCGCCACAAGGGGAGTCCCCACCGCCACGCCAATGTGCATCGGGCCACTGTCGGTACAGAGAATCTGTTGTGCCTGTTGCATTAGAGCTGCCAGTTTGCGCAAGTCTGGAGGACGGCTAATCTTAATTTCCGGTAGCGCCTGCGTTAGCGCACTCACCCATGCGTGATCTTCAGGCCCACAGACCACGATAAAGGGCAGGTGCGGCTCCTGCTGTTGCAGCGTCTGGATGATCTCAACCCAAGCAGCGGGGGGGTAAATTTTGTTAATTCCCTTGGTAAGTGCCATCTGACTTGAGCCACCGTGCAAGAGGCGATACCGCCCAGTAATTCCTAGGCGTTGCTGCTCTGCCGTTGCCCACTGTTGATCCGCCTCAGCAATCACGGCCTTGGGCAGGGGACAGGGGGTAGTGATACCAAAGGCTTGCAGTAAGTCGTGGTAGGTGGCGGCGCTGTATTGATCAAGGTTGACAGGTACCGCATCGGTGAGAAACCCCAAGGGATTGAGCTTCGCAAAGCCCACGCGCTTGGGAATCCCCGTCAGCCACAGCAAAAAGCGCACCGCCTTACTGCGCCCTAAGGAGAGAATGGCATCGTACTCCCCATCCCGCAGCATACCAATCAGATTTACCCAGTCAGCCAAGGCATTGCGGTCTTTGAAGTCAAAGGGAATCACTTGGTGGATTGTAGAACTCAGTTGGTAGGCAGCAACCGCACGGGGCTCAGCAACCACATCAATTTGACTATTCGGAAAGTGGGTTTTGAGGTCATCGAGGGTAGGAAAAAACAAAATTTGATCCCCAATACCCCCTGGCACCAGCGCAACAATATTTTTCATCAGCGACCTCCAACAGCAAAAAGCCTTGAATCCAAAGCCCCACAAAAGCCACCGCCTTTCCAGAAGGAGACCACTTGGCAGGGCTTGATCCAAGACTGAGCCGTTGCTGGCTGATTCAGCATAAATGGTGGATTCTGGTTGACCACAGACACATCCATAGGGCTAGGTTTCCTTGGGCAGTATTGAGGAGGCTTAGCTGCAATTTTAAAGGCTAGCGTCTTTTCCCAAATGTGGACATCAAAGCCCCCTAGTTCCCTATTGTTCTAAAAACGGGCGCCGATACCAATGCGTGCTAAGGGATAGCCTGCACTAGAAAAACTTGCCCCGGCATCAATAATCACCGGTCCGATTTGGTGGGCTATGGCCATCCCAGCTGCACTGTATCCACCGTAGGTTGCAAATCCCACATTAAATGTGGTTTGACCAGAACGTGCCGGCACAATCGGCATGAGTGCTGCTGCCGAGGCAATGCCCGCAAAGGCCTCTCCCCGTAATTGATTGATTTGAGCATCGGTGTAAGCATTCGCTGCTCCCAAGGCCACTGCTCCTATGCCGTCAACATAGGCTTTATTGACAGCATCCGTTGGATTGATGGGGGTGGCCACATTGGTAATTCGGCGTTCTGCTCCTGGGGCGCCCACAGAAACCGTGTTGGGAGCTGTTGTTACAGAGCCAGCGCCAATGGCCACACTGTTGGGATGGATGGCCTGTGCCGATGGGCCAAAGGCAATGGCATTATTGGCACCCGTCGTCGAATTGTTGCCAATGGCAATACTATTGGCACCCCCAGGGTTAGCAGCATTTCCCAAAGCAATGTTACCGCACGTTACTGTTGCGTTAGTGATTGAACAAATTCCTGTAGCAAACAGTTGGTTGATGAGGGCAGAGAGCTGACTGCCATTAATTGCATCCGTACTCGTTGGTGCAATGAGGCCAGGCGCAACATTGACAACCTTGCGTTCAGCACCGGGGGCACCAACAGACACAACATTGGCCTGTGTTGTTACAGAGTTTGCCCCAATGGCCACACTGTTGGCATGTTGAACTGTGGCACCTCTACCAATGGCCACACCATCAGTAGCACCACCCACGACTTGGGCAGTCTGACCAATTGCAATACTATCAGCCGAATTTGCAGTACTTTGGTGGCCAATGGCAATACTACGAGCCCCCAGCGCTTGGTTGCCTGAACCCATTGCGGTGCTATTAGCTCCTTGGGCTTGGTTACCAGAGCCTACGGCGGTACTGTTGTCGCCAGGGTTCAGGTAGGTGTTGGTGGTGCCATCATAATTATTCCTCATCCCCACAGCGGTGGCGTTTGCTGCATTCGCTGAATTCTGCATCCCCACAGCGGTGGCGTTTGTTTGGGTGGCTTGGTTGCCCGAACCCATTGCGGTGCTTCTATCTCCTTGGGCGGTGTTTGCAAAGCCAACCGCGCTGCTCTGAACTCCTTGGGCGGTGTTTGCAAAGCCAACCGCGCTGCTCTGAACTCCTTGGGCAGTGTTTGCAAAGCCAACCGCGCTGCTCTGAACTCCTTGGGCGGTGTTTGCAAAGCCAACCGCGCTGCTCTGAACTCCTTGGGCAGTGTTTGCAAAGCCAACCGCGCTGCTCTGAACTCCTTGGGCAGTGTTTGCAAAGCCAACCGCGCTGCTCTGAACTCCTTGGGCAGTGTTTGCAAAGCCAACCGCGCTGCTCTGAACTCCTTGTGCGGTGTTTTCAAAGCCAACTGCGCTGCTGGCATCTCCCAAGGCGTCGTTATCATACCCCATTGCGGTGCTTCTATCTCCTTGGGCTTGGTTCTCATACCCCATTGCGGTGCTTCTATCTCCTTGGGCTTGGTTCACATACCCCATTGCGGTGCTTCTAGTTCCTTGGGCAGTGTTTGTAAAGCCAACCGCGCTGCTCTGAAATCCTTGGGCTTGGTTACCAGAGCCTACGGCGGTGGCGTCCTGTTGAGTGGCAAAGTTCTGTCTACCCACGGCGGTGGCGTTTGTTTGGGTGGCTCGGTTCTGCATCCCTACAGCGGTACTGTTGTCGCCAGGGGGCAGGTAGGTGTTGGTGGCGCCATCATAATTATTCTGCATCCCCACAGCGGTGGCACTTACTGCATTCGCTGAATTCTGCATCCCCACAGCGGTGGCATTTACTGCATTCGCTGAATTCTGCATCCCCATTGCGGTGGCATTTACTGCATTGGCTTGGTTCACAAACCCCACAGCTGTAGTGTTGTCTGCATTGGCTTGATTCACAAACCCCATTGCGGTGCTATTAGCTCCTTGTGCGGTGTTTGCAAAGCCAACTGCGCTGCTGTCATTTCCCAGAGCTCGGTTCACAAACCCCATTGCGGTGCTTCTATTTCCTTGGGCGGTGTTTGCAAATCCAACCGCACTGCTGTCATTTCCTAGAGCTTGGTTCTGCATCCCCACAGCGGTGGCATTTACTGCATTCGCTGAATTCTGCATCCCCATTGCGGTGCTATTAGCTCCTTGGGCTCGGTTCTGCATCCCCACAGCAGTGTTGTTATCACCCTCGGCTCGGTTCTGCATGCCAATGGCGGTGTTGTTACTGCCAGTTGTATTCGTAGTGCCATCAGCAACGTTTTGATAACCGACTGCGGTATTGTTATTGCGAGCTGCATTGGGAAAAAGACCTGATCCACTGGGTGTTCCAACTGTGCTGACTTGATTTTCTGCTCCTAGGGCAGTGTTATTGTTGCCTTTGTCGTTATCTACAGTAAGCGCTCCAACGCCGATTGTGTTGTTAGAGCCAAAGGCATGATTCTGAGCATTAACTTGGTCAATTCGGTTATTATTACCGATCGCATGATTGGCGACAGTGCCACCATTTACTGTGTTGCTAATACCAACAGCAATAGACCGTTGCAAGGCAGGGAGTAAATTGTTATTTGCGCCACAAATTAGGTTTTCGTTCCCTCCACCACCGGTAGAATTGAAAAAAGGAAAAAAAGGAGGAATAGGATTCCCACAGTCTCGAGTTTGAGACAATGCAGGTGTGGTGACCAGAATAATGTGCACTGTTGTGCTAACAACACAAGCCAAAACGGGGTGTAGTCTTTTGCACATGAGGATAGGCCTCCCAAGGTTAAGGTGTAAATACAAAAGTCAAGTGCTTTGTAGAATTTTGCACTTTCCTATTGGCTACTCTTTCCTTAAACCCAAAAAGACACAAGTCCTACAGTCGCTAAAAAAGCGAAGGAAAACCCTGCCTTTTTGGTATCCCCCGTTAGCTCACTATTTAAGTAACTCTAGTCAGACTTCGCTTAATTGTCAAGCTTAGTCAAGCACAATTTAGATTTTTTTTCGTTTTTAATCAACCTTATCAGTTCCCGATCGCCCGTTGCAGGCGATCGCGCCATGCCAAGGCAAGGGTGAATTCTGTAAAAGGAATGCGATAACAGTCTCCTGTAAAGGTTTCTAGCACCAGTTGAATTGCTCCTTTAAAAGGAGTAGTTTGTGTGTCAATTCGTTGACCGTTACACTCAATCCAAATGTTTTGAATAGTCGATAATTCGCAAGTTTGCAAATGAATAATGCCCTGTTGGGTAGGGTGTCCCCACGTCAAGCGATCGCCCTGCTGACCGAGGACAGCGGCAATGTCATATTTACTGGTTTCAAAATTTTTTGCCCACTGGCGATAGTGTTCCACCTTCCGGTACTCGACCCACCCCAACCGTGCGAGCACGATAAAAATAGCCAATAGGGGTAACCAGAGCAGACCGTGACTCATCGATTCACCAATAACTGCCGCCGCAATACATCGAGGGCATTCATCGCACTGAGATGTCGCACCCAATCCCGTCCCCGTTGACCACTAAAGCGAAATTCACGAGTCATGACCTCGCCATTGGGCAGTGCCACGCCAATATACACCAGTCCCACTGGCTTACTGAGCGTCGCGCCGCCGGGGCCAGCAATCCCGGTAATACTGACGCCCCAGTCACTGCCTAAACGCGTTTTCACGCCTAAAGCCATCTGGGCAGCCACCACGGCACTCACGGCGCCTTCTTGCTCTAAGTCCTCAGGATTGACCCCCAGTAGAGTTACCTTGACATCATTGGCGTAGGCAATTACGCCCCCCTTAAACGAGAGGGAACTCCCCGGCAAACGGGTTAGCATCTCCCCAAGGCCACCGCCGGTGCAGGACTCTGCCACTGCCACTGTTTGCTGTCGTTCCTGAAGCAGCCGCGCTACCGCACTGGCAAGGGTATCCTCATCCGCACCGTAGCAATCTAGGCCGACAATTTGGCGGATTTCTGCTTCAACGGGTTGAATCAATTGCTGGGCTTCTGCTTCGTCCTTGGCACGGACGGTAATGCGGAGGCGGGTTTCCCCATTGCTGGCATAGGGCGCCACCGTGGGATGCTCACGGGCAATTTGGGCAGCCACTTTTTCCGCAAGTACCGATTCAGGGATGCCCCAGAAACGCAGCACACGGCTGTAAATCACCTCTTTTCCCCAGCCCTGGGAGCGCAAAAAGGGCACCGCAGTTTCTTGCCACATCTGCTTCATTTCGGCGGGAACACCGGGAAAGGTGAGAATTGTCAGACCCGTGCGCGGCTGCCAAATCATACCGGGGGCACTGCCAATCGGGTTGGGCAAAATCTGGGCGCCCGCAGGCAGGAGCGCCTGTTTACGGTTACTGGGACTAAAGCCGCCGCGATGGGCATACTTGCGTTCTAGATCGGCAATAATTTCAGGACGTTCTTCGAGGGGCGCTTGAAAGAAATCGGCGATGGTTTCCGTTGTCAGGTCATCGGGCGTGGGGCCAAGGCCACCCGTGAAAATCAATAGGCGGGCGCGATCGCAGGCAATAGCGAGGACTTTTTTGATGCGAGTGGGATTGTCGCCCACCACGGTTTGATAGTAGTGGGGAATCCCCAAGCTTGCCAGTTGCTGGGCCAAAAACTGGGCATTGCTGTTGAGAATTTCCCCCAGCAGCAATTCTGTGCCCACGCAAATAATCTCTGCACTCATTGTTTCAGGCATCTTCGTTGTTGCGCACCCGTTCCCATACATACCAAGCGGCAAAGCCCATCAAAAGGGAGGCGGCCACGGCATAGCCCCATCCCCCCGGCAAACCGGCCAAGGCCAAGGCCAGACTCCCCACCCATAGCGTTAGGCAATAGATAAACAGCACCGTCATCCGCTGGGAAAGACCGGCGTTGAGAAGGCGATGGTGTAGATGTCCCTTATCGGGGGCAAAGGGAGACTGCCCTTTCAGGAGGCGGTTAAAAACAACGGTTGAGGTGTCCACAATAGGCACAGCCAGAATTAATAGGGGCAGCAAAATTGCCACCGCTGTGTAGGCTTTCACAAGGCCAATGACCCCTAGGCCGGCAAGGGTAAAACCCATGAAGTAGGCGCCGCCATCGCCCATGAAAATTTGTGCCGGATTGAAGTTATAGCGTAGAAACCCCAAGGCACCTCCTGCCAAGGCAGCTGCCAATAGTCCTGCCTCCGGCTCCCCCATCAGCATACAGACAAACAGCATCGCTGAGGCAGCAATACCCGACACTCCCGCTGCCAGACCATCCACACCATCAATGAAGTTAATGGCATTGGCAATCCCCACTAGCCACACTGTGGTCAAGGGCAAACTGAGCCAGCCGAGGTCAACAGTTCCCACCAAAGGCACTGTGATAATGCGAATTTTGACCCCCACCGCCCAGACAATACCCGCCACCAGAAATTGCAGGACAAGGCGTAGGAGCGCCGGCAAGGTCAACAGATCATCTGAGAGGCCAATCAGGAAAAAGGCCACCCCGCCAAGGGTGACCCCCCAAATCTCATATTCTGCTGGCTGAGGTAGGACGCCAAATCCTCCCGCATTCCAAACAATCAGCAGCGCCACCAGATTGCCTAAAAAGATCGATACCCCCCCTAAACGCACCATGGGACGAGTGTGAATCTTACGGGCATTGGGGCGATCGACAAACCCTGCCTTCTGGCCAAAGTCATTGACAATGGGGGTGACCAACAGAACAACGGCAATGGCAGCAAGGAAGGCAATCAGGTGGTACAGCATCTGTTCAGGGCATTGGCAGCAGGATTCCCTCTCAGGCTAGCACTGGTTGCGGCAATTGCAAGTGGGGATAGAGGGGAAATTGAGTACAGAGGGCAGCCACCCGCTCGCGGCAGCGGTTTTTAATCACCTCATCCTCGGGGGCATGCAGGCGATCGCTAATAATTTCGGCGATTTCCGTAAACTCAGCCTCAGTGAAGCCACGGGTTGTCAACGCTGGGGTTCCTAACCGCAGACCACTGGTGACAAAGGGGGAGGCAGGGTCAAAGGGAATCGTATTTTTATTGGTGGTGATATTGATTTCCCCCATCAGGCGATCGGCCTCTTTGCCCGTTAGATTTACCGATCGCAGGTCAATCAGCATCAAGTGGTTATCGGTGCCCCCAGAGACAAGGCGCAGTTGTCGCGCTTGCAGCCCCGCAGCGAGGGCTTGGGCATTGCGGATCACTTGGCCAGAATAGGCTTTGAACTCGGGCTTAAGGGCTTCACCAAAGGCCACCGCCTTAGCGGCAATAACGTGCTCCAACGGCCCCCCTTGGGTACCGGGAAAGACGGCTTTATCGAACTTTTTGCCCAACTCTTCATCACGGGTAAGAATCAGGCCGCCGCGAGGGCCGCGCAGGGTTTTATGGGTGGTGGTGGTGACCACATCGCAAAGGGGCACAGGATTGGGATGGTGACCTGTGGCAACCAAACCGGCAATGTGGGCAATATCGGCCATGAGGTAGGCCCCCACTTCATCGGCAATTTGGCGAAACTCGGCAAAGGGAATGACGCGCGGATAGGCGGAATAGCCGCAGATGATCAGCTTAGGACGGTGCTGCCGCGCCAAATCCCGCACTTGATCCATATCGAGGCGTTCTGTTTCAGGATGGACACCGTAGTGAACGACGTTAAACCATTTACCAGAAACGTTGACGGGGGAACCGTGGGTGAGATGGCCACCGTGGGACAAATCCATCCCCATAATCGTGTCGCCGGGATTGAGCAGTGCCAAAAAGACGGCAAAATTGGCTTGGGCACCGGAGTGGGGTTGCACATTGGCGTGGGCGGCGGCAAAGAGTTCCTTGGCGCGATCGATGGCCAGTTGCTCTACTTCATCCACAAATTCGCAGCCACCGTAGTAGCGTTTACCGGGCAATCCCTCGGCATATTTGTTGGTGAGAACTGTGCCTTGAGCGGCCATCACCGCAGGAGAAGTAAAGTTTTCGCTGGCAATCAGTTCAAGGTGTTGCTGCTGCCGCTGGACTTCCCGCTGTACCATTTCAGCGACCAAGGGATCCGTTTGCGCAAGCCAATCAATATAGGTCATTTTATTGTCAATGGAGGGAGATGAACTGCCTTACTATCTTATCGCGGATCGCTGCCTGAGCCTTGGTTAGTTGCTCAGTTGCACGTTCCAGAGGCGGGAGGTTTCGAGGCGATCCAGCCACGTTTCGTAGAATGCCCGATTGGCGGCTTGCTCTTGGGGGTCAGTGGTCGTCCAAGGATAGGGGGCAAGGGCAGTGATTGCCGCTGTGGTGACGCAAAACATTGATTTTTGGAAGGTTTGGCAAATTTTCACGCGCAGATCGTCTTCCCCTCGGCCTTGGCGACGATAGAACTCTAAAAGATAGGGAGGGAGATAGTGGCGCATATCCTGCATGAGCAGTGTGGGAGGAATACCAGCCGCACCCGTGGGAATGGGATCCGCAAACAGGGCACCATAACCAAACTCGCTTTGATCGCGGGAAATTTGTTGCGCTTGGGCATTGAAGGAAATGAGGCCAAAGAAGGGGGTACCCCGCAGGAACACCGCTTCGACATAGGGAATGGCGGTGTCGGCTAAAAAGGTAAGACCAGCGCTAGCCGGTAGAATATCGTAAGTTTGGCCGTGAATGGTAACGCTGTAGGTAATGGGGCGATCGGCAGCCGCAATCAGTCCCGCGCGAATATGATCTACGACATCGGGAATGCTGCGAATCTCACCCGCATCGTAGCGATCGCTCAAGGTGAGAAAGATGGGATACATCACCGTCCAAAACTGCCCCAAGCCACTGTAGTAGCAGAGCATCCGCACCGTTTCCAGCAAAAACTCTGGAAAAAGCTGGTTCACGAATTGCATCAGGGGATTGCCCCGCAGTTTAGCGGCGATCGCCTTGGCCGCCAATTGCCGAAATTCTGCCGAATCAAGGAAGGCATCAAGACCGCCGCCCCCATGCCACATCATGGCACGCATACAGTATTCGGCGTATTCGTAGTTAATGCGGTCGTGCCACCAGTGGCGCAGCAGCTTGGGAATGGTAATCTCACCGTTGAAGTATTTGAAAAAGGGAAAGAGCACCAGAAACTGCCGCTCACTAATGTCGCAGAGATTTTCCGCGTAGGCCTTGAGCACCACCCCATAGCTTTTGAGGATGCCCACCACTTCCATCACATGGGTTGGCGTATCCGGTAACAGGGCTTGACCATTCAGCAACCGCTCTAGGATGGCGGTACGCAGTTCTTGATGCAGGGAGGTTGGAGCAGCAGTAATCAGGGTCATGGTACGGGCAGCGTAGCAACAGCAGTGGTGAGAAGGCTAACGGTGGTTTCACTCCAATGGATCAGCCAGTTGGGAACAATCCCTAAGATCAAGATTAGCGTGGCTAATAGGAGGCTCGGCAGGCGATCGCCCCACGCCACGGGCGGCAAATCCGTCAATTCATTGGGCAAACGACCAAAAAAGACGCGGTTCACCAGCAAGAGAAAATACACTGCTGTTAAGCCCGTCCCCACCATACACAGGAGTGTTTGCACTGGGAAGGTGAGGAAACTACTGCGGAAGATCAGGAACTCCGCCACAAAGCCCACCATGCCGGGGATACCGCCACTGGCCATGACACCGACAATCATCAGGCTACCAATCAGGGGCAACCCCCGCTCAGGGTTCAGCAATCCCCGCAGTACCTCAATGTTGCGGCTGCCGGTTTTTTCATAGACAACCCCCACCAGTAAAAAGAGGAGGGCGGAAATTAACCCGTGGCTCATCATTTGGGCAATAGCCGCCAAAATACTCAAGGGAGTGGCAGTGGCAGTGGCCAAGAGAACAAACCCCATGTGCCCAATGGAACTGTAGGCCACCATTTTTTTCATATCCGTTTGGGCGATCGCCATTAGGGAACCGTAGAGGACACTGACTACCGCCCAAGTGGCCAACCCCGGCGCCAAAACTTGCCATGCCTGCGGAAATAACTGCACGCCAAAGCGCACTAGCCCATAGGTACCCAATTTCAGGAGTACCCCCGCCAGCAGCACAGAAATCGGCGTGGAGGCTTCAACGTGGGCATCAGGTAGCCACGTATGGAAGGGCACGAGGGGAATCTTGATGCCAAAGCCCACCAAAATCAGCCCCAACAGAACCAGCTGTGAACTCAGGGGTAAGAGGGTGGATAACTGGGGGTCAAAGTCAAAGGAGGGGGCATGGGCTAACCACACCAGTCCCAGAAAGCCAGCCAAGAGCAGCACCCCAGAAATGGCTGTGTAAATTAAAAACTTGGTGGCGGCATAACTGCGCCGTGCCCCACCCCAAATCGCAATCAGAAGGTAGAGGGGAATCAACTCCAATTCATAGAAGAGGAAAAAGAGCAGCAAATTATCGGCCAAAAAAGCGCCACTGACACCCGCATTCAACAGCAGTACCAGCGGGTAATACAACCGCGGACGGGGCAGATTGACAGAAGTGGCCAAGAGGGCAATCAGCGTCAGGAAGTTATTTAAGACCAATAGCGGCAGCGACAGGCCATCCACGCTCAGGCGATAGCTCAAGCCCAGTGGCTCCAACCAAGGAATCACCTCGGTTAATTGCGGTGCTGCATTGGCGGGGTCAAATAGACGGGCGATCGCGAGACTGACGACAAGGGCGATCGCCATCACGACAGCGGCTAAACTGCGGTAGGTGCGTCCCAGACTTTCAGCGGGTAACAGGCTGAGGGCAAGGGCACCGAGTAAGGGCACCCAGAGAAGGAAACTTAACAGCGGCATTACAGTAGTAGCCATGCGATCGCCCCCCCAAGAATCGCCACACCAATAAACACCAGCAGCAAATAGGCTTGGGATTGACCACTGGCACTGTACTTGAGCAACTCACCCCCCACAAGGGATGCCACACCCGTTGTATTCACAATGCGATCGACAATGTGGCGATCCACCCAAGCGCTCAACTGCGAGAGCGATCGCACTGCCCAGACCACGGTATAGCGATAGAGTTCCTCAATGTAAAGATCGTAGGCTAACAGGTCCTGCACAAAGCGCAAGGGCACCTTGATCGGACGTGTCCACTGGCGTTTGAGGGTGACAAAGCCGCCAAGGAGAATTCCAGTGAATCCCGACACCACAAGCAGAACCACAATCCACCAATCAATCGTTGTCGGTAACAACTGCACTCGCTGCAAAATGAAGGGCACCAGCAAGTTCAAAATACTCAGGGTGACCATTGGCACTGCTAGCGGCCAAGGCACTTCGGGGGCGCGGCGGGTTTTGGGTTGGGCAGACCCCAAGAAGACCAAGCGAAAGACACGGGTGAGGTTGACAGCCGTTAGGGTATTAACCAGCAAAATCAGCCCCACCAAGCCAAGCTGGGTTTGCCAGTAATAGTCAATGCCGCGATAAAACGACCAAAAGGCACCCAAGGGCAGACAGCCAATTAGGGATAGACCGCCGATCACAAAGGCTGAACTTGTGGCTGGCATCCGTCCGCCTAAGCCCCCCAATTCCGTCAAATCCTGACAGTTAGTGGTCATAATCACACTGCCAATACTCATAAACAGCAGTGCCTTGGCGATCGCGTGGGTGAGCAAGACAAACAGGGCAAAATCTGTCCAGTTGGTGCCGACCCCAATAAACACCAACCCCAGATAGGCGCTCGTCGAGTGGGACAGTGCCCGTTTAATGTCAATCTGGGCAATGGAAACAAGGGATTCACTGATGGCAGTCACCGCCCCAATCAGGATCAGCGCAATGTTTGCCCCCGGGCAGGCCACCAGAATCGGCTGTAGCTTAATGAGAATATAGGCACCCGCCGCCACCACCACTGAGTTGCGCATAATCGAAGCGGGGTTGGGCCCTTCCATCGCTTCATCGAGCCACAGGTGCAAAGGCACTTGAGCACATTTACCCGTGGGACCTGCAATCAAGGCTAAGCCCAGTAAAAAGCCCCAACCGTCTGGTAAATTGGCGTCTTCTGCCCATTGGTAGAGATCGGGAAAATCATAACTCCCCGCAAGGCTGCCGACAGCGACTACCCCCATGAGGAGTAAGATATCCCCCACCCGTTTGGTGAGAAAGGCATCCCGTGCTGCTTTGACCACAAGGGGCTGAGCATACCAGAAGCCAATCAGCAAATAGGTCGAGAGGGTCAGCATCTCCAACAGACCATAGCTGAGGAGCAACGAGTTACTGATCGCAATGCCACTGAGGGCCGCCTCAAAAAAGCCCATCAAGGCAAAGAAGCGTGCCATGCCCCAGTCCTTTTCGAGATAACCTAGGGCAAAAATCTGCGCCAAGATGCTCAGACCCGTCACCAACTCCATAGCCCCCGTGGTGACACTGTTGATGAGCAATGAAAACGAGAGATCGAGTCCCGGTGCCTGTAGCCAATGCCAAACAATCGTTGCGGTGGCGCCACTGCGAGTTTGTTGCAATAGGAAAAAGCCATGCACAAAAGCAACAATCGTCATCAGCAGATTGAAATAGGCTGCGGGTCGAGGCCCGGTGCGCCGCACAACACCGGTGGCCCAAGGCAACGTCAGGGCTGCACCCACTAAGCCATAACAGGGTACCCACCAACTGGTTTCTAACAGTGAATTTGGCATGGCAAAAATGAACCTTGGCGGTTGAGGACGTTTGCAATACTGCTCTCTTCGTGTATTTTACAGGCTGGGGTTCCGCAGCAGTTTTGAGCCAAATCAATCATGGGGCAAGGATTCACTCTAGGGAAGGTTGAGCAATGGGGGCGATCGCCCTTCCTCGCTATTGTCCTAGCGGTAACATTTTTTGCCGCCCCACCCGCCCCAGCTCAAACGATTAGCCAGCGGGGAATGGTGACAGCAGCTCAACTCGCAGCAGCAAACGTAGGAAGAGATATCCTCAAGGCAGGGGGCAATGCCGTGGATGCAGCCGTGGCAACCGCATTCATGATCGCCGTCGTTGAACCCTATGCCGCTGGGATTGGTGGCGGTGGCTTTGTCCTTGTGTATCACGCCCAATCTCAAACCCTGCGTGCCCTTGATTTTCGGGAGCGTGCCCCCCTGCAAGCGACACCAACGATGTATCTCAACGCGAAGGGAGAGGTGATTCCCCGCGCCAGTTTGGATGGGGTCTTGGCCGCAGGCACCCCCGGCACCGTTGCTGGCTTAGCCGCTTTGCACCAGCACTATGGTCAACTGCCTTGGTCGCAGGTGGTGGCACCCGCCATTCAGGCTGCCCAACAGGGGTTTGGGGTTACCCCACGTTATCAGCAGTGGGCAACGATGCGCCAAGCCGTTCTGCAGCACGATGCTACCGCCGCGCGCATTTTCCTCAGGGATGGCCAAGTTCCCCCCTTGGGCACGGTGATTCAACAGCCGGAGCTAGCAAAAACCTTGGGGGCGATCGCCCGTGATCCCCGCAGCTTTTATGAGGGTTGGATTGCCAGAGCGATTGCCGAGTTTATGGCACAGCAAGGGGGCAAGATCACCCTAGAGGATTTACGAACCTATACCCCCGTTTGGCGAGAGCCAATTTGTGGCACCTATCGTGCGTTTCAGATCTGTTCGATGCCACCCCCCTCTGCTGGTGGTGTGGCCCTTGTGCAAATGCTCAACCTCTGGCAACTGTTGCCCCCTGCTTCTACCCCCAGCGATCGCGGTCACTACCTAGCCAGCATCATGCAAATTGCCTACGCCGATCGCGCCCGTTACCTCGGGGATAGTGACTTTGTGCCGGTGCCGGTCACGGCCCTCACCCATCCTCGCTATGCCCAACAGCGGGTCACTGAAATTCTTCCCCGTCGTGCCCGTCCCCAACGTGCTGTGAGTGCCGCAACCCCAATTCAACTTGCAGAGTCAGACAACACCAGTCACCTGAATGTTGTCGATGCCCAAAGAAATGCCGTTAGCCTAACCTTTACGATTAATGGTCCCTTTGGGGCGGGTGTGGTGGTGCCGCAAACGGGGATTCTCCTCAACAATGAAATGGATGATTTTGCCATTGCCCCCAATCAACCCAACCTCTTTGGTGTGGTTGGTATTCAATCAGAAAATGCCCCCCTTGCCAATGGCATCGAACCCGGCAAGCGTCCCCTTTCGAGCATGAGTCCAACAATTGTCCTCAAGGATAATCGCCCCAATATGGTTTTAGGCTCCCCCGGCGGCAGTCGCATTATTACCACTGTGCTGCAACTGTTTCTGAACGTCGTTGATTTAGGGCAGGATGCCGCCACCGCCGTTGCCCGTCCCCGCATTCATCAGCAGTGGGCACCGGATACCCTCTTTGTCGAGCCAACGATTCCAAGTTCTTGGATTCAAGCGTGGCAACAGTGGGGCTATCGGGTAGAACAAAGCCGCCCTTGGGGAAATGCCAGCTTAATTCGCGTTTTGGATCAGGGACAATTGGAAGGGGCAGCCGATCCGCGGGGGGAAGGTGCTGCCATGGGTTGGTAGAGGAGAAATATGGCACAGGTGAGTATGGCTGCCTTAGTCGCCGCAGTGCGAGCGGGCAATTGGTTGATTAGTTTTCCCACCGATACGGTGCCCGCCTTGGCCAGTCGGTGCGATCGCGGGGAATTGATCTATGCTGCCAAGGAGCGCCAACCGTCTAAACCCTTGATCCTCATGGGCGCCAATCCTGAGCAACTCTGGCCCTTTGTGCGCGGTAGTGCTGCTGAATGGGAGCAGTGGTCTGCTATGGCGGCGCGTTATTGGCCGGGAGCCGTGACCTTGGTGTTGCCCGCTGCTGAACTTCCTGCGGGTTTGAACCCCCTAGGTACAGGCACGATTGGCTTGCGGGTTCCCGATTGGCCGCCTGCCCAAGCCCTCCTCGAGCAAACAGGACCATTGGCCACCACCAGTATTAACCGTTCAGGTCAGCCGCCACTCATTGAATGGGGGGCGATCGCCCGTGAGTTTCCCCAAGTGCTGACGCTCCACCCGTGGCAGTTACCCCCTACCCCCCCAGAACCTTCAACCGTCGTGCAATGGCAATCGGGGGAATGGCACGTCCTGCGCCAAGGGCGAGTGCAGATGAAAACACCCTAATACTGGGAATCAATTTCCCCAGAGGCGACCCGTTCGAGGAGTTCCTGTAAAATTTTTTCCTCTTCTTCGGAAATTTGGCCATCGGAAAGCACTGCGTCAATAATTTGGCCATGCTCTTCGAGGGTAAGAATTTTATCTTCTAGGGCTTTTTCCACTAGAGCTTTAATTTGGGCTGTATCCATACTGCGACTCCACGTCGTCACTGCCAGTATAGCCTTGATGCCATGAGTATGCTTCAGAACGCTGAAGTTTTTTACTTCGTGGCAGGAAAGTCGGGATCAAAGAGTTGCCCCAGTGTATAGGGGCAGGTTTCAGGGAGATCTGAGTAGTCCAAGGGGGTTTCACGCACCACTAAATCTTTGCCAGATTCATAGGCCTCAGCAATCGCCTGGGGTAAGTAGGGTTCCAGGCTGGGGTTTTGATGGATCAGTCTCTGCACAGCTCGCCGTTGTTCGCGAATGGTTGCTCGCCAGCTTTTACTGCGTTTTTGCGGCTGATAGTCCCACTTCAGGAGATGTCCAATGAGAATCCCGAGGCGATTTTCTAGCTCCCGACGCTCCTGCCGTCCCAAGGCTTCGATTTCCTCTACTAGGTGGGCAATATCAAGGTGGCCAAAGTCGCCTGCCTTGAGCAACTTCGCCTGCTCTAGGGTCCAAGCATAAAAGTCCGTGTCATACAGAGGAGAGGTCATGGCCTTTGATGGTGAACTATTCCGTGGGATACAAATCTCGCGGGAAGTCTGGGTCGAGCAATTGTTCTAGGGTATAGGGACAGGTTGGGGGTAAATCTGGATAGTCTAGGGGCGTTTCCAAGCACACTAAGTCTAGTCCTGCCAAATAGGCTTTGGCGATCGCCTTCGTTAGATAAGACTGAAGGCTAGGATTTTCCTCCAATAAATCCTTAATCTCGCGTCGTTGCATCTGAATCGTGACTCGCCAACTTTTACTGCGTCTTTCTGGCTGGTACTCCCACTTCAGCAAATGCCCAATCAAAACACCGAGGCGGTTTTTTAGTTCTTGCCGCTGCTGCCGTGCCAAGGCTTCGATTTCCTCTACTAGGTGGGCAATATCAAGATGGCTAAAGTCGCCTGTCTTGAGTAGCTTCGCCTGCTCTAGGGTCCAAGCATAAAAGTCGCTTTCATAAAGATTGCTTTGCATGATTTTTGATGAGCTGATCCCCTCAAGCTGCATTTTAGATAATGTACGCATTTTAGATAATGTACGCTGCAAAAAATTGCCCCAAGCTGGGACTGGCACTCACCAGTGTATGAAAGATACGACTCCCGGCTTCCTGCCCCGGCTGAATGGGAAACATTCTCTGCCACGGTTCTGGCGGGTCTAACCATTGCCAGTGGGCACCAGCGGCATGGACAATTGGCCAAGCGGGGGCAACATCCCAAATGCGAGGTGTGCGCTCCACAGCACCGAGCGTATAACCCGCAGCAACGGTCAGCAAGTTGTAACTGGCGGATCCCAACATGCGAATTTTGCAGGGGAAGGAGCGCTTGAGCACATCAGTACTGCGGGCACAAAGACTAAAAAACGTCTGCAACGTTGGCTCACTGACCTTGACGCGAATGGGTTTCTCATTCAAATAGGCACCGTTGGCATGGTCAGGGGCTTGATAGAAGCCATAAAACGTCTGCTGCAAGCCGGGAACGTGCACATAGCCAAATACGGGTGTGCCTTGGTAGAGCAGACTGAGGGCAATACACCAAATGGGCAGACCATGACTATAGTTAGTCGTGCCATCAATCGGATCAATGATCCAACACCACTGTTCACCACCGTAGGTATGGTTGCCCTCTTCACTCAGGCAGCCATGGTGGGGAAAGCGCTCTTGCAGCATCGCGGTGATTTTCTGATCGGCCCAAAGGTCGGCGCGGGTAACAAGGCTGCCATCGGCTTTGCGATCGCTGGGGGATTGCCCTGCCCACTCCAGCAAACGGGGGGCAACCACCTGTTGAATCTGTTGACAGGTTTGCAGCACCTCAGACCAAAACCCTGAGTTCATTGGCTGTCTCCCACCGCGATACAATGAGCACGTCTGATCCTATACCCACTGGTCAATATCCGTCCCGACTCCCCATGGCACAAACACTGGTCGTCAAAATTGGCACATCGAGCTTAACGGGGGGTAAAGAAGGAAATCTAGCCTTGGCCACCATTGCCCAACTGGTGGAGGTCTTGTGTCACTGTCAACGGCGGGGCGATCGCGTGGTACTCGTCTCCTCTGGGGCGGTGGGCGTGGGTGCTGTGCGCTTGGGCTTAACAGAGCGTCCCCAACAATTAGCCCAAAAACAAGCAGTGGCAGCAGTGGGGCAGGGACACCTAATGCGCATGTACGATGATCTTTTTTCAGTCCTGCGCCAGCCGATTGCCCAAATCCTCGTGACGCGGCAAAATTTTGTCGATCGCCAGAGCTACCTGAATATCTACAACACGTTCCAAGCGCTGTTTGAACTGGGCGTCATCCCCATTGTCAATGAAAACGATACGGTGGCGGTGGATGAACTCAAGTTTGGCGACAATGATACTCTCTCAGCCCTTGTGGCGAGCCTTGTGGAAGCCGATTGGTTATTTTTGCTCACGGATGTCGATCGCCTCTACTCAGCGGACCCGCGCATTGATAAAACAGCCGTTCCCATTGAGCGGGTGGTCTCCTTAGCCGAGTTAGCCCAAACGATTCAAATTGGTGCTGCTGGCTCCCCTTGGGGCACCGGGGGCATGGCCACCAAAATTCGGGCTGCCGAGATTGCCACCGAAGCCGGCGTACGCACTGTCATTACCGATGGGCGATCGCCCACCAACCTGCTAAAAATTCTTGCGGGTGAGCCCTTGGGCACCCACTTTGAACCCCGTCCCAAAACCATCAATGCCCGCAAACGCTGGATTGCCCGTGCCCTCATTCCCAAAGGCGAGTTGTGGCTCGATGAGGGTGCCGTTAAGGCCATTACTGTGGGGGGCAAGTCCCTCTTAGCAGCAGGCATCACCCGTGTTGCAGGGGAGTTTCAAGCCCAAGATGCTGTTAAGCTCTGTGACCCCGCAGGCACTGAAATTGCCCGTGGCCTTGTCAACTACAACAGTGAAGAAATCCGGCGTGTGCAGGGGCAACAGTCCAGCGAACTAGCCAAGATCCTCGGCTATGCCGCTGCCGATACGATTGTCCACCGCGACAACTTGGTGGTGACCCTGTAACCGTGCTTTATCGCCCCAAAAAGAACGATCGGTAGCAAGTGCGGTAAAATTACTCACTAACTGTGACGGTTTATGCAGCGATTGGGGGTAGGTTTTGCATCTGGCATAGTCACACCAAGGAGGGCGTATCCCTCTAGGACAGTACCTGATGGGCGAAAGGACACGTATGGTTCAATTCCACATCCAACCAGATAGCGAAATTCCTGCTTCAACTCAGCTCTTTAACCAAATTAGTTTTGCGATCGCTGCACGGCAATTTCCGCCGGGGTATCGCTTGCCCAGTACGCGGCAGCTCGCCATGCAAACTGGATTGCACCGCAACACGATCAGCAAAGTTTACGAACGCCTTGAAGCTGCTGGTTTAGTCGTGCCCCAAGTGGGGTCGGGCATCTATGTGCGTGCCCTCGGCCAAGAGGAAACCCGTCCTCGCCAACGCCGACCCGCTGTTGTGCCTGTACACCGCATTGTTCAAGAAAGTGTCGATACCCTCCTCGAAATGGGCTATTCCCTGAGTCAAATTCGCGAGTTATTCCTTGCCGAGATTGATGCCCGCCAGAAAGCTGGAGTGAGGGTTTTGGTGACGGTGCCCCGCCACGATCAAGGGGCTGGCGAACTGATTGTTCAGGAACTGCAACAACTGCTGCCAATTCCCGTCGAGCTGATTTTTCTTGAAGACTTAGAAACCGTCCTTGATGGCGATACCTCTGCAACTGTCGTTACCGTGCGCTATTTTGCCAGCATGACGGAAGCGATTACCCGCGATAAGGACGTGCGAGTATTTTTCATCGACATCTACAACTACCAGCGGGAACTGGAAGTGGTGCGACAATTGCCAAAAGGCTCCTGCTTGGGGTTGGTGAGCCTGAGTTCCGGTACCCTCGGTGTGGCCGAGGTGATGATCCACAGTTTGCGAGGGGATGAGCTACTCTTGGTGACGGCTCAAGCCAACGATAGCTATAAGCTCAATGCCTTGGTGCACCGTGCCCACACGATCATTAGCGATCGCGCCAGTGGGGAACGGGTCAAAGCAGCTATTGCGGCGGCCCGTCATGAGTTGATTCGCATCCCCCGTCTCATTTGCTGCGAAAGCTACATTGATCCACAGTCGGTTGAGCTGCTGAAACGGGAAATTGGTCTGACGGAGGATCTCCCCCTCGAAGCTAAAGCCTCTTGACTCAGGGATTGAGGTCATTCAGGCTATGGGACAATTGCACGGTGATGGCTTGATTTTTTGCTTGATTGTGCATTGCATCCAGTTGTAGGTTCGTAAGATAACCTAAGCCAGCGGCTAGACCACAGTACAGGATGCCGACGGCACTGAGTTTTGGCCAATGCAAGCTCATAAAACGCCACATGAGTTAACTCCTCATTGACAGAACCACACCACATAAGTCAAGACCCCTGCTGCCAGCCCAAAACCCAGCCCTCTTCACAGGGATGGAACACAGTTAAAACGGTGAAAGTCTCTATAGGAGAGAAGCCCCCTTTGTGTCCCCCATGTTTTAGAACAGAGCTGTACCTAGGAAATCTCTGGAGAACTTCCTAAGCAAGGGAACGCGGTTTGCGAGTAGGGGTCACACCTAAAAAGTTATTTCCAATTTTACTGATTGCGCTAAGAACCGTACTCAGCGTGTTACAGTTATTAAATTTTATGAAATATGCAGCAAAGTCCTGAATTTGTAAGGACTTGAGAAAGATTAAAGAAGTCTTCTAAAATCATCTAGAAAATGTTAATTATTTTTTTATTTTGGCTCAGCCAGCAAGCGTGGATACCCTGCCTTCGGTACGCATTGTGCTCGTTGAACCCCAAGGGGAGATCAATGTCGGCAGCATTGCCCGTGTGATGAAAAATATGGGGTTACAGCAGTTGTGGATTGTCAGTCCCCGCTGTGATCCCAAGGGAGAGCTAGCCCGTCGCTGGGCGGTTCATGCAGAGGATGTGCTCCAGCAAGCCAGAATGACGGACTCCCTCGCAACGGCACTGGCGGATTGTCAGCGGGTCTTTGCCACGGTGGGGCGAGAGGTGGCGGATTTGGCGTTACCTCTGTGGACACCGCGTCAGGCGGCACCGCAACTGTTGGCTGTCCCGCAGTCGGCACTGGTCTTTGGTCGCGAGGATCGGGGACTCACGAATGCAGAATTGGAGTGTGCCCATGGTTTGGTGCAGATTCCTACGGCCAATGCTTATCCATCTTTGAATCTGGCGCAAGCTGTTGCCGTATGCTGCTATGAGTTGTGGTTGACGGCCTGCGACAGTGCGGGAACTTTTCCCCAAGGGTCTGCCGTCCCCTTTGAGCGGTTGCAGGGGTTTTATGACCATTTAGAGCAGGTGCTGCTCCAGATTGGTTTTTTGTATCCCCATACCGCTGCTAGTCGTATGGCCAAGGTGCGATCGCTCCTCGGGCGTGCCTACCCCACGGATGCCGAAGTGGCGCTGTTGCGGGGCATGGTTCGTCAGGTGGAGTGGGCGATTCAGCACGCAGCCACGATTGCTTCGGACACCTTCCCTCTACAGTAAATGGCATGGTTGCTCAGTCGCGTTCAATGGTTTCGTCCTCTACGCTTTCCTCACTGTCTCATCCGTCACCGCTTCCTAGCCCAACGCCTCCCCGTCCCAATTTGTTCTTAATGACTTTTCGCTTTGGCGTCAGTGTGGTTGCCCTTGCCACCATAGTCGGCACACTGCTGTCGGTGTTGCAGCCTGAAAAACTGTCCCTAGAGACCACGGCCAGTCAGGCGATCGCTCCTGAAACACCAACCCCCAACTTGCCCCCAGAACGTCCCCTCCCCACTCTGCAACAGCAAATTCAACAACTGGTGAGCCGTCAACCCAATCTGACGGCGGGGCTGTACTTTTTTAACCTCGACTCCGGGGCATCTCTGAATGTAGGCGGCGATGCGGTCTTTCCAGCGGCCTCTACGATTAAATTTCCCATCCTTGTTGCCTTTTTCAAGGCGGTGGATGAGGGACGAGTCACGCTCCATGAACGCCTCACCATGCGTCCGGATCTGATTGCCCCTGAGGCCGGTACGCTGCAGTATCAAAAGCCCAATTCCCAGTATCCTGCCCTTGAGGTGGCCGATTTAATGATTACCATTAGCGACAACACGGCAACGAATATGATTATTGATCGCCTTGGGGGCGCAGCCGTGCTCAACCAACAGTTTCAGGAATGGGGCTTAGAAAATACAGTGATCAACAATCTGCTACCGGATATGAAGGGCACCAACACCACTAGCCCCCGCGACTTGGCAACGCTGATGCTGAAAATTGGTCAGGGGGAAATTGTCTCCCCCCGTAGTCGCGATCGCCTGCTGGACATTATGCGGCGCACGGTCACTAATACCCTCTTGCCCGCTGGCCTTGGCAAAGGGGCTACGATTGCCCACAAAACTGGCGATATTGGTATTGTGGTGGGAGATGCGGGCATGGTGGATATGCCCAATGGCCAACGCTATGTGGCAGCAATGATGGTGAAACGCCCCTACAATGATCCCCGAGGTAGTGAACTCATTCGCCAAGTCTCGCGCATGGCCTACCAAGCCTTCGAGAAACTTCCCCCTTCTCAGCCCTAGATGTCGCAGCCACTCCTGACCTTAGAGAATGTGTGCCGCTACTTTGGCGGCCTCAAGGCGGTTGATTGCGTGTCCTTTAGCGTGGCAACGGGGGAGATTTTTGGCATTATTGGCCCCAATGGCGCTGGTAAAACCACCCTTTTTAACCTGCTGACGGGGTTAATTCCTCTCACCTCAGGAGAAATTCAGTTTCAGCAGCAGCCCCTGCACCTGCTTAAGCCCCACCAGATTGCTGGGTTGGGCATTGCTCGCACCTTTCAAAATATTCGCCTCTTTCCAGAGATGAGTGTTTGGGAGAATGTGCGCATGGGACAGCATCTCCATGCCTCTGCCGGTTTTTGGGCAAACCTCTGGGGAGCAGCGCCCGTACGGTATGTTCAGGAGCGCTTGGAAAACCGCGCCAAGGAACTCCTCTACTGGGTGAATCTCTATGAGCGGCGCCACGAGCGGGCAGGCAACTTACCCTATGGTGAACAACGCCGCCTTGAACTGGCGCGTGCCTTGGCACTGCAACCCCGCCTGCTCTTGTTAGATGAACCGGCTGCGGGTATGAACCCCAAGGAAAAGCAAGACCTCTGTGAGTTAATTCGCCGCCTCAAGGAGACCTTTGACCTGACGGTGATTCTCATTGAGCACCATGTGCCCTTGGTGATGAGTTTGTGCGATCGCTTGGCAGTATTGGACTTTGGTCAACTCATTGCTTTAGGGGATCCCCTGACGGTTAAAAATGATCCCAAGGTGATTGAGGCATACCTCGGCGGTGATGTTTAAGGCGACGGATTCCTATTTCCAAGGACGAACAGCTATTCTTGCCACCAAGCATGGCAAAGAGCAGGCGATCGCCCCGGTGCTGGCGCGTCTAGGGGTAACGGTGGTTGTGGCCTCGGATTTTGATAGCGATCGCTTTGGGACGTTTAGCCGTGAAATTCCCCGCTGTGGCACCCAAGAGGAGGCAGCTCTCGCCAAGGCAGAAGCGGTGCTGACACAAACGGAGGCAGACTTAGTGGTTGCCAGTGAGGGGAGCTTTGGCCCTCATCCGCAATTTCCGATGCTTCCGAGCGATCGCGAACTCATCCTGCTTGTGGATCGCCGCCATGACCTTGTCTTGCGGGGGGAGGTGCTCTCCCTAGAAACCAACTTTAACCATGCCACCGTGAGTCATCTTGAAGAGGCCTTGGCCTTTGGCGCACGGGTGGGCTTTCCATCCCATGGTTTGATTGCAATGGCGCAGGCGGATCCTCTACCCAATACGCCAATTTTCAAAGGGATTCAAAGCGAGGAACAGTTGCAAAGGGCGATCGCTAGCCTGCAAACCGATCGCCCCACCATTCACCTTGAAACCGATATGCGGGCCCACATGAACCCGACGCGCATGCAGGTGATTGCTCAAGCGGCTGCTGACCTCGTTCAAGCAATGGCTCAGGGCTGTCCCCAGTGCGGCTGGCCGGGGTTTGTGGCTTGTGAGAAACTGCTGGGGCTACCCTGTGAACGGTGTGGCGCACCCACCAGCGCCATCAAAGCCAGCCGTTACCGCTGTCAACGCTGTTTGCACCAACTCACAGTGCCAGTTCCTGAAGCCGTTGCCGATCCCAGTCAATGCTACTTCTGCAACCCCTAGGCAAGGACAAAGACTTGGTATAATCCCTTGTACAGCCCTCGGCACCGATTAAGCCATCCTATCGTCTGCATTCCTAGCGCATGTTTTGAGGAGTGACCCATGACACCTCGCTATCTCACCAGTCTTGCCCTTGCTGCACTCACTCTCAATCTCGGGGGTATGGCGCTTGCCCAGACTGCAAACACGAATAACCCAATGGAAGGCTGGCAACAAAACGGCAATGCCAATGATTTGGGAAGCATTCTTAATCCCCAGAATGGCAACTTTTCCGTGCCCGGACTGATGAATCGCCTGCATTTGATGGATGGTCGCGATCCCAACGAAGTAGTGGCGGATCAAATGGAGAATCTTAATGCTGAAGCAGAGGCCTTTCGCAAACGACAGCAGCAACAATTTCAAAATCTAACGGTTACGCCCTAGGACGGGGATGGTATGTCCCCAAGGGTATTGATTTTGGGCTTAGGTCATTGGGGACAAACACTGGCATACCTATTTGAGCAACAGGGCTGCAGGGTCTCCTGCTGGGGGCGATCGCAGGGGGCACTCTCGGCTGCTCTTTTCCAAGAGATTCACTTATTGGTTTCGGCTCTCCCCATCAAAGCTGTGCGGGAAGTCGCTGCCCAAGTGGCCGCCCTCAAGCCCCCCCTAGACACCATCCTTGTCAGTGCCACCAAGGGTTTAGAAGCAGAAACCTTTGCCACAGCAGCGGATATTTGGCAAACCTACTGCCCGCATCACGATCTCGTCGTTCTTTCTGGTCCCAACTTGGCCGGTGAAATTCAACAGGGACTACCGGCAGCGGCAGTGGTGGGGGGAAAGCCAGCAGCCACCAAGCCAGTGCAAGACTGTTTGGGCAGTACCACCTTTCGCCTCTATAGCAATGAGGATCGGCGGGGTGTGGAAATGGGGGGCATCTTCAAAAATGTGATTGCGATCGCCTGTGGCGTCAATGATGGTCTGGGTCTTGGCGTCAATGCCCGCTCTGCCCTGATTACCCGAGGACTGGTGGAAATGGTGCGGGTGGGTACCCACTGGGGCGGACAAGTGGAAACCTTCTACGGCCTTTCAGGGTTAGGGGATCTCCTCGCCACCTGTACCAGCGCCCTGAGTCGCAACTATCAAGTGGGGTGGCATCTTGCCCAGGGTCAATCCCTCTCCCAAGCCCTAGCGCTGACCAAGGGGACGGCTGAAGGGGTGAACACTGCTCGCGTGCTCTGCACCTATGCCCAGCAGCACCAGTTAGATATCCCGATTACGGCGATGGTGAATGCCGTTCTGAGGGGCGACCTCACTCCCCAAGCTGCCCTCAACTGTCTTTTGGAGCGTCCCTTCAAGCCGGAGATTATTCCTGGTCAGTAGCTTCAGTCCTTGGCTGTGAACTTGCCCAAGGTGCCGGCAGCGCCGCAGGAGCCGTTTCACTGACGGGAATGGCCACAGGGGGACGGTCAAGACTGAGCATCAAACCAACTGCCGTTGGCTCAATCGGTAGAGGAGATACCGCTGGCTCAATGCCGGCAGGACTGGTGATAGCCACAGGCAGACTGGAGAAGGGATTGGGAATTAGACCCGTCAGCATTGCCACGAAGGATGCCGCTAGGGTTGCTCCCGCACTCCCTAAGACCCAAATACGACGGGGGCGATGGGCCTTAGCAATCACTTCAGCGGCCAAACGATCCGCTGGACAGGGGGTCAAGGGTACGGGCAGTTCTTGCATCTGTTGCTTGAGGGTCAGGAGTCGCTGATAGAGGCGTTGGCCTTCGGGGTCAGTGGCCAGCCATGCTTCCACCTGTTGCCGTTCTGCAGCCGTCACTTCACCATCGAGGTAGGCGCTCAGGAGTTCAAAGGTATCGCGTTTGCAGTGATCCAGTTCGTCCATCATAGGGGTCTGTCCTTGCAGGAAAAGGGTAGGGGTGATTCGCATCAGGTTGAAGGGAGATCGAGGTGGGGTTGGAGTTCTAGTTGGAGTCGCTGTCGGGCACGGGCGATTCGCGATTTCACGGTTCCGAGGGAAACCCCAGTGATTTGGGCAATTTCTTCGTAGGAGAGGCCTTCAATTTCCCGCAGAACAATCGTTGTCCGAAAGGTTGCCGGTAGGTTGGCGATCGCCCGCCGTAATTGATCATAGAATTCATCCGTACGCAACCGGTCATCGGGACTGGCATCACTGGCGGCAAGTTCCCAGCTCATTTCACCCTCTTGGGTTTTCAGGGGTGCATCCAGCGACAGGGGCGGTTGATGGCGTTTGCGTTTGCGCAACTCATCGTAAAACAAGTTGGTGGCAATGCGGCTGAGCCAACCCCGAAATTTGCTGGCGTCTTGGAGTTTGTGAATGTTGCGATAGACCCGAATCCAGACTTCTTGCACAAGGTCGGCGCGATCGTCCCAGTCGGGCGCGAGGTGATAGATAATTCGCTCCACATGGGATTGGTATCGCCGCAACAATTCAGTAAAGGCAGCACGATCTGGGGTTCTGCCGGCTTGACAGCGGACAACCAACTCTTGGGGTGTAAGTTTTGTCAGCGGCAGCGTCACCCGAGCACTGGTCTCCTCAACACGCGTCCAAGCAAGGGGAAGACTGGATGTCATGGATACAATCGACCTCAGACCAATCGCTTTTCATGACGCCCTTGCCCCCATGATGTTCCCTGATCCGTTATAGCTTGCCAAGGACATTGCCATGCATCCTGTTTTGGCTGCGAGTCTGTTAATGTTTCCTTAACGTTGGTGAATTTAGATTAAACTTTTTATTGTAGCGGCGATCGTTCTTTGGACGCGCTACGCAAATACTCAACGCGCGGCTCAATGTAACCCCTTATCACCGCCCCTCACCACCATGCTCTGGATCCGCATTGCCAGTGGACTTGTCGCGATCGCTCTCGCGCTGCTAATGACCTTTCTAGGCGGTTGGTATTTTTGTCTGGGCATTGGGGCACTGATTTATCTGGGTCAACTGGAATACTTTGAATTAGCCCGTGCCAAAGGGAGTGCGCCGGCGGCTAAAACCACCCTCGTGGTGAGTCAAGTGCTCCTGATCACCTCACTGCTGCGTCCAGACCTTGCGGATGCTGTCTTTCCCGTCGCAGGTACCTTCATTTGCTTCTACTTGCTATTTCAACCCAAGCTGGCCTCGATCGCCGACATTTCCACTTCAATCATGGGGCTATTTTACGGCGGCTATTTGCCAAGCTATTGGGTGCGCTTGCGGGGATTGGAGCAACAGGCAACATTACCTTTGGGAGGATTTTGGCCAGAGCAGTTTCAACTCACCGCTTTGCCCTTGGGGTTGCAGGTAACCCTCTTGGCCTTTGTCTGTATTTGGGCGGCAGATATTGGTGCCTATGCTGTTGGTAAGCTCTTTGGCCGGACACGGCTTTCCCACATCAGTCCCAAGAAAACCGTAGAAGGGGCAGTGTTTGGCGTTTTAGGGAGTTTAGGCGTCGCCCTTTGGGGAGCACATTCCCTCGGCTGGCCACTCCCTTGGCTTTTGGGTGCAATGTTTGGCCTCATGATTGGCATTGCCAGTCTATTGGGGGACTTAACGGAGTCAATGATGAAACGGGATGCCGGCGTCAAAGATTCTGGCCAGTTGATTCCCGGGCATGGCGGCATTTTGGATCGCGCCGATAGCTATGTTTTTACGGCACCCCTTGTGTTTTACTTTGTGACGTTACTATTGCCCTTGTGTCAATGAGTTTCTTGCCATTCAATCTACCAAAATTCGCCGCAGTGCTCCGTCTATACCGCAAAGCGGTTAGGTAGTGGTGAGGCGGCGGGCGACCATAGGGAGCAGTCACTCAATCTCAGCTTGTTGCTGGATATATTGAGCTAGCACCGAACATCGGGTGCGACTGATAGCTATAGTCCACTCATGATCACCCTGACGTACGAGTACAAACTAAAACTAACCCAGCAGCAGGCTAAGCAGATCGACTACGATCTAGACGTGTGTCGCCAAGTTTGAAATGATGCGCTGAGGGAGCGCAAAGACTGGATTGCTTCGCGCAAATGTCCAGTCAATGCCTGCTCTGTGCCTAGCGAGTACATCATCCCAGCGGATGCCCCCTACCCCAGCTTCAACGTGCAGTGCCAAGGATTAACCCAAGCAAAGCAGACCAACCCTGATTTAGCGTCGGTTAACGCCCAAGCATTGCAGCAAGTCTTGAAGCGGGTGGTTGGCCTCGATGTTGGCCTGGAATACTTTCTCTCCACCTCGGACGGACTTCAACTAGCACGGCCTAGGTTTTTCGTAGAGATGCTGTGAACGGGGAATCTCCTGCTATACGCCTAGCCTTAGCGGGATGAGCGTCAATGAGAACGGGGCTCAGCCTGTCCAGAGGTACTTGATCGTCCGCCTAAAGATCAGGAAAGACAACCCGCACATCGGGATGGACTAAATGGTGCTGCTTGACCACTAGACCCTTGGCAAGGGCAGGGGAGAGTTCGAGGGCGCGATCGCCATGATCGGCGAGGCAAAGAATATAGGGCAAGGTGCTATTCGTCAGGGCTTGGGTGGCTGTCCAAGGCACAGCTCCCGGCATATTCGGCACGCCATAGTGAACCACACCAAAGGCGGTATAGGTGGGGTTGGAATGGGTCGTGGGTCGCAGCGTTTCCACACAGCCCCCTTGATCCACGGCCACATCAATGATCACAGCGCCGGGGCGCATCGTTTGCACAAGGGACTTGGGCACCAAACAGGGAGGACGCTGACCCGGCACAAGGACAGCACCAATCACTAAGTCCGCTTGGGGCAATAGCTCAGCAATGAGGTGAGAACTGCTGTAGAGGTACTCCACCCGGGCGCCAAAGAGGGTTTCTAGGTACTTGAGACGCTCGACATTAATATCGAGAATGCTCACCTGTGCCCCCAAACCCACAGCCATCCGCGCCGCCTCTGTGCCGACGACACCGCCCCCTAAAATGACAACCCGCCCCGGCCGCACCCCCGGAATGCCACTGAGGAGCACTCCCCGCCCCCCTTGGGTACGCTCTAGGAAGCGGGCACCAAACTGCACTGCCAAGCGACCGGCAATCATGCTCATGGGGGTTAGCAGTGGGAAGCTGCGTTGGTGATGATGCGTTTCTTCAACACTTTCATAGGCGATCGCGGTAATCCCCGATTCCAACAGAGCCACCGTCAGCTCCCGACTAGCGGCAAGGTGCAAGTAGGTAAAGAGCAGTTGGCCAGAACGCAAATAGCGATACTCCGAGGGCAAGGGTTCCTTGACTTTGACCACCAGTTGGGCATCCCACGCCGCTTGGGCCGTGGCCACAATTTGGGCCCCTGCGGCAACATAGGCCTCATCGAGAAAGCCTGAACCCACCCCCGCGCCACTTTCAATGAGAACCTCATGGCCGCGCTCCCGCAGACTTTGCACCCCTGCTGGCGTCAGACCGACGCGGAATTCTTGATCCTTCATTTCTTTGGGGACACCGATACGCATGGCCAATCTATTCTCCGAGGTCTAGAAATTGATAACTACCAAAGACCTTCAACACATCTGTAGCGTCCTTAAGCGCCAGCAGACAATCAGCCACCACATCAGGGCGACCATTCACCTCTAAGTCAACAAAGAAGAGATAATCCCCCAAAGCACGTTTGCTGGGGCGCGATTCAATGCGGCTGAGGTTAATCTGGCGATCGCTAAAGAGTTGCAGCACCTTGAGCAGGGCACCGGGGGCATTGGCCTTCAGGCTAAAGGCAATGGAAGTGTGGGTATCCCCCGGCTGGGGCCAGCCGTCCCCCTGTTGGCGACTCACCACCCAAAACCGCGTGCAATTGTCGGGAATATCCTGAATTTCGGTGGCGACAATGGGTAGTTGATGGAGTTGGGCGGCTCGTACGGAGGCGATCGCCGCCACCCGATCGGATTGAGCCACGTATTGCAGCCCTTCGGCGGTGGAGGTCACCGGACATTGGCGAGCATGGGAAAGATGGGCTTGTAACCAGCGCTGGCACTGCCCGAGAGCTTGGGGATGGGAATAGACCGCTTGAATTTGGGCGAAATCTGTGGTTTGGGCAATGAAGGCATGGACAATGGGGCGGATAAAGGCGTACTGAATGTGCAGCGTATCCAGTCGCCATAGTGAATCAAGGGTAATGTTGACACTGCCCTCAACGGAATTTTCACTGGGGACTAGCGCCAAATCCAACTCGCCGGCGGCCAACGCCTCCAAACAGCCAGCGATCGTCGTCAAAGGAATCAGCGTCAGGGGTTCTCCCTGTTGCCATTGGGCGTAGCTTTGAGCGGCTTCTTCACTGTAGGTGCCCACTGGGCCAAGATAACCCAGCTTCACCATAGAAGATCCAGACAAGGGGGGCAAAGACTCAAGGACACATCCTCACAAGGGATTTGCAAAAGGGTCTAATGAATGAGTTAGACGTAAGCCGGGTTCTGTTCAAAGGGTGGTTATCTATCTGGGACACTTGTTACCAAGTGCCTCTAGCGGCTCTGGCTAGCAAAGAACTGGGGAAAAGACCAACCCTGGTTCCTTAGCGCTAGCACACCTTGCTTCCAGCCGGGGTTTACCGAGCCAACACCTCTCGATGTTGCTGGTGCGCTCTTACCGCACCGTTGCACCCTTGCCTGTGAGGTTTCCCTCCATCGGCGGTATATTTCTGTGGCACTATCCTCGCGGTCACCCGCACTGGGCGTTACCCAGCAAGCTTGGTCTTTCGGAAGCCCGGACTTTCCTCAGGAGTGAGAGACTCCCGCAACCACCGCGCTAACTCATTCAGTTTTATTGTACTAGGGGCGCTTGGGCAATACTCCCTAGACCAACGGCAGATAATACGGCGACCCATTCACTGCGGGCTAGGTTCCGTGTGGCTTCATTTCCTTGCAGCTCGGCCAAAATCGCCAAGGTTTCGTACCAAAGACCCGCATCAACTGCTGCCCCAAGACGATCCCCCCCACTCTTGCCCTGAAGTTGCTTTGCCAAATCCGTGGCCGGCTGCACCCGCGAAATCACGCCACTGACAGAGATAAAGGCGGAGGGATCATCGGCATCAGCACCACACAGTAGGGTAAAGGTCCAGCGGTAGTCTTGGCCGGGTTGGAGTTGCACATTGGGCTTCAGTGCCAGAATCCCCGGTTCAGCGGGTAGATCCACCACCATTGTTGCTAGGGGACGATGCTCAGCATCAGCAATCACCACTTCCCCCTGCGTGGCTTTGCTCTTGGGCACAAAAACAAAGAGGGTTGGTGTCGCCACAGCCGTTTGGCCAAGGTGGGTATCAGGGAGTAAGGCGGTTAAACGTTCACTGCCGCTAACACAGGCTCCACGGGTTGCCCCCCCAAAGCGACTACCGGGAACACCACGGTTCGGCAGATTCGCCCGCAGTCGCGCCACAAGACTGGAAGGCTGGCTCACCACAGGGGTCGTTCCCTGAGCAAGGCTGAGAGAACCAAGGGACAACAGAAAGAGGGTCACCGCAGGTACAAGGGCAAGGTAGGAACGCATGGCCAAACTCCTAAGAAGAATAGCTCTACCCTAGCCCTAGGGAGTTGGCCTTGGCAGTGAACTCGCTTACCGTTGGGGTGTGATTGCGATCGCTTGCTCTAGGCAGTGGCACTGGCCAACTGACGCAAAATCTTGAGCGCCTCATCTACGTGGGCTTTGAAGTTGAGCATAGAGTCAAAAACGTAGCGCACCACACCCTCTTGATCAATGACATAGGTGACCCGCCCCGGAAAGAGACCAAAGAGCGAAGAGGCACCATACTGCTGGCGAACCTTGTTGCCGGGATCACTGAGGACGAGAAAGGGGAGTTGGTGATTTTTCTGGAAGCCCTGCTGCCGCTCCACGGGGTCGCCACTAATGCCAATCACTTCAGCGCCCAGTTCTTGGAAAACACTGTAGGCATCGCGAAAGGCACAGGCTTGAATCGTGCAGCCGGGGGTTTCTGAGGCGGGGTAAAAGTAGAGGACAACGTTCTTTTTGCCACGAAAGTCGGAGAGCTTCACCTTGCGGCCATCGGCAGCCGTGAGTTCAAAATCAGGGGCGCGATCGCCCACTTGAATTGCTGTGGCCATACTCTCGCTAATTGCCTCCCAACCACTTTTGGCCATTCAGGCGCTGCATCACCCCAAAGACCAGTAGATCAAGCGTTACTTTACGCTCATCCCCCAAAAATGGCTCAATGGTGCTGGGGGCAATGCCACCGCTGCTACAGACAAAAGCCTTCGGCCCTTGGATATCCCCCTCTAGGAAGTAGAGGCGAAACTGATACATTCCCTTGCCCCACTCACCCATCACGGTATTCTCCTCTAGGCGCAGACTCACATCCCCCACTTTGGCGCTGAGGGCGTTCTGGAGAGCAGGCAAAAAAGCCTCATTAATAAACTCAGCAAAGGGTTTATCCTCAATAGCGGGGGGCTTTTCTTTTTTGGGGGCTTGGGTGGGCGTCTCTTCTGCCATAGCGCTGCTATAGGGTACCATTTCCTCTGCATGATAGCACTCTCCCTTGCAGGCAACGGCCATGGGGCAATTAGAATTACGACGCCCAACGATTAAGGATTTAGATAGCATCGTTCAACTGGATCAGGTGTGTCTGGGGGGCTTTTGGTCGCACCAAGGCTATGCCCGTGAGTTGGAGAATCCGCAACATACGCTGCTGGTGGTGGCCACCCTTGATGGGGTGTGGGGCTGTGGCGTGAGCTGGGGGATTGCCGATGAATTGCACCTGGTGCTGTTGATGGTGCATCCGCAGTACCGGCGGCAGGGGTTAGCAGGGTTACTCCTATGTCGGCTCTTGCAACTGGGGCATCAAGGGGGCGATCGCCAGTGGGCAACGTTGGAAGTACGCGCCAGCAATGCAGCCGCCCAACAACTCTATCAGCGCTTTGGCTTTGAACTGGTCGGACGGCGTCCCCACTACTACGAGAACCCCCCAGAGGATGCCCTGATTCTTTGGCGCAATCACCTCAATACTCCCGAAATGGGGCAGGAACTTGAGCGGCACTGGCAGCACTGGCGATCGCGGGTTGAGGCGCAAGGTTGGTCGCTCATCGATGACACCTAGAGAGCCGAGGGGTGACATATTGCGCTTTGTTACGGCGCTTTCCCCGACCCTTGGGCTGGCGAACGATAATGAAAGGGACACGTTTGGGAGACTTGTCCCATGAACTTGCTGGAACAGTTGCGACAAATGACAGTTGTGGTCGCCGATACGGGAGACATCCTCGCCATCGAAAAATTCACCCCCCGTGATGCCACCACCAATCCCTCGTTGATTACGGCTGCTGCCCAAATGAAGGAGTACCAGCCCATTGTGGATGAAACCCTGCGCAAAGCCAAAGCTGATTTGGGGTCTGGTGCTACTCCCCGTGAGATTGTCTCCCTTGCTGTGGATCGCTTGGCGGTGGCCTTTGGCTTGAAAATTTTGCAAATTATCCCCGGTCGGGTCTCAACGGAAGTAGATGCGCGGCTCTCCTACGATACAGAAGCTACAGTGCAAAAGGCGCGGGAGTTGATTGGCCAATACGAAGCCGCAGGCGTGGGGCGCGATCGCGTGCTGATTAAAATTGCCTCGACTTGGGAAGGCATTCGTGCAGCCGAAATTCTCGAAAAAGAGGGCATTCACTGCAATTTAACCCTGCTGTTTGGCTTCCATCAGGCGATCGCCTGCGCTGAGGCGGGTGTGACATTGATTTCCCCCTTTGTTGGGCGCATTCTTGACTGGTACAAGAAAAAAACAGGTCGTGCCGAGTATCCGGGGCCTGAGGATCCAGGGGTGATTTCCGTCACCAAAATCTACAACTACTACAAGAAATTCGGCTACCCCACGGAAGTGATGGGCGCCAGCTTCCGCAACATTGGCGAAATTATTGAACTGGCGGGTTGTGATCTGCTGACGATTTCACCGGCACTGCTACAGGAGCTGCAAAACACCAGTGGCGAGCTAAAACGCAAACTGGATCCGGCGATCGCTGCCACCCTTGACATTGAAAAAGTCGCTATGGATGAAGCCACCTTCCGCAAGATGCACGCGGCTGATGAGATGGCCAGTGAAAAACTGGATGAGGGCATTAAGGGCTTCACCAAGGCACTGGAGACCCTTGAGGATCTCTTGACGCAGCGACTGACCCGCCTTGAAGGGGCGGAAACCCTCACCCATGCAGCAGAAGAACTCTTCCATGTCTATGACCTCGATGGCGATGGCATTATTACCCGCGAAGAGTGGCTGGGAACGGATGCAGTGTTTGATGCCCTCGATGCCAACCACGATGGTAAGGTGACCCCGGAGGACATGGGAGCAGGCTTGGGGGTGGTGCTGCACTTGGCCAAGGCCAAATAACAAAGACCAACTTGGCAGTCTTGCATCAGCATCCTCTGTGCGTCACAGTGGAAGAAGCGTTCATAGCTGATGCACCAACGATGTCTGATACTTCTCCCTCCTTTCAGCAATTTCTCAGGGATTGTGAGCAATTGGGGCTACTGCGCCTTGTGGTTACAAACGAAACTGCCGTTCTGGAGGTGCGATCGCCCCTCACCAAGGTTTTCTATGCTGAACTGCCCAAGGGGCGCTATGCCAATATGCACACGGAGGACTTTGAGTTTCACTTGAATATGGATCAGGTGGCCAAAATTCGCTTTGAGGAAGGGCAAGCCAAGCGGGGCAACTTTCCTACCTACGCCATTCGCTTTCTCGATGCCAATGAGAAATCCGTCCTCAGTGCCTTTTTGCAGTGGGGTAAGCCCGGTGAATACGCCGCAGGTCAAGTGGCAGCTTGGCACACCCTGCGGGAACGCTACGGTACAGAGTGGCAACCCGTGGTGGCCGCCCTTCAGGCAAAAGCGTCCAGCGCAACCCATGGATAGGGATCTATGAGAGTCGTTGTAACCGGTGCTACTGGATTTGTCGGGCAGCAGGTCGTCAGCGCCCTCAGCGATCGCGGCGATCACGTGGTTGCCTTAGTACGCTCCCCGGCGAAAGCCGCCAAACAATTCGCTGGCATGACCCATGTTGAATGGGTGGGCTATACCCCCAAAGCCGCTGGGGACTGGTTTGCTGCCCTTGAGGGGGCGGATGCAGTAATTAACTTGGCAGGAGAACCCCTTGCCAATGGTCGCTGGACAGCGCAGCGCAAACAGGAGATCTACGATAGCCGGGTTGTCGGCACACAGCAGTTGGTGCGGGCGATCGCCCAATGTCAACAGCGCCCGCGGGTATTGGTCTCGACCTCTGCCATTGGCTACTACGGCACTAGCGATACAGAAACGTTTGTCGAAACCCATGCAGCGGGAAATGATTTTCTGGCCAAGGTCTGTGTGGACTGGGAAGCGGCTGCCCAAGAGGTAACGGATTTAGGGGTGCGGTTCGTAATTCTGCGTTTTGGCATTGTCCTCGGCGAGCAGGGGGCACTGGCCAAGCTCCTATTGCCCTTTCAGTTATATCTAGGGGGGCCCCTTGGGTCGGGTCAGCAGTGGTTTTCGTGGATCCATCAGCAGGACTTAGTGCGCCTGATTCTGGCCGCAGTGGATCAAGCGGGAATGCAGGGGGTTTACAATGCCACCGCCCCAGAGCCACTGACGATGGCGGACTTTTGCCGGGTATTAGGAGAGGTGATGCAGCGCCCCTCTTGGTTGCCTGTGCCTGCCCCAGTTCTCCAATTGCTGCTGGGGGAAGGTGCCGATGTGGTGCTCAAGGGGCAGCGGGTCTTGCCGGAGCGGACGCTGGCTACGGGATTTCAATTTGACTACCCCAACGCCAAGGCAGCTCTCACCAACCTCCTCAAACCACGATATACTGATGGTTCCCGCTAGTTTGGTGCAAGATGGTGGAATTGACCCCCGCAGCCATTCAAGAGTTGGAACGTCTCCAAGCCCATGGCGTCAGTCGAGGTCGGGCCGCGATTCTACGGATTCAGGTGCAACCTAGTGCCTGCGGTGACTGGCGCTACGATCTTGCCCTTGTGACCGAACCCGAGCCGACGGATGTGCTCACCCAGTCCCAAGGCTGGACAATCGCGATCGCGGCGGAAGCGGCTGAGATGTTGCGGGGGTTGCGGGTGGATTACATCGAAGACTTAATGGGGGGCGCTTTTCGCTTCCACAATCCCAATGCCAGTCAAACCTGTGGCTGTGGCATGGCCTTTCGGGTGAGCGGATCGTAGGTTTCAGAAATCACTATGGGCAATACGTTTGGGCATCTCTTTCGCGTCACCACCTTTGGTGAATCCCATGGGGGCGGTGTGGGGGTGGTTGTGGATGGCTGCCCTCCCCGATTGGAACTGTCAGAAGCGGATATTCAAAAGGAACTGGATCGCCGCCGCCCCGGCCAAAGTCGGCTCACGACCCCTCGCCAAGAGAGCGATCGCTGTGAAATTCTCTCCGGGGTCTTTGAGGGCAAAACCCTCGGCACGCCCATTGCGATTCTGGTGCGCAACAAGGACACTCGCCCCGAAGATTATGCCGAAATGGCACAGGTCTATCGTCCCTCCCATGCAGATGCTACCTATGACGGCAAATACGGGATTCGCAACTGGCAAGGGGGGGGCCGTGCCTCGGCACGGGAAACCATTGGGCGTGTGGCCGCGGGGGCGATCGCCCGCAAAATTCTGGCTCAAGTCGCGGGTACCGAAATCATTGCCTACGTCAAGCGGGTCAAGGACATTGAAGCCGTTGTTGATCCTGATACCGTGGCAGCGGCTGCCGTTGAGGCGAATATCATGCGCTGTCCCGATGCCACCACCGCAGAAAAGATGATTGCCCTTGTGGATGAGGTGCGGCGGCAAGCCAACTCCATTGGCGGTGTCATTGAGTGCGTGGTTCGCAATGTGCCTGTCGGCCTAGGCTCCCCCGTCTTTGACAAACTAGAAGCAGATCTTGCCAAGGGGGTGATGTCGCTGCCCGCCAGTAAGGGCTTTGAAATTGGTTCTGGCTTTGCCGGTACCCTGCTCACGGGTCAAGAGCACAATGACGAGTTTTATACCGATGAACAGGGAAGAATTCGCACCCGCACCAATCGCTCTGGGGGGGTTCAGGGGGGCATCTCCAATGGCGAAAACATTATTTTGCGGGTAGCTTTTAAGCCCACCGCCACCATTGGTCAAGCCCAGAAAACCGTGAACCAAGCGGGTGAAGAAACCATGCTAGCGGCAAAAGGGCGGCATGATCCCTGTGTGTTACCGCGAGCGGTGCCGATGGTCGAGGCAATGGTAGCTCTTGTTCTCTGTGACCATCTGCTCCGGGATCATGCCCAGTGTCATCTGCTGTTTTAGCGACTGCGATTGAGGGCAATCAGTAACCGCAGGATAAAGATAAACAGGTTGATGTAGGTCAGGTACATCGAAAGGGCAGCAGAGAGGTACTGATCATCGCGGTAGGTACGGGGCAGCACAAAGAAGTCCACCACCGCAGCCCCCACAAAGAGCACGACACCAATGCCAGAAATCGCAATTTCCAGAAACGTGGGTGTAAAGACACCAAAGAAGCTGAAGACTAACTGGAGAACGAGCACCACCAGCAGGGCAATAATCCCCAGTTGTACCGTTTTGGCAAGGGCAAAGCCATCGCGTTCCGACAGATTGGAACCAATGGGACTAGCGGCCATAAACGTGATGCCACAGCCGCCAGCGGCAATGATGATCCCCATAATGCCTACGGTGCTGAGGGCAAGGGCAATCAATCCAGAGAGCGTATAACCCGACAGCAAACTGTAGGTGGCCAACAGGGGTAGGGCTAGCCCATTATTCCCTTTGCGAGCGGCTCCCTGTGCCACAAAAAAGAGGACAAGTTCAGCAATAATGGCAACAATGAATGTGGGCATGAACAGTTGAGGTGCGGCGCTGATGACGCCGAGGCCACCCCAGCTACCCACCGCCGTCAGGACGAGGCCACCACCGACAAAGGGCAGGGCATTGCGAATCACATTAGGCCCTACAATCGCGCTACTACGCGCCTCGCGAATCGCCTCTTGAAAATTACTGGTACTACTCACGGGAATCCTCCAAGGGTGGTGAATAGACAACACAGCCAGATGGCATAGTTCTATTGTGCCAAAATTCCCAAGGGCACCTAGCTGGCAACAACCACGGAGACCTCTGGTGGCGGGGCGGTTATCTCTAATGGCGGATAGAATTGGGTCAAGACACTCAAGGATAGATGCTCCACCGTTGGGTAGTATCCCAGCCATCGACTGGCTAACTGGGCAAATTGTTCGGGTATCCCACTGACATAAAAGTGCACTTGGCCTTGGGGGCAAGGAGTCGCTAAATTCATGGCCTCTAGTTTGCGCACTGTTGCACGGGCAACGGCATGGGCAGGATCAAGGTGATGAACCGTTGCGGGCAAATACTGCTCAATCACAGGGCGCAGGTGGGGGTAATGGGTGCAACCATAAATGAGGGTATCGGGGTCAAATTGAACTAGGGGGTTTAGGGTCTGACAAACAATGCGGTGGACGCGATCGCCCTCTAGGCAATTGCTTTCCACAAGGGGGACAAACTCAGGGCAAGCCACTTGAGCGATCGCCACTGTGGGTGAGAGTTCCTGAAGTGCCCGTGCATAGGCACCGCTTTTAACCGTTGCGGGGGTAGCAATGACACCAATGCGCTTTCCCAGCGTGACCGCCATCTTGGCAGCGGGGACAATCAAGCCAAGGATCGGAAAGGGAAACTCACTGCGAACCTGTGCCAAGGCAAGGGCTGAACTGGTGTTGCAGGCCATCACCGCCATCTTGACGCCTTGGGAATGCATCCACGCCAAAATCTCCCGCACATATTGCAGGATTTCACTGCGGCGGCGAGTTCCATAGGGCAACCGTGCTGTATCCCCAAAGTAGAGAAACGATTCTTGGGGTAAAAGGCGTTGGAGTGCCTGTAAAACCGTTAAGCCGCCCACCCCACTGTCAAACACGCCAATCGCTCCCAGAGGATTTAGCCCTAGGGATGTCTTGTGCCAGTTGTCCACTCGAACCTCGACCTCACACCAACAAAAATGACATTGCCCCGTTCAGCAAGAGGGCAACCACAGCCAATCTACTGCCCTTTTTACGGAGATGGGACACGCTCAAAACCGCGAGATCTCCTTGATGGACTCTAGGTCATAGAAAAGGGCTGTAGTGCCACTCTAGCAGGTTTTGCTAAGAAGCGAATGATTGACGCTAAGACTGAACATCGGGTGCTATACATTGAATCACAGAGCACCCGTGGCTGTAGGGTTGGTCACCCCCTGTGGGGAAGTTATGGTGTGAGGATAGGAAAAACAATGCTCAGTCAGGAACAGCTCACCAGTTCCCAGGAGTGTGAGCGCGCATGGATTGAAATTGATTTGGCGGCCTTGGCAGCGAATACCCAACATCTTCGCCAATGGCTGGCACCAACAACGGAACTTTTAGCCGTGGTGAAAGCAGATGCCTATGGTCATGGTGCCCTCACGGTGGCACAGACGGTTTTAGCCCACGGTGCAACTTGGCTAGGGGTGGCAACAATCCCCGAAGGGATTGCCCTACGGCAGGCGGGGATTACAGCGCCAATTTTGGTCTTGGGATCCGTCAATTTGCCCGTGCAGGTGCAGATGATGGCCGAGTGGCAGCTTCAGCCCACCCTCTCTACACCCAAGCAAGCCTTGATTTTCTCTGACTACGCTGATCACCGGCGGGAACCTCTTGATGTCCATTTGATGATTGATACAGGCATGTCCCGCTTGGGCTGTCCGTGGCAGAATGCAGTCGAATTTGTGCAGTTTGTGCAGCGGTTACCCCACCTGCGCATCCAAGGAATCTATTCTCACTTTGCCAGTGCCGATGACACCGATCCCAGTTTGATGTGGCAGCAGCAGGCCTATTTTGAACAGGTGTGGGAACAGATTTCGGCCCTAGGTTTAGGGGCTGTGCGCCGTCACATGGCGAATTCGGCAGCCACCTTGGCCAACCGCAGTAGTCACTATGACATGGTGCGCGTTGGTTTGAGTCTCTACGGCGTGTATCCGGCGCCCCATTTACGGGGGGTGGTGCCGCTGCGACCAGTGATGCAAGTGCGATCGCGCATTACCCTGTTGAAGGAGATTCCCGCCCATACGGGCATTAGCTATGGCCACCAATTCATTGCCCCCAAGCCGATGAAAATTGCCGTTGTGGGCATTGGCTACGCTGATGGGGTGCCCCGCCTTCTTTCCAACAAGCTCGAAGTCTTGGTTCAGGGAAAACGGGTGCGCCAAGTGGGGGCTATTACGATGGATCAACTGATGATTGATGTCAGTGACATTGATGGCCTTCAGGAGGGGGATGTGGTGACCCTTCTTGGCGAAGATGGCGGGGACTGCCTAACCGTAGAAACTTGGGCGGACACCCTAGGCACAATTACTTGGGAAATTCTCTGTGGCTTCAAGAACCGCTTGCCGCGTATTCCCGTATCCTAAAATTTCGCTACTCTCCTTCAGAGGTGAGTTCGCCAATGTCCTCAAACCAAAGCTGGGGATGCTGCGTAATAAAGTCCCGCATTAACTGCTGGCATCGCTCCAAGTTCAGGTCAATCACCTCAACGCCGTGGGCTGCCATGAACTCCCGCGCCCCCGGAAAGGTCTGGGATTCACCCGCAATCACTTTTTTGATGCCAAGCTGCACCACAGCACCCGCACAGAGATAGCAGGGCATTAGGGTTGAGTACAGCACCGTATCCTCATAGCGACCGATGCGACCGGCATTGGCCAGACAGTCAATCTCCGCATGCAGAATCGGACTACCCCGCTGCACCCGTTGGTTGTGGCCGCGACCAATGATTTGGCCATTGCGCACCAAGACCGAGCCAATCGGAATGCCACCTTCTCTGAGTCCTTGTTCTGCTTCGGCGATCGCCGCCGCCGCCATAAATTCATCCATGATTGTCCGCCTGAGCAAATGTTCATTCCTAGTAAACGTCTTTTTCTGAACGGGTGTCTAGTCTTGGTATGATGCAAGCCAGAATCTGGTGGTATCAGTGTCCATGATCAAGTTTTTGGTAACGGGTGGGGGTGGTTTTATTGGCGCCAACTTTGTGCGCTTAGCCCTTACGGAAGGCTGGGGGGCGGTACTCAACCTCGATAAAGTGACCTATGCCTGTCACCCCGGCACTTTGGCCATGCTCGAGCAATTGCCCAATTATCAATTTGTCAAGGGGGATGTGGGCGATCGCCCCCTTGTCCAAGAGCTATTGCAAACCTTTCAGCCCGATGCCGTGATTCACTTTGCCGCCGAAAGCCATGTGGATCGCTCCATCAATAGCCCCCAGGACTTTATCCAAACCAATGTCGTGGGGACCGCCAATCTCCTAGAAGAGGTCAAAACCTACTGGCAACAGTTACCCACTGGAGCACAGGAGCAGTTCCGCTTCATTCATATTTCCACCGATGAAGTCTATGGCAGCCTTGGCCCTGAGGATCCGCCCTTTCGTGAAGACAGCCCCTATGCCCCCAACAGCCCCTATGCCGCCTCAAAGGCTGCCTCGGATCACTTGGTGCGAGCTTACCACCACACCTACGGTCTGCCCACCCTGACAACGAATTGCTCCAACAACTATGGTCCCTACCAGTTTCCCGAAAAGCTGATTCCGCTGGTGATCTGCCAAGCCCTAGCGGGGCAACCGCTGCCGATATATGGCGATGGTCAAAATGTGCGGGATTGGCTCTACGTTGAAGATCACTGCCGTGCGGTCTATACCGTTTGGCAAAAGGGTCAGGTGGGGGAAACCTACAACATTGGTGGCAACTGCGAAAAGCCGAACCTTGAGGTCGTGCACACCCTCTGCGATCTGCTGCAAACCCTTGTGCCTCGCGCTGATTTGAATTACCGCAGCTTGATTACCTTTGTCAGCGATCGCCCCGGTCACGATCGCCGCTACGCCATTGACGCCTGTAAAATTCAGCGGGAACTGGGGTGGCAGCCCCAAGAAACGTTTGGCAGTGGCCTTGAAAAAACCGTGCAGTGGTATCTTGCCCATCAAGACTGGGTGGAAGCAGCGCGCACCGCCGACTACAGTGCTTGGCTGGCAACCCACTATGGCAGCGTTCTTAGTCATTGCCCATGAAAGGAATTATTTTGGCTGGTGGCTCTGGAACCCGCCTCTATCCCCTGACACAGGTGCTCAGTAAACAACTGATGCCCATTTATGACAAGCCAATGATTTACTATCCCCTCTCAATTCTGATGCTGGCGGGGATTCGGGAGATCCTCATTATTTCTACCCCAGAGCACCTCTATCTTTTTGAAAAGCTTCTAGGGGATGGTCATCAGTGGGGCTTGTCCCTCAGCTATTGTGTGCAGCCTCAGCCCAATGGTCTCGCGGAAGCTTTTATCCTAGGGCGGGAGTTTTTACAAGGAGAACCCGTCTGCCTCACCCTTGGGGATAATCTACTCTACGGCCATGATTTACCCCAAAAATTGCAACAGGGGGCGCAATTGACGGAAGGGGCAATGATTTTTGGCTATCGGGTGGCCAATCCGCAGCAGTACGGTGTGATTGAGTTTGATGCCAGCGGTCGCGTCCTCGGCATTGAGGAAAAGCCAGCGGTGCCCAAGTCCAACTATGCGGTGCCCGGCATCTATTTCTATGACCATCAAGTGTGCGATCTGGCAGCCCAGCTTCAACCATCGGCGCGGGGGGAACTGGAAATCACCGATCTCAACCGCCTCTACCTTGAAAAGGGACAACTGCGGGTGGAATTGCTGGGACGCGGCTATGCGTGGCTGGATACGGGTACCCATGATCTGCTGCAACAGGCCAGCAGCTTTATTTGCACACTGGAGGAACGGCAGGGGGTGAAAATTGCCTGCTTAGAGGAAATTGCTCTGCATCAGGGCTACATTACCCCAGAGCAACTTTATGAACTCGCCCAACCCCTGCGCAAAAGTAGCTACGGTCAATATCTCTTGCAGGTGTGGGCAGAAGTCACTGGAGGCAGTCATGCTTAAGGTACAACCGCTAGCGATCGCTGACGTTCTGCTCTTGGAACCCCGTGTCTTTCGCGATCAGCGGGGCTTTTTCCTAGAAAGCTTTAATCAGCGGGCTTTTATGGCCGCTACAGGCTTAGAGGTGACCTTTGTCCAAGACAATCACTCTGCCTCACAACAGGGCGTGCTACGGGGATTACACTACCAGCACCAACAGCCCCAAGGCAAACTCATTCGCGTGATCGAGGGGGAAATTTTCGATGTCGCAGTCGATTTGCGGCGCTCTTCGCCCACCTGTGGCCAATGGGTGGGGACTTGGCTGAGTGCGCAGACCTTCCAGCAACTGTGGATTCCCCCTGGCTTTGCCCATGGTTTCTGGGTGCAATCAGCCACTGCCCAAGTGCTCTACAAAACAACGGACTACTACAATCCGGGGGATGAATATACGCTGCTGTGGAATGATCCAACCGTCGGCATTCAATGGCCGATCGACAGCGAACCCCTCCTTTCTGCCAAGGATCAGCAGGGCAAGTCGTTCAACGAACTTCCCCTATTTGCTTGAGATAAAAAATCCCTCCCCAATTGGAGAGGGACACTTAGACGAGGATACGATTAGGCTCTACAGAGCGTTACCACGGGGGAGTACCTCTTCTGGGAAGACAAAGTTTTCATGGGGTTGGTCTTGGGGCGCCATCCAAGCGCGAATGCCCTCGTTCAAGAGCAGGTTCTTCGTGTAGAAGGTCTCAAACTCAGGGTCTTCCGCTGCCCGAATCTCCTGCGAAATAAAGTCGTAAGACCGCAGGTTCAACGCCAGACCCACCACGCCAATCGCACTCATCCACAGCCCCGTCACGGGCACAAACAACATGAAAAAGTGCAACCAGCGCTTGTTCGAGAAGGCAATGCCAAAAATTTGGCTCCAGAACCGGTTGGCCGTCACCATCGAGTAGGTCTCTTCCGATTGGGTGGGGCTAAAGGCACGGAAAGTGCTGGCGCCTTCGCCATCTTGGAAGAGGGTGTTCTCCACTGTGGCACCGTGGATGGCACACAACAGGGCACCGCCGAGCACACCGGCCACCCCCATCATGTGGAAGGGGTTCAAAGTCCAGTTGTGGAACCCTTGGAAGAACAGCAGGAAGCGGAAGATGGCAGCCACGCCAAAGCTGGGGGCAAAGAACCAACTGGATTGCCCCAAGGGATAGATCAAAAAGACGCTGACAAAGACGGCAATGGGGGCACTGAAGGCAATGGCGTTGTAGGGACGGATGCCCACCAAGCGAGCAATTTCAAATTGCCGCAGCATGAAGCCAATGAGGCCAAAGGCGCCGTGGAGGGCGATAAAGGTCCACAGACCGCCCAGTTGGCACCAGCGGGTGAAGTCCCCTTGGGCTTCGGGACCCCAGAGGAGCAGGAGGGAGTGCCCCATGCTGTTGGCGGGGGTGGAAACGGCAACGGTGAGGAAGTTGCAGCCTTCGAGGTAGCTGGAGGCGAGGCCGTGGGTGTACCAAGAGGTCACAAAGGTGGTACCGGTCAGCCAGCCCCCGAGGGCAAGGTAGGCGCAGGGAAACAGCAGGATGCCTGACCAGCCGACAAAGACAAATCTGTCACGCTTGAGCCAGTCGTCGAGGATGTCAAACCATCCCCGCTCTGCTGGCGCTCGTCCAATTGCGATCGTCATAAAACTCAACTCCGAAAGGAAGTGATAAAGGCAGATTCGTGAGGTAGCTCAATGGGACGATAAGAGCCAAGTTTACGAATCTTAATAACGACTCTAATCTAGCAAAGGCGTTTTGTGGTTTTCAACAAGGCATACCTCGTCGAGGAACTGTGTATCTAGGGTATAGCCCTTTTCCAAACCATGGCAGAACATAGCGAGCTGTCGTCCCTCCTAGGAAGCTGTTTTGCTCACGGTGTTCAATTCCTGTGAAAAGGGTTGTAAGATACTCGGTGTTTCTTGCCCTGAATTCTGCCCTATGGGTCGCTCAATTCTAATTCCCGCCATTCCCGTAAAGGTCTCTGTTCTTGGCTTTCCCCTTCATTTGGTGGACAACGCTCCTGAGTGGCTGCTAATGCAACAGCGGGATGGCCATGGTCAGCACGTGATCACGCTCAATTCAGAGATGGTGATGCTGGCGGAGCGAACACCAGAGTTTGCTGATGTTTTACACCGTGCTGATTTGGTGATTCCCGATGGATCGGGGGTCATTCTCTACCTCAAGTTGCATGGCCTCTCGGTGCGCCGTCTGCCGGGGATTGAATTTGCCGAAGACCTCCTGCGACTTGCCAATGAGGCGCCCCAGCCCAAGCGGGTCTTCTTCTATGGGGCAGCGCCGGGGGTGGCAGAAAAAGTGGCTGAGCGCTGGCATCGAGAGTTGCCCAACCTGAACATTATTGGTGTGCAGTCAGGCTACCACGATGCCGATACAGAGGTTGCTCTCATTGAAACGCTAAAGGAGACACAACCCCACATTATTTTTGTGGCTTTGGGAGTTCCCCGTCAGGAATATTGGATTGATCGCCATCGTCACATTTGTCCAGAAGCGATTTGGGTTGGCGTGGGCGGTAGTTTTGATGTGTGGGCAGGGGTTAAAAAGCGAGCACCCAAGCTAATGCAAAAACTCCATCTAGAATGGCTCTACCGTCTGTATCAGGAACCGTGGCGCTGGCGGCGGATGTTGGCTTTGCCCCAATTTGCATGGAAGGCGCTTCTAAGTCGTTTGTATGGGCGACAGCGTTTCTCGTCCCGATGACAGCAGTGACCCCAGTGGTACCCCCCTGCGAACCCACCTCTGAGGGGGTAATCGTTGCAGAACTGTGGCAAGTCACGAAGTCCTTTGGTGGCACTTTGCCCTGCTTACATCGCGTCAATTTACAACTGCGACGGGGAGAGTTTTATTTTCTCACGGGTGCTTCGGGGTCGGGTAAATCTACCCTCTTAAAACTCCTCTGTGGCCAAGTTCGCCCAGATCAGGGCATAGTTCGCCTCTTTGGTGAGGAAGTCAATCCCCAACAGGATCGACGGATGGCACAGTTGCGGCGGCGCTTGGGGGTAATCTTTCAAGACTTTAAGCTGCTGGGCGATCGCTCCGTGGCAGACAATGTGGCTTTTGCGCTGCTGGTGCGCGGTATTCCCAAAGCAGAAATTCAGCAGCGGGTACAAACGGTGCTCAAACTGGTGGGCCTGAGCCACAAAGCCAATGCCAATCCCCAATCTCTATCGGGGGGAGAGCAGCAGCGGGTGAGCATTGCTCGGGCGATCGTTGGTGGGCCTGAGCTATTGCTGGCGGATGAACCCACGGGCAATCTGGATCCGCAAACCAGCCAGCAAATTCTTGCTCTGCTCCATCGCCTCCATCAACATGGGCTAACGGTTCTCTTTACCACCCATGACTTAGCCTTGACTCGCTTAGTCCCCCATCGGATTCTCCATTTGCACCATGGCAAACTTGAGTCCCTTACCCACCCTTGACTTTTTGCTTCCAGAAGTGCGCCGCAGTCTCTGGCGCGGTGGTTGGCTCAATGGCGCAGCCGTTATTGCTGTGGCCGTGACGCTCTTTATTTTTGGTTGGGGCTGGCAAGTGTCGCACCTCCTTGGCGCTAGTGTCGAGTCCTTGGGCAATCGGCTAGAAATTACGGCCTATGTGTCGCCTGAACTTCCCGCAGCCAAAGTGGCCAGCCTTAAGGAGCAGTTGGCGGCATTACCGGGGGTAGCCGACTTCACTTGGATTGATCGCGATCGCGCTTGGGCACAATTGCAAGCTGATTTAGGCCTCAAAAGTGAACAGGGTGGCTTAGCCCTCTTTGACACCAATCCCCTCAGCGATGAAATCAAGATCCGCGCCCAAAGCCTCGAACAGGTGGCTCCCCTAGCCAGCCAAATTGCCCAAAAGGAAGGCATTGAGTCGGTGCAGTATCTTGAGCGTGCCCTAACGGGTCTGCAAAGTGTGCAGCGGGTAGTGCGGGCAGTCACGTTCATTTTGGTGCTGCTCCTGAGTTTAACGGTAGTTGCCTTAGTGAGCGCCATTTTACGGTTGATTATCCTTGTGCGCCAACCTGAAATTGAGATCATGACATTGGTGGGCGCCACCCAAACTTGGATTTATACCCCCCTATTTATTCAAGCCGCTAGTCTAGGTGGCGGCGGTGGTTTACTGGCGTGGATAGTTGGCTGGGGCAGTAGTCAACAGCTTCAGCAGTGGTTAACCCAACAGGCCAGTTTTCGCGCCCTTGCCAGCAATGTTTCCCTTGAATGGTCGCTGGGCTTGGGGGTGTTCCTGATCATCATTGGGGTAATTTTGGGGCTAGTGAGTACCCGATTGGCACTGCCAACCACCTCTCAGCGGTAGGCGGCTATGCCACAATAAATGGGGCAATGACGATTGATTCTAAGGGCTATGGCACAATTTACGGCTGACGAGAAAGCAATTGTTCAAAATTATTTCAACACGACCGGCTTCGATCGCTGGCGGCGCATCTATGGCACGGATCAGGTCAGCAAGGTGCAAGCGGATATCCGCATGGGACACCAACAGACCATTGATACGGTACTAGCATGGCTCAAGGCTGATGGCTCCCTCAAGGGTAAACTCATTTGTGATGCGGGCTGTGGGGTTGGTAGTCTGAGCATTCCCCTTGCAGAATTGGGGGCACGGGTCTATGCCAGTGACATTTCCGAGAAGATGGTGGCCGAAGCCCGCGATCGCGCCGCTGCTCAATTGAATGGCCACCATGAACTCATCCTCAGTGTCAGTGATCTTGAAGTCCTGCGGGGACAATACCATACCGTCATCTGCCTTGATGTCCTCATCCACTATCCCGACAGCCAAATGGCAGGGATGCTAGCCCACTTGAGTTCCTTGGCGATGGAGCGACTGATCCTCAGCTTTGCCCCCAAAACACCAAAATATACGCTGCTGAAAAAAATTGGTGAATTCTTCCCCGGCTCCAGCAAGGCCACCCGTGCCTATCTCCACAGTGAGGAATTTATTGTGGGGATTTTGCGAGACTTGGGTTGGCGGATTGAACGCAATGCCATGACCAAAACCCGCTTTTACTTTTCGCGACTCCTAGAAGCAGTGCGCGCCTAGATGACGAACCTCAACCTCAGCTTGGCGGATCTGCAAGCCTTGGGGCGCCAGTGGGGGACATGGCTGCCGCCGGGGACAGTGCTCTTGTTAGCGGGGGATCTAGGGGCAGGGAAAACCACGTTTGTGCAAGCCTTGGGGGAGGGATTGGGCATTGCGGATGTCATCCAAAGCCCCACTTTCACGCTGATTCAGGAATACCCCGAAGGGCGTGTGCCCCTCTATCACTTTGATCTCTATCGCCTTACCCCTGCTGAAGTGGCGGAGTTGGCACCGGAACGTTATTGGCTTGGGGAAGAAATTGATCTCGGAATTGTTGCCATAGAGTGGCCCGATCGCCTGCCAACGCTACCCCCAGACTACCTTAGGCTCCAGCTTCAACGACAGCAGGATCGCACCTGTCTAACTCTAGAGGCTGTAGGGGCAGCGACATCGCTGTTGCCCAAATGCTTAAATCTTTGAGGGCGCGATCGCGATAAGCGGCATAGCGCAAGGCCTTTTGCCGAACGTTTTGCTCTAGGGGTGGCAGAATACCAAAGTTGGGGGGCATGGGCTGGAAGGTTTTGCTCTCCGCCGTACTGATGTAGTGGAAGAGGGCACCGGCCATCGTGGTTGGCGGCAATACCAAGGGTGGGAGTCCTTGTGCCAAGCGAGCCGCGTTCGTTCCTGCTAACCAGCCCCCCGCCGCTGCTGCTGTATACCCTTCGGTACCGGTAATTTGACCCGCCGCCAAGAGGGTGGGGCGATCGCGAAACTGGAGACTGGCACTCAACAACTTCGGCGCATTTAAGAAGGTATTGCGGTGCATCACCCCCATGCGCACAAACTCCGCCTGCTCTAAGCCCGGAATCATCCGAAACACCCGCTGTTGCTCCCCCCAGCGCAAATTGGTTTGAAAGCCCACCAAGTTCCACAGTTGACCATGGCGATCCTCTTGGCGCAGTTGTGCCACCGCATAGGGACGCTCTCCCGTACGCGGATCTCGCAAGCCCACGGGTTTCAAAGGTCCAAAGCGCAGCGTATCCACCCCCCGCCGCGCCAACTCCTCTACGGGTAAGCAAGCCTCAAAAAATTGAGCATTCTCACGCTCAAAGTCCTTCAAGGGTGCCTGTTCAGCTTCACAGAGAGCCTGCCAAAAGCGCTGATATTCCTCAGCAGTGAAGGGACAGTTGAGATAGGCTGCTTCCCCGCGGTCGTAGCGGGAGGCCAAAAAGGCCACCTCACGGTTAATGGACTCCCCAACCACAATTGGGCTGGCAGCATCGAAAAAGCTGAGGTAGTCCAGTCCGGTAAAGCGTTGGAGATCCGCACTCAGCGCCTCACTGGTAAGCGGCCCGGTGGCTAGCACGACAATCCCGGTCTCTGGCAAATGGGGGAGTTCTTCGCGCCGCAATGTCACAAGGGGATGCCGTTCGAGGGTTTCAGTCAACTCACGACTAAACTGGGCACGATCCACCGCTAGAGCACCGCCGGCAGGCACTTGATGGCGATCGGCAGTGGCAATAATCAACGACCTGAGGGCACGCAGTTCATGGTGCAATAACCCCGTGGCGCGATCGCTCGCCTTGGCACCAAAGGAATTACTGCACACCAACTCTGCCAACTCCGCCGTATGGTGAGCTGGACTAGGCACATGGGGGCGCATTTCATACAGCACCACCGGCACACCCGCTCGAACAATTTGCCAAGCCGCTTCTGTACCCGCTAGACCACCACCAATGACCGTAATCGGTTCCATTGCTATCCTTCTGGGGGAGACTCCACTGCAACTTCTGAGCTGGGTAACGCCTCTGAGTCTTCTACCTCTGGCTTGAAGACCAAGCGCAACAGGGGTGGCGCAACGAACGTGGTCACAATCACCATGACGATAATACCGGCATCTAGAGCCTTCGAGAGCACACCGCTGGCCGACCCCACAGCTGCAAAAATCAAACCCACTTCACCGCGAGGCACCATACCAATGCCAATGGCCCAACGGTTAATTCCCGGCTGGCCAAAGACCGTTGCCCCTGTTACCACCTTACCAACAATGGCCACCAATACAAGGAACGAGGCAATGATCAGACCCGCACGATTGGCCGGTTCTAGGGGATTGAGAACGCTAATATCGGTGCGTGCGCCAACACAGACAAAGAAAACTGGCACTAGCATATCGGCAATGGGCAAAATCTGCTCCTCTAGCTCACGTCGTTTTTCCGTTTCCCCCAAGACTAAGCCAGCGGTAAAAGCACCGAGAATCGCTTCCAATTGCAGCATCACTGCCACATAACCAAGGACAAAGGCAAAGATAAGAGAGGGAATCAGTAAGTTGCCGCGCGTTGTCAGGCGATCGACCATTCCCAAAAAGAAGGGACTCAGCAGCCGCCCCACGACAACAGACCCCACCAAAAAGACTACAGAGCTAATGATCAAGTAGATCACATTGCTAATCTCGACCGTGCCCGTTTTGGCTAGACTGGCCACCACTGCCAGCACAATAATGCCGAGAATATCATCGAGAACGGCTGCCCCAATGATGATTTGACCTTCCGGAGAAGTAAGACGTTGAATTTCGGCAAGGACTTTGGCTGTGATGCCAATACTGGTTGCCGTCAGAGCCGCCCCTGCAAAGATGGCCGGTACCAAGTCCACATGAAACAGCGTCACGAGGCCAAGGGTTCCTGCTGTAAAGGGAACCACCACCCCGCCCACAGCAACGATAGCTGCCTGCGGCCCCACCCTCAGCAAACCCTCTAGATCGGACTCCAAGCCAATCTCAAAGAGCAGGATCATGACGCCAATTTCTGAGAGGACGGCAATGACCTCACTGGCAGTATTGGCAACCACCGTAGCCAGCGGGTCATCCATGCCGGTGGTCTGCTGAATAAACGTCGTCAGCACAGAGGGCTCAGTGGTTCCCCCTTCGGAAAAGACCAACAGGTGCAAGACCGAAATACCAACCACCACACCGCCCACCAGCTCACCCAACACCGGTGGAAAGTTAATGCGGGCACAAATTTCACCGCCCATTTTGCTCGCCAAGTAAATCACCACCAGACTCAGTAAAACAGCGGCCAAAATTAAAGGTGCTGCTTCCGCCAAGTTCACTGATTCTGCTGCCGCATTGGCAAAAAAGGGTTCAAACAGTAGCGCTATCAAAGGCATAGAAGCAAAGGCTCAAAACTCTTTAACTCAGTTAAGCATGCCTTCCCCTTTTGCTCAACCTGCCTCTGGCCTGAACCGAATCCTATTTCTTTCTGTCTAAATCAAGTTGGATTTCAATCGGTTTATCATCGTTTTTTATAGCAGCGGTCACTCGATCATGCGCATTCTCTTTGTCGAAGATGACCCCCATCAGCGACAGCCCATTTGCCTAGCACTGCAGCGGCAGGGCTACACCGTTGATACTGCACCCGATTTGAAAACAGCCTACTGGTTAATCCATGAGGTGGATTATGAATTGCTCATTTTAGATTGGCTTTTACCCGATGGTGAAGGCACACAGCTGTGTCGCTATTACCGCCAGCAGCAAAAAACTGCGCCAATTGTCTTTCTTACCGCAAAGGACACGACGGCGGATAAAGTCACTGGCTTAGATGTGGGTGCCGATGATTATCTCATTAAGCCCGTGGATCTATTGGAATTATTGGCACGCATCCGCGCCCTGCGGCGGCGATCGCCCCTCTGGCAGGGGGATGAACTAACCCTTGAGGGATTAACTCTCCACCTAGAGACTCGGAAGTTGAGCTATCAAGGTGTGGAAATTCAGCTTAAAAGTCGAGATTTTCAGTTGCTCAGCTACCTGATGCGCCATCCACGCCAAGTTCTCAGCTGCCAGCAAATTGAAAGTCAACTCTGGGAATGGGATAAATCCCCTGAGAGTAATGCGGTTGCTGTGCGAGTGAAACGGCTGCGGGAGCAATTGAAGCAACTGGGTGTAGAGCATTGGCTCAAAACCCACTATGGTAGTGGTTATTCCTTGAATCCCCAGCAAAATGTTTCTTAGGAAAGTAGTTGGATCAATTCGCTATCGTGCTGGCTTAATTATTGCCATGCCGATTATCTTTCTGTTCATTATTGTCGCGTCATTTATATGGTTGAAGCTAAACCTAATTGAAGATGATGAATGGGTGTTGCATACGCAAAAAGTACGACTAGAAACGCAAAAACTACTTAACTTACTGCTGGACTTGGAAACGGGTGTGCGTGGCTATAGCCTGACAGGCAGTCACCGCTTTCTGCAACCTTACATTGCGGCAAAATCTCGCATTGTTCCATCATTGGAAAAAATTAGAGAGCTGGTACAGGATAATCCTGAGCAACTTAAGGCTTTAGACTCAATCGAGGAAACCCTTCAGCAAAACATTCAGATTTTTGATCATTATGTGTATTCAGAAAATTTTGCATCTATGACTCATTTAGTCAGTAAATCCAACCAAGAGCAGAATATTGATTGGAATAAAAGTCGGATTTTAATGGAAAGAGCACGGCAAAGCATTTACGAATTTTATAAAAATGAGGAGGTGCTGTTGGGCGATCGCCGTCAACATCAAATTGAGTATCGAGAACTCGCATGGTCAATTATTATTGCTGCGGCAGTCATTGGTGGGATTACTAGTCTATTCTCAATTCATTTATTTTATCAATTGGTTACAGAGCTAGAGTCAAGAGAAAATGCTCTGCAAGCAAACAATGCTAAATTGTCTATTGTCTGTGATCAGCTTCAACGATTTACAGCCAATGCCTCCCATGAGTTAAGGGCGCCGTTATCTGTAATTTTAAGCAATAGCCAGCTTGCACTCATGATTTTACAAGAAGACGAAGAAACTTCTCGTGAATCTCTGATAATAGTGGAGCAAAATCTAGCCAAGATTTCTCAAATTGCTAAACAGATGGCGCATCTAGTGAGTGACCTTTTATTTTTGGCTCGCCATGAAGGACAACTCGCAAATTGCCAATCCTTTGATCTGAATTCTTTGATTGCTGAACTTGCCCAAGAATGGCAACTGTCAATGGTGCAGCGTGGGATTACGTTTATGGTTCAGTTGCCGGAGTTACCACTTATCGTAAAGGGTGATTTTTTACTCCTGAAACAGGCGATCGCCAATCTTCTGAGTAATGCCTGTGCCTATACCCCCCAAGGTGGCAAGGTAAAATTGGCAACTCACTCAACAGAGCGCGAGGTTCAAATTGCTGTTGTGGATACGGGGATCGGCATTCCAGAAGCCGCGCTGCCCCATGTCTGCGATCGCTTTTATCGCATTCATCAAGGTCAGAAACAACCGCAGGGCTTTGGTTTGGGGCTAGCGATCGTCAAACAAATTGTTGATGCTCATCAAGGACAGCTGCAAATTCACAGTCGCGTGGGGGAGGGAACAACGGTGACCATTACCTTACCCCCAAGCGGACGTTGACGGACGTTGACATAGTTCTGTCATTTTTTTTCCTTAATCTAGGGATTGAAGCATTGAGGACACAGAAGATGGTTAGGAAGTATTTATGGGCTTTGGGTATGTCTCTTTTTGTAGGTACTACGGGCGTTTTGATGCCACCGATAGCTCAAAGTGTTGCCCAGTCGGTAACTCCGATTCGTAATTTAGGCAATGTCTATGGCATTACCATTCGCGGCACCGTACGCAGTGTTGTTGGTAATGAATTTATCCTCGACGATGGTACTGGCCAAGTCATTGTGGATGCCGGTCCCCGTTGGTTCCACCAAATTAATCTTCAGCCCGGCGAAACGGTCACGGTGGTAGGGAAATATGATGACTATGATTTTGACGCCTTTCGCATTACCCGCGCCAATGGCGAGGTGATTAACATTCGTCCCCATGGTGGACCTCCCCCCTGGGCGGGTGGCCGGCGACGCTGGGAGCAACGACAGGCACGTTAGGAGGAAGCCCGTTACCACATAGGCGGCTGGGAAATTTTGTGAGGTAGCTAAAAATCTGGATGGATAGAGGGGGCAATTGCCCCTTTTATGTTCAGCTTTTAGCGATCGCTAGCCAAAATCAGCCTAGAATCCAGCCTAGTTCTATTACGGATTCTTGGGTTAAGGCATGAGTTTTTCGAAACTTTCCGCGCAAGGATTCTTGGTATAGTATAAGCGTTTACGAACTACGGTTCACTCGTCATTGGTTAGCCATGCTACTGAAGTCTACAACACGCCACGTTCACATCTATGCCGGCCATGTGGTTGATGGGGAAGTTCATCCTGATACAGAAACGCTGACGCTGAATGTGGATCCCGATAACGAGTTGGAGTGGAACGACGCCGCCCTAGCGAAGGTGGAAGCCAAATTTCAGGAGTTGGTGGCAAATGCCGCTGGCGAGGACTTGACGGAATATAATCTGCGGCGCATTGGCTCGGACTTGGAGCATTTTATTCGCTCTTTGCTGATGCAGGGGGAAATTGGCTACAACCTCAACAGTCGTGTGCGCAACTACAGTCTGGGGATTCCTCGTGTGAATCACTCCTAGATTTATTCGATTTATTCATACTCAATTGCGGATTATTTAACAGGTACTTTGACAGCGGCATTTCCCGCTACAGTCCTGACCTATTGGGATGGATAGAGGGAGTACAATCCTCTCTGCTAGTCGCTTTCACGGTTTTGAAGGTGTGCTCTCCTTGTGAAAGGCGCTGTGTTTGCCTTGTAGTACCGCTGAATTGGCCAAAAAAAAGAGGCCATTACTGACCTCAAAATGACACTTTGACCGCTGAAAATTGGGAGAGAGTTAAGGTCTAGAGGAGACCCCAGAAGTGAAGCACGCCTTGTTTGGTGATCAGTTCTGTGAGTAGCGCCGCCACAAAGCCGATCATGGCGAGGCGACCGTTCCAAATTTCAGCTTGGGGGGTGAATCCAAAGACCCATGCGTTGCGATCTTCAGCTTTGATGGTTTTGGTATCTTCCATGGTTTTGACTCCTGATCGAACCCTGTACCCTCACTGTAACAATTCTTTACTAATTCCGCAACATCTCTTAATATATTTTTCTCTATTGCTGTCCTAGAGGGCGATCGCAATATCCCTAATCAATGACTGTGGCCATCTTCACGTTCTCCAGCTTGGCGAGGATTTGCGGCTTGTAGTTTTCAAACTCTGCTTTGAGGAGATTACGGCTCACAATCGCTGGGGCAGAACTGGGCAAGCTTTTACTGGTTTGCAGCCAATCCCGTAGCAGTTGCCGCTGGAAGGTAGCGATCGTAAACATGCGGACATTGATGCAGTGTTGCGGATCCTCAAGGGAGAAAAAGAGCAGCGGATAGTAGCCGGTCTCCGAGAGCAAAACGCAGAGTTCTTGGTTGCGTGGCAGTTTCATATCCAAATAACAGGGCAACCAGCGGGGCCCTTGCTTGGGATCGTAGATGGCAGTAATCCAGAGGATCATCGGGTGGGGACTGGTGGTAAAGAGAAACTGGTTGTAGCGAATATTGAGCATGCGCCGATCAATTTCTGGGCGAGGCAGCATCACCCACAGCGAGGCGGCTGATTCCCGCTGTGCATACAAAGGCATCGGAAAGACAATTTCCGCTACGGGTTTATCGGCAGGCCAAACACTTTGCCAGCAGACTTCTTCAACCGTTGCAAGGGCAACAGGCGGTTGAGACTGGCGTTCTGAGGGTTGAGAGACTTTTGCAGCGACCTCTACCCCCGGCTGGGTGACTCGACTACTCCCAAACTGTTCCTCAAGGGCTGTTAAGACCTTGATAATTTCACCGACGTTTTGGGGGCGATCGCTGGGGGACTTGGCCATGCAGGCCATGATCAGTTCCTCAAGGACAGGAGGAAGATACAACCCTGGACTGGCCACATTGAAGGGCACTGGCTTTTGGAAGTGGTGTGCCTTAAACCAACTGCCAATGGAGTGGGTGTCCGCCTGAATGGGCATCTTGCCGGTGAGTAGCTCATACATGGTGATGCCAAGACTGTAGATATCCGAGCGGTGATCCAACTCTCGCCCTTCAATTTGCTCTGGGGAACAGTAGGCCAAAGTGCCCATAAACGACGAGGTTTGCCTTTTTTCAGAGACATCCCCCAAAAATTTGGCAATCCCAAAATCCAATAGCTTCGCAAGTTCCCCCATCGTGCCATCCTGAATCACAAGGACGTTGCTAGGTTTAATGTCACGGTGAATAATGGGGCATTTTTGGCCTTCGATGATAATTCCCTCATGGGCTACCTGCAGACCAAGGCACATATGGCGTGCAATTCGCAGAAATCGGCTTAAGGGCAGGGGTTCTTCTAGGAGCAAATCACTGAGGTTTTCGCCTTCCAAAAATTCCATGACGTAGAAGGGAATTTCCTCGTTGTTCATGCCGTAGTCGAGCACCCGCACCACGTGCATACTTTTCTGACCGAGGAGAGCACCCGCGCGCGCTTCTTGGGCAAAGCGGGTTTTCATGCGATCGTTGAGCAGGGTTTGCGACAGGAATTTAACGGCAACCGGAACGCCGCCAAGGAGAATGTCCTCTGCCCGATACACCCGTCCCATTGAGCCTTTGCCAATCAGCTCCGTCAGCTGGTACCGATTCATCAGAATTTGGCCAATGTTGGTATCGCGGTACGGTTCTGACATAGTTGCCTCAAGGGGAAATCGGCTGGCGAGGTCGCAAACAGGGAAGCATTGTGTTGCTAGGTCGCTATGGTTATACGTCTATTATCTCTAGAGTCTTTAGGTTCTGTTTGATCCATTGGGGCGATCGCTCTCCCCTAATCCATAGTTTCTTAAGCCTTTTTAGGGTTCTAAGCATTAGGAACGCCTAACCAAGACATCAATGACGAACTGGTAATCTGAATCTCTTTATCGAGATCGGGAACGGGAATAAAGACCACACCGCCACTACAGGAAATTTCCCCCACCGATCGCCACTGATTCGCGGTATAGATATGGACATAATTAACTGCGCCCCGTCGCCAACTGCGCCACATCTCACTGGCAGCACAATCATAGAGTTGATAGCCTTCGGGAATGGCGGCACGGGTAAAGGGCACCAGTTGTGCCTTATTTTGAGCGAGATCAGGGAAGAATGATCCATGGGTCAATGCTTGTCGCAAAGATTCCCACGCATCGCAGTAGCGCTTGACCATGATCTGCGGTTGACCATTCTCACTTTTGCCCGTGGCAATGACGCCCGCTTTGTTGTCCACCAGTTGCCAAGTCCCTAAAACCGATTCAATGCGATAGTTGGGATTTGAGGCAAGGCTCTCAGCCCCATTGACAACATCGGCAACAAAAACAGCAAACAACTCGCTGTCATCCATGAACTCACTCCCGCTCCTGCTTTTTTATAGTTTACTTTGCCGCTCCAGTCGGAGAGAGGTCGGTCATTGTTTTTGCTCTTGTGAAATTAAAATATCTGTGAAAATTTCCTTTCTGAGGCGATCGCAAAGCTCCGTATAATCATGGATTGATAAGGTAGTTGCATGGCTGCCTTCACTGGACTCTTACGCAGGGGTATCTCCCACACTCTGACTGCTTTGAGATGCTTTGACTTCTGAGGTTAACCATGAAATATCGCATTTTAATGGCGACGCTGCTGGCGGTATGTTTAGGGATTTTTTCCTTGAGCGCCCCCGCCTTTGCCGCAAAACAGACTTTAACCTATGACGATATTGTCGGCACTGGTCTGGCCAACAAGTGCCCCACGCTTGATGATACGGCACGCGGTGCCTACCCCATTGATAGCTCCCAAACCTATCGCATTGCCCAACTGTGCTTACAGCCCACGACATTTTTGGTCAAGGAAGAGCCTAAGAACAAACGCCAAGAGGCCGAATTTGTCCCCACAAAACTGGTGACCCGCGAAACCACGAGCCTGGATCAAATTCAAGGGGAACTCAAGGTCAACAGCGATGGCAGCCTCACGTTCATAGAAGAGGATGGGATTGATTTCCAACCAGTGACCGTGCAAATGCCCGGTGGCGAGCGTATCCCACTGCTGTTTACAGTGAAAAACTTGGTGGCGAGCACTCAGCCCAACATTACTAGCATCACCACTTCAACGGATTTCAAAGGGGAATTCACCGTTCCTTCCTACCGCACTGCCAACTTCCTCGATCCCAAAGGACGGGGCTTGGCTTCTGGTTATGATTCGGCGATCGCCATTCCCCAAGGTAAAGAAGAAGAGCTGGCTCGCGCCAACGTCAAACGCTTCTCCTTGACCAAGGGTGAAATTTCTCTGAATGTGGCGAAAGTGGATGGCCGCACGGGTGAAATTGCTGGCACCTTTGAAAGTGAGCAACTCTCCGATGATGATATGGGTGCCCACGAACCTCACGAAGTGAAAATTCAAGGGGTCTTTTACGCCCGCATCGAACCTGCCTAGGATCGACCAGCCCATGGCGACTCTTTTAGAACTCAGGGAACTGCGGGTCGCCTACCCTACAACGGAGACATCATCTGCTGCAACATTCGTGGTGGATGGTGTTTCTTTTTGTGTGGCCGCTGGGGAGCGGTTTGGCTTAGTGGGGGAGTCAGGTTGTGGCAAATCCACGATTGGTAAGGCCATTTTGCAATTATTGCCGACTGGGTCACAGGTTGCTGGGGAGATCGCCCTTCAGGGGCAATCCCTTTTGGGGCTGACCACTTCCCAATTGCGGCGACTGCGGGGCGAGCAAATTGGTTTGGTCTTTCAAGATCCGATGACGCGCCTCAATCCCCTCATGAGCGTCTATGACCACTGCGATGAGCTATTGCGGAGTCATTGCTCTGCTTGGAGTCGCTCCCAACGGCGGCAGCGCATTGTTGAGGTGTTGGATCGGGTGAAAATTTCGGCCAATCGCCTGCATCAGTATCCCCATGAGTTGAGTGGCGGGATGCGTCAACGGGTGGCGATCGCCCTTGCGTTGCTCTTGAACCCACCCCTGATCATTGCCGATGAACCGACAACGGCGCTAGATGTGACTGTCGCGGCGGAAATTCTCGATGAACTCACGCGCCTGTGCCAAGAGGAGCAGCGAGGACTGCTGCTGATTTCCCACGATCTGGCATTGATGGCCAAGTATTGCGATCGCCTTGCGGTCATGCACCAAGGCAAGATTGTTGAACGGGGAGCGGCTCGTCAAGTGCTGCAACAGCCCCAACACCCCTATACCCAGTCCCTACTTGCGGCCACCCAACTCACCGCTAAAAAAACCCCACCCTTGGACACTGCCCCAGAACTGCTGCGGGTTCACAATTTACAGCGGCACTACCGCTTGGGGGGATGGCTACAACCGCAAACCACGATTCGAGCGGTAGATGGCATCGATCTGACGTTGCGCCGGGGAGAAACCCTTGGCCTTGTGGGCGAATCTGGCTGTGGTAAAAGTACGCTCTCGCGCTTGATTCTGCAACTGATTCCCGCCAACGCCGGTGAAGTGGTCTTTTTGGGGCGCAATTTAACTCAATTACCCGCGGCACAACTGCGCCCAGTCCGCCGCGATCTGCAAATGATTTTCCAAGACCCCCATGCCTGCCTTAATCCCAAAATGACCGTGGAGCAAAACTTGCTGGAGCCACTGCTAATTCATCGGCTGATGGCCAAAGAGGCTGCCCAAGAACGGGTACGCGAGATGCTGGCACAGGTGGAATTGACCCCCCCTGAAGCCTATGTTCATCGCTATCCCTATGCCCTATCGGGGGGACAACGCCAACGGGTGGCGATCGCCCGTGCCCTGATTACCCATCCCCAACTGGTGGTCTGTGATGAGCCGGTGAGCATGCTCGATGCCCATATTCAACGCCAGGTGCTGGCACTGATGCAGCAGTTAAAAGAACAATTCCAACTCACGTATCTCTTTATCACCCACGATCTGGGGGTCGCCCGCTATTTTTGCGATCGCATTGCCGTCATGTACGCTGGCAAGATTGTTGAACTGGCGCCCACCGCCCAATTGTTTGCCCAGCCGCAACATCCCTACACGCAAAAATTGCTGGCCGCTGCTCTGTAGCTGGTCTTAACCACTTTTCCCCCATTTCTTAGGCAAACCCTAACCCAACTTCCCTAAGTTATAAACTGGCTGCCCACAGTGGATGAATTTGGAACGAGATACGCTTCATGGCTGAATATTTTGGTGATCTGTTACCCCGTGTCCTAAGCCGACGCACCGTACTAAAAACTGCTCTTTTTGGCGCGGCGGGTTTAACCCTTGCAACCCTGACCAAAGGGTGTGCCACTGCACCGGCTTTAGGCTTTCCAACGATTTACCCCAACACCGACGATAAAATTACGCTGCCTGAGGGCTTTGAGCATGGCGTCGTGATTCGCTGGGGCGATGCCCTCGATGGTGGTGAAAACTTGAATTGGAATCGCATTCACCAAACAGTCACCGCAGCTGATGTCCAGCGGCAGCAGCAGTGCTTTGGCTACAACTGTGATTTTGTTGGCTACCAGACCACACCCGATGGCAAGCATTTGCTCGTTGTGAATCATGAATACACCAATCCCGAACTCATGTTTCAAACGGTGGGCGATCGCCCCAATCAATGGCAAGCCGCACTCCAGCGGGAAGCCCATGGCCTCTCCATTGTCGAGATTGCCAAAAACGCCAATGGTGGCTGGCAATATGTGAAAGCCTCGCCCTACAACCGCCGAATCACAGGTTCAACGCCCTGCGAAATTTCTGGCCCTGCCAAAGGCCATGCCCTTTTGAAGACGGCTGGGGATCCCACGGGGACACGGGTCAACGGCACCCTCAACAACTGCGCAGCGGGCAAAACCCCTTGGGGCACGGTACTCACCTGCGAGGAAAACTTCCATAGCTATTTTGGCGGCAGTGATAGCAACCTCACGGGCATGGTGAAGGAGCTACATAAGCGCTATGACATTCCCAATGAGCGAGCCGATCGCTATGGCTTTTATCTCTATGAAGATCGCTTCAACATCGCGAAGGAACCCCAAGAGGCCTTTCGCTTTGGCTGGGTTGTGGAAGTGGATCCTCTTTCTCCGGATCGCGCCCCCATTAAACGCACAGCCCTAGGACGGTTTCGCCATGAGGCGGCGACAACGGTGATTGCCCCCGATGGTCGAGTTGTGGTGTATATGGGTGATGATGAACGCTTTGAGTATGCCTACAAATTCATTACCAAGGGCAAGTACCAAGCCAACGATCGCGCCGCCAACTTGAATCTGTTGGATGAAGGGGAACTGTACGTTGCTCGCTTTAATGACGATCTGACGGGTGAATGGCGAGCGATCGCCCGCGTTGAGGGCAGTACAATTAGCCCCAACCCCAATCTGCCCACAGCCTTCCAACAGGATCCTGCCCTGTGTTTTATTTACACCCGCGCCGCCGCCGATGCCCTAGGGGCAACAAAAATGGATCGACCCGAGGACTTTGAGTGGAATCCGGTCACCAAAAGTGTTTGGCTGGCGCTGACCTACAACGAGAAACGGAAGGCTAAGGCCACGGATGGCGCCAACCCGCGTCCTGAAAATGTGATGGGGCATGTGATTGAAATGATTGAGCAGGGCAATAACCCAACCGCCTTGCAGTTTCAGTGGCGTTTACCTTTGCTTTGTGGAGATCCCTCCGCCCCAGAGAAGAACCGCCAGTTAGTGCTGTATGGTGAACCCACCAACGCAGAGGTACCGCCAATCTCAGCACCGGATAACTTGACCTTCGATCGCGCCGGCAATGTCTGGATTGCCACCGATGGCAATGGCGGATCAACCCGCTTGGGTAAAAATGATGGCGTTTATGTCCTCAATCCGCAGCGCCGCGAACTGAAGATGTTCCTCTCTGGCGTGCCCGGCTGTGAAATTTGTGGCCCTGAATTTAGCAGTGACTATCAAACCTTTTTCTGTGCCATTCAGCATCCGGGGGAAGGGGCAAAATCCACAGCTGATCTGTCAACACGCTGGCCCTATGGAGAAGAGGTGGTCGTGCCTCGGCCTGCCGTGATTGCCGTGTGGCGCTCAGATGGCCGGGAAGTGTCAGCCTAGGGTTTGCGGGAAGAATAGCGATTGATCCCTTCAGGACGCAGGGGTACGACTGGGGCAGCCCGGCGGCGGTGGGTTCTAGACGTTTTGGCGCGAGTGTTTGTGGCAGCGGGGAAGGCAATCACCTCTGCCTGCTGTCCTTCACGGGCACAGCGAATCAACAGGCCAGCGATCGCCATACTGGCCATAATTGAGCTACCGCCATAGCTAAAGAGGGGAAAGGGTAATCCTGTTGTCGGTAGGATACCAATGGCGACACCTATATTAATCAAGGCCTGTAGGAGCATGATCACCGTTGCCCCCAAGGCAATGAGCTGGATCAGGGGATCCCGCGCCTGATTCACCACCCGCATTCCCAGCCAACCGTAGGCTGCCAGCAGTCCTAGGAGCAAGAGGCACCCCAATAGCCCCATTTCCTCGGCATAGACCGCAAAAATAAAATCCGTGTGCTGGATGGGCAAATACGAGAGCTTTTGCTGTGAAAAGCCATAGCCCGTGCCCAAAACGCCCCCCGAAGCAACCGCCAAGAGACTCTGCACCAGTTGGTAGCCATCCCCCATCGCATCCGCCCAAGGGTTGAGGAAGGACATCACCCGCCGCCGTTGATACTCGTTAATGCTCATGCTGAGGACTGCCAAGCCCAAGCCACTCATGGCTTTTAACAGCAGGGGCGCCAAGGGTAAACCTGCCCCAAAGGCCATCAGCCACAATGTCATGCCGCAGAGGGCGGTGGTACTGAGGTTCGGTTGGATTAAAATTCCTAGCAGCGTCACGGCAAAGGCCGTTAACCAAAAACAGCGTGCCTTGAGATGCAGCCGCCGCCACGAACTAAACACCCAAGCGGCTTGCAGGACTAAAAAAGGCTTCATCATCTCCGAAGGCTGGAGTTGAAAAGGACCAAGACTAATCCAGCGGGTGGCGCCCATCACCGTTGTCCCGACCCCCGGTAGGCGTGTTGCCCAGATCAGCAGCAGAAACAAGAAGAACCCTGGAATGGCCATCTGGAGCGATCGCCGCAGGGGTAGCCGTAGAAACAATTGAAACCCTGCCCAGCCAAGGGCAAGCCACAGCAACTGGCGCGTAAAGTAGTACAGCCCATCCCCTGTTTCGGCCAAACCCACGGGAAAACTAGCGGAAAAGAGGACGACCAACCCAAGACCAATCCACACTAGGGTCAACCAGTGGAGCAATCGTGCTTCTAGAGTCCACTGCCGCAGGTCGCCAACCGCTTCGCTGCGCCGCAGGCGATCGCCAAAGGGGAGAAAACGCCACCAACTCACGCTTAGATGACCCTCACTGGCACCGGCCACTATAGGAACAGTATCTAATCTGGCACAATTATTATGCATCTTTGAGAGCGACTGCCTGTGACTGTGCCTACAATTTCTGAACGCTTTGAGCAATGTCGTGCCCGCCAACGCTGTGCCCTGATTCCCTTTTTGACCGCCGGTGACCCTGATTTAGAAACGACGGTTGCTGCCCTCAAGGCCTTAGATGCCCATGGTGCAGATCTGATTGAACTGGGAATGCCCTATTCCGATCCCTTGGCCGATGGTCCTGTGATTCAGGCAGCCGCTACCCGCGCCCTGCAACGGGGAACTCGCCTCGAAGCAGTCTTAGAAATGACAACGGACTTACACTGCCAACTGAGGGCACCACTCATTTTATTTACCTACTACAATCCCATCTACCATCGAGGGGTCTCTTCATTTCTGAAAGCCGTTGCCCAAGCCGGGATCAAGGGCTTAGTGATTCCGGATTTGCCCCTTGAGGAAGCAGAACCCGTTCTTGCAGAAACAGCGCATCTAGGCTTGGAATTGACACTACTGATTGCGCCCACCACATCGCCCGAACGGATGCAGGCGATCGCCACCGCCTCCCAAGGTTTTATCTACCTTGTCAGCACCACGGGCGTCACAGGGATGCGCCAAAAAATGGCCAGTCGCGTTCAGGAACTATTGGGCACACTGCGGCAAATTACCCCCAAGCCCATTGGTGTCGGGTTTGGCATTGCCAGTCCAGAGCATGCCCGTCAAGTGCGCGATTGGGGCGCCGATGCTGCCATTGTCGGCAGTGCCTTTGTCAAACGGCTGGCAGAACCAGAGCAGGGAGTTGCCGCTGTCGCCGAGTTTTGTCAGTCACTCCGCACAGCCCTCGATACGCCCTAGGGACGCACCGTCAACGTAAAGTAAATGCCATCGGACTGCAAACTGCGGGTTTGACCGGGCAGATCAATCAATGGTGCCGCGTACTGGAACTGAATGTCTAAGTTGGGCGTTGGTTGCACCAAGAGTCCCATGCCTAAACCGGCAATCACATTGTTAGGCACTGCACCCGCAGGATTACGGCTATTGTTCCAGACCACCCCCAGATCAAACAGGGGCCCAATGGAAATAATTGGGCGACGATTGGCAGTGCGCAGTACGGGAAAACGGGCTTCCCCAGAGAACCGCAGGCCATTATCCCCAGAGAGGGCATTGGTTGAGTAACCCCGCACCGACAGGGGGCCACCAATGACAAATTGGTGAAAGGGGAGCAGGCTATTGGGACTCAGTTGCACATCCGTACGCAAAATCAAGAAGTTATCTGCCCAGAGGCGTTGCAGCCGCTGTCCCTGTCCCAGCCAGCTAAAGAAAGTACCATCAGGGGTTGGACTGGGGTTTTCGGTGGCGCCAAAGATCGGCAGGCCAAAGTTGAACTGCGAACGAAAGACCCATGCCCCTTGGGGATCACGGCGGATATATTCTTGGCTCACTTCCAGCACTCGGGTGGCACTATAGCCCGATGAATCAGAACCAATGGAAATGGGGGTTGGCACTCCCAAAACAAAAGTCTGTGCCGACTGCATCAGGAAGCCAATGCCAAAGGCTAGTTCCTCACGGATATTGCGAATCACCGGTTGGCGAAAACTGGCTTCGTAAATAGAAGACTCACTGCGAATATTCAAGCCAGCAAGGGCGGGGGGGCGGGTAATTTCGCTGTCTGCTTGTACGGTGCGAATGGTGAGTGTGCCATTCATGGCATTGAGGGGCAGACTGTAGCCAAACTCCACAGTGTTGGACGCTCCCCAGTCAAACGTGCCTAGGTTATTACCGATGGCGTAGGAACCGTAGACGCTATCGCCGCGACCACTGAGGTTGTTGTATCCCAAAAAGGCCGTGGCCCGATCCGGGGCGATCGCTGGCGGCGTATTGTTATCCAAACCAAAAGCAGCATTAAACCAGCGGGCAGGTACCACCCGTACCACCAAAATACTGTCCTGGGGCGTCGTGCCGGGTCGCAGACTGGCAGAAAGATTGGCAAAGAGAGGATCCGTTCGCAGCAGGCGCAACTGCTCTTCCAGACGATTGGAGTTGAGGGGCACGCCGGCACCGAGGGCAATACGACTGCGAATATAGCGTTGGATAATTCCTTTATTCCCTTCAATACGAATGTCCTCTAGGCGGCCTTCAAGCACTTGAATCGTGATTACCCCATCCCGTGCCACCTGCTCGCCTAAAACGGCGCGAGAGGTCAAATAGCCCCCCTCAAGATAGAGTTTTGTAATCGCATCGGCAGCGCCTTGTAGCTCCGCCAGCGTCACCTGACGCCCTTCCAGGGGCTTAATAATCGGATCAAATTCCGCAGGCCCAAAGATAGTACTCCCTTCAACAACAATTTTTTGTACAGGTATTAAAACATTTTCTGACTCGGGGGTTGGCCTAGGGGGTGAAGGGGGCGGTTCAAGAGCGGGTGGCGAAGGGGAGGGTAGAGGGGGTGGTTCCGGTAGGGGGGGCTGAATATCCTGTTGGGTGGGGGTGATAACTGGAATCGCTAAAGCAGGTAACACCGCTCCCGTACTGCCGAGAACAGAGAGAAGGGCAACGGGTGCAAATAAGTTTGTTTTCACGTCCTCAACCCCAATGCTTAGTTATTTGGTTTTAGATAGGGCAGCAAAATCAATACAAAAATTTGTTTCTTTTCCTGAGGGTCAAGCCCAAGGAACCATTGGCGTGAGGAGTTATTGATTCTTGCCTTCAGATTTTAGCGGATCATTTGTGGTTGTTGGCAAGGTGGGGCGATCGCCCCCTTCCTCTATCAACTTGTTCAAGCGGGGGGAAGTGCCGTTTCAGCAGTGCCATCAGGGTTATTAACGAGGGCGGATTCATCAATGGCCAAATCAAACCAAAAGGTACTGCCGACCCCCAATTCACTAATTAAATGAATTTGTGTATTGTGCTTGTGGATAATATCTTGGACAATGGCCAACCCCAGCCCTGTCCCCTCTAGGGTATGCACGCGATTCTCAACGCGGAAAAACCGTTCAAAGACGCGGGGTTGATCCTCTGGGGCAATGCCCATACCCGTGTCGGCGACTTCAATGCGCACCCGTTCCTGCTCTGGATCGCTGGGGGGATGCCAGACATAGGCACGAATGGTTACCCGTCCATTTTCGGGGGTAAACTTCAAAGCATTCCCCACCAAGTTAGTGAGGGCACCAATGAGTAGATCGTAGTTGCCCCAAACCGGTGGCAAGGGGTTTTCCACTTCGGCAGTGAGGGTAATGGACTTATTGGCAGCATTGAGTTGGTAGGTGCGCATGATCTGATCAATCACCTGCGCCATCTGTACCGAGCCAAATTGATAGGGGCGACCCGATTCGAGGCGAGAAATATCGAGGAAATCATTCACAAGGCGGGTCAGGCGATCGGTCTCGTGATTCGCGGTTTCCAGAAACTCCTGCTGCTCTTTTTCACTAAGACTGCTGCCGTACTCTTGAATGGTTTCGATGATCGATTTGATATTGAATAGAGGTGTGCGCAATTCGTGGGAAACATTGCTAATCAATTGCGCTTTGGCTTCGTTGAGTTCCACCTCGCGGGTGATGTCCTGAATCGTAATCGCAATGCCCTTGGGTTTTTCCCGTTGCACATCCATAACCGTTGTCAGCAAAATGCGTACCGATCGCGAGCTGGGTTCTTGGAGCGTGACGCGAAATTCTCCCCCTTCCGATTCGCCCTTGGAGGCTTTGTAGAGAGGACAGGTGAGTTTTTCACACACCGGCGCCGGAAAACAGTTCAGGGCATTTTGACCAATGACATTCATCCCCTCCCAATTAAAGAGACGTTGAGCCGTGGGGTTGACCAAAATAATCCGCATGTCAGTGTCCAACAGGATTGCCCCATCGGCAATGGTGGAAACCAAGGTATCCAGCTTGGCTTTTTCCGCTTGCAGTTCTTCAATGTTTTGCGCTTCGTAGGAAGCAAGCCGCTCTGCCATGTCATTAAAGCTAGCAATCAACTCCCCCAGTTCACCACCAAAGGGCAGGTTAATGCGTTGCTTAAAATTGCCGGCGGCAATGTTTTTGACCCCCTGCACCAATTCTTTAATGGGCTGAGTAATGGTGAGGGCATTGAAGACGCCGCCCAAGATCACCATGATCCAGAGGGAGACAAAGACGGCGATCGTGAGATCCCGCGTGAGATTGGCAGAGGCAATAAGCGTTTGGTTGGGATTAATGCCCAAAGCCACAACTCCTAGATTTTCATCATTAAATATCAATGGCACAAAGACATCGGCCACAAGGCCGTCGGGAGTTTGGTGTTGGCGCACAAGGGGTTCTTGGCTGGCACGGTAGGTGTCCGGCAGTTGAATACGGCGGCGCAGGGTCAGCGCACTTTCCACTTGGGGGGCAGAGTAGGGGAGGCCATAGTAAATTTCGCCATCGGGATCGGCATAAAGGATGTAGCGAATACTGGCACTGCGCTCGTAGAACTTACGGGAAAATTCGGCAACAGCGGCGGTATCCCCCTTGGCCACGAGGGGAGCCACATCGGCAGCTAAGAGCAACCCCAAATCGCGGCCATAGCGGGTGTCATTGAGGTGGGCATTGGTTTGAATGGTATTCACCGCCCAAAAGGTGAAACCACTCATGATGATCGAGACCACGAGGGTTGCTGTGGCCATGAGGCGGGTTTGAATCTTGAATTCTGACCACCAACGGGCAATGCCCCGCAATTTATCAGTAAAGTCCCCTTCGGTTTTCTCGGTTTTCAACACCACCATTGCGCCTAATGTACGAAAAATTTTCCCTGATTCTACGGGATTTTGGTTACATCTTTATTGTGGCATCTGAGAGGGGTTCCAAACGAGCAAACTCTTCAATGCGGCGGCTATAGCGTTGCAACATCTGCTCACTCCAAGTGGCATCGGGACTATTGACGTAGAGGTGTACCAATGGCTCACTGGCATCGGGCAGAATCAGTACCCAGTGGTCAGTATTGGGTTCACCAATTTTGACGCCATCAATGAGACTCAAGTGATTGCGGGGATGGGTTTCCACCAAGTGGCGCATCAATGACCCTTTGGCAATCCAAGGACAGCGAATCGGGCGATGATAGTAGTGGACGCGGGGCAGTTCTTGGCGCATGACGGTGAGGGGTTTGCCAATCAGTGCCAGCAGTTCGATCAGGGTGGCGATCGTAAACATGGCATCAAATCCCGGATGCAGTTGTGGGAAAATAAATCCCGTTTCCGCAGAACCGCCGAGAACCACACCGCTGTGGTGTTGGCAGGCTTCCATGAGATCAGTGGGGTTGGTGCGACTGCGAATCACTTGTCCGCCCTGTTGGTGGGCGATCGCCTCCACCGCACTAGAAGTTGTGACCGGCACCACGACAGTGCCCCCCGGATGGGTCAAGAGGATCAAGTAGGTCATCAACGCTGTGAGTTCTTGATCACTGAAAACCTGACCGGCATTGTCCACTAAGGTCAACCGTTCACCATTGGCGGAGACTTGCACCCCCAAACTGGCAGATAGCGCTGTCACCACCTGTCCCAGTTCCCGCAGGAGTCGCTGTCGCTCGAGAATATTGAGGGGGGTTGGGTGCAGGGTGGCATTGAGAACAACGGCATCACAGCCAAACTTACTGAGGATTTGTGGCAAGACAACCCCAGAAACGGCATAGGCATAGTCAATGACAATTTTGGCGGGGCTACCATAAAACAGTTGGGTATTTAGCCACTTTTCAAAGCCCTGGGCATAGGCGGCCACGCAGTTGTTGGGATGGGTCATGACACCGACATCCGTAAGTAGGGCGCGGCGAATATCTTCGCGGAAGTAGGCGGTTTCAATTTGCCGCTCTTTGGTTTTGCTCAGGTTGATGCCCTTATGGTCAAAAAACTCAATCAAGAGTTGATCGGCGCGATCGGGATGGGCACGCACATGAATTCCGCCGCTGACTGAAAGGGTTTGGGCAGCAAAGCGGGCAATCGGTAGGGCGATCGCCTCCAAATTGAGGACATGAATCCCCACCGACATCAAACCCGACATCAGAGCATGGGACACCATCCGCGACACATTGCGCTGATCTCGCGACACCAGCACACTAGTTCCGGGCTCAAGGATTGAAGCATAGGCGGCCGCCAGCCGCACAGCAAACTCCGGTGTAATGTCCACATTGGCCACACCGGCTACCCCCCGCTGGCCAAAGAGATAGCGTTGCCCCGTTGTGCCCCAGATCAGGCTTTCATTGACAATTGCACCCGCTTCAATGCGTTTGCCCGGCCAAAGCCGCACCCCCTGACTGAGGCTAGCTTCCTCCCCGACCACACAGCGACTGCCAATAATTACCCCTTCGTGCACCCTCACATGGCGATCGACATGGACATGGCGAGCCAAAATGCAGTGCTCTAATTCACTGTCATCCCCAATAAAACAGCCACTCCAAGCCACCACTGAGCGCAACCGACTGCCATTACCAACAATCACGTTATCTCCCAAGATCGTCCCTGCCCCAAGGGTGACCCCCGCACCAAAGCGGCAGTTATTGCCCAAGACTAGCGGCGCCTGTAGCTGAACTGTTTGCGGCAATGTAGTGTTGTGCCCTACCCAAATTTGCGGCTGAACTTCGTGCCCCTGAATTTCCAAGTGCACGCGGCCATAGAGGGCATCCTGTTGCACCTGTTGATAGGTTTGCAGACTGCCGACATCGCACCAGTAGGCATCGGTGATATAACCATACATCGGCACATCCGCCTGCAACAGCAACGGGAATAAATCCCGCGAAAAATCCCGCTCGATGCCGCTATTGAGATAGTCCATGACAGCAGGGCTGAGGATGTAGATGCCTGTATTCACCGTATCTGTAAAGACTTCCCCCGCTGAGGGCTTCTCGAGAAACCGCCGCACGCGACCATCGCTATCAGTAAAGACAATGCCAAACTCCTTCGGTTGAGGTACACGGGCAAGGATCAGGGTTACGGGAGCACCGTGCTGCTGGTGAAAACGGAGGGCATCGGTTAAATCGATATCGGTAATGCTATCGCCACTGACCACCAAAAAAGGATCCGTTAGCAAATTGGCAATGTTTTTGACTGAACCTGCTGTGCCAAGGGGCTGCTCTTCCTCAACGACATAGCTCAGGTGCACCCCAAACTCATTCCCATCGCCAAAATAGTCGCGCACGACATCGGGGAGATAGTGCAATGTCATGACCACATCATCAAGGCTATGGCGGCGTAGGAGATTGAGAATATGCTCAGCAATGGGACGATTGACCACCGGCACCATTGGCTTAGGTAGATCACAGGTGAGGGGACGCAACCGAGTACCACTTCCCCCGGCCATGAGGACGACACGCACTGTTTTCTCCTTTGTCAAACCTCGCCCTAGGATCCCAGTGTAGGAGAGGACGGCAGGCTCAGGGGGATGGCTTCAGGAAACTGCAATGATTTTTGACACTTGAGAGTAGCCTAGGCATAAAAAAACCTACCCTGGGTAGAGGGCAGGTTCAGAGCATGATATAACGCGATCGCGCCTAGGCAGTAAAGCCAGCTTTGTATTCGGCGATCGCCTCTTTCAGCAAGGCTTCAGCTTTTTCATCCAGTTTTTGGGTGGTGCGGATGATTTCGCCGTATTCGGGCTTGCTTGTGTGTAGGTAGTCCCGCAGACCGGCAACAAACTTGGCCACTGCCTCAACGGGGATGTCGTCAAGGTAGCCATTGGTACCGGCGTAAATGGTTGCCACTTGGTATTCCACCGGAATGGGTGAGTACTGGGGCTGCTTGAGAATTTCCCGCAGGCGTTGGCCTCGTGCCAGTTGGTTTTGGGTGGCTTTATCCAAGTCAGAGGCAAACTGGGCAAAGGCTTGCAGTTCATCAAATTGCGCCAATTCCAGCTTCAGTTTGCCAGCCACCTGCTTCATGGCTTTGATTTGAGCAGCAGAACCCACCCGTGACACGGAAATCCCCGCGTTGATGGCAGGACGCAAGCCAGCGTTGAAGAGGTCAGAGGAGAGGAAGATTTGACCGTCAGTAATGGAAATGACGTTGGTGGGAATGTAGGCAGACACGTCACCGGCTTGGGTTTCAACCACAGGAAGCGCCGTCATGCTGCCACCGCCGAGGGCATCGTTGAGTTTGGCGGCACGCTCCAGCAGGCGGGAGTGGAGATAAAACACATCCCCAGGGTAGGCTTCACGACCGGGAGGACGGCGCAGCAGCAGCGACATTTGCCGATAGGCTTGCGCTTGTTTGGAGAGGTCGTCATAGATGACGAGGGTGTGCTTGCCTTGGTACATGAAGTACTCAGCAATCGTGGCACCGGTGTAGGGGGCGAGATACTGCAAAGCGGCTGGATCACTGGCGTTAGCGGCAATCACAATCGTGTAATCGAGTGCACCCCGCTCCCGCAGCACGTTCACCACTTGAGCGACACTGGACGCTTTTTGACCAATGGCCACATAGACGCAAATCACATCTTGGCCTTTTTGGTTCAGAATTGTGTCAATGGCAACGGCCGTTTTTCCGGTCTGGCGATCGCCAATGATCAGTTCCCGCTGACCACGACCAATGGGAATCATGGCGTCAATGGCGGTGATCCCCGTTTGCAACGGCTCACACACCGATTTGCGCTGGACAATACCGGGGGCAGGGGATTCAATCAGGCGGGTTGCCGTCGTGTGGATCTCCCCTTTGCCGTCAATGGGGCGCATCAGCGCATCCACGACCCGACCAATGACCGCTTCACCCACAGGAACTGAAGCAATTCTACCAGTGGCCCGCACCGTACTGCCTTCTTCGATACCGAGGCCATCGCCCATCAGCACCACCCCCACGTTATCCTCTTCGAGGTTAAGGGCAATCCCCACGGTGCCGTCTTCAAATTCCACCAATTCTGAGGCCATCACTTTGTCGAGGCCATAGACACGGGCAATGCCATCGCCCACCTGCAAGACAGTACCGACATTATCGACTTTGATCGACTGTTCGTACTGCTCGATTTGCTGGCGAATAATGCTACTGATTTCGTCGGGTCGGATACTTACCATAGAAGTCGCTCTCAAGGGTTGAACAGTTTACAAAGGGACGTTAGGCGGCTTGCGCCAAGGTGAGACTGAGGCGGCGGAGCTGACCCCGCAGGCTGGCATCAAAAATTTGGGAGCCAACCTTAATCACCACACCACCAATTAGTTCGGGATCGCAGGCAGTAACCAGCTCCACATCGGCAGCACCGGTCATGGCTTTGACCTTTTCAACCACGGCACGGCGTTGATCGTCGTTGAGTTCGACGGCACTAGTGACTTCCGCCAAGACCACATTGCGGAGTTTGCGCACAAGGGCACGATACTGCTCACAAATAGGGCCAAGAAGGTTAATTCGCCGCCGATCCACCAGCAACATCAAGAAATTGAGAAAATAGCCGTGCACCTTCTCCACGGTCAACTGTCGCAGCACGTTCTTTTTGGCCTCAGGCTTGATCAGGGGATTGGCGAGAAACTGTTGCAGTTCACTGGAGCTGGCAAGGAGTTCCAGAATTAACTGCGTGTCCTGCTGAAACTGATCAATGAGGTTGTGGGTTTGCGCTAACGACAGTAGCGCCTCGGCATAGGGTTCAACAAGTTCACCACGGACAGTGGTCTGCATCATTTGCCTCCTAGTAGGGCAATACTGCGATCAACAAGGGTACGCTGAAGGTCCGGATTTTGGCTCAAACGCGCTTTGAGTTGGTTTTCGGCCTCGGCAAGTGCCCTAGCGGCAATCCGCTCACGAATTTCGGCGATCGCCCGCTCAGTGGCGGCACTCGTATCTTGGGAAGCGGTTTCCTTCAAGCGCTCAATTTCCCGCTTGGCTTGGGCAATGAGTTCTTCCTTTGCAGCCTTGGCACGGGCAAGGGCGTCTTCGCGAATGCGTTGTGCCTCCTGCTTGGCCTGAGCCAGTTTTTGCTGCTCTTCGGTAAGGCGGGCAGCGGCCACTTTCTGGCGTTCTTCGGCTTCCGCAATGGCTGTGGCAATTTGTTGCTGGCGATCGCCCAAGGTTTTGCCAAGTACGCCCCGCCCAAAATACACCAATACCCCAATAATGATGGCAAGGTTGATCACATTGGTTTCGAGCAAATTGGTGTTAATGCCAAAATGCCCCGCTTCTTCCGTTGCCAATAAAAATACTGCGTCCATGACCCACACTCCTAGGCCAGTAACTTCGCTAATAACTGTTCACTCAAGCTGGCAACTTGACCCTCAAGCGCTTGCAGTGTCGCCTGCTTTTGCTGATCAATCTCTGCTTGAATCTTGAGTAACTCTGCCTGCACGGCCTGCTGTGCTTCGGCAATTTCGGCGGTGGCAATTTTTTGTGCCTCGGCTCTGGCCTCTTCAATCAAGGCTTGGGCTTGGCGACGGGTACTGGCCAATTCCTGCTCATACTGCTGAGCCAGTTCAGTGGCCTGTTGCAACCGCTCCTTGGCCTGCTGCAAGTTGGTTCGGATATATTCATCCCGATTGTCCAGCGCCTGACCCAAGGGCTTGTACAGCAGCGCATTCAAAATGACGGTCAAGATTAAGAATTGCACAGCCATCAGGGGTAGGGTGGCATCAAAATCAAACATCAGCCTCTCCAGAATGGGGGATCGGGGGAAAGCTCATCCAAGCCTCCCCCACTGGGGTTAATTAGGATGCAAAGGGGTTGGCAAACAGGAGCACCAGCGCAATCACCAGACCGTAGATGGTCAGCGACTCCATGAATGCCAAGGTCAGCAGCAGTGTACCCCGAATTTTACCTTCCGCTTCCGGTTGCCGCGCAATCCCTTCCACGGCTTGACCAGAGGCATTCCCTTGACCAATCCCAGGCCCAAGCGATGCCAAACCAATTGCCAGAGCAGCAGCCAAAACAGAAGCAGAAGCGACTAACGGATCCATAGTTGATTTCCTCGAGACGTAGTAGGACGAAACAAAATTTCCAGAGATAACAATAGCAGGGTATGTACCCCTTTTAGGAGTGCGCCTCTTCGTGCTCGCCGCCATGTCCCTCCATGGCCTCCCCAATATAGGTGGCTGCAAGGGTGGCAAACACAAGGGCTTGAATGGCACTGGTAAAGAGTCCCAAGGCCATCACGGGCAAGGGCACAAACAAGGGCACCAGCAACACCAAGACCCCCACCACCAATTCATCCGCCAAGATGTTGCCAAAAAGACGGAAGCTCAGGGAAAGCGGTTTTGTAAAATCTTCCAAGATGGCAATGGGAAGTAAGACGGGCGTTGGCTCGATGTACTTGGTGAAATACTTCAGCCCCCGCTTGCGTAGCCCGGCGTAGAAATAGGCCAAGGAGACCAGCAAAGCCAAGGCCACGGTGGTATTGATGTCATTGGTGGGTGCTGCTAGCTCCCCTTCTGGCAGTTCGATGAGTTTCCACGGTACCAGTGCGCCTGACCAGTTACAAACAAAAATGAACAGGAACAGTGTCCCCACAAAGGGAAGCCAAGCTCGGTACTCGTGCTCACCCATTTGGCTCTTAGTCAAATCGCGGATGAATTCCAGCGCGTATTCCATCAAGTTTTGAATACCACTGGGCACCCGTTGGATATTCCGCGAGGCGGCAAAGGCCGCCGCAATCAGAATGGCCATCACAAACCAAGTGGTGATGAAGACTTGACCGTGAACTTTTAGGTTGCCAATATGCCAGTAGAAATGGTGCCCCACCTCCAACTTGGCAAGGGGAAGAGCTGTCCAAAGGTGTATCAAAGGCATCATGCCTCCGCGCTCGGTTGTCTAAGCACTACAGTGAGCCAGCGTTAAGGGGACGGCAAAACCGTACGAAACATATAGACCAGAATGGCGGCTTTGTAGGTTAAGAACCCCAAGAACACTGGAATAATATGTAGCTCTTGCCAACGGGCTGCCAAAATAATCACAACCACGACGACAAGGAGCTGCGTTTTCCCCAGCTTTTTCTGGTCGTTTCCTAGGCGCTCCACACTGCGGGCGAGGAGCCGCAGATAAATTAGGCTCGCACTTGCCCCCAAAAGGTAATTCAACGCTGTGTTCAGGCCGTAAATCAGCCAAACCGCTCCAAAGGCGATCGCCATCAGCACGAAGCTTGTCGTGAATAATTCGCGACAGAGTTGATAAAACTCGGCCATCGAGCCGCCCTTCTTTGGGGAATTGGCAATGGTTGATGGCACAGAGGGTGCTGAAGCAGAATCGGGAACGGTCACAGCAGAATAGGGAGCATCCGAGGATGCCTTGAACTGGCCACTAAGCATCCTATCACGCAGTGGTTACATTTCATTACGGGATTCTGCTTCGTCGATATTGCTGTTCATTTCATTGCGAATGTGCCGCTCAAGTAGTTGAAAAATCTCCTGTAGGCGTTGCGGATTGGTGAGGTAGAGGTATCCCAGTAGGGCTTCAAAGCCAGTAGCTTGACGGTAAATTTTTGCGGCAACTCGCTTTGGGCCATCGGCAGCCGCATTGCGACCCTGACGAAAAATCGAGCGTTCGGTTTCGGTGCAATGCTGCCAGAGGAAGTCCATATAACGGGCTTGACTTTCGGCACGCACATGCGCCACCACTTGGCGGTGGTAGGTATTAATGCGTTGAGGGGGGGTTAGAAAAAGCCAGCGGATAAAGAGTTCATAAACGGCGTCGCCAACGTAGGCCAAAGCCGCCGGTGGCAGTTGATGGGCGGGAATTTTGGGGGGAACAAGGGGCAATAATCCAGCAGAGTCCAGCATGACGTTTCAGCTAAAAAGACCCCCCTTAGTTTTACTGCCACAGGAACAGAATGTTTAGGAATGGGTTTCGCCAGTAATTTGGGCGATCGCCGTCGCCAGATCCGGCTGAAGGGGCAAAAAGTTCTCTAAACGCACGAGTTTGACCGTTTGGGTGACGCGGGGATTGGTGACAATTTGCAGTTGACCCTGATGCTCTTGGGCTTTTTTGGCCAGTTGTACCAAAATGCCGAGGCCAGAGCTGTCAATAAACTCAATTTTTGAAAGGTCTAAGATGACGTTGGCAGGCCCATCGTCAAAACACTTACTAATGACCTTGCGAAAGGCCGACTCGGAGAACGCATCAATAAGACCCGTCAGGCGAAACACTTGATAGTTATCGCGAATCTCACGGGTACCCCTTAGGCTTTGGGTGAGGGCAAGTGGTTCAGAAATGAGAGCCTCCTTTGCCGATAACTGTACACACAAAACGATAGAAGACAAGTATAGATAAACGTGGCATCCTTGTCTATGACTTGATCGCTAACTCAACAAAAGTTTGGAAGTGCAGCAACCGCAGGAAGCTCTTTGCCAGAATCGCATCAGGTATCGCCCCTAGGAGTCGCCCCAATGAAATTCTCCAAACTCGTGATGAGCCTTCTCAGCAGTAGCGGTCTGGGATTGCTGAGTTTATCTATTTTCGCCCAAGAAACGCCAGCGGCGACTTATCCCCCAGAGGCGATCGCGGTCTTTATGCAGGAGTGTCAAACCAAATTTGCGGCGCAAGCGCCTCCCGGCTTTGGCGATCGCGGCGATCGCTATTGCACTTGCCTGATAAACCGCCTCCAAGAAAAAATGAGCTATGAGGAATTTCAGAAAATGACTGCCGACAATGAACCCCCGGAAGTTAAAGCCGCAATCAATGAATGTATTGGCGCTATTTTCTAGTGCGCCTAGGATGGACGGGTGATGAGCCTGCGCCTCTTTTGGCATCGTCGCGATCTGCGCCTGAGTGACAGTGTGGGGTTGGCGGCTGCCTACACCCAAACTCCCAAAGTGGTTGGCATTTTTTGTTTTGACCCGGCGATTCTCAGTGCCTCGGACATTGCGGCGGTGCGGGTGACATACCTCGTGGGTTGCCTACAGGCCTTGCAAGAAGCCTATCAGCGACTTGGGGGGAGCTTTTTAATTTTTCATGGTGACCCGCGTCAAATTCTGCCCCAAGTGGCCAGTGGCTTAGGGGCGGTGGCGGTGCATTGGCATGAGGATGTGGAACCCTACGGTCGCGATCGCGATCGCGCTGTGGCTGCTGCCCTCAAGGAAAAGGGAATTGCTGTGGAAACTGCTTGGGATCAACTCCTGCATCCCCCAGAGGCCGTACAAACAAAACAGGGGCAGCCCTACACCGTCTATTCCCCCTTTTGGCGCAACTGGTCAAGCCTAGCTAAACCAGAGCCTGTCCCCAGCCCCAGCCACCTCGAACCTCTGACAGAAGCTGAACAAGCGACAGCCACAGCCCTAGGGGCGATACCGCTGCCCACTGCCAAGGATTTGGGATTTCATTGGTCAGGAGAACTGATCCTTGCTCCCGGTGAAGCCGCCGCCCAAGCACAACTGGAGACATTTATTGGCCAGCACATTCAAGACTATGGTGAGCAGCGCAACTATCCAGCGCAACCTGGAACCTCCCTCTTAAGCCCTGCCCTCAAGTTCGGTGTCATTGGTATTCGTCGTGTCTGGGCAGCCAGTCAGGCCGCTATGGCCGCAGCCCGCAGTGAAGAGGCACAAACGAGTATTCGCACGTGGCAGCAGGAATTGGCGTGGCGGGAGTTTTATCAGCACGCCCTCTATTGGTTTCCCCACTTGGCGGAGCGTCCCCATCGTGAACGATTTGCCACTTTTCCTTGGCTGAATCACGCAGAACACTTTGCGGCTTGGTGTGAGGGTCGCACCGGTTACCCAATTGTGGATGCCGCCATGCGCCAACTCAATGAAACGGGTTGGATGCATAACCGCTGCCGCATGATTGTGGCCAGTTTCCTCACTAAGGACTTGATCATCAATCCCCAATGGGGTGAGCGGTACTTTATGCAAAAACTGATTGATGGCGACTTGGCAGCCAATAATGGCGGTTGGCAGTGGAGTGCCTCTAGTGGGATGGATCCAAAGCCGCTGCGGATTTTTAACCCAGCCAGTCAAGCGCAAAAATTTGATCCTGAGGCGGAGTATATTCGCCGTTGGCTGCCGGAGTTGAAATCCCTAGACACGGCAGATTTGGTGACGGGAACTATTTCTCCCCTAGAGCGGCATCGCTGCGGTTATCCCTTGCCAATTGTGGATCACGGCCAGCAACAGCGGCGATTTAAGCAGCTCTATCAAGCGCATGTTCGTTCACCCATCCCTCAAGGATAAAATTGACATTCCCCTGATCAGCGCAACAGCGTTATCCTGAAAAAGAACGATTTTTGCGGTTGCATCGCGCCCATGAATATCCTTGGTAGTCTGCTCACTCCCCCCACCACCCCCATCCAAACCCGTCCCCGCCGTGGCATTGAAATTAAGTCCAAGCGAGAAATTGAGATTATGCGGCAGGCCTCGCGCATTGTGGCGACGGTGCTCAAGGAAATTTCCCAGATGATCGAGCCGGGCATGACGACGGCGGATCTCGATGCCTATGCCGAGAAACGCATCCGCGAAATGGGGGCAACACCGAGCTTCAAAGGCTATCAGGGCTTTCCGGCCTCCATTTGCGCTTGCATCAACAACGAGGTGGTTCATGGCATTCCCAGCCCCCGCAAAGTGATTCGCAATGGCGACATCGTTAAGATTGATACCGGTGCCTACTACAATGGCTTCCATGGCGACTCTTGCATTACGATTCCGGTGGGGGAAATCTCCGAGGAGGCGGCCAAGCTGGTAAAAGTGGCTGAAGAAGCCCTCTACCGCGGCATTGAGCAGGTCAAAGAAGGCAACTACCTCATGGATTTGGCGGGTGCTATTCAAGATTATGTCGAAGCCAATGGCTTTGTTGTGGTCGAGGACTTTACTGGCCACGGCGTGGGGCGCAATCTCCACGAAGAACCTTCGGTATTTAACTTCCGCACCAATGAACTTAAGAATGTGCGGCTACGGGCGGGGATGACCTTGGCCATTGAACCCATTGTGAATGCGGGGTCAAAACAGGTGCGGATTTTGCGCGATCGCTGGACAGCGGTTACGGTTGATAATTCCCTCTCTGCCCAATTTGAGCACACGGTCTTGGTCACCAAAACGGGCTACGAAATTCTCACCGATCGCACCCTTGTCTAACCCCTATGACGAAAATCCCCCCCGAAGTCCTCGAACGCCACTGCTTTTGCCGCAGTCGTAAGTTTACCTTTGAGGTCAATCAATATCGCTTGCCCCATGGGTCTGTCTCGATCTTGGGAACTGTGCGGCATCCAGGGGGGGCATTAGCTGTGCCGGTGACCCCAGAGGGCAACCTGATCCTTGTCAAACAATACCGCTTTGCCACTGAGGAATATCTGCTGGAGTTCCCAGCGGGCACCGTTGAGGATCACGAAAAGCCTTTTGCCACCATTGAGCGCGAGATTGAAGAGGAAACGGGCTACCGCGCCCACCATTGGCAAAAACTGGGAGAGTTTTACATTGCCCCCGGCTATTCTGATGAAGTGATCTACGCCTACTTGGCCACTGAGCTGGAAAAACTAGAGACACCCCCGCCTCAGGACACCGACGAGCACATTGAAATTGTGGAGTTTTCTCTAGCTGACTTGGCCGCTGCGATTCATAGTGGTCAAGTGAAAGATGCCAAGACCGTCACCAGTTTCTATCTGGCCTTGCCCTATCTGCAACCCGCTTGAACACTGAAGTTGTTCGTAAACGTTTGTAAGCATCCTGCACCGCCTACAGTCTTGATCCCTCAAGGTGAGATAATGCGGAAATAATCCAAAGGTTGTACGTGCTGATTCACAGCCGTTTGAACTGGGACATTACTGAGTTTTTGATTGTTGAATTATGGAGCTAACCCATCGGCCTCGCCGTTTACGCCGCACGGCTCAAATTCGTCGCTTGGTGCGCGAGCATACCCTAACCACAGGCGATTTGATCTATCCGGTCTTTGTCATGGAGGGGGAAGATCAGGTGCAGGAAGTCCCCTCAATGCCCGACTGCTATCGCTATACGCTGGATCGCCTGATTTTAGAGCTGAAGGAGGTCTATGCCTTGGGAATTGGGGCGATCGCGCTATTTCCCCTTGTGCCTGAGCACCTCAAGGACAATGCAGGTACTGAAAGCTACAATCCTGAGGGTCTTGTCCAGCGATCGGTACGTGCCATTAAGGCCGTCTTACCCGACCTGCTGATCTTTACCGATGTCGCCCTTGATCCCTACAGCAGCGAAGGCCACGATGGCATTGTCAAAGATGGCGAAATTCTCAATGACGAAACCGTAGAGGTGCTGGTGAAACAGGCAGTGAGTCAAGCGGCTGCCGGGGCTGATTTTGTTGCTCCGTCAGATATGATGGATGGCCGTGTCGGTGCCATTCGGGCGGGTCTAGATGCCGCAGGCTATACCCACGTGGGGATTCTCGCCTACTCTGCGAAATACGCCTCCGCCTACTATGGCCCTTTTCGCGATGCTTTAGATTCGGCACCGAAGTTTGGTGATAAAAAAACCTACCAAATGGATCCAGCCAATGTCCGCGAAGCAGTGCGGGAGGTCAGCTTGGATATTGAGGAGGGCGCCGATCTGGTGATGGTGAAACCTGCCCTTGCCTACATGGATGTCATTGCCCAACTCAAGCAGGTGAGCGATGTTCCCGTGGCCGCCTACAACGTTTCCGGGGAATATGCAATGGTGAAAGCCGCCGCCCGCAATGGCTGGATTGATGAGAAAAAAGTGGTGCTGGAAACCCTTCTTGGCTTTAAGCGGGCAGGTGCTGATGTCATTCTCACCTACCATGCCAAGCAGGTGGCGCAGTGGCTGCAAGAGGGATTGAATTAGGCGCTTGCTTCTCGTAGTTGACGGGTGGTCTGAATCCAACTGGCAATCATTTTGTCCACTCGCTCATCGAGCTTGGGATCCCTCAATTGCCCCTCGGGTGTGAAGGCTTGCCACGCCTGACCAATGGCCACCTGTTCTGGAATCACCCACGCATGTACCCAGCGCAAGATCACCCGCAGATCATTGAGGGCATTGCTGTTGGTTTGGCCACCGAGGACACTCATCATGGCGACCACTTTGCCGCTGAGGTGTTCAAAGCTGAGGAGATCAAGGGAGTTCTTGAGCACACCGCTAACGCTGCCGTGGTACTCCGGGGTCACCAGCAAAATACCATCGGCTTCCTTGACCTTGGTTTGAAAGATGGCGACATCGGGGTAGTCGGGGTAGCTCTCAGCACCGGTACAAAAGGGGAGCGTCATTTGCCGTAAATCCAGACGTTCAACGGTAACCCCTTGGGCGGCTGCTTTGGCAATGGCAACATCTAGGGCGCTTTGAGAGTAGGAGCCATCCCGCAGACTCCCTGCCCAACCAATGAATTTGACCATAAACAAACTCGTAATGACTATGGCTTATTATACAAAATTGAGATTTGTTCAAACATCCTCCCTAAGAAGGAACCTCACTCAGGGAAATGGATCCACCCGTGGCCATTTGGGCAATGACGCGTTGTAACTGCGCTAGCGATCGCTCGGCCTCGGTGTAGCGATCCTTCCAGTGTTGAACAGCGGTTTCCTGCTCCCGTGCCTGCTGTGCCTGATGGAGAATTTGCTCTTGGAGTTCGGCAATTTGGGCTTCTAGGTGTTGTAGGCGTTCCTGTTGTTGACTAGTGCGCGCCTCCAGCTCTTGGTTGTAGTGCTGGGTGGTCATATATTGCAGGCGCTGTTGCTGATACTCCCGCTCCAGTTCTTGGAGCTTGGTTTGGGTTTTTAGGAGGGTTTTACTCAGTCCCTGAATAACATTGTTTTTGCTGACCTCTGATCCTTGCGCCTGTTGCAGCGCAGTGATGATCCGTTCTTGGGTTTCAATTAAATGGTTGGCTTGGGTGAGGCGACGGTTGAGATCATCCAGTTGGGTTTGGCGATCGCTCAACTCTGAGCGGGCTTGTTCAAGGCGAGTTTGCAGCAGCGCTTTTTCCTCTTGGACTTGGCGCAGTTGGGATTCAAGGAGTTGATATTCCTGTTCCCGTTGCCGCAGGAGGCGATGGCTATTCACCAATTTAGCCTCGAGGGCATCTTGAGCCTTGAGGAGCCGATCCACCTCCTGATGCAGGTGCTCAATTTCCGTTTGCGATTGCTGAAGAATCGTTTCCAAGGATTGGCGATGGTGGCTCATTTCGGCCAACTCGTGGGCACAGGTGGCTTGGGAGCGCAATTGTTCTTGGAGGGCAAGGATTGCCTGTTGTTGAATCTGAGCCGTTTCTTCCGTACGCGCCAGTAAGTCTTCTAAAAATTCTTGATTGCGCAGTTGCTGCTTCAGCTCGTTGATATAGTGTTCGCATTGATCAATGGCCTGCTCCAACTGCCGGATGCGCTCTTGGCTACTGTCACTCCCTGAAACAGCAGGAGCCGCTAGGGAACCTGCAGCCAGAGGCTCAGAAGGCATCGGATTCCATGGAAAACTGAGTTGCTGGGGTAGCTGTACTTCCATTGCAGCAGGGGTCGAGCCACTGTTCCCTAGTTTAACGGTACAGGGAATTGTCCCTAAACCCGGCTTAAGACAAAGAGGCTCCCCTCATTACCGCGGGCAATTCGCAGGTCTTCATCCAAGTAGGTAATCTCCAGCCAGCCCTGTTGATCATTGCTGTTGAGGGGCACATCCAGAGCAATCAGGGGTTGACGGCTGTGGAGTTGGGGAATGAACTGGGAGGGAGAATAGTAATTGAGCCACTGACGCAGGCCAACAATCGAACGTTCAAAATACACTTGTACCCGCTGTTGGGTCAAGGGTTCAAAGCGCGCCAAGACACTGATAATCCCCTCTAGGAAGGGCAAGCCGTAGAGTTCAGCAATATTGTAGATGCGCTGCTGCTGCGGACGAATGCACTGATAAATTTGCCCCAGCTTGACAATTGGGGAGCGATCTAGAGCAAGCAGCGCCTGACTACTGGTGTAGATGAGTCGCCAATCCCCAGCAAGTTTTTCGAGGGCATTGAGGGGATCTGGGGTGGGATTCATGGTTTCAAGGGAAGCGGCAAGGGCGGCCACCTGTTTGCGATCGCGCGGTGTGGCTAGAATGCCTCGATTCAGGCCAGCGATCGCCATTAGTAACTCTGTCTTTGCCACAGTTCACCCCTCCTAGTACAAGCAACTTTTTTGCCCCTATGGGTTGCGTCAAGACCCCCCTAATTCGAGAATGGGAAAAATCCCCCTCCCATTCAGGTTAGCGAAATGCGGATCGCGCTATTTACCGAGACCTTTCTTCCCAAGATTGATGGCATTGTGACCCGTTTGTGTCAAACCGTCCGACATCTGCAACGGAATGGCCATCAGGTGTTGGTGGTGGCTCCCGAAGGCGGGCTAGACCATTATGAAGGTGCGCAGATCTACGGTGTCTCCGGTTTTCCCCTCCCATTGTATCCTGAACTCAAACTCGCCCTGCCGCGACCCGCCATTGGTCAAGCCCTAGAGGCCTTTGCACCCGATCTGATCCATGTAGCGAACCCAGCGGTCTTGGGGGTAGCGGGTCTGTACTATGCGCAGAAATTCCACTTGCCTTTGGTCGCTTCCTACCACACCCATTTGCCGCAATACCTGAAGTACTATGGCTTGGGGTTTCTTGAAGAGGTGCTCTGGTCGCTGCTGCGGTTGGCCCATAACCGTGCTCAACTCAACTTGTGTACCTCAACGGCAATGGTGGCAGAACTGAAAGCGCACGGCATTCGCCATCTGGATCTCTGGCAGCGGGGGGTAGATGTGGAGTTGTTTCATCCGCAGCGCCAAAGTCAAGAAATGCGTTACTTTCTCAGCCAAGGGCATCCAGAAGCCCCCCTATTGCTCTACGTTGGTCGCCTCTCCGCGGAAAAGGAAATTGAGCAGATTAAACCCATTCTGGAGCAGATTCCTCAGGCGCGACTGGCACTCGTGGGCAATGGTCCGCATCGGGAAGCCCTTGAACAGCACTTTGCCGGTACCCCCACGCATTTTGTGGGCTATCTGCGGGGTGAACGCTTGGCAGCAGCTTTTGCCTCGGCGGATGTCTTTGTCTTTCCCTCGCGCACGGAAACCCTTGGCTTGGTTCTTTTAGAAGCGATGGCCGCAGGCTGTCCTGTGGTGGCTGCCAACAGTGGGGGGATTCCGGATATTGTCACTGATGGGGTGAATGGGTTTTTGTTTGACCCAGCGGATTCTACAGGAGCGATTACGGCTTGTCAGCGCCTCTTTGACTCTCCGAGCGATCGCGAGACCCTACGCCAAAATGCCCGCCAAGAAGCTGAACGCTGGAGTTGGGCGGCGGCCACCCAGCAACTAGAGCAGTACTACCAGTCAGTTTTGCCAACCAAACATCAGGATACAGTTTTAACTTGCTAAATGCGGTAAATATTGCTGGCATAGCTAATTTCCTTTATAGGGGGCGATCACAGTCCCTAAGCCATGCAATACACTTGATGATCGCAAGTAAAGATTTCTAAAATTTATGCATATTATTCCTTGAAATTTAGTATGCTATAGCGTGACAAAGCTAAGTTATTAACAAAAATAATGGGAAGAAAAGAGAAAAAGTGGTTCGATAAGCTTACCCAAGTTCGCGCCCAAGCTGCTGATATGCTTGAGCAGCCTTTCATGCGTGGTCTCCAGCGTAGTGTTGTGGACAAATACTCTGACCAAGCACACTTCATTTATGAATTACTGCAAAATGCTGATGATGCTAAGGCAACTATTGCCAAGTTCAGACTTAAAAAAGATGGACTGTACTTTATACACAATGGTTCTATTTGGTTTACTATTTCTGATCCCGACAGAGAAAAAGAGGATAGAGAAAATGGCACTTTAGGCCATATTAACGCAATTACTTCAATTGGAAACTCAAACAAAACTCAAGCTTCAATTGGTAAATTTGGAATTGGCTTTAAGGCAGTTTTTCAGTACACCCAAACACCACACATCTATGATCCACAATTTCAGTTCAAAATTGAACGCTTTATCGTGCCACGTATGCTAGATGCTGATCTTGATTGGCGAGAGTCATCAGAAACAGTTTTTTTCTTTCCTTTTGACCACACAGAAAAACAAGCTCAAGAGAGTTATGACGAGATTCTTAAAAAATTAAAGTCTTTAGAATTTCCTACTCTATTTCTCTCTAACCTAAAATTCATTTCTTTTGAAGCAGGTAATGTTAATGGTCAGTATATTAAAGAAGTTAGAGATGAGACTCAGCAACAAGATATCAGAGTTCAACATCTAAAGCTGTCATTAGTTACAAATGAAAGAAAAAATATCGAATACTTATTAATGTTTAGCAGAACCAATGATAAAGGTCATACTTATTCTATTGGCTACGCTTTAGAAAAAAATAAAGCACTACGCCCCATTCATCGTCCTGCATTTTGTTTCTTTCCAACTAGAGAAGAAACAAATCTCAACTTTATTTTGCATGCACCATTTCTGCTGACAGACAGTCGAGAAGGTATCAAAGCTGGAGAGGAACATAACCAAAAGCTTATTGAGGACTTAGCACAACTTGCTGCTGATAGCCTTCCTGTACTACGAGATGAAAAACTCATAGATGATAGTATCATTGATATTATTCCCTATAATGAATTAATGTTTGATAATCAAGATAATAGTAGTAGAATTTCATTCAGGCCATTTTATACAGCCATCAAGTCTAAGTTTAAGGAAGAAGCATTACTTCCTTCTAGCAAAAACCGATTTGCAAAATCAGACAATGCCTATTGGGCATCTATTCCTAGAATTACACAGATCATTTCTAACGAGCAGTTGGCATTTCTAACAGGTAATCAAGATGCCTGCTGGGTATTTACTTCATTTGGTCGAGATGAATGTCATCGAAAAAATAAGCAACTCGTGAATTATATCGATGAAATTATATCTGATTGGTTAGATGAAGATGACATTCTGAATAATTTTGAGGATACATTTAGTGCTTTCATAAAAAAACAAAACTATAAATGGTTGTATAGATTCTATGAGTGGATATCTGAATCCAAAAAAAGGATGGATATAGCAAAAAATAGAAATATATTTATTGATAATGATGGAAATGTTACTTCAGTATACGATCAAGAAGGTAAGCTAGCTCTATTTCTTCCCAATAGTGATCATGACGACTATAAAGCCTTATCATACAAGCTATTTATGGCTACCCAACGAATTATAGGCAATGGTAATAAAAAAAGTGCTAGGGAGTTTTTTGCTCGCTTCGGCATCAGAGAATACACCGTCAAGGATGAAATTGAGGCTGATATTAATAAGATAGCTAGAGGACAGATCTCACCAGATAATTTCTTGGCTAAGTCATTCAAATACTTCAAAAATGAGTGCCCGCATAATGAAATGGATCACTTTATTTCAAGAATTAAGAAGATAGACTTCCTGCCTTATCAAGCAAAAAATGGTCAAAGGGGATATTCTCGGGGAACAGCACTGTATTTTCCAACTGATGCTCTAGTTGCTTTTTATAAATCCAAGCTGGACACCAAGTTCCTAGATTGGGAATATCTCGCTGAGAAATATCCTGAATCTGATCATGAAATCTTAAAAAAATTTTTAGGTTTATTAGGCGTCAATAGTCAAGAACCATCTAAACGTGATGAGATATATGAAATTATCCTACCTCAATATGAAGATGATGAATCTCTACAGAAACTTAGTATCAATGAGCGACTTACTCATTTAAAGACTTTTTTTGATTATTTCATGTCTCTTCCCCAATATGAGACCAAGATTTTTTTGAATAACATTAAAAAAATTCCCTTTCTTGCTTGCTTTACACAAAATAAAAGTAATAATTCAGAAATTCACTGGAGTAAACCGAACGAAATAATATATTTCCCGACTCCTAAATTAAGGAAATGGTTTGAAACTAAACCAGATACAAGGTTTTTACTAGAAGATGAATACAAGAAGTTTATAGATGAAAAAGATGAAGAAAATCTCAAAACATTTCTACGTGAGCTTGGTGTTAATTCTATTCCAAAAATAATTGACGTCCCTAGCTATGAAGTTCACTATAATTGGTCTGGCATAGGAGTGACATGTGATGACAAAAAAATTGATGGTTTAGAGGAATTATTAGAGAAAGTGAATCATGAAAAATCTATTCTCCTTTGGAATATTCTTACTCGCTATTGGTGGAGTAGTTATAAAAGTGCTATGACGGTATCTCGAAGGCGTTTTGGACCACGTGGAGGTTACAAAGGAGAATACGAATATGACACAAGTGTTAGTGAGAGGCTACGCAAAAGTAAGTGGCTCCTAAACAAGTCGGGTGATCTGGTTTCTCCTGATGCTATTACAATTCAAGAACTTTCAGATGAATATAATCAACGTGACTCAGGAAATTTTATCGAATTTTTGGGAATAAAAAATAAATCAGAAAAAACTTCTTATTTAAGTGAGGAAGAATCTCGGAAAATTGAGCAAGCTGATAGATTCAATAAAGTACTAGAAGAACTGGGAATTTCCGAAACTGAAGCAATAGATATTCTCAAAAAGGCTGCTCGCAGAGAAAGTACTCAATTAGAGGATAGAAGTTGTCAGTCTTCTCTAATTCAAGAAATTGAAAAGCGTCGCTCTTCAGTTAAGGCTCCTAATAAGGAGGATGACAGTATTCAAGATGCAGATGACTATGCTCCACAATCAGTTAACTATGACAAAAAGCTAGATCGTGCCAAAGATCGCTACGCTAGTGAACTTGATCGCATAGAACGTGAAGAAGCTCTATATCGGAAAGCTAAAAAATTGCCTCGGTACAGCTATGGCTGGTTTATTTCACTACTTGAACTAGAGTGCATGCAAAATCTTGAAAAATTTTCAAATAGCAAGGCTATTTCTATTCGATTTAGTAAAGTAGACTTGGACAATCAGTCATCTAGAACTATTGTTCTAAGGGAGCCGAATCGTTTTATTCCACCCTCGATTGAAGATTTTTCGGATGTACGTCTAGATTTGTGTTTTGCTGATGGGCGAAAGGAAAAACTGCATATTGAATCATTTACGGCAAAAGAATTTATACTTCTTGGTAAGCTTACTTCTGAGGATGACCTGAAGGGTCTTGATCTAAGTAAGGTACTAGAAGCTTGTATTGAAATACAAAATCCATCTTTTGTCTTAAATGAACTAATGAAGCGCTTTCGTGAACTAGGGTTGGACAATCAGTTTGATATGAAGGCGAACCTAACGCCTCATATTGAGTTTGTATTCGGTCCACCTGGTACAGGTAAGACTACTTACCTTGCAGAGAAAGTGCTGATTCCAATGATGCAAGGTGATAATCCAGCCAAGGTACTTGTTCTTACACCTACTAATAAAGCAGCCGATGTTCTAGTAGCTCGTATTATAGAGAAAATGGACACAAATATTTCCTATCAGAACTGGCTTATTCGTTTTGGAAGCTCTAGTGATGAGTATATTGAAAAAGCAGGTGTGTGTCGCGATCGCTCCTTTGATATTAGCCAGTTAAGTCATTTCATAACAGTCACGACGATTGCCCGTTTTGTCTATGATGGATTTTCTACCAAATCTGGTAGGCAGAAGTTACGTGAAATAGAGTGGGATGCAATAGTGATTGATGAAGCTTCAATGATTCCACTTGTCAACATTATTTATCCACTATACAGCCACCGGTCTTGCAAATTTATTATTGCGGGAGATCCCTTCCAAATTGAACCGATTTCTGAAGTTGAAGATTGGAAAAGTGAAAATATCTATACACTGGTTGGCCTCAGTAAAGTAGGCTCTTTTGCAAGTCCTACTACAGAGCCACATCGGTACCGAGTAATAAACCTAGAAACACAATATCGGAGTATTCCTGCTATTGGCGAAGTTTTCAGTCGATTTACTTATGACGGTATTTTACGGCACCATCGAACAAATGAAATGCAGCGTCCATTAAATTTTGGTAGCCTTACCATTCAGCCAATCAATCTTATTAAGTTTCCCGTTAAACAATATGAAAGTATTTACCGACCTAAGCGACTGGAAAGTGGAACGCCTTACCATATCTACTCAGCGTTGTTCACTTTTGAATTCGTTCGCTGGCTTGCAAGCCAAGTCCATTTAAGTTCGAAGTTACACATCGGAATCATTGCTCCCTATCGTGCCCAAGCTAGCCTATTGAATAGGTTAACTGACTCATGGTCTCCTAAGCCGAGTACTATTGAGATTGAAGTCGGTACCATCCATGGTTTCCAAGGTGATGAGTGCGATATTATTGTTACTCTTTTCAATCCACCACCAAAACTCTCTTCAAGTTCTCAGATGTTCCTTAACAACCAAAATATTCTCAATGTGGCTATCAGCCGAGCGCGAGACTATCTCTTTATTGTGATGCCAGATGATGATACAGAAGGCATAAATTACTTACAGAAGATTCGTGAAATTGAACAACTTGTGAAAGACTCAGGTAGTGGATTCACTGAGTATACCTCTAGCACCATTGAAGAGATAATCTGGGGTAACCCTCAATATCTAGAAGAGAACACTTTTTCAACAACCCATCAAACAGTCAATGTATACCGTCAATCAGAGCATAAATATGAAGTCCGTAGTGATGATTCAGCAATTGATGTTCAAATTCACGAAAAACCGTTAACTTAGTGCTGTATCTAGTTCGCCTAATAGCGGCAGATCGAGGGTGGCTTGCTTGCCTTGGAGAACGACGTAAAAGCCACCGAGGCCAAGGGGGTCAATGAGTTGGTGCAGTGATTGATGGCGGTTGAGAGCTTGGAGGAGATTGCCATTCCTCTGTTGTTGTGCTAGTAGGCGATCGCCCAAACCTAGGGCCATGAGAAATAAACTCTGGCGGGTGACATAGAGGGTTTCAAGGCCAAAGTGCTCACCATAGCGCGTCAAGGCGGTCACATCCACATGAGCCGTAATGTCCTGCTCGCCAACAAAACAGTAGGGATTGTCGTGGTAGCGGTGTTGATAGTAGCACTGCAAGGTACCCTCACAGCGGGCGGGATGATAGTATTGCTGGGCGGGATAACCATAGTCAATGGTGAGAACAAAGCCCCGCTCTAGGTGCTGACTCAGATCCTTGAGCCAGGGGATGAGGTTCAAATTAACCTCGGTACGGTAGCCGTCGCTGTAGCCCTGCTGCTGCGGATTAATGCCAACGGTGGCAAAGTACTTGTGAATGCGATCGTCGCTAAGGGGACGCAAGACTTCTTGCAACGCCCCTTGGGCATCGAGACTGACATAAATTTCCTGCCAATTGCTCCCCTGCCATTGCAGCCGATGCACTGGGAATGCATCCACGAGTTCATTACTAAAGATGCAGCCGGTGATCGGTTCAGCAGGAGTGTCAGAGCCTCGCCAGCACAGGCGATCGCCCCAAGGTGCTAAGCGTTGCCGCTGGCGTTCCCGTAAAGTGGGGGACTGCTCTTGAATCTGGTACTCCAGGGCGGTAAAGAAATCGGGGTAGGTCGCTTGGCTATAGCCCAAGACCCCAGCCGCAAATTGGCCTTCACCCGCCCCCATCTCCAGCAGGGTAAACTGCTGCGGTCGCTCCAAGGCGTGCCACATCTGCACAAAGGCCTCGGTAAGCAGTTCCGCAAAATCCCTCGTCAGGCTACTGGACGTGATAAAGTCGCCGCGCCGACCAATCTGTATTTGGGGACGGTTGTAGTAGCCCCACTGCGGTGCATAGAGAGCCAAGGCCATAAACTCACAGAAGGAAATGGCGCCCGCTGCCCTGATGCGCTCCTGAAGGTCGGCCAATAGCTGAGTGCCCTTTGGCATCAATCATCCACTCCGGCAATGGGGGCAAACCCTTGGCGCTGCACATTCTCGGTAATGACACGCGGTTCCAGAAATTGCAGTAGGTAATCGCGGCCACCCGCTTTGGAACCAATCCCTGAGAGCTTAAAGCCACCAAAGGGCTGCCGATCCACGATCGCCCCCGTAATCCCACGGTTGATGTACAGGTTCCCTACGGCAAATTGGGCTTTGGCCTGCTGAATATGGGACGGCGTCCGCGAATACAGCCCCCCCGTCAGGGCATAGGCCGTGGCATTGGCAATTTCAAGGGCTTGGCTGAAGGTTTCTGCCCGCAGTACCGCTAGCACCGGGCCAAAAATTTCCTCTTGGGCGAGCGTGGCGGTGGGGGGGACGTTGGTAAAGATGGTAGGGGAGACAAAATACCCCACCTCCGGTACCGGTACACTCAAGGTCAGTTCTGCTTCCCGCTGTCCCTTGGCAATGTATTCCTGAATGCGATCGCGGGCGGCTGCGGTCACCACCGGTCCAACACGGGTACTGGGCAAATGGGCAGGCCCAATATTGAGGGACTTGGTGGCCTCCACTAAGCGCTGCACAAAGGGTTGATAGATGGACTCGAGGACAATCACCCGCGAACAGGCGGAGCATTTTTGGCCGCTGTAGCCAAAGGCCGATTGCACCACCCCCGCCACTGCCTGATCTAAGTCGGCACTTTCGTCAATGATAATGGCGTTTTTGCCCCCCATCTCAGCAATCACCCGTTTGATGTGGGTTTGTCCCCGCTGCAACACCGCTGCCTCAGCAATAATGCGGCAACCCACCTCTTGGGAGCCAGTAAAGGCAATGAGATGCACATCGGGGTGTTTTGTCAAATAGGGGCCAATCACCGATCCTCGCCCCGGCAGAAACTGAAATACCCCGCGGGGAAAACCAGCGGCAATGAGAATTTCAGCCAGCTTCGCTGCAACCACAGCCGCCGGATCCGCGGGCTTGAGGATGGTACAGTTGCCTGTGACTAAGGCGGCCACGGTCATACCGGTGGGAATCGCTAGGGGAAAGTTCCAAGGGGAAATGACGACTGCAATGCCGCGACCTTGGTAGTGGTAATGGTTGGTTTCACCGGGAAAGTTGCGGTCATATCCGCTGCTGAGGCGCTCCATTTCATCGGCGTAGTAGCGGCAAAAATCAACGGCTTCGGAGACTTCGGCATCCCCTTCCGCCACCACCTTGCCCACTTCATAGCACATCCAAGCTACCAGTTCATGGCGTTGTGCCTCGAGGAGATCCGCTGCCCGCCGTAGCAGGATGGCCCGTTCGGCTACGGGAGTCTGTTGCCACTGCGCTTGAGCGGCTTTGGCAGCCCGGATTGCATGATCGGCATCCTCAATGGTGGCCAAGCCAACGCGACCGACAACTTCTTCGGGCTGTGAGGGGTTGAGGGACTCACTGTATTCGAGGGTATTGACGCGATCGCCATTGATGATGGGGGTATAGGTTTGCCCTAGTTGGCGATGGACATGAATTAAGGCCGCTTGAATCGCTTCCCGCTGGCTGGCGCGGGCATAGTCGCTATTGGCGGCATTGACAAAGGTTGAGGTCTTGCCGGTGGTCAGATGAACGTTCACTGCCCTAAAGTCTGCCGTTGGTTCTGGCGGTGCCAAGAGTGCGTCAATATTTACCGCTCCCAATTGTTGGCGCAAAAAGGAACTATTGGCCGTATTTTCCAAGAGCCGCCGAATCAGGTAGGCCATCCCCGGAATCAGCTCACCGTAGGGACAATAGACCCGCACCGTCTGCCCCGCTTCCACAAGAGCCTTGGCAAGTTTATCGGCCATACCATAGAGAACTTGGCATTCCATGGCCGTGGGCGGAATGTGCTGATGTTGGGCGATCGCGATCGCCCGCGCTTGGGAACGCACATTATGACTCGCAACTGCTGTGCGCAAAAGCGTGTGGTGACTCAGGAGCAGTTCAATCACCCGCTCAAAGTTGGCGTCGGTATCTTGCTTGTGTTGATAGACGGGCAATGGCCAGTCATTTTGTACCGCCTTAATGAGTTCTTGATCCCAGTAGGCGCCCTTGACCACCCGCACGGTGATTGGTGTCCCCCGCTGTTGCACCCAAGTAATTAGGTCTTGGGCATCTTGGTAACTATCCCGCAAATAGGCTTGCAGGGTCAGCCCGACATCAGCGCGATCGCGAAACTCTGGCTCTAGCAAAATGTCCTTGAGGATTGCGAGGGTAATGTCTTTGTAGGCATACTGCTCCATGTCAAAGTGCACCGCTACCCCCAATTCTTGGGCACGATGCAACAGCCGCCGAATCGGTTCCCCCACCTTGGCACGGCAGCCAGACACATCCAAAGGATCAAACTGCGAGTAGAAGGCCGTCAGCTTCACGGAGACTTGGACTGGATTCACCCCTTCCCGCTGACCCAAGGGGCTGAGTTGCTGCATCAAGTCAAGGTAGCGATCGCAATACTGCTGCGCCTCTGCCTCCGTAATCACCGCTTCCCCAAGAATATCCATCGTCACCAGCATGCCCTGCTTGCGTAGGCGGCCAATGGTTTTCAGCACCTGCTCGGTGGTTTCACCAGCAATGTACTTGTGGGCAAGGGCTTGAACCGCTGTTGTGAAGGTGGTTGCCGCTGCTTGGGCGGGCAGGGAATCCGGCTGAGCAAAGTTCAAGAGTTTTTTTAGGCCTTCCGGCAACTCCACACTGGGGTCACTGAGGTACTCCTGCAAGTGGCGTGCCACCTCGGCTTTACTGCGCAGACTCGGCAGGCAGTCAATGAGGCGAAAGAGTTGCACCCGTAGCCCCGGATGTTCCATCGCCCAGCCGAGGAGTTTATCTTCAATGCGCATTTGCTCCCGCAGTTGACTGAAAAAGTTGCGGGACTCTTGACTAGCCGCCCACAGTTGACGGGCGATCGCGATCGTTTGTGCTTCGTAAAGACCAGTCACGGAGAATCTTGGGTGAGGAGCAGCCTTTCCTATTTTCCCATGTCCTCTAAAGCAAACAACCAAATTCTTAGCAGGGACGAATCAATCGGTGGTTAGCTCGCACCAAGCAAATGTGATTCTCTTCACCAATGGAGACCTTGAACCAAGGCAATCCTCGACTATCGGTAATCGTGGCAAAGCCTGCGGGTGTGATATTGGCTCTTAAAACAGTGCCTGTGGGAAAGCGGTGCACCACCGGCCAGCGCATAATCGCCAGCTCCCAGCCTAGGGAGCAAATCTGCGTTGTGGAATAGCGAAAATCTAAAGAAATAGAGAAGTATGTACAGTGGTTGGGGACGTTGTTTATCTGCCTGTCTGAGTGAAAACCAATCAAACCATCTGATGGCCTTAGCACCTCAACAACCCTCTCTCTACGCCAGTGTGCTTGTGGACTGTCCGGCGGCAAGCGAGGCTTACACTTACCAAGTTCCTGCGGGTTGGTGTCTCCAAGGGGGCGAGGTGGTGGAAGTACCCTTTGGCTCTCAGGTGGTGCGGGGGATTGTCCTCGAGGTACTGGAAACTGTAGCCCCATCCGTCGATCCACAGCGCTTGCGATCGCTCCTTGAAGTGGTTGACCAGCAGCTTTTTCCCAAGGACTATTGGGCGTTGTTAGAACAAATTGCCACGTACTACTGCACGCCTTTAATTCAAGTGGTGCGCACTGCTCTGCCGCCGGGGGTCTTGGGGCGATCGCAACGGCGGGTGCGCCTGCGGCGCCAACAGGGGATTCCCCCCCTGTCAGAACAGGGGCAACATCTGCTGCGCTTTCTCCAGACCAAGGGTAATGGGGACTACAGTGTGCGCTACCTCCAGCAACAGCTTCCCAAGGTTGAGCGTGCCCTCGCAGAACTCGAACGCCTTGGCTTGGTGGAAACCTACTTAGCGGCACCCGCTAGTCAACAGCCAAAACAGCAGCAGGCGGTGATCCTCCTCAATAGTGAAGGCGAGACCTTAACGCAGCGGCAGCGCCAAATCCTCCGCTATTTGCAGCAGCAGGGTCGCGATTGCTGGCTACAAGAGGTGGTCAAGGCCACCGGCACCACCGCCCAAACGCTCCATCGCCTTGCCGCCAAAGGATACATTGCCATTGTCGAGCAGCAGCACTGCCGCATTGAACAGGGGGTAGCGGTGACACCGGATCGGCCAAAAGCCCTCACCCCTGCCCAAGCCACCGCCCTGCAAGCCATTTCAGCACACCTAGACTGTGCCCAAACCTTTCTCCTGCACGGGGTGACGGGGTCGGGCAAAACGGAAGTCTATCTGCAAGCAATAGCTGAGTGCCTAGGGCGAGGGCGATCGGCCTTGCTGCTAGTGCCGGAGATTGGCTTGACGCCTCAACTGACGGATCGCGTGCGTGCTCGCTTTGGTGAACGCCTGTTGGTCTATCACAGTGGTCTCAGTGAGGGGGAGCGCTACGATACTTGGCGGTTGACGCTGATGCCGCAGCCACGGGTAATCATTGGCACGCGATCAGCGATTCTGCTGCCCTTGGTGGGCTTGGGTTTGATCATTCTGGATGAAGAGCACGACAGCGGCTACAAACAGGATCAACCTCAGCCTTGTTACCATGCCCGTACCGTTGCCCAATGGCGATCGCGCCAGCAACAGTGTCCCCTGATTTTAGGAACCGCTACCCCTGCCCTCAGCACTTGGCAGGCTGTCCAAACCGGCCAGATTCAGATCCTTTCCCTTCCCCAGCGTATCCACGCCACCCCCCTGCCCCCCATCACCGTCGTGGATATGCGCCAAGAATTGCACCGTGGCAACCGTTCCATGCTCAGTCGTCCGCTGCAAGACGCTCTAGGGAATCTTCAGGGACAGCAGGCAATTCTCTTTGTACCGCGGCGGGGTCACAGTACCTTTGTCTCCTGTCGCAGTTGTGGCACAGTGATCTACTGTCCCCATTGCAGCGTCTCTCTCACTGGACACCTCTTTGGCGAGGAGATGGAAGTGCTGCGCTGTCACTATTGCAACTATAGCCAAGCCGTACCGCAGCGTTGTCCCAGTTGTGCCTCCCCCTATCTCAAGCCCTTTGGTGGCGGGACGCAGCGGGTGGTGAGTGAACTGAATCGCCTCTTTCCGCAGTTGCGAGTCCTGCGCTTTGACAGTGATACGACCCAACGCAAGGGTGCCCATCGCCGGTTACTGGCTCAGTTTGCCGCCGGCGAAGCTGATGTGATGGTGGGGACACAAATGCTGACGAAGGGCATTGATCTGCCGCAGGTCGCCCTCGTGGGAATTTTGGCTGCCGATAGTCTCCTGCACTTGCCCGATTATCAGGCGGCAGAACGCACGTTTCAAATCCTCACCCAAGTGGCGGGGCGATCGGGCCGGGGGACACACCCCGGTAAAGTCATTCTCCAAACCTATGTGCCGCAGCATCCAGTGATTACAGCGGTCAAAGCCTATGACTGGGACACCTTTGCTACCCAGGAGCTAAGTAGCCGTGCCCCCTTGGGCTATCCCCCCTATGCCCAACTAATCCTTCTGCGCTTGAGTGGTCCCGATGCTGAGGAGGTGGCCGCAACGGCTCAGGCGATCGCCCAACAGCTCCAAACGTTAGCCCCAGTTTCTCAGGGAGAATGGGAAGTACTTGGCCCCGCCCCGGCCGCGATCGCCAAAATTGCTGGCCGCTACCGCTGGCAAATTTTACTCAAGGGCAAACTAGAACGAGTTTCTAACCTCAGCCCAGCCCTCATGCACCTCAAGGAGCAGTGTCCCCGCTCAACCCGCCTCAGTATTGATGTTGACCCCCTGAACTTTCTCTAGGGGGGCTTCAGTAAACCACCACAGTGCTGTGACCGGCACGACCCCCAAAACAAATCCCAGCGTTGCCGGAATCCAAAAACGTTGATCCAAGGATGTGAGGGTAATCATCGCCCCAAAGGCAAAATTCACCAGATACACCACCAAGGGGGTAATGAGTTGCCCACGGTTCACCACCATTGGCTTTGGCCACCAAGTGATCATCGCCAGCCCCATAAATACGGCCCCTGTGCCCGTCCATCCCAGAATGTTGCGGTAAGGCATCCCAAAGAATTCACCGACATCCTGAAATTGCCAAAAAGGAATGGCAGTTTGACTCATGGCCGGATCAAGGACAAAATCCCAAGCGGTTAAAAAGATTGCTCCCAAGCCCACGGTGATCAGGGCTGCCCCCAAGCCCACGCCCTTGCCTTCCCGCAGCGGACGACTGATGAAGCCACTGTAGGCCAAAAGAAACGTGACTAGCCCCATATAAAACCAAGAGAGGGGAATGGTGAAGGGCACCAGTCCAGCAATTTTGTGCCCCAAACCACTGAGGTAACCATAATGGCCAAAGGGAAAGCCGGTACTCGTCCCCAACAGTTCACTGGTAAGGGAAATGCCCACCGCTGGCAGCAAAAAGCCAAGCAGTTTGCCAAGGCCAAAGTTGCGATAGGTGTGAAGGGCGATCGCCAGTGCGCCGAGGACAATATAAACGACACCCCCACTCCCCATACTCCATTGAAAAAGCTGCTGACCCCAGGCGGGCAACGCCAGAATAAACTCGGGATGGGGAACGACGAGGAGCAACCCCGCTAAGCCAAAGGCCATCGCCACAATATGACCAACTAGGCACACCTGCTCCGCAACGAAAAGCGCGTTCTTGGGTTTCATAGGGGCAATCTCAAAGGGGCAATCGTTTACAAATGTTAATATGTTAATGTACCACTGTTCCCACTGTCGTCTATCCACCTCAAAAAGGCAGTTGGATTTCGCCAAGGGCATCATAGATTGCCAACAATCCTGCCCCCAAGCTAGCACTCAGCGTTAGCCCCCAACTCCAAACCGCTCCTTCAGAAAATTGCGGACGACGCTGAAGCACTTGCCCATAGCCCCGCAGCCGCATTGCCAGATAGATCTGCTGTGCCCGTTCCTCGGCGCGAATGAGAAAGATACCAATCACCTGTGCCCACGGGCGAAGGCGGCGCCAACTCAAGCGAAATCCCCGCAGAAAGAGTGCCTGCTGCATTTGTGTCAACTGACTCTCTAGCTCAAAGAGATAGCGATAGGTCAAAGCCAGCGTATCCACCAACAAGGGCGGTAGTCCCCACCAGCGACAGACCTGCACCCATTCGCTAAACGTCAAGCTTTCTAGCAATACCACGCCAAGGGCAAGACACAAGACCAAGCGCCATGTGAGGAGCAGTGCGATCGGCCACGCCGTAACCGCCAACAGTAACCACAGTCCCAGAAAAAAGAGCCCCATCTGCTGCAGACGTTTGCCCAAGCGCTGCCAAGGGACATGGCTCAGGAGATAGAGGAGCGCCACAAGCAAGGTCGCGATCGCCAGACTGTCTAACCGCCGCAAACTACTAATGCAAAAAATCCACAGGAGAATCGCCATCACCCGTGCCGGCGGCGACCAGTAGCGAAAGCTCAAGGGTTATGCCCTAATTAATGTGTTGACTACGCAAAAAGCGATCAATATCGTTATTGGCACCAATCACCACCATAATGTCCCCTTTATTGAGCTTCTGGTTGGGACTGGGATTGATCTCAAACTTATCATCAAAGCGCAGGGCAATGAGGTTGAGGCCATAGCGACTACGGAGTTCCACCTCGGCAACTGTGCGATTGTGAAATGCCTCAGGCACTTTGACTTCGACAATACTTTTTTCGGGGTCAAGGTCAAACCAATCGAGAATCGCTGGGCGGGTGAGCGATCGCGCCAGTTCACAACCCGCCTCATACTCTGGAAAGACCACCCGATCTGCCCCCACTCGCTCTAGGAGTTTTTTATGAATCTCTGAGGAAGCCTTGGCAATGACATTGGGCACGCCTGCCTCCTTTAGGTTCAATGTCGTGATAATACTGGCGTCGAGATGGTTGCCAATGGCCACAATTACCGTTTCAAACTCAAACAGACCCGCCTCCTTCAGGGCTTGGGGATCCGTGGAATCCAGTTGAATCGCATGATCCACAATGTGATCCTGAAGCACTTGATTCACCAATCGCTCTTGGTTATCACTGCCGAGCACCTCATAGCCCATGCTGTGCAGGGTCTCGCACACCCCCCGGCCAAACCGCCCTAGGCCAATCACCGCATACTGCTGCGAGATCTTGACCCCCCGCCCGCGAAAGAGCATTGCTCCAAAATCCACCATTCCTGAGTTTCCTATTGGCTTTGCGATGCCGATGATGACCCTTTTCTAACATATGGGATACATAGGGGGGATGCAATCTAGCAATTAAATTTTTGGCCGTATTCGATCGCTGTGAAAAGGGCTGTAATTGATCATGCCCTTAAGGAGTGGACGCTGAGCCGCCTGAATGGGTCAGTTCTTGGAGTCGCTGACGAATGTGTGCAGCACTGGCACGGGGAGAAAAGCGCGGTACGGGAAGCACTTGCGTTCCAATCACTAGGTAGAGAACAGGAATCTCGTATTGATAGGCTTGCCACCAATCCTCGCGGCTGGTGATGTCGCGTACCTCAAGGGTAAATTCCTTCAGAGTGGCCAGCTTCTCTTGTAGTCCTTCACAGAGGTGACAGCCGGGCTTGCTATAGAGAATCAGATGGGTCACGGTTGCGGCGCAGAAACGAGGGGGGTATCGCCAATATGACGGTGATCCCGCAGGCCAAAAATGGCTTCTACATGGCGGTAGTGCTTCATTTCAATCAGGTTGTGGAAGGGGTCTGCGAGAAAGAACGTTTGGTGCTCTAGGGGGGTATTGGCAAAGCGGGTACGCGGTGGCTGGTAAAAGTCAAGTCCCTTCTTGATCACGCGATCGCAGAGGTTTTGCCAGTCGGCCTGTGCCAAGAAAATCAAGCCAAAGTGGCGCGGATAAATGCTCTTGGGTGGGGTTAAGGGTTCATCCGTGACGTGAGCCACCAGTTGATGGCCATAGAGCTTCATGATCAGGCAGTGGGGATTTTCGCGCCCCGGTTCACAGCCCAACCCATCAATGTAGTAGGCCTTGGTGTCCGCCAAATTACTGACAGGAAAGGCAAGGTGAAATAAAACGGGAGCGATCGCCAACTGAGCCATAGATTTCTCTCGAACTGAAAATGGCTAAATTAGCCGCTATTTTAGCAGGAGAACCGGCTCTCGGTCTGCTTCCCAAGTCGAGTCAAGTATCAATCCCCAGTATTGTTGTTTATCGGCAACGGAATGGATAACAGGGGTAATAGGGGTAATAAACGGGTGAATAGGGGGGCGGGTAAATTACGGGGCGAGGCGGATAGGGCACTGGCACAATAATGTAGGTTTGAGATTGCTGCGGCGGACGGTAAATGACGGGATTGTAGGGACTGTACTGCGGTGTCCGTGGCCGCCCAAAGGACTCTAGCCCTGGGAAAAAGACATCAACCCCCGGCTGATTAGGAAAGAGGGGATAGGCGGCACGACTGGGGGGAGCGATCGCCACCAGCGTAGCTAAGCTACTGATGGCCAACGGCAGGAAGCGTAACATAGAAGCCTCCAAGGAGAGAGTGATCCTCTGATTCCGACGCTGCGGTGCCTAGGGAAGTTCCCGTAGAACACGACTCAAAATATCCACCATTTGATCAATGTGCGATCGCTCCACAATCAGCGGTGGTGAGAGGGCAATAATATCCCCCGTGACACGAATCAGTAGTCCCGCTTCAAAGGCACGACAGAGGGCATCATAGCCCCGTGCCCCTCCTTGCCCCTCCCGTGGCGCCAATTCAATCCCTGCCACCAAGCCCAAGTTGCGAATATCAATGACATGGGGCAGACCCCGTAGGCTGTGGATGGCCTCCTGCCAATAGGGCGCCAGGGAAGCCGCCCGCTCAAATAGGGCTTCTTTCTCGTAGATCTCTAGGGTTGCCAAGGCGGCCGCACAGGCAAGGGGATGTCCCGAATAGGTGTAGCCATGGAAAAACTCAATTTGCCCCGCGGGGCCTTGCATGAAGGTGTCGTAAATCTCATCGCGGACAATCACCGCTCCCATGGGTACAGCGGCATTGGTTAGACCCTTGGCAACCGTGATGAGGTCTGGAGTCACACCAAAGTACTGACTGGCAAAGGGGGCACCGAGACGGCCAAAACCCGTGATCACTTCATCAAAGATCAGCAAAATGCCGTGGCGATCGCAAATGGCACGCAGGCGTTCCAAGTATCCTTGGGGCGGAATCAATACCCCCGTAGAGCCAGCGAGGGGTTCAACAATCACTGCCGCAATCGTCGAGGCATCATGCAGCGCCACCAAGCGTTCTAGCTCATCGGCTAAATGTGCTCCCCAAGCGGGTTGCCCCTTGCTGAAGGCATTGTGCTCAAGGTTGTGGGTGTGGGGCAGATGATCCACTCCTGCCAAGAGAGAACCAAAGAACTTGCGATTGGGCGCAATTCCTCCCACTGAAATTCCACCAAAGCCGACCCCGTGATAGCCCCGCTCACGCCCAATGAGCCGTTGTCGTGTCCCCTCTCCCCGCAGCCGATGGTAGGCAAGAGCAATTTTCAAGGCTGTATCCACGGCCTCAGAGCCAGAGTTGGCAAAAAAGACATGGTTAAGGGGATCAGGGGTAATGGCACGCAGGCGATCGGCCACCTGAAATGGCCCTGGATGTCCCATCTGAAATGTGGGGGCAAAATCCAGTGTTGCTGCCTGTTGGGCGATCGCGCTGACAATTTCTGGACGGCAGTGGCCGGCATTGACACACCACAACCCGGCGGTGCCATCGAGAATCTCACGGCCATCAATGCTCCTGTAGTACATCCCGGCTGCCGAAACAAGGAGCCGAGGGCTTTGCTTGAACTGGCGGTTGGCCGTAAAGGGCATCCAGAAGGGGTCGAGGTTGAGATCCGCAAGGGTGGGCAGCGTCATCAGACTAAAACTGGTTCGTATTATCCGTCGTGGGCATGAGGCCAATAATATCGCGGTAGGCCGCCACAATGACACAACTACTCCAAGGAATAGTCACCAGCATCCCCACACAGCAGAGGCAAAAGCCCAAGATATTGAAGAAAATGATTGACACGCTGAGAAAAAAGAAGCTCCACCAATCGCGGGAAACTAAGCGGCGGCTGGTTTCTAGTGCCGGCCACACATCAAACCGGTGTTCCACCACCAAAGGCACAGCAAACATATAGGCTACCCCAAAGTAAACCCCCGGCAGCAGCAGGATGGCACCCACCAAGATGAAAACGGGGGTCAGGGCATCCGGCACAGCGGGAAGCTGCTCCAGTAACGCTAGCAGTTGTTCTAAGTCGGCATCGGGTTCCGCTGCTTCAGCCGCCGCCCGCCTTAATATGCTTTGCCAGAAGGGCAACCCCGCAATCATGAATAGAATGCTGGCACTAATCACAAACACATTCGTAATCAAACCGATGATCAAGTTCGTCAGAAAAATTGGCAAAAAGTAGTTGTTTTTGAACGCATTAAAAAAGTCGCTAAATTCGGGTCTTTGGTTGCGGGCAATGCGAAAGCTGAAAAAGTAGTAGCCTGCGGCGAAGAGGCCTGCCAAAATCGTGCTAACAATCGGGCCAGCCCCCGGAATGTTGTTGAGCACACCATTGATAATCATTGCCAGAATGAGAAAACCAATGTAGGCAGCGGGTTGAGTGCTGAAAATTTGCCAGCCCTCATTGAGGTATTGACCAATCCGTACTTGATAGGGGCGGTTGGCGATCGCTTGGGGAGTATGTTCTGACTCACTGTACATAATGGCGGTTCCAAGGGGTTGCCTCTAGCCTAGCGATCGCTTCGGGTTGCGCCAATTGTCAATGTGTCACTTCTTCACCTTTCTAAAACATCGGATATAAGTCTTTCCTGTAGCCATAATGTTGAGTGTGTTCAATCCAATCCATGGGACAAGACTTGTATTTAATACCAGCTCTTTGTAACATTGAGCTTAATAAATAGGTCTTAAACGAGGGAATTGTCTATCCTAAAACTGAAGTCATCTCAGTAGGAGACCTTCATGGCTCGCCTGCTTGTCCTCACAATTACAGAAAGCTCTGAAGAACTGCAGCGACGCCTACAACATGAAACCGATGCTCGACAGCAGGAACGCTTGCAGATGCTCTACTGGCTGAAGCAAGGACTTGTCCACAGCCGCCCACAAATTGCCCAATTGCTCCATTGCAACGAGTCCACCATTACTCGCTGGCTGAACGCCTATCGCCAACGAGGACTCCAGCAGTTATTGGCAGTCAAGACGCCCCCCGGAGCCGCCCGCATCATCCTAAGACGGCGGTTTGGCGAGTTACCAGCTGGCCTTGAGGAGCGCATTCGCCAGCTCCCTGCCCATCAAATCGAAGCATTGGCAGAGGCTCTCTTGGACTTCACTGCCCTAGAGGAAGTGTTTGCGTGGCTAGAACGCTCCAGCTAGCCCATGCGCCGCGACTCCCTTTTGTATCAACTCTTTGCCCAGCTGCCCCAGACCCTCTTCGACCTCTTGGGCAGAGAGGCTCCTCAGGGGTATCGCTTTGACTCCGTGGAGCTGAAGCAAACGGCCTTTCGCATAGATGGCGTCTTCGTGCCCCCTGACCCCTCGGGAACCGTCTATTTCTGTGAGGTGCAGTTTCAGCGCGATAACAGCTTCTACGAGCGCTTCTTTGCAGAAATCTTTCTTTATCTGCGGCTGTATCGCCAGACCTTCTCTGACTGGCAAGCGGTGGTCATTTATCCCCATCGTCAAGTGGAACAAGTGTCCTTTGAACCCTATGAGGTGTTGGTGAATAGTCATCGCCTGCGGCGGGTGTATCTGAATGAATTGGGGTCACTTGAGACATTGCCATTGAGCCTAGCGCTGATGCAGTTGATGGTGGTACCTGAAGCAGAAATGCCGACAGCAGCACGGTTGCTGGCAGAGCGGACTCGCACAGAGGCAGTGCCAAGGCCAGAAGCCATAATAGAGTTAATCACCACCATTGTGTTGTACAAGTTTACGGAGCTGAGTCGGGAGGAGGTGCTGCGCATGCTGGGGTTTACGACGGAAGAGTTGAAGCGGACGCGGTTTTATCGGGACGTCTATGCTGAGGCACGAGAGGAAGGGTTGCAACAGGGATTGCAGCAGGGATTACAACAGGGATTACAGCAGGGAGAGACCCTTGTTGTTTTACGCCTCCTAAGACGGCGGTTTGGCGAGTTACCAGCTGGTCTTGAGGAGCGTATTCGCCAGCTTTCGCTTCATCAAATTGAAGCTCTGGCAGAAGCCCTCTTGGACTTTACGACCCTTGAGCAAGTCTCTGCTTGGCTAGAGCGCTCCACCTAGCCCATGCGCCGTGACTCTCTTTTTTACCAACTGTTTGCCCAGCTGCCCCAGACCCTCTTCGACCTTTTGGGCATAGACACACCGCAGGGGTATCGTTTTGAGTCCGTGGAGCTGAAGCAAACGGCTTTTCGCATTGATGGCGTCTTCGTACCCCCTGACCCCTCGGGAATAGTCTATTTCTGTGAGGTGCAGTTTCAGCGCGATAACACCTTCTACGAGCGCTTCTTTGCAGAAATCTTTCTCTACTTGCGGCTGTATCGCCAGACCTTCTCTGATTGGCAAGCGGTGGTTATTTATCCCAATCGCCAAGTGGAACAAGTGTCCTTTGAACCCTATGAGGTGTTGGTGAATAGTCATCGCCTGCATCGGGTCTATCTGAATGAATTGGGGTCACTTGAGGCATTGCCATTGAGCCTAGCGCTGATGCAACTCACCGTGTTACCCGAAGCAGAGATGCCGACAGCAGCACGGTTGCTGGCAGAACGCACTCGCACAGAGGCAGTGCCAAGGCCAGAAGTCATAATGGAGTTAATCACCACCATTGTGTTGTACAAGTTTACGGAGCTGAGTCGCGAGGAGGTGCTGCACATGCTGGGGTTTACTACTGAGGAACTGAAGCGGACGCGGTTTTATCGGGAGGTCTATGCTGAGGTACGGGAAGAGGTCTATGCTGAGGCACGGGAAGAGGGCTTACAAGAGGGGCGAGCACAAGGGCTAGAAGAAGGACGACAGGAAGGATTACAGCAGGGAGAGACCCTCGTTGTGTTGCGCCTCCTAAGACGGCGGTTTGGCGAGTTACCAGCTGGCCTTGAGGAGCGCATTCGCCAGCTCCCTGCCTATGAGATTGAAGCCTTGGCAGAGGCTCTCTTGGACTTCACTGCCCTAGAGGAAGTGTTTGCGTGGCTAGAGCGCTCCAGCTAGCCCATGCGCCGTGACTCCCTTTTTTACCAACTCTTTGCCCAGCTGCCCCAGACCCTCTTTGATCTCTTGGGCAGAGACACGCTTCAGGGGTATCGTTTTGAGTCCGTGGAGCTGAAGCAAACGGCCTTTCGCATAGATGGCGTCTTCGTGCCCCCTGACCCCTCAGGAACGGTCTATTTCTGTGAGGTGCAGTTTCAGCGCGATAACAGCTTCTACGAACGCTTCTTTGCAGAAATCTTTCTCTACTTGCGGCTGTATCGCCAGACCTTCTCTGATTGGCAAGCGGTGGTTATTTATCCCAATCGCCAAGTGGAACAAGTGTCCTTTGAACCCTATGAGGTGTTGGTGAATAGTCATCGCCTGCATCGGGTCTATCTGAATGAATTGGGGTCACTTGAGGCATTGCCATTGAGCCTAGCGCTGATGCAACTCACCGTGTTACCCGAAGCAGAGATGCCGACAGCAGCACGGTTGCTGGCAGAGCGGACTCGCACAGAGGCAGTGCCAAGGCCAGAAGCCATAATGGAGTTAATCACCACCATTGTGTTGTACAAGTTTACGGAGCTGAGTCGCGAGGAGGTGCTGCGCATGCTGGGGTTTACTACTGAGGAACTGAAGCGGACGCGGTTTTATCGGGAGGTCTATGCTGAGGTACGGGAAGAGGTCTATGCTGAGGCACGGGAAGAGGGCTTACAAGAGGGGCGAGCACAAGGGCTAGAAGAAGGACGACAGGAAGGTCGGCAGGAAGGATTGGAGCAGGGATTGCAACAGGGAGAGACCCTTGTTGTTTTACGCCTCCTAAGACGGCGGTTTGGCGAGTTACCAGCTGGCCTTGAGGAGCGCATTCGCCAGCTCCCTGCCTATGAGATTGAAGCCTTGGCAGAGGCTCTCTTGGACTTCACTGCCCTAGAGGAAGTGTTTGCGTGGCTAGAGCGCTCCAGCTAGCCCATGCGCCGTGACTCCCTTTTTTACCAACTGTTTGCCCAGCTGCCCCAGACCCTCTTTGACCTTTTGGGCATAGACACACCGCAGGGGTATCGTTTTGAGTCCGTGGAGCTGAAGCAAACGGCCTTTCGCATAGATGGCGTCTTCGTGCCCCCTGACCCCTCAGGAACCGTCTATTTCTGTGAGGTGCAGTTTCAGCGCGATAACAGCTTCTACGAGCGCTTCTTTGCAGAAATCTTTCTCTACTTGCGTCTGTATCGCCAGACCTTCTCTGATTGGCAAGCGGTGGTTATTTATCCCCATCGCCAAGCTGAACAAGTGTCCTTTGAACCCTATGAGATGTTGGTGAATAGTCATCGCCTGCATCGGGTCTATCTGAATGAACTCGGGTCGCTTGAGGCGTTGCCATTGAGCCTAGCGCTGATGCAGCTCACAGTGTTACCCGAAGCAGAGATGCCGACAGCAGCACGGTTGCTGGCAGAGCGGACTCGCACAGAGGCGGTTCCAAGGCCAGAAGCCATAATGGAGTTAATCACCACCATTGTGTTGTACAAGTTTACGGAGCTGAGTCGCGAGGAGGTGCTGCGCATGCTGGGGTTTACTACTGAGGAACTGAAGCGGACGCGGTTTTATCGGGACGTTTATGCTGAGGCACGGGAAGAGGTTTATGCTGAGGCACGGGAAGAGGCCTATGCTGAGGTACGGGAAGAGGTATTGCAGCAGGGATTACAGCAGGGAGAGACCCTCGTTGTGTTGCGCCTCCTAAGACGGCGGTTTGGCGATTTACCAACTAGTCTTGAAGAGCGCATTCGCCAGCTCTCTTCCCCTCAAATCGAAGCTCTGGCAGAAGCCCTCTTGGACTTTACGACTCTTGAGCAAGTCTCTGCTTGGCTAGAGCGCTCCAGCTAGCCGATGCGCCGTGACTCTCTTTTTTACCAACTGTTTGCCCAACTACCCCAGACCCTCTTTGACCTCTTGGGCAGAGACACGCCTCAGGGGTATCGTTTTGAGTCCGTGGAGCTGAAGCAAACGGCCTTTCGCATGGATGGCGTCTTCGTGCCCCCTGACCCCTCAGGAACCGTCTATTTCTGTGAGGTGCAGTTTCAGCGCGATAACAGCTTCTACGAGCGCTTCTTTGCAGAAATCTTTCTTTATCTGCGGCTGTATCGCCAGACCTTCTCTGATTGGCAAGCGGTGGTCATTTATCCCCATCGCCAAGCTGAACAAGTGTCCTTTGAACCCTATGAGATGTTGGTGAATAGTCATCGCCTGCATCGGGTCTATCTGAATGAATTGGGGTCACTTGAGGCATTGCCATTGAGCCTAGCGCTGATGCAACTCACCGTGTTACCCGAAGCAGAGATGCCGACAGCAGCACGGTTGCTGGCAGAACGCACTCGCACAGAGGCAGTGCCAAGGCCAGAAGTCATAATGGAGTTAATCACCACCATTGTGTTGTACAAGTTTACGGAGCTGAGTCGCGAGGAGGTGTTGCACATGCTGGGGTTTACTACTGAGGAACTGAAGCGGACGCGGTTTTATCGGGACGTCTATGCTGAGGTACGGGAAGAGGTTTATGCTGAGGTACGGGAAGAGGTATTACAGCAGGGACTGCAGCAAGGATTACAACAGGGATTGCAACAAGGGCTGCAACAGGGATTGCAGCAGGGATTACAACAGGGATTACGGCAGGGAGAGACCCTTGTTGTTTTACGCCTCCTAAGACGGCGGTTTGGCGAGTTACCAGCTGGCCTTGAGGAGCGCATTCGCCAGCTCCCTGCCCATCAAATCGAAGCATTGGCAGAGGCTCTCTTGGACTTCACTGCCCTAGAGGAAGTGTTTGCGTGGCTAGAACGCTCCAGCTAGCCCATGCGCCGCGACTCCCTTTTTTATCAACTCTTTGCCCAGCTGCCCCAGACCCTCTTCGACCTCTTGGGCATAGACACGCCTCAGGGGTATCGCTTTGACTCCGTGGAGCTGAAGCAAACGGCCTTTCGCATTGATGGCGTCTTCGTGCCCCCTGACCCCTCAGGAACGGTCTATTTCTGTGAGGTGCAGTTTCAGCGCGATAACAGCTTCTACGAGCGCTTCTTTGCGGAAATCTTTCTTTATCTGCGGCTGTATCGCCAGACCTTCTCTGACTGGCAAGCGGTGGTCATTTATCCCCATCGTCAAGTGGAACAAGTGTCCTTTGAACCCTATGAGGTGTTGGTGAATAGTCATCGCCTGCGGCGGGTCTATTTAAATGAACTTGGGTCACTTGAGGCATTGCCATTGAGCCTAGCTCTGATGCAGCTCACCATGTTACCCGAAGCAGAAATGCCGACAGCAGCACGGTTGTTGGCAGAGCGGACTCGCACAGAGGCAGTGCCAAGGCCAGAAGTCATAATGGAGTTAATCACCACCATTGTGTTGTACAAGTTTACGGAGCTGAGTCGGGAGGAGGTGCTGCGTATGCTGGGGTTTACGACGGAAGAGTTGAAGCGGACGCGGTTTTATCGGGACGTCTATGCTGAGGCACGAGAGGAAGGGTTGCAACAGGGATTACAACAGGGATTACAGCAGGGAGAGACCCTCGTTGTCTTGCGGCAGTTAAGACGGCGGTTTGGCGAGTTACCAGCTGGCCTTGAGGAGCGCATTCGCCAGCTCCCTGCCCATCAAATCGAAGCATTGGCAGAGGCTCTCTTGGACTTCACTGCCCTAGAGGAAGTGTTTGCGTGGCTAGAACGCTCCAGCTAGCCCATGCGCCGCGACTCCCTTTTTTATCAACTCTTTGCCCAGCTGCCCCAGACCCTCTTCGACCTCTTGGGCATAGACACGCCTCAGGGGTATCGCTTTGACTCCGTGGAGCTGAAGCAAACGGCCTTTCGCATTGATGGCGTCTTCGTGCCCCCTGACCCCTCAGGAACGGTCTATTTCTGTGAGGTGCAGTTTCAGCGGGACACTACCTTCTACGAACGCTTCTTTGCGGAAATCTTTCTCTATCTGCGGCTGTATCGCCACACCTTCTCTGATTGGCAAGCGGTGGTCATTTATCCCCATCGTCAAGTGGAACAAGTGTCCTTTGAACCCTATGAGGTGTTGGTGAATAGTCATCGCCTGCATCGGGTCTATCTGAATGAATTGGGGTCACTTGAGGCATTGCCATTGAGCCTAGCGCTGATGCAACTCACCGTGTTACCCGAAGCAGAGATGCCGACAGCAGCACGGTTGCTGGCAGAGCGGACTCGCACAGAGGCAGTGCCAAGGCCAGAAGCCATAATGGAGTTAATCACCACCATTGTGTTGTACAAGTTTACGGAGCTGAGTCGGGAGGAGGTGCTGCGCATGCTGGGGTTTACTACTGAGGAACTGAAGCGGACGCGGTTTTATCGGGACGTCTATGCTGAGGTACGGGAAGAGGTCTATGCTGAGGCACGGGAAGAGGTCTATGCTGAGGCACGGGAAGAAGGTCGACAGGAAGGGCGACAGGAAGGGTGGCAGGAAGGGTTGCAGCAGGGAGAGACCCTCGTTGTGTTGCGGCAGTTAAGGCGGCGGTTTGGCGAGTTACCAGCTGGCCTTGAGGAGCGTATTCGCCAGCTTTCGCTTCATCAAGTTGAAGCTCTGGCAGAAGCCCTCTTGGACTTTACGACTCTTGAGCAAGTCTCTGCTTGGCTAGAGCGCTCCAGCTAGCCGATGCGCCGTGACTCTCTTTTTTACCAACTGTTTGCCCAACTACCCCAGACCCTCTTTGACCTTTTGGGCATAGACACGCCTCAGGGGTATCGTTTTGAGTCCGTGGAGCTGAAGCAAACGGCCTTTCGCATAGATGGCGTCTTCGTGCCCCCTGACCCCTCAGGAACGGTCTATTTCTGTGAGGTGCAGTTTCAGCGGGACACTACCTTCTACGAACGCTTCTTTGCGGAAATCTTTCTCTATCTGCGGCTGTATCGCCAGACCTTCTCTGACTGGCAAGCGGTGGTTATTTATCCCCATCGTCAAGTGGAACAAGTGTCCTTTGAGCCCTATGAGGTGTTGGTGAATAGTCATCGCCTGCGTCGGGTCTATCTGAATGAACTCGGGTCGCTTGAGGCGTTGCCATTGAGCCTAGCGCTGATGCAACTCACAGTGTTACCCGAAGCAGAGATGCCGACAGCAGCACGGTTGCTGGCAGAGCGGACTCGCACAGAGGCGGTTCCAAGGCCAGAAGCCATAATAGAGTTAATCACCACCATTGTGTTGTACAAGTTTACGGAGCTGAGTCGGGAGGAGGTGCTGCGCATGCTGGGGTTTACCACTGAGGAACTGAAGCGGACGCGGTTTTATCGGGACGTCTATGCTGAGGTACGGGAAGAGGTCTATGCTGAGGTACGGGAAGAGGTCTATGCTGAGGCACGGGAAGAAGGTCGACAGGAAGGTCGACAGGAAGGTCGACAGGAAGGTCGACAGGAAGGTCGACAGGAAGGGTTGCAGCAGGGAGAGACCCTCGTTGTGTTGCGGCAGTTAAGACGGCGGTTTGGCGAGTTACCAGCTGGCCTTGAGGAGCGCATTCGCCAGCTCCCTGCCCATGAGATTGAAGCCTTGGCAGAGGCTCTCTTGGACTTTACTGCCCTAGAGGAAGTGTTTGCGTGGCTAGAGCGCTCCAGCTAGCCTAGGCATCATAAATCGCTGGTTGGAACAGTTGAAAAATTGTGTTTTTGATCTTTAAGTATGATTGCTGTGCGCAACAATTTGAAAAATTGTCTGGAGGCTGAAATTTTTTACCAAGGAAAAACCATACTAATTACTAGCCTATTTCAGATCTATTGATCGCTCTATAACTAGTGGTAGGTTACTGCTCCCGTGCGTTGACTAGGTGCCCCTATGAAAAAGAATGACCGACGCTTTGGCCTCTCAAAACGGCAGTATCGCAAATTGACCCAAGCAATTCGTCATTTGCTTTACCAGCTGCGCCTCTGGATACGGCGACGGCTGGCACCCCTAGGGAGAGGGGGGCGGCAACTGCAGTTTGGGCGCCGGGGGTTTGTGTTGCCGACGGCGGTGATTGTGTTGGTGGTGCTGACATTAACGGTGGCAGCACTGATGATCCGCACGCTGAATCGCACCGCAGAGGTGGGGGGGCAACGGCAGACCACCCAAGTTTTGAATGCCACTGCACCGGCCATTGATAGGGCGCGTGCCAAGCTAGAGTACTTCTTTAGCCAAGATCCGCTGCGTCCGAATGGGGTGCCGGGGGAAGAAACCATTGAACAGATTATTGGCAATCGGCTAGACACCCCCCGCAACCCCGACCCCTATACGATGGCTGACGAGCAGCGGATTGATATTAATGGCGATGGGCAGGTGGATAATGCTTGGGTGTTTCAACCCACTAGTGACTCGATCGTGGCCTACTCGATCTTGATGCGGCGACCGAGCAATGCGCAACTCGATCAATCGGATGCGCAAAAAGCTGGTCAATTGATCACCCGCAGTCGGCCAATGGGGATTACTGAACTGGGGAATCAGTGTAGTGATCTGGGCGGCGCCGCAGGCCAACAGGTGGAAGTGGGCTGGGATGAAGTGGGCAGTGCTATTTTGCGCAAGAACTTTCAAATTAATGCCTTTGTTTATGAAAACCGCAATGGTGGTCAGGCGCTGTCGACGATTGAGTTTGTGCAGGAACGCCAAATGGAGCGGGGCAATAAATGGGGGGCATGGTTCCGCAATGATTTGGAGATTTTTCCGGGGCCGGAGTTTCGCTGGAATGGGGCACTGCACACCGAGGGGAGTGTCTTTTTGACGGGTGGCACTGGTTTCACCGCCTATCTGATTAGCGCGCCGAAGTCCTGTGTTTATACCCGCGCGGCTTCAGAGATTACGGCAACGGAAATCCGCAACCCAGAAACCAATGAGATTGAATTCCAAGGCCAATTTATGGCGGGGAGCTTGCGGGATAACAACACCAATGCGCCAAATGTTTACATTCACTCTTACCGCGAGCCGCCCAGTGCCCCCTACACCAGTGGGGATGCGAATCCACCTGCTGAAAACGTCAGGTTTAACGCGAACCGCGACTCTGTAAAGGATAACCTGAACCCCGCGGATATAGCTCTCAACCCAGTGGCTATTGTGACCGAAGACCGCAGTCGGGCGCGCGGGAGTAATCCAACCAATGTGACGGCACGGGATTCTAACTGGTCGAATCAGTTTTATGTGCAGCAGGGGCGCTTTGACAATAAAACCCAACCTAAGCCCTACGTGGATGATACGTACCGCGCTGATGACCGCTATGGCCCTAAGCCGGTGTATGACGTCAAGATGCCTGCTTCTGATCCGCTGCGGCAAATTCCCCCAAGCGCTAAGGTGGGCGACCCGATTGGGGGGCGCGATCTGCTGACGCGCAATGTTGCCCCCCCCGACAGCACAAATAAACGGGAGGATTTGGGACTGGATGGCTACTGGGAGCGGCGGGCACGCCAAGAAGGCCTACGAATCATTGTGGGGGAACGCTTGGAACTGGGCAAACCTCTTGATCCACCTGCGACCGCTGATAACAGCCGCGGCAATGAGTTTTATCAGCACCGCACACTGCGGGATGATTTGGCGGCCGTGCAGGCCACAGCCGTTTATCACTACAAAGCGAGGGGAACAACGATCGACCCCAGTATTCCCGATCCGTTCACGGAGCCTTATCCGGGGCAAAACAGCGGGGGCTATGAGCCGATCGCCTGCTTGGCGACTACTCACCACCACGGCACACCGCAAACTGCCCTGCGCAGCATCATGTTCAACCAGTACGATGGCATTCAGGGCTTGCCCTCTGACTTCCGCTTCTTTGACTTCTTTACCGGGCGCGGCACCAATGGTTGGGAGTTTGAGCCTCCTAATTTCAACAGTCCAGAGATGCGAAAAGCGATGAGGAACCTCGTGGACTATGCGGGTGATGGTGTGGATGGGGCGTTTCCGCCCAAACAGGAAATAGGGGGAACCACAATTCACCCCAATCCTGATAAGACCCGTGCTGGGAATTTCTCGAACCTTGACCGCGCGCTTCAACTCCTAGAGCAAAGAGGCAGCTTGAGCGCTCTAAGCTTGGCCGATCAAAGTACAATCCACACCGCAGGCTGTATGTTGGGAATGCTGGCGTATAGTGTGAATACCCTTGAAAATCTAAATTACCAAAACCTCAACCTGAGTGATCTGAATAATGCGATCGGCAATTTGCGTGACGGGAATCGAGACAATGGTGAAGTGATTTTCAATAGTTCTACCATCGAGGTCTATCGCAAGGGCGTTAACCCTGATTACCCATTGAGGTATCGCTTGGGAAATGAGGAGAAGTATCTGAAGTCAGATGCCTACATCACCGCCCTAGTTGACGACTGGAAGCGGCGCCCGCTGCAAGAAACTAATGCCGATGTCAATGCCCGTCTTGCCCGCTTAATTGCCCTCACGGAGCAGGTGAAATATGACCTTAATCCACAAGAAGGGTACACGTGTGGAATTCCTAATGGGTATAGCAACTTGCGGGAGGCTTTTTGCGCAGAAGACCAGCGATATCCAGCGTTGCAGAAGATCTTCAACCCGCAGGGGACTCTAAATCTGAGTGAGATTCTGAATGGTATTAGGGCTATTGCAGCAAACCCACGTATGAATCCAACAGATTTCCTTACCCCTATCGAGCGAGTTGATGGGAATAACCCCTATCCCAGCCGCCTGAATCAAATCATTGGCTTTGACGGCAATGCTCGCAATGTCGCTTTCCTTGATAACACCCTCTTCAATGGTCGTGAAGAGATGGCGGTGCGGGAAATGGATATTGACCTTGACCTGCTGCGGCGCAGGACCATTGGTGGGGATACATGGCTGCCGATGGGGGGCATTGTCTATGCCTTCCGGGAGGATGCAGTGCGCGAAGATGGCATTGCCCGACCTGCCATTACAGGTCAAAACTGGATGAATACTAATCCCAGCAATCCTCATGATCCCATCCGAGCCGCCAACGGCATTTCGACAAAACCAGTGGACTTCTTTGCCGATCCAATGCGGCGACCCAATGGCTTCCGCCTCTGGAATGGCCGGCGCCTTGACCGCCAAGGAATTCCTGCCGAGAAGAATATCGCTGGTCTCTCCTTTATCAGCGATAACCCCGTGTATATTCAGGGGAACTTTAACCTCCACAGTACCAACGGCACAACAAACAATCTGGAGGAATTTACCACAACCCGAGACGCAAACTGGAGCAACTTCTATAGCCGTGATACGCTCGATAATCGCTTTGCTCGGCCTAACTCCGACACTTGGCGACCCGCAGAAATCCTCGGGGATGCGGTGACGATTCTCTCTGACAATTTCTGCAATGGCTCTGCCAATGATTATTTTGCTCAGGCTTACAACGATGGTATTCAAGGGCTTGGCAACAACTCCCCTGAAAACCTCGCCACCTATGTGCAAAACACTGGAAGTGACGCACGGGTTGACAACGGGGACAAGAAAATCTACCCGACCTGTGCCGACAATGCAAACCTGCGCACCTCTTTCTTGAATGCCAACCGTCCTAGGGACGACTTACATAACAATACAGTTTGGCGGCGGGAAAGTCCCTTTGATCCCAGTTCACCGATTTACGTGGATCGCAATGGCACGCCTTGGGTCATCCAGAACTCTCAACCGGAACCCTACAACCGCAACTTCTATACGTTTAACGATCCTCGCTCTCTCAACGATCTTCGCTCTCTCAACGATGCTCAAGCTACCCAAGTCAATGCGGTAATCATCAGTGGCATCGTGCCTTCGCGACCGACCCAATCCTATGGCGGCATGCACAACTTCCCGCGTTTTCTGGAGAGATGGGGTAACCTTACCATTCAGGGATCCTTTATTCAACTCAACTTCTCGACCCAAGCCACAGGTCCTTTTGACCAAGACCAGTGGGAAATTCCCAACGATCCTCGCTGCCGCGATGTCAACACCGCCTTCAATTGTCCAGCGCAATCTGTAGAGTTAATTCAGTACTACGGAGCGCCGACTCGGCGTTGGGGCTATGACGTGGGTCTGCAACTGGCACCGGCAGGGCCAGTGGCGCGGCGGTTTATTACCCCAGGGCGGCAACGCAATGAATTCTACACTGAGCTGCGTGCCGACGATCCCTATATCCTGCGCCTACGCTGTGCCCAACGTCCTAGCGGTAGTGGACGAGTTGATCCAACGGTGTCTAATTGTCCTGCCTAACCATGGAGGTGAGTTCGATGATTCGACAATTGCAGCGGCCGCAGCCAGCCAATGGGGGGCTGACCTTGGTGGAGTGTCTCATTGCCATTCTGGTGGTGAACCTCTCTGTGGCCATGTTGGCCGCACCGCTGCTGTTGGTGGCGGCTACCCGCTTGCGCAATGACCGCATTAACCAGGCCACAGAAATTGCCCGTGGCGAGCTGGATCGGCTGCGGGTGATGATGGAGCAGGGCATTGACCTTCGCGCAGACAGTCATAGCCTGCTGCCGCCTGCAAGCACCGTTGGCGCCTCGGTGCAAAATCCCGCGGCACTGTCTAGGCAGGCTCCGCCAACGAATTTGACAGCCTGCGACTTGCCCAGCAGTGCCACCACGGCCTGCGAGCGGCAACTGAACAATGCCCGCTTTGGGGTGCAAATCTATCGCGGTACCATGATTACCGACGCTGCCCGCAGGGTCTTGGCTTACCCAGTGCAGGTGCGGGTCTATAGCGCTGCAGCCTTGCCGATGGAGTCCGAGATGAACCCCGACCCCATTGAGCCAGAACCGGCGATGATGACCAGCAGCATTGTGGGTGCCGAAAGACGGCCCTTGGCGGTGTTGACAACGGTGCTGCTGCGCAGTGACTCCGCTGAAACCCTGCCGCTGATGGCTGTGCCGGAGGGAGATGGCGGTTCAGGTTCTGGTTCATAAGGTGTTGTTGTCGCAAAGAGGAGAGGTTGCAATGAAACTGCTGGGTTGGTGGCGGCGGCGATCCAAGGGCTTTACGATTACCGAGATTCTGGTTTCCTTGGTCATTGCTGGGGTGATCACCGCCTCCTTAGGCTCAATTTTGATCGACATGATCCAAACCGAAAGCCGCGAGGCCGCTTTGAATCAGCTGCGCCAAGACCTCAAGGCGACGCTGGATGTGATCAGTACGGATCTGTCCCAGGCGGTGTTTGTCTATAACGGCAACTGCTTAGCTGGCAGCGGCTCCTGTGGCGATACCTCCCGCTCTGAACCCCTGACAAACTACCTGCCCGACTTTCCAAATACCATGCGGCCGGTGTTGGCAATGTGGATTTTGGAGCCCTTTCCCTACTACCAAAACCAACTGGGGTATGCCCGATTCGTCATGCCGCGGGATTGCTCAAGGGTATGGTCAACAGATCAGGCAAATGCGGAAGCACACTGCCAAGAGCTGAGAAGTGGCCGCCGCAGTTATACCTTGGTGGTGTATTACATTGATACCGCTCGCCAGTCCTTTTGGTCACCGGAATCGGATTGGCAGGGGCAGGCACGACTCGTGCGCTACCAACTGCGCAAATATAAGGAAGCGGCGAGGGCTAGTGATGCTAACTACGACTGGCTGGGGATTAACCAGGGGTATGTTGACCCTACAGGAAGGACCAACTTTGCCCGCTGGCCAATTGATGTGCAAACTGGTGCCAATCTGCAATCTAGTCGCCCTGTCAAAAACATTGAGGGCTATCTACGGGTCACCGATTTGACGGTGGTCACAGACTTTATTGATACTGATACCAGTATGCCAAGGCCAGACTGCCCAACGGGGACAATTCGCACTCCCCGAGACACCAGTGATGCGCCGGCACCGGCAGGCTTTTTTGCCTGTGTGCAAGAGCGCGGCTCAAGCTTTAATGCCGCCACCTTTGTTTATCTGCGGGGCAATCCCCAGGGCTTGCCGGGGATCCGTGAAGAGGATATACAAAATCGGCCCGTACTGACCACCACGGTGCTGAGCCGTTCGGTGCAAGGAAAAGTTCCCAATTTTTAGCTAACCGCCTAAGGAAAAGGAGCGCCGCAGCCATGAACAGCCGCCAACGGGGCTACACCATGACCGAGATACTGGTGGTCATTGTCCTGATTGCCATTCTTGTGGGCATTGGCACCATGACCCTGTTTCCACTGCTGCAACGGCAACGGGTGCGCGCCGCTGTGAATACTGCCCGCAATGTACTGCGCCTTGCCCAGGCCAATGCCAAAAGGGAAAAGCTGCCTTGGATAGCGGCATTTCGCAATACCGATTTTGGCCCGCAGTGGTCGACCAATCCCGTCAACCGGGATAGGAGGGACTGGCAGTGGCAGCCCCTAGTGGATGACGATGAGCAGTTGGTGATGGTTATGTACGCCACTGACTTTAACTCCACAGAGGTGGGGGAGGGGAATCGAATTTTGGAATGCTGGCAGCCCCAGGCGCGATCGGCGGCAGTCCAACAGTGTGAGTTGGCCTTTGACCATCAGGGGCGGGTGATCACGCCGGTGACGCCCCGGCGGATTGCCTTTAGCATCTATGCCTATGAAGACGAGTACCTCCAGTGCGTGCGAATACCAACCATTTTGGGGGGGATGCGCATTGAGCAGGGAACATCCTGTGGCGTGTATCGTGAGTAAGGTGTCGGTAGAGCAGTGTTGAAGAGTTAGAGATGGCTATGACAGAACATGGGGACAGGGGTAGGGACAGTGTATATCTGAAGCTGCTGTTTTTTCTGCAGGAGCGGCGGCGGTGGGGAGCCAATGGCGGATTGACGTTTCCGGAGGTGCTGGTGGTGATGGTGATTTTAGGGGTGATTGCCCTAATTGCCTTGCCTTCGCTGCTAAACCAACGGCTCAAGGCACAACTGGCGGGGGCCAAATCAGCGGTGGGGGCAGTTAACCGTGCCCAGGAGGCCTACCGGGTGCGCCACAAAATTTTTGCCACCAAAATTGCCTATCTGGGTCTCTATAACACCCAAGGGGGGGGCTATAGGGTGGATGGCTACTATCCCTTGACGCTCACCTATGACCAAGTGAAGGAGGAAAATACTGGCCGCATCCTCCATGGTGGCGGTAATCCGTGGTATGCCGCTGTGCATGCCCAAGCCATTGATCCAGCAGGCAAGGGGGTGTCGGGCTGTGTCTGGGCGAAGCCGGGGGATTTTGGGGTCACGAGTGCTTCGGTGAAGGAGGGAGCAACGGCAGCACCCCCTGGGGATTGTTGGGCAGAGCCACCCCAAGGTTCTAATGACCCAGTCAAGTATTTTCCAATTCAGACAACGGAGTAATTTTAGGGGGTTAGAATGCCGACGATCGTCGAAAAGAGCGCAGGCGCAGGGCATTCATCACCACGGAGAAGGAACTAAAGGCCATTGCTGCACCGGCCACCATGGGATTGAGGAGCCAGCCGCTCAGGGGGTAAAGGATACCAGCGGCAATGGGAATGCCGGCCACATTATAGATGAAGGCGAAAAAGAGATTCTGGCGAATATTTTGGATGGTGGCGCGGCTGAGTTGTAGGGCGATGACAATGCCCTGAAGATGACCGGCAATGAGGGTGATGTCACTGCTGGCGATCGCTACATCGGTACCCGTGCCCAGAGCAATGCCCACATCGGCTTGAGCGAGGGCCGGGGCATCATTAATGCCATCCCCCACCATGGCCACGCACTTCCCTTGCCGTTGCAGTTCAGCAATGATCGCTGCCTTTTGATCGGGGCGGACACTGGCAACGTAATGCTCAATTCCCACTTGCTGGGCAATGGCCGCAGCGGTTACGGCCTGATCGCCGGTCAGCAGAATCACCTCTAATCCCATGCGCTTGAGGGCAGCCACTACCGCTGGGGCTTCGGGTTTCAGCGTGTCGGCAAGGGCGATCAGCCCCCTGACTTGGGCATCCACCGCTATCCAGATGACCGTTTTCCCCTGCTGTGCAAGGGTTTGAGCTTGAGGCTGCCAAGGGGCGGTGGCAATGCCGTGGCCTGCTAGAAAGGCTGGGGTACCAATGAGCACCCATTGATCCTCAACCATGCCCTGTACCCCTTGACCAATGGTGGCCCCAAAATCGCGAACCGGTTGGGGCGATACCCCCTGGGCTTGGGCATACTCGACCACGGCGGCAGCCAAGGGATGTTCCGAGTGCCATTCCACACTGGCGGCCAGGCGCAAAAGGGTTGTGGCCTCCGCCTGAGAATAAAAATCGGTGACGCTGGGATGGCCTTGGGTGAGGGTGCCTGTTTTATCGAAAACCACGGTTTGCACTCGATGGGCCAGCTGGAGACTGCGGGCATCTTTAATCAAAATGCCATACTCCGCTGCTTTGCCGCTGGCCACCATGATTGAGGTGGGGGTGGCCAAGCCAAGGGCACAGGGACAGGCAATGATCAAAACGCCAATGGTGGTCAACAGGGCTAGGGTGGGATTGCGGCCAATGGTCAGCCACAGCAGCCCCGTCAGGAGAGCGATCGCCAACACTGCCGGCACAAACCAAGCCGTGATGCGATCCGCTAGTTTTTGAATGGGGGCTTTTGAGGCTTGGGCCTGCTGCACCAGTCGAATCATTTGTGCCAAAAAGGTTTGCGACCCCACCCGCGTGGCTCGGATCTGCAGACTTCCGGTTTGATTGAGGGTGGCGCCAATGACTTCATCCCCCTCGCGCTTTTCCACTGGTAAGCTTTCCCCCGTTACCATGGATTCATCGACGGTTGAGGCCCCAGCCACAATCTCACCATCGACGGGAATCTTTTCGCCCGGACGCACCAGCAATCGATCCCCCACTTGCACTTCAATCAGGGGCACCTCCACCGCTTCTCCGTTACGAATTACCCGTGCCGTTTTCGGTTGCAGGGCGAGGAGTTTGCGAATAGCGGCAGCAGTTTCCCGTTTGGCGCGACTTTCGAGAAAGCGTCCCAAGAGAATCAGGGTAATGACGACGGCTGAGACTTCGTAATAGACCTCTGGCATGTGGGCATGGAAGGCTTGGGGAAAGAGCGTCACAAAGAGCGAGTAGAAAAAGGCGACACTGGTGCCCAGAGCCACTAGGGTGTCCATCGTTGCTGTGCGATAGCGCAGTGCTCGCCAGGCTCCCTCATAAAAGGATTCACCACTCCAAAACTGAATCGGCGCTGTCAGCAACAGTTGCAGCCAAGGATGGTGCAGCCATGGGGGGATCCAAGGGAGATGCCAGCCCGTCATCATGGGTAGATTCCCCACTAGCAGGAGTAGGGTGGCGCTACCGGCAAAGAGGAGTCGGCGTTTGAGACGGCGCAGCTCAGCCCGATAGGTCAATTCTGCGGTGGCGGTGTCAGTTACCAAGCCTTCTTCAGGCAGTCGCTCTGCGTGATAGCCGGCTTTAGCGATCGCCCCCTGTAGATCTGACCAGGTCACTTGCTGGGGATCGTAGGTGACCGTGGCCTGAGCGGCGGCAAAATAAATTTCACAGTCCCTGACGCCCGGTAGCGATCGCAGGGCAGTTTCAATGACATTGGCGCAAGCGGCGCACTGCATCCCCTGCACCTGGAAGGTGAGCTGGGTGATCATTGGGGTGTATAACCGGCTTGACGAATGGCACTGCGGATGTCTGCCGCTGGGGCTTGGGTGTCAATTTCTAGCTCTTTGGTTGCGAGATCGGCGCTTACAGTGGCACGGGTGTCAACCGCTTGAATCGCTTGGATAATGGCATCACGACAGGCGCCACAGGCCATGTCGGGCACGCGCAGCTTGAGAACCATGGTGAGATTCCCCTAGAGCACTCCCTATTGAGAATCTTCAAGTCTCCAGTCAACTAGAGAGTCAAGGGGGAGTGCCGGCTAATTTTGTTCAACGGCTAGGGGCTGGTCTTGGCGGTTTAAGGCATTGGCGATCGCCACCAATTCCTGCTCAAAGGCCAACTGCGCCCGATTGGTGCGGCCACCTACATAGAGGAGATCGTTTTCCTGCAGCCCCCACACCTGCGAGTGGGACACATAGCTCATGATCACGCCGGCCATCAACAGGGCAAAGCCCGCATAAAACAGGGGAATCCCCGGATCGGCTTTCATTTGTAGCCCTGTACTGCCCACCAGTTCAACCAATGTCAGCCTGACCCCATTGATTTCTGTACTCATGCCGGTGCGCAAGCTAGTGAGAAACTCGCCCTTGGGACTATAGATCAACACAGTCCCCTGTAAATCCCGTGCAATCAGGGAAATCCCCTCCGAGAGATCCGGTTTCGTGGGCAGCCATGTGCCCCAAAGACGACCTTTGCCTTCTGTGTCTAGCTGGGCCATGGGCAGTTGCAGCACGGGACTGTTGTTAAGGCGAAAGCGAATGGCGGCAATACTCCAGTCCGCCTGATAGAGGGTGACTCCGCCATACTTCAGGGGCTGGTTGACATGGATTGTGCCCCGCTTCACCTCTTGGCCTTGCGCATCCAGTATCGAGAGGTCTGAGTAGAACTGATCAATCTCCCCCGCATCAGTGTAATCAATCCAAAAGCGATTTACCCTGACCGACCAGTGTTGGGGGATGCGCGCCAGTGGCCCCGCCTGCACAATGTGCTGAAGATGAAAGGTTTCACCACTGGGAATGAGTTCTTGCGCCATAAAGCCCGTCAGCGCCCCCAAAATCCCCCCCAGCAAAATCAGAATCATACTGGCATGAACCACAATCGGGCCCATGCGACCAACAATGCCTTTGCGGGCATAGAGTTGATTATCGGTTTGCCAGACGCGGTAGCCCTTTGCACCTAGGGCAGTGGCTAAGTCCTTGAGGGAGCCTTGGGGAATCGTGGTGCTCAGGGCCAGCTTGGTGAATTGACGCGGTTGGGAGTAGTACTGCCAGCGTTGGGCGGTGGTGAGGGCAGGCACCTGCCGAGTGAAGGTACAGGCCGTTAAACTGGCGCCAAAGAGCACCAACAGAGTGAGATACCAAGGGGTGCGATAGACATGATCTAGCCCTAGGGCCAGCAGCACCCGCCAACTGAGAAAACCAAACAGGGCAGGGTCTTCGGGATAATTGGCCTGATAGAAGCTGAGGGATTGCCCCTGCTCAATCACGGTGCCGGCAATACTGGCGATCGCAATCACCAGCAACAGGAGAATTGCTAGGCGCAGATCTCCAAGGAGAGCAAGAACACGGCGCAACACAGGGGCGTCCATCTTTAGAGTTACTTTAGAGTGGCCAATTCACCCAGTCTTGGGGCTTGAGAAAGGTGGTGTACAGTTCCGCTTCGCGGCTGTTGGGTTCCGGGGTATAGCCATATTCCCAGCGGACAAGGGGGGGTAAGGACATCAAAATAGACTCGGTGCGGCCATTGGTTTGCAGGCCGAAGATGGTGCCGCGGTCATAGACGAGGTTGAATTCCACATAGCGCCCGCGCCGATAGAGCTGAAATTGCCGCTCGCGATCGCCATACTCGAGGTGACGCCGCCGTTCCACAATCGGTAGGTAGGCTTCTAGAAAGGCTTGGCCACAGCTTTGAATAAAGGCAAACAGGTCTTCCCACGAACGATTGCCGATGGAACCAACCTTTTGACTGTAGCGAGCAGCTTCGCCATGGGGATCAGGGCCGCGGTAAAGCTCGCGATCGCTGCCATCTTGGTAGTCAAAGAAAATGCCGCCCACGCCACGGGTCTCGCCACGATGCTTGAGGTAGAAGTATTCATCACACCAGCGTTTGAACACAGGGTAGTACTCGCTGTGGTGGCGATCGCAGGCAGCCTTATGCACCTGATGGAAGTGTTTCGCATCCTCAGCAAAGGGGTAGTAGGGGGTCAAATCTGCGCCACCGCCAAACCACCACACAGGACCTGCTTCAAAGTAGCGGTAGTTCAAATGCACCGTTGGCACATAGGGATTGCGGGGATGGAGCACCATGGAGGTACCCGTGGCATAGAAGCCATGCCCCGCTGCCTCTGGCCGCTGCGCCAAGATTGAGGGCGGCAATTGCTCCCCCCACACCTCTGAGAAATTAACGCCCCCCTGCTCTAAGAGCTGACCATTTTTCATCACCCGCGAGCGACCACCGCCCCCTTCGGGACGTTGCCAACTGTCCTCTTGAAACTGGGCACCGCCATCGGCTGCCTCTAGAGCCTGACAAATCTGATCCTGGAGGTCTTTCAAAAAAGTCGCTGCCCGTTGACGCGAGTCGCTGGGCACAGCAGGGGTAGCAGAAGTGGCAACAGTCATAGTAAATATCGAAATCCTAATAAACGGTCTTCAGTGTCAAAAAAAAGTCGCTTCAAAGCGTGTCTAGGCTTTATTGTACTGTTCTGCCAGCACCTGGGCGAGCTTGGCGGCAAGGGCAGCTACCCACTGTTCATCCTGTTTGGTATAGCGGCGGGGGGCATTAGTGCCGAGAATCATCACCGTTTGCGCATCCACCGGTTGGCAGATCACCCCTTGGGTATTGGGGGGCAAATAGTCAAATTCAATGCGTCCGGGGTAAAGGGCTAAATTCACTAAATAGATGGGGCGTTGGGTTTGCAGGGCGCGCTGCACAATGGCACCCGTGGCCGTCATTGGTTTGGGCCCCAGAATACCGCGCCGCAGGAGGGGGCGATCGGCGCGCCAAATGACAATGGACTTTGTCGGCGTATTCTTCAGCAAGGTATAGGACAGCCACGCCAGCTCTGTTTTCAGGGCAGCATCCAGATCATCGGCAAGTTCAAATCCCTCTTCCCCTTCAAGGATCACCGCTTCCGCAGGACGGGGCTGCACCCGCTGCCAAATCAGCGTCGTCAAAATCAAGACCGCCGCAAGGATCACCCCCACGACATCGGCACGGGCTTGGGAAGGGGTCAGCAGGGGGGTCAAGAGGCGATTGATGAGGAGAAGTGTGCCCCCCAAAACCCCCGTTGCAAGGGGTAAATAGCGGAGAACTTGGTCATTCATCTAGAATTTTGAAAAATTTTTCAGTAGCAACGTAACTATCTATTATTCCCCAATGCCAATCTCACAGTGGTAGGAGTGAATTGCGGAATGAAAGCACAAGGCTTCCTAAAAGCTGGCCAGCGAGCGATCGCGGTTATTGGATGGGTGAGTTTGAGTCTTTGGGGTCGTCTCCCCTTTGCCCTTGCTACTGCTCCTCCACCGGCGGTCACCGCTCCCCTACGTCTAGAAATCAGCCTATCACGGCGCCAATTGACCCTCTATCAAGGACAAACTCCCCTGCGCCGGTATCCCGTGGCCGTAGGTCGTCCGGGGTGGGAAACCCCCACAGGTCAATTTCAAGTGCGGGAGATGATTCGCGATCCCGCTTGGAAAAATCCCTTTACCGGGGCAGTGATTGCTGGTGGACATCCCCGCAACCCCTTGGGGCGGCGTTGGATTGGCTTTTGGAGTGATGGCACCAATTGGGTTGGGTTGCACGGTACCCCCCATCCGGATTCCATTGGTCATGCGGTTTCCCACGGTTGCGTGCGGATGTACAACCGCGACATTGAGGAGCTTTTTGAGAAAGTCAAGCCGGGTGTGCCTGTGATTGTGGTGCGCTAGAAAGGGGCAACAAGGGCAGCGCCAAAAAAGACGACGGCGATCGCATCCACCAGACCATGCAGGAGAACGCCCGCCCAGAGGCGCTGGGTACAGGCAAAGGTGAGGCAGTAAAAGAGGGAGGCCAAGGTTGCCATGACGATATACACCGCTCGGTAGGCCATGAGGGGCAGTTGAATATCGGCATTCGGCTCATTGCCTACATGGAGAATACCAAAAAGCAGCGAACAAATGAGAATGGCACCCCAAGCAATGACCACCGGCCGCTGGCGATCGCCCCCATAGTGCTGCCACAGATCCCGCACGAAAATCATCAAACCACTGCGAAAGAGCACCTCCTCAAAAATGCCCACCCGCATTGCAAAGAGGCTGACATAGACAAACACCGCCAAAGGCGAAGGCGTCAAGTTAAATTTCGCCAAGGGCAAAAAGCCCAATAGACTCCCCAAGGGCACCATGGTTACCAAAGCCGCCAAGAACATTGCCGCCAATAAACGAGCATCGCACCAGCGGGGTTCAAAACTATAGCCAAAGTGCGATCGCCCCAGCCCCCTGCCAAAAATGATCACCAAAATAAACAGTTGCAGTGCCACAAAAGGGCCAAAGCGAAAGTAGGGGGTCGAGAACCAGTAGAGGCTAAAAAGCGAGACCGCAATTAGGGGAATGTCGTGCAGTCCCAATCCCGTGGGGGTCGCCCGTGGCGGGTGTCGCCGCTGCCAATCGCCCCAAGCACATAGGAGCAAATAGATAGGGGTAATGATGAATCCTTCTGTGTACGCTTTGGGGAAGGCTGGCGAAATCAACCCACTGTGGCTGAGCAACAAATAAAGTGCTGCTCCACTGATCCAAGCCCACAACACTGGTGTCGGTGTGGTTTGCTGCCGCAAGAGGACAGGGACGCGCACCATGGCCCAGACGCCTCCGAGAAAGATCAGCAAGTTCAGCCACGGCTGATCAGCAAAGATTAAATTGGTGAGAACCCGCTGCCAAGGAAAGCGGCCTGCTTGGGGGAGAATCAAGCCAATGGCAATGTACAGTGCCAAACTGAGGAGTAACCGCCCCGGCCAGCGTTGGGTCATCTTATTAAAATCCCGCTGGCCACTTGCCCACCATAGCACTGGAAAACCACCAATGATGACGACGGCGGCGGCCTCCACCACACTTTCGAGCCACGGCCAAGGGGTTGCAGACAAATCGTGCAGGTAAAGGAGTTGTGCCCAAAACCACAGCCCACAGGCAGCGATCGCCATCTGTTGCTCGCGGTTCGCAGAAAACCGCGGTGAACGGAGAAAGGCTTGGGGTGCGCTGGCTAGCCACTGACTGACCGTCTGTTTAGGCTGGCTGGTGAGGTTGGGAATCGGCATTCGAGAACCATCGCGATCGCAACTGCGGGCATAGCGTTATAATCAAGGCTTATTCCCAACAGGTGGGAATGCTTTATCTTGACCGAAATTGTTGCCATTTGTGCACCCCGCAACTGCATTTTGCCATGACGACCCCCACCCTTGATCGTGATCGGCTCAGCCAACAACTCAAAGATTTAGAAGCCAAAGCCCTACAGGCGATCGCTGCAGCCCGCACCCTCGATACCCTAGAGCAACTGCGCGTTGCCTACTTGGGCAAAAAAGGCGAACTCTCACAAATTCTCGCCCTTATGGGCAAACTGCCCCCTAGCGATCGCCCCACCATTGGTGCCCTCGCCAACACCCTCAAGGAAAAACTGCTCCAAGAACTAGAAGCCCGCCGCGAAACCCTGCAAGCCGAAAAAATTGCTGCGCAACTGGCGGCTGAAAGCCTTGATGTCACCCTGCCGGGCGTCTATCGTCCCCAAGGGCACATTCATCCCCTCAATAGCACCATTGACCGCATCCTCGATATTTTTGTGGGTCTCGGCTATACCGTTGCCAATGGCCCCGAAATGGAAACTGACTACTACAACTTTGAGGCGCTGAATACACCTGCAGATCACCCGGCTCGCGACATGCAGGACACCTTCTACCTGCCCGATGGCAATCTGCTGCGCACCCACACCTCCTCGGTGCAGATTCGCTACATGGAACTCAATGATCCGCCCATTCGCATTGTTGCTCCCGGCCGTTGTTATCGGCGGGATACGGAGGATGCCACCCACGCGGCTGTGTTCCATCAGATTGAGATTTTGGCAGTGGATGAGGGGCTGACCTTTACCGACCTCAAGGGTACCGTCACGACGTTTCTGGCGGCACTCTTTGGTGATGTTCCCATTCGTTTCCGAGCCAGCTATTTCCCCTTTACCGAACCCTCGGCGGAGGTGGATGTGCAGTGGCAGGGACGCTGGTTAGAGGTGATGGGCTGTGGCATGGTGGATCCTGCTGTGCTCAAAAATGTCGGCTACGATCCAGAGGTCTACACGGGCTTTGCCGCCGGATTCGGTGTGGAGCGGTTTGCCATGGTGCTGCATCAAATTGATGATATTCGCCGCTTTTACACCAGTGATTTGCGCTTTCTGCGGCAGTTTTAGGAGGATAGGGCCTTGGCTGAACCCCGTCTGCTGGCGGTCCTCAATGGCAAGGGAGGCGTTGGTAAAACCACAACGGCAATCAACCTAGCAGCCACCTATGCCGAGCAGTACAGGGTGTTGTTGGTGGATACGGATCCCCAAGCCTCAGCCACGTGGTGGTTTCAGCGCAGTGGCCAATCCATGGGCTTCGATCTCGCCCAGGAGCTTAACCCCAAACTCCTCAGCAGGGTACGCCAGCTTTCTGGCTATGACCTGATTGTTGTCGATACGCCGCCGGCCTTAGCCTCCAGTGCCCTAGCAGCGGTGGTACCGATCGCTGACTATCTGGTGCTGCCCACCCCCCCCGCCCCCATTGACCTTGCCGCCCTCATTGAAACAGTGAAGCAAGTGGTGCAACCGTCTAACGTTCCCCACCGCGTCCTGCTCACCCGCGTTGATCCCCGCTGTGTCAATGAAGCCCTCGAAGCCCAAAATACGCTCTTGCAGTTGGGGGTAGCAGCCTGTCACTCCTTTATCCGCGCCTACAAAGCCCACGAACGGGCGGCTCTCGACGGCGTACCCATTACCCAATGGAAGGGCAAGCAGGCGAAGGAAGCTCAAGCGGATTACCGCCGCGTTGCTGAAGAGTTACAGCGGGACTGGCGATAGGGGCAAGGGTAGCAAAGGCAACCAAACCCCCAAAGGGGAATCTGTACTCTAAAATCTAGATCCGCACTTAAATGATTTTGTTCTCCCTTGTATCCGAATTGAGGTCAACAGCGCGTGGACACAACCGTACTCAGCCAATACCGTCAGCAAACCCAAGAACGTGCTGCCTTGGGCATTCCCCCCTTGCCCCTGACGGCGGCAGAAACCTCGGCGGTTTGTGATCTACTGCAACACCCCCCAGCGGGCGAAGAAGACTACCTACTGCACCTGATTCGCGATCGCGTGCCCCCCGGTGTCGATGAAGCGGCCTACATTAAAGCCGGCTTTTTGACGGCGATCGCCAAAGGAGAACTCACCAGTCCCCTCATCACTCCCGTTGCAGCGGTGGAACTCCTAGGGACAATGCTGGGGGGCTACAACGTTCAATCCCTCATTGAGCTGCTGCGCCATGAAAACCCAGAACTTGCCCGTGCGGCGGCCACTGCCCTCAGCCATACCCTCTTGGTCTATGACGCCTTTCACGATGTCCAAGACCTGATGCACCAAGGCAACCCCTACGCCCGTCAGGTGATGGAATCTTGGGCCAATGGGGATTGGTTTACCTGCCGTGATCCGCTGCCGGAGGCCATTACTGTCACCGTTTTTAAGGTCGCCGGTGAAACCAATACCGATGATCTTTCCCCTGCCCCCCATGCCACCACCCGCCCCGATATTCCGCTGCACGCTACGGTGATGCTGGAAAGCCGCTTGCCGGGGGCACTGCAAATCATTGCCGAACTGAAGCAAAAGGGCTACCCCCTTGCCTATGTGGGGGATGTGGTTGGCACCGGTTCCTCCCGCAAGTCCGCCACCAACTCTGTGATTTGGCACATTGGTCGCGACATTCCCTACGTTCCCAATAAGCGCACAGGGGGCGTCTGTCTTGGTGGCAAAATTGCGCCCATTTTCTTCAACACCATGGAGGACTCCGGCGCCCTGCCCATTGAGTGCGATGTTACCCGCATGAATATGGGGGATGTGATCACGATCTACCCCTACCGCGGCGAAATCACCAATGCAGCGGGGGAGGTCATCAGTACCTTTACCCTCAAACCCGAGACCCTCTTGGATGAAGTGCGAGCGGGGGGGCGCATTCCCCTTCTCATTGGGCGTACCCTCACCGACAAAGCACGGGCTGCCCTTGGCCGAGAACCCAGTCCCCTCTTTACTCGTCCCAAGCCCCCCGTTGAGAGCAGTAAGGGCTATACCTTGGCGCAAAAGATTGTCGGTAAAGCCTGTGGTCTCCCCGGCGTCCGCCCCGGCACCTACTGTGAACCGGTCATGACAACGGTTGGCTCCCAGGATACGACAGGCCCAATGACCCGCGATGAACTCAAGGAGCTGGCCTGCCTTGGCTTTGGTGCGGATTTGGTCTTGCAAAGTTTCTGCCATACGGCGGCTTATCCCAAGCCCGTTGACATCAAAACCCACAAAGAACTGCCGGACTTTATGACCTCGCGAGGGGGCGTCTCGCTACGACCGGGAGATGGCATTATTCACTCTTGGCTCAACCGCATGCTGCTGCCGGATACCGTGGGCACGGGGGGCGATTCCCATACCCGTTTTCCCTTGGGCATTTCGTTCCCAGCAGGTTCTGGCTTGGTCGCCTTTGCAGCGGCCTTGGGGGTGATGCCTTTGGATATGCCGGAGTCGGTGCTCGTGCGCTTCAAAGGTGCGTTGCAACCGGGGGTGACGCTGCGGGACATTGTCAATGCCATTCCCTATGTGGCCATTCAGCAGGGTAAGCTCACCGTTGCCAAGGAGAATAAAAAGAATGTTTTCTCCGGACGGATCATGGAAATGGAGGGGCTGCCGCACTTGCAACTGGAGCAGGCCTTTGAACTCACCGATGCCACAGCGGAGCGATCGGCCGCAGGGTGCACGATTAAACTGAGTGAAGAAACGGTGGCAACCTACCTGCGATCGAATGTAGCCCTCCTGAAAAATATGGTGGCCCGTGGCTACGGCGATGCGCGTACGATTCTACGGCGGGTGAAAAAGATGGAGGCATGGCTGGCCAATCCCAGTCTCCTCTCGGCGGATGCGGATGCCGAGTATGCCGATGTGATTGAGGTGGATCTAGATCAAATCAAGGAACCCCTTGTGGCTGCCCCCAATGACCCCGACAATATCAAAACCCTCTCCGAATGTGCCGGCGATCCAGTGCAGGAGGTCTTTATTGGCTCCTGTATGACCAATATTGGCCACTACCGTGCCGCTGCCAAGGTACTGGAAGGAGAGGGGGCGGTGAAGGTGCGCCTCTGGATTGCACCCCCCACCCGTATGGATGAGCAGCAGTTGCGCGAAGAGGGCTACTACGGTATTTTTGCTGCTGCTGGGGCACGCATGGAGATGCCGGGCTGCTCCCTGTGCATGGGCAACCAAGCCCGCGTTGCTGATCACACCACGGTTTTCTCCACCTCCACACGGAACTTTAATAACCGCATGGGCAAAGGGGCACGGGTCTATCTGGGATCCGCAGAGCTAGCAGCAGTTTGTGCCCTACTGGGGCGCATTCCCACCCGCGAGGAGTACCTAGAGATTGTGACGCGGAAAATTGATCCCTTTGCAGCGGATCTCTATCGCTACCTCTACTTTGACCAAATTCCCGACTACGAAAACCAAGGCCGCCTCATTTCCAAGGAGGAGGAAGCGAAGCTACTGGCCAGTATTGGCGGCTAGCCGTTGATCTACATCCAATGGGAGAGGCCAATGCCGGCTTCCACACAGAGAAACCCGAGGATAGGCGTACTCAGCCAGTACAGCCACGCAATGCGGGGGTAGCCTTCACGGCGCAGGTTCGATACCTCGAGGGTAAACGTAGAAAAGGTGGTCAAAGACCCCAAAAAACCGACAGTGATGCCATGGCTGAGCCACAGCGGTGCCCCCCAACGGGCTAAAACAGGGCTCAAAAAGCCCATAAGAAAGGCACCCATGAGATTCATGCTCAGGGTACCGAAGACAAGGGTGCCAAAGCGGCGATCGCTCCACAGACCCACATAATATCTGGCCAAGGCACCGGGCACCGCTCCAATGGCAATGGCCAATACACTCTCAGGTGCGATCATCCCACTTCTCCCAATGGGCTAGACTCCGCAGCGTTAGGCGGCTGCCCAACTCCAGTGCTAATAATCCCAGCCCTGTACTGCCGAGCCAGTAAAAACCCTCGACTGCCGCATCTGTGATTCCCAAGAGCTTGTCGTTATCCAACTCGTAGGATGAAAAGGTTGTGTAGGAACCAATAAACCCCGTTGTCAATAGCAAGCGCAAATCGGGATGCAGGACAAAGGTGCGGGCAAAGGCAAGGGGAGCAATCACCCCCAGCAGAAAGCAACCCGTGACATTGACGACGAGCGTAGCAAAGGGCACATTACCCGTAAGATAGGGTTCCAAATAGGCCTCTAGTAAAAAGCGGCTTAAGGCCCCCGGAATCGCACCCAAACTGACAGCTAAGGCCGGTCGCAATCGGGGATGCATAGGGATCACGAGCGGGGTTCCTCCACAATCAGCACGGGTCGGGTTGAGGTCTCAAGAATACTCTGGCACACAGATCCCATGAGCACGCGCTTCAGACCCCCTTGACCATGTTTGCCAAGGATAATTTCGGTCACGTTGTAGAGGGTTGCCGTATCCAAAATGGCTTGGGGAATTGGGCCAGCGGTCACAATGAAACGATAGCGAATGTCTGCGAGGTACTGCTTGACTTGGGCTTGGAGTGTGGCCACTGCCTTGGGATCAGGAACATCCTGCACATGGAGCACAATCACTTCCGCATCAGCACGCCGCGCTAATTCCGCCGTCTTTTGGAGAACGTAGGGGGTGACACTCGAAACATCCACCGGTGCTAAGAGCACAACCCGTGGTTGCAGCAGAACTTTGGTGGCATCCACCTCGCCCTTTTGCAGGAGCTTTGGTGCAAACGTGGGAATTGCCCATGCCCCCAAGGGAGCCGTAATCAGGATCGAGAGAACCGCGATCGCCAGCATCGTTTCACCCCCCGCCACCCCAGCGGATAAGGGTAAAGCACCGATCGCCGCTTGCACCGTTGCCTTTGCGGAATTCCCCGGCAGCAAAAAGAGGCGTTCGGAGAGTGTCCAATGACTGCCAAGGGTGGAAAGATACCAACCGATGCCCCGCCCAATCAAGGTACCCACCGCCAAAATCACCAAACCCACACCGAGGGAACTTTGCAACACCCCCAACTGGACACTGGCACCCAACAGCACGAAGAGAAAAATCTCTGCCACCTGCCACAGCACATCAAAGCCGCCCCGCAATTGCCGCGCTAGGGGGGCATCCATCTCAATCAAGAAGAAGCCGGCACTCATCACCGCAAGGTAGCCGGAAAACAACGGCAGGCGATCGGCCAAGCCCACCGCTCCCAAGGCCACTGCTGCTGCCACGAGGGTTGTTTGCACCCGATTTTGACTCCAGTTTTGCTTGACCAACAAAAAGACCAGCGCCCAGGCCAAGCCATAGCCCACGATCAAGCCACCACCAATTTCAAGGAGTGCCTGCACACTCACCCCCAAGGCGGGCGGCAAAGCCCCTAGGAATCCTCCCTCATGCTCAGACCCCATCAGCAGACTAAACAGCAGCAGTATGACTACATCGGAAATAGCACTGCCCGAGAGAATCGCATCACTAATCCCCTTGTCCACGCCCCAGCCCAAACTTTTTAGCCGTAGCATGCCCGGCACAATGACAGCCGGGGACTCCGGTGCCACGATCGCCCCCAACAATAGCCCTTGGCGCAAATCAAATCCCAGTAGCAGCATCGCCACCCCAGCCACAACGACCATTTCACACAGTGCGGGTAATACCCCGAGGCGTAGCGCCACCGTGCCCTGTTGTACCAACTTCTGACGATCCAAGCCCAGCCCCGCCTTCATCAAAATCACCATCACCGCAACAGCACGGAAGGTGGGGGCTGCCGTTAGGACATCGGTTTGCAACAGATTCAAGGCCGCAGGCCCGAGGACAATCCCCACGAGAATCATGCCGATCAAGGCCGGTGCCCCTAGTCGCCGTGCCAACTGACCCCCAAAGAATCCCAGCATGAGAATCAGGGCAAGGGTTTCTAGAATGGCTGACATCGCTGCAAACTTCGCTGTGACACCGAACCCTACCCTATCGGATGATCAGGTCAATTTCCAATGCCCAGCGTCCGTAGCGATCGCTGCAAATCCCTTATACACTCTATAGTGCTTGGTTATTGGCGGAGCATAGGCAAAATGACATATTGCTTGGGAATTCTCACCACGTCGGGTCTGGTGATGGCGGCAGACTCTCGCACCAATGCGGGGGTGGATTACATTTCCACCTATCAGAAACTCTTTGATTTTTCGGTGCCGGGGGAGCGGGTGATTGTCATTTGTACCGCTGGTAACCTTTCAATTACTCAGGAAGTGCTCACGCTCATTCGTCGTGATCTCAAGGGTCAGTTGGAGCACAGTCTCAACTCGCTGCCCAATATGTACGAGGTAGCCCGCTATGTCGGTGGTAAGCTGCGGGAGGTCACCGATAGTCATCGCCCTTGGTTGGCCAAAGATAACATTGACTACCAATGCACCTTTCTGGTGGGGGGGCAAATTCGTGGCGAGGAACCCTACCTCTACCTGATCTACAGTCAGGGCAACTTTCTGCAAGCGACCCCCGAAACTCCCTTTCTTCAAATTGGTGAAACAAAATATGGCAAGCCGATTTTAGACCGCACGTTGCGCTTCGATACGCCGGTAGATGCGGCGGCAAAGTATGCACTGCTCTCCCTTGATTCAACGATGAAATCCAATATCTCCGTCGGCCCTCCCCTTGACCTGATCATGTACCGCACCGATAGCTTTCAGATCTGTCACCGCGCCGAATTTGTCTTGGGTGATCCTTTTTTGTCGAAGGTGCGGCAGTTCTGGGAGGCCTCCCTGCGGCGAGCTTTTGAGGAAATGCCCGACATTGAATGGAATCGGCGTCAACCCTCCCCCACGTCCTCAATGGTGCTACCAACACCAGAAACCCTTGTTGCAGATTAGAAAAAGCCAACTATGACATCTCCTTCGTTAGCGCAGCAAGTAGCAGCTCTCGGCATTGATCACATTCAGCGGCATCTATTCCTATGTGCTGATCAAACCAAACCCCTGTGCTGTGACAAGGCAGTGGGTTTAGAAGCATGGGAGTATTTGAAAAAACGCCTCAAGGAATTGGGCTTGGATCAACCGCGCCCAGAGGGCTGTATTTTTCGCACAAAGGCCAATTGCCTACGGGTGTGTCAACAGGGCCCCATTTTAGTGGTCTATCCCGATGGCGTCTGGTATCACTCGGCAACGCCAGCAGTTATTGAGCGGGTGATTCAGGAGCATGTGCTGAGGGGGCAGATTGTCCAAGAGTATCTACTGGCGTCACCACCGCCCGAAAGAGCAGGCGATCGCCCCACCAATAGCCCGCATGGCTAATGCGCACAGGGGTGCCTTTCTCTAAGGGCACGCGATCGCTTTGGTGCTGGTGCGGATCAAAGGGAACACAGGCTCCAACCTCACCAATCAACCGAATCCCCCACTGCTCGAGGAGTTGAAACACCGGCTTCACAAGGGGCAAAATTCTCTGGGCGGGGGCAGTGGGGTTTTGGCTAGCGGCGTAGGCGGCAGTGGGCCAGAAACGCAGAAACGGCTCCAGAATCTGAAGGGCTTGGTGTTGCAGGGCAGCCTCAGGGGACGCTTCACCATAAAACCACTGCCAAAACTCCAAGGGCGTCACCCCCAGAACCTGGGCAAGGTGTTCGAGGGTCTCTAGGCGCAAGCGACGCAGCTCCCCTGACCAAATGGCATTGGCTTGGTGGCGGGTAAATCCTTTACGGCGCAGTTGACTCTTGCGGGTAATGCCGGCCATGGCGAGGCGGGCTTGCAGGCGTTGGCTCATGGTTCTAGTCGCTGCCCCGTTTGCTCATCAAAGAAGTGGAAATGCTGGGGATCAGGACGCAAATACAGGCGATCGCCCCGCTGAATCGGCTGTTGTCCTGGTAAGCGCACCCGCAACGTTTCTCCTGTCGCACAGAGGTGAACCGTCAAGCCCGTTTCATGGCCAAGGGCTTCCACGAGATCCACTTGAACGGGCAGGACATCGGTCTCTTCAGCGGTGGCCAGCGCGAAATGTTCTGGACGAATCCCTAACCATGCCTTCGCTGTCGAGGGGAAGGGCGGGTTCAAGGACAACTGCCAATGGTGGTACTGAATCTTCCCTTGGTTGAGGGTCACGGCTAAGAAATTCATTGGCGGTGAGCCAATAAACTCAGCGACAAAGCGATTGGCAGGGCGTTGATACAGGTCGAGGGGGCTGGCAATTTGTTGGATTTGACCTTGGTGCAGCACCACAATGCGATCGCCCATCGTCATTGCTTCCGTTTGATCATGGGTCACATAAATGGTTGTGATGCCCAATTGCTGCTGCAGTTGGACAATTTGAGCGCGGGTTTCGGTGCGCAGCTTGGCATCAAGGTTTGAAAGCGGTTCATCCATCAAAAACACTTGGGGATTGCGGGCCATGGCTCGTCCGAGGGCCACCCGCTGCTTCTGACCACCGGACAGTTGTTTGGGATAGCGATAGAGCAAGTGACCAATTTGCAACATCGCCGCAATCTGCATCACCCGCTGGTGAATCATGCGTTCGCGGGGAAAAGACAGTTGCATCCCCTTGGGGAGCGATCGCGTCCAGCGCGTCAAAGTTGCTTCAATGGGGGCGGGGAGGAGGCCATTCATCTGGGCGTTACGGCGCAAGCCAAAGGCCAAGTTGTCATAGACCGTCAAGTGGGGATAAAGAGCATAGCTTTGAAAAACCATGGCAATGTCCCGCGCTTTGGGCGGTAAACCATTGACCACGCGATCGCCCACCCAAATTGTGCCCGTGGTTGGTTCATCCAAACCCGCAATGAGCCGCAGCAGGGTACTTTTGCCACACCCCGAAGGCCCCACCAGCACCAAAAACTCGCCCGCACCGACCCTCAGATCAATCCCTTGCAGCACCGTGACATCATGCCCGCGCTGGGGGTCGCGATAGACCTTGGTCAGTTGTTCAAGGCGTACACCGGTCACGATCGCTATCCTAGAGGGGCTAATTGGCTAGAATCCCACACTGAGGCGAATCTGACAAGATGCCTAGGCAAGGTGCAGCTTCAGTACCGAACGGGGCGCCCGGCGGACTCGTGCCCGAATCGTCGGCAGTCCGAGCCGTTGACAGGCTTCGTAGCGATGACACCCCGAAAAGCCATAGTACTGCCCTTCGACTTCAAGGACATCAATGGGTTCCTGCTGGCCAATTTCCGCAATGGAGGCCATCAACGCTGCGACTTTTGCAGGATCCGTTTGCCGAATCAGGGGACGACGAATGGCATTGAGGGGCAAATCGATCACTCGCATTGACTTATCCAAACTCATTATGACTTTATTTTAGCAAGCGATCTGCAATCGGCCACAAAATGCCCTTGAATAACTTCCTAAGTTTGCAGTAAGACAATAGGGGTCGGCTTTTAGCCGTTGGTTGTGCAGTTTACATGGGTTTTTTATGGGTTTGCAACGTCGTCGCTTCCTCACCCTTGCCGCCGCCGGTATGGGGGCAGCACTGTTTCCCCAAGGATTACAGCTTCTCTATCAACGGGCCGCCCAAGGTGAACTGCTGACCACACGCGGATTTGGCCCCTTGGTGCAGGATCCCAATGGCCTGTTGGATTTGCCGGCAGGCTTTCAGTATCGGGTATTTTCCAAGCTGGGCGATCGCCTGAGTGATGGTACCCCCGTCCCGACGCTCCATGATGGCATGGCCGCCTTCCCCGGCCCCGATGGCACGACCATCCTTGTGCGCAACCATGAGATGTATCCGGGGCTACCCCGTGCCTTTCAGGGGGTGGTGGCTCCCAAGGAGCGGATGTATGACCCCATTGCCCCCGGCGGCACCACTACACTCGTGGTGAGCAAAGATCGGCAACTCCTCAAGCATTACGTTTCTTTGGCCGGTACCTCGCGCAATTGTGGTGGCGGCAAAACCCTTTGGGGCAGTTGGATTAGCTGCGAGGAAACCATTTCCACGCCCGAACATCCTGCCAACCGCGGTCCGGTGCAAAAACGCCACGGCTACAACTTTGAAGTACCGATCAGTGCCCAAGGCCCCGTGACGCCAGTTCCCCTCAAGGCAATGGGGCGCTTTCAACATGAGGCGATCGCCATCGACCCGCAAACGCATATCGTCTATCAAACAGAGGATCGCGGCGATAGTCTCTTTTATCGCTTTATTCCCAAGGAACCCACCAACCTTGCTGCTGGCGGCCAACTCCAAGCCTTGAAAATCAAACGCTACCCGAAAATTAACACCGGTCAGGATTTTCCCCTGCGCAAACCCTTTGAAGTGGAATGGGTAAATATCACCCAGCCTGACCCCCCCCTCGACACCGTGCGCTATGAGGGCTACGACAAAGGGGCAGCCCAATTTGTACGCGGTGAAGGCCTCTGCTACCACAATGGCGAATTTTACTTTACAGCCACCAGTGGTGGTGAAAAGCGGCTAGGCCAAATCTGGCGATACCGCCCCGGTCGCACCGCAGCAGATGGTGGCACGATTGAGCTGTTTGTCGAGTCCCCCGGCAAAGAGGTTCTTGATTATCCCGATAACTTGACGATGGCCCCTTGGGGAGACCTCATTTGCTGCGAAGATGGCGACGATGCCATTAATCGCCTCATTGGTATCACCCCCCAAGGAGAGCTATACACCTTTGCGCGCAATGCCCTCAATGATCAAGAACTGGCGGGGGTTTGCTTCTCACCCGACGGCCAAACCATGTTTGTCAATCTCTACCATCCGGGGATGACCTTTGCCATTTGGGGGCCCTGGGATCGGCGGGGTTAATGCCCACAGCAAAAGGGAGCCAAGAATGACCTGACTCCCTCGTTATTTTCCTACTGACTCAACTCAACACTTCAACCCAGTGTCATTGCTGCCTTAGCTCAGCGCCACAGGGGAGCGATCGTAGGTGGCACCAAAGACGGGGTTAATTTTCCCTTGGATTTGGTTCCAGTAGTGGGCTGCCGTCACCGGCATGCCGATTGCTTCTGCCATCCGGGCAAGGAGGGTTTGTTCACGGCTTTTAATCATCACATGATGTGCCATCGCCAAGGAGCGAGCCATTTCGTTAACCGTTGCTGTCATGGGCACAGAAGCCACATTATCGGCCAAGCGCGCAGCGGGAACACCAGCGGGCTGTTTACCTTTTTGATACTTGACACCCCGATAGGTCATGATTTTTAAGGAGTCTTCCGGTGGATTTGTCGGAGCAGCCACACGATAGGTGCTACCGCGATACTTGGCCACGACATCCGTTGCTTGGGTGTTGATCGCTGGAGGAACGTAGTTGTATTGAACGCCGCGATAAGTAAGAGTCGTCATAATTTTCGCCCCATTTTTATTACAAGGTGGACTGGCTGAGGCGCGTTCCTTCGGGATCTGTTTCCCTACTTCCGTCCCTCGCGAAGGTACAACGCTGACAATTAAACTCGGTCTGAAAAGCGTTTACTGATGTCCTGCGAGAGATGAACGATTTATTTCTGTATCTAATTTAACAATTTCTCGACCTTAAAGCAAGCTGTTCATAGAAATTTACAATAATCGGGTCAACACTTCCTTAGGAGAGTCATTGACTAAGACAACAAAAAAGGCCAACCCCGAGGATTGACCCAATTAGATGATTTTTGAATGTTGATCGGGGAGTGGTTTTAGCCCTCGGCTAGGGGATAGACACTCACGCGCTTGCGATTTTTGCCATAGCGCTCAAAGGTGACCACACCCGCGATCGTTGCAAAAAGAGTATCGTCACTGCCGCGACCGACATTGGCGCCGGGGTGAAACTTTGTCCCCCGCTGCCGTACAAGAATGTGACCGGCCTTAACCACTTCACCACCAAAGCGCTTGACACCCAGACGCTGGGCATTGGAGTCACGACCGTTGCGGGTACTACCTGTTCCTTTCTTGTGTGCCATGTTAACCTCCTAGGGATTCACCGTTAAGACGAATCTCGTTGATCATGATGCGGGTCAGTTCTTGGCGGTGGCCTTGTTTTTTGCGGGTTTTCTTTTTCGGGCGCATCTTATAGACAATCACCTTGGGGCCGCGACGGTGCCCCATCACCGTACCAGAGACAACCGCACCACTAACGTAGGGTTGACCCACGTGGACTTGGCTATCGGTTTGCACCAGCAACACCCGTTCTAGATCAATTGTGCCCTCTGGCTCGACGGGGAGCCGCTCCACATCGTAAAAGCGCCCGGCTTCAACGCGCAGTTGCTTGCCACCGGTCTCAATGATTGCGTATGCCATAGAAACTAAAAAACTCCTTGCCGTGCAGGTGAGGGGATGCGTGCCTCTTGGAAAACCTGTTCCGTGCAAACTCAACAATTTTCCATCATAAAATTTATCCCCTGTGGCTGTCAAACCCCTAGCCAACCCAAGGCAGACTGCCGGTTGAACGTTTGCTCAGTTTGGGGCGCTCATCGAGGGAAATCTCCTTAAACATGTCTGGATAGTAAAAAACAATGAGGGTGGTACCCACACAAATGACATCTTCATGGTGGAGGAGGGTGCTGTGCTGAATTGGCAGGCCATTGAGGAGCGTGCCATTGCGACTGTGGTAATCACTAATGAAATAGAGGGGCTGCCCCTTAAAGAGAAAGGCGTTGATGACGGCATGCACTCGCGAGACGTAGGTATCTTTGAGGAGAATATTGCAATCCAGTTGGCGACCAATCGTCCACTGGCGATCGGGACTGAGAATAACTTCCCGTTTCGGCAAACCACGTTCGCGAATGATCAGCCATGCTTTGGGGTAGGTTGGTGCTGACATGGGTGTCTCCCCCCACTCTGGGATGCCCTTAGCCTAGATCGCCTAGATGACAAACGTTGCCCCATCCCCTTGAGCCGCTTGCCAACTACGGGCATCAAAGTATAAATCCTCAAGGGAGATACTGGCCAAGGCATCCTGAAGTTTTTGGTGGAGTCGTTGCCAGAGACTCAAGGTCACCCAATCCGCTGTGCCATCTTCCGGTTGGGGAGGATGCAAAAACAGGGGGGTCGGCGATTCACCAACGGCAGTAAGGATATCCCGCAGGGAAATGGCGGCCGGGGGACGGGCCAGTTGATAGCCCCCATAGACGCCTCGCAGCGATCGCACCAAGCCAGCCCGCCGCAATTCAATCAAGAGTTTTTCCAGATAGGGGGCAGGAATCTTTTGCCGCTCAGCAATGGCGCGCACGGAGGCAGGCCCATAGTTGGGTAACAAACTCAAGTCCAATAGAGCCTTGATACTGTAGTGGCCACGGGTGGTGAGGGTCACGCTGCTTTGCCAACGGTGGTAATGTACAGAACCGCTTCTTGCGGGGGAATGCCCAAGAGATCGTTGACCTGATCATCAAAGAAACCGCCAATGCCACTGACCCCTAGCCCCAAAGCGGTGGCAGCCAAATTGATCCGCTGTCCAAGGTGGCCAGCATCCATGTGGAGGTAGCGATAAGCCCGTTCCCCATAGCGAGCGATCGCCCGCTCCAGATTGGCGGTATGGAAAATCACCACAGCGGCATCGCGACCGAGGTCTTGATTGAGGCAGAGGAAATGCAACTGCTCTTGAAAGTTCTTGAAGCGAATTTGGCGTAACTCATGCTCGGCCACAGCATAGTAGTAGCAGCCCTCCTCTAGATCCTTGACCCGCGTCACGGCAATAAAGGTTTCCACCAATGTCGGGTCAAAGAAACTAGGGGCTTCATCTAGGCCTTGATCGCGGTAGTCCTGAGGATGGTAGGCAAAGGTGAGCAGGGCAGCCAGTTGATCCACTTCAATCCCTTGGCCACTGTACTGACGAGTCGAGCGCCGCTGCAGAATGGTTTGCTGGAGAGCGGCTAGATTGGTTTCCCAGTCAATGATGGTTTTGCTGAGACTCACCCGCAGACCAAAGGGAAAGTTGTATTTACTAGCAGGGGGTTCAGTAGGCTCCTTGGCAGGGGGGCTGGGAGTCTCTTTGGCCATGCCGTAGATCATGTCACTATTGGTGAGGGCACTGGCACAATGGTAAGCTTTCAGTAGCTCGCCACTGGCGATCGCCCCATAGTCATAGCAGGTGGCAGAGGCCAACACTGCGGGGAACGTGGACAAGTTTTCGCCCACTTCGAGTAAATTGGCAAGGGCAACCACCGCCAACACCCCCTCCTGTTCTGGATCAAGGTAAAGCAGTTCATTCATTTGGGCATCCACAAAACCACCAATGAAGTGAGCGCGAAAGTCATTGATATTGGCGGCCAGTTCCACATTCCCCAAGAGGTGCCCAATGTCGAGGCAAATGCGGCGATAGGCGCGATCGCCATAACGCCAAGCGGAACGGTAAAAGACGGCTGTCACGATCAGCGCAATGTGCGTCCTTTCTAGCGCTGGATGCCAAAGACAAGCGGCCTGTAGGGCTGACCAAGAATAGCTTTGCCACACCTGCACAAGGGCATGGTCTTTCACTTGGTAGTTATAAATGCCAGCGGGAATGGCGGTGTCGTTGCGAGTGAGGAGATAGATTTCCGCTGGATATAGCCCCCCGGCAGAAGGTGCTGCCCGCATATAAAAGGGCTGATCGGCATAGGGAACCACCCCAGTAATGCCATAGGTACAGTACAACAACCGTGAGAGTCGCTGCCAGTGGGGGTGGGTTGCCCCCTGCTCAAGTTCTAAAAACGGCTTGAGGGAGAAGGACTGACCAAGAGGATAGGTTTTGCAGGGACTGGGCTGGCGACTAAAATCGAGCGGTGCTGCCTGTTGGGCTAAGGTCTCAGGGGCGTACTTGGTGCGTTCGTGGTAATGCTGTGCCAAGGAAAGCGGTTGAAACCCCATTGTGGTGCCTCACCAAGTTAAGAAACCATTAAGTAATATGAACTTCTTCAATAAATCCCCCTACAGTCAAAAAGGTTTAGGTAGAAATACTTAGTCACAGTACAACGCTCTTTATACCATTATGGCCAAATTCAGCAATGAGGAACTATTGGCAGCCTATGCAGCGGGGGAACGAGATTTTCGGGGCAGCGATCTGACGGGTCTGAGCCTTTTTGACACCAACCTCAGTGATGCCGATTTCAGTGAGAGTAATTTGGAAAATGCCTATTTGCCCTATTGCCAGTTGAATCGAATTCAAGCGATTGCCACCAATCTACGCCACAGTGAATTAGGGGATGCTCAGTTGTATCAAGCGAACCTTGCGGCAGCGGATCTTGAAGGAGCCAACCTTGTCCGCACCAACCTGCGATCGGCCAATTTGGAACGGGCAAACCTGCAAGGCGCTAATCTTCAGGGGGCGGATCTGCGCTATGCCAATTTGCGACAAGCGAATCTCCAAGGAGCCAACCTGCAACAGGCCAATTTAGAGCAGGCAGATTTAACGGCAGCCCAGGTACAGCGGTGTAATTTTTTTCGGGCAACGGGTGTTGATCTGTCGGCTGCGGTGTGCGATCGCACCACGGTTTATCCCGATGGCTATTTTTACCCCTGACTCAGGGTGATGAGGGTGACTGGATTGAGGGGATGGAGGCGGTGGCCTTGACCCAAGGGAACGGAGCGGCTGAGTTGCACGTGTAGCACTTGCGGGCTGATTTGCTGGGTTTGACACCAGTGGAGAACTTGGCCTTGGTGTTCGAGGGTGGCGATCGCCAGCACCAACCGGCCGCCAGCTTTCAAGTGTGACCAACAATAGTCGAGATTGGCCAGTAATTGGGCACCACTGCCGCCAATAAACACGCGATCCGGTTGCGGCAAGCCACTGAGGCTCTGGGGTGCTGCTCCTTGGATTGGGATCAGATTGGTCAAACCAAAAGCCTTGCGGTTGCGCTCAATCAGTTGAAAGCCAATCGCCGTTTTCTCGATCGCATAGATGGTGGCTTGGGGGGCAAGGCGGGCGATTTCCACAGCAACACTGCCGGTGCCGGCGCCCACATCCCAAACGGTTTCGATAGTGCCGGTGAGGGCAAGTTCCGCCAAGGCCAATACCCGCACTTCCCGCTTTGTCATCAAGCTGGGGCGATCGCCAAAGGTGAAAAATTGATCATCCCCTAGGCCAAAAACGGGCTGTTCCCGAGGGGGTAGGTGCTGGGGTTGACGCAGGAGCACCACCAAATTCAGCGGATGTACCGGCGGAAGCATTGTCACTGGTTGGGCTAAGTCCCACGGCAGAATGGCTTCGTCTGCACTACCCAAGGCCTGACACACCCACGCCCGATAGGACACCGGCAGGTGCAATGCTTGGTATAAGCGGCTAATGGCAGCAATATTAGCCTCACCATCGGTATAGATGGCAATTTTCTCCACCCCCCGCTGCAACAGCGGCACCAACCCCGCTAAATCGCGACCATGGGCACTGTAGATCACGGCATCCTGCCAAGGGAGCTTGAGCCGACTAAAGGCCAACTGCACCGCACTGAGGTGGGGATGAAACGTCAACTGATCGGGAGTAAAGACTTCGAGCAGCCAGCGTCCCAGCCCGTAAAACAGGGGATCGCCACTGGTGAGAATGACCACTTGGGGGTTCGGGGTTGTTGCCAAGTGGGTTTGAATCGCCTTGAAACTGGCGTTAAAGTCCCGTAGAGACAAGCGGCGGGCGTCTCCATGGGGAATCAACTGAAGATGGCGATCGCTCCCCACCAAAAGCGTCGCTGTGCGAATAATTTCCTGAACTGTTTCCCCCAACCCTGCCAGCCCCTCTAGGCCAATGCCCACCACATGAATCGGGGTCACACTGACTCCTTGCTATCGGCCAACTCCAGCAGGGCATTCACAATCGCTGCCGCCACAGGCGATCCCCCCTTGCGACCGGCAACACGAATTTGAGGCACGGGCAGTTGGGCAAGGGCTGCTTTTGACTCTACAACATTGACAAAGCCAACCGGGACACCAATGACGCCCGCCGGCGGTACACGGGTTTGTTGCAGGCGATCGCACAGGGCAAGGAGCGCCGTTGGCGCATTCCCAACCACAAACAGGGCATCGGGCCACTGTTGCCAAGCGCGGATCATCCCTGCTTCGCTGCGGGTTTGATCGGGAGCGGTGTGGCTGCCATCGTCAAGGGCGGTAATAATTGGATTCTGAAAGGTACGGCTGACCATGGTTTGAATGCCGACCCTGACCATGGCCACATCGGTAATAATCGGCACACCTGAGCGCAGGGCTTGTGTCATGTGGGCGATCGCCCCCGGCGAAATCTCCAGCAGGTTCTTAAACTCAAAATCTGCCGTGCTGTGGATAATTCGCCGCAAAATCGCATAGCTTGGGGCATCAAAGGGGTGAGGACCGATCTCGCGATCAATGATGGCAAAACTGGCTTGGGCAATGGGATGCAGCAGAGACACAGGACTTCTGATAGGATAGTAGAACTGCCTAAACGTGGAGAGATGGCCGAGTGGTCGAAGGCGCAGCACTGGAAATGCTGTGTGGGGCAACTCACCGAGGGTTCGAATCCCTCTCTCTCCGTCCTATTGTTATCTTGCCACTACAGGGGGTATCCCTTGCTGCAACCAAGGGAGAGGTGGCTGCCCTAAAATAGAAAACATAGAGAATACTCCCAACGCAGTTAGGGGTTCTTAAGTGCTTAATTTCTAACCCCCTTGAGGATTCTTTACTATGCGTTTCTCCTCAATCCCTTGGATAGTAATTGCCAGTATGCTGCCTGCTGTACCTGTCTTTGCTAATTCCGCTGCCATTGGCACGATTCAAGTTAGCCCCGAGTTGCGATCGGCACTGCAATCAGCCCCCGATCCTGCGGCAAACCCCAATGCTGTCCCACCTGCGAGTAATATGGCAGAGATTGAAAACAGCCTAGAGATTTCGCCTGTGCCTACTCGCCCCGATCCAAAGGTGTACAGGCAGTTTGAGGAACCCCGCAATAATCGCGGTCTTGGCTTCAAAGTGGGCATTTAGGGGTTCAGGGCAGCACTTTTGGCCGCGTGCAGTTGGCCATTGTGTTGATCGAGTAGAGCTTGAGCGGCAAGGGCATCCAGTTCTGTCCAGTACATGAGCAGGGCACGCTTCACTTGGTAGCCACTGCGTTCGAGGAGAGCTGCTGCTGCTGCGCGATCAATCCCCGTGAGATCCGTGAGAATCCGCAGGGCACGATCCAAGAGCTTACGATTGGTGACCGCCACATCCACCATGCGGTTGCCATAGACTTTGCCCAACTGCACCATCACCCCCGTGGAAATGATATTCAGTGCCATTTTTGTGGCAGTACCGGCTTTCAAACGGGTGGATCCAGCAAGGAGTTCAGGCCCCACCAGTAGGCGAATGTCAATGTCGGCAGCCCGCTGTACCTGATCCGAGGGAACACAGGCCATAAAGACCGTAAGTGCCCCTACTGCTTGCGCTGCATCCAGTGCCCCATGAACATAGGGAGTGGTTCCGCCAGCGGTAATACCCATCACCACATCTTGGGCAGTAATCTGGCAATCGCCCACCACGGCGGCGCCATCTTCGTAGCGATCCTCAAGGCCTTCGGAACTGCGCACAAGGGCAGCCTCACCGCCGGCCAGAATGCCTTGAACCAAATGGGGCGGTGTACAAAAGGTGGGTGGACATTCCGCAGCATCCAAAACCCCCAAGCGACCACTGGTGCCGGCACCAACGTAGAAGAGGCGTCCCCCTTGGCGGAGGCGGGCTGCTGTGGCGGTAATGGTTTGGGCTAAGACCTCGCGGGCTTGGGCGATCGCCCGCAGCGTTTGGGCATCTTCCTGATTAAACAGATCAACTAGTTCCAAGGGAGTGAGCTGATCCAGATTCTGGCTGGCGGGATTGATCTGCTCCGTCAAGAGATGACCACGACTAGGGAGTTCTTGGAGGTCTGTCATGGCCGCGCCGAAATTTCTGCCATTTCAATCACGGTGCCGTCGTAGTCCTTGACAAGGAAATTGAGGGGGCGATCGCTGCGCATTTTGTAGCGCAACTGCCGCCGTTGAATCCGCAGCAATAGGAGTTCGAGGCACTCACGGTCAAAGCAGACATGGCGCTGACGGTGGCGTTCCCCCTTGCTGGCACCACTAATGACATGCAGTTGCGTATTTTTCTTGAGTTGGTACCACAACCCATCACTAGGGCTGGGGCGCTTGGGGCTGCTGTAGCTCAAGGCCGAGGGCACATAGAGCGGATCCATCGAAGCCACGCCAAGGGTTTGCTCATAGTTGTAGTAGTAGTGCAGCGGTACATCAGCGATCGGCAAATGCAACTCCTGCTCGTAGAACTGCCGCGCGTGCTCCAAATCCGAGACCATGATCGTATAGACCTTGGGGGCACTGGACAAAAAGAGCCACATCGCCCCTGCGTAGCCCATCAGCAGCATGATCATGATCCCCTGGGTGGAGAATACCCCATCCCAGAGACCATCCAGCCAGGCAAACAAAGGAGGAGTCAACAACATGCCAATGTTCTAGGGAAAGCTCCTTTTATTCTAGTGACTATCCTAGTCAACAGACCCAGCAATGGTTTATTCATTGATAAAAATATATTCTTGACGTTGCTGAGACTGGGATCAGCCAAGGGCTGTAGGGAGGTGGGGCTAGGTTACAATCCCTTAATCTGTAAATAATGTTCTCTTAAACACGAGTTTCCCCTAGAACTGTCGTTGTGAGCTATGCCCCTCAGCGCATTTCGCCAGACGAGTGTTTACCAAAAGACAACACCCCAGCCCCCTGCAACATGCCAAATTCCACTTATTTGTGTTTGCGGTTGCTTCTTAGGCATTGTTTCCTAGTGTTCGGTGGACTTGGCCAACAGTGGGATATTGCTTTGTCCGAGATTGTCCGAACCGTTTTACCGCGTGAGTTTGCTCCTGTTGCAAAATTGTCCTATTTTTCGGGCAATGCCCCCGTTGCTGGCAGCGGCCCAACCTATTCATCCGCAAAGATGTAGTCGTAGAGTTCTTCGGGCTTAGGCTCAGGACTTTCCTCGGCAAAGGCCACAGCATCATCCACAATCGCTTGTACTTTTTGCTCAATGGCACGCAGGTCTTCGCTAGTGGCCAGTTCCTGCTCCACGAGGTAGGCGCCCAGCTTTTTGATCGGATCGCGCTTCAGCCAAAATTCTTTCTCTTCTTTGGAGCGCAGTTCATCGGGATCGGCAAGGGAGTGCCCTCGGAAACGGTAGGTCAAAGCTTCAATCAGGGTGGGGCCTTCACCGGCACGGGCGCGGGCGATCGCTGCTTCAGCCACTGTACGCACCGCCAGCACATCCATGCCATCCACTTCCTCACCCACCATGCCAAAGACCTTGGCCTTCTTGTAGATTTCTGTTTCGGAACTGGCACGCTCATGGGCCATACCGATCGCCCACTTGTTATTTTCCACCACGAAAAGAATGGGTAATTTCCAGAGGGCTGCCATATTCAAGCACTCAAAGAACTGGCCATTATTGCTGGCACCATCACCAAAGAAGCAAGCGGTGACCTGATCGGCCTTGGCATCGCCCATCACCTGACGGCGGTACATCGTCTGAAATGCTGCCCCCGTTGCGACTGGAATCCCCTCAGCGACAAAGGCAAAGCCCCCCAAGAGATTATGCTTAGCAGAAAAGAGGTGCATTGAGCCGCCCCGGCCTTTGCTACACCCCGTCGCCTTGCCAAAGAGTTCAGCCATCACTTCACGGGCAGGAACACCGGCGCTCAGGGCATGAACGTGATCGCGATAGGTACTGCACACGTAATCATCGGGACGCATCGCCTTGATCACACCTGTAGAGACTGCCTCTTGACCGTTGTAGAGGTGGACAAAGCCAAACATCCGCCCCCGGTAGTACATTTCGGCACACTTATCTTCAAAGGTGCGCCCCAGTACCATATCTTCATAGAGCATTAACCCCTGCTCACGAGTAATCGTGGTTTGGGGAATGGACAAAGAGGGCAGACTACGCTCTTGAACCATAGCAGGCAGTGATCAACTTAGGGTAAACGCCGTACCAACAGGGCAAGCCGCCGTTGGCATCACACTATTGTACTCAAATTACAGCCCTTTTCTTAAATATGGGAGTGACAAGGGAATGCCAGCCTCGGCTAATCACAGTAAATGAGTATTCCTGCCCCTTGCTGGTTTGCTAAAAAGAGAAGCAGGATAGATGTGGGCAGCAGTCATTGCCTCTGGTCAAAACGTTTTGCTAGGGTCGTTTGCAGACCGTGCCATGCAGTTTCTAGGATGCAACTGGGTAAGTCTCCTTCCTCTGCGGCGGCGATGAGTGCTTCAAGGTCTGCTGGCGGTTCATTGTCGGGAATGGCGATTAAAATTGCCGCAATACTCATTCATGAGGTTTCCAATTGAATTAGCAACTAACTTCCCAGAAGGAAGGCAACGAGGAACAAACCATAGAGGAGACCGAACTTCAAGGCATTGAGAATTTCGCCAAAGAGAGTTTGCCGCAGTTTCCAGCGATCGCTATAGAACATAGCACTAATCACTTCAGCAATAATTGCTACGATGCTCGAGGCCACAATATCTAAATAGCCCAATTGACCTGCACTCGAGGAAATGGCTAAGCCCAAGAACACCCCAAAGAGAAAGGCAATACTCAGTGTTGCTAGCCGTCGCCACGGATTTTTTAACTGCTCCTGAATTCCGGCGCCTAAACGATCAAGCAGGGTATTAAGACGGGTTTGCTGCATATACTCAGGACGGGAAAAGGTTGCTAGAGTGGGCAGAGAGTGAATGCTTGCCAGTATATGTTAAGTCGTGTTGCCGATGCGGTCTATTGGTTAAATCGCTACATTGAGCGGGCAGAGAATATTGCTCGTTTTGTTGATGTCAACTTGAACATGCTGCTGGATCTGCCCACGAGTCTTTCAAGTCAATGGGATCCCCTAGTGCTAACAACGGGGGATTTGCCCTTTTTTCAGGAACACTATGGCACGGCCACGGCTGAAAATGTGATTCAGTTCCTCACCTTTGACACCACCTATCCCAACTCGATCATCTCCTGTTTGCGGGCGGCACGGGAGAATGCCACATCCATTCGCGAGGTGATTTCCTCAGAAATGTGGCAGCAGGTGAATGCCTTCTACACAATGGTGCGGGAGGCGGCTAAAGCCCCGGATCAATTGGAGATTGCCAGCTTTTTGGAGCAAGTGAAACAGGCCAGTCACCTTTTTGCCGGCGTGATGGATAGTACGATGAGCCACAATGAAGCGTGGCACTTTGGTCAAATGGGGCGGCTACTGGAGCGAGCCGATAAGACCTCGCGGATTCTCGATGTGAAATACTATCTGCTGTTGCCCTCAGTGGAAGATGTGGGCACGCCCATTGATGAATTGGGTTGGATTGCGCTCCTCAAGTCCGCCAGTGCCTATGAGATGTATCGTAAACGGGGTTCGCATCGGATTACACCCGCAGGGGTCGCAGAGTTTTTGATTCTCGATGCCGAGTTTCCCCGCGCGATCCGCTTTTGTCTGTTGCAGGTGGAAAAATCCCTCTACAAAATTACAGGGACGCCCCTAGGGAGCTGGCACCAGCCCGTGGAACGCCAACTGGGACGCCTGCGATCGCAACTGGACTATTTGACGATTGATGAAATTATTGGTCAAGGCATGCACGAGTTCCTCGATCACTTGCAGCAGCAAATGAATGAGGTGGATACGCAAATTTTTCAAACGTTTTTTACCCTAGAGCCTGTGAAAGCCCGCTAGCGTGACAATTGAATTGGGGTATTGCCTAGGGTTGACGGTGGGCTTGGTGCTGCTTGAGGTATTGGCGCCCATTTTGAATCACCGCTAGCATTTCCTTGAATTGGCGTTCCATTTCCGCAAGGGTGCGATCGGCATAGGCATCCGCTTCCTGTTGCCGCTCTTGACATTCATGGCGGGTCACTTGGCGCAGATGGGCTAGTTCTTTTTCTGTGTTTTGCCGTAGCAGATTGATTTCCTCGATCGCGCGCTGGCGCATAAACTCCACCTCTTGCTGCACCTGCTGGCGAATTTTTTGGGCTTCGAGTTCTGCCTGCTGGCGAATCCGCAGTTCATCGGCAATTTGGGCAGCGCGTTGCTCTGCGGCACGGATAATTTCTTGGGCGCGGTGCTGGGCCTGTTTAATGATCTCATCCCGCTGATTGAGAATCCGCTGCGCTGTCTTCACTGATTCGGGGATCGCCTGTTCAATGTGGGCAAGTTGGTTTAGGATCTGCTCTTCATCAATGAGTTTGCGGCCGGTCAGCGGGATCTTCGTCCCTTCGAGAATCAGGAGTTCTTCCAGCTTTTCCAATTGTTGCAGGAGTTGCAGCGGTACGGAAGGGACATCAAGCGCTTCATTTACTCCAGTGGTCGTTGAGATGCGATCGGCGTTTGAGTAAAGCATGCTTCTAAATCCTTTGCAACAGTGGCTGGTACTAGATGACGAACATTACCGCCAAATCGGGCAATTTCTTTTACTAAGCTACTACTTAAGAAACTATACTCATTGGACGTGGTGAGGAACACGGTCTCAATCTCTGGCCAGAGGCTTTTATTGGTGTGGGACATCTGCAGCTCGTATTCAAAGTCCGACAGAACCCGTAGCCCCCGCAGAAGAACTGTTGCCTGTTGCGATCGCGCGTACTCAACGGTGAGGCCATCAAAGGTATCCACCCGCACATTTTTTAAGTGGACAGTTGCCGCCTGCACTTGTTTGATCCGCTGCGCCACGCTAAAGAGGGCTTTTTTCTGAGGGTTATGGGCGATCGCCACAATCACTTCACTAAAGAGACGAGCACCCCGCTCAATAATGTCCAAGTGCCCTAGGGTAATGGGATCAAAGCTTCCAGGATAAACAGCAAGCATAGGCGGCTCAATAACGAGATGAGAGGTTAAACAGCATCAAGGGTAAGACAATCATCGCTGATTTCTCGGAACAGCGGATACCATTGCTGCATTGGCAGATCACTCGCGATCGCCCCAGAAATTTTCTGACTGTATCTTTGCCGATCAACCCTACAACCAAGGGGATGAATGATCCCCGTCTGTGGATAGAAATGGAGCTGCTGCAATTAATAAAAATTAATGTAAAGAGTTGTAATCAGAATATAAAAAAATCAAATCATTTATTGACAACATTTGTAGCCTTGGCTACCAAATTTAGGCTCAATATGAACTAATGTAAACGATTTCTTAAATTTTGCAGTGTCACGTAGCGGCTATGTTACAGAATGGTGACGCAAAACTATTTGTATCAATTAATACTTGACACTATTTGTATCAATCAATACTTGACGATCTCAGATCTGAGCATTTATAACAGAAACATGTTTCATCCAACACAGTTAGAGTTCTCTTTTAACTTAAATACCGTAAATTTACTTGTAAACCTGAAGTGATTGGTGTTTCCCTGATGACGATGATTAGTTTTTTGAATAACTATTTGGTTATGTTAACTTGCTTCCCTAGTCCCTGCGTTTGTTAAACAAGTATTAAGTATTCATCATTGACTTAACTTCTTACACACCTGAAAGTACGTGCATGTCACGTGCCTCTCTCCCTTTTGCAGCTATGTCCTGTCCTAACTGTGAGGGTTCCCCCTATGAATATTTCTCCAGTCACTCGCTATTATATGCGGCGCTTACTGGCAGAGCATCCCGCCATTCAATCCTATGTTGCCCGTGACACACACCCACTGGGCATTGAGGAAGAATACCTAGAGCGTTACATTAATCTAGATCATTTAACCTATCCACAACTGAATCAATTAGAATTTCTCATTGAGTTACATCAAAAAATAAAAGTTAACGAACCACATCACACTCACCAGCTTCAACAGATTGAGCAGAAAATTTTTGACCTCATTGGTATTCAACTTCCTGTCTCCCACAGTGCCTTAATAGATTTGATGTCTTTCTTTAGTCAGGTTGCGGAAACTCAAGAGCAGATTCCTGTGCCTAGGGTAAACCATGAATCGACAAACCTTGCTGATTACTATGAATACTGTCGGCAAATTACAGAAGTAACGGTACGCTACCTTGGCAAAATGATTGTCACTAACTATTGGTTATTGACACGACCCCGTGAAAGCTGGTTGGCGCAAATTCAAGTGGAGCAGTTCCACAACCGTAACTTCACGCCCCACGATCAACTTTTAACCAACTATGAAGTCGAAACCTTGCAACGGTGGATCCATGATTTCATTCGGCATTGCTGTCGTGTCCTGCCCACTCTACCGCGCCTTCTCTTGGCGGCAGGAGTTCCTTCCCACCTGCTCTACGATCTCGTTCGTTAACGGTCAGGTTATTCCCGAAACGGGCTTCCCTATGCAAATATCAATGGAAATCAAAAGGTTCTAGGAGCGTTTGCAGTACGGTGGGCAACTTCTCGGCTAGCTCTTGGGAATGGCTATAGATGAGGCGCTGGCGACTGGGAACTTCAATGGGAAGAGGCGCCCGCTGGCTGGGGTGCTCCTGCTGAATAACAAGGAGTTGATTGCGGCGTTTACTGGCTAGGGCATAGCCCAGTTCGAGGGCAACCATTGCATGCAACTGTTCATTCCCACTCCCATCTGCAATAAAGAGCAGTGAGCGACGCAATTGGGTGATCACGGGACTATCCAGACGCAGAGGAGCCGTGGCTGAGCGTGGGCTTTCGACCAGTTCCAAGGGGAAGCGACTAGGGGTATTGGTCACAAATGCTTTGAGGGCGGTGCGAATCTCGTCACTACTGGGGCTATCGGCGGCACTGAAAAAGAGGGTTGGTTCCAAGTAACTCAGGCGATCGCTCTTGATGAAATAGATTTCATGACTGAGAACATCAATGTTGGCAATTGTATAGCTGCCACTGCCCTCAATATAAAATTCCACCGTTTCCCCAAGGCGATAGCGTTGAAACCACTCCGAACGCTGCACCGTTTCTAAGTCATCGAGAAAATCTGCCCGCAATGCCGTTTTCAGCAAGCTACTTTTGTTGAGCCGTAGATCGTGGGGGCGTTGCTCGATGTGTTCGAGGGGTTCATACTGCGGTAGGTACCATGCCCGCAGCGCAATAATCGCCATTCAATTATTCCACCTAGGTATTGCCAATTATGTTAGAGCATAAATACAGTCCTTTTCTGGGGTACACAGATGAGCACTGGCTGAGCGTATTCCATCCGTGTGAAAAGGGCTGTAAATTAAGTCCTACGGGCATAGGAGACAGCCAATGACAGCAAAATTATTGCTGGTGGATGATGAGCCGGGAGTGCGCGAGGCGGTAACGGCCTATTTAGAGGACAGTGGCTTTGAAGTAACAGCAGTGGCCAATGGTCAAGCGGCTCTGGAGTACCTAGAAACCAATGTGCCCGACCTGATTATTACGGATATTATGATGCCGCAGATGGATGGCTATGCTTTTTTGGAAACAGTGCGCCAACAGCCCCATCTCAACCATATTCCCGTTATCTTCCTCACAGCGCGGGGCATGAAGCGCGATCGCATCCAAGGGTATGATGCTGGCTGTGATGCCTACCTAGCCAAACCCTTTGACCCCGATGAACTGGTGGCCATCATTAAAAATCTGCTGCGGCGGCAAGCGGCTGCTCGCGATGAGGCCGAACCCAATCTGGCCAATCTAGCCCAACAAATTGCCGAACTGCGGGCAATGCTCGTCCAACAGGGCAAACGCAATCCCACGGCTCCCCCAATTCAACTGGATCTCACCCCCCGCGAAGCCAGTGTGCTGCAACTGGTGGTCAAGGGTCTGATGAATAAGGAAATTGCCAGCCAACTGAATACCAGTGTTCGCAATATTGAAAAGTATGTCAGTCGCCTCTTTGTGAAAACCGGTACCAGTAGCCGCACAGAACTCGTGCGCTTTGCCCTTGAACATGGCTTGGCTGATTAGGTTAGAGAGAGGGATCATTTTGCCAGAACCAGTCGGCAATGCGGGGTTTGGCTTTTTCCGTTGCTGTCGGGTTGAGGAGGATAATTGCTTGGCGGAGGTTGGGGGAGAGCCGTCGCTGTACCCGTTGGGGAATGCCATCGCCAAAATAAACATGACCCCGCCCTGTCAGCACCACAATCAGGCGATCGGGATGCCGCTGATGCTGTTTAGCAATGACTTTGGCCATGGTTTCATCCCAAAGGACTTGAGCTTGGTAAAAGAAGTCAAAATTCATACTGTGGCTCATCCCTTGATGGGCAGCAACAAAAATCTCCTGCAGGCGATCGCGATAGGCAGTGTTGCTCAAGTCAATATCTGATAGGGGTGGAATATAGCGAAAATCATCTTCCCCTAAGCTCTCGAGACCTTGGCGTGCCACTTGGCGGGTGACTTCGGTGGGCGTATTTAGGGCAATTAGGGGAATCTGCTGCTCCTTGGCAAAGCGAAAAATCGGTGCATAGAGCGACCAAGGGAAGCCCCAGCGCTGAGCATATTGGGTTTGCTCCAGCAGTTCCATTTCCGTAATTTCACCGCCAATGTAGGCATCAAGGGCGCTTTGAAAGGGGCGCTGCATCATTTCTAGGGCGATCGCTAGGGGGCGACCCCGCCGTTGCAATTCCTGCAAAATCAACAGTTGCGCCTGATGGTCAGCAGCGCTGTCATGGGTTTCACCCAAATAGAGGATGTGTTTCTGCTGCCACTCATCGTAGGCTCGCTGCAAGGATACCAATTCACTGCCTCGCCACACCTGCTGCGCTTTCACACTGTGGGTTCCCGCCAAAAACAGCGCGATCGCTAAAGTAAAAGCTAAAGGCTGCCAAGCATGGGACGATCGCCACTGGCGCAACCGCTGTCCAAGGGGGGATGCCAAACGATAAAATATCTGCCAAGATCGAGATAGAGTCGTTGACGGTATGGTGACGACAATTATCTTCTGCGCGTTCCCCATTGGGTTCAACCCTGTTATCCAACGCTGAAACAACTATGCAATCTCCCTATCCACTTGAACTCAGTGACCCTGCTGCCAGTGACGTCGGTTCTACTCATCCTGAACTGAATGGTAACGCACTGGTGAAATCGGAGACGACCTCTACAGAATTGGCCAAGGCGGAAGTTCGCTTGAGTGACCCTCGTGCCGAAGCGCTGCGGCAAATGTTGGAACGCCATCGCGGTACGCGGCAGTTGATTATTCTCCAAGATTTTCCTGACCCCGATGCCCTCTCTTCGGCATGGACCTATAAGCTTATTGCTGAGCAGTTTGAGATTCAGTGCGATATTGCCTACGCCGGTGCCCTGAGCCATCAGGAGAATATCACCCTAGTGCGGCTGACGGGGATGCCCCTTGTGCGCTGGGCGGTGCAAGGTACGAAAAATAAAGATCAGCGGGATTGTACCTGTTACCAAGGCTACGTTCTCATTGACAACCAAGGCACCACCAGTCAATTGCTGCCCATGGTACAGGAGGCAGGCCTGCCCGCGATCGCCATCATTGATCACCACAGTCTCCAAGAAGTCATTCAAGCCGAGTTTACAGACATTCGACCCACGACCCGCGCCACGGCTACCATCTTTACCCAATACCTGCAAGCGGGGCTACTCACCCTCGACAGTAGTAACCCAGTTCACGTGAAATGTGCCACGGCTCTGATGCATGGCCTGCGCTCTGACACCGATTGCCTCAAACAAGCCAAAGAAGAGGACTTTCTCGCAGCCGCCTTCCTGAGTCGTTTTATTGATTATCAACTGCTGAACACCATTTTGCAGTCCCACCGCTCGAAGCAGGTGATGGATGTGATCGAGCGATCGCTGAAAAACCGCTCCATTCACAACAATTTCTCAATTTCTGGCGTGGGCTATATCCGCTACGAAGACCGCGATGCCATTCCCCAAGCGGCGGATTTCCTTGTGACTGAAGAGAACGTCCACACTGCCGTTGTCTATGGCCTCGTCCACGACGAAGATGAAGAAGTGGAACTGATTATCGGTTCGCTGCGCACAACAAAAATTACCCTTGACCCCGACGAATTTATCAAAGAGGCCTTTGGTAAGGATCGCCAAGGACGCTTCTTTGGTGGCGGTCGCTCCCAGGCCGGCGGTTTTGAAATTCCCGTGGGCTTCTTGTCGGGTCTCAATGAAAATCCAGAATACGCTAAACTCAAGTGGAGCGTTTACGATACGCAGATTAAGCAGAAGCTCCTCCACCTCGTCAATCCGAAGAACAATGTCCTCCACGGTACGGAGTAAGGCACTGTTTGTAGTAATCAAGTTTTAGGTCTTTATGACGGAGCTAACAGTCTTTTTTTTCCGCCACGGAATCGCGGTCGAACGGGAAGTGTTTGAAGGCAGTGATAGCGATCGCCCCCTGACGGCCAAAGGCGAAAAGAAAACCCAGCAGATTGCGCGGCGGTTATTGGATCTAGGCATTGAAGCAGAACTGATTCTCTCCTCCCCACTAGTGCGGGCACGGCAAACCGCAGAAATTCTCCTTGAAGTGGGGGTTGCCCCCGATCTGATGATTTCTGACCTGTTGGCGCCAAGCGGTCGTTTGCCAGATTGGCTGCAGTGGCTGAACCACTGGCGTCAAGACCATGAGGGAGCCCTGATTGCCGTGGGTCATGAACCCAATCTTAGTCACTGGGCAGAACTGCTCATCTGTGGCAAAGCCTTGGGACACCTCCAGCTCAAGAAAGCCGGCATTATTGGCCTGCAGATTCCAGAAACCGATCCCCTTGGTAATAGTCAACTCTTTTGGCTGACGCCTCCCAAGTTTTTACTCAATGGCAGTGGCCTTGCCTGACTACAGGTGTCCATTCCGATGCTTCGACCCTCTCGCCACTGCTCTCCCTAAAGCGACACAATAGAAGTACAGCCTGCCACAGGATAGAATCGTGAATTCTGAGTCGGAAATTACGGAGCATTTACCGCCCGATGTTCTCAGTTGGCTGTATGCCTATCAGCGGGAGCATCAATTTACTAGCCTTGAAGCGGCAATTGTTGACATTGTCTGCAAGTTTTATATTCAAGCGGAGCATTTGCCTGAACGGCTGGCGGATCTAGAGCGACGGGTGAATGCCCTTAGCCGTGAAGTGATTCATCTGCGCCAACAACTGCCCGAAAACTACGATCGCCTACGGGAACAGTTGGCAGCGGTGCGTCTGAGTCATTCGGGCATTCTCCACAATTTGCGCGATCGCGTGGAGGCCTTAGAGTCCGAGGTGTTTTCCGGTCGCCCTAGCGCTGCTGACGTAGAGGCTGATAGTTGAGGAGTTCCTCCAAGGTTGCCAGCAAATCCACTTTCACAAATGTGATTTGATCCTCAGCATTGAGGCCAAATTGCCAAGCCACATTGACGCTAAAAAGGCGGAGTGTAACTTTACCCACAAGGCGGTAGCGACGTTCTGTGCCCTCTGTGCTTAGTAGTTCTCCTTTAAGGGGTTCTGCCCGCATACCCACGGCTTCAAGGTGGAGATAATGGGCGATCGCCCCCCGACCCACCACAGCATCCTCAAAGGGCGGATAGAGAACTCCTTCTTCAGCAAACAGAGCGGCCACAGCCTCGTAGCGTTCCTCATTGAGGGCAGCAAAATAGGCAGTTATAGTTGGCTCATCAATGCCGAGAATGGGACTTCCTTGAACAGGATGGGTCATGGTTTCAGTTCCTCAGTGGTTTGTATCTGGACAAAAAAAGGGAGCACATTGCCCCCTTGCGTAACCCATGGCATCTTAATTAGACGGCAAGTGGATCCACCCCCATGGCGACCACTGCATTCCGCAGGACAGTAATCTGTTGACCAAAGTCAAGGGCTTTGATGGCTGCAAACACGCGATCGGCATCGCGGCTGAGGGTATAACCGGGGGGCACAGGTACCACAAACCCCTGTTTCATCAGTTCTGCCAGTTGATACCAGAAGGCGAGCTTGGTGTTGGGGCTAAAGACACCGTAGGCACGGGTGAGAGGGGTGTCCACATTGGCCACCAAGTCGCGCATGAATTGAAGTTGATCATCGAAACTGAGTGCTTTGACCTGATTGAGCAGCCCTTCCGCCAGTTGTAGGCGAGCCGTACCGGGAGCGGCGGCTGTAATCGAACGACCCGTTTCGGTGTAGATGAACCACAGAAGTCCTAGTTTGTCATCCACACTCAGGCAGTTGAAAAGAGTGGTAACCTCTTGAACGGCTGTGGCCAGTGTCGAGGGAGTGAAACGAGTATCGGTGGTATAGGTCATACAGCTTCAGAGATGTTGAACGTCTAGCGTGTTGCTATGCTTATCTCTGCCTCCTAGTCAACAGTATGTTACATATCTTCATAAAAAGCAACACAAGTTTATAAATACCAGTAATAAATCTATCTTATGCTTCATTTGAATAGAATGAAATAAATCTATTATAGCCACCCAGAGCGAGACGGGTCTGATTTGAGCCATCTGTTCCCCGCCTGTTCGCACTTCTTCAGAAAAAAGCGGTTTGGCACACCAATCGAGAGTTGTTACAAATGTTAAGATTGCATCGGTTTTGGCAAGAACACACCTGTGGCTCGACCGACCCTCTACGTGGCAATCACAAACCATGGCTTTGGTCATGTGGCGCGGACAACGGCGCTGGTGAATGCCATTCGCCGCCAAGTGCCGGATCTCTTGCCACTGATCGTGACGGCAGCTCCCTATTGGTTGTTGCAGGCGAATCTGGAGGGGGAGTTTATTCATCGTCCCCGTGCCCTTGATCTGGGGGTCGTACAAGCCGATAGTTTGCAAATGGATTTGCCTGCAACCCGTGCCAAGCTCTTGGAACTTCAGGCGGCAGCCCCTGAGTTGATCCGCGCCGAGGCAGAGTTTATTCAGCAAAATCGGGCACAGTTGGTGCTAGCGGATATTCCCCCTTTGGCGGTGGCGATCGCCCATGCAGCGGGGGTGCCCTGTTGGATGGTTAGTAACTTTGGCTGGGATTTTATCTATCGCTCCTTTGGCGATGACTTTAGCGAGATTGCGGATTGGGTGAGTAATCTTTATAGCGGGTGCGATCGCTTGTTTCAACTGCCCTTTGCGGAACCCCTCAATGCCTTTCCCCACAAGGAATCCGTGGGACTGACGGGAGCCGAACCGCGTTTTGAGCCAGAGGAGTTGCGGCGGCGCCTTGGCCTCACCACTCCCCGCGATCGCACAGTTCTTTTAACCTTTGGCGGCCTGAGCTTGCAAGCGATTCCCTATGAGACCCTCAAGGGGTTTCCCGATTGGCAGTTCCTTACCTTTGATACCAGTGCCCCTGAGGACTTACCGAACCTACGGAAGCTCTGTGGCCGCCAATTGCGCCCGGTGGATGTGATGCCTCTCTGTGGTCGAGTCGTGTCCAAGCCCGGCTATGGCACCTACGCGGAGGCCTGTCGCTTGGGGGTACCGGTGGCAACGATTCGTCGTGATGATTTTGCTGAAGGGCCTGTTTTGGTGGCGGGATTGCAGGCACATCATTTCCATCAAATTCTCACCCATGAAGAATTTTTTGGTGGTCACTGGCACTTTTTGCACGCAGAACCCCAGCCGCCCCAAGACCCCACCCCCTTGGATCTCAATGGCAATTCTATGATCGCCACCGCTGTTGCCTATTATTTGAATAACTGCTCATCACAATAGCCGTGGGTATCTTTAGATGGCGAACCGCCTCGCTGCTAAAAAAGGCTTGGCAACTGTATCAACAACAGCACTGGAGCGGAGCACAACAGTGCGCACGTCAAGTTATTGAAGAGACCCCGCAGCCAGAGGCCTATTACCTATTGGGGTTAATTGCTGAACAACTGGCACAGCCCCTTGAGGCACAGGCAGCCTATGAGCAGGCGATTGCCCTTGAGCCGTGGCATGCCCCTTCCCATTATCGCTTGGCAGTTGTTCTCCATGATTTGCTGCACCAACCGGCGGCTGCGCTACCCCACTACCAACGCGCCCTTGAGGTGAAGCCGGAGTGGGTGGAAGCCCATAGCAACTTAGGAAATGCCTATCTGGACTTGGGGGACACTGAACGGGCGATCGCCTGCTACCAAAAAGCCCTATCCTTGAATCCCGACTTGCCCACAACGCTGTATAACTTAGGACTCTGCCTACACGCCCAAGGCAAGCTCACAGAAGCGAGTGCTTGCTACGAACAGTCACTGTACCTTGAACCGGGTCAAGCCGATGTCCACAACAATCTGGGCAGTGTCTATCTTGAACTGAAAAATTATGAGGCAGCGATTCGCCAGTTTCAGGCCGCCTTGAGTGCTAATCCAGAACTGTTGGCAGCCCACTACAATCTGGGGTACGCTTTGCATCTACAGGGTAACCTCGCGGCGGCGCGCGATCGCTACCAAGAAGTGCTCCTGCGGGATAACAAGCACCAACAGGCGCTATTGCAACTGGGTCAAATTTGCCTCAGCGAAGCGGATTTTACGGGAGCAATCAGCTACTACCAACGCTGTCTGAGTCTTGACTCCCTCAATGGTGCGGCTCATGCCGGGTTGGCCACAGCGCTCTTGGAAACGGGGGATCCGCAAGCAGCTCTCCATCACTTTCGCCAGGCCGTTGCCTTAGACCCCGATGCAGTGGATGTGCGCCTCAACTTTGCCCTTGTGCTGCTGCTGCTGGGACATTTCCCAGAAGGATGGGAAGAATATGAATGGCGCTGGCAGCAACCCACTGGAGGATTACGCACCTATCCGCAACCCCGTTGGCAAGGTCAATCCCTAGAGGGGAAAACCCTCTTTGTCTATAGTGAGCAGGGGCTAGGGGATTGCATTCAGTTTGTGCGCTTACTGCCCTTGATGGCGCGGCGTGCCCAACGGGTGATTTTTGCTGCTTACCCGCCCTTGGTGCGTCTTTGTCAAACACTGCCGGGGATTGAAGTGATAAGCACCGAGGAGACGCCTCCCCCCTTTGATTACCATACCCCCCTGCTGAGTCTGCCGCGCTACCTAGGTATTGATAAAGACCACTTTCCCAAGTTCAGTCCCTATTTTCAGTTACCCACCCCCCTGCCCCGCAGTATTTTTCATGTGTCCAAACCGCGGATTGGTTTGGTCTGGGCTAGCCATAGTCAAACGCGCACCACGGCGCAGCGGTCTTGTCCCCTTGAGTACTTCCTGCCTCTCCTGCGGGAATTTGATGTCCAATGGTATAGCCTGCAAAAGGAGCGATCGCGCCTCGAGGGTGAACAATTGCAGCAGGCGGGAGTGATTGACTGCCAGCCCTACATGGGGGATTTTCTGGATACGGCGCTGTTGATCCAGCAGTTGGATGCTGTGGTAACAATTGATACGGCTGTGGCACACTTGGCGGGTGCCCTAGGGAAGCCCCTGTGGATCCTGTTGCCCTTTGTGGCGGATTGGCGGTGGCTCTGGCAGCGATCGCGATCGCCTTGGTATCCTTCGGCGCAGTTAATTCGTCAGCCCCAGCGGGGAGATTGGCAAGGGGCGATCGCCCAATTGCGGACTGCTCTTGAATCCCACTATCGGATGCTCAGCAATGGGGTATCCAATTGAGAAGAAATTAGTGATTGCGGTGGCCTCCAGTGCCCTCTTTGATTTGGGGGAGGCGGATGATGTCTTTCGCAATGAGGGGACCGAAAAGTACCGCCAATTTCAGCGGGAAAGGAAATACGATGTCTTGCCGAAGGGGGTGGCATTTCCCTTTATTCGCCGCTTCTTGAATCTCAACCGTGCCTATCCCGAACAAGAACCCGTGGAGGTCGTGCTCCTTTCCAGAAACGATCCCGATACTGGTCAGCGGGTCTTCTATTCAATTCAGCACTACGGTCTGAACATTACCCGCGCCGCATTTTTGGGCGGCAAATCCCCCCATCCCTACATTCCTGCCTTTAATGTGTCTCTGTTTCTCTCGGCAAATGCCAAGGACGTGCAGCAGGCGATCGCGGCTGGGTATCCAGCGGGCATGGTGATTCGATCGCCCATCACCGATCACGAAGACGATGCTGAGTTACGGATTGCCTTTGACTTTGATGGTGTGCTAGCGGATGATGAAGCGGAAGCCGTCTTTCGCCAAGGGGATCTCGAGCAATTTCAAGCCCATGAACTGCAAAAGGCCAACATTCCCCATAATCCGGGACCCTTGAGTGATCTTTTTAAGAAACTGGCAGCCTTTCAACAATTGGAAATGGCAAAAGAGCAGCAGGATGCCAGCTATCAGCGGCTGTTACGGATTGCGATTGTGACCGCACGCAATATCCTTGCTAGTGAACGGGTGGTGACCACCCTCAACAGTTGGGGCGTCATGCCGGATGAAACCTTTTTCCTTGGCGGTATGGAGAAAATACGGGTTCTCAAGCAACTCAAACCGCATATCTTCTTTGATGATCAACTGACCCATCTAGAATCAGCAGCGGGTTCGATTCCCTCAGTGCATGTCCCCTTTGGTGTGCGCAATTGTGACATTCTCCCTCCCTAACCCAAGGGTATCGTGAAGGCTTCCAATATTGCTATCAGAACTTGACCGCAATTCCCCGTACCACCAAGCAGTGCTATTGGCAGTGCAGTACGCTGGCGGCATTTATTATGGGCAGACCCGACGCCCATTCATCTGAACAACGGAAACATCTAGCTCGCGATCATCAAGTTCAAGTTTGCCACTGGCAGTAACAACGCCGCCCACCCTAAGAACGCCATTGCGCAGGGCAGGTTTGCAGGCATCCGGTAGATTGAGCTTGTAGCGTTGGTTATTGGCCTCAAGTAAGACTTCATCATCATCAACAACCGCCGTAATTCGACCCGTAAGCGTGGCGGGCACCTCCTTACCAGCACGGCTGGCGATCGCTCCTGTGCTCAACATTCCTGCCACTCCTAATGCCAATACCAACCAACGCAATCGCATGGTACAAATCCTCAAGTAGAAAGTTTCCCAATAATTTGACGAGCGATCGCCCCCAAGAGTTCAATTAAGTTTTCTCTGCCGACGGATCTATTCAAATTTCCTAAAGTCTGATTTTGGCGTTGAATCCCTCGGAGTCTCTCTATAGGAGGCTTTGAGTATTTTTAGTAGCTTTGTAGAAAATAATTTGACACCCCTCGCAGGGGATCCCTCGGAACAGGGGGCTGCAATCCGCTCAGGGAGAGGCTATATTAAAGATGCTCTTGCTTCCCTTCGGGGAAGTAGGTCGAATGGAAACAAAAGGAAAAGTAAAAATGTATTTACGTAAGAACAATGATTTACTCAGCTACAATGAAAGATTATTTTCCAAAGGAATTCGTAAACACTTGCATCTTGCTCGCTTTCGATGGGTTTCATCTGTTTTATTGGATTTAAAGGTTACTCAATCAGATTATTCTATCCTTGAACTTGGCTGTTATGATGGCAAGTTGATAGATTTCTTGCCAGTTCAACCCTCTCGATATGTGGGATTTGATGCAAATTGGGAAGGAGGCCTAGATCTAGCAAAGAAAAAATACCATAATTGTCATCAATTTTCCTTTTTCGAATGTAAATCTCCGGAGCAAATGTCGCTTAGTAGCGAGGATAGATTCAATATGGCTGTGGCAATGGAAATCTTTGAGCATATTCCGGAATCAATGGTTGATGCGTATCTCCAGAAGATAAAACTGCACCTTAATGGATTTTTCTTCATTACAGTTCCTAATGAAAAAGGAATTGTTTTTTTAGCAAAATTTCTCACAAAGAAATTCTTGTTGAATAGCAAAGACTGTGAAGATTACTCTTTTTCTGACGTAATAAATTCCACTCTCGGGCGGCTAAATTTTGTGGAGCGAAATCAACACAAAGGTTTTGACTATCGTTTACTGATTAATCAGATTGAAAAATATTTCGATGTGATAGGAGTATTTGGACTTCCGTTTACCTTTTTGCCGGCCTTTTTTGGCTTTACGATTGCCATTATTGCGAAATCGAGAGGGTCTTGAAGGGAATGTTAGTGGTGTAGAGCATGTGTGGTATCACGGGCTTCTGGCACGCTGGGGGTATGGCCGTGGGCGATGCGGAAACCACCGCCCGCCGCATGGCCGACACTCTGATTCACCGCGGTCCTGACGATGCGGGAGTGTGGGTGGATGAGACAGTTGGCATCGCCTTGGCGCACCGGCTTGCTTCCCTTCGGGGAAGTAGATCGAATGGAAACGGAAGTAGATCGAATGGAAAATGGAAACCGTGGAAACATGGAAAAACTGCTAGGCCATTTCACGCACACGGGGCTGGCCATCCACAATCTCACCAATGAGGATGACATCGGCCACGTTGACAAACAGGCCATTTTCGACAACGCCGGGGATGTTGTTCATCGTTTTCTCTAGTTCGGCGGGGTTAGAAATGTCATCAAATTTGACATCAAGGACAAGGTTGCCTTGATCCGTCACCACTGGGCCATCTTTTTTCACCCCCATGCGCAGTTCAGGCTGCCCCCCAAGAGCTTTCAGGGCACGAGTCACCGGAGCCACGGCAAAGGGTAACACTTCCACGGGCACAGGGAAGGTAGAACCCAATTTCTGCACCAGTTTACTGCTGTCCACCACCACCAAGAACTGATCCGCAAGGGAATCAACAATTTTTTCACGGGTATGAGCCGCCCCACCCCCTTTGATCAAGTTTTTGGCGGGATCAACTTCATCGGCACCGTCAATGGCGATGTCTAATTTCTCCACATCATCAAGGGTGACTAGGGGAATGCCATACTTTTTGGCGAGGACAGAGGCTTGAAACGAGGTGGGCACACCAGCGATGTTGCTCAGTTCCCCATTGCGCAGGCGATCGCCCAAAAATTGAATGACAAAGGCCGTGGTTGACCCAGTGCCCAAGCCAACAATCATTCCAGACTGCACGCGATCGGCAGCAGCTTTGGCAACGGCCTGCTTCATTTGCTTGACTGCATCCTCACTCATGGGCAAATTCCCTCATTTTTTCCAAAAGCACAATACCATAGCGGCCGCCCTTTACAGCCCTTTTCAGAGAGTCGGAACCTAGCCCTCAGGCTGCCAGTCCTTGGAGTTGCAGGTGACGTTGCAAACAACGATAATGCTAGTGATTAAGTGAGGGTATCTCAGGGATGGCGATCGCGCGCACGCGGAAAAAATGGCAGTGGTTCTCTCTGTTGGGCGCAGCAGCAACCGTTTGGGCACAGGCGGGACTGGCTGCCGAGCAAATTAGCCTTGTTTATCCGCCCTTCGGCACATTCAACATCCAAGTGAGTGACCTTGCCACATTTGCCAAAACGGGGAATGCGAGTTCGGAGCTAAGATTTTTAATTCGGCTACTTCCCAACGCTCAAGAATCCAACTTGCGCGAAGGCTTGACCACACGCATGGACTTAGAACCAACAACCGTTAGCCAGTTTGTCAAAAGTCCCATTGGTCAAAGCTTTTTAGAGCGCATTGGCCAAGTTATTCGGGCAGATAATGATGTCAATGGAGGCCCAGCCCTTGGGGAAGCCCTGAAAACCGCCGCCAGTTCCCCCGCAGGCATTACCCTGCTCTCAGTACTACAAGCCTTTCCCGGCAAGAGTGTTAAAGTCAATGGTGAACTCGGTCTGAAGGCAGTGGGTGCCTTTACCCGTGCAGTGAATCAAGAACAGCGGGCGCAAGACTTTATCGAACGCTTGGCGCAACTCCAACCAAGAACGCCACTGCCTGCCAGTGGCCTTAATCCTGCCCAAAAAGGACCCTTCCAGTGGCAAAAGCAAAAACTTGAATTCACCAATCCCAATCGCACCACAGGCCCCATTCCCGCAGATCTCTATGTCCCCATAGGGATGATCGCACCAGCCCCCCTCATCGTCATTTCCCACGGTTTAGCCTCAGACCGCACGACGTTTGCCTACTTAGCAGAGCACTTGGCCAGTCATGGATTGGCAGTTTTGGCAGTCACTCACCCCGGTTCGGATGCCAGCCGAATTAATAGTTTTCTCTCCGGGGCACCCCTCGACTACGAGAACTTGCCAAAGGATTGGGCACAGCGCCCCTTGGATTTGAAATTTGGTGTGGATGCTGTCGCGGCGTTAGTTCAGAAAAATCCAGCCCTAAAAATTGACACCAATAATGTGGGGCTATTTGGCCACTCGATGGGGGGCTTTACCGTGTTGGCGGCAGCAGGGGGGACTGTTGACTGGAATGCCGTCAAACAACGCTGTCTAGCAGCCGCTCGTGATCTCTTTATCTTTAATATCTCAGTGCCCCTGCAATGTCGTAGTCTCGGTCTTGCCGCTGTGCCCTCTACACCGGCGGATCCACGGGTCAGGTCTGTGATTGCCGTCAATCCAGTGAGTAGTATCCTCATTGGCGAACGGGGCATGGCCAATATCAAGGTGCCCACACTCATTGTTTCCAGTAGTCGGGATGTCTTTGCGCCACCCTTAGAGGAGCAGATCTGGCCTTTTACATGGTTACAGGCGCAGCCCAAGTACCTTGCCATGCTCGTGCCCGGTACCCACTTCTCGGCAGTGGGGGTCAGTGAAGCGGGAGTATTACCGGTTCCCAATGATCTCATTGGCCCGAACCCACAGTTGGCACAGCCCTTTTTCAAGGGACTGGCGGGGGCTTTCTTTGGCGTCTTTAATCAAAAAAACGAGTCCTTGCGTCCATTCCTGAGTCAAACCTTTGTCAATCAGGTGACCCAGCCCACTTTTCAAGCCTATTGGGTGGATCGCATCAATCCCCAGCAGTTGCAGGAGGTGCTCGCGGGGCGCATTGGCACTCAACCACGAAGATAAAGTGCCCCAGAAATCAGTGTGAGGGCGATCGCCCCCCCATAAACAATGAGGATTCCCCCCTGCCAACTGGGTGGTAAGGGAGCGAGAAGCAACGCCACGGCCATAATCTGGCTAAGGGTTTTTGCTTTACCCCAGAGATTGGCGCCCTGAATTTGAGATTGCTGAACCCGCCAACTAGCAATGCCTAGTTCCCGAAAGAGGATCAACGCCACAGACCATGCGGGCACCTCTCCCCATTCAATGCACAGCAACAGGGGCACCAAGATTAGCAACTTATCCACGAGCGGATCCAGCACCTTGCCCAAATCCGTCACCTGATTGAGACGGCGAGCAATGTAGCCATCCAGCCAATCCGTGAGGGCTGCCACCAAAAATAAACCCACCCCCCACCAACGGTACACGGCACTGTGATTCAACGAGAGCAGACCCACTATCACGGGCACGATCAACAGGCGCGCAAGGGTAATTGCTGTGGGTAGAGTCAAGGGCATCGCTATTCCCGAAGATAAAAAGAAAACCCCCTCACCGGGAGGGAGCTAATTTTCTTTCACCGAGCAGCGCTTAGTACAACTGCAGCGACTTCAACTGTTTATCGAACATGTGAATGGTATCGACAAAGCGAGCCGTTTTCGACTGCGTGGAAATGACCAAAGATTGGGTACGGGCGCCACCTTTGAAGAAGCGCACCCCTTTCATGAGCATACCGGGCGTAATACCACAGGCGGCAAAGAGAACCGTTTCCCCAGAGGCCAATTCCTCTGCTTCATAGACCTTGTCGGGATCAGTGATGCCAGCTTTTTTGAGTTCTTCGAGGTTGCCTTCGCGGGTGCGATTCGCCCATTCCTTGGTCATGACCACAGCGGGATCATAGACCAGTTGCCCCTGGAAGTGCCCACCCAAGGCACGCATGGCAGCAGCGGAAATCACTCCTTCAGGCGCAGCACCAATACCCATCAGGGCATGAATGTTGGTACCAGAGAAAGCACAGGAGAGAGCAGCGGAGACATCGCCATCGGAGATCAGTTGAACACGGGCACCCGCATTGCGAATTTCTTGAATCAAGTCATTGTGGCGATCGCGCTTCATCACCACCACCACTAACTCATCAATGGCGCGGTCAAGGCATTCCGAGAGAATTTTCAGGTTTTCTGTCGCCGAGTTGCGAATATCCACTTTGCCCTTAGCAGCAGGGGGCGCCGCCAATTTCTTCATATAAAAGTCGGGAGCCGCAAACAGCCCCCCTTTTTCAGAAATAGCCAGTACTGCCATTGATCCAGGTTGGCCATAGGCGCAGAGGTTTGTCCCTTCACAGGGGTCAACGGCAATGTCAATTTCAATGAGTTCTTCGGGGTTACAGTATTGGGCAGCATCGGGACGGGTACAAATGCCCACTTCTTCGCCAATGTAGAGCATTGGGGCTTCATCCCGTTCCCCTTCGCCAATCACAATACGACCGCGCATATGGATTTGATTCATGCGGTTGCGCATGGCATCCACGGCGACCTGATCCGCCATGTGTTTGTCACCTTTGCCCATCCACCGCGCTGAGGCGATCGCCGCTTGCTCGACAACTTCTATAATCTCTAAGCCGATGACGTTATCCACACAACCCTCCTAACTGCACAAGTTGATCCCGCAGAGGTTTCCTATCTGAGCTTACAGAACTTTGGTACGCAGAAAATAATTTCTCGCTGCAAATTATTTGCCCTCAACCGTAGCTGCATTGCGAAGCCTGAGCGATCGCTTGTTGTTAACGCTTCGCCTCAAGGTCTAAGGTGTGGTCAAAAAGAGCAGTTGCTCTGTGGGCAGATGATCCAAGTAATAGCCATCCTGTGCCAACACAATCAATAAATGCAGGCCACAATCGGGATGCAGGTGCAGATCTGCCCAAGGAATGGCCACTTCTAGGCAGATGCCCAAGGCATAGCGGGCATGGTTGGGTCGCTCTTCCCACTGGTAGTTGGCGATCGCCTCTTTGAAAGCAATCTGTTGCTTTTCAAAGTCAATCACCAATTGATGGTGGTACAGGTAGTTGAGGGGGGCTGCGTCGGGGCAATCTCGCAGATCAGAGAGGGGGCTATTGTACGTCACCCTGTTGGGGTAGTACCAGCAAAAGTGCAGGGTGCTGATGTCATTCCCAAAGGGCTGTTTCTGGTTCGGAGTATCAAGACGCAGATAGATATTTAGGTGATCCACCCCATACCAGAGGCGACTGATCAGCGTTTGGCGGTGCATCGTCCCGCGGCTGCCACCGATTTGAATCCGGCCAGCAAAGTTCCAGTCCTGCTCATCACCGCGCCCATCAATCTCAGGGTGAATAAAGCCTTGGGGCGGGTAGGTATCCTTGGCTTCGTGGACTTCTAAGGGATCATTGAGAACCTCAGGAATTGGCTCCCCCAATGCTGTGTAGAGCGCCATCAAATGCTCACGGAAAAGCTGATCAAACATGGCATCGTGGTTCGAGGAGTGGCCTTCACCAAACCACCAAAACCAGTCAGAGCCTTCAGCCGCCAAAAGAGCTTGCCATGCTGCCGGATTCTTCGTTTCAGTGGCTTCGGGGTGGCGTTCAAGGGTTTGGCGGGCAGCCCCTAAATAGTCCCAAGCTTTGTTTTTTACCGGATCGCCAATCCATGTACAGAAATTGCCATCAATCCAAGAGCCGCTGTGAAGAGCAGAACCCGAAATCACCGCACGTGGGGGATATTGTTGCAGATACTCCGCCACAGAAACACAGGCAAAGTGCTCGTTCTCGCTCAGGCCTTGGTAAAGCCTTTCTAAGAAGGGCAGGCCGTCGCGGGGATAGTACTCCCAGCAGTTTTCACCATCGAGGGCAATGGTCACAAGCCATGGTTGCGCCAAACTGGATTGACCAGTCCCTTCATGGGCAATGAGTTGCTGGCGAATGCCCTCCAGCTGCTTGAGCAGATCCGCTGCCGCTGCTTCGGGAGCCATGGCACTGTAGGTAAAACCAATCAGATCCGAGAGGCGATGATCGCGAAAGACAATGTTGAGATCCCCTTTGGCCGTGGTCAGGCGGTAGGGTTGGTAAAGAACATTGGCCTGTTGGACAACCCCTGCTTCGTTGCGGTAAAAATAGGTTCCCGTTGTCCAGCCCAAGATGGCTTCATCGGAGCAAATCCACTCAAAGCCCTGCTCGACAATGGGTTCAAGAATGGCTGGACTCACGGATTGCTCTGACGGCCACAGTCCGCGGGGCGATCGCCCAAAGAATTGTTCATAAAGAACTCGCGCCCGCCGCAAATGCCGAGGAACATCTTCGGGATATTGAAACCGCTGTTGGGGCAGGGCAATGTTGGGAACCGCTACTTTGGCGGCATCGGTATCCACCAAGAGGGGCAAAATCGGGTGGGTATAGGGGGTTGTGGTGACTTCAATTTGACCCGCCTCTTGAAGGGCGCGGTGCTGGGGAATGATTTGGCCAAGAATTTCCCGCTGTTTGGCAATGATCCGCTGGCGATCGCTGAGGCTAAAATCCCGCCCTTGGGATAGCCATTGGGCAATCTCTGGCTCCTCCCAGTAGAGAGGATCAATCCACGCTAAATTGTGCCACGCTAACAAATCCCCATAATCTTGCGGCTGCCAGTGTTGCCAACACCAAGTTTTCCCTTGGGTTTGCCGCTGCTCGTAGAGTTCGCGATAGCGGGGATGGGGGTCAATCATTGTGCGGTGGTGGGCATCAAAGAAATGCTCAATGATAAACCAGCGCTGTTGATCCGTGAGTTGCTCGACCGGCGTCAGTGTGGCTGTGAGGTAGGGATCAAGGGCCGTACCGTTGACATAATCCTGAATTTGCAGCAACAGGGAGGGGACAAGGTTGACGGTTTGCTTGAGGCGGGGATATTTGGCGAGGACTAAGATCAGATCTAAGTAGTCCTTCGTGCCGTGGAGCCGTACCCAAGGGAGCAGGTATTGACCGGTGCGACAACTTTTGTAGAGGGGTTGGTGCTGGTGCCAAATGAAGGCAACGTGCAAGGGATACGCCACAACAAACTTGCCCCCAGTACTCAGGACTCTTCCTCTAGTATTTCAGGGGAGTCTCTTTCACCACCACTTTGTTACGTAAGATGTCAAAAGCAGTAAAAATCTTAATATAACTCTTTTCTTTTCTAGAGTATGAGTTATGCTCCTGTTCCAGTGCCTACTGTCAGCTGGGATTTATTAGCGACGAAGATATTCGTGCTCATGTTAAAGAAACAATTCTAAACTATCGCTCATCAATTGATTTCACAGAATTTAAGAAGCTCAAAATTGATCCAATAAAAGCAACTTTCGATATTGCTGTTTATCATCTCAGTGATGAGGAATTTATTGAAAGAGAAATCAAGCGATGTGCCTCCCTCTGCGGGTCAGCGTTACCCTGAGCAGAAAGCGGCGATTTTGCAACAGGTTCCCGAAGGGGGGTGTTGGCGCGACTTGCCCCCAGACCTGCAGCAGGCTTATCTGATGGGAAGTTTTCGTCTTGATGGTGGCAAAACGGGGATGGCACGGCACTTGGCATGGGATGAACCTGCGTTGACATTGACTTGCTCCCCTGCCCAAAAGCAAACAGAACGCTGCCACCCCACCGAAACACGACCGTTGACCGTGCGCGAATATGCGCGTATCCAAACGTTCCCCGATGATTGGCAGTTTTGTGGTTCTCTTTCAAGCCAGTATCGGCAGATTGGCAATGCAGTGCCCGTGAATTTGGCGGCAGCGGTGGGGCGATCGCTCGTGAATCTATTGAATGCCCTTGAAATCCAATCACCTCAGCCCACGATTTGCCTGTCAGCAGCAAAACAACTAGAGTTTTCCTTTGCTTGAGTTGCAAAGGGGTATCATCCAGACTTGCTCTCGGTGCAAGGGACAATTATCTTAGGGGTGGCGAGTTTGCAAAGGTCTCAATGAAAGCCCAAGTGTTCCGAGGGGTGAACCAACTCAGCTACGAGGACATTCCCATCCCTGAGATTGCTGCCGATGAAGTCCTTGTGCGCGTTAAGGTCGTTGGCTTGTGCCAATCGGACATCAAAAAAATTCGCTATCCCCTCTATGAGCCGCCTCGTATTTTTGGCCATGAAACGGCGGGTGAAATTGCGGCGGTGGGTGAGGCCGTGACGGGTTGGCAGGTGGGTCAGCGGGTGGTGGTCATGCACCATATTCCCTGTATGCACTGCGCCTACTGCTTGAATGAAAACTATTCAATGTGCCATGTGTATAAAACCGTTACAACCACGGCGGGCTTTATTCCCAGTGGCGGTGGTTTTGCTGAGTATGTGAAAGTACCGGGGCACATTGTGCAGCATGGCGGTCTGATTCCCATTCCCGATCACATTAGTGATGAAGAAGCCAGCTTTGTTGAACCCACCAACTGTTGCCTCAAGGCGGTGAAGAAAGCAGGTGTTGCTCCCGGCCAAACGGTGCTGATCACTGGGGCAGGGCCTATTGGCCTAATGTTTATTATGTTGGTGAATCTCTTTGGGGCACGGGCGATCGCCACCGATTTACTGCCCTCGCGAATTGCCAAAGCCAAAGAAGTGGGCGCTGCTGCCGCCTTTGATGCCCGCGATCCCGATCTCAGTGCCAAGGTGCAAGCCCTGACCCATGGCTTGGGGGTGGATGTCAGTCTCTTGGCGGTTCCCAGTGAGAAGGCCTTTTTCCAAGCCCTAGAGTGTACTCGCAAGGGGGGCAAAATTCTCTTCTTTGCCGAGTTTCCCGATGAGGTGGAGATTCCCCTCAATCCCAACATTCTCTATCGCCGTGAGATTGATCTCATGGGCAGCTACAGTTCCTCCTACCGCTTACAGTCCTTAGCCTGCGACATTATCTTTAACCGCCGCATTGATGTCAAAGCCCTGATCAGCGATCGCTATCCCTTGGTCAAACTTGCCGAGGCGGTGGAACAGGCAGTACATCCCACGCCTGAGACTTACAAAATCCTCATCTATCCGGAGGCCGAATGCACGCCCTGTCAATTTCCACATGGATAGTGCACATTTCCAGTGTGCTGGAGTGGATGGCCGCCATTTGGTTTGTGGCACAACTGGATCGCCGCTGTCCGGAGCAGGGATGGCGGTGGTTGGCGTGGGCAATGCTACCAGCGTTGGTGAGTGCCATGTGTGCCTGTACGTGGCATTACTTCGATAATGCAGTGACACTGGCTTGGTTGGTGGATCTGCAAGCGCTGCTCACGTTCATTGGCAACTGTACCCTCTGTGGTGCAGCAGCATGGCTGTGGTGGCGATCGCAAAGCGCACTGTAGCTGCCCTCTTGAAGTAAAGCTTAACAAGATTGATTGAAATTGGCAGTGCTCAAGGACTTCCAGTATCCTGTAATCAGGTTCCCCCGCAATAGGGTGTGACAAATGCAACAGTCCAATACTGAACTTTGACGTAGAACAAGGAGGAACGCTTGCCCGTCAGTCTAGCCCTAAACGCCTAAACCTCTGTGGAGGCTGCGATGGAAAGTAGTGCCGAACTCACCGCCTTGTTCGTCATCACCGTTGTCCTAGGCATTGGTGCCCAAGTGACTGCCCATTGGCTACGGCTGCCGAGTATTGTCCTGTTGTTACTGGCGGGTATTCTTTCAGGGCCGAGCGGCTTGGGGCTAGTCCATCCGGAAGTTTTAGGCGAAGGCCTAGAAGTGTTAGTGCCCCTGTGTGTGGCCTTGATTCTCTTTGAGGGGGGCTTGAGCTTAGACCTGAGCCGCGCTGACCAAGATATTACGGGTAGCCTCTGGAAGTTAGTGACGCTGGGGGGATTGGTGACGTTTGTGGCTGGCGCCATGGCCGCCCATTGGATTGGCGAGTTTCCGTGGCAACTGGCCTTTCTCTATGCGTCTGTGGTGGTGGTGACCGGGCCTACGGTGGTAGGGCCGCTGCTGCGTCAGGTGGGTGTAGAGCACAAATTGGCGGTCATTCTCGAAGGGGAAGGCGTGCTCATTGACCCCATTGGTGCCATTTTGGCGGTGATGGTGCTGAACGTAGTTCTCAATCAAGACCTCGGCATGGGGGCGATCGCCCTCGGGATTATTCAACGCTTGGCGGTGGGGGTCTTGATTGGTGGTATTGGTGGCTGGTGTCTCAATCGCTTCCTGCACCGCGCTTGGTTTTTGGCGGAAGATTTGCGGAACCTGTTGGTGCTGGCAGCGCTGTGGGGGCTATTTTGGCTCTCGGATCAACTGGTGAGCGAATCCGGCTTGATGATGGCGGTGGTTCTGGGGCTGGTACTGCGTTGGTCGGATGTACCGGGGGGGCGGCTACTGCGGCGTTTCAAGGGTCAACTGAGTACGCTCTCGATCTCGGTCTTGTTTGTCCTGCTGGCTGCGGATCTCTCGATCGCTGGTCTATTGGAGCTAGGTTGGTCGGGGGTGTTCACGGTGTTGTGCTTAATGTTCCTGATTCGTCCCCTCGGCGTTGTCCTATGTACGTGGGGCAGTGATCTCAGTTGGCAACAAAAAGCCTTCCTCAGTTGGATTGCGCCGCGGGGAATTGTTGCGGCTTCAGTGGCTTCGCTATTTTCGATTACCCTCACCAATGCGGGAATTAGTGGGGGGGATGCCATTAAAGGACAAGTGTTCCTGACGATTTTGATGACGGTTTTCGGCCAAGGCCTAACGGCGCGCTGGGTGGCAACCCAACTGAATGTGCGTGCCCAAGGGGCTTCAGGGGTGATGATTGCTGGCTGTACGCCCTTGGGTCGTTTGTTGGCGCGGATCTTGCGCGATCGCGGCGAAGAGGTGGTGATGATTGACACCGATCCTGAGGCCGTTGAACAAGCCCGCCGTGAACATCTGCCCGTCTATCTCAGTAGTGCCCTTGACCTGAATATTTTGCAGGAGGCTGGTATTACTCAATTGGGCACCTATCTGGCTGTGACTAGTAATACTGAGGTGAATGCGGTGCTGGCACAGCGCGTCCTCGAAGAATTTCATCCGCCACGGGTCTTGGCCGCCCTTGAGGTAGAGGATTGTCCCTTGGGGTTGAGTCCAGCCTTTACCCCACAACTGTCGATCAAAAAATGGAATCAATATATCAATACTGAGGCGGTTCGTCTAGGGGAACTGGTGATTGAGGAGGAGCGATCGCAATTGCAACGCCAGCACCTTGACGCCTTGATCCGCTCTGGGAAAGTGCTTCCCCTGCTTGTGGAACGGCCAGAGGGATTGCGGGTGGTGCGAGCCAATGAAGAGTGGCAAGTGGGCGATCGCCTGATTTACCTGCTCCACAGCCCCAAACCCCACACCCTACCGGCGGCCTTAATTTCGGGCTGGCAAATGAATACCCAAGTGGAATCGGTTCTTGTCCCCAGTGAAGCCCCTACCCCCAAGGGAACCTAATCTCCGGCACTGCGTCCATAGGCATCAGCAGAGTCAACGATTGACGTGTTTTCCCAATCAAAATTGCTGAGGGGAATCCAAAACCCTCTCAGATAACTTGAATACCCTCTTACTTGGAGAGATTTGCTATGCAGAGCCTCGCACAGCGCAGCTTGGCCGTTTTGAGCTGCGGTTTAATGAGTTCTGGTACCCTTGCCCTTCTAGCGGCTGTTCCGGTGCAAGCCCAATCCCGTTTTACCGATACCCAAGGCATTTGGGCACAGGCCTGTATTGACCACTTGGCCAGTCGCAACATTATCAGCGGCTATCCCGATGGCACCTTTCGCCCCTTTGCCCCCGTCACCCGTGCTGAATATGCAGCCATGCTGGGGAAGGCGTTTCCCAATGCGCCTGTGGTGCGTGCCCCCAGTATGTTTAACGATGTCCCCAGCACATTTTGGGCAGCGAGTGCGATTCAAAATGCCACCCGTACTGGCTTCTTGAGTGGCTACCCCGGCAATGTGTTTCAGCCCAATCAAAATATTCCGCGTGTTCAGGCGATCGTGGCTCTAGCCAGTGGCTTGCAATATCCCACACCGCCTTCTGTGGAGGGGGTCTTAGGCCAGTTCAATGATGCGGCAGCAATTCCCGCTTATGGACGTGCGGGTGTGGCCGCTGCCACCGCTAAACAAGTGGTGGTGAACTATCCCAATGTGCAGTTCTTTGCGCCAAATCAACTGGCCACCCGTGCCGATATTGCCGCATTCCTCTGTCAGGCGACCCGTGCCCCCGGTGCCCAAGCCCTTGTGCCGACGCAGTACATTGCGGGTATGGCTACCACCTCGCCTATTGCGCTCCCAGCCGGTCAGCAAATTCCGGCTCGTTTCCCCGATGCAGAGCGGATTGTCCTTAGCCCCAATGAAAGTGTTGCGATCCGCTTGGTGACGGCTGCCGATGTCCGCGATAGCCAAGGTCGTGTTGTGATTCCCGTGGGCAGTGAAATTTTTGGCCAGATCCAGCCCGCCCAAGGGGGGTCTCAATTTGTGGCCAATACGGTGGTGATCAATAATCGCCAACTCCCGATCGCTGCTAATTCCCAAGTAATTCGTACGATTCGCGATGCCCGTGATCCCAACATTGGCAATGTCTTCCGCAATGCGGCCATTGGTTCGGCGGTGGCTGCGGGGATTTCTGGCTTGGCGGGAGACCGCAGGATTACGCCCCTAAAAGTGCTCACGGGGACAGTGACGGGGGCAGCGATTGAAACCAACCAAGGACGGCCTGCCACCTCCATTATTCGCGATACGCTGATTGGTGCTGCTTTGGCCACGGGTGCTTCTGCAGTGATTGGCGATCGCAAGATTACGCCCGAAAAAGTGATTACCGGTGCAGCCGCCGGTGCCACCATTGGTGGTGCGATTGATCCAGCCGTGCAGCGACTAGTGGTGATTGATGCCAATACGGATTTGGGCTTGACCCTGACTCAACCCTTTACTGTCTCGCAATAGAGACTAGGCACGCGCTAACCCCAGCGATCGCGCGCAGTCCTCGACAGCCTTGGCCACTGCCGGTGCCACCCGTGGATCAAACACTGAGGGGATAATATAGGCTGAGTGCAGTTCCGAGGGACTGACCAAGGCCGCGATCGCTGCTGCTGCCGCGAGGAACATCTCCTCCGTCATGCGGGGTGCCCGACAGGCAAGGGTACCCTTAAACACCCCCGGAAAAGCGAGCACATTGTTGATTTGATTGGGATAGTCACTGCGGCCAGTGGCCACCACCGCCACATGGTCATAAATGAGTTCGGGTTGGATTTCCGGCACGGGATTGGCCATTGCAAAAACAATCGCTTTTGGGGCCATGCGCTGCACCATTTCCAATGTCAGGACGCCGGGGGCACTCAAGCCAATAAAGACATCGGCACCCTCTAGAGCATCAGCCAGCGTTCCTGTTTCAGCGACGGCAAATTCCTGCTGTGCTGGTGTTTGTGCTTTGTCTTTTGAGAGGATGCCTTGGCGGTTGCAGAGGGTTAGATGGTGGGCGCCGGCTTTGCGCAGGAGCTTGGCCACGGCGATGCCGGCTGCCCCCGCCCCGTTAATGACAATGCGCACCGTATCTAAGGATTTAGCCACTAGTTGCAGGGCATTTTTAAGGGCGGCAAGGGTGACAATGGCCGTGCCGTGCTGGTCATCGTGAAACACAGGGATATCCAATTCCGCTTGCAGACGGGCTTCGATTTCAAAGCAGCGGGGGGCGCTAATATCCTCTAGATTGATGCCACCAAAGACGGGGGCGATGCGCTTGACGGTGGCGACGATTTCATCCACCTCCTGTGTGCTCAAGCAGATGGGAAAGGCGTCCAGACCGGCAAATTCCTGAAAGAGCATGGCCTTGCCCTCCATCACCGGTAGAGCAGCCTCTGGGCCGATATTGCCCAATCCCAAGACCGCACTGCCATCACTGACAATGGCCACCGTATGGCTTTTGATCGTCAGTTTGTGCACCAATTGAGGATCGTCAGCGATCGCTTGGGATACCCGACCGACGCCCGGCGTATAGGCCATCGCCAGATCGTCGTATTCCTGAAGGGGATGCTTGCTTCTAACGGTGATTTTGCCCCCCTCATGGAGCCGAAAGGTGCGATCGCTCACCTCTAGCACCGTGGCTTGGGTGTCAGATTTCACAGCATTGACAATGGCCGCAGCATGATCGCGGCTGGCAGCCACCACCACCAGTTCCCGTAGGATTTTATTAGCGGTTTTCTCGATCAGGGTGATGGAACCCACTTGCCCCTGTTGCCCACCAATGATCTGGAGAACGGTTCCCAATTCCGTTGGATCTAAGGAAGTCTTCAATCGCAGCGTCAGACTGTAGGCAGGCGTCGGGGTCAGCTTAACCATTCAGACTTAACCAAAAGTTAACGGCAAAAGGTACCGTCTGATGATATCACCTCTGCCTAGCTTCCGGTTTGGGTGGCAATGGGCAGCGGCTCGGCTTTGCAGGCGGCCAAAATGGCGCGATCGCTAGCACTAATACGACGCAAACTATAGAAACTGGGTAAATCAATTTCTGCTTGGTAGGGTTCCTCCTCATAGGTGGGTAGAACCGTCACCTGCAACTGGCGATCGCCCACGGTACCCCGAAAACAATCAAAGGAGGAATTGGGCATGTAAAACGCCCCATAGACCTTCTGATCTTTGACTTCAAAGACAATATAGCTATGACCCACCTGTTGGGGTTGGGGCGACTCGCCAAGGAGATACAGGCCATTGACCAATGGAGATTGATTTTGTCGTGCCAAGAGCGGTTGAGCGATCGCCAGCCCATTGGTGAACCCAAGGGTAACAACTCCCAATACAACTGAAAGTGACCAACCCAAACGTGCCAACGAAATCATTCTATTTCCCTACCTGAAACGCGAAGTGGCCTAAACCAGCGTTTTGAAGCGTCAACCGTAGCGAAGGGCGGTGTCGTTACGCTGATACTTTGATCCTGACAGGTGAATAGCCGTTTTTCGTTGGAACTATGCCAGTAGTGGCACAGGCACAAATTGACCCCTAAAGAGGATAGTCCTTGCTAGCGTTCCCATTTAGTCCACTGCCTTGAAGGGAAGGGAGTTTATACCATTATTTGCTGAGCAGTAGAAGATGGCAGATTGTTTGAGTTCGCTGGATGAACAGAGTTCAAGCGACAAGAAGCGATATCCTATACCAGCTCTTTGCAACCATGAAACCGATGCCCGACAGCAGGAACGCTTGCAGATGCTCTACTGGCTGAAGCAAGGACTTGTCCACAGCTGCCCACAAAGCTCACTCTCCATCAATTCGTTGGCCTCGCGCTGACCACCCATACTCACACTCCACTCGAGAGTCAAACCCCGTCTCTAAGGCCGCCCAATCCAGTTTCCAAGGACGACGGGGGACAACCGTAGGGGCTAAGTCCTCTCGCTTCAGCCAGCGATGGATGGTGGCGCGGCTCACCTGAAAGATTTGAGTTGCTTCACTGATTTTGCCACCTTGCTGGATATAGGAGACAACCCGCTCTCGTCAGTTCAAGCTATAGCTCATATTCTTGAGTAACATTCATGACGCTTTGAGTATAGCCTATCCCTCTTGAAAATATCTCACTCTCTTTCGAAATGACTATATCTTCAAATTGAATTGGTATAAGACTCAATCATGAACTTTTGTACAGGATCGTAACTAGGTTTGGCTATAAAGACTACAATAGAAGTGTAGGGAAGGCGACTGAGTCCCCTACAACTCTAAACAGCTCCTCACATTTTCTTATTACTTTTTTGCAGTTAATACCTTAGTATTCACTGTTCAAGACTCAAAGCCTCACGTTTCTAAAAGCGGGGGAAGGAATCTAAGGAACTGTTACAAGTGATTTCATCAATGACTTCTCGATAAAGAGAAGGCGGGGGAATTATGTTCAGCATGCAGTTTTGGCGGCAGTCTCTTGTCGCCACGATCGCCTTGAGTGTGTTAGCCGTGTTTTCTTGGACACCTTTGGCTCACAGCCAAACCCATAGCACGCTACAGGTGGGAGCGACGGTCATTAAAACCTGTCAAGTCAGCCGCCCTGCCCAACCGTCAAGCCTGCGCAATGGCAACTACAGTTTGCAGACTGATTGTCTCCAAGCAACGCAAACAACTCCTGTGGGACAAGTGGTACCGTTACCAGTTGAATGGGGACTGGTGGAGGATGCTAACCCCACACTGATGCGGCTAGTCACCTATTAGGCAGCCGGGGACGAAATTTTACCCGCATGGTTGAGGGGCCAATAGCAGGCGATCGCCCGACCAATGACATTCTCAAGGGGCAAAAATCCCCAGATATGGGAGTCATTGCTGTGGTTGCGGTTATCTCCCATAACAAAGAGCATATTCTCTGGCACTGTCACTGGGGAGAGGGTATAAACGGGTGGCTCAGCAATGTAGGGTTCTGCAAGGGGGCGATCGTTGACCCAAACTTGACCATCATGCACGGCAACCGTGTCCCCGGCGGTGGCAATCACTCGTTTAATGAGGGCTTGATCGGCGCGATAACCAAGGGTCTGCAAGAGGGGTGGGGTATAGAAGACAACAATATCCCCCGGTTGAGGCGATCGCTGGCGATAGGTGATCTTTTCCACCACAATGCGATCGCCCGGCCAAAGCGTTGGCTCCATAGACTCTGAGGGAATAAAGCGCGACTCCGCCACAAAAATACGAATCAGTAGCGTGATCAGCACAGCCACCCCAATCAGGAGGGCATTATTGCGTAGCGATCGCCAGCGGGAAGGGGAATTCGTTGCCGAAGCAGACATATAAGGGCAGATTTAGAGAAACCACCCTTTTTATGGTACCGGTTTCAGTAGACCGACTGATTACAAAGAGTGTGAATGGATAGCTCTGATTCGCCACTCCCCCCTCTCACAGAAGCCACGTTGTGGCAAATTCTCAATGATGAATTGGATGATGCTACGGTCAATCAGCTCCTGTGGCACTGCTTGGGCTATCGCTATGACGCCCACAGCCAAACTTGGCAGAGCGATCGCGTGCCTCCAGAATGGCGACAAGACTATCCCCAACCGCCAGACTTCATTGGCAGCCGCCCCGCCATCGTCAAGCTCACCCGCTCTATTCCCCCTGCCCACAAGCAACTTCTCAAGGAACAGTTGGGCTTTGCTGGCTATGAAATCAAGGAACTCAACCCCCGCCGTACGCGCCGTGCCACTGCGGTCAATTGGCTCCTGAGTTATATGGCCACTCAAGCAGAGACTGCGGTGAAATAACCTGCGGCCACCTCGATCGCCACTTGGCGGATGGCGCGATAGACTGCGGCCAGTTCTTGATCACTAATGCAGTAGGGGGGCAGGATATAGAGCGTATTGCCCAAAGGTCGCAGCAGCACACCTAACTCAATAAAGCGGCGGCGCAGTTGGGGCACAAAGTCACTAAAGTAGGAGGCCGCCGTCGCCAATTCCATGGCCGCGATCGTGCCACAGGTGCGAAATTGCTTGAGATTGCTGACATCGGCAAGATACTGCTGGTAACACTGCCAATGGCGCGCCTCTAGACCTTGGTAGGCTTCAGGTTTGGCAAGCAGCAATTGAAATGAAGCCACACTCGCGGCACAGGCCAAGGGATTGCCGGTATAGGAATGGCTGTGGAAAAAGGCGCGCGCCGGATCATCGGCATAAAAGGCTTGGTAAATGTCCTCAGTGGCCAATGTGACGGCAATGGGCAAGCAGCCTCCCGATAACCCCTTAGAGAGACAAAGGAGATCGGGTTGTGTCCCCGCTTTCTCACAGGCAAAGAGGGCACCTGTGCGGCCAAACCCCGTCATCACCTCGTCATAGACGACTAACACCCCATAGGCCTTGGCAATTGCAGAAAGGGCTTGCAAAAACGAGGGACGACACATGCGCATTCCCCCTGCCCCCTGTACGAGTGGCTCAATGAAGAGAGCGGCATAGGCATCGGGGTCTGCCTTCAGGGTATCCTCCAGTTGAGCGATCGCCTGTGCTTCCTTGGTCTCCACCTCTGGATCCCCCGCATAGGTTGCTGGGTAGGGCAGGATTGTTAAGGGGGGGAGCAGCGGTTGAAAGGGTTGCCACCACGGGGAACTTTGGCCGACAGTCATTGCCCCAAGGGTATCGCCATGGTACCCGCCGGTAAAGCCAATGAAGCGCGATCGCTGGGGTTGATCTCGCCGCTGCCAATACTGGTAGGCCATCTTCAGCGCCACTTCCACGGCGGTTGAGCCATTGTCGGAAAAAAAGACCCGTTGTAACCCCGCTGGCGTGTGGGCACACAGCAGTTGGGCAAGCTGCTCCGCTGGCTCATGGGTAAAGCCGGCAAAAATGACGTGCTCAAGGGTTTGTGCCTGCTCATAGAGCGCTTTAGCCAGCACAGGATGGCTGTGGCCATGGAGCGTCACCCACCAACTGGAAATGGCATCAATAATCTGACGGCCATCGCTCAGTTCAAGGCGAGCACCTTGGGCACGCACCACCTTCAGGGGCGGAGCCGCCGTTTTCATTTGTGTAAAGGGCTGCCAAATGGGGGAGTCAGTCATAGTTGCGATGGGCATCTAAGCGAGCAGCAAGGGTCGTAAAAATATCCTCGGGAATGGGACAGCGGAGCGATCGCGCCAAGCGTTTTTTTTGTTTGGCCACCTTGAGACACTCGGCAGTGGGACACAGATAGGCCGATCGCCCCATCCCCCGATCCAACTGCACCTTTTGATCGGGCCAGCAGCGCACGATTCGCCAAAACTCCGAGCGATCGGCCAAGCGGCCACAGGACACACAGCGGCGTTGGGGGACAGCCATCATCCCTAACTGGCAACTTGTTCTTCGAGGGCGGCCATGGCCAAGCGATCCTCCTCTTCATAGTTGTATTGGGAGCTATCGCGCACCTCAATTTTCCAGCCCGTTAGGCGAGTTGCCAAGCGCACATTTTGGCCTTCCTTACCAATGGCTTGGGAGACCTTATCCGGTGCCACAAGGACATGGGCAATGCGGGCTTCGGGGTTGATTAGCCGCACATCCTCTACCGGGGCGGGACTGAGGGAATTGGCAATATAGGTGGCTGGATCCGGCGACCAGCGGATCACATCAATTTTTTCCCCCCGCAGTTCATTCACCACTGCTTGAATGCGGGATCCCCGTGCCCCAATACAGGCACCCACCGGATCGACATCCCGCTCTAAGGTATCCACGGCAATTTTGGTGCGGGGGCCGACTTTATGATTCGGGGGATTGGCTTCGCGAGCAATGGCCACAATCCGCACCACTTCATCCTCAATTTCTGGCACCTCATTGGCAAAGAGATAGACCACCAAGCCAGCATCAGCACGGGAAACCTCCAATTGGGGGCCGCGCTGAGGTCCCTCTTTGACGCGCTTGAGATACACCTTGAATGTGGAGTTGGCGCGGTAGTTGTCGTTGGGAAGTTGTTCCCGTTTCGGCAGTTCGGCCTCCACTTCCGGTTGGCTAGCATCGCTGCGCACAGCCATAATCACCGATCGCCGCTCAAACCGCAGGACGCGCCCCATGAGTACGGTGCCCTCGAGGTCTTTGAATTCCTCTTGGACGAGGCGACGCTGTTGATCTCGCAATTTCTGCGCCAGCACTTGCTTGGTTTGCATGGCGGCCATGCGGCCAAATTCCTGATGGTCAGGGGTGACATCCAACAGCACCGTATCGCCGACACGGGCATCCTGCACCACCTCAATCACATCGGCAAGGGCAATTTCGCGATCGGGGTTCGCCACTGTTTCCGTAATCGTTTTGGTGGCCAAAACGCGGAAGCCCTCCTGCTCGGTGTCTAGTTCCACTTCAAAGTTGGCAAAGTGGTCTTCTTCAAAGTGACTATGATCCGGGCGCAGACTGCGGCGATAGCGTTCGTATCCCTTGAGCAGTGCTTCCTTGAGGGCTTGATGTACCGCGTGCTTGGGCAAATTCCGCTCTTGGCTGATTTCATTGATCATGGCCCGTAGGCCGGGTAAGCGATAGATGGTCATCGTCCGTTACAACCTCGTTCATTTAGTAGATCAACTGCTGCTAAGGCTCACTGCTGGGGGTGTACAGTTGGACACTGGCAATGAGTGAGCGGGGAATCGCCAGCGATCGCCCCCGTTGATTGAGATAGACATTCACCGCGTCACGGCGAATCAGGTTGCCCTCCCAAAGGGTTTTGCCCCGATGGGGTGCGGTGGTCGTGACCCGTACAGGAAAGCCACGAAAGGCATCAAAGTCGCGATCGCTACTCAAGTAATCCGACAGGCCCGGACTCGACACCTCGAGAACGTAGGCAAACTCCAACTCTGGCAGCCCATCCAAAGCCATCTCCAGTGCCCGACTCAGCCGTTCGCAATCCTCTAAGCTGGTGTCATTCTCAGGATGGCGCACCTCCACCCGTAAAATTGGGGGCGATTGATGGGTCAGCCACTGCACACTCACCAGATCAAGGTGTTCTTGGTCGGCAACCTGCTGGGCAAGGGTTTGCACCACAGGCAACAGCATCTGTATCTGCATAGGAAATAAAAAAGGCGGGACATTGCCCACCACACCCAAACAATCTCAAAAAGTGACAACCTCACTTCCCGAGGGGAAGGAGATTTTTGAACCGTTCAGAATAGAACGTTCATGGGTGCTGCCAATACACCACTCTTCCTAGCACTTAGTATAGCAGCTAACAGTGGGCGATCGCCACCCTGACCAACAGACCCGAGACGCTCCTAGCGATCGCTAAAATCACCATTCGTCAGTTCATCACCGTCGTAATCCTCTTCCCCCAGCTCCAAATCCTCCAAGACGGGATTCAAGAGCACTGCCATCTCCGCCTCATGGTGGGTGAGCCACTGGCCTTGGGTGCGGAACCAGCGGGGCGGGTTAATGTAGCGAGCATAGTACCACGGGGGAGCAGTGGGCTGGCTAATTTCCGCCTGTACTCGAATTTTCTCACCCGCATAGTAGGCATCTTCGGGTTCCACTTCCAACCACACTTTTTGGCCGATGATTTCTTGGGGGAGCATCATAAGGGCAATTCCTCGGGGAACCTCACCATATCTCAATTTTATTCAGTTCTAACCCCTAGGGGAAAATGTTGCAGTTATTCACCATCCCCCACAACCAACGAGGGGTAGGGCTGCTGCCGTTTCGGATCCTCGAGCTTTAGGGAAATGAGTCCAGCACAGAGGACAAAGACCATCGAAACCCACAGACAGCCGACAATGCCCCAAATTTGATAGATGAGGCCAGAGAGAACCGTTCCCGCTAGTCGCCCGCCGGAATTGGCCATGTAGTAGAAGCCAACATTCAAGGCCACCTTTTCATCATCGGTGTAGGCCAGCACCAAGTAGGAGTGGACTGCCGAATTCATGGCAAAAATCAAGCCAAAAAGGAGCAAGCCGCCAATAATGACGGCATTGGGATTCCAGTGGCTCATCAAGCCCAAGGCAATGACTGCTGGCACAATCGTCAGTGTAAACGTCCAAAACTGAATAGTGGCGGCTTGGGGAGGGCGACCGCGATTGATGTATTTCAACAGCAGGGGTGCCGAGGACTGGACACCTCCATAGCCAATGACCCACAGGGCGAGAAAGCCCCCCACTTCATAAAATGACCAGTTGAGAACACTTTGGAGATAGACGGGCAAACCCACCACAAACCAGACATCCCGCGCCCCAAAGAGGAAAAAGCGAGCAGCAGAAAGAATATTGATCTCCTTGCTCTTGGAAAAGAGTTGGCGAAATTTGATTTTCTTTTTGATCTGCCCCATCCCCCGTGGCAATAACAAACCGCTGAACAGGATCAAGATAAGCGCGATCGCCATGATCCACAGAGACGCTCTATAGCCCGCCAATGTCAGCAACACACTGCCAACAAAGAAACCCACCCCCTTGAGGGCATTTTTAGAACCCGTCAGAATCGCCACCCACTTAAAGAGCTGTGACTCTGCCTCCTGGGGCACCACTAAGCGAATAGCGCTCTTAGAACTCATCTTTGTCAGGTCTTTGGCCACCCCCGACATCGCCTGTGCCGCCATCACATAGGGCACCGCAAACCACAAAGGCCATTCTGGCGTTAGGGGCGTGAGCATGATCAGCGAGATCACCTGTAAACCAATGCCCGCGTAGAGGGTGACATTCAGCCCTAAACGGGAACCAATCCAGCCACCGAGAAAGTTGGTGACAATGCCAAAAATTTCATAGAAGAGAAATAGGAAGGCAATTTGCAGCGGTGTGTAGCCAATCTGGTTAAAGTAGAGCAGCACTAGCATCCGCAGTGCGCCATCGGTAATCGTGAACCCCCAGTAGGCGAGGGTAACAATCATATAGTTGCGGACACTGGTGGACACAGCCATAGCAGACTCCTTAGGGCAACGTAGTGGCGACGTGACGAGCTAATTCGGCCATGCGATTGCTGTAGCCCCATTCGTTGTCGTACCATGCGAGAATTTTCACCTGCGTTTCATCCACAACCATTGTGGAGAGGGCATCGACAATGCTGGAACGGGGGTCGTTGCAATAGTCAATGGAAACAAGAGGGCGCTCCTCATAACCGAGAATTCCGTTGAGTTCCCCGGCGGCGGCAGCTTTAAGAGCTGCATTCACTTCGGCCACACTGGTGGGGCGGCTCACTTCAAAAACACAGTCGGTGAGCGACGCATTCAACAGGGGCACCCGTACCGCCAAGCCATTGAGTTTGCCTTGGAGTTCAGGATAAATCAGCCCAATAGCAGTGGCTGAACCCGTGGTTGTCGGCACAAGAGACATCAGACTAGAGCGGGCACGGCGCAAGTCCTTGTGGGGGGCATCCACCACTGTTTGCGTATTGGTGACATCGTGGATCGTGGTGATCAAGCCGTGGCGAATGCCAAGGGTTTCGTGAATGACCTTAACGACGGGGGCAAGGCAATTTGTCGTACAGGAGGCGGCGGTGAGCAAGTGGTGTTCTTGGGGATTGTAGAGATGGTCATTGACGCCCATGACAATGTTGAGGGCCTGTTCCTTGACGGGGGCAGCAACAATCACTTTTTTCACCCCAACTGCAAAGTAGGCCGCCAGTTGCTCAGCGGTACGGAATTTACCGGAGCATTCCAGAACAATCTCGACTCCTCGTTCTTGCCAAGGTACCTCTGCTGGGGTTTTTGCTTCCGAAAAGCTAATGATCTGATCGTTGATGGCGATCGCCCCCTCTTTGGCCTGAATGGCTTGGGGCCAGCGGCCATGCACCGAATCAAACTCTAGTAAATGGGCGGCAGCGGTTGTGCCTCCTTTAATCTCGTTAATGTGGCGAAACTCCAGTTCAGGCCAACCCCACGCGGCACGCAAAACCAAGCGACCAATGCGGCCAAAGCCATTAATGCCGATGCCAACGCCCATCGTTGCTGCTCCAGCGGGACATCCCTACGTTATTTCAAATAATCTTGAATTGTCAATCGCCAAAAATGATTCGCCAAGAGAATGGTCTTAAATGTGGGGGCAGGGGGTCTGACTCGGATCGTCCCAACAGTGGGGAATGGTTGGCTCAGGAATCGGCTGGGCAGGGGTACCAAAAACCATTTCGCAACTGTAGTCGCTAAAGTTGGGCGTCATCGTCAAGGGAATGCCAAATCGCTGCCGAAAGAATTGCTCCGTGGGCTTTTTGCACAGGTTCATGCACAGAGCCACGCATTGAGATTCAGCAAGATAGCGGCATTTTTGAATGCGCACGCCACTGTGTTGCCATTGGCGGGGTTGATCGGGGGGAATGACCTCGACCCAGTAGCGATCGCTGGCTCCCACTAACCAGCCCGTGAGGCGGGTGGCAAACCACGCATTCCACTCACAAACCCAGCGAGTCGGGCGAAAGAGTGTGCGTACCAAGGTGCTGATGAAGGGGGGAACTAACCGATCAAAGACGGTGGCCACGATAGCCTGCTGCTGCGCGGGCGATCGCCCCTGCTTCACTTGCCGTGTGATTTCAACAAAGCCAACGTAGCCGAATCGCTGTGGCTCAACCCCAATGACACTAGCAATCGCTCGAATCAACCGAGCCAAGCACCATCGCTCCAGCCAATTGAGGGACTCAGGCGGCATCATCAAGATGATCGAGCACCTCAAGGGCAGCACGGCGAACGATTGCATCCGTTTCCTGTCCCAGTAGCAGATATAGGGCTTCCTGCACTTGGCGACGCTCTGCCCCCTTAGAGATGCGAGCTAATTGGCGAATAGCCACTAGCCGATGCAGCGGTTGCGGATGGGTGAGGTCAGCAAACCATTGGAACACCTGTTGGGTCTGATGCTGCTGTTGCAGTTGCCCCATGAGCGTCCCAAGCAGGGCAATGACGGCCACTAAAAGGATGCCGAGGATCACAAGCGCCACCACGAGCCATGGATCTGCGGTGTGTTGACCCAAATGCAAAAGGGTATAGGTACCCAAACAGGCCAGCAAACCCCCGACCACCGTAAAGGCGAAGGGATGGTGTAGCCATTGGGACATCTGTTGGCGCAGGTCTTGCCATAGCGTCAACAGTCGGCGTTGCCAGCGACTGAGGAGAAAAATCGTACCCACGCCACTCAGGGTGGCCACCATCAGGGGGCCATCGGTTTGCCACAGGAGAAGACCTGCCCCCAATCCGCCGATGACCAGCAAAAGACGCTCAGACAGCAGATTAAACACAAAAGATTTCCAGCGCAGTCGTTGCGATCGCGTCGCGTGCCCTTTGGCCAATCGCCTGTGGTGCAGCGGAGTTGAGCGCCGTTGAGGTTGCGGCAATGACCATTTCGCCCAAGAGGTAACCATAGGGTGGGTGTACTGCCAGTTGATGCCTTATTTTACAGTAATTCTTAAGGTACAGCCCATCTGGACTGACTCGACTATCCTTTCCAGCGTAGGATCACCACTTCTTCGCGCAGTTGCTCCTTCGTGGCGCTGGCAAACCGTGTTCGGAAGAGATCTGTGCGCACAACCTCATAGCCAAGGGCTTGGGCAATGTCAGCCAATAACTGACCTGTGCGAATCATCACCCGCAAATAGGAGGCTTGATCACCCACGACGTAGGCCAATTGAGCATTGGGACGCAAGCGCGATCGCAGGGCAGCCAAGTGACGTGCCATGCCACCAAAATAGAGCTTTGTTACCCTGCTGTAGCGTCTCTCAAAGCCAGACGTTTTACCCAGCTCAATTCTGCGGCGTTCAATTTCAGCTGCTATCTCCTGAATTGCAGGATGGTTTTGAATCCACTGATCGTCGTCATCGGTTTTGTACACATTGCGCGTGTTGGAACGGATCAGACCCTTCTTGAAAGCTTGTAAATCCGCCTTGGTTTTGATAAAGCCCAAGACCACCGATTCGAGGCGGGTTGTTCTGGTGTAGTCCTTTTCATTGGGATACGGGGGTGAGGTGATCACCGCATCAACGGACTGCGGCGGCAATACTCGGTCAGGACATCTTGCATCCGCCAGATAGACGTGGGCAGGGGCATCATTTTGATTTTTGACCTGCCGCAAATCCTCCACCATTTCATCAATTTTGGCGAGCCAAGCACTAATCACTGGTGTATCAACTTTAGGCTTGCCAACACCCACTTCAGGGCCAAAGCGCAAATTACTCACGGCAAAAACCAGTATGTTGGCGATCGCCAGCAGTTGATGCCGATAGACCTGTTCTATTCTGTATTTCTCTAAGCAGTCAAGGAGTACCAAGATCTTGTGCAAGGGAATCGGGCTGATCGACCCCGTAAGGATGAGTTTATGTTGTTCTGGCGAGAGTTGGCGTAACGGTAGATCCGCAATATTCCCCTCAAAAGGCACCGAGTCCCCTATCCCTTGCTGCCGCAGGATGTCAAGGGCAAATTCTGCGATCTCACAGGAGTGACGGTAGAGTAAATCCGGATCAACATCCCAATCCGTCTTAACACACGTCGCAAAATGGGCAAATGGATTGGCTTCGGTACCCAATGAGGGGATTCCACGCAGCTTCGACTCAACCAGCGTTGTGCCTGTGCCGCAAAAAGGGTCGAGGATGACACTCTCTGCATTCAAGCCAAAGTCTTCTATGTAGTCCCTCACAAGATGGGGCGGATAAGAGAGCACAAACCGATACCAGTCATGAAAGGCGCGGTCTTGCTCATCTATCCTGTTGATATTGCTATTGTCTTTGGGAACGGTTGTATCCTCAGAATGTTTTAGCAACTCAACTCCTGTGGCGATTTGCTCCTAATCCTCTAAGTCTATGAAAAATTGATTGCTTGGGCAGGGGGTTCACTTCACTGCTGAAAAAGCGGGCACTCTTTAGGCCTCTTCGCGTCGTTCCTGAGCCAATTGAGGTTGTTTAGGGCAGACGTTGAATCTCAGCGCGGAAGCCATTGACCTCCATAAAGGTACGCATTTCGTTGGCATTGGCCTCGTTTTGGAAACTGCCCACTTGTAGGGCGCGGCGCTGGCCAAGGGTAATGGGTATCACTTCGGGAACGAGCGATCGCAGGCGTTCTTGATTGGCCAGATCATCCTCCCGCAAATCCAAAACAATGACTCGAAACCGCGTTCTGGGGGCTACGGGAGCGAGTGTTGCCAAGTTTGCATCAGAAATGTCTGGTGGGGGCGGCAATTGATTCATCGCGCGATCGCGACCCACAAATCCCATCGGAATCGGGCCACTAGGCACCGGCAATCGTTCGAGGGAGTTGTCAAGCTGCTGCGGCGGTGGGGTGGGAATTGGCGCCGTACTCACCTCTGGGGGAGGCACAGGAATCGGGATGACGGTATTCACCTCTGGCGGTGGCACGGGGATGGGAATCGGTTCTGCCGCCAATACGGGCGTCCCCCAACCCATTAGGATCAAACATAGGTGACTCAACCACGGCTGGGAGTGAATGCTGAAACGGCTCATCAAAAACTTCATTGCGCTATCAACAATGCCGATGAACGGTGAACAGAACTGTGTTGATTCTTTTCTGTGGGGATCGGACGTGCTATGCAAAATTTAGCTCCCGGATTTGAGGGGCAACGCATCCGGCGGATTCTCGATGCCAACCTTGACCGTGCCCGCGAAGGTCTGCGGGTGATTGAGGAATGGTGCCGCTTTGGCCGCGAAGATGCTGCCCTGAGTGCAGAATGTAAAGATTTGCGCCAAACCCTTGGCCGCTACCATACCCCAGAGTTGCGGGCGGCACGACAAACGGATCAGGATCCGGGGACTGCTTTGCGTCATCCCCAAGAGCGCGATCGCCAGACCCTCAGCGAGGTGCTCACCGCTAACTTTGCCCGTGTCCAAGAAGCGCTACGAGTGATTGAAGAATACGCGAAATTAACCAATACTGAGCTGAGTGACACCGCCAAAGCTCTCCGCTATCGCGTTTACATTCTCGAGCAAGCCCTGATCCTCAACCCGCGCCACGCTCGAGCGCAACGCCTGCAAGGGGCAAAGCTCTATCTGGTGACTGCCCCCAGCGATCGCCTGCTGGAAACCGTCGAAGCTGCTTTGAAGGGGGGACTGCCCCTTGTGCAATACCGCGACAAAACCAGTGATGATCACACCCGTCTAACCACGGCTCGCCAGTTACAAGCGCTCTGCCAACGCTACGGCGCCCTGTTTTTGGTCAACGATCGCGTGGATATTGCCGTGGGTGCCAATGCCGATGGTGTCCACCTCGGACAGACGGATATTCCCATGGAACTGGCTCGGCAAATTTTAGGGCGCGATCGCCTCGTGGGACGCTCGACCACCAATCCCCAAGAACTGGAGCGTGCCATTGCTGAAGGTGCCGATTATGTGGGTGTTGGGCCGATTTTTGCGACTCCTACCAAACCCGGTAAAGCGGCTGTGGGCTTTGACTATCTCCAATACGCCCGCAAACACGCCCCGATGCCGCAGTTTGCCATTGGCGGCATTGATCTCAGTAATATTGATGAGGTGGTCAAGGCCGGGGCGACTCAGGTGGCCGTTGTCCGCGCCATTATGGATGCGGCTGACCCAGAGGCAACCACCCGAGAATTATTACGACGCTTATCTCAAGGGGAACCATCATGACCTCGGCGGCTGAGATTACTGCTGCTGTGCGGCAACTGTACAATACCTATCCTTTTCCGCCGGAGCCGCTCCTTGATGAGCCACCACCGGGGTACAACTGGCGCTGGTCTTGGCCGGCGGCCTATAGCTTTTGCACAGGACGCTATCCCTCCCAGTTGGACGTTGCCATTCTCGATGCTGGCTGTGGCACTGGTGTAGGAACGGAATATCTCGCCCATTTGAATCCGCAGGCAAAGATTACTGCGTTGGATCTCAGTGAGGGTGCTTTGGAGATTGCCCGCGAGCGCTGCCGGCGATCGGGCGCCACCAATGTCGAATTTCACCACCTGAGCCTAGAGGATGTGGCACAACTGGGGCAAAGGTTCCAGATGATTAACTGTGTGGGCGTGCTGCACCATCTGCCGGATCCGCAGCGGGGCATTCAAGCTCTCGCCGATGTTCTTGCTCCCGGCGGCATTTTGCACATCTTTGTTTATGGAGCCTACGGTCGCTGGGAAATTAAACTGATGCAGCAGGCCATTGCCTTACTTCAGGGGAGCGATCGCCACAACTATCGCGAGGGGGTGGCCATTGGACGGCAACTCTTTGCCGCATTGCCCCAGAACAATCGCCTGAAAAAGCGTGAGCAGGAGCGCTGGAGCCTCGAAAATCAGCGGGATGAATGCTTTGCCGACATGTACGTGCATCCCCAAGAAATTGACTACACGATCGCCAGCCTCTTTGACCTCATTGCTGCCTCTGGCCTAGAATTCGTTGGCTTTTCTAACCCTCAAGTTTGGCGGTTGGAGCGGCTATTGGGCAGCCAGCCAGAACTGTTGCACCGCGCACAGCACTTAGATCCGATCCAGCAATATCAACTCATTGAATGCCTTGACCCTGAGGCAATGACCCACTTTGAGTTCTTTTTGGCCAAGCCGCCGCTGCCCCGTCACGATTGGTCTGAGGATGCGGCTTTGCTGGTGGCTATTCCGTGGCGACACCCCTGCTTAGAGGGTTGGCCGGGGGTCTGTGTCTTTAACTGTCACTATGATGTGATTCAGCTCAATCAGGCTGAGCAGCAATTCTTGGCGGCTGCGACGGGTCAAAAAAACGTGGCTGAGTTATTAGCTGAGCAACCGGGCTTCAATCTTGCAGGGGTGCGATCGCTCCTTGAGCGGGACTTGCTTCTCTTAGGAGTAAAAGAATGACGTCTTAGGAGTAAAAGAATGACGGATCTACTGGAAACAGTCTCTGTCAGTGGTGCAGTCTATGATTGCAGTCATTGGGGGCGCCTACGCCTCAGGGGGGGCGATCGCCTAAAGTTTTTGCACAATCAAAGCTCCAATAACTGTCTTGTCTTGCAACCCGGCCAAGGGGCAGATACGGTTTTTCTGACCTCGACGGCGCGCACCCTTGATCTTGTCACCCTACTTGTTCATATGGAGTGGGTGGATCTACTGGTGTCACCGCAGCGCCGCGAGTTTCTCTTGAAATGGCTCGATAAGTACATCTTCTTTGGCGACGATGTGCAGGTGAGCGATCGCACTTCTGACAGTTACTGCTACCGAGTGTTCGGTGCCGTTTCGGATCAGATCGCTGACCAATTGGGTCTGCAACCGTTTTCCCAGCCCTACGCTCATGTGACTCTCACCTACGAAAACGCTCCCATAACCATTGCTGCCACCAGTGGCTTAGCGATTCCGGGCTTGACCCTTTGGAGCGATCGCCCCCTCACAGATCTCCTCAATGCCCATCCCCAACTGAATGATACCGACTGGGAACACCTACGCATCCGCCAAGGGCGACCCGCTGCCGAGGCTGAACTCACCGAAGACTATAACCCCCTCGAAGCCCGACTGGGGCATACGATTTCTTTCAATAAGGGCTGCTACATTGGCCAAGAGACAATCGCCCGCCTCAACACCTACCAAGGGGTCAAACAACATCTCTGGGGACTGGAATTGAGTGCCGTTGTTCCCGCCCCAACCCCCCTACTTTTGGAAGGGGAAAAAGTGGGTCTGCTCACCAGTTGTACGCCCCTAAATGGGGGTGCCTTTGGTCTAGGCTATGTGCGCACTAAAGTGGGCGGTGCCGGGTTAACCTTGCACACCCCAGAGGGCATCATTGCTCAAGTGGTTGAGGTGCCCTTCTTAAGAACTGTTGCCTAAAAATACTCTCAGCAGAGAATGCTATAATCCAATCGGTTCGTGCAGAAAATTTACTGACCGAAGGAAGGAAGCCTATGGCGACGGCACAGGTGTTAGCGTTCATGCAAAAGACCGCTGAAGATGCCCAACTACGAGATGAACTGGAGAACCTTCTGGGGGTAGGGGATGGCAATATCAGCGGCGCTGCCGAACTAGATGCTGAGGAACTCGCTGCCCTGCGAGGAGAGATGGCACCGAAAGTGGTGGATTTTGCTAGTCAGCATGGTTTTGAATTTTCCACCGATGAACTCATTCAAGTGGTTGATTCCTTTGCTCAGCACCAAGCAGGGGAAATTAGCGATGATGAATTTTCCGGGATTTTAGGTGTTCCCATTAACAGTAATCATGCCGAACACAAAAAACAAGTGGCCAATCCTCTGCAGCGCCTAGCCCGCTATCTGAGCAAAACCTATTTGGGTATTGGTGCGGATGAGGAGAGCGAATAAGGCTCAACCACTCTCAGCGAAGCTACGGCCAGCCCGTCGTAAAATCCGTTTGTGGTCCCAATGGTTGCTCCCTGGGCTACTGGTGAAACGATGGCTCCTAATTAGTGCAGTTGGCGTTTTGCTGGCTAGTCTGGGCTTTGCCATTAGTATCAATCTCACGCCCATCTTTTACTTTCTGCAATTTCTAGAGAAGTTTCTCCAAGGCATTGCCCGGTTTGTTCCTAGCTACATCAGTGGCCCTTTACTGCTGCTTGGGGGGTTGGCACTGATTGCTTGGGGCTATGCCCGCACCCTTGGCTCGATTACGGAAGTCCTGTTGCCAGAAGACGACAAGGCCTTGGTGGAGCGGCTGCTCACCCATCGGCGGCTAGGCAGGGGGCCAAGAATTGTTGCTATTGGGGGGGGAACTGGTCTCTCCACCCTCTTACGAGGCCTCAAGCTCTATAGTGCTAATATCACTGCCATTGTGACGATGGCCGATGATGGCGGCTCATCCGGACGACTGCGGCGGGAAATTGGGGTGTTGCCACCGGGGGATATTCGCAACTGCTTGGCGGCTCTTGCCGATGAGGAGAAAATCGTCACTGAACTGTTTCAATATCGCTTTGAAGCGGGGGATGGCTTAGCAGGGCACAGTTTTGGCAATTTGTTTCTGACGGCGATGACAAATATCACGGGGGATCTGGAGCGAGCGATCGCCACCAGTTCAGCGGTCTTGGCCATTCGTGGTCAAGTGTTGCCAGCCACCCTAACAGATATGACCCTTTGGGCACGCCTTGCCGATGGTCGTCTCATTCACGGGGAGTCCAACATTACAGCCGCCCGCGGCAAAATTGTCGAAATTGGTTGCTCGCCCCCAGCCCCCAAAGCCCTGCCCCGCGCCATTCAAGCCCTCCGTGAAGCCGACTACATTATCCTTGGCCCCGGCAGTCTCTACACGAGTATCATTCCCAATCTTTTAGTGCCTGAGATTGCCCAAGCCCTAGCGGAGCGGCAGTGCCCCTGTGTTTACGTCTGCAACATTATGACGCAGCCGGGGGAAACCGATGGCTATGCTGTGAGTGATCATGTGCGTGCCCTTGATGCGGTCACGGGCGATCGCCTGTTTGATGCGGTGCTGGTGCAAAAATACCCCCCCAGTGCCGCTCACCTTGAACGCTATGGGCAGCAGGGAAGTACCGCTGTGGCTATTGATCGGGAAGCCCTGACCCGTCAAAACTGTCGACTAATCCTTGCGGATGTGATGGACGAATCCACGCCAACCGTGCGCCATGATTCGCAAAAGTTAGCAGCCATTCTGATGCGTTGGTATGAGCGAGTGCGATCGCTCTAGCCTTGTGCCTTGGGAAGGCGATCCCTAATAATAGAACCGTTGCACTTGGGTCTGTGGCCTGCCATGTCCTTGGAACTTCTGCGATCGCTCGTGTGGATGGACTACCGCCTTGCGGTGCTCTTTACTGTAATTATTCCCTTGATCCTGTTGCTGTGGTCAACGGTTAAAAATGTGCCAGCGATTACCCAACTGCTGATTATCTATTGGCGGGTGGCCAGTCTATTGGCGATTACGGTGTACCTGATGATGCCGCAGTGGCCAGTGGCCTACGTCACCGGATTTATGGCCTTGGTGCTGATTCCCATTAGCCTCTGGTTTTGGGTGGATCTTAATGAAGAAATTAGCGATCGCCAAGATTTGATTGGTCAGGTCTTTAGTAGCTGGCGCTGGGCAATCACGCTCTACTGTATCCTTGCCGCCATTGGTCAGGCCTTTTATTTGCCCTGTGCGTTTGTCGCTGGTGCCGTTCAGACCCCCAGTTGCCAAGTCTGGCTCGAGCCACCCCTGATGTTCAAAGATATTTTCCATGCCCAAGCCCGCGCCGGTACCCTTGGCTTCTTTGCCGCCGTTGCCCTTGTCATCTATATGCTCTATCTGAGCTACTTTGTGTTTGTGCGCTTACCCAAGCAGGGGCGATCGGCGACGGGTCTATAGCCTATGCCGCTGCAACGCATTCTTGAACCTGAGGTCATGGAGACGCCAGAAACGGCTGCTGCCTATGACGCCATGGATTTTACTGCTGTTAATGCCGCCTTCTGTGAAGATTTAGCCGCAGTCTTAGCCAGTGTTGAGCAACCTCTAAAAGTTTTAGATGTGGGTACAGGGAACGGGCGGATTCTGCAAATGCTGCATCAACGCTATCCCCATTGGCAACTAACAGGGATTGACCTCAGTCCAGCCATGCTGGCGATCGCCCGCCACCACAGTCCGCAATTAAACTTTATTCAAGGGGATGCCAAAGCCTTGCCCTTTGCCGACGCGAGTTTTGATGTTGTGATCAGTAATAGCTTGATCCATCACCTAGCGGATCCGCAGCCTGCCCTTGGCGAAATGCTGCGGGTGCTGCGTCCCCAAGGGACGTTGTTTATCCGTGACCTTTATCGCCCAGAAACATTGGCCGAACTGCAAGCCTTGGTTGAGCAATATGCGGGTCAAGACACACCCCAACAACGGCAACTGTTTGCCGATTCGCTCCATGCGGCACTGACCTTAACGGAAATGGGGGATCTGTTCAAAACCTTGCCGCAGCCGCCGCAGCAGTGGCAAGCCACCCTCACCTCCGATCGCCATTGGACCGTTGTGGCACAGCGCTAATGAACCGGCGGCATTACTTTATTGCTTTGTTGCCCAATGCTGACATTCAGGCGGAAGTCACCCGCCTCAAGCAGTATTGTTGCGATCGCTACCAAAGCCAAGCGGCACTGCGCTCTCCCCCCCACGTTACCCTCTATCCCCCCTTTTGGTGGCCAGATGCAGCGGTCGTAAATCTGGAGCAAGCTCTAGAAACTTTTTCCGAGCAAGCCGCTCCAGTGGAGTTGATCCTCGATGGCTTTGCCGCCTTTCCCCCACGAGTCATTTATATTCACGTGGCACCCACCCCAGCCCTCAAGACACTACAAGCAGATCTCGTCAAAGACGTAGCGAAGCCCCTGCACCTCCCCCCTACGCAACGCCATGCCTTTACCCCCCACATGACGATCGCCTTTCGTGATTTAACCAAGGACAACTTTCGCCACGCTTGGGCAGACTTTCAAGCACAATCCTTTGCGGCTCGCTGTTGGGTATCCCACCTCACACTGCTGGTCCACAATGGCCGCCGCTGGCAGATTTATCGTGAATTTTTGTTAAGAAATTTTGCTGCTGATCACCCTTGAAATCAATTTACAACAGGTCAATGACTTGATTTTTGCCAACTGCGGAATTATGATGCAAGGAACACTTTTCTCTCAAACTTCCTAAAATCAGAAGTACAGCCCTTTTTACAAGGACGGCAGACGCTTAAAATCGTGAAAGCCGACAGGGGAGAAGACTGTTTCTCCTATATTTCAGGAAAGGGTTGTAAAACAATATTGTAGTCTTGGTAGTGATAAATACTTAGTGACTTTCATGCGCTATATAAGGCTAGAGGCAAGTGCTGATATTAAGGGGGGAGTATTTGTGTTTTCTATCGTTTGGAGCAACAGAGTTGAATTCAGACGCTTCCATGATCTGAGGAATTTTGGGGAGTCAATGGATCAGCAGTAGCCCATTGCTGAGGATAAGGTTATGAAACTGGAAGATATCTACACCTTTTTCCGCCAGCCACCGCCCGTTTACCTGAGCAAGGAAGTTGCGGTGTGCTATGTGCTCTATACCCTTGTGGAAAAGGGGGACTCCTATGGCACGGCGCTGATTCAAGCCATTGAAAACGAATATCCTCTTTACCGCCTTTCCGATACGGTGCTCTACAGCGCCCTCAAATTCCTCGAGGATGAGGGAATTATTGATGGTTATTGGAAGAAGGTGGAAGGTCGCGGTCGGCCGCGGCGAATGTACCACATTGTTGGCGAAAAGGAGCAACAGGCGCGGGAACTTTCGGAGCTTTGGCTACGCTATTTGCAGGAACATCCCCACCGTCAGGAGTAATCTAAGCATCAAGTTGGCGCAGGCGATCGCGCACGGCTTGCATATCCTGCCACGTTAGCCACTTGGGACTGCCCGGCTCCCGCGAGTTATTTCGCAACAGATAAGCAGGATGAAAAATCGGCATACACCAGCGTCCTTGCCACTCGATCCACTGACCGCGAATTTTTGTAATCCCCCGCTGATCTTGGAGCAAGCCGCGCACAGCCGTTGCCCCCGCCAGTAGAATAATGCGGGGATTGACCAAGCGAATCTGCTCTAACAGATAGGGCAGGCAGGCTGCTGTTTCAGCGGGTTCAGGGACGCGATTGCCGGGAGGGCGGCACTTCACAATGTTGCAGATATAGGCATCCCGTTCACTATCGAGATTGACCGAAGCCAGAATTTTATCGAGGAGCTGCCCTGCCTTGCCAACAAAGGGGCGACCCGTTTCATCCTCCGCTTGACCCGGTCCTTCACCAATAATCATCAGCTTGGCGGCGGGATTACCACGGCTGACCACCACATGGGTACGGGTGGCCGCTAAGCCACAGCGTTGACACTGCTGACAATGCGCCGCAAGCGCCTCCAAGTCGCGGTAGGTACCGGCGGGAATAGGCACCTCAGCGCGCAGCGGAATTTGATCATAGGTAGCAGCATCGAGAGGCGTCGGTGGCGGGGATTCGGCCTCGGTGGGGGCGAGGGTGTCAAATAAGCTAAATTGCAACGGTTCACTCATGTGGATCGTAACTTCCTGAGAATAATGTTAAAGAAACTTCACGAAACTTAGGAAAAACTTAGGACAAATCGCACCAATTTTATGGCGATCGCGGGAAGCTTAATTTATCTCACAAAAGTATTTTACAAATTAATAACTACGGCGAAACAGGTTTCCCACCGCATTGTATAAGAAATACCTGAAGGGTTTAACAGCACGGTTGTTGACCTCACCTAGGGAAACACAGGCTGTTATTCGACCTTTCCGGCACCCACCACTGTGGTGTTCGTGACCTGACATATCCACACCAAGGATCAGCTTGGTCGCTCTAAGGTTGCTTGACACAGCCTTTATGGGTTGACACAAAAACACCATAAAAATCCTGCAATCCCGCTAGGGGCAGGAATGTCAAGAAGTTCTAACTTCTTTAACAACCTTTAAGGAGAATTGATCCATGCTAGATGCATTTGCCAAAGTTGTCGCTCAGGCCGATGCCCGCGGTGAATTCCTCACCAACGCCCAGTTCGATGCCCTGTCCAACTTGGTGAAAGAAGGCAACAAGCGTCTGGATGCCGTCAACCGCATCACCAGCAATGCCTCCACGATCGTTGCTAACGCTGCTCGTGCCCTCTTTGCAGAGCAACCCCAACTGATCCAACCCGGTGGGAATGCTTACACCAACCGTCGTATGGCTGCTTGCCTGCGCGACATGGAAATCATCTTGCGCTATGTGACCTACGCCATTTTGGCCGGTGACTCCAGCGTGCTCGATGATCGCTGCTTGAACGGTCTGCGGGAAACCTACCAAGCCCTTGGTACCCCCGGCTCCTCCGTGGCTGTGGCTATCCAAAAAATGAAAGATGCCGCGATCGCGATCGCCAATGATCCCAATGGCATCACTCCTGGCGATTGCAGCGCCCTGATGTCTGAGATTGCTGGCTACTTTGATCGTGCCGCTGCCGCTGTTGCCTAAGACACAGCTACCGTCTTGTAACTTTGACCGTTCTGAACACGCACATTTTTTAGGGAGATATTTTATCCATGAAAACGCCGATTACTGAAGCTATTGCCGCCGCTGATACCCAAGGTCGTTTCCTTAGCAACACCGAGCTGCAAGCGGTTGACGGTCGCTTCAAGCGCGCTGTGGCCAGCATGGAAGCTGCTCGCGCCCTGACCAACAATGCTCAGAGCCTGATTGACGGCGCAGCCCAAGCGGTGTACCAAAAATTCCCCTACACCACCACCATGCAAGGCTCTCAATATGCCTCGACCCCCGAAGGCAAAGCCAAGTGCGCCCGTGACATCGGCTACTACCTGCGGATGGTGACCTACTGCCTCGTTGCCGGTGGCACTGGTCCGATGGATGAGTACCTCATCGCTGGCTTGTCTGAAATCAACAGCACGTTTGATCTCTCCCCAAGCTGGTATGTGGAAGCTCTGAAATACATCAAAGCCAATCATGGCTTGACGGGCCAAGCTGCGGTGGAAGCCAACGCCTACATCGACTACGCCATTAACGCCCTCAGCTAATAGGCGTTTCCCTTCGTTGCCCGGTGAGGTAAGCAGATGTTGTCGGCGTTGGGCTGACCCTTTGTTTACAGCACCGGGCTTGTTTGTACCCTCGATATTTAGGAGTTTGTACCGTGGCTATTACTGCTGCTGCTTCGCGCTTGGGTACCTCCGCCTTCAGTGATGCTCCGCGGGTGGAGCTGCGTGCCAACTGGAGCGAGGAAGATCTAGAGACTGTCATCCGTGCCGTTTACCGTCAGGTCTTGGGCAATGACTATGTCATGGCATCGGAGCGTTTGGTGAGTGCGGAGTCACTGTTGCGCAATGGCAAAATTACCGTGCGGGAGTTTGTGCGCGCAGTGGCCAAGTCGGAACTATACAAAGAGAAGTTTCTCTACGGCAATTTTCAAACCCGTGTCATTGAACTGAACTATAAGCATTTGTTGGGGCGGGCACCCTACGACGAGTCGGAAGTAATCTTCCATTTGGATCTCTACGAAAATGAGGGCTTTGATGCCGACATTGACTCCTACATTGATTCCCCCGAATACACCGATAGCTTTGGGGATTGGGTCGTGCCCTATTACCGTGGCTTTAATAGCCAGCCGGGTCAGAAAACAGTGGGCTTTAACCGCATGTTCCGTCTCTATCGTGGCTATGCCAATAGCGATCGCGCCCAAGCAGAAGGCAGCATGTCCCGTTTAGCGCGGGATCTGGCCACCAACAGTCCCAATACGGTGGTGCCGCCTTCGAGTAGCGATACGGCCTTTGCCTACTACACCCCCAGTGCCGATGTTCCCCCACGGGCTTGCTTGGGTGGTTCCTTTGGTGAAAGTGGCCGCGTCTATCGCATTGAAGTGGCGGGCATTCGCCAACCGGGCTATCCGGGGGTGCGCCGCAGCAGTACCGCCTTCTTGGTGCCCTATGAGCAACTGTCGAGCAAAATGCAGCAGCTTCAGCGCACGGGTGCTCGCATTGTCAGTGTCAATCCTGCCTAGGAATGTTTGTTTAGCGTCCTTTTGAGATTGGGAGTCAGGTGTCATGTTTGGTCAAACTGCGTCTGGAAGTGCTGCCCTTAGCCCCTCCGGCGCTCGCGTTTTCCGCTACGAGGTTGTGGGTCTGCGTCAAAACGAAGAAACTGACAAAATGGGGTTTCCGATTCGGCGCAGCGGTAGCACCTTTATTACGGTGCCCTACAACCGCATGAATGAAGAGATGCAGCGCATTACCCGCATGGGGGGCAAAATCGTTTCCATTACCCCCGTGGTCGCCTCCTAATTGGCTGATGTCTGGAGAGGGAATGACGGCGGTCTCTGAACCGGTACAACTGACGGTTCCCCAAATGCTGGCGCAGCTTCAGGGGACGGATACCAGTCTCCGCTACTATGCGGCGTGGTGGCTGGGGAAGTTTGGCCTAGAAACAGCAACGGCAGCGGAGCGGCAGGCGATTGTGGCCGCCTTGATTGCTGCTTTGGCCGATGAGGCCGATCGCACAGAATTGGGGGGTTACCCTCTGCGGCGGAATGCCGCCCGTGCCTTGGGCAAGTTGGGCGATCGCCAAGCCGTACCGGCATTAATTGAGTGCTTGCGCTGCGAGGATTTTTATGTCCGTGAGGCGGCGGCCATTGCTCTTGGTCAGTTGGGAGACCCTCAAGCGATCGCGCCCCTGCAATCGCTCCTAGAAGGGGGTGTGGCAATGGCGCGGCTCGTCCCCGGTCGCCCGCATCTGGTGCAGCCAGTGGAAGCCGTGATTGAAAGCTTGGGTCACCTTGGTGCCACTGAAGCCATTGCCCTGATTGAGCCATTCTTGGCCCATGAAATGCCGCGAGTCCAATTTGCCGCTGCGCGGGCACTTTTTCAGCTCACGGGAGCGGCCGAGTATGGCGATCGCCTGCTAGCGGCTCTCAACAGTGAGGATGTGCAACTGCGACGGACAGCGCTTCTGGATTTGGGAGCGATGGGCTATCTACCCGCAGCAGAGGCTATTTTGCAGGCGGGTGTTGAAGCGAGCTTCAAGCTCATTGCCCTCCACGGCATCCTCAGCCAGCAACTGCGGCAGGCCGCCCCAGCCGCACAGACCCTCTCCCTCTTTCAAGGATTGGATCAACTGCTGTGAGTGATCTCCATCCCTATATCCATGCCGTTGAGACTGCCACCTCTGCTCCTGCCCTATGCGAGGCGGTGGTTCAGCTTGCCCAGCAAAAAGACACCGCTGCTATTCCCACGCTGATTGCGGTTTTGGGGTACAACAACCCCGCTGCTGCCCAAGCCGCTGTGGCAGGCCTCATTGCCCTTGGGGATGCGGTTGTGGAGCCGCTGTTGGCACAGTTGGATGGATACAACTATGGTGCCCGTGCCTATGGGGTGCGAGTTTTGGGGAGTATTGGTCATCCTGCCGCCCTACGGGTCTTATTGGCTGCCGCGCAGTCGGATTTTGCCCCCAGTGTTCGCCGCGCCGCCACAAAGGCCTTAGGAACGCTCCGCTGGCAGTTAATCCCTGAAGAGACGGCAAGAGAGGCTCAATTAAGGGAAGCACTCACAGTTCTTCAACGCAACAGTGAAGCAGCGGATTGGGCGGTTCGCTATGCCGTGGGTGTTGCCCTCGATCATCTGCATCAGCAGGCGGCTGCTCGTGCCCTTCGGGAAGCGGTGCGTTTCCTCCTCAATCATTTGAGCGATCGCGACCCCGACATTGTTGTGCGTTCCCGTTGTCAACTTGCCCTCCAGAGGGACTCTCTGTCCATGCACACCTAAAAGGATTGGAAAGTTATGTCGTTACCCTTGCTGGCTGTGAAGCCCAGAACCCTTGACCAGCGGGTGGTCAGTTATGAAGTCCCCGCCGAGGATGATCCCGTCATCTACCGCCTCACCGATGCCACCGATGCCGCAGACGTGGATGCCCTGATTTGGGCAGCCTATCGCCAAATTTTCAGCGAGCACCTGATTTTGGACTCCTACCGTCAGCCCTTCCTAGAATCCCAACTGCGCAATCGTGCCATTTCCGTACAGGATTTTATCCGTGGCTTGGGTAAGTCCGAGGTCTATCGCGAGCAAGTGGCAGCCGTCAATTCCAATTACCGCCTCGTGGATGTCTCCTTCAAGCGATTCCTTGGCCGCCCCACCTATGGCCAGCAGGAGCAGATTGCTTGGTCGATTATTCTAGCCACCCGTGGCCTAGAAGGATTTATTGATGCCTTGGTGGACAGCGACGAGTACCAGCAAAACTTTGGTGCCGATATTGTCCCCTACCAACGGCGGCGGCGCATGGCGCGTCCTTTTAACCTCGTTAATCCCCGCTACAGCGACTACTGGCGCAACAAGGAAATGTCCCTCAGTGGTCGTTCTTACTATCAAGTGCGCTACTACACTGCAGGGCCACTGGACAAGCAAATTATCCGCGGCGCGATTCCAGCCAACTTCCTCTCTATGGCGCGTTCAATTGTGGTGCCTACCCTCGATACTCAACGCCATGTGGCACGGGCCACCTCCAGTTTGGTGACGGTTCCCAACACCGCCCAAGAGCGGGATCTACCGCCGACACCGGTCAAACCTGTGCCCGTTGCGTTGCCCTATCGTTATTTGCCCTCTCAACCAAAGGTGTAAGCCATGACGATTCCCTTGCTGAGCTATGCCCCTAGCTCCCAAAATCAGCGGGTACCGGGCTATGAAGTGCCCAATGAAGACACCCCTTGGCGCTATTCCCTTGAGGATGTAGTGGATCAGTCAGATATTGACGAACTGATTTGGGCGGCCTATCGCCAAGTCTTCAGTGAGCACGTCGTCCTCAAGAGTACCCGCCAGCCCCATTTGGAGTCCCAACTAGCCAGTCGTGCCATTTCGGTACGGGATTTTATTCGCGGCTTGGCCAAATCGGAGACATTCCGTCGCTTGGTGGTGGAGACGAACTCCAACTATCGCTTGGTGGAAATTGCCCTGAAGCGACTCCTTGGGCGTGCGCCCTACAACAAAGATGAAGAACTGGCGTGGTCCATTCGCATTGCCACCGACGGTTGGCAGAACTTTGTGGATACCCTTGTGGATAGTGACGAATATACGCAAAACTTTGGCGATAACACTGTGCCCTACCAGCGTCGTCGCTATAAAGATCGCCCCTTTAATCTGGTGACCCCTCGCTATGGTGACTACTGGCGCGATAAGTTAGAGAACAGTCGCTACAAGTGGGGCGACATTCGCAATTTCTTGGAGATGGCACGATCAGTCAAGGTGACACCTGTGCAATTCAAGCCAGTGTCCACGGCCAATGTGCAAATCCCCGATACCACGCGGCGCGATCGCCCGACTGTACCGGCGTCGATCAACCCGACGGCGACCTTTCCGCTGCGCTAGCTATTGTTTCACTCTTTGACTTGGGAGAGATCCATGGACTTACCTCTACTCGCCTACAAGCCGACGACTCAAAACCACCGCGTCGCTACCTTTGGCATTGCCGATCAAAACGAAGATAGCCCCTATATCTATCGTCTTGAGGATGCGGCCTCCTACCCGGAAATCCGCGAGGTGATCTGGGCCTGCTATCGGCAGGTGTTTAGTGAGCATGCCACCTTAGCCTTTAACCGTCAAATCACCTTGGAATCCCAATTAGTGAACCGAGTGATTACGGTGCGGGACTTCATTCGCGGTCTGGCCAAATCAGAGCGCTTCTACAATACGGTGGTGGCTGTGAACGACAACTACCGTTTGGTGGATGTGTGCCTGCGGCGGTTCTTGGGGCGCAGTGCCTACAACGAAGAGGAAAAAATTGCTTGGTCAATTAAAATCGGCACCCTTGGCTTCTATGGCTTTGTCGATGCCCTCCTCGACAGTGAGGAATACACCAATGCCTTTGGTGACTTTACGGTGCCCTACCAGCGCAAGCGGATGGAGGGACGTCCCTTTAACCTCGTGACGCCGCGCTATGGCTTTGAATACCGCGACAAAGTGGGCACCACTACCACCGATTGGCGGTTTACGCTGGAGAAATTCTACGATCGCAAGTTCCAAGAGCGGCGGCTACCGGAGGGCGACCCCCGCAAATACCGCGATTTGGCAGCAGCGATCGCGCCCAAGACTCGCTATGCCCAGCAGTTGCGTGCCGCTGATATTGATTACTTAGCCAAAGTGCCCCGCCGTCGTTAAATTACGCCCAAGGATGCTTTAATCATCCAGCCGTCGGTAAATTTACTGGCGGCTTTTTCTCATTCGTTCCTGCTTGGAACCCCAGTGCATTTTTGCGTGCCCAATCTAGAGGCTCATTGTTTCTTGCCGCTATGCGCGATTGCCTTTTCCCGTGGCTAGTACCTGCCATTATCACTGCCACCATTCTGCCCGCCAGTAGTCAAGTTACGATTCCAATTACGGTCACCGTCAGTCCCGATCGCCCTGTTTTGGGAGATACGCTGGCCATTGTGGTCAACGCTTCAGAACAGCCCACGGTCGAGGTGGCGGGCAAAGCGCTGCCGGTCTTTTCCATTGGGCCACAGCAATGGCGTGCCTTTGTGGCCACAACACCACTCCAGACCCCCGGCCGCCGTTCATTGGTGGTTCGCTCAGGAAATGAAACCCGCAATATGCTTCTGTGGGTGGGCGATCGCTCCTTTCCTGTGCAAAGGATTTGGCTCCCACCGGGCAAAGACGCCTCAGGAACGGATTTGGAATTTGATCGCGTGGATGCCTTTAAGGCACTGGTCACCCCCGAAAGACTCTGGCAAGGTGCCTTTCGCCGCCCCAACAGTGGCCCTGTGACCACACCCTACGGCGTACGGCGGTACTACAACGGGGTTTTGGCCAAGGACTACTTCCATCGTGGTTTGGACTATGCAGGCCCCAAGGGATCAGCCGTAGTAGCGGCGCAGCGGGGGCGAGTGGCCTTAGTGGGGCGAGAATCCCAAGGATTTCTCATCCATGGCAACACGATCGGTATTGATCATGGGCAAGGGGTGCTGACGATTTACCTGCACCTCGATCAAATTCACGTCCAAGAGGGACAAATGGTTGAGGCAGGGCAAGTCATTGGTACGGTTGGCAATACGGGTGCCTCCACAGGACCCCATTTACATTGGGGACTCTACGTTAATGGCGAGTGCGTCGATCCGCGATCGTGGCTGGCTCAGGGTTGGCAGTAGTTGCGATATAACTCGCTTCTGAGCCTAGTTTAGGGTCAACAAATGGGGGATAATGCTAGTTCAGAGGTAGCCGCTTCGCTACCATTGCCGCTGATAAGATTTGGGAGTTAGCAACAATGACGATTCTCTTTCAACTGGCTCTTGCTGCCCTTGTCATCCTCTCCTTTGTGATGGTGGTGGGTGTGCCAGTGGCCTACGCCTCTCCCCAAGATTGGGATCGCTCAAAGCAGTTAATTTTCCTTGGCTCTGGGCTATGGATTGCCCTAGTGCTAGTGGTAGGCGTTCTCAACTTTTTTGTGGTTTAGTTCAGCCAGCGTTGGCGATAGACTTCGTACAAGAGCACTGCTGTGGCGATCGCCACATTGAGGGATTCAACATTTGGCTCCTGAGGAATCCGCAGTGCCGTAAACGTGAGATCTTGGTAGGCCGGGGGTAACCCTTGGCCTTCATTTCCCATGACCAGTAAGGTCGGTTGACGAAAATCCGCTTGCCAATAGATCAGTGGCGCGGTTGGTAATGTGACGACTATTTGCCATCCTTGGGCTTGGTAGGCTTTGAGAGTGGCCAAACCATCGCTAACAGTTTGCATCGGTAGGCGAAACCACTGGCCGGCACTGGCACGCAACACTTTTGGATGGGTCATGTCCACGCAATCGGGGGTCAACAATAGCCCCTCAACACCCACGGCGGCAGCGGTACGAATAATCGTTCCCAAGTTGCCCGGATCCTGAAGCGTGACTAAGCACAGACCTAAACGCTGGAGTGGCAAGGTAGGAAGGGGTGTATAGTTGGCAACAGCAACAACGCCATCGGGAGTGGTTGTCGTACAGAGGGCAGTCAGTACCTCTTCACTGACTTCAACGGTGCGATCGCTCCTATGGACAACCTGCTGCCAAAATGTTGGCGATTGCTTTGCTTGCCAAGCGCTGGTATAGCAAACCACTGATAAGCGATAGCCGGCTGCCAGTGCCTCTTGGAGCAAATGAGTCCCCTCTAAAAGCAAGTGCCCTTGGCGATATTTGCGGTGGTGCAGCCTACGGATCGAGCGCACCAAGGGATTCTGCCGACTGGTAATGATCACGACTGAATCCAGCGCTCAAGTAAACGTTCCAGATAGGGAGTCAAGCATGCGGTTTGCGCGGCGTGGGCTTGAATGTCAGTTGCCGATTGAATGTAGGAATCAGGCACTAGCTCGTCCTGACAGTGCTGAATCAACTCCCCAAGGCTAGCGGGGGTCACTTCTAAGTGAAACTGAAGACCAACAACGCGATCGCCCCACAAGAATCCTTGTTGCGGACAGGTGGCACTTTTGGCGAGGGGCATTGCATCCGGAGGGAGGCTAAACATCTCCCCATGCCAATGCAGCACCGTCAGTTGGGGTGGCCAATCCTGAAACCAAGGATGCGCTTGGGCGGCTGCTGTCAGTTCAATGGGAAACCAGCCGATTTCCTTCGTGGGTGCTGGGGTGACCTCTGCCCCTAGGACTTGTGCCAAGAGCTGAGCACCAAGACAAATCCCGAAAATGGGTAACCCGTTGGCGATCGCTTGGCGCAAAAAGGCCTTTTCAGACCCTAACCATGGATAAACAGCCTCATCGTGTACCCCCATAGGGCCGCCCATCACAATCAGCGCATCCACCTCCGTCAATGCGGGTAGCGGCTCGCCTGCATAGAGATGACTGCCTTGCCAATCAAAACCACGGGCGATCGCCCACTGGGCAATGTAGGCAGGGGTCTCAAAGGGCACGTGCTGGAGATAATGCAGGCGCATGAACTCGCTTAAGAAGAACTGGCGCCTTCATTCCCAAGGATACGGGATTTATACTCATTCACCTTTTGGCCAAGTTCACGGCGACCGGACTCAAAGAGGACATAGCGATACAGAAACCAACAAGTGTAGCCAAAGCCTACGAGTTCACAGGTCGGGCCTAGGAGGGGAATGGCATTCACTACTTCCAAAATGGCAACCGCTAGTGCCACAAAAGGAATGGTGGCAAGAATGATGAGGAGGGTGCGCAGGGGCTGCTTGTATTCACCCACAAATGCACTAACCTGATCGGGGAAGACCGTGAGGAGCCAATAGAGTTTTTCACGAGCCTGTTGCCACTGTTCATCCGTGAGACCGCCCACTTTCGGCGGCGCTGGCTGAGACTCTACTTCCGCTAAGGGTGCTGGTGCCGGCGTTGGTTCAAAAATAGGCTTTTCCGTATGGGTAGTTTCTGTGGTTGGGGATGTCTCAAATTCATTCATGTGCTTAAGTTCCTTCAGTACCTCAGCAAGTTTAGGCTAAGTTCACCGATCAGCGTTGGCTAATAGCTAATAATTGTTTAACATAGGTGGTGCCTTACCGCTAGCATCCCCTGTCCCCAAAAGACGGCTCTAATCATTAAGCACCCAAGTATCCTTGCTCCCGCCCCCTTGGGAAGAATTTACCACCAATGAGCCACGCTTCATTGCCACCCGCGTCAGACCACCGGGATGGACATAAATTTCCTTGCCGTACAGGATATAGGGGCGTAAGTCCACATGGCAGCCGACAATTTCATCCCCCAGCAGGGTGGGCACGCGCGACAGCGAAAGGGTGGGCTGGGCAATGTAGTTGCGGGGATTGGCTTTGATGCGCTCCGCAAATTCTGCCCGCTGCTCAGTCGTGGCTTGGCAACCAATGAGCATGCCATAGCCGCCGGACTCGTTGGCAGATTTCACCACGAGGGAATCGAGGTTCTTGAGCACATGATCCAACTGTTGTGGCTCCCAACACAGGTAGGTGGGCACATTGGGTAGTAGGGGTTCCTCACCGAGATAATAGCGAATCATTTGCGGCACATAGGCATAAATCACCTTGTCATCGGCCACGCCAGTTCCGAGGGCATTGGCGATCGCCACCCGCCCTTGGCGATAAACCTCCATCAGACCCCTGACCCCCAGCATCGAATCAGGACGAAATACCGCTGGATCAATGAAGTCATCATCAATGCGGCGATAGACCACATCCACGCGCTTCAGACCCTTGGTTGTGCGCATTTGTAGGTAACCATCAGCCACCACCAGATCCCGCCCTTCCACGAGCGTTACCCCCATTTGCTGAGCAAGGAAGGAATGCTCAAAATAGGCGGAATTGTACATCCCCGGCGTCAGTACCACCACGGTCGCATCCGGTAGGCCGGGGGGCGCAAGGTTCAGCAGCGTTTCTAGGAGACGGCTGGGGTACTCGTCCACAGGTTGAATGTGCAGTTCTTTGAAGACAAGGGGAAACGTGCTTTTCATCACGCGGCGGTTTTCTAGCACATAGGAGACCCCCGAAGGGCAGCGCAGGTTATCTTCTAGAACATAGAAGGTGCCATCGCGATCGCGCACTAAGTCGGTACCCGTAATATGGCACCAAATGCCCCCCGGCGGCTTCAGGTCATGGCAGGGACGCAGATAGCCCTTGGCCGACTCAATGATTTCCCGTGGGATGACACCATCCTTAATAATTTTTTGCTCACCATAGACATCAGCAATAAATGTATTGAGCGCCGCAATCCGTTGCTTGAGACCCCGTTCAAGGGCTTGCCACTCTTGGGCGGGAATGACCCGCGGCAGAATATCAAAGGGCATGATCCGCTCGGTGCCCTCGGCAGCACCATAGACCGTGAATGTGGCGCCAATGTTAAACATCACCTGTTGGGCGGTTTTTTGGCGCTGTTGCAGTTCTCCCGCTGGCAGCGATCGCACCCGTTGTAACAGCGGTTCAATAAAAGGTCGTGGTTGGCCTTTGGCTAGAAACCACTCGTCGTAAAAGTCTTCCGGATCGTAGTTCTCAAATTCCAGCATTGATATTCCTTGGTGGCGATTTCCCTCAATGGTCTTGCTCGAGAGGAGTCGGCAAATCTGACACCGCCACTAAATGAAACCCCATTTGACAGCGAAAGTGTTGACATCCCGCTTCAGCAGTACTCCCTAGAGGCGCCCCACAACGGAGCTGACCCTCCTGCCAGCGGGGTTTGCCTTGGCGATCAGCAAACAAGCAGGATTGACACACAGACTGTGACGGTAAAATCTGATTTTGGGTGAGGATCACAAGCATTGGACACCTCCCGCCGATCAGAGCCTTTAATAGGCCGTCTTTATAGAACCTGATAAAAATAAAGACTCTAACCCCAATGTTTTTATCTTACCGTGAAAGCCTAGCGGATACGGTTGACGACCACTGCTAACTTTGCTACAAATTGCAACTCGCAGCCCCTTGCTTAAATCGGCAGCCAAGACGGTATGGGGAAGACGGTTTGCTACGATAGATACTCTAAGATCAATGAAATTCTTGTTGCCCCTTGAGCTGTAATCCATGTTTGACGCCCTTGCTGAACGCCTTGAATCTGCTTGGAAAACCCTACGGGGTCAAGACAAAATTACCGAAAACAATATCCAAGAAGCTCTTAGGGAAGTGCGCCGTGCCCTGTTAGAGGCCGATGTCAACCTCCAGGTCGCTAAAGACTTTATTGAAAATGTGCGTCAGCGGGCGATCGGTGCTGAGGTCATTGCCGGGGTTCGTCCCGATCAGCAATTTATCAAAATTGTTTACGATGCCCTTGTTGAGGTCATGGGGGAATCCCACAGTCCCCTTGCTCACGTGGAGCCACCCCCCACGATTATTCTCATGGCCGGTTTACAGGGAACGGGGAAAACCACCGCCACAGCAAAGCTCGCCCTGCACCTGCGCAAAGAACGCCGCAGCACCCTCTTGGTGGCCACCGATGTCTATCGTCCCGCTGCGATTGATCAGTTGATTACCCTTGGCAAACAAATTGACGTGCCCGTGTTTGAGATGGGTACAGAAGTTAGCCCCGTGGAAATTGCTCGCCAAGGGGTGGCCAAAGCCAAGGAACTCGGTGTGGATACCGTGATTATTGACACAGCGGGGCGCCTACAAATTGATGCCGAGATGATGGCAGAACTGGCGGCCATTAAAGATGCGGTACAACCCCACGAAACCCTCTTAGTAGTAGATGCGATGACGGGGCAAGAGGCGGCCAACCTCACCCGTGCCTTCCATGAGCAGGTGGGGATTACGGGAGCCATTCTCACCAAACTGGATGGGGATACACGCGGCGGTGCAGCTCTCTCGGTGCGTCAAGTCTCCGGACAACCGATTAAGTTTATTGGTGTTGGTGAAAAAGTCGAGGCTCTCCAACCTTTCTATCCCGATCGCTTGGCCTCTCGCATCTTGGGGATGGGGGATGTCCTCACCCTTGTCGAAAAAGCCCAAGAGGAAGTGGACTTGGCCGATGCCGAAAAAATGTCCCGCAAAATCCTCGAAGCCCAGTTTGACTTTGATGACTTCCTCAAGCAACTGCGCCTACTAAAAAATATGGGTTCCCTTGCGGGAATTATGAAGCTCATCCCCGGCATGAATAAAATTTCAACGGAGCAACTCCAGCAGGGCGAAGTACAACTCAAACGGGCGGAAGCAATGATTAACTCCATGACCCGCGAAGAGCGTCGCAATCCTGAACTTCTCGCTAGCTCCCCCAGTCGCCGTGAACGGGTTGCCAAAGGTTCTGGTTATCAAGTAGCCGATGTAACAAAGTTGGTCAGCGATTTCCAGCGGATGCGATCCCTGATGCAGCAGATGGGTCAAGGGGGCTTTCCGGGAATGGGTATGCCGGGTATGAACCCAATGGGTCGAGGGGGTCGTGCTCAGGCTCCCAAAAAGCCCAAGAAGCAAAAGAAACGCAAAGGCTTTGGCGTTCTTTAACCACTGCTCCGACTACAAGGGGCGATAGACCCGATAGTTAATGTGGGGAAAGATATTGTCAATGGCTTCCACTTTTTCCAGCCAACCCGCATCAATTTTTTGTGCCTTGATGTCATCATAGAGCTTGTGGAAGCGCATCAAGTGGCTACGGGTGCGGCGAACCGCATAGGGTACCATCGTTCCCGTCCGCATAATAAAAGCCCAGTCTGAGGATTGGGCAAGGAGTAATTCCCGTGCCGCTTGGTTGAGGGCACGCCAACTCAGTTCATCCCACGGCTCCCCCTTGGCCAGTTCAATCATCCGTTCAGCGGCCTTATGGAGGTGGGGGTAAATCCAAGCATTGGTGTCATTCAGCCAGTATTCATGGAACCCCTTGTAGCCCCAACTGGACTGGGACGGACGGCACACCTGCTGGGTGGGATGGGCGCGCAGATAGTCTGCCAAGTGGGTCATGGCAAAGGTGTCTTGGTCAAACCAGACCTTGCGGAAGAGAAAGTCAAGGAACCAAGGCCCTTCATACCACCAGTGACCATAAAGTTCCGCATCGTAGGGAGAGACCACAATTGGCGGACGCTGCATTAGGTGGTGCAGGTAGCGAATTTGATTTTCGCGGTTAAACATGAAATTGGCGGCGTGCTCGGCTGCTTTTTCCCGAGCCCAGTAGGGGTCATAGAGCTGCTTCTCTCCCAGTCCTAGGCCACGACCCGTAATTTTGTGGTACTTAATTCCCGTATTTTTGCGTTGGCCATTGGGCATGATGTAGGGCTTGATGTATTCGTACTCTGCTTCCCACCCCAAGTCCTTGTAGAACTCACGGTATTCAGGCGCCCCCGGATAGCCCACCTCTGACGACCACACCTGCTGTGAGGATTCATGATCGCGGCCAAAGGCAGCCACCCCAGTTTCGGTGAAAATAGGCGCATAGGTGCCAAAGCGAGGCCGCGGACGGGCATAGAGAATACCATGGCCATCAGTAATGAAATAGCGCAAACCCGCATCGGCCAGCATTCGCTCTAGGCCTTCGTAATAGGCGCACTCTGGCAGCCAAATGCCCTTGGGCGGGCGGCCAAAGGTTTGTTCATAGTGCTCACAGGCCACTTGCAGTTGTGCCCACACCGCTTGGGGATACATTTTCATGAGGGGTAGGTAGCCGTGGGTGGCACCACAGGTAATGATTTCAAGGTTATTGGTGTCTTGAAACTGCTTAAAGGCCTTGACGAGGTCGCGATCGTAGTTTTCCCATGTCTGCCGTACGCGGTTGAATTCTTGGGCATAGTGCTCGGCAAGGTAGCGGATGTGGCCATTGTAGGTATTGCGCTCTACCTCTAGTTCTGCCAGTTCCTCTAGTTTTGCCAAGTGCTGATCGTAGCGTTCCTGAAGTAGCGGATCCCGCAGCATTGAAATTAATGGCGGCGTCATACTCATTGTGATTTTGAAGTCCACGCCGTCACGCTTTAGCCCCTCAAACATCCAGATCAGGGGCACATAGGTTTCGGTAATTGCCTCAAAGAGCCACTCTTCTTCTAAAACGTAGTCACTCTCGGGGTGGCGGACAAAGGGGAGGTGAGCATGCAAAACCAGCGCTAAATAACCAATTGCCATAGGAAGCTTGCCTATTTATGTATTTGGGACAACGGCAGGGGATCAATGAGATCAGTTGAGTTTCCCTCATCTTAGGCGAAATAGCCAAATCTGCAACGGGTAATTTTTATCTTTTCTTCAGATTTATCGTTGGTGCCATCCTCCTGTGATTGATGGCGCGTACAGCTGCCCTTTGCTGAAATAGGGGATAGGAAATCAAATCCTTGCCGGCACTGGCTTTTACAGCTGTGAGCGTGTGCCATCCTTGGGAAAAGGGCTGTAGGGTTGCCAACCCATGCCTTGAAATTTTGGTTCTTGGGGTGGGTGGAGAATCTCGACAAGAATTTCAAGGGAATCCACTAAGCGGGGGCCGGGGCGGTTGAAATAGGCGTTGCCATCAACAATGTACAGTTGACCTGTTTGCAGGGCACGCAATTGCTGCCACTGGGGATAAGTGTGCAAGGCTTGGTCAAGTTCTTGACGGCTGCGTTCGAGGTCAAAGCCACAGGGCATGACAATGATCACCTCCGGGTCGATCGCCAGAAGTGTTGACCACTCAATGTAGGGGGAATGTTTTCCTGCTGTACCGAGGACATTTTCACCCCCCGCGAGGGCAATCAATTCCGGTACCCAATTGCCACTGGCCATGAGGGGGTCAATCCATTCAATGGTCGCGACTTGCCGCCGCGGGCGATCGCGCACCCCTGCTTGACAGGCATGAATTCTGGTGTGTAGCGAATTCAGTAGGGGGTCGGGAGAGACACCGAGGGCAAGACCCACCCGCCGAATATCCTGCCAGACATCCTCAAGGCAATGGGGTTGGAGGGAAATTAACTGCGGTGGTGGCTCAAAGAGTCTGGCGATCGCCCCTTGCACCTCTGCCAAGGTTACAGCACAAACATCGCATTGATCTTGGGTAATGATGTGGGTCGGTTTTAGCGCTTGCAGGGTCGCCAGTTCCAAGTCATAAATGCCCAGAGCCGATCGCAGGAGGTCTTGAACCGCCCGATCAATTGCTAAACTTGACTGCTGTGCATCTAGCCTTGCCCGTGTACAAACAGGCAATGTCTTCACCTCTGGCGGATAGTCACATTCATGGCTACGCCCCACAAGAAACGGTGTCAATCCTAGGGCAGCAACAATTTCTGTGGCACTCGGTAGGAGCGAAACGAGGCGCATCTTGTCGGCGATGCCAGGAGCCAGAATTGAACTGGCGACACGAGGATTTTCAGTCCTCTGCTCTACCAACTGAGCTATCCCGGCTGAAGAGTGCTTTATGATTGTAGCAAGCGTCTAGGTGCGATGACAAGTCTCTCAGAAAATCAATTAGGGCAAAGGCATACTCTCGCATACTATATGGAAAGGTCTTGACCACGATTCTGGAGCCGACTAAGCTGCCCTTATAGTGACAGTCCCCTTGTGGAGCCTCCTAATGGGTATTCAAGTTGTTGCCACCACTCCCTTCAAGGATCAAAAACCCGGCACCTCTGGGTTGCGTAAGGCGGTACCTGTTTTCCAGCAGCCCCACTATCTAGAAAACTTTATTCAAGCGATTTTTGACACCATTGAGGCACCGCAGGGGCAAACGCTTGTTTTAGGGGGGGATGGCCGTTACTTCAATGCTGAGGCGATCCAAGTCATCCTCAAAATGGCTGCAGCCAATGGCTTTGCACGGGTCAAGGTGGGGCAAAATGGCATTCTCTCAACGCCAGCCGCCTCCTGTGTGATTCGCAAGTATGGGGCGATCGGTGGCATTATTCTCTCAGCCAGTCACAACCCCGCCGGTCCACAGGGAGATTTTGGCGTTAAGTTCAATATTGCCAATGGCGGGCCTGCGCCAGAGAAAGTGACCAACGCGATCTATGAGCGGAGCCTTGCCCTCACCAGCTACAAAATCTACACAGCCCCCGATGTCAATCTGCACACCCTTGGGGAGTTTCCCTTGGGTGAAATGATTGTTGAAGTCATTGACCCCGTCGCCGATTATCAAACATTGCTGGAGACTCTTTTTGACTTTGATCGTATTGCTGAGGTCATTCGCACCGGGAAGCTGCACCTTGTCTTTGATGCCATGCACGCGGTTACGGGACCTTATGCCCATCGGATCATTGAAAAACGCCTAGGGGCACCCCAAGGCACGGTGCAAAATGGTGTGCCGCTACCGGACTTTGGTGGTGGTCATCCCGACCCCAATTTGGTCTATGCCCATGACTTGGTGCAGCAACTCTTTGGCGAGCAGGCTCCTGATTTTGGTGCGGCCTCCGATGGCGATGGCGATCGCAACATGATTTTAGGGGCTAATTGTTTTGTTACCCCTAGCGACAGCCTTGCGATTTTGGCCGCCAATGCCACCCTGGTGCCCGGCTATAAAGACGGCTTAGCGGGGATTGCCCGTTCCATGCCCACGAGTCAGGCGGCCGATCGCGTGGCAGCCAAGCTGGGGATTGACTGTTATGAAACCCCCACGGGCTGGAAGTTTTTTGGCAACCTCCTCGATGCCGGTAAAGCCACTCTCTGCGGTGAGGAAAGTTTTGGTACTGGCTCCAACCACGTGCGCGAGAAAGATGGCCTCTGGGCTGTGCTTTTTTGGTTGAATATCTTGGCTGTCCGCCAAACCTCCGTGGCCGAGATTGTCAAAGCCCATTGGCAAACCTATGGCCGCAACTACTACTCCCGCCATGACTACGAAGGCATTGAGAGCGATCGCGCCCACACCCTGATGAGCCAACTGGAGCAAAAACTGCCCAGCTTCGTGGGTCAGACCTTGGGTGCCTACACCGTGGCCACTGCCGATAACTTTAGCTACACCGATCCAGTGGATCACAGCGTCAGCCAAAATCAAGGGATTCGGCTGATTTTTGAGGATGGCAGTCGCATTGTCTATCGCCTATCGGGAACGGGAACCCAAGGGGCAACACTACGGGTCTATTTGGAGCGCTTTGAACCCAATCCTGCCCAGCAGCACCTCGATGCCCAAGTAGCACTCGCCGATTTAATTCAACTGGCCAATGAAGTGGCGAATATCCAAGGCTTAACGGGGCGCGATCGCCCCACGGTCATCACCTGATCGCTATGAAAATTCTCCATGTGTCCGATATTCACCTGGGCAGTGGCCTCAGTCATGGCCACATTAACCCGGCCACCGGCTTGAATACGCGCCTTGAGGATTTTATTGCTGCTCTGGCCACCTGTATTGACCGTGCCCTCAGTGAACCCGTTGATCTGGTGCTCTTTGGCGGTGATGCCTTTCCCGATGCCACGCCACCCCCTCTCGTCCATGAAGCCTTTGCCAGCCAATTTCGCCGCTTGGCCGATGCCCGCATTCCCACGGTTTTGCTGGTGGGCAACCACGATCAGCACGCCCAAGGACAGGGGGGCGCGAGCCTCAGTCTTTATCGCACCCTTGGGGTGCCCGGTTTTATCGTGGGCGATCGCTTGGCTACCCATCGCATTGAAACTCGCCGGGGTAGTGTTCAAGTCATTACCCTCCCTTGGTTAACGCGATCTACGCTCCTCACTCGGCCAGAAACCAGTGGCCTTTCCCTTGCGGAGGTGCATCAACTGCTCCTAGAGCGGCTGCGCCTTGCCCTTGAGGGGGAAATTCGCCAACTTGATCCGGCCTTGCCCACTGTCTTACTGGCTCATGCCATGGTGGACACCGCCCAGTACGGCTCTGAACGCTATTTGAGTGCCGGCAAAGGTTTTACGATTCCCCTGAGTTTTTTGGCGCGCCCCTGTTTTGACTATGTTGCCCTTGGCCATGTGCATCGCCATCAAGTCCTGTGTCACGATCCACCCGTGGTCTATCCCGGCAGCATTGAGCGGGTGGATTTTGGTGAAGAGGGGGAAGAAAAGGGCTATGTCTTAGTGAACCTTGCTAAGGGCAAAACAGAATTTCAGTTTTGTCCCCTACCCACCCGCCCCTTCCGCACCATTCGTGTGGACTTAACCGAGCTGGAACTGGATCCCCAAGCCGCCCTCTTGGGGGCGATCGCCAGCGGGGAGATCAGCGGGGCTGTGGTGCGGGTCATGTATCAACTGCGCCCCGATCAAATTCCCCTGATCAACCTCCATGAGCTGCAAAAAGCACTAGAGAGTGCCCACAGCGTCAGCCTTCTGCCCCAACTAGTGAATAGCCAGCCCATTGCCCGCCTGCCAGAAGTTGCCCTCGAACAGTGCCTTGACCCCAGCCATGCCCTGCAACTCTATCTGGATCATCACCCTGACCTTGAACCGCTGCACCAAGATCTGCTAGCGGCACTCCAAACCCTTAATGGCCACTCTGAAGAAGAGAGTCAAGACACTCCAGAGATGCCGCGATCGCCTGAAGGGCGCGCTGCGCGAACGCCCGAACCTGTGATTCAGCAACTGAAATTGCTCTCCTAGCCTGAAGTTAAGCTTTGACTCAAGTCCGGTAGGCTAGGCTGGAGTTAGGCATTAAAAATTGTGTTTGAATTTGCGAGATTCAGCCATGACTCAGACTCCCGTTAGAAAGGTTACCTTTGCGGAGTTCCTTGATTATGATGCGGCAGATCATCGCATTGAATTAGAAAATGGCGAAATTATTACCATGCCAACCGGTAGCCCCCTACATATCGCAATTATCCGATTTTTATTCACCACGCTTGAAAACGAAATTAAGGGGAATCATTTACCCTTCGAAATTTTCCCCGGTGGCATTGGCGTGCGCACTGGCTTGCGAACATCACGGGAACCAGACTTATGCATTTTGCACCGCGAAGAATGGGACGCTCTGCGCAAACAAAATCCGCTTTCGGCGATCGTCGAACGCCCACCGCTTTTAGTGGTAGAAGTGGTTAGTCCGGGCAATGGGAATCGCGATCGCCCAAAGGGCGCGCTTCGCGATCGCGACTATCACACAAAACGTCGAGAGTATGCCGAAATGGGCATTCCTGAATATTGGATCGTTGACCCTGAAGAACAAAAGGTGGTGCTTTGCGTTGTAGTCGGTCAATCTTATCAGCTCACCGAATTGCAAGGACAATCCCTAATTCGATCAACGCTACTCCCGCAATTGGTGTTGAGGGCTGAGCAACTCTTCAACCTTGAGCACCCCCCAAAGCAGTGGTCACTTTTCTCAGAGGTTAGGGCGAAAGCCCATGGCTTGGAATCTGAGGGAGACAGGGCAAGAGGGTGCTCGGCATCTTGGGCAAACTTTTTCTTCTAGCTTGTTGACATTTTTTCTCATCTGCCTTAGGCTAAGTTTTAGTGTTCTCCTCTCTGAGGAATCGGCAGGCGGGGTCAGTCATTGCGACGACCCCATTTTTTCTTTAGTCGCTACGGTTGATCCTCAGAAAGCGCTCGATCTCCCGCCCCTTCGGGGAAGTTAACTATTGCCAAAGATTTGCAAGTTCTTGGTAGGGAATATGGCGGCTACAGTACCACAGCACGGTATAGGGAGCCATCAGGTAGGGTTCTTCTTGCGCCTTAAAAACCGCAATTTTCTGGCAAACCCACGGGATGACTGTAGTTGAGATGTAGGGAGTTAGGGGCTGCTGCAATTCATCGAGAGCCGCTAGGCCATAGTAAAAGCCGAGAATATCTTGGGTTTCCTGCGCCTTGACCAAGAGCGATCGCAGGGTCGCCAACACAAGGGGATGCTCAGGGGAAATGCGGTGAAGGGCCCGCACCGCCGCCATCAATGTTTCCAGATCGTAGGCCTGCTGCTCAATGATTAACTCAAGGGTGTCAATGGCTTGGGGATGATTCGGACTAACAATGCCAAGGGCGCCGGCAAGGGCAATCTGGTGGGACTGCACCGTGGCCAAGCCCAAATAGCGCTCTAGTCGGCCAACAACCTCCCACTGCCGCACCCCCGCTTGGTGTAAACAGCAACTGGCAAGGATCACATCCTCTAGGTATGAGGAGTTACGAAAAATTTCTAGGGCAACATTGCTAGCTTCAACCGCCCAACGGCCTTTTGCCGTAATCAGAACAGAGGCGATCGCCAGTTTCAGGCGGTTAGACTGTTGGGGATAATGGAGCAGCCGCTGTAAAAACTGCTGTAGGCGCTCTCCCGTGGTGCTGTCCCAAACGCTCCTGACCAGCTTGGCATCTAGCTCCTTGAGAAATTGCTGACACTCCGCTAATAGCTCTTCGCGCACTTGGGGCTTGGTGTCTTGGCGTAAGGTATCCTCTAAAACTTGAAACGCTGTACTGAGGTGGCTGACATTGGGATATTGCTGCGCAATTAAAAAAGCGGCACGGACACGGGGGAGACCCCGCTGCTCCACCACCAAGGATTCCAAGTAAGGCAGCAGCTGTTGGCTAGAGATCCGCGGTAGAAGTTGCCGAGCCTCAGCCTCTAGGGCAGGAAAGAAAAAGGCCAACTCCGCTTGAGGGGAAAAGCCACCGATAGTGCGCTCGAGGCCGCAGACCCAGTGGGCAACATTCGCAAAGGCATCTTGGTAGTTTTGCTGTGGCCTTTGGGGACTGCAACCCCCAGGAATTGCTGTCACCCAGCGACTAGGATCTTGGGCGTGGGGCAGGAGTTGCGCCAGTTCCAGTTGCCAGCGACACCAGTAGAGGAATGCGGGAAATTTAGAAACCCTTGGGGAGGAGCGATCGCCCCCAGACACACCAACTGTAACAGCAGGGGCTTCTGATCGGCGTAAATGGTGCCAGTGGGGGCAGCGCGCTTGGGGATGGCGGCAAATGAGGGGCAGGGCCGACGTTCCCGGCAGATACTCATCACAGCGACTCAGTTCGCGTAATTGCGATCGCGCTTGAGCTACAGCGGCATAGAGATCTGCACCGCCGTGAAAGTTCTGTAAAAAGTACTTCAAAAACAACTCAGCGGCAATATTCGGAACCGCTTCGCGCATCACGATCGCGTGGGGCAAGCCCAACTGAATCAAAAACTGTCCTAGGGGAATACTGTCGCAGGAATTAAAGATCGCCAGTTGCAGCCCCTGCTTCACTGCGGTTTTAAGCGTCTCATAAAGCCTGTAAATCTGTAATGGTTCCTCTTCATTGTTGATAATAATGCCATTACCCTGACTATGCCCAGCAAAAAAGAGAATGTCCCAGGGCTGACACCACAGGGAATAGAGTTCACTTAATTGGGGCGATCGCAGGCAGTGGAGTTCGACATTGGGTAACGCCCTGAGAGCCTCAAGATCCCCCTTGAGATCAAGGTCGCCACTCGCGCCAAAAATTGCCAGAATCCGTACTCCCTCATGGTGCGCTGTCGAAGACTTCAGGGACTGATACACCATTGGTGAAAACACCACATCCAGATTGCTGTGTTGGCGAATCGGTGTCCAGTCGTGCCATGGATAGTGCCACAGTTCAACAAAATCTGTCTGCACAGAAATGCGGTGAATCTCGTTCATCGGCGGCGGCAAGATAAAGTTGCCTAGGCCAAAAAATGAAGTCTGCTCCTTAGAAAGTGAAGTTTGCTCATTGATCTGTTCCTCGCAGAGATAACTGATGCGCGTATTGTGCAACCACGTGCCAAGGGTAGTCACAAGGTCAGTGTAGTTTTGCCGTACCTCTTTAAGGAGGGTGGGTTGCTGAGTACCAATGTTCGTAATCTGGTTACCGCTAGCCCCCAGACGAGTATTCTTCGCATAGCCGTGATAGGCGTCGCGCCACTGCCGATACCGGTGCGGAAGGTGAGGCATTGCTGGAAACTCTACAGGATACACCCCATAGGCATCCACTTGGCTTTCTGTCCCCAATAATAGGCGACCCTTGAAGGAATGCTGCTCAAGGCAACCCCCGTAGATTTCAAGACAGACGTGTTTCATCGCAGCGGCAATCAAAAAGAGCCAATGCAGCTAGACAACAAAAGTTTCCGTGATCTTAGCATCTCCATAGGCCAATGTGATGCCAAAAGTTTCGCCAATTTGTCCCCAAAACTTGTACTGCACCGCTTGATCCTGCTGCCGACTAGTGACTTGGGCAAAGGTATTGCCATTGGCCTCAGTAATCATCAAAACCAAGTCTGGGGGCAACGTTTCACCTACCTTGAGGGCAGTGACGCGCACAAGAATATTGGCAGACATCGTATCTCGCGGCAGTACGGCCATGACCAAGCCGAAGGACTGTCCGCCGAGGGCAAGACCCAAGTCCACGGTACGAGTTTTCCACACCCCTGCTTCTGGGGCAGTGGCATCTTGAGCGTGGAGATATTCTGCCGCCATCCAGCGCAATCCTTCATCGGCAGTGGTGGCAATCAGGTCTTTGAGGAGGGCAACCGCTTGGCGACAATCCTCCGTTTCCAAGGCTTGGCGTAATTGAGCTTGAGCTTGCATGGCTTCTAAGGTGTCATTGGAGCGCAATGCCCACTCTGGCGATGTCCAGCCCAGCTTCCAACTGAGATAGGGATTGAGCATCGCGCCCTCCTCAAGCAGTTCCTGCACGTCTTGCCACACTTGACCCAACAGGTTGCTCACGCCCTTGGTCTTGGCATAAAGCCAGAGACTCAGCCGCTGCGGATGACAGGCCAAAAAGAGATCAAGGCGATGGCGAGGTTGCCCAATGATGTGCAGCCATTCCTCTAGGGGCAACACCAAGCGGGGCAAGAGCATCTCACCACTGGCAATTTGCTGAAGCGTGGCTGTGGGAATCGCAGTTGCGGCAGGTGATGGAACAGGGATGTGATGGCAGGCCGGCAAGGCAGCGAGGAGGGGCACATCTTCGATCATGTCCTCGCGATCGAGGGTGTAGGTACGGCTCAAGGCATCAATGGCAGAACGATTCACACTGCTAGTCGGTGCATAGCCCCAGAGTCTGACCTGCGCTTCTTCAGCAAAGACTTGTACGCCCAAGATGTAATCGGGTTTCCAAGCGGCAATGTGCAACCATTCCTGAGGAATGCGGCACTCGTCAAGCTCTATAGAAGTATCAGGCACAATCAACACTTGACCGATGGCGGTCTTCAGCAGGGTGCCGTTGACAAACTCCCAGAAGATGGGCAGTTCGACGGTGGAGAGGAAGGGGTCGGCACTAATGCCCATTGCTGCGAACCAGTCACGCACAGCTACATAGGCCATCGCATTTATTCGGACACTGCCACGACGGTAAGCGCGGGCGGCCGCTGTGATCTGCTCGATCCACTGGCGATCGCCAGCATCTGCTAAATCAATGTGAACGTGTTCCGTGTGCGCCATCGGTGGCGCATCTATGGCAGTGAGAAACGAAAGTGATAGCGATGTCATGGTTCCTTACCTAAGTACAACAACTCCCAAAAGTTCATACCGTTTACAAAACAGTCAAGATGCACCCTCATAACGACAGTGTTCTGCCATACCTACCTGATCACACCGCTGACAAGACCCTGCTAACACTTTATAACCCTCCTTCAACCACAGGTTGACAGCCACTGTTGCCTCCTTAAGGCGTTCAGGATGCGTGGGTTGGTTAAGGCCGGCGAGTACCGCTTTCGCCAAATGACCACGAATCCGCTCTAGGGCACGAGACACTTGATATTGTTTTGCAAAGCCTAAGTGCTGGGCAATTGCTTGTTGGCTGACCTGCTCGCAATAGTACAGACAAAACACCTGACGACTAGTGTCATCCAGTGCTGCAATCGCATTTTTCATCATTTCAAAGACCCGTTTAAGGGTTTCCTGTTCTTCCTGTTTCAGGGTTGCTTCCCAAGGCGTATTTCCTCCTTCTAGGGTGTCCCAAAACCTTTGCTCAGCAGGATTCACCACCTGTGGTTGGCGATAAGCTCGCAAGGCAGCGATCGCTGTGCGGAGCAGGGTTTCAACTTCGCTAGGGGTTACAGCGGGGAGATCAGGACAACATTGACGATAGGTTTTAGCCACCTGAGCCAGCAGTGCCTGATCGGGAGCAGTGGTCTGATCCGCCAACTCCTGCCACAATTCGACAAGGGCACAAACTTGACGAACTCGATCTTCTGTGTATCCTTGGTTCCCCAAGGCTGAGGAGAGAGAACGCAGACCACTGTGTTTGAGTAGGCCCCAATCTGATTTCCGAACCCCCACCAGCGCAGCATACACACCGTCATAGATACGGAGATAGGCATAGGTGGATAGCCGCGTACCCCGCTCGGGCTTAAATTTGCTCAATAACTTGAGGGGATCATTAGTGAGACAGCAAGCCTGCTGAAAACAGTCACTGACCTGATGCATCCCGCCCAGTTTCTCCCGCAGGGTCATGGCTACAGACCAACTAGTTTCTTGGAGATAGCAAAATAGACCCCGCTGCCAGTACTGGGCATCATCATGGTTCGGCTGACTCTGTAATTTTTGGAGGAGGAAGACAGCCGTCGGCTCTGGCTCCTCGAGGTTGTACCCCGCTGCTGTGAAGTAGGCCTGTAGTTGGCGATCTCGATACCAGCGCGGGCGATCGGAACCGTCAAATCGGAGCAAAGCAATGAGTTTATCGCAGGGTTGGCGTGTCATCAATCGCTCTCACTAGATATCAATCAAAGGACAACCGTACGAAGAAACGTGACTGCCTGTTTTATTCACTCCTCATTATTCATCCATCCTCCTGTTACAACCCTCTATTCATTTATCCAATGGCGTTTTTACAAATATGCACTCACCTTGCAGATTTTAGAAAAAATTTTTCACCAACCTTCGTGGCGGCTAGCCCCCACTCTATCAACTCCTAGCGTCACAGGGGGAGGATGATCCATATCACAAGTCAAGCGTGTTTTCTGTGGCACACTACGATCAAGATTTGCGATATGCCCATGTTTAACCCACTCACCATTCGGTTTTGGGGCGTGCGCGGCAGTATTCCCTGTCCCGGTTCCCACACTGTCCGCTATGGCGGTAACACTCCCTGCGTGGAAATTCAAGCTAATGGTCAACGCATCATTTTTGACGGCGGTACGGGTTTACGGGTTCTGGGGGAGCACTTAATGAGTCAACATCCGGTGGCGGCACATTTATTCTTTACCCATACCCACTGGGATCATATTCAGGGTTTTCCCTTCTTTCAGCCCGCCTTTGTACCGGGGAATCAGTTCCATATCTACGCAGTGCCGGGGAAAAATGGTCAGGGCATTGAACGACGACTGAATGATCAAATGCTGCACCCCAACTTTCCTGTCCCGTTGCAGATTATGGGGGGAGATTTGCGTTTTTATGACTTGGAGGCGGGCGAACAGGTACACCTAGGCGGCGGTGTGGTGGTGAGTAATGAAGCCCTGAATCATCCGGGTGGGGGGGTGGGCTACCGTGTGAGTTGGCAGGGTATCCATGTGGCCTATATCACAGACACGGAGCATTTGCCTGATCAGCTGCATCCGGGGGCGTTTGCCTTGGCCGATCGCGCCGATGTGATGATCTACGATGCCACCTATACCGATGAAGAATACTATCACCCGCAGCAGAGCAAGGTGGGGTGGGGGCATTCCACATGGCAGGAGGCGGTTAAGCTTGCCCAAGCCGCCCAGGTCAAGCAACTGATTTTGTTTCACCATGACCCTAGCCATGATGATGACTGTCTAGATCGCATTGGTGAGTTGGCACGGGCACGATTTCCGCAGACGCTGCTGGCTCGCGAGGGGCTAATGATTTCCGTCTATCCAAATGTGATACACTTCCCGGCGACGCCTCAAGCAAGTTAGTCCTGTGTTGCCTGTCGTTATTTTGCCGGGATATTTAGCGGCTGCCCCTGAGTACTACCCACTGCGGGATTATCTGCGGCAATTGGGGTTTGTGGCGGAGGTGGTGCCCCTCAGGGTACGCTCGTGGTTTCCCACGTTGGGGGGGCGATCGGTGGCGCCAATTTTACAGGCCTTGGATACCACCATTCAGCATGTTCTGAATGCAACAGGGGCGTCCGCCGTGCATCTCATTGGCCACTCAGCGGGGGGCTGGATTAGCCGCATTTACCTAGGGGATCAACCCTATGAGAGCCAAGTTTGGGCGGGTCACAAATGGGTGCACACGCTAATCACGTTGGGTACTCCCCATCGGAGTCAGGAGCGTTGGACGCGCCGCAATCTTGACTTTGTGAACACCACCTACCCCGGCGCTTATTACCCCAAAATTCGCTATGTCTGTCTGGCGGGCAAGGCCATCTATGGCACACCACGCGGTTCGTTTGCCAATTGGTTTACGTATCAAAGCTATAAACTCACCTGTGGCGAGGGTGCCTGTTGGGGAGATGGGGTGACACCGGTGGCAGCAGCCCACCTTGAGGGGGCAGAGAATCTGGTCTATGAAGATGTGCTCCATGCGCCTCGCAGTCGCTTGCGCGATCGCCCCGATGCCCCTTGGTACGGCTCCCCAGCAATTGTCGCTACTTGGCAGCAGTATTTGAAAGCCAGTTAGAGGGCACACCGCTCAAATTGCCAGCGGTAAACGGGTAATCCTTTACTGAGGACACATTTTTCCCGTTCTGTCGCGACGGGCCAAGGACTCTGGGGTAACCAATCGGTACAGGTTGAGCTAAAGGCGGCATGGGCACGAAACTGTTGCACCATTGATTCAGCCACCTCAAAGACATCTGACTGAAGGACAACACGCCCACCAGCGGGCAGGAGTTCGGCAAGGGTGGCCACCAGTTCAGGGGTGACGACGCGGCGTTTATGGTGACGGCGCTTGAACCACGGATCTGGAAACTGAATCGTGACGGTGTGCAGGGGGAGTCCGCGGAGGATTTTGCCCAAGTGGACATTGGCATTGCCCCAAAGGTAGTGGAGGTTCCGAAGTTGCTGGCGATCGCGCCGCTCATTGGCTGCCACCACCAGCGGGTAGCGAATTTCCAGACCCAGAAAATTTTGCTCTGGATACAGTGCTGCCATTTCTAACAAGAACGTCCCCTTGGCACAGCCAATATCGAGATGTAAAGGCTGCGAGGGTTGCTCGTAAATCGTTGACCAATCGGGAACAGCAATGTCCTGCTGGAACTTTTGACTGAGAGGGTTAACGTGTTGTCGCACCCGTACCGCCATGGCGCGATCGCTCATCCAAAACTCCCTAATGTACTGCCGCTATAGCGTAGCGTATATCACTGCAAAGTTAGAAAAAAACTGCCCTCAAACGCTGAGGACAGCAAAAACCACCTAGGGCAATGGGATCGTCCAGCGGCGTGGTACGACCCCAAACTTATTGGCAGGCGAGTTACTCCTTCAAGAAACCGCTGTAGGCTTCCATGCCATGCTCGCCGATGTCCAAGCCTTTGAGTTCCTCTTCTTCGGAAACACGAATGCCAAGCGTTTGTTTCAGAGCCAGCCAAAAGATACTGGTCAGCAGTACAGTAAAGCCACCGACTGTCAAAATACCGATGATCTGGGCAATCAACTGAGTCACTCCGTGGCCGGTGAGCAAGCCTAACTCTTTGTCAAACAAGCCAACAGCTAAGGTACCCCAAGTGCCGCAGACCAAGTGGACAGAGGTGGCACCAACGGGGTCATCAATTTTGATGCGGTCAAAGAAAAGGACAGAATAGACCACAATCACACCGCCAATGGCACCAATGATCACGGCACTCCAGTAAGACACACCTGCACAGGGTGCTGTAATGGACACTAATCCCGCCAGAATACCGTTGATAATCATGGAGAGGTCAGGTTTACCAATGGCTAGCCAAGCAGTAATTGTTGCCGCAACCCCACTGGCTGCCGCCGCCAAGTTTGTTGTAACTGCGATGTAGGGTACAGCTTCATTCGCGGCCAGTTCAGAACCAGGGTTAAAACCAAACCAGCCGATCCAGAGGATCAAACACCCCAGCATGGCAAAGCCCATGTTGTGGCCGGGCAACGCCCGAGGCGTACCATCTGCGGCATACTTGCCAAGCCGTGGTCCTAGGAACGCAGCGCCCATCAGTGCCGACCAACCGCCTACGGCATGAACCACCGTTGAACCGGCAAAATCCTTAAAGGCAATATCTGGGCCAAGGAAACCAATGTTGCTGAGAAGGCCACCCCCCCAAACCCAGTGACCCGTAATGGGGTAAGAGATACCAGTGAGCAGGAGGCTGAAAATCAAAAAGTCAACAAACTTGATCCGCTCGGCCACTGCCCCAGAAACAATGGTGGCTGCGGTTCCTGCAAAGGCAGCTTGGAACAGAAAGGCCACAGCGATGGGTAAGCCCTCCGGAAAGGGATCAAGACCGTAGGTTTCGGGGTTTTCACTACTGAGGAAAAAGCCCCCCAAGCCAATAAAAGCATTGCCCTCGGTACCAAACATGAAAGAGAATCCGATCGCCCAGTAGGCAAGGGTGGCCAAGGCAAAAACAATGAGGTTCTTAGAAAGAATGTTGACAGCATTTTTCTGGCGGCAGAAGCCAGTTTCCAACATGCCGAAGCCAGCATTCATGAAAATCACCAGAATGGCTGCAATGAGTACCCAAATGGTGTTGAGTACGCCTTGAACTGTTTCAGGGGTGAGGGGTTCATCCTGTGCCTGAGCAGCCACTCCCCAAACAGCCACAATGATTAAAGCTAGGGGAATGCAGGCGACAAGGGCTGGCGATCGCCAGCGGAAATTGGGCTGCCGGTCGAGGTTGCGTAACGGGCGCTTTTGCCGTCTCGCACGTTTCAGTTTTAACTTGGACATCGCTTTCATTCTCAACGATTATGGAGTAGAGTTGCACATGGGTTCAGCGGAGGAGAAATCGCAGTTGCGGCACCATTGCGCCAGAAAGTGATCTGGCTGTTGTTTGGCTGGAGCTGAGCAAAGCATTGACCCGCAATTAACCTTTGATTGCACCAGTTCTCACAGTGGAAAATCTGTATCGGGTTATACATTTACCTTGACGGCCAAAACCGCCTATCCTAGGAAAGGCAAATAGCTTCAAGTTTGCGGGTAACGTTCCTCTAGGTGTGAATGGATACGATCTGGGAGTTGGATTTTTATTCCCGTCCCCTTGTGGATGAAAGCAACAAAAAAATCTGGGAATTGCTGATTTGCGATCGCCAGCAACAATTTCAGTTCAGCAAAACTTGTGCCGGAGCTGAAGCCAATGCCCGCTGGTTAGAAGCTGCCCTCAAAGAAGCCATGGATCAATGGCGGCAGCAACTGGGACTGGCAAACAGCGCTCAACCCGATCGGGTACGTTTTTTCCGCCGAGCCATGACCAGCATTATTACGCGGGGGGGAGAAGCGGCAGGATTAGTGATGGTGCCCAGTCGGCGCACGTTTGCCCTCTATGATTGGCTGCGCGATCGCGCCACAAACCTCTATCCAACCCTACCCAACTACCAAGCCGATCTGGCAACGCCACCCCAGTTGATCCTCCCTGCGCCTCAACCTTTACCACCAGCCCTGAGGGGCGATCGCTGGCAATTCAGTGGTCTTCCTCTGGGGGAAATTAAAACGGCTGGTGAATGGGAACTGCCCTTTGGTGAGGTACCCCCACTGCCCTTTTTGACCCTCAGTGACGATACGCTACTGCCGGGGTTAATTATCTATTCGCAGCGCGCACTGCCCTTGGCGGGTTGGCTGTCGGGATTAGAGCCGGCCTATTTGAGTTTTGAGGAAGAACCTCAGCCGTTGCTAGTGTTGGAAACGGGAGCCAGCGATCGCTGGGTACTCATCAGTGGCCGCAATCCCCAGATTCAGAAAGAACTGGCCGCCTTTAGGGACGCCTGTACCCAAAGCCAAGGCTTGCATTTCATTGCCGTGAAGGAAAGACCAGAACAGGAGACCCTGCAAGGCTTTTGGTTGTTGCAGCAAATACCTGCAGTCTAAATTGCTAAATCAGAGCAGCTTCTCTAGGCCATAGATCAAGCGCTTGAGCTGCCGTACTTTGCGGATTGCCAGCAGTACCCCCGGCATATAGCACTGGCGATCGCTGGTGTCATGGCGCAACGTATAAATTTGCCCCGGTGCGCCAAAAATCACCTCCTGATGGGCAATCAGTCCCGGCAAGCGCACACTGTGGATGCGAATCTCCCCCTCCGTACACGCCCCGCGGGCACCCCTGAGATGTTCCGACTCCTGCACTTGCGGTGGGTTAAAGGTTTTACCCAATTCTGCTAAACGCTGCGCGGTTTGAATGGCGGTACCACTAGGAGCATCAGCCTTTTGGTTGTGGTGCAGTTCAATGATCTCCACATGGTCAAAATACTGGCTCGCCCGGATGGCCGCCTCCTGCAGTAACACCATACCAATGGAGAAGTTGGGAGCAATCACCCCCCCCATATCGGCCTTGTCGGCAAACTCGGCCAGATCTTCAATTTGTTCTGGACTCAAGCCCGTTGTTCCGACCACAGGATAGATACCGTAGGCGATCGCCATGCGCACATTTTCGTAGACGGCTGTGGGATGGGTAAAATCCACCATCACCACCCCTTGTTTTTCTTGGGCAGCGGCGACACACACCTCTTGCAAGCTGCCACTAATTGGAATGCCCAGCGCCCCTAGCCCTAGGACTTCACCAATATCCTCCCCCACCTGCTTGCGATCAACAGCAGCATAGAGGGCAGTGTCGGCAGCCTGTTGTACGGCTTTAACGACCTCGCGTCCCATTTTGCCGAGAGCACCGACAACAATGACCGGAATGGGTGTACTCATTCAAAACTCCGAACCGCGGCCATTGGCTAGGATAGCGCGATCGCTTGGCGATACAATAATTTAATATTCATAATGGTCAAGATTTATCCTAAGGGCACAATGTTAGTTTTCTCCTTTCCTGAATTAATCGAGCGTTGCCAAAACTGGATGCCTAAGCGACCAGGCTACGCCGTTTGTCCTTTGGATCACCACAATGCGGAACTAGCCTCTAGCCTTTATCGCATTGAACCCGGACAAGCCAATTATCCCCACTATCACCATCGAGGCGATGACATCTTTCTGATTGTGTCGGGCGTGGGAGAACTCATTACCTGCCCGATGACGCCCCCTGCGAGTTCTGTGGCAGCAACCGCCTTGATCCGTACCCCCGTGGAAACCGGCTCCTATGTCCATGTGGATGCCCAATGTCTCCATTGGCTGCGGAATCTTTCTGCCGATCAGCCGTTGTATTACCTTAACATTGCGCCCCTATCCCACGAGGGCGATCGCGTCGATGTCACCATTGAGGGTTGGAGCTAAGAAAACAGTTATTCACCCTTAAACTTACTGGCTGCTTCCTCAAAGGCCTTGCTCAACTCATCCCACGCACTCTGGAACCCTGCTTTGAGGGACTCCCAAGCATCATCGCCCGCTTCTTTGAGGGCAGCCAATTGCTGAGTAATCTCATCGCGTTTGGCCTTGAGGGCTTCAATTTTAGCTTCAATATCTGCCTTGACATCTTCACCCGCTTGATCCGCCTTTGCCTTGAGTTGGTCAAGCTGGGCACCGAGTTGTTGCAGCTTCGTTTCCATTTCGCCTTGGTAGGTCAAGCGATCGGACATACAACTACCCTCTCATAACTCAAGATCAAGACCTATGATCATCCACAGTTTTCTAGATGGATGACAATGTTAGGCTGGCATACTTTTGGCAGCGCCGTCAAGCGCATGGAGATATTGGCGCTATTTCTTAAAAATTATTTTATTTCTTGTAGAAATCTAATTAGACAATTAAAGAATATTTCTAACTATTTTGATTTATTTTGTTGTTGCCGGGGATACCCTTAAGGGGCTGTTGACAGTTTTATGATACGATTGTGTTCCTTGTCAGGGGAGGGGTGAAGTAGGCTTCAATTGAGTAAATCCTTATCCAACCTAGGGAGTTATTCCCAAAAGCAAGAGAGGTATTCCCCTTAGCCGTTTCTAACTTTTTATGTAAGGGAGGGTATTTGTCCACCCTAGGCCAAGCTTTTGTGTTCAATTATTGAGTGTTTCGAGGTGATCAATATGGCAATCGAGCCAGTCAACTTTATGGCAACGATGGTACGGCGAGTCCAGTTGACTGATGCAGACAAATCCCTGTTGGCGGAGGCCGCGCCGTGGGGAAAGGAAATTGCCCCCCAAATGGCCGACATTTTTTATGACTACCTAGGACGGGATGAAGAGATGAATGCCATTCTCAACGCCACAGAAGGACGCATTCATCGCCTCCATCAAACCTTCATCGACTGGTTCCATGAAATGTTCACAGGGATGGATGGTTGGGGCAAGGCCTACGCTGAGCGACGCTGGAAAATTGGTCTGGTTCACGTGCGCATTGGCATTGGGCCACAGCATGTGGTACCCGCGATGGCAATTGTTGTCAACGCCGTGCGGCAAAAGTTAAGGGAAGCCAACAAATCCGAGGCTCTCAGTGATGCCCTAGGCAAAATTTGCATGATTGATCTTGCCTTTATTGAGCAGGCCTACTTCGAGGTGTCTTCCCAAGCGGTTCTTAAGGAAACCGGTTGGACCCAGGCACTGTTTCAACGGCTAATTGCCACAGGGGCTGCTGCCATGTAGGTCACCTAGCAGTCATTGTTCAAAAAGTTCCCATATCTTTACGAGGATTAGATTATGCCAATTAATGCCGCAAAACTTGAAGCTACACTGCAAAACTTTGTTGCCAATGCCAGTAATGTCCAAGGAGCCGCCCTTGTGTCTCCCGATGGTCTGACGCTGGCGGCAACCTTGCCGGGGGGAATGGATGATGAACGGGTAGCAGCAATGTCAGCGGCCATGCTGTCGTTGGGGGAACGTATTGGACGAGAGCTAAGCCGGGGCAAAATCGAGCGCATCCTTGTAGAGGGTGCCAGTGGGTATGGCATTCTCACCAGTTGTACCGAAGATGCGGTTTTCCTTGTGCTGGCGGATGCCTCTGCCAAATTGGGCATTATCAACCTTGAAATTAAAAATGTTCTGGCTGAATTGCAAACCCAACTTATGGGTATGGGGCAAGCCGTGAATGTTTAGAACAGCCTGATTCCTCTGTGTTTTGCCGTAATTGAGGTGCCAACCCATGGAAATTATGCGCATTGTCATCACAGGACCAGTGGGCGCAGGCAAATCCACCTTCATCCGTACCATCAGCGAAATTGAGGTGGTGGATACCGATCGCAAGGCAACGGATGAAATTGCTGCTTTCAAGGAAAAGACAACGGTAGCGATGGATTTTGGGCGACTGCAGTTTGGTCCTAATGTTGCCCTGCATCTGTATGGCACGCCTGGTCAAGAACGCTTTGACTTTATGTGGGATATTCTTATTCACAAAGCCCATGCGTTTATCCTGCTGGTCAGTTCCCACCGTCCCCAAGATTTTCGAGCGGCACGGCGGATTTTGGCCTTCATGCGCCATCGCACAAAGATTCCAATGCTAGTGGGTCTGAGCCATGCCGATAATCCCAATGCGTGGCCTGCTGAAGAGATCGCGATCGCCCTTGGCTACTTGAGTCCCCACCGTCGCCCACCCATGGTGCCTGTGAATGCTTTAGATCAGTCCTCTGTTGCCGCTGCCATGATGGCACTCATTCAAGCCTATGCCAGTGCCCAATCCTCGCAATTAAACCGCAGTGCTCTAGCCACGTAACTGAACGCAGAATCACTTAACTCACTAGGGGGAATCTATGAAAATCACCGGCTATCTATCAGAGTTTTCGTTGGGGGAAATTTTTCATTTTCTGGAGCAGGGGCAAAAAACGGGTTGCCTTTCCATTAAGCCCGTGGAAATGGCGGGGATGATGCCGCTGATGCCGCAGGCGCAGGAGTACTATATTTTCTTTCACTTGGGTCAGATTGTAGCCGCAACAACGACCTTGGATCACCAAGGATTGCAACGGCTCATTGAGCAGCGGGGCTGGCTGCGCCCAACTACCATTCAACGCCTCTTACCCTTTTGTTCCCTAACCGGATCCCTTGGACTGTGCTTGAAAACCCAAGGTGCCCTTGAGCCAGAACAGCTGCGGCTATTGTTCAAGCAACAGGTACTGACACCGATTCCTCACCTCTTTAGTCTCAATGAGGGCTGGTTTAAGTTCGATGCCAACCATCCACTGCCTTTTGGCGAAATGACGGGACTGAGTGCCTCACCCATGGAAATTTCCTTGGCGGGTCTACGACTGCTGCGGGATTGGACAGCCCTAATGGACAAGCTGCCCTTGCCGAGTTCAACCATTGCCAGCACGATTGAAGGACAGCCCCCCTACCGCCTCAATCATCATGAGTGGCAAGTGTGGGAGTACGCTAACGGTACCAAAACCCTCCAAGAAATCAGTGAAGCGTTGAACTTACCCATTCTAGAGGTGCAAAAAATTTGTTTTCGCCTAATAGTGGTGGGGATTGCCGAGGAAATTGCTGGCATTGCTGCTCCCGCCGCCAGCCCTAGGGAACCAGAACTCATTGAAACAACAGAAATTAGCTCCTCCTTTCTAGAGGGAATCTTTACGTTTCTGAAAACAAAAACCCACCCGCAATCGGTCTAGGGGGATAAAAAACAATGCAACGCTTCGCGTGGACAGAGCAGCTGCAGACCGGCGTGCCCATGATTGATATACAGCACAAGGAACTCGTCTGTGCTGTCAATGATCTGGCGGATGCCATTGAACAGGGTCGGGGAAGCGCTGCGATTAAACAGCTAATTGCTTTCATGAAGTATTATGCAGAGTGGCACTTCGGGAATGAAGAAGGCTGTGCTGAAAAATACCAGTGCCCCCTAGCAGAAGTTAACCGCTGCGCCCATAAACAGTTCATCGAGATGATTGAAGAGCTGCAGCAGCAGTACCGCGACAGCCAAGCGGATGCGGCGATCGCCACCCGGATCCATGGTAAGTTAGCAGACTGGTTAGTGAATCACATTATGAAAATTGACAAGCAAATTGGGCAGCACATCTGTGCCCATGCTTCAGGCTAGGAGGGCATGAAGAAATACCATCTGGTGGTCAAACCCAATGCAAGAACCTCTTCTGTTTCCGTGAATTCTGACGGCCAGCTAGTGGTGGCGGTGCGTGCCCCAGCTACTGAGGGCAGAGCCAATGAGGAACTCATTGCTGTCTTGGCGGCCTATTTTCAGGTACCCAAGTCCCGTATTCAGCTGATTAAGGGTCATACCAGTCGCTATAAGGTGGTTGAACTCCTCGATTGATGCCCCTTAGACTAAGAGCAAGTGCGGCTCAACATGACCTATGACTCTTGATGTCACTCCAGCCAAATCCTTTGTTCTCAGCGGTGCGCGTCCCCACTACAGTCCCGATCGAGTGGGGCAGGTGGAACATATCTGCTTGGACTTGACCCTAGATTTAGAGACCCAAGCATGCTGGGGACAGTGTCATATCCATCTACGACCATTGCACTCCCAAGTGCGCCAGCTGCGCCTCAATGCCGTGGGGCAACAGATCCAGAGTGTGACTGTGCAGCACCAACCCCAAGCCTTCCACTACGATGGTGAATTTCTGGATATTTCTCTTGATGCGAGCTTGGGGATTCATCCAGATCAGGTGCTGGTGATCACCATTGACTACCGTCTGCAGAAACCCCAGCGGGGATTGTACTTTGTTGCCACTGATCCCCCCCAAGCTTGGACTCAAGGGGAAGATGAGGACTCCCGCTATTGGTTTCCCTGCTTTGATTCTCCTGGGCAGCTGGCGACGTCAGAGGTACGAGCGCGGGTGCGCCAACCCTTACAGGCCATTTCCAATGGGGAATTGCGTGCCTGCTACAGCGAGGGAGAGTGGCAAATCTTTCACTGGTATCAACCCCAGGTCCATCCCACTTATCTGATGACCCTAGCGGTGGGGGATTTTGCGGTTTTTGATGACCAGTGGCAGGGGAAGCCCGTCACCTACTACGTTGCTAAAGATCGCGCTGCTGATGCCCGCCGCACCTTGGGCAAAACGCCAAAGATGATGGACTTTTTCAGCCGCATCTACGGCTATCCCTATCCCTACCCCAAATATGCCCAAGTCTGTGTGGCCGATTTTATCTTTGGCGGCATGGAAAATACCTCGACAACCCTATTGACAGACCGCTGTCTGTTGGATGAGCGAGCCGCCGCTGAAGATTTTCGCAGTGAAAGTTTAGTGGCCCATGAGTTGGCACACCAGTGGTTTGGCGATCTGGTGGTGATCAAGCACTGGTCTCACGCTTGGATCAAGGAGGGCATGGCCTCCTATGCCGAGGTGCTCTGGTTTGAGGAGGAATATGGCGCTGATTTTGCCGCCTATTATCGCCTTGAGGAATTGCGCAACTACCTCAGTGAGGATAGCGATCGCTACCGCCGCCCCATTGTCACCCATGTCTATCGCGAAGCCATTGAACTCTACGATCGCCACCTCTACGAAAAAGGCGCCTGTGTCTATCACATGATCCGCCAGGAACTCGGAGAAGAGTTATTCTGGAAAGCCATTCAAACCTTTGTCCGCACCTACGCCCACCAAGCTGTGGAAACGGTGGATCTGCTGCGGGCGATTGAAATGGCCACTGGGCGCAACCTACTTCCCCTCTTTGACCAATACGTTTTTCGTGGGGGACATCCCGACTTCCATGTGAGCTATCGCTGGGAGGTAGCCGATCAACTAGCCGTTCTTACCGTCAAGCAGCAGCAGGTGACCGATGGGGTCACGCCCCTAGAGCGCAACCTTTTTGATCTACGGATTCCTGTTGGCATCGGTACGGTGGATGATCAGGGGCAGGTGACGGTCAAAACCATTCCCCTGCGCATTCATGAACCAGAGCACACCTTCTATTTGCCGCTGCCACAGCAGCCCACCTTTGTGAGTTTTGATGCCGGCAACCATACCCTCAAAACCGTTACCCTAGAGTACCCCCTCCCTGAACTCAAAGCCCAACTGCAGTACGACCCCGATGTTTTGGGGCGGGTTCAAGCTGCCATTGCCCTAGGCAAAAAAGGAAACCTAGAAGTTGTGCAAACCTTGGCGGCGGCGCTGCAACGGGAACCCTTTTGGGGAGTGCGGCGTGAAATTGCCAAAGTGCTGGGCACGATTCAACTGGATCAAAGCTTAGAGGCGCTCAAGCTGGCACTAGCCGATGATCACCCCCATGTTCGTGCCGCCGCAGTGGAGGCCATTGCTGGGTTTAAGTCCGCCAAAGCCTACGAACTTCTCAAGCCCATTGCCAAGCACGGCGACCCCAGCTATAGCGTTGAAGCTGCCGCCCTGAAGGGAATTGGTGTGATTGCCGCTGCCAAACCGCAACCGAAACCCAAGCTCGAAAAAGTGCTGAAACGACTGCGGAAGGCTTTGGAAAAACGACAAGGCTGGAATGAGGTGGTACGCTGTGGGGCGATCGCTGGCTTGGGGCAACTCAAGGAGTCTCCAGAGGCGGTGAATTTGGTTCTTGACTACACCGCTATTGATGTCCCGCAACCCCTACGCTTGGCCGCCATTCGTACCCTTGGCACCATTGGCGATCGCCACCATCCCCAACTGAAGCAAATTCTGGAACGGCTAGAGCAACTCAGCCACGAGACCTTTTTCTTTACCCAGATGGCCGTTGTCCAAGCCCTGAGTCAAGTTGACCATCCCCAAGTTTTAGGCCTGCTGCAGCAGCTGGGCGATCGCACCACCGACGGCCGTATCAAACGATCAGTTGATGAAGGAATCGCCAAAGTTCAGAAAGCCCTTGGCAGCGATGACCGCCTCAAGACCCTTGAGACCACCCTCAACGAGTTACAAAAGGAAAATCAAACTCTAAAAAGCCGCCTTGAAGAATTAGAAGCACGCACTAAAGCGACCCAGCAGGACTCAGCGCCAAGTTAGCAATATCATCACCCAGACCCCTGCGGGCATTGGGCAAGCCCAGATGACCCTGCCATGGGATAGGGGCTTTCATCGTTTAAGCCGTGTTCCATCCATAGGAAAAGGGCTGTAGCATAGTAGGAACACAATTAGAGGAGGTTGGGGTGACCAAAAAACGGGTGCTTTCGGGAGTCCAGCCCACAGGTAGCTTGCACTTGGGGAATTATCTCGGAGCCATTCGCAACTGGGTGGCGGGGCAAGCCGAGTATGAAAACTACTTTTGTGTGGTGGATTTACATGCCATTACCGTCCCCCACAATCCCGCAGAACTGGCGGCTAATACCTATACTGTTGCTGCTCTGTACTTGGCCTGTGGCATTGACCCAGCCCACGCCACCATCTTTGTCCAATCCCACGTCAGCGCCCATGCCGAACTCACTTGGTTACTGAACTGCATTACCCCCCTCAACTGGCTGGAGGACATGATTCAATTCAAGGAAAAAGCCGTCAAGCAGGGGGAAAACGTGGCGGCAGGACTACTGGACTATCCTGTGCTCATGGCCGCGGATATTTTGCTCTACGATGCCGATCTAGTTCCTGTGGGGGAAGATCAAAAGCAACACTTGGAACTGACCCGCGATATTGCCGCTCGTGTGAACTACCTCTTTGCCCGCAATCAGCCGCCAATTCTCAAGCTACCGGAACCCTTGATTGCCAAGGCGGGAGCACGGGTGATGAGTCTCACCGACGGCACCAAGAAAATGTCGAAGTCGGATCCCTCGGAACTGAGTCGCATTAACCTTTTGGACTCGCCGGATGAGGTTCGCAAGAAGATCAAGCGCTGCAAAACTGACCCGATTCGTGGCTTGACCTTTGACGATCCCGATCGCCCCGAAGCCAATAACCTGCTGAGTCTCTATCAAGTACTCACGGGAAAAACCAAAGAGGCAGTGGCAGCAGAATGTGCCGATATGGGCTGGGGACAGTTTAAGCCCCTCCTCACCGATGCGGTGATTGCTACCCTAGAACCGATTCAGCAGCGATACCAAGAGATTATGGCAGACCCCCGCTATCTCAAGGATTTGCTCAAAAAAGGCCAAGAACAGGCCGCCCGCGTGGCCAATGCAACCCTAGAGCGGGTAAAACTTGCCTTTGGGTTTACGCTGCCATGAATATCACAAGCGGGTTGAGGCGACTCTGGCGGGGATTTTGGCGGCGATCGCGCCTTGTCAATGACGAACCCCTGAATTGGGTCAGTCTCATTGTCATTATCTTGGTGGATATTTTTATCCTCATTAATGTCTTTAGTGGCCTCAGCGAAATTAGCAATTGGCCTTTGAGTCCCAGTCAAGCCCAGCCCTGTTATGCTCCTTGGCAAGCCTATCGCCAAGACACCGCTAGGGAGCGCGACATTCGTTTTCTAGAGCAGCAGATTAGCCTTGACCCCCCGCTCCAGACCGCTGTGGAGCGCCTACAGGAAAGCAGCAAGGGCAAACTGGGAACCATCTCCGCCATTTGCTTCACCTATGCAGAGTATCAAGATGCCGTCAACCGCCCTACCTATCGGGAGCGACTCCAGCAACGACAGCAGAAACAGGCACAAATTCAAACCCTCGAGGCCACCAATGCCCGCATTCGTCAAGAGTATGACTCGACACTATTAGAGCAGCTTGCGGGGCAACCCCCGGATCAATCGATCAACTTGGTGGAAGCCGCCAAGGCCAAAGCCACCCTTGAGGCCAACAACCGCCAAATTGCCGCTCTCAAAAATGAGATGGCGGCCCTTGAACAGGCGATTCTCCAAGAAGCCGATAGCCAAGCCTTCTTAAAATTTTTAGCCGAGGACGCCACCTTTGCCCAGCTTGAGAACCAATATCAGCGCTCTCAGTTTTGGTATCCCAGTCTCCAATTTGTTTTACAAGCCCTCTTTCTATTACCGCTGATTGCGATCGCCCTAGTGGTGCATCGTTTTGCCGATCGCCACCGCCATGGCCTGCTTGCCCTCATGAGTTGGCACCTACTGGTGATCCTCTTGATTCCTTTGGTGCTGAAGATTTTTGAACTATTGCAGGTGGGAGCCCTCTTTGAGTGGCTGGCTAATGTCATTCTTGCTCTCTTTGGCGGTCTGCTTTTTTTGGTCAGCTACCTCTATATCCTGCTGATTCCAGCGGTGGGGTTTGGCATGATTAAAGTGGCGCAAGCTCTTTTCCTCAATCCACAGCGACAGGCGGCAGGGCGAGTCCAAAAACTCCGCTGTGTCCGTTGCGGCAAACGACTGCGGGATCTCGATCAACACTGTCCCCACTGTGGTTATTTGCAGTGGATGCCCTGTCCCAATTGTCAGCAGCCCACCTATCGCCACTTACCCTATTGTCGGCATTGCGGTGCATCGACCCGTTCTTCTCTCTAATTCTTGCTGGGGCGGTTGATCCAGTCGGCACACTCGCGCTGTAGCCCCTGCAATGTCATATTGGGTACCCGCTCAGCAGCAAAGGCCTCGGCCTCAATTGGAATGTCTTCGGGGTTATAGCCACTCTTGCGGTAGAGATCCGCGACGATACCGGGGCTGACGCGAATGCCCACGGGCACCAAGGAATCCAAATCTCGTTTGGCGGCAAAGCAGGCTTGAACGACGTGCCAGCCCTCGTGGCGCAGCGTTTCGATAAAAATTGGCCAATGGGCAAGGGCGCGGGGACGCAAGATCAAGCGATCGCGACTAAAACTATAGGAGCCGTAATTATCATCTTGGCGCTGCCGGATGTAGAGGGTCGTGCCCGTACGCAAAATGGTGCGAATCAACTGATAGGCTTCCACCTCAGCACTGTTTTGCAGCCGAAAACGGGCAGGATCGCGGCGCGGATAATAAACCAGATCAAAGAGAAGCTGAATATCCTCATCGGAACCGTCAATGGGGATCAAATCCCGCTGGGCGAGACCCGGGGATGGGGAAACTACAAGGGCGATCGCCAGCGTCAATGTCGATAAAGAAACCCGCAGCCAGCTTTGAAGTTGTTTTTGCAGCACAATGATCAACCCCCTGCCTTTGGGGAATGCTGCTCCTAACCTAGCAATTTTGATAGCAGTCTAAACGTGTTCTCTATCACGATCTCACAGCGATCCCCACCCCTTTTCACAGTGACGGGATCACGGTCAGAAAAACCTCAAAACCGCTCTTTGAGGGATGAAGCGCCATCGCTGCTCCAATAGTTTAGAAAAGGGCTGTATGATGGACTTAGGAAGAAGCAACAAATAATATTCCTTGATAAGTTTTTGTATAGTTTGTGATTTTAATGTGTTGAATGATGACTTAGCAATGATTGAGAAACTCCTTGTTTTATCCGCTGTTGATGACTGCCCTTTAGAATCACTAGCGACCCTTGAAGTCGTCGCAGAAGACTCTGCGCAAAAATATCCTCAAAAAAAATGCTTATTGCCATCCATCAACATATTACTGATCGAAAACATCCCCCAATCGGGTGAAATTTTATATCCCCATCTCGCCGAGATTGATTACATTTGCTATCAAGTTCACACCTGTCCGTATTCTCATTTAACCCCTGGGGTGGTTGCTCAGGCCAAGCCCAATCTCCTTGTCCTTATTGCTCAAGGGGATCACGTTCTTAAAGCAGTGCAAACACTCCAGCAACGCTATCCACACTTACCCTTAGTTGTGATTGATCCCAGCGATCGTCCGGATCTGGCCACGCAGATCCTCCACAGTGGTGCTCAGGACTACTTGAGCTTTCAGGAACTCAGCCCCAACTTGCTGGCGCGCAGTATCCGCCATGCCATCGATCGCCATCAGGTGGAACAACAACTTCTGCGCCAAGCCCAGTACGATCGCCTGCTGGTACAAATTACCCAGCACATTCACCAATCCCTTGATCTGGCCACGATTCTTGAAGCTGCCGTCAAGGATGTGCGAGAACTCTTGGGCTGCGATCGCGTGCTTATTTATCGCTTCCTTGAGGATTGGCGCGGCATTATGGACGTTGAAGCGGTGATCCCTCCTTGGTTGTCAGCCCTTGGGGATGTCGTGGGGGATTCCTGCTTTACAGAGCGATACATTGAAGCCTACAAGCGCGGTCGCATCCATGTGGTAAATGATTTAGACACAGCGCCTGTTACCTCCTGCTATCGCGATTTGCTGGCGCACTATCAGGTTAAGGCTAATCTAGTGGTACCGATTATTGTCGAAGGGCGGCTGTGGGGGTTGCTCATCTGTCATCAGTGCGCCCATCCCCGCGACTGGCAAGACAGTGAAATTGAACTGATTAAGCAAATTTCGACCCAGTTGGCGATCGCCATCCTGCAGGCAGAACTCTATCAAAAGGCGCAAGCGGAAATTCAAGAGCGCAAAGCAATCGAAGCCCAACTCCTCTACCAAGCCCGCCATGACCGCCTCACCCATTTACCCAACCGCTGGTTCTTTGAGGAACAGTTGCGCCTTACCCTCAGCTATGCAGCCGAGCACCCCAAGTACCACTATGCTGTTCTCTGCTTGGATATCGATCGCTTCAAGACCCTCAATGACAGTCTGGGACATGGCACAGGGGATTTATTCCTCCAAGCCTTTGCTCAGCGGCTGACGCGTTGTGTGAGTCCTCAGGACGTAGTGGCACGTCTAGGGGGAGATGAATTTGCGGTCTTGCTCAATGATATTGAGGGGATAGAACATGCCCAAGCCATTGCCCACCAACTGCAGGATCGCCTCAACCATCCCTTTGAAATCGATCACTACACCCTGTACAGCACGGTGAGTATCGGTCTTGTGATGGGTAACCCCCATTACACCAGTAGTGAGGAACTGCTGCGGGATGCTGACATGGCCATGTACCACGCTAAAACCAAGGGACACAATCGCATTGATGTCTTTGATCCTGTGATGCTGCAACAGGTGCGCGATCGCCTGTACTTAGAAGTGGAACTGCGGCAAGCGATTGAACGGGGGGACTTTGTCCTCCACTATCAGCCCATCGTCAAGCTCCGGAGCCAATCTCTCAAAGGTTTTGAGGCACTCCTGCGCTGGCAAAAGGGGGATACGCTGATTTCCCCCAAAGTTTTTATTCCCGTCGCTGAAGAAACGGGGCTGATTTTTGAACTCTCCCGCTGGGTCTTGCACAATGCCTGTGAACAGTTGCAGCAGTGGCAACAGCGTTATCCCAAGCTTCAGTCCGTGGGCTTTACGATGAGCATCAATCTGTCCGCCAATCAATTTTCTTTGCCCACCCTTGTAGCTGAGATTCAACAAACCCTTGAGCATTACCATTTAGCAGGGCACTTTCTAAAGATAGAAATTACTGAAAGTACCTTGATGCAGCACTTGGATTCTGCCCGCGAAATTCTTGCCGAGCTGAAGGCGATGGGGGTGCGCATTAATATTGATGACTTTGGCACTGGGTATTCCTCCCTGAGCTATTTACGCAATCTGCCTCTCGATGGCATTAAAATTGACCGCTCCTTCATTTCCCAAATAGATCGCAGCCAAGAAGATCTGGAGGTGGTTCACACGATTTTGGTGCTGGCGCGCAACCTCCACCTCGATTGCATCGCCGAGGGCATTGAAAACACAACTCAACTGCAACTGTTGCGATCGCTGCGCTGTCCCTCTGGCCAAGGCTATCTTTTTGCCCCACCGCTGACTACGGACAAGGCTGAGGTGTATCTACAGGAACACATCCTTTAACAACACCAGCACCTTCAAGTCAAGTTCAATCGAAAAGTGAATAACAAATTGACTTGCCATCATTGCCCAAGGGAAAGAAAACAAAAGTCCGCGCCACCACTAGCAATGGGTGTGCCGATAGGATTTAGGATAGTGGCAGTGCTCTTGGATTTCTCAGATGGCCAGCTTATTTGACCAAAACTTTCGCTATACCGATCGCGCCCGCGCCATCTTCAAAGAACTGCAACGCAACCTCCATCCTATCTATATGGAGCTACTGGAAGAAGGGTTCTCTCCTCGGGAAATTAGCGCCCTCGTCACCAGTGCTGCTGCCCAAACCGAAAATGCCGCTATTGCTGAATGGGAAGAGGCGCGGGGTAGCTCCCCCAATACGGAGGAATCACAGACCACGGCCTAGGGGATGACTTCTCAAGCGCGCATCTTGGAAATTGAGTCCCTGAGTGTCCACTACGGTGGCATTTGCGCTCTGCGCGAGGTGAGTCTGGCCATTGCAGCCGGCGAGTGCATTACCCTTGTGGGTGCCAATGGTGCTGGCAAAACCACCCTGCTGCGTGCCATCTCTAAACTCGTTCCCAGTGAAGGTACCATTCGCTTTGCCGGTCAATCGATTGCAGGGCGATCGCCCCATGAATTAGTGAGGCTGGGCATTGCCCATTGTCCAGAGGGGCGTCAGGTTCTCGCCCGCCAAACCGTACGCGACAATCTTCTTCTCGGTGCCTACTGTCGTCGAGATGAGGCGCAGATTGCACAAGACCTCGAAGAACAACTCAAGCGCTTTCCTAGACTACGGGAGCGGCAATACCAACTGGCGGGAACCCTTAGTGGCGGTGAGCAACAAATGCTGGCGATCGCTCGTGCCCTGATGAGTCGTCCTCGCTTACTGCTCCTTGATGAACCCAGTTTAGGCTTAGCGCCCAATTTAGTACGGGAAATTTTTGCCATCTTGGCACAACTGCGGCAACAGGGGATGACAATGCTACTGGTCGAGCAAAATGCGCACCTAGCCTTACAATTGGGCGATCGCGGTTATGTGCTTGAAGCGGGTCAAGTGACCCTCAGCGGTCGTGCAGCAGATCTCCTGAATGATCCACGGGTTCAGCAAGCCTACCTTGGTTAATGCTATGATGAGAAGGCTGGACGTGTGGCTCAGTGGATAGAGCATCAGATTCCGGTTCTGAGGGTCGGGGGTTCGAATCCCTCCACGTCCGTTAATCAAGCATCAGCATCATGACTGAACCCGTTACCCGTTCCGAATTGAGCCAAGTTTTAGATGCTATCCAAGGGATGCAGGCCGATATGCAGTCAATGCAGGCTGCCATCCAAGCCATGGATAAAAAGCTGGATATTCACATCGCCACGAGTAACGAGAAATTCCAAAGGCTTGAGGACAAAATTGATACTGTCGAGGCCAAACTTGAACAGCGTATCAATGCTGTGGAGGCTAAGCTAGAGCAGCGCATCAACGCCGTCGAAGCCAAACTGGAGCAGCGCATCAATGCTGTCGAAGCTAAGCTGGAGCAACAGATGAAGGCTGTGGAGGCCAAACTGGAGCAGCGTATCAATTCCATAGAAGTACAGTTAGGGCAGCGGATTGATACGGTAGAGTCCACCTTGCAGGATATTTCTAAGCGACAAGCGGGCACAGATGCCCGGCTTTGGGGATTCCTAGTGACCTTGTTGGTGGCCACAGTTGGCTTACTGACAACAGTGCTGTTCTTTGATTTGCCCCGCCCCTAGATTCGTTACCCTAAAACTGGCCTTATCGTTCTTAGCCAGTATGTTTCTCAACCTCAAAGACATCATTTTGCTGTTGCATCCCATCTTGGCCTGCACATTTGTCTTTCCGGTCATTGGCATCACCACATTCTTTGCTCTGCAAACGCGGCAGCGTCGTCTCAAAGACACCACCATCCCACCCACAGTGGGCACCCTGCATGTCAAATTGGGCAATCTTTTAGCAGCCGGCGTGGTTGGCATCACATTGGTGGCCTTGGCCTATTCAGTGGTGTTTGGATTTCAGGGCTTCTTGATGCAGGCGGAGAATCAGACACTGCAACCGCTCTCTGTTGTCCTCGTGGCACTGATGTTTGTTGTCACCATTGCAGCAACGGCGCTGCTGTATCGTGCTCAATCGAAGCTATGGCGTGCTGTTTTTGCCACCCTCTCAGGGATGGGGGTGACCATTCTAGCTTTTCAACCGGGGGTCTTTCGCCGTGATGACGAGTGGTGGGTTTCCCACTTTTACTTTGGCTTGGCGGCGGTGATGCTGATGATTTTTTCTGTGGCCATTGTGGGGGAGATTTACCAAGATCGATCGCTCAGGTGGCGGCGGATTCACATTGGCTTGAATTCCCTTGCCCTTGTTCTTTTTCTTTTGCAGGGAATTACGGGTACCCGTGACCTCTTGGAAATTCCCTTGAGTTGGCAAGCACCTGTGGTCTATCAGTGCAACTTTGATCCGCGATCGCCCCAATTCAAGACCTGCCCCTAAAAGCGAGTCAGGATATACAGCAGGGTGAAGAGGATAATCCAGATCACATCCACAAAGTGCCAGTAGATCTCTGCCATGGTGACCCCCGTATGCTTGTGGGCACTGTAATGGCCGGGACGGCGCGATCGCCAGATCACCCCCAAAATCAGCAAAATCCCCACAAAGACATGGAGGCCATGGAAGCCCGTCATCACATAAAAGCAGTTGGCAAAGACATTGGTGCGCAGGCCGTAGCCGAGGGTGAGGTACTCATAAACTTGACCGCCCAAGAACACTGCCCCCATGGCCGCCGTGATCCAGTACCATTGGCGCATGCCGCGAACGTCATCCTTTTTGATGGCAACATCGCCGTAGTGGATGACAAAGCTACTGGAAATAAGGATGATGGTGTTGATGGTGGGCACAAGAAGTTCCACCTCAGTGCCTTCGGGCGGCCATTGCTCATTCATGCCCCGCAGAAGTAAATAGGCCGCAAAGAGGCCACCAAACATTAGGGATTCAGAAATCAAAAAGACCAGCAACCCTAAAACCCGAAAATCAGGGTGCTCATGGGCATGATCAACGGCTATGGCCGTCGCTTGAGAGTCAACAGTACCTTGCATGGCTTGCTCCTAAAGCGTCCTACTCTTCCTCGTCCTCATCCTCATCAGTGCTTTCCTTGCGCTGCTCAATGCCGTAGTCGTAGGGACCTTTGGTGACCACAGGCAGCACTTCCCAGTTTTCAATCAGCGGCGGTGAACTGGTCGTCCACTCTAAGCTGAGACCGCCCCAAGGGTTATCGCCGGCAATTTTGCCCTTATTCCAGCTCCAAATGATGTTAATCAGGAAAGGAATAATTGAGAAAGCTAGGACAAAGGCACCAATCGTACAGATGAGATTAATTGGCTCAAACTGGGGATCGTACATGGCCACGCGGCGGGGCATCCCTTTAAGACCCAACTCATGCATCGGCAAAAAGGTCAAGTTCGTGCCAATAAAGGTCAGCACAAAGTGGAGAATCCCTAAGCGCTCATCGAGGAGCCGTCCTGTCATTTTGGGGAACCAGTGGTAAATCCCCGCATAGAGACCAAACACGGAGCCCCCAAAGAGGACATAGTGGAAATGTGCCACCACATAGTAGGTGTCGTGGACGTGAATATCCACGGGGGCAGTCCCCAAGGTCACACCACTGAGGCCACCAAGGACAAACATCGACAGTAGGCCAATGGCAAAGAGCATGGCACTGTTGAGGCGAATCTTGCCCCCCCAGAGGGTGGCGACCCAACTAAAGATTTTTACTCCTGTCGGCACCGCCACAATCAGTGTCGAAATCGTGAAGAACATCCGCATCCAAGGGGGCGTACCACTGGTGAACATATGGTGTACCCAGACAAAGAGACCCACGCAGCAGATGGCCAAACTGGAGTAGGCGATCGCCTGATAGCCAAAGATAGGCTTACGGGCATGAACCGGAATCACCTCAGACATAATGCCAAAGATCGGCAAAATCATCAGGTACACCGCCGGGTGAGAGTAAAACCAGAAAAGGTGCTGGTAAATGACAACGTTCCCACCGGCATCGGGTTTGTAAAACGAGGTGCCAAAGTTAATATCAAACAGCAGCAAAATCAGCCCTACCGCCAGCACGGGCGTTGACACTAGAGCCAGCAGAGAGGTAGCTAGCATGGCCCAGCAAAAGAGGGGCAATTGATCCCAGCGCATACTAGGCACTTTCATCTTCCAGATGGTGACGATGAAATTCACCGATCCCATGATCGAGGAGGTACCCACAAGGACGATCGCCAGAATCCACATACTCTGGGCAGTAGTGGCCGTGATCGTACTCAAGGGCGGATAGGAGGTCCAACCCGCTTGGGCACCGCCAAACAGGAAACTGGCCAAGAGTAATGCCCCCGCCGGCGGGTTCAGCCAAAAGGCTAAGGCATTCAAGCGGGGAAAGGCCATGTCCCGCGCCCCAATCATCAGGGGCACCAAGTAATTGCCAAAGCCACCAATGGCCGCTGGCACCACCCAAAAGAAAATCATAATGGTGCCGTGGTTGGTCATGAAAGCATTGTAGAGATTGGGATTGAGAAAATCTGAATCTGCCGTTGCCAGCTCCGTGCGCATGGCCACCGCCATCAGTCCGCCAATCAAGTAAAAGATAAAGGCGGTGACCAAATATTGAATGCCAATTACCTTGTGATCAACATTAAAGGTGAAATAGTCGTACCACTTCCACGCCTTGGGATGCTCAGGGAGCGACAAGGGGGTATCTAGCGGCAGTTGTGCTTGCGCCATAACTCTCTCAAGAATGCAACAGTAGGAAGAAAACTACAGCTTTGACGGAGAATGGTGGTGGGTCATTGCTTCTACTTGCGCCACCAATTGGGGGGTGACGCCCATCTCCTCGACATGGCGATCGCTCAGGGAGGGGATCACGGGAGTCGTTGCGATCGCTTGGTTTTGACTACGCCACGCTTCAAAATCCTCTGGAGTATGCACGATCACCTGCGTGCGCATGGCACCGTGGTAGCCACCACAGAGTTCAGCACAGACGACGGGGTATGTCCCGACCTTGGTAGCCTTAAAGCGCAGTTCAGTGGGCACACCCGGAATCGCATCCTGCTTCAAGCGAAACTGCGGCACCCAAAAGGAATGGATCACATCCCGTGCGGAGAGGTTCAATTGGACATCCTTGCCCACTGGGATATGCAATTCGCCGGAGACAATGCCACTGTCGGGGTAGGTGAAAATCCATGCATACTGCATACCCGCCACATCCACCACTACGTCTGGGGCTTTGCCTTGAACATCGGGGCTGGCACCAATGCCAATTTCAGGGGTTGGCGCTGCTGCTAAAAGGGCAGTTGCATCGCTGGTGGTTTTTGAGGGGGCTTCGGCAACAACCGCCACTGCTGGTTTAGGGGTGTGCATGGAGTGCAGAGCATGATCCCCCGGATTCAGTCCCCCCATGCGCTGGAAAATATCCACGCTGTAGATACCAAGGAAAATCACAATCAGGGCAGGAATGGCCGTCCAGAAGGCCTCTAGGGGTAAGTTGCCCTCTATGGGTAGGCCATCCCCTTCCTCACCGGCACGGCGGCGATAGCGAATCACAAAGAGGATGATCGCACCCTGTACCACCAAAAAGAGAGCGGTACCAATTGTGAGCATAATGTCAAAGAAGTTATCCACCAAGGGAGCCTGCTCAGAGGCCTGTTCCGGCAGGAGGCCATGGTGATGACCAACCCAGAAGCTAATCAGGGTAACAACAATGCCAGCGGTGAGTGTCCAAATTGAAGCGGGTATTTGTTCCATGGTGCCAAAGCGTCCAGAAAATCCCACCCTGATCCTAGGCAGATTCCCCAAGGATGTGGGTTAAAAGAACCTAAAGATTTATGTTGATTTATTCACTATCCTTAAAGCAGCTTGGGGACAGAATCATCTGTTTTTGCGTCCTAGGTTAGAGATAGCCCACCGAAACTGAAGGCTGTGCTGGAGGAAAATAGATGCTGAGTGTGTTGCCTTGGGTTGGCCTCTCATTAGCCACTCTTCAGTACTCGACCCATAGAGTGGATCAAACGCAGGTATATATGGTGGCTGCGCCGATGGCGGATTATCGGGTGGTCATGACAGAACCTGCCCCCAATGGCCAAGATACCTATTTAGAAACGACAGCGGCTTTTGCGCGGCGGACGGGAGCTGTGGCAGCGATGAATACGAATTTCTTCCGCTGGTTAAATGCGAATTCCCTGCGTTCCTTTCAGGACTATCAGAAATGGGTTATGGGGGAATTAAAGCCTGAGGGTATTGACTATGGGGCACTACGGCAGACCTGCTTAAGCGGTCGAGGCACGATTCCAGCGGGGGTTCTCGGAGCCTACATCGTGAATGGTCAGGTGGTGCGTCCCTATGAGGGGGGCTATTTAGCGATTGTGCATTTCCCGGCTCAAGGGGGGATGGAGTTTTACCGAGGCAGCTTACCTGCGCAGCCGTTTCATGTGGTGAGTGGCTCGCAGCAGCTTTTAGAGGGCGGCAGGAAGCTACCTGTGGATGACAGCGATCGCACTTCTCCTAAGGCGATTCTCGGCAGACGGGGCAATGAATATATTTTCGTCGTCAGCGATGGGCGGGGCAATGGTGGTTCGCCGGGGCTCTCCTTTCCACAGCTTCAGGCGTTTTTACTGGAGCAGGGCGTCACTGATGCAACGGCGGTGGATGGTGGCGAATCGACGACGTTGGTGGTGCAGGGACAAGTAAAAAATCATCCCCGCGATCGCTATTGCGAACTGGCGCGTTGGCTACCCGCTCCCACCCTCACGTTTATTCCTCCTAGAGAAGAGGCTCGCGAAGCGGCGATGGCCATGGGGCGATCGCTCAGACCGGTCGGGGCAAATATCGGCTTAGTCCCACGAGAGCAATCCCGAGGCGTCCTTTCCTTTGCGTTTTGGGAACGCCTTCAGCAGCGGCTACTGACGCGACTCCGAGCTTGGCGACACTGGGTCTAATAGCAGCGAAGCCAGATTTTGTTAAAATCCTAGTGTTCACTTTGACCTGCAAGCAACAGCCATGATTCATTCTGCGTACCCTCTACTGTTGACCATTACCCCTTCTCTTAAAGGTTTCTTTATTGGGCTATTGTCCGGCGCGGTGGTGCTGGGTTTAACCTTCGCTGCTTTGATCACCATTAGTCAAATTGATAAAGTGCAGCGTTCTTCATAGGCAGCCAAGCAGCTGGTGGGCTTTGCAATCATCGCTAAAATAGAGTCATGGCCATAGCGCTGTGACTCTGTCTTTTATTTTGCCCCTTCAATCAACCGGTTAAATGACGTATCTTTCCTTTTCCCCCCTCCTTGGTCAAATTGTTAATGTCGGGCTTGGGCCTGCTGGTATTTTGGGCATTGGCCTAGCGGTTGCGGGGGCGCTCCTCTATTTTCTGCGCTCGGTTCAGCCAGAGTTAGCGCGAGATCACGATATTTTCTTCGCCGCAGTGGCTCTTCTGTGCGGTGGGATTCTCTTTTTCCAAGGGTGGCGCCTCGATCCAATTCTGCTCTTTGGCCAGTTTCTACTAACAGGCACCGCTGCCTTTTTTGCCTACGAGAGTATTCGGCTACGACGGGTGGCCACCGAGCAGGCGCGGCGAAATACCCCGATTGTGGATGAAGAGCGACCCGTGAGCCGTAGCTACACCTATCGAGCGGAGCTGGAGGAACTCGAACCCTACGAGGATGAAGAGGAAGAGGAGGAGGATTACCCACCCCTGCGGCGAATTCGGGGCAGTCGTGAGGTGTCGCGATCGCGCTATGAAGACGAGGATGTAGAGGATGCCCCCCCGGTCGGACGTTTACCCTCACGCCGCAGTAGCCCACCCCCTAGCCGCCCCAGTGTTCGGCGTCCCCCTTCAAGGCGTCCGCGACCGACCCCACCACCGGCAGATGAGATTGTCGATGAACCCTATCGTCCACCAACACCGACAACCCGCCGGCCAACCCGCCGACCGCCGCCGCCGATTACGGAAACTGCGGAAGTGAGCGATCGCCCTGTGCGACGGCGACCCCCCCGCCCCCGTCCGGAAGGCACAACGGATGGCAGTGAATATGTGCCCTATCAACCCTTGGATCGTCCTCCCACTGACGAGCAAGATAACTCCGCCAATTTTGATGAATAGACCTTAATGGCAAACGAGTCGCAAAGGCAGTGAATGATGCGTCGCTCTTTTTTGGTTTCAGTTCTTGGCTTGGCAGTGATCTGTGGGGGGATACAGGAGCAGACTTGGGCGGCTCCCCTCGCGCAAGCCACTCCGGCTGCTCTGCCAGAATCGTTGCAATCCCTCCTTAACGGGTTGGATACAGCAGCCAGTCAAAAGAATCTAGAGGCAGTGCTAGCCTTTTATGACCCTGAGTTCAAAACAGGGGACGGCCTCACCCTTGAAATTTTGCGCAAACAACTGCCGACGTTTTGGCAACCCTACCGTGACATCCGCTACCGCACGACGGTGAACCGTTGGCAACAGCAGGGAAATGAGTGGATTCTAGAGATTAGTACAACCATTGAAGGAGCCGGCGGCACGAGCGATCGCCCGCAAAACATTCGTGGCAACCTGCAAGCCACCCAAGTCATCCGCAACGGCAAAATCATCCGCCAAGACATTACCAGCGAAAAAACTACGATCACGATTGGTGCGACACCGCCTACGGTGCAATTCTCCCTCCCCCAAGCCGTGCGTGCGGGTGAAGAGTTTAGCCTTGATGCGATTGTGCAAGAACCCATTGGCAATGCCATTCTCCTTGGCGCCGCCAGCGATCAGCCCATCAACGCCCAAACCTACGCCAATCCTAGCCCCGTCAAATTGGAACTCCTCTCTGCGGGCGGGATTTTTAAGGTGGGACGTGCGCCTCAAGAAGCCGGTAATCGCTGGGTCTCTGTGGCCTTAATTCGCGATACGGGCATGGTTCTGATTACACAGCGACTGCGAGTGGAAAAACCATGAGTGAGTCTGAGTCAACCCCCGTAGAGGAACCTGCTGAAAGCCCTGCGGTAACTCTTGAGGTGGAGCAAAGCACACCCATTGTCAGCGGCCTTGCTTTAGAACACTGTGGAGGGCGCTACCGACTCACGTTGCCGGCCGATTTAGACTGGATTGACCTGTGGCCGCAGTTGCAACTTTACCTTGTCGGTCAAGAACACCTCTGGTCAGAGACCTTACCCGTAGATTGTGCCTGCGGACAGCGGCTTTTAGATCAGTCACAGCTTCAACAGTTGGCCGAGGCTCTCAGCGAGCATCAGTTGCGAATGGACAAGATTATTACCGAACGCCGCCAGACGGCGATCGCTGCCGCTACCCTTGGCTACAGTGTCCAGCAGGGGGAACTGCCACCCTTAATTGCAAAAGAGACTGAGGGGGACTCAGACCCCATGGCCAACCCCCTTTACTTGAAAACAACCCTGCGATCAGGCATGGAAATTCACCATGACGCCACTGTGGTGATTGTTGGCGATGTCAATGCAGGAGCCAGTATCATTGCTGCCGGCGATATTATCGTCTGGGGGCGATTACGCGGTATCGCCCACGCCGGTGCCAAGGGCAATCGGGGGGCACGGATTATGACCCTTGAAATGGCAGCCACACAGTTACGGATTGCTGATCTGTTGGCACGTACCCCAGAGCCGCCAAACCCGCCTTATCCAGAGGTGGCCTACGCCACAGACCAAGGGATTCAGATTGCCCCCGCCGATACTTGGGGGCGAGCCTTCGCCGTATCCGAGGCACCTTGAGATAATCTATTCTAGTAAGCCAATTCCTAGGGAGTTCAATGGGGCGCACGATTGTCATTACCTCGGGCAAAGGGGGCGTGGGGAAAACAACCGCCAGTGCCAATATTGGTGTGGCTTTGGCCAAATTGGGGCGATCGGTGGTGCTCATTGACGCCGACTTTGGCTTGCGTAACCTTGACCTACTACTCGGCTTGGAAAATCGCGTGGTTTACACCGCCATTGATGTGCTGACCGGGCAGTGTCGCTTGGATCAAGCCCTTGTGCGCGATAAACGCCTGAATAGGCTGGTGTTGCTGCCCGCAGCCCAAAGCCGCAATAAGGATGCCATTACCCCAGAACAGATGCGACAGTTGGCCTCAGCCCTGAGCAAGCACTATGATTACGTGCTCATTGATTGTCCAGCGGGGATCGAGGCGGGATTTCGCAATGCCATTGCCCCTGCGCAGGAAGCCTTGGTGGTGACCACGCCAGAAATTGCCGCTGTACGGGATGCCGATCGCGTGATTGGCCTGCTGGAGGCCTACCGCATTCGCAATAGCCATCTCATTTTGAATCGCTTACGCCCAGCAATGGTGGCTGCCAACGATATGATGTCCGTCGAAGATGTCCAAGAAATTCTCTCGATTCCCCTGATTGGCATTGTCCCCGAGGATGAGAAGGTGATTGTTTCCACCAACAAAGGGGAACCCTTGGTCTTGGCAGAGTCGCTGTCCCTAGCGGGGCAGGCCTTTATGAATATTGCCCGTCGCTTGGAGGGGGAAAAGGTTGAGTTTCTTGATTTAGAGGCGGCAAGCGGTGGACTCTTTGGTCGCATTCGACGCTTGTTTGGGGCAAAGGGATGATCAGTGAACTTTTAGAGCGGCTGTTTACCCGTACTCCCCCCAGTCGCACCACTGCCAAGGAGCGTTTAAAGTTAGTTCTTGCCCACGATCGCACGGCCCTGACACCGCAAATTTTGGACAATCTGCGGCGCGATATTTTAGAGGTGGTCTCCCGCTATGTGGAGCTAGAAACGGAGGGGCTAGCGGTTTCCCTAGAGTCGGATCAGCGGACAACGGCTTTGATTGCCAATTTACCGATTAAACGGCTGAAACTGTCTCCAGAGGACGTTCCGCCCCCCGAAAATTCGCCAGCAGAGGACGAGGCAGAAGAAAATTGAGTACCGTTGCAGTTGGCATAGCAGCGATCGCCAGCGCCGCGATCCTGGCACAGGCACCTTGGGCAGCTGTTTTAATCGCCCGTTTAGGGCTAGGTTGGCGACGACCGACTCCCTTAACCCCCCAGCCCTCCCGCCCAGAGAACTTAGCCAAAGTCTCAATTGTTGTCCCCACCCTCAATGAGGCACAGCGGTTGCAACCCTGTTTAGAGGGCTTAATGCGTCAAGGCTACGAGGTGCGGGAAATTCTGATTGTTGATAGTCATTCCCAAGATGGCACGGCTGAGATTGTGCAGGCAGCGCAACACCGCGATCCGCGTCTGCGACTGGAGTTTGATCCCCCCTTACCGCCGGGGTGGGTGGGGCGGCCTTGGGCCTTACATACGGGCTTTTGTCGTGCCCATCCCGATAGTGAGTGGATTTTGGGCATTGATGCGGATACCCAACCGCAACCCGGCCTTGTGGCTAGTCTTTTGGCGACAGCAGAGCAGGAGCAACTGGATCTGATTTCTCTCTCGCCTCGCTTTATCCTCAAGACCGGCGGTGAATGGTGGCTGCAACCGGCGTTGCTCTTGACGCTGATCTACCGCTTTGGCGCAGCGCGCGCTGTGGAAACTCAGCCGGAGCGGATTTTGGCCAATGGTCAGTGCCTACTCATTCGGCGATCGCGCCTCGAGGCAATGGGCGGCTACCAGGTTGCCGCTTCCTCCTTTTGTGATGATGTAACGTTAGTGCGGGCGGCAGCAGCTAGGGGAGCACGGGTGGCCTTTCGCGATGGCTCCAAGGTGCTCAAGGTGCGGATGTATGAGGGCATGGCGGAAACATGGCGAGAATGGGGGCGATCGCTGGATCTCAAGGATGCCACCCCAGCCGCCCAGCTCTGGGGCGATGCCTATTTCCTCTGGGCAGTACAGGGATTACCGTTGCCCCTGTTGATTTTGGGCTTGATGGCACTGGCAATGACTACTCCCAGCCTTCCTTTAGAGATGGCGACACTGCTCAATGGCTTGCTGGTGCTGATCCGCTGCGGCATGACACTGGCGATCGCCCCTGTCTATGATTGGCAGACGGGTCAAGGGCACTGGCTCTTTTGGCTGTCTCCCCTTGCGGATCCCCTCGCCGCCCTGCGAATTACCCTCTCCTCTTGGCAACGCCCTAAGCAGTGGCGAGGACGCATTTATCCTGCCAAGACTCAGACTTTGGTTTAAGTCTTTATCTTTATGACACTTGCCGTTGCTCAATGATTAGTCTCGACGTGAAAACTCCACTTGTAACTGCTGCCCAAGAGGCACTTGCCCCAACGTTTAACGAAATTGATGGCCGCGTTAAGGAAAATTTGGATCGGGTTCTAGGGGCGTTTCGGCAGCAGCGGCTGGGGGTGCATCACTTCAGTAGCATGACGGGCTATGGTCATGGCGACCTAGGGCGTGAGGTGCTGGATCGCGTTTTTGCGCAGGTGATGGGGGCTGAGGCGGCCTTGGTGCGGGTGCAATTTGTTTCTGGTACCCACGCGATCGCCACGGCGCTATTTGGTGTGCTGCGCCCTGGGGATGAACTGGTGTCCCTTGCCGGTGCCCCCTACGACACCCTAGAAGAGGTGATTGGCCTGCGGGGTCATGGCCAAGGTTCCCTCAAGGACTTTGGGATTCACTATCGCGAAATTCCCCTCCTGAGTACGGGCGAACCGGATTGGGGGGCGATCGCCACCTGTGTCCAACCTCAAACCCGCATGGTGCTCATTCAACGCTCCTGTGGCTATACATGGCGGCCGAGCCTCAGCCTTGAGGACATTGGCAAAATGATCCAACTGATCAAGGGGCAAAATCCCAATGTGGTTTGTTTTGTGGATAATTGCTACGGCGAATTTGTCGAGACCCAAGAACCGCCCCATGTTGGCGCCGATTTGATTGCGGGTTCTCTGATTAAAAATCCCGGCGGCACGATCGCCACCGCGGGGGGCTACTTAGCAGGACGCGCTGATCTCATTGAGCAAGCCAGTTATCGCCTCACGGCACCGGGGATTGGCCACGAAGGGGGTGCCACATTTGATCAACATCGTCTGCTCTTTCAAGGGCTGTTCTTAGCACCGCAAATGGTCGGCGAAGCCCTCAAGTGCGCCCATCTCTTGGCCTATGTCTTTGACCAATTGGGTTATCCCGTCAACCCCGCCCCCCTTGCCCCCCGCCGCGATGTCATTCAAGCGATCCAATTGGGCAGTCCTGAAAAGCTGATTGCCTTTTGCCGTACGTTGCAACGTTACTCCCCGGTGGGTTCCTATCTTGATCCTGTACCTGCGCCCATGCCCGGCTATGCCGATGATCTAGTGATGGCTGGGGGCACGTTTATTGACGGCAGCACGTCGGAACTGTCTGCCGATGGCCCTTTGCGTCCACCCTATATTGTCTTTTGTCAGGGGGGAACCCACTGGACCCATATGGCCTTGATTTTAGAGGCTCTCCTAGAGGATCAGGCTTTTTGAGGCCAGCCGTAGGCTTGGGCAACCGCTTCCCATTGGCACAAAATGCTCTGCTCAAAGGCGTCCTGCCACGTGGGGCACGTTGCTTGGGTGATCTGGTGTGCCTGTGTTCCCATCCGCTGGCGATAGTGGGCATCATCTAACAGCGGGGTAATGGCGGCTGCCCAATCTTGGGGGTCGCGACTGTAAACCACCACCCCATCCTCCCCTGAGGTTTGGACATATTTGCGCCCGCCATCAAACCCAGAAATGACAACGGGTAATCCTGCCGCTCGTGCTTCCACCACCACATTGGGCCCTGTTTCCGACTCTGAGGGAAAGACGAATAGATCACTGCTGGCATAAATTGCCCCTAATTTTTCCTGGGGTACCTTGCCTGTGAGGGTGACGCGATCGCCCAAAAGGTCTTTGACAAGGGTAGCCTGTGCCCCTTCGCCAACAATCAACACATGGAATGCCTTTCCTTGATTGGTTAACACTTGAGCTGCCTGCGCTAACAGGAGCACATTTTTACTGGCATCTACCCGACCGACAAAAAGCGCGATCGGCACCTCTGGCAGGTGATACTCCTCCCGTAGCCATTGGGGATTGCGAAATCGCGGATGAAAGCGATCGCGATCGATGCCCCGCTGAAACCACGCCACCCGCTCAGGGGGCAAAAACGTGAGCAGCCAATCGGCATCCTGCTGCCGCGAGACCAAGACGCGATCGCTAGCACGCATAAAGCCCGCTAATTTACGTTCGGCTCGGTAACCAAACCACTGATCCACTTGTAATTTCTCCAGCCATAGCCACCGCCAAAATTCTCGCCCCCAACTGCGGCCACTCATGCGCCAAATAATTTCCCGCGAATAGGTGCGGGTCAATAAGGGCAAATCCGTGTGAATCGAACTGAGGAGAGGACGATGGTACTGGCGACAAAAGCGGCGCACCGTTTGAGCAAAGCTAAAAGTATCCGTAATGTGAAACACCTGATGTTGGGGTAAATAACGGCGCAATCCCCAATGCAAGGGAGCTACATCGGTCACGCCTGCCCCTTGGCGCATAATTTCCAGTGAGTGCGTGCTGAACTGGGGCGGTAGCAATTGGTAGCGAACATTGGCTGCTACCTCTAGGGTTTGCTGTTTGGCACCAAGGAAGTAAATGGTCAGGTCAACGCAGTCTGGGTAGTGGCTGGCAGCTTCCGCAAAACGTTCCCAACATTTGACGTGTCCCCCGGCATTGGGTTGCCATTCTAGGCAAATAAAGACAGCAACAGATAGTGGTTGTGGCAATCCAGACTCCTCAAGGTTGCGTTTTGCTAAAGATTAACTGAATATCGCATTTAGAGTCATTCACAGTGAGCAATAATGGGCTACCGTAATCGCGCGATCGCCATTCTCTTAGCCTTGGCCGGCATCTTTCTCCCCGGACTCCATAAGTTTTATTTGCGCCAACCCCTGTGGGGTGGCGTTTACCTCATGCTGGGGCTACTCTTTTCGACGGTGCCCTACGGTTCTCTGGGTAGCATTGCTCGCATTGCCTGTGTGATTGAGGCCGTGTGGTATTTGTTTCAGGGAGCCGATGCCTTTGATGCCACCTTCAATCCTGAGATTAGTGCCGTCGTTCCGAAGCTCCCTGCGTCTCGTCTTGAGGAAGCGAATTAATACCGCCAGTAGCGACGACCCTGCCAAAAAATCCCCACGGCTGTGCCAATCAGGAACACCTCTGTGAGTGGAAAAAATAGGGGGCGCAGTCCCAATGTGCCGCTAAAAAAGCTCAAGAACACACTGGCCATTAGGACACACAGAAATAACGCCCAGAGGGTGCCGCTATAGATCGGCGCTGGGTTAAACCACACCTCCAAAGAGATCACTGCCACCATTCCAAGGCCAATGCTCAGACCAAGGCGGACTAGGAGACCCAAAGGAGGCTGAAGTAGGATGATCAACGCCTCGCCGACAGATGCGACGGCACCGGCAATATAGTAAAGCCCCGTATCAAACAGCGCTGCAAGCAGGGCAACAAGAAGACCTGTGGGCACCAGCGATCGCCAAGGCAGTGCCTTAAACTGTTGCCAAGGATCGGACACAAGCAAGACTCACAATAAGTATGTGGGTAGAACCTAGGGCATAGGTAAATCGCCGAGGCTCATTTCCAGTTCCATGCGCTGTTCTATCTGGCGCAGAAAATACCCCGTCATCATGGCTGAGGCCAATAACCCCGCAAGGTTGTCGCGATCGGTGGCAATTTGGACATTAAAATCCTCGGAGGGAAGGCCGCCCACGAGACCTTGGACATTCTGGCTGATAATTTGGCGAATTTCTGGACTGACGGAACGGGCAATACGGGTCAAAACTTCTGGCGATTGGCTTTGCAGGTACTTCAGGAGCAGATTGGGCTGCCCATCATCCGTAGAAGACTGGTAGAAATTAGCGTTTCCGGGATCAAAAACCATAGGCAGTGCTCGTTAGTTATGTTAACTATATGTTACCAAACCAAAATGCGCTACTAGAGCGAAGACTCCCGTGCTACCTGCTCTACCTGTAGAATAGACCTCAGCACTCGGTGAGACTGAATACACAAGGATTCTTGCATGACCGCCCTCGATCAGCTTCAGCCTGCCAACCCCCGGGAAGTCAATATCTTTGCCCCCTATATGCGTGCTGAGAAACGTCCGCTGCTGCCCTTGGGCATCGCCCTCTACCGTTTGGGGAAGTTGGAGGGACAACGGGGGATTGAAGGCGGTAACAATGTTGATTTTATTGCCACATGGACAATCGCCAATTTGCCGGCGGATTTATCCCGTTGTACGGTGACCTTTGATAATTCGCCTGATCTCCAGTACGAAATGTCCATCACCACGTTTGAACTGGTGGATCATCTCATTGATGTAATTATTAACTATAAAAAACATCGTATTGCCGATTTTTCAAAAGCGTTTTATCGTAAGCTGTTACGGCTTGACTAAGGATAGCGTGTTCAGGGTTGGGGTTGTGGGAGGAGTAACTAAACGGTGGCGAAGCATTTATTAATTGGTTCCATTGTGCCCTATAGCGGTAAGTCGGCAACGGTTTTAGGCTTGGCCAAGCTCTGTCGCGATCGCCATCTGCGCATTGCCTATGGTAAGCCCTTGGGCACCTACCAACCCGCTACCGAGAGTGAAGACACTGAAGCCGATGTCAGTTTTTTACAGCAAACCCTCAACCTAGAGAATGTGCGGCCGACATTGCTCACGCTGACGCCAGAAGCCATCAAGGCACGGCTCATGGGCACAGATCAGCAGGATTATCGCCAAGCCCTAGCAGCCTATCACACTATCAATAGTGAAGACTTGGTGCTCCTCGAAGGGCCAGCCACATTAGCCGAGGGGCGGCTGTTTGATTTGGGGTTAGCTCAGATGGCAGCGGTGTTGGATGCACCCATTTTACTGGTGGTGCGCTACGAGTCCCCCTTGGTGGTGGAATCGCTCCTCCTCGCCAAGTCGGAATTGGGCGATCGCCTATTGGGGGTGATCATCAACGATATTCCCCAACCTGAAGCCCAACCCTTGCCTGCCATTCGCCAATATCTCGAGGCACACCAAATTCCAGTTTTTGGTATGTTGCCCCGCAGTCAGTTGCTGCGCAGTGTCAGTGTCAAGGAATTGGTACGCCAGTTAAATGCCGAAGTTTTGTGCCGTCCGGATCGCTTGGATTTGCTGGTAGAAGAACTCACCATTGGGGCAATGAACGTCAGTGCTGCCTTGAAGTATTTCCGTAAAGCGAACAATATGGCGGTGATTACCGGGGGCGATCGCACCGATATTCAATGGGCGGCCTTGGAGACCTCCACCCACTGTCTGATCCTCACGGGGCATTTGCCGCCTTCCCCTGCGATTCTTGCCCGTGCCGAAGAGTTGGAAATTCCCATTCTCTCGGTGGACTTAGACACCCTAACAGCCGTGGAAATTGTGGATCGTGCCTTTGGTCAGGTGCGCCTCCATGAAATCGCTAAAGTCAAATGCGTCGAACAAATGATGCAGGAGCATGTGGAGGGCGATCGCCTGTTAGCACAACTGGGACTCTTGACCGTTGAGGCCTAGCGCTGGAAGGTTAAGGCAAAAATCAGGACTTGGGTCGGCGTCTTGCCATCAAAGTTGTTGTCGCCAATGATGTAGAGCGATCGCGCCCCATCGGCCAAGGGGGGACCCAAGCTCATCCCCTCCAAATTGGTCAAGGGAATCCCCAGCGTCTTGAAATCCAAAATCAGCCGTTTCTGCACAGGGCGGAGAGTGCGCAGATCAACCGGTAACGTGGCCATGCCAAGGGTATCTGTCGCCCCCGCTAGGGATACTTCAAAGAGCTTGATGCCATGCCCTGCTCCCGGACTATAGGTGCGCTCCAAGCTCAGAAAATGGCCACCATTGTCAAGGGCAAGTAGCTCCACGAGGCCATTAAACAGGGCCTCTGAGGGTTCCAAGGGATAGAGATGCTCCGCCACCAACACAGGGGCAACATCCCCCCGCAGGTAATGGAGCAGGCGGCAGTAAATGGGGATATTGGGGCGGACATCTTGGGCAAGGGCCGATTCAACGCCGACAAACAGGCGATCGCCCGCCGGCGAAAGCGTCAGTGCCTCAAAACCAAGATTATTGCGAATGCCCTGCTGACCATTGGCGAGATAGTACTTGGGCATAGGGAGAGCTGCAATGGTTCGTCCATTCGCGCGCTCAAACTCTTTGATCCAAGGGGGGCTAGCCGTGGCCGTTACCCCTTCACTGCTAATTACAAGGTGCCCCTCAGGCGTCAGCGCAATCCCCTCAGTGTCGGCAGTGTTGGGCGGATACACCTCACCATTAGGCTGCTGGAGAAAGGTTACGTCCTTGGGGGTAATGGTTTCGGGAGTGATTTCGAGGGTGTAAAACCGAGGTTGCTGGCGATCGTCACTAATGGCATAGAACTGCTGTTGACGCGGATCGTAGATCAAACCCGACAGCCCCCCCACCTCGGTATTCTGCCACTGGCTGCCAACGGCTAATTGCACTTCGCCACGAAATTCCACCCCGACATTCAGAAACAGGCGCTCCTCTGCTCGCACTTGAGGCAGGGCACATCCCCACAGGAAGCCAAGGAGCAGAATTGCCGTTAGCAGGTGTCGCCAGGGCATGGGTGTGTCTTAGCGGTTGCGGTTTGTGCCTTGACCGCCCCCCTGTTGATTTGGGCGCTGGGGAGACGCGGGTTGATTCGCTTGATTGGGTCGCTGGGCATTATTGCCACCGCTCTGTTGCACGGCAAACTGAATCGCCTCAGGGGTTTGTACCAGTTGAATTTGACCCGCCACAGGATCGTTGGTGCTCAACATGGTTGCCACCAAATTATCCAGCATGACGACGCGAATCCCGGTATCCTTGGCCAGTTCAGGACGCTGCTGGCGGGCTTGATCCACTTCCCGTTGGAGTTGGGTTTTATCAAAGTAAAAGGGAATAAACCGCTGGGTGCGGGTCTGGCCGTTTTCGCGCATTTGGGCTTCAATGGCAATGGGGTTGCCTGTTTTGCTATCTGCTAGGAAAAAGAGGGGGGTACCGCCCATGAACGGCCTACCATCCTTGGTGAGAATTTTGCCATCGCGTTCCACTAGATCGCCACTTTGTTTGAGCAGATTCACCGCTGCTTCCAGTTGTGGTCTGGAGGGGATAATGTCCACACCAATGGCAGGATTTTTTTGGCTTTCGAGGGCAATTTTCACCGCCCCACTGAGAGCGGCTGCCGAGACCCGCGCCACGCGACCCACATCCGGTTGCTGGGTTTTAATGGTGTTCAGGGCAGTTTGGGCATCCTGCTGATTGACAAAGAAGGTAAAAACTTGAATTTTCTTGCTTTGATCTTGGGGATTGGGCATCTCAAAGGTCAGCGGTTCCCCCTTATCATTGGTGATCATAAAAATGGGCACATTGTTGAGGATGCGCAACACTTGTTCTTCGGGCAAGGCAGTGGCAATGTCATAGCGGCTGATGGCGGGTGCTAGCCATAGGCTACTCACTAACCCTGCCAAAACACCCAAGTGTGCCAATCTTTTCATACAGTCTCCTAATTCATGCTTGATTGCAGTCGGTTAACTCTCCCAATCCCATTCTTCACGTGTGGAGAGAGGGGCGATCGCCCTGTAGTACCTAACTCACACCAAAACTTATGCACGTAACAAGTGAGTATTTTTACATATGAAGTACTCCCTTTGCTTTCCCACCCTAAGCCAATTTGACGCAAGGGACAAGGGGCAAGTTTCTAAAGTCGATGGGGAACTAGCGTTCAGTATCTAGGGAGCCTATACTGGTGCTGCTTTGGAACCAGCCCTTGCGCCAGAAAAAGAAAAATAAACTGCCCGCCACGGTAAGCATGACCGCCCAGCAGGCTGGATAGCCCCAATACCACTCCAGTTCAGGCATATTCCAAGGGGAGGTATCGGGATCAAAGTTCATGCCATAGATACCGACAATAAAGGTCAGCGGTATGAAAATGGTCGAAATGATCGTCAGAATTTTCATAATTTCGTTCATTTTATTGCCAACGGAAGAAAGATACACATCCATCAAACTGGCCGCCAGTTCACGGTAGGTTTCCACCATATCTAGCACTTGAATGGCATGGTCATAGCAATCTCGTAGGTAGATGCGCACTTCCTCGGAGAGAAGGGGGCTGGGATCGCGAATCATGGCATTGATGGCATCCCGTTGTGGCCAAATGGCACGGCGCAGCGCCAGTAATTCGCGGCGCACTTGGTGGACTTCTTCGAGAATGGCGCGACTAGGACGGGTAACTACGGCATCTTCTAATTCCTCAATGCGCTCGCCGTAGTCTTCTAGAACCGGGTAGAAGCCATCAATAATGGCATCCAAAAGGGCATAGGCTAAATAATCGGGGCCATAGCGACGAATGATGCCGCGACTGGTGCGAATCCGCTGCCGAACCATGTCAAAACAATCCCGTTCGGGTTCTTCTTGTACTGTGAGCAAGAAATGCGGCCCCAAGACAAAGCTCACTTGTTCAGTATAAAAGCCGTGTTCATTTTCCTTGGGGGTGACCATGCGGGTAATCAGCACAAGGTAATCGTCATGATCCTCAACTTTGGGGCGCTGGGGGACATTGACAATATCTTCAAGGACAATGGGGTGCAGGTGAAAAACTTGGCCAAGTCGCCGCATCACGTCTTCATCGCCAATCCCTTGAACATCTATCCAACTGACGGAGGGACTGCTGAGGTAGGGGCCACATTCTTCCGGCGTTTCTAAAACGCGACGGCTGGCCTGATCCGGCTGATAGTCAATGAGAATAATTGTCGGCGGTGGCGCATCGGCCTCAATACTGAGGGTACCGGGCATGGCGCCGGGTTCATCAAAGAAGTAATCTTCGAGATAGTTATCTTCTTCCTCGGCGGGGGGTGTGGGGTCTGGCGGGGCAGCACTACGGAAAAAGTGAAAGGGTTTTCTGGCCATAAAAGGGGAAATCGACAGAGTGCAAACGGGCTAACTAGAAACCTAGGGCAAATGGGGCGGCAACGTCCCAAAATCGCCTGAAAAGTTAAGATTTTTAAGTGTAGTGGCATTCACGGTGGGAGCGGTGTGGTGAATTCTCAAGTTTCGAGAACCTCAGTGCCAACTTGGGTGGCCATTGCCCAACTGTTGCGGTGGCATAAGCCTGCGGGTCGTTTGATTCTCCTCATTCCGGCGCTGTGGTCCTTAACTTTGGCGAGTGAGGGCTTGCCGTCGTTGCAGTTGCTGCTGATTATCACGGTGGGGGCGATCGCCACCAGTGCGGCGGGCTGCATTGTCAATGACTGCTGGGACCGCAATATTGACCCCCATGTGCAGCGGACTCAAAACCGCCCCCTAGCCAGTCGCCGCCTTTCCCTCAGTGTGGCCTTGGGCTTGATGGTGATTGCCTTCCTCTGTGCTTGGGGATTGACGTTTTACCTCACTCCCTTGGGGTATTGGCTGGCGGTGGCCGCAGTGCCGGTGATTCTGCTCTATCCCTTGGCGAAGCGAGTCTTTCCCATTCCGCAACTCGTTTTGGCAGTGGCTTGGGGGTTTGCTGTCCTCATTCCTTGGGCAGCGGTACAGGGACGCTTAACCTTGACCACCGCGTGGTTGTGGGTGGCAGTGGTGATGTGGACATTGGCCTTTGATACGGTGTATGCCATGCCCGATCGCCCCGACGATCGCCGACTGAGAGTAAATTCCAGTGCCTTATTTTTCGGTGCCTATGCGCCCTTGGCGATCGCGCTATTTTATGGGCTGACGGTGGTGTTCCTGATCATTGTTGGCTGGAGTGCGGGACTCACTTGGCGATTTTGGCTGGCCTTGGCCGTGACCACCTACTTTTGGCTGCGGCAATCTCTACAAATTTATACCCACGAACGCCGTGACACCCAAACCACAACGCTCCCCATTCAGACCTATGGTCGTTACTTCAATGAAAATGTCTGGTTGGGCTTTTTGCTCTGGGTGGGGATGTGGTGCCCTAGGCCTTAGTCAAGAGCTTGGGGGAAACCTGCCACGGCACAATGGCCAGAATATCCACTTGGGCACAATATTTGAGATCGGCTTCATTGCCAAGGTTGAGCAGGCGCTGCCCGTGGCTGGAATGGTGAAAGAGGGTCAATAGATCATCTTGGTAGTAGCGGTACAAAGCAGTGGCAGCAATAGTTTCGTCATTACCCGCAAGGGCTTCGAGGGGGGCATCCTGCTGACCCCAGAGGTGATGAATCAGCGCGCCAGCACAGACGGTATCTTCGAGGGAATAGCTACCTTCCCAGCCCGAACCAACAATCCAGATGGTTTCCGGTTGATGTTTTTGGACAAACTCGGCAACGGCAGCACGGTTGACAAGGGCGGCGGCAAGAACGAGGGGACTGGCTTGAATTCGCTCAAGGGAACGGGTGCCATTGGTGGTGCTCATAAAGAGGCGACATCCTTTTACCCGCTCTGGCAAGCATTCAGCAGGAGAGTTGCCCATGTCAAAGCCAGCAACTTTTTTCCCACCCCGTTCACCAACGCGAATCCGCTTGGCTGCCGGCCACTGCTGACTCACTTGTTCTAGCTCTGCTAGATCACTAAAGACTTGAACGGCTTCTGCCCCAGCCGCAAGAGCAGTGGCGATCGTAGTGGTTGCCCGCAGGACATCAACAGCAATGGCACAGTCGGGTTGCCAGTCGGCTGGTACACGCTCTGGTGTGTGGTAGGTATAGATTTTCATAAATGGAAGGGGAGCTTGGCTACGATGATCCTTGATACATAAAGTATGTCACCATTGGGATCACTGTAGCGGCGATTAGCAGGGCAACGACGATAATTGTGGCGGAGCGATCGTCGGTTTCCTCTTTGCTCTTGTAGGTTTTCTCGACAACCACTTCGCGTACTACGGGCGGGCCTGGATCCGGTTCGCCTTTGAGGACTTTCGCAAGACGATCGACGGTGTCAAGGACTGATTGATTGTAGTTGCCATCCCGTAGGGGCACCCGCATCGTTTCTTGGACAATACTTTCGGCAGTTTCAGGATTCAAGCGTTCGGCCACGGCCTCGCCATAGTGAATCGCTGTGCCATTGGTAACGGTATCGAGGGCAATGATCACCTGATTGGCTTGGGACTCAGGATCGGGAAACCACTGGTTAAAGAGGTCATCCACAAAGCTCTGGGGGGTTTCACCATAGTCGAGGCGGTGCAGTGTAACTACATGAACATTGATGCCCGCTGCCTCGGAGAGGTCTTGGAGCGATCGCCCGACACTGCCTTGGGTGACGGCACTAAGCACATTACCTTCATCAACGACCCCGGCCGCTGTTTCCGGCAAAGGGATATCGATCGCGCTGGTTGCCCAGACGGGGGTGACCCACAACGTACTAGCGAGTAGTGCCAGCAAAAGATAGCGAATGCCGTTTTTCCAAGCCACTTGCCAATGCATCTGTGCTTAATCCTGTATCTCTCAATGCAATTTTCTCAGATGTTGCTTGCAAAAATAAATTTTCTTCTAACAAATCTTAAAACGATGGCCAGAAAATTGCTTTACCAAGGAGCGCCCACGAGTGTAAAGCCTGCCCAAAAATAAGGTGCTTGGAATCTTGAATATCTCAGAAGGTGTAATTGAGCCTTTTGCAGAGCAGCAACTTTACTAGCAGTGTGGTGCAGATGGCTATAGAAGTGTTCCATGAGTTCTAGGGTACCCGCATCACTCACTTGCCAGAGGCTAGCGACGGCACTTTTGGCACCCGATTGAAGGGCAAGACCCGCAAAGCCTAACTCCGCGCGATCGTCTCCCAGAGCGGTTTGACAGGCACTCAAAACCAGCAGTTCGAGAGGGGGTTGCTCTAGATTAAGTTGGGGGAGGTTTTGCAGCGTGACTGTTTCACTGCCCCACAGTTGAATAAAGGACTCTTGGGCTTGACCGGGGCGAAACAAGGCATGGGTAGCCAGATGAACGATGCCATCAGATCAGCTTGCGACACTGCTGGCACAGTCAGCAACAGTGGCTCTCCCTGTAGAGAGGTAACTAAGAGCTTAATCTCGTTGGCCGTTGGTACCAAGTGCAAAAGAGCTGTGCGCCGACCCGTACGCTTGGACATTTGCCTGAGAATGCGCTGAATGGCAGAGGGATTGAGTCGCCGACTAGTAAATTGATTTTGAAAATAAACTTCATATTCCCGTTGCCAAGTGGCCTCGCGACCTGTGAGAAATTCCCCTGCACCAGCGGGTAAGGCACTTTGAGCAATGGACTGAAGAGACAGCACCAACACCAGAGCAATACAGATTCGGAGGAGGTGTCGGTGCATCTTTAGTGTTCCAAGAAAGTGTTGTCGCTCTAGCCAAGCTATATCTTAGCCAATGCACCATTCAAGTGTTTTTTTCAGAGGAGAGACAGTGACTGCCAATGCAGAATTCAACACTGGACGATAGACATTGAGCCAGCGAGTAATGGTGGACTCGTTGCGATGGAGCAACTAGGCAATTTGTGGACGGCTTTTGGATGGATAGTCCCCTCGTTTAAGACCTATAAGCTTAATGTTACAAAGAGCTGGCAAAAATCATTTTTCATTGGCATAGCTATAGGCTCGATGCCACGCTTTTGCCTGACTAGGGCGGGTGATCCGCATCCAGTGACGACTCAGGGGAGGCGAGATGAGAGTGTGCAGAAGCAGCCACAGGGTTTGTAATTCACTGGGGGCTTTTTGCCATTGCCAACGGTTGGGTTCACAAAAAAGTAAGGTGACCAATTGGCGGTATTGAGCCAAGGTCAGGGGGTCAAAGTAAATCTCTAGGGTCGTTGGGTTGGGCATATCAACAACTTGGCCGCTGAGGTCAATGCCTGCCTCCAAAAGCCGACAGGTGAGGGGTACACCCATTGCGGAGGGGGGGAGGGGTTGATGCAGATGCACGATCGCCCCCCCTTCAGAAAGGCGAATTGTCGTGCCCCACAGGGCAGTGGTTTGATCCCAAGCGAGATGGAGTTCAACGGTTTGCTGGACATTGAGCCAATCATAGGGATCGGGGCGGGGGCGTTCGATGAGGCTGTAGAGGGCAAGGGCGAGAATTACCAGATTGTAGAGGTTCCAGACCCAAGCCAATAGTAGCCCCTTGGTGTGTAATGCCTGCCAATTTAATACAGCAGCCGCCACAGAGAGAAGAAAAAGCACGAGGAGCGGTGTCGCTAGGTGCCACTGAAAATGGTAGCGATCGCGATAACTCCCCTTGGGAGTCACCCAAAAGCCGCGACCAAAGGGACGCAACAACGTGTCAATCACTGTCAATGTCAACGGCACACATTGAAGAACCGCATAAATATCAGATACCAAGGCAGAGCGACTTTGACCATTGAGCCAGCGGAATGTACTCAACAGCAGCCAGTAGTAGGGCACAAAATAGTAAAGCCACTGCCGCAGGGTGGTTTCAAGGGGGACGACACCCCAAAAGGCGGCAATCAAGGGCAACAGCAGCAACAGCAAACGCATGGGACTGTGAAACCATTGCGTGATCCCCTCTAGGTGGGCAAGGCGCTGAAGCCCAGTGAGATTGGGTACCCGCAGTGGACTTGCCACAATGAATAATCCTTGGAGGGTGCCCCGTGCCCAGCGTTGACGTTGACGAATATGCGCCGTCATGTCCTCTGCACACAAGCCTGCACTGAGACTTTCATTCAGGTAAATCAACCGATGACCTGCTGCCGCCAATTGAATTCCTGTGTAGTAGTCCTCGCTGAGGGATTCAGTAACAAAGCCGCCAATGGCCTCGAGGGCCGATCGCCGCACCACAAAGGAACTGCCGTAGCACAGCGCTGTTTCAATGCCATCCCGCAGGACTTGATAATGACGGGAGAAGATTTCCACCTCTTGGGGTAGGTGATCCTCGAGGCCAAGGTTACGGGCAATGGGATCGGGATTGTAAAAGCTCTGGTAGGTTTGGACAAGGCCGATATCAGGGGTCTGAAAAAAGCCCACAGTGCGGGTGAGAAAATTTCGAGTGGGAACAAAGTCAGCATCAAAGACCGCAATCAGTTCACCCTTGGTCTGCGTAAGGGCATGGTTCAGGTTGCCCGCTTTGGCATGGCGATTGTCTGGACGGCTGAGGTACTCACAGCCCAGTTCACAGGCCAATTCCCGTAGGGCAGGGCGACGGGTATCGTCAAGAACATAGATACGTTTGTGGGGATAGTCGAGGGCTTGGCAGCCAACAATCGTGCGTCGCAAAATCGTCAGAGGTTCATTGTAGGTCGGAATAAAAATATCCACCCAAGGCTGATAGTGGCCACTTTTGACCGCAAGGGCAGCAGCATCGGCTTCAGGACGACGATTTTTGATGTGCAAGAGCAGGTAGAGTTGCAGGCCATAGCCCGCCATCATGAAAACTTCGATGGCCAATAGGAGAAGACTGAGGGCAGCTTCTAGGGGGGTGCGTAGATTGAGGGTAGCCAGCGATCGCCACAGCAGATAATGCAGCATCACGGCCATTAAACTGCCAACGACAATGACCCGCGCCCACTGCTGCTGCACTTTCCCCCAGCGCAAAACAATACTGCTGAGAAGCACCATCAAGCACAATGGCCAAAAAATCCACGGCTTGTCCAAGTGTTCAATGGCGAGCCAAGGAGGGACAGGGGGCATCGCTGGAGCCTCAAGCAACTGAATAGTAATGTAACGAAATGTAAACCAACCATTGGACAGGGACAATATTTCCAAGGTTCCCCGCAGTAGCGATCGATCGCCCCCAGCCGTATGTCAGGATCAAAATCACCAAATGCTGATCTAATACTATGACCGATGCCCAAGAGGGGACAAAGCTACCCCCCTTTATTTTTCACAACCAATTCCAAGGCTGGATGGAAGTCTATGCGCCCGTTCAACGCTACGAGACCTATTTGAACAATCACCAAGAATGGTTTCACCGCTGCGCCCATCCCATGAAAACAGAACCTGTGGGCAAGCATGGCTACATTCTCACCATTGGCCGCTATGGTTCCCATGGCTATGAAGTGGAACCCAAAATTGGACTGCACCTACTGCCCCAAGAGCAGGGGGTCTATCGCATTGAAACAATTCCTGTGCCCGAACAGCCGTTTTTGAACTATGAGGTGAATTTTCAAGCGGCCATGGCCTTGGTACCGATGCGAGCCACCCCTGAGACGGATAGCGACCTGTTGGCGCTGAATGTCATTGATTACACGCGGGTCAATTGGGAATTGGATTTGCGGGTGGAAATGTACTTTCCGCGGTTTATCTACCGTTTGCCCCATGGCCTGATTCAAGGGACAGGCAATCGCGTCTTGGCTCAAATTGTCCGCCAAGTGTCCTACCGCCTCACGGCAAAGGTGCAGGATGATTTCCACAAAACCATTGGCCTCGATTTGGGCAAACGCTGGCGCCGCAAACGGTTCCATGCTGAGCGGGTGCGCACCCTTACCCCTGCGCCAGTGCCTGATACGCCTGACGAGCCTGAGCCACCTGCTGCTTGAGCATTGTGACATCCGTACCCAGTTGACTGCCCATACCAATGGCGATCGCCCCCGCTTTCCAGAGGGGTACCACATCCCCCCAACCAATACCGCCACAGGGAATCAGGGGAATCTCAGCCAACAAGGGTCGCAAGGCGCGTAGATAGCTCGCCCCCCCCACCGCCATCACTGGAAAAACCTTCACTGCCGTTGCCCCGGCTTGCCAAGCGTGGAGAATTTCCGTTGGCGTTAATGCCCCCAAAATCAGAGGACAATTGGCCGCCTTTGCGAGGGGCACCACCTCTAGGGCTGTATGGGGGGTCACTAAAAATTGTGCGCCAGCAGCGATCGCTCCTTTAACCATTTCTGGGTTTTGCAGGCTCGCAGCGCCAATGGTGCAGTGGGGAGCGTCTTGACGGAGTTGTTGCAAGACGCCAGCAGCATCGGGGGTTGTCCAAGTCACCTCTAGGCAGGTGAAGCCCGCTTGGATACAGACTTGAGCGTGGGCGATCGCTGCAGTAGGATGAGCAGCACGCACCACTGCAATCAAAGGCAGGCCTTGCAAAAACGCTAACTGCTGCGGCTTGGGCATAGCGTCATAACCATTGAGCAGGGGGGTGGGAGGGCAGTGATAAGATGAAAACTCCGCCTACCCCTAAACTACGGTATATTGGCAATACCCTTGTGAGTCTCAAATGGGTGATAGCGTTAAAGTCCTGAGTGAAAATCGCCAAGCGCGCTTCCAATACGAAATTCTGGAAACCTATGAATGTGGTCTCGTGTTACTTGGCACTGAGGTCAAATCCATTCGGGCTGGCAAGGTGAATTTACGGGATGGCTTTGCCCGCATCCGCAATGGTGAAGTTTGGTTGATGAATGTGCACATTTCGCCCCATGAGAGCACTAACCAATCCTACAACCATGACCCCCTGCGCGATCGCAAGCTCCTTCTCCACAAACAGGAAATTCGCAAGCTAGTGGGCAAGGTGGAACAAAAGGGGCTAACCCTTGTGCCCCTGAAGCTTTACCTAAAAAATGGGCGGGTCAAGGTTTCCCTAGGGCTAGCCCGTGGTAAGAAGCTCCACGACAAACGCCAAGACCTCAAGCAGCGCCAAGATAAACGGGAGATGGAGCGGGCAATGAAGCAGCGGTAAACCTAGCTTTGGGGAGTGGGTATGGGATCAATGTTGGTTTCCGTGCCGATGGGCGTTGCAGGGGCAGGGATACTCCCGGTTGCTGCTTCCCAAGAGTCATTGGTGAAATACACATGACCCAGCACTTGCCCCTCATAGGTGCGCCGCGTTAGCCGCCAAGTGGGTTCCAGATGAAACTTGAGAAATTGCCCTTCCTGCATACCGTGGGTGCGGCCAATGACCATACGCGGGCCACCGCGATTGCTACTGCCAACAAGGAGTAACTCGCCATCCCCCTGTTCAATGCGCAGACCATACTGCAACCCTAAATCCTGTTGCGCCACCCGAATCGAGTAGCCATTGCTATCCGTAGCCCGCCCACAAATGCCCGTAAAGTCAAACGTCGTCAACAGTGGGTCAATCACCACGGGGTTGCTGCCCGACTCACTCCAGCAGGGACGAGTATCCTTAATTTGCTCCACCACTAAGAGGCGATAGCCACCGCGGGCAAGGGGCACAGCCATCACCACATAGCGGCTTTGATCCACTTCCGTTTGTGTAAACATATTGGCTTGGGCAGGTCGAGGGGCAATTGTTCCCAAACAGGCCACCGTCAGTAAGCTCAGGCCAAATTTTTGCCAGTATTTCATAGGGACACTCCTCAGCAGAACTTCGAGGTTTTGACAGTTAAATGGATTCTACTGTTCCTCTACGATCCACGCCGATCAACTATCGAAAATCTAGGAATTATTTTTCAGCCACCGTTAGGCATCAATGGTGAGCGGTCAAATCGAGGCCAATCACTTGGGTATGTTGACCCCGCGCTTGGGTGACGCCAATCGTGCGCTGAGCCGCTTCAATCATTGGTCGCCGCAGACTGACAACAATAAACTGTGCCTCTTGGCTCTGCTGCTGAATCATTTTGGCAAGGCGCTCAACATTGGCACCATCGAGAAACATATCCACCTCATCAAAGGCATAGAAGGGGGAAGGGCGATAGCGTTGTAGGGCAAAGATAAAACTGAGGGCCGTGAGGGATTTTTCTCCCCCCGACATTGAGGCCAAGCGTTGTACGGGTTTCCCCTTGGGATGTGCCACCAGATTCAGACCCCCGGCAAAGGGATCCTCAGGACTTTCCAGTTGCAGATAGCCATCACCCTCGGAGAGGGTGGCAAAAATGGTTTGGAAGTTGGCATTGACGGCATCAAAAGCTTCACGGAAGGACTGCTGACGCAGGGTGGTGAAGTTCTCAATCCGCAGTAGGATCTCCGTGCGCTCCGCTTCTAGAACGGCGAGCTTCTCCTGTAGCTCATTAAGCCGCCCTTGTGTTTCCTCAAATTCCTGAATCGCCAACATATTGACGGGTTCCATGGCACGCAGCTGTTTTTCGAGGGCTTGGCACTGCTGTTGAATGTCGCTGAGGGAGAGATTGGCGGGCACTTCCGGCCATGGCTGGGGTAAAGGGGGTGCCTCGATGGTGCTGAATTCCTGAAGTTGGGCTTGCAGCGTGGTGAGGGTGTCGCTGGCTTTTTGGTATTGCCATTCCAGTTGTTGGTAGTCCTTTTGCTGCTGTCGTAGTTGGTAGTCTTGGCGATCGCGATCGCCCTTGAGGTGGCCAAGGCGGGCGTCCAATTCCCTCAAGGCAGTTTGCGTGCTTTGAGTTTGCGTCGCTAAGTCCCCAAGCATCTGATCGAGGGCTTGCTGCTGACAAAGCGTCTCCTGTTGGGCTTGGTGCAGTCGCTGAATCTCCTGTTCTGTTTGTTTTAGGTCTCGTGCTAGTTGCTCGAGTTGACGGTGGCGATCGCCCAAGGCTTGATCCACCGCTTGCAGGGCGGCCACATGGTCGGCGTGAATTTTTTCCTGTGCCTGAAGCTGTTCCTGAAGCTGCTGCCACTGCTGATGGCTGGGATTGGCTTCAAGGGCATTGAGGGCAAGGCGTTCGGCGGCGAGTTCTGCTTCGAGTTCAGGAAGACGAGCCTCTAGGTGCGCGAGTTCAGTCTCTGCGGCGGTTAACTCTTGGCTAAGGTGCTGCTGTTGGCGCGCTAAGTCTGCTTGCTGGCGGTTGAGGTGCTGCTGTTGCTGCTGAAGTTGCTCCCATTGCCGCTGGCGATCGCGATGGCTTTGGCGGGCGTCACTCAGGGCTTGGCTCAGCTCATTCACTCTCCCCTGTTTTTGCGTGCGCTCTTGAATGAGGCGATCTAAGAGGCGTTCCAGTTCCCCAAGGCGATCGCGCAGTTGTTGGACTTCTGCCGATTCTTGGGGGGTGGCTCCCTGACCAAAACGGAGGGTATTTGTGCGACTATAGCTACCCCCGGTCATTGCCCCTGAGGGTTCTAGCAAGTCTCCCTCTAGGGTGACCATCCGATATTGCCCTAGGTAGGGTCGCGCCGCCTCAAGGCTCTCAAAGACCAGCGTACTGCCAAACACGTAGGCAAAAATGGGGGCATATTGCGGCTCAAAGGTCACAAGATTCAAGGCATAGTCAATACAGCCTGCCAAGGAGATAAGGGGTAGGGTCTTGGGACGTGCCATCTTGTTCAGGGGCAAAAATGTCGCTCTACCAGCCCGTTCCCGCTTCAGGATGGCGATCGCTGCTGCCGCCACACTGTCATCCGCCACAACGATATTGCCTAGGCGTGCCCCGGCCGCAATTTCCAAGGCCAGTTGATAGCGGGGTTCCACTTGACCGAGCTGTGCCACCAGCCCAAACACGCCGGGGAGATCAGCACTTAAAATGAGCCGCGCCGCAAAACTCCCTTGGCTTTCCTGAACCGCCTGTTGCCGTGCTTCCAGTTGATCCAGTTCTCGCTGCTTTTGGCGCTGTTCTCGCTCAAGGCGTTGATAGGTTTCTTCTGTTAAGCTCAATTGTTGCTGAGCTGTGGCCAGTTGTTGGGCGAGGTTTTGTAGTTGCTGCTCCTCTTGTTGGACTGCTGCTGCAGCTTTTGTGAGCGCGTCTTGCAATTCCAATTGTTGAGCTTCTAAACTGGTGGCCGCTTGGTGCAATTCCCCCTGCCGTTGCCGCAATTGTTGCGATCGCTCCTGAAGGCGAGAGAGTTCACTGCGACTCGGTTCCAGTTCGTGGATCAGGGCATCAATCCGCTGCCGTCGCTGGCTGTGCTCCTGAAACCAAGCTTGGGCTGCCGTATTCAACTCCTGAGCTTGCTGCCGTAGGGCGTCGAGGGTGGCTTGGCTGGTGGCAACGGCTGTCACTAAGGGGGGGCGATCGCCCTGTTGCTGTTCTAACTCTTGAGTAAGTTGCTGTTGCTGCAACCGTTGACTGTGGTACTGAGCTTGCCGTTGCTGGAGTTGTTCTGCCAACTGTGCCTGCTGCTGTTGGTAGGCTGTTTGCTGGCGTTGACACTGCCGCTGTTGGGCGTGGAGATCCGCCAACGCTGCTTGCAGGCGGAGGTACGTTTCTTCGCCGAGGGCTTTCACCTGTTGATTGAGTTGTTCTAGCGTAACCGTTGCCGCTGCCATCTCCCGTGCCTTTTGTTGCAGTTGCTCTTGGCGTTGGGCTTGTTCTTTTTGTAGCGTCTGAATCTGTGTTTGTAGTTGCACCTTTTGCGCTTCCTGGGCTTGCCATTGGCGCACCAACAGCCATTGCTCTCGCTCTTGCAGTTCTAGCCGTAGGGCTTGATATTTTTCCGCTTGCAGGCGATCCCGTTGCAGGCGATCGCGCTGTTGGATGAGTTCCTGCTCAACAATGCGAAAGCGCTCTTCGCGCTCCTTGACGGTCTCTAGTTTTTCCCGTGCTTGGGCAATCTTGCGGTCAAAATCTGCCACCCCCGCTAGTTCGTCAATAATTTCCCGCCGCGCCTTGGCATTCATAGAAATGATACTGGTGACATCCCCCTGCAAGACCACGTTATAGCCTTGGGGATAGATACAAAATGCCTGCAACTGCTCGTGAAGTTCATTGAGGGTACAGGGTTGATCGTTCACCGCATAGGTAGAGGTATAGGTGCCCTGCTTGGTTACCCGCAGTCGCCGCGTTACCCGCCATTCCGTTTCAGCATCCAGTGCAAAGGTCACTGTGACTCGCGTTTCGACCACACTATGGCCACGCCGCGTTTGGCTATGGTTCACCAAATCTGGCAATCGTTCTGCCCGCATCCCCTTAGACCCCGCAAGGCCAAGGGCAAACAGCAACGCATCCAAGAGGTTCGACTTCCCTGAGCCATTGGGGCCTGAAATGACCGTAAACCCCGGCAGCAGCGGAATCACGGTTGTGCCGCCAAAGGACTTAAAATTCGTGAGTTCTAACTGCTTGATATACACAGCCAAGGAGCGTGCCTAACCGTTTCATTATGCCCAAAGATGCTTCCCTTGTTTGCCACGGAAAATCAAGCTAAAATCAAATAACTCATAGTCGTTTCGAGTTTGTTTTAGCCATGACACCGCCACGGATTGAAAACGTTGTCATTATTGGTTCTGGCCCTGCGGGCTACACAGCAGCCATCTATGCCGCTCGCGCCAACCTCAAGCCCTTTATGTTTGAAGGCTATCAAATTGGGGGGCTGCCGGGGGGACAACTCATGACCACCACCGAAGTGGAAAACTTTCCCGGCTTTCCGGAAGGCATTCAAGGGCCGCAACTGATGGCACGGATGAAGGCGCAAGCAGAGCGCTGGGGCACAGAAATGGTCACTGAAGATGTGATTCAGGTGGATTTTAGTCAACGCCCCTTTCTCATTAGCTCAGCAGAGCGGCAGGTCTATGCCCACAGCGTCATTATCTGTACGGGTGCCACGGCCAAACGACTCCATCTCCCCGGCGAAGAGCAGTATTGGACTAAGGGGGTCTCCGCCTGTGCCATTTGTGATGGGGCAACGCCGATTTTCAAGGATGTCGAGTTGGCGGTGATTGGCGGCGGTGATAGTGCAGCGGAGGAAGCAGTCTATCTCACTAAATATGGCTCCCACGTCCATCTTCTTGTGCGTAGTGACAAAATGCGCGCTAGTAAGGCGATGCAGGATCGCGTGTTTGCCAATCCTAAAATTACGGTTCACTGGCAAACTGAAGCACGGGAAATCCTTGGCGATGGCAATTTAATGACGGGTCTGCGGATTATCAATAAAGCCACAGGGGAAGAATCCGTCCTGCCGGTGCGCGGCCTATTCTACGCCATTGGTCATACCCCCAACACCCAACTCTTCAAAGATTTTCTGGAATTGGATAGTGTGGGCTATATCGTCACCCACCACGGGACACAAACGAATGTGGCAGGGGTCTTTGCCGCAGGGGATGTTCAAGACCATGAATACCGCCAAGCAGTAACAGCGGCAGGCAGTGGCTGTATGGCCGCCCTTGATGCGGAACGCTGGCTCTCGGCGCGGGGGCTAATTCAGGAGTTTCACCAAACGGAAACCGAAACCAAACCCGCAGAAACGACGAAACCTACGACCTCCCCAGAACAGGCGTTTGATCCCAATGCCATTAAGCATCGGGGTAGCTATGCCTTGCGCAAGCTTTTCCACGAGAGCGATCGCCTGCTGCTGGTGAAATATGTCTCGCCCACCTGTGGCCCGTGCCACACCCTCAAGCCGATTTTGGATCGCCTAGTCGAGGAGTTCGATGGCAGGGTGCAGCTGATTGAAATTGACATTACTGAAGATAGCGCGATCGCCGAGCAAGCAGGGGTTACCAGTACACCCACGATTCAACTCTTCAAGAACAAAGAACTCCTAGAAGTGATCGTGGGGATGAAACCCAAGAGTCAGTACCGCGAGACCATCCAACGCTACCTTGCTTAGGCTCTAGCTAGTCAGGGGCATGATCAGCGGGATCGGACTGCTGACCGTTGCAGGTCTGGCGGCGGGCTTTGTCAATGCCATTGCCGGTGGGGGAACACTGATTAGTTTTCCTGCCTTGGTGGCGATCGGCTTGCCGCCAGTGGTTGCCAATCTCACCAGCACGGTGGCTTTGGTACCCGGTTATTTGGGGGCGACAGTGGCGCAACGGCAGGATCTGAAGGGTCAGCAACGGCGCCTTGGTTGGCTCTTTCCCAGTGCGGTGGCCGGGGGCATCACAGGGGCAATGTTACTGTTGCACACCAACGAGGCACTCTTTAATGCCTTGATTCCCTATTTGCTGCTTTTGGCCGCCGTCCTCTTGGGGATTCAGGAGCAGGTGCGGGCTTGGTTACTGCGGCGAATCAGTGCGCCAGCCGTATCTGAAGTGGGAGCTATTCCCCTTGTGTTTTTAGCGGCGGTCTATGGCGGCTATTTTGGCGCGGGGGTGAGTGTGATTCTACTCGCCGTGCTGGGCATTGTTCTCGGGGAAAGCTTGACGCGCCTCAATGGCTTGAAGCACATTTTGGCCTTTGGAATCAATGTTGCCGCTGCCGCGTTTTTTGTTGTATCGGGGGAGGTGGTGTGGCCCGTTGCCTTGGGGATGGCGATCGCTGCCATTGTTGGCGGACTTTTGGGGGGTAAATTTGCCCGTGCGGTTAACCCGCTGCTGTTACGCCGTACAGTGGTTCTTTTGGCCGTCGTACTGGCACTCATTTACTGGCAGCGACAGCGATAAATGCCCCCACTCGCGATGGCAACTTCCATGAGATTTGCCCAACAAAGCCCGTGACGAGGATTGAACTCGTGACCTCACCCTTACCAAGGGTGTGCTCTACCACTGAGCTACACGGGCAAAAATTCCCAGAGCTTTATCATAGCCCATTGGGGGAGCAATTGCACAGCGGGGCGGTGGGTTTTTCTTAAAAATTGCGACGGGAGAAAATCCAAGTGGCGATCGCCAGCAGTGCTACCGTATAAATCACGCCATAGAAGGCATTGGCCACGAGTTCTGGTACAGAGGGCAGCATGCCATAGACCGCTGTATTCTTAAAATCCAAGCGGGATAAATCGGGAAAGATCAGATAGAGAAACTGCATCAGTTGCCGTACGGCATCACTCTCCATCTTTTGGCTGAGGATCACCAAGTTTTGACTAAAGTGCCCCATAAAGTACAGTGCCACCGTTAACAGCGTGGCAATCAATGAACTGGTGAAACTGCCAAAGAGCAAAGCGGCTGCCGTCAAGAGGGCGAGTTGCAGCGCAATGTAGAAAGAGGTCACCATCAAAGGTCCTGCGGGATAGGCAAACTGATTCAAGCTCATCAGAATAAACAGAATCAGCGTCATCAGTGCTACCAGTACCAGCAGAACCGCCGATAGACCCAAATGTTTGCCAATAATAAATTCCGCGCGACTGATGGGTTTCGCCAACATCACTAAGATCGTGCGCTTTTCTATCTCTTTATTGAGCAGACCACCCCCGACAAAGGCAGCAATCAGCAAGCCAAAGAGGGAAATTCCTGCCATCCCCACATCAAGGCTAATTTTGTCTTGGGTGCCTGCTGACACCTGTCCCAAAATCACAACCGCCAAGGCGAGGCCAATGGCAAAAACAGCAGTGACGTAAAGAACCCGCTCCCGCAGGGTTTCATTGAAAACATTACGGCTAATTGTCCAGAGGCGACTCACCGTTAACGGCAACATGTCTGGTACCCCTTGAATTTACTCTCCTCTCAAAGAATACCCAATTTTGCTTTTTCGATAGCCTCGGCGTTCATAGGGAGAGCCGCTTGCCGTTTCACGGAGCAGTGGTATCTACGGCGGGGGCAGAGAGGTCAACGTCTTCATAAAACTGTTCAATAGGCACTTTGAGGTCAATGCTCCTCAACTCAACGCGATCGCCCGCGCGGTAGCAGCGCAGCAGCCAATCCCCCCCTTCATTTTTCTGGTAAATGTCGATCGCCATTTCCTCTGAGCTAGCGAGCACATAATCCACGAGGTTGGGGTTACGACGGTAGAGATCAAACTTTTTGCCGCGATCGTAGGCTTCGGTGGCGGGTGAGAGCACTTCCACAATCAGACAGGGATAAGTGATGAAAAAGGGACTCTGGCGATCGCGATCGTCACAGGTGACACTCAGATCGGGATAGGTAAAATTCGATGTCTCAAAAATATTCACGCGACAATCAGAAGTATAGGTTTTGCAGCCTTTACCCCGTAAGTGGGATTTAATAATTAACAAAAAGTTACCAGCAATATCGCTGTGGTTTCTTGTACCACCCGCCATCGCATACACGTAACCATCAATCAACTCATGCCTTTCTAACTGCTGCTCTTCCCACGCGAAGTATTCTTCTGGTGTGAAATAGCGATCGCCCGTCTCCTTGGCAGTCACCATTCTCTGTATTTCTCGTGAAAACCTCACTTCTTTAGGATAGCTCGCCCTTTCCCTGACATCCCAAAGCCAACGTGCCACAATAGGCGGTGGGGACGCAGTTAGGAGATTGAACGTAGTTCTTTTTGGAGAGGGTGCGACGTGTCCCTAAGTTCAAGTGTTGATTCTCACGCCCCTGAGGTAGCCATCCTGCGGGTGAGCGGCTTGCGTTGTGCTGGCTGCGTGCGATCGCTGGAAAATCAGTTAAAAGAGCAGCCGGGCGTAGATGCTGCGGCAGTCAATCTGGTCACGGGAACCGCCGTTGTCACCTATTCCCCCGCTGAGACGACCCCCAGCGCCATTGTCGAGAGCCTGAACCAAGGTCGCTTTCAAGCCACCCTCGCAGAAGCCAATGCCCTTTTGGAACTGCCCACGGCCTCTGAGGAAACCTCTTTGCCAAGGTTGGCGATCGCCCTTGTGCTCCTTGTTCTCTCCAGTGTCGGCCACGGGATTGATCTGCTGCCGGGGCACTGGCCCATGTTAGAGGCAATGATCTGGCATTGGGGGCTAGCAACCATTGCCCTTGTCCTACCGGGGTGGGAAATTCTGCGGGAAGGAATGATGGGCCTGTTCCAACGTCGCCCGAATATGAATACGCTGGTGGCTCTTGGCGCCTTGGGGGCTTACCTCACGAGTACGGTGGCGTGGCTCTGGCCGGCCTTGGGCTGGGCGTGTTTCTTTGATGAACCGGTGATGATCCTTGGCTTTATTTTGCTGGGGCGATCGCTGGAGCAACGGGTACGTCAACAGGCACAACGGGACTTGCGATCCCTCCTTGCGCTTCAGCCACAACAGGCGCTATGGCAACCCAGTTTGACCGCTAGCGATCGCTGGCCCATTCCCGTCAGTCGTATCCAAGTCGGGGACTGGCTGTGGGTAGATGCTGGAGAACCCTTTCCTGCCGATGGCACGATTGTGACCGGGGAAACCCTGGTGGATGAATCCATGCTCACAGGGGAATCTCTACCGGTGGCCAAGGGGGTGGGGGCATCCGTTCTGGCGGGCAGTTGCAATGTTGGTGCTGCCGTTACCCTACGGGTGGAACGCTGTGGTCGTGCCTCATTTTTGGGGCAGATTCTAGACCTCGTGGTGCAGGCACAAAATCGCAAAGCACCGGTGCAGCAAATGGCGGATGGGGTGGCCGGCTATTTTGGCTATGGGGTGCTAGCCTTGGCGGCAGCAACGGCTCTCTTTTGGAGCGCGATCGCCCCCCATTTCTTCCCAGAAATGACCAATAGCACACCCCTATTGCCCTTAAAGCTAGCCTTGAGTGTTCTGGTGATTGCCTGTCCCTGTGCCCTTGGCCTTGCCACCCCGATCGCGCTGCTTGTGGGCACCAGTCACGCCGCTGCCAAAGGCTTAATTATTCGAGGTGGTGATGTTCTTGAGCGCAGTCAGACGTTGGACACAATTGTGTTTGATAAGACGGGCACACTGACGACCGGTGAACTGGCAGTGGCCGAGATCAACCTCTATGGCGATCACTCCTCTCAAGAGGTGCTGTATCTGCTAGCCAGTTTAGAGCGCGAGAGTCGCCATCCCCTTGCAGTGGCGATTCAGAAGGCGTGGGTTGCGACCGGCCAGACAACAGAGCTAGCAACGGTGACAGAGGTGGAAACTGCCCTCGGACTGGGGATCAGCGGTTGGATTGAGGGGCATTACTATCAGGCGGGTCGCCTCAGTTGGCTGCGTGATCAGGGGGTTGACTGCCCCTCCCTAGAAGTGGAAACCCATGTGGCCTTGGCCTGCGATCGCCAGTTGATTGCCGTTGTGACCTTTCGCGATCGCCTGCGCCCAGAGGCAGTGAGCACCGTTCAAGCCCTGCAAGCCCAAGGCTATGCGATCCATGTGCTGACGGGAGACACGGCCAAAGCCGCACAGCAACTCCTAGAACCACTAGGCTTACCCACAACCCATCTTCACACAGACCTCCAACCGCAACAAAAGCTGGCTCTTATTGAAGGTTGGCAAGCCCAAGGCAAAACCGTGGCCATGGTCGGGGATGGCATGAATGATGCGCCAGCTCTAACGGCAGCTCAGGTGGGGATTAGCCTTGGTACGGGTACAGAGGTGGCCATTGAAGCAGCGGATATTATCCTCACCCGCAATCATCTAGAGGATGTGCTCGCTGTGCTAAGCCTTAGCCGCACCACCTTCCGCAAAATTCAGCAGAATCTTCTTTGGGCAGTGGCCTACAATATCGTCGGTTTACCCCTTGCAGCCGGTGTTGGATTACCCCTATGGGGCCTTAGTCTCACCCCCGGAATTGCTGCCGCTTGTATGGCTGTGAGTTCGATTGCCGTTGTCCTGAATTCCCTAAGCCTCAGTCGAGCAAACTAGCTCGCGAATCTGTTGGGCATTGGCGCGGGTCAGCCGTTTCTTGTGGGGCAGGACAACCACCGCGGGTCCCCGTTTGCATTCCCCCATACAGCCCGTCGCCTTCAGGGCAATGGGGAGCTGTTGTGCCTCTAGTTCTTGCCAGAGTTCCTTGGCACCCCGCCGACAGCAGGAGGATTTTTGACAAATGAGCACCTTACAGGGCTGAGAACGCTTTGCCGCTGCGGGTTGAGCCGTTGCTAAAAATTCTAAATGACTGGCCTTGTATTGCTTGACCCAGCCATCGTACTTATCGCTGATCATTCCCTCTAACCGCAGGCGATCGCCCACCTTGGGGGGTTGCGCTAACTCACGGCGCAGAGACTTTTCTAGCTTAACCCAGACCGTTCCTGTGGCGGTTTTTAGAATCACGACTTTGGGTCGCCCCTTCTTATAAAAGACCGCTTCGACAGTGCCCTCAAGGGAAAATGTCGGCAAATCAATAACACCCAGACCCATGAACGTCAAACCTTGTTAGAAATTTTTCTCAACAAATTGAGTCTAGCATACAAGGGACGGTCTTGGGGGCATCCCAGATCGTTGTGAGATTCACCTGTGGAAAAATAATCTTAGCTGGAGAGAATCCGCTCCCACTCTGCCAGTAGGTTATCAATACTAGCGTCCGTCGGGTTACTCTCAAGGTGGGTGCCCACTTCCTCAACGCTATTGGGAAAGAGTTCTTCGAGAGTGGGTTGAACGGTGGGGGGTTCCTCTGAAGCGAGATCGGGCATTAAGTAAATTTGGCGAATATCCGGCGGCAGATACTCCGCGATGCGTACTAGCCCCTCTTCTAAATGCTGGTTGAGTTCCTCAAGGCTGTAGGTTTCCCCTTGAACTTCTAAATAGGCGCGCACGCGCTCAAGGTTCCAGTGAAAGGTTTGGGTGGTCACTAGCACGAGGCGGCTCAGGGGACTCAAGTAGGCAAGGCTGGCTTCTAAGTAGCACCAAAGGGGCGGTGGCGCATCCTGCAGGACATAGGTAATGTGCTCAATGCCGGGGAGTTCCTCTTGAATCAGGGTAGCAGTGCGGTTGACAATCCAATTGCGCAGGGAGCGAGCTTCCTCATCGCCAATTTTCACCCCTTCAGGAGTAAATTCCAAACGGTCAAGGCTAAAAAATAGCCCATGCCACACCTTGGCAAAGAGATAGTCCACTTGTACGGGCGATCGCCCGTGGTGTTGCAGCACACTATAGACAAGGGCGGCATAGCGACAATACAGAGCAACAAAGTAGCAGCCGCGATCGCGCTCCTCCTGAAAGGCTTTGATCAGTGCTTCATCAGACCAAGTGAGTAGCGGCTGAATTAAAGGATGTTGCCGCTCCGCCATCATCGGAAAGGAAAGTGCCTTGACCATCTCACTGCCACTGAACTAGACGAACTGTCCTACGCCTTGGCCAATTGGCCTATGCAGAATTCATTCTTTCTTCAGCCTTGGGTGCGATCGCGAAACAGGGGCAGGTAATCGCGGCTCTCTGTCCCCAGCCAGCGATCCCAAAAGGTGAAATAGAGGCCATAGTTACAGCGAAACTGACTATGGTGCAAACTGTGGTGGGTGGCGCCAATCAACCACTGTCCCAACCAATGCTCGGCAAAGCCACAGGGATAAATCTCTAAATTCAGGTGGTTGATCACACTGGAGACCGTCATCAGGCTGAGCTGAATCACGATCGCGTAGGGGTGCAGCGGCACAAGCACAATAATCAGCGGCAGGAAAATGGCCTGTAGAAGCGCTTCCCACGGGTGAAATGAAAAGGCCGTCCAAGGCGAGGCCACAATGCTATGGTGATGCACCCGATGGACACGGCGATAAATTTTCGGTTGGTGCATCCAGCGATGGAGCCAATAGTAATAGGTCTCGTGAAGCAGCAGCACAAGGCCAATGCTCAAGGGAAAGTAAATGTAGTCCCAAAGGGAATTTAACTCTAGATAAACCGCTGTCCAGCCCCGCTGCCACATCACTGCGGCGATCGCCCCCGCCAACGCAAAAATAGCCGCTGTCACCAACGACCAGCCAAACTCCTGCCAAAACTGTCCCCGCTGGTAGGGGCGCAAATTGACCCGCCGTTTCCTCAGGGGCGTCCAGCGAGCCACCACATATACAAGCGAAAAAAAGCCGGCCACCAGAACGAGGCGGCTGACCACCATCAAAAACATGACCCCAACCATAATGCCAAAGAGGCGGGGGTCACTGAGGTTGTAGGGAATCATGCAAAAAAGTGCTAAATGCGTCCCCTAGACCCAGCCCAACCAGTGGAGCAAGCCCTCTCCTGTCCAATATTCCCATAACAAAAGAGCCACAAGACCAACCATAGCAGCACGACCATTGATCCGCTCAGCAAAAGTATTAAAGCCGTACTTGGGGGTTTCCAGTTTTGGGGTGCGGCTTGGCTCCGTGGGAGTGGCCATGGATTACTCCTGTTCGTCTTCGTTTTCTTCTTCAGCTTCAGGGAAGTAGAAGCCTTGGGCGCGCTCGGTCAAAATAGACTTGCCAATGGAAAGGGCACGTTGCGCTTGAAGGGCAGCTTGGCGCTTCCAGACCGCACGACGCATACTGCGCTTGGACTTCGAGGTTTTCTTCTTGGGGCAGGCCATGATGATCCCTAGGACTAACTTTCGCAATCTACTAGTGTATCCCAAACGCTTCCCTAGGGCAACCACCGCTCCCCCCTATGGAGGGCAATGTTCCTCTTTTTGACCAAAAAACTATCACAGAGGGACACCACCCTTGTAATATCAGTAAGGGAATACTGAACCACCCCATCAGGGGATGTCCACTTCTACGAGCAAAGGGAATCGTCAGCTATGAGCAGTAAGCCAGACCGTGTGGTTCTCATCGGCGTTGCTGGAGACTCCGGCTGTGGTAAATCAACGTTTTTGCGCCGACTGGCCGATCTGTTTGGCGAAGAGTTTATGACTGTGATTTGCTTGGATGACTATCACAGTCTGGATCGCAAGCAGCGGAAAGAAACGGGGATTACGGCTCTTGATCCCCGTGCCAACAACTTTGATCTGATGTATGAGCAGATCAAGGCTCTCAAAAATGGCGAATCAATCATGAAACCCATCTACAACCACGAAACGGGGACGATTGACCCGCCAGAGAGGGTTGATCCTAACCACGTGATTGTGATTGAAGGGCTGCATCCCCTTTACGATGAACGGGTGCGATCGCTGATTGACTTTAGTGTCTATCTCGACATCAGCGACGATGTAAAAATTGCTTGGAAGATCAAGCGCGACATGGCCGAGCGGGGTCACAGCTACGAAGACGTGATTGCCTCCATCAATGCCCGTCGACCCGACTTCATGGCCTATATCGATCCCCAAAAGCAGTACGCTGACGTGGTCTTGCAAATTCTGCCGACCCAGTTGGTCAAAGAGGAAAAAGTCGGCAATATCCTGCGGGTACGGATGCTGCAACGGGAAGGCATCCCCGGCTTTGAGCCAGTCTATCTTTTTGATGAAGGCTCCACGATTACTTGGATTCCCTGCGGTCGTAAGCTCACCTGCTCTTATCCGGGCATCCGCCTCAGCTACGGGCCTGATGAATACTATGGTCACCCCGTTTCGGTGTTAGAAGTGGACGGTCGCTTTGAAAAACTCGATGAACTGATCTACATCGAAAGCCACCTGAGCAACACCTCCACCAAGCACTATGGTGAAATGACGGAACTGCTGCTGAAGCACCGTGACTATCCGGGTTCCGATAATGGTTCGGGTCTGTTCCAAGTGCTGACGGGGCTGAAAATGCGGGCGACCTATGAGCGCTTGACCTCGCGGGATGTGGCCACTGTCACCAACCGCTAATTTGGCCTGCCACATTGAGGGCACTGATGCAACCGCACCATCGATCGCTATGGTCATCGTTTTTGGTCTTTATCCTCTGCTGGTTGGTTCTCACCTGTGGCCAGCCAGCCTTCGCTGCCGATAGCGATGACCTGATCTTTGTCCCCCGCCAAGCCCAGAGTGTCCTCAGGCTCAATCAACGTCCCAGTAGCGATCCGTTGCGTTTTTTGTGGGAGCGTTTTGGGGTATCCCAACTGGCTGATTGGGGCTGGTCGTGGTCTGAGGTCAGTACTTGGGTGGGAGAGGGGGTGACGGTTGCCCAGTTCCCCTGTCCTGAAGTGTGTCCATCCCCGCGGCAGTTGTGGATTCTGCCCCTGAAGCGGCCAGATGCAGCAACGGCTTTCTTAGAGACCTACTGGCAAAGCCATCCTTTTGAGGCGCAAGTCTATCAAAATATCCCCCTCCAAGTGGGTAAGGACTTGGTGACGGCACGACTGGGCGATCGCCTGCTCCTTGCTGCCGATGTGGAGACCATGATCGCTAGCTTGGGGTCAGCGGTGACTGGGGATGGCAATCTGGCGGGTTTGAGCTTTTATCAAGCGGCGCGATCTCAATTAGACGCTCAACCTACGGCCCTCTACTATGCCAACCTGCAATCCCTAAGTCGTGAGGATCGTGAACTGGCACCCACCTACGATCGCCTGCTGTTGGCCGTGAAGGCGCAAAACAACGAGCTGCATCTGGAAACGCTGCTGCACCGCACCAGTGATCCGACACTAGCTGCTGATCCCCTTGACCTTGAGTTCCGCCGTGCCCAAGAACCACTGCCGACGGTGGTGGTTGCGGGTTCCCACTTGCCAGAGGGCTATAGCCAACTCACCAAGGCTTTGGCAGACTACCGCTTTGGCAGAACGCCCCAAGGGGATGAGATTGCCAGCCAACTGCTGCGGGATTTGACAGGAGAGATACCCTTGGACGTGACGAGGCAAATTTTTCCCTTGGCCAGCGATCGCTTTAGCCTTGCCCTTTGGCACCAAGGCGATGAACAGTGGCAATGGTGGTGGCAGACGCGCAATACCCCAGAGGCGGCAACTGTGCTGCAACAATTGGATGATCTTGCCCGCGCCAATGGCTATGAGGTGAATCGCTTGGTCTTGAATAAAGAACCCGTCACTGCTTGGGTGAAATTAATTCTTGACCCGCAGACCAGTGAAGGCTTGGTCTCTGATGTGGCCGCGGCCTATGAGCAACGGGGCGATCGCCTGATCTTGGCCTCCTCCCTATCGGTACTGTTCCCTAGCCAGCATAAAAAGGTGTCTTGGCTGCCGGAGAACCTCCTGCGACAGCGGCAAGGGATTCGTGGGTTGGTCTATGCCCGTTGGCCAGAGCTATTTGCTCCCTTGAGCCAGCGTTGGCCGCTACTTCAGTATCTCAATGGCATCAGTGCCGGCTGGCTGGAACGTCTGCAAAGCATGACTTTGGTGAATTATGGCGTGCGCGATCGCTTGCAACACCTAGAACTGATTCTCAGCAGCAAAAAAGATTAGAACTGTTAACAAATCCTTAATACGCCTGTTATCAATTGTTGTACTGCCCTGGCTCAGGATTGGGTAAAGTAGGGAGTATTATGTTTGCAGACTGGGGTAAATATGACATCAGTCCTCGATGCGACCACTCGCGATCGCTTGATTGAAAGTGAAAGTTTAGCAGCCCGCACCCTACAGGCACGTTTGCGACTGGTGGAAGAGGTCTTGGTAGATGTCTTGGCGGCAGAATCCGGTCAAGAATTGGTTGATCTATTGCGGCGCTTGGGTGCTCTCTCTTCGCCAGAAGGCCATGCGCTCCATGCCCCAGAAGGGGAACTGCTGAAGGTCATTGAATCCCTCGAACTTAATCAAGCGATCAGAGCAGCGCGTGCTTTTAACCTCTACTTTCAAATTATCAACATTGTCGAGCAGCACTACGAGCAACAATACAATCGCGAACGAGCTGCCCAAGAGGGACTGTGCCGCCGCAGTGTCATGAGTGAACCGATTTCCGGTGTCAGTGGTGAAGGCTTTCCCTTGCCCCATCATGCTGCCAATGCAACGGATGTGCGCAGTGGACCGAGTGAACGCCTAGAGCATAGTCTCTACGAAGCCATTCCCGCCACTCAGCAGTATGGTTCCTTTGCTTGGCTTTTTCCGCGGCTGCATACACTGAATGTACCGCCGCGCCATATTCAAAAGCTGCTGGATCAACTGGACATTAAGCTGGTCTTCACCGCTCACCCGACAGAGATTGTGCGGCAAACGATTCGTGATAAGCAGCGGCGGGTTGCCCGCTTACTCGAGCAACTGGATGTGCTAGAGGGAGCCTCTCCCCACCTGACGGATTGGGATGCCCAAACCCTGCGGGCACAACTGATGGAGGAAATTCGCCTCTGGTGGCGCACCGATGAGCTGCACCAATTTAAGCCCGAAGTGCTCGACGAGGTGGAATACACCCTGCACTACTTTAAGGAGGTGATTTTTGCTGTTATTCCCAAGCTCTATCGCCGCCTTGGGCAAGCCCTACAGGAAACCTTTCCCCAGCTACAGCCACCCCGCTGCAGCTTCTGTCGCTTTGGCTCTTGGGTGGGGGGCGATCGCGATGGCAATCCCTACGTCAAACCAGAAGTAACGTGGCAAACCGCCTGCTATCAGCGCAACCTAGTTCTTGAGGAATATATTAAGTCCGTTGAGCGGTTGATTAATCTGCTGAGCTTGTCCCTGCACTGGTGTGATGTGCTGCCGGATTTACTGGATTCCCTTGAGCAGGATCAACGGCAACTCCCTAGCGTTTATGACCAGTATGCCGTGCGCTATCGGCAGGAACCCTACCGTCTGAAACTCACCTATGTGCTCAAACGGCTGCAAAATACCCGCGATCGCAACCGAGCGCTGCAAACCTACTGTATTCGCCGCCATGAGGCCGAAGATCTCAACAGTGGTCAATTTTATCGCCATGGTCAAGATTTTTTAGCGGAGCTGCTGCTAATTCAGCGCAACCTCAAGGAAACGGGACTGGCCTGCCGCGAACTGGATGATTTGATTTGCCAAGTCGAGGTTTTTGGCTTTAATTTGGCAGCCTTGGATATTCGCCAAGAAAGCACCTGTCACGCTGAGGCGCTTAATGAAATTACCGCCTATTTGGGCATTCTCCCCTGTCCCTATACGGAATTGTCGGAAACGGAACGCACTCGCTGGCTCCTCAGTGAACTCTCAACCCGTCGCCCCTTGATTCCGGGGGAACTCCCCTTTAGCGATCGCACCAATGAAATCATTGAAACGTTCCGCATGGTGCGGCAACTTCAGCAAGAGTTTGGCACGGATTTGTGCAATACCTACATCATCAGCATGAGCCACGAGGTCAGCGATCTGTTGGAGGTGCTCCTCTTTGCCAAGGAGGCGGGGCTATTCGACCCAGCCACCGGGACAAGTACCCTTCAGGCCATTCCCTTGTTTGAAACCGTTGAGGATCTCAAGCACGCCCCAGCGGTGTTGACGGAATTATTTTCTCTCCCCTTTTGCCACAGCTATCTAGGCAGTCATAGCACTCCCTTTTTACAGGAAGTGATGCTGGGGTATTCCGACAGCAACAAAGATTCGGGCTTCCTCAGCAGCAACTGGGAAATTTATAAAGCACAGCAACGGCTACAAAAAATTGCTGAAAACTTTGGCTTCCAACTGCGGATTTTCCACGGCCGGGGTGGCTCTGTGGGACGGGGGGGTGGGCCTGCCTACGCAGCCATTTTGGCACAGCCAGAGCAAACGATCAAAGGACGAATCAAGATTACGGAGCAGGGCGAGGTGCTGGCTTCTAAATACTCGTTGCCGGAATTGGCGCTCTTTAACCTCGAAACAGTGGCGACAGCGGTGATCCAAGCGAGTTTGCTGCGCAGTAGTATTGATGAAATTGAGCCTTGGCACGAGATTATGGAGGAGTTGGCCACGCGATCGCGCCAATGCTATCGCCATCTCATCTATGAGCAGCCAGAATTCATTGAATTCTTTAACGAAGTTACTCCGATTCAAGAAATTAGCCAACTGCAAATTAGCTCCCGACCCACGCGGCGGGGAGGTAAGAAAACCCTTGAGAGTTTGCGGGCAATTCCTTGGGTCTTTAGTTGGACGCAAACCCGTTTCCTGCTGCCGGCTTGGTATGGTGTGGGCACTGCCCTGAAGGAATTCCTTGAGGAAAAACCCGCTGAGCATCTCTCCCTGTTGCGCTACTTCTACTACAAATGGCCCTTTTTCCGCATGGTGATCTCCAAAGTTGAGATGACCCTTGCCAAAGTGGATCTAGAGATTGCCCGCTACTATGTCCAAGAACTCAGCCAACCCCAAAACCGTGAAGCCTTTTTCCGCCTCTACGATCAGATTGCTCAGGAACATCGCCTGACCACGGAACTGGTGCTCACGATTACTGGCCATCAGCGGCTACTCGATGGCGATCCCGCCCTGCAGCGATCGGTGCAACTGCGCAATCGCACCATTGTTCCCTTGGGGTTCCTGCAAGTATCTCTCCTGAAACGGCTACGCCAGCACAACAGCCAAACCACCTCTGGGGCGATTCTCCGCTCCCGCTATGGCCGGGGTGAGTTGCTGCGGGGCGCTCTCTTGACGATCAATGGTGTGGCGGCAGGTATGCGCAATACGGGCTAAACAATCATGAACCCGACGACTCGCACATTAACACCATCCCCGCTGCACTTCCGCATTGAGGACTATCACCGTTTAGCTGAACTCGGCTTTTTGGGCGAGGATGATCCCATCGAATTAGTGCGGGGGGAACTGATTAAGATGGCGGCTAAGGGGACAGCCCACGAAACCTGTATCACCCGACTCCTGCGGGTCTTAATGCCAATGGTGGGTGAGCGGGCAACCCTACGCTGTCAATCGCCGATTGTAATTGCAGATCACAGTGAACCTGAGCCAGACATTACCCTTGTTGACAATCGGGAGGATGATTACGCCACGGCGCATCCGACAGCAGCGGCAGTGCAATTGCTAATTGAGGTGGCGGACTCTTCCCTAGAGTACGATCGCACTGTGAAATTGATGCTCTATGCCGAGGCAGGGATTCCCCACTACTGGCTTTTTAACTTGGTGGATCGCACTCTCGAAGCCTATAGTGAACCAGCGCAAATTACACCGACAACCTTTGGGTATTTGAATCGGCGAATTGTGCCCGCGACGGGAGCGATCGCCCTGCCGATCACTGAACAACGGCTCCCCTTGAGTCGTATTTTCCCCTAGACTTCTGCAAAAACCGTTAATAGTGGCTGTTTTGGGAAAGACCCTTGATATAATCGCAACGATTCTCTTATTGACGACGCTATGAGCCACTGGCAACAGATTACGGGTGGTGTGACTGCCGCCAAAGGCTATCGAGCTGCGGGCATTGCGGCAGGACTGAAGGCTTCGGGGGCACTGGATTTGGCCTTGATTGTTTCCGATGTGCCGGCGATCGCCGCTGGGGTATTTACGACGAACCACATGTGTGCGGCACCTGTCACCTACTGTCGTCAACGGTTACAAACGAAGGGAACAGCGCAGGCGATTTTGTGTAATTCCGGTCAGGCCAATGCGGCTACGGGAGAACAGGGCTGGCAGGCGGTTTTCGCCCAAGCAGATATGGTGGCAACGGCCTTGGGGGTAAGTCCAGAGATGGTGCTCGTGGCTTCGACGGGGGTCATTGGTCAACCCATTCCTCTTGAGAAAATGCGCCAAGCTCTACCGACACTGACAGCGAACTTGAGTGATGCAGGTGGAGATGCCGCGGCGCGGGCAATTATGACCACAGACTTGGTGCCCAAGCAAATTGCCCTCGAAGCCGAGTGGGAGGGGCAGCCCATTCGCATTGGTGGCATGGCCAAGGGGTCAGGGATGATTCACCCGAATCTGGCGACGATGCTGGCTTTTATTACCTGTGATGCTGCTGTGTCGCCCCCTCTGTGGCAGGAGATGCTGCAACGTGCCTGCGATCGCTCCTTCAATCAAATTACCGTTGATGGCGATACCAGCACCAATGACAGTGTGATTGCTTTGGCCAATGGACAATCGCGCACCCCTGCGATTACGGCGCCGGGCGCAGCAGCCAGCCGCCTTGAGGAAATGTTAACGGCGGTCTGTGTCCATTTAGCCAAGGCGATCGCCCGTGATGGCGAGGGGGCGACCTGTCTCATTGAAGTTCAGGTGAGTGGTGCCAGTGATGATGCCGCTGCCCGTCAAGTGGCCAGAACCATTGCGGGTTCAATGCTCGTCAAATCAGCCATCTATGGACGGGATCCCAACTGGGGACGCATTGCCGCCGCTGCTGGCCGCGCTGGGGTGCCCTTTGATGCCAGTAATCTGGCCATTTCCCTTGGGGGAATTGCCATGATGCGCCAAGGTCAACCCTTACCCTTCGATCGCGCCGCTGCCAATGCCTACTTAGTCAATCAAGCCGCCGCTAGTAGCGATCCCAGTGGCCAGCAGTCCCTCGAACAGCCGGTGGTGATTGAAGTCAGTATTGGTCATGGCAGTGGTCGAGGTGTCGCTTGGGGCTGTGACCTCAGCTATGATTACGTTAAAATTAATGCCGAGTACACCACCTAGTCCTACAGCTGGGCAACGAACACAGGGGTGTCCCCACGCCGCCGGCCTTAATGAAGATTTTAATTGTTGAAGACGATCAAACCATCGCCAACTTAATTGCCGAATCCCTAGCCCATCAGCGCTACACCCCTGAAGTGGTACATGATGCCGAATCAGCTCTTGAGTATTTAGAGGCCACTGCCTTTGACCTACTGATTTTAGATCTGGGCTTACCGCGCATGGACGGCCTAAGACTATGCCAAATCCTTCGCCAGAGAGCCTACCAGCTGCCTATTTTGATCCTAACGGCTCGAGATACCAGTACTGACAAAGTCATGGGTCTTGATGCCGGCGCCGATGACTACCTAGTCAAGCCCTTTGATCTGGCTGAACTGTTGGCCAGGGTACGTGCCCTACTGAGGCGTCAGTCGTTACCATTTTCCTCTGTTCTTAGGTGGGGCGCCCTCACCCTGTATCTAGACAAAGCCAAAGTCACCTATAACAACCAAGAGCTCCAGCTGACCCCCAAAGAGTATGCCATTTTGGAGGTGTTGTTGCGTAACGGCAGTCGCATCCTTAGCCGCTCAGCAATTATCGATCATGCGTGGTCATTGGAGGAAGTGCCAGGGGAAGAAGCCGTTAAAGTACACTTAAAGAGACTGCGGCACAAACTGAACGCAGGCGGGGCTCCTCCTAATTTTATTGAAACTGTCTATGGTTTTGGCTATCGGCTTAATCCCAACTTTGAATCGCCGAGTTAGCAATCTGCGGCATCGCCTATTTTTTATATACTTTTTGGTGATTACTGGAATTTTATCTATCTCTTCATTCTCAATTTACTCTCTGATTGTTTATCACCGCTACAATCAACTCGACGATCATCTAAAAGAAGTAGGCACCCAGTCTGCAAATATCTTGGAAATCCTGCAGCACGAGTATGAAGAGTTAAAGAAAGAACCAAAATATAAAGGGTATGTTCCTAAAAATGTTTCAGGAGACTTGCAACCAATTACAGTTTCTCAATTAATGGGCAAGTATTATTTTGAGTCTGTCTATGAAGTCATGACAAACTTCCCCAGTCATTTTTCTCAGAGTGTTCAATGGTATGACAAGGATAGGAAATTAATTGTTTATGAAGGCAGAAGGATGGACAAAGTGAGTATACCGAATCATCTTTCTGACGCTGGAACAATTGTCAAAGAAGATCAATATCGCTATTTCTTTCTGCCGGTATATGCCAGAGCAAACAAAATGGAGCCTCATCGCCAAGCCATTGGCTATGTCTGTGTCATAGAATCAACCGCTGAGTTAGATCGGGAGCTAGAATACTTAAAATCTATCTTTCTATTGAATATCCTCGGCATTAGTATGATTACCCTTTTGGCAGCATTTTGGTTAACTAATCAAAGTCTTCAACCGATTCTCATTTCACTCAATCAATTAAAACAATTCACTGCAGATGCCTCCCATCAATTGCGACATCCCCTAACGGCAATTCAATCTTCGATTTCCTTGCTAGAGCAATACTCCAAGAATCTTGAACCATCCCAATCAAATAAATTCAAAGTAATTTTATCCGCCTGTTACCAGATGAATACCTTGATCAATCAGCTATTGCTCCTAGCGCGTATGGATCATCATAAACTTGATCAGAGTCAATGGGTCAATGTTGACTTGGATGAGCTATTGGAGTCACTCGTTGAGCTACAGTACGATCGCGCTAAGAAAAAACAGATTCATCTGACCTATCACTGTGATACCAATGCCTATGTCTATGGCAATCCTGAACAAATTTATGAGATTTTTAGCAATCTTTTGGATAATGCGCTTCACTATACCCCTAGCCATGGGGCTGTAACCATTAACCTCAAAAAAAGGGGGGCGTTTGCGATTGTTGAGGTTCAGGATACTGGCATCGGTATTCCTCCCGAAGACATCTGCCAAGTGTTTAATCGCTTTTGGCGTTCTCAGGAGGCACAGTTGTACCATGCCCAAGGCTCAGGGTTAGGTTTAGCAGTGGTGAAGGCGCTGGTTGAGCACTATGGGGGCACGGTAGACGTCCAGAGTCAGCGGCATCAGGGAACCACCTTTACAGTCAAGCTCCTCGCCCGCTCCTAAGTACAGCAACCTTCCCTAGATTGTTACTTTTCTTGAGCACAATCATAGAGTAAAAGCCCATTGAACAAGGAGCAACCTATGAATAGTTACGGTTCAAAAGCCCTCTGCCTATTTGTCTCCCTAGGATTGGCAAGCACAATGGCGAGTTGCAGCAATCTCAGTGCCGGTAATGAAGAGGGAGGGGTCTCCTATGAGTTTCCAGCGCCGGCTGCCAGCGCTTCTGCTGTCGCTGCTACGAAAAACCGAACCATTGGCTCCAGCATTTACCTGATGGCCGAAGGAGGTGAATGGGGCGAAGGCGAGGAAGGTGGAGAGGGTCGTTATCGACGCCGACGCTGGTGGTCCTATTCCCATTCGTAAAGTTAGAGTAGGAAGTCCGAATTCCGAGGTGAGGAATCTACAACCTTCAGGCCGGGGAGGATGTCAACCTTGTTTTTCCTCCCCCCAAGTTGTTGTCTTTATGGGTCAGCCCCTAGGAAAGCGAGCCAATGCTACTGCAAGTCCATCAAGTCTTAACCTCTGAAGAACTGCATCGCCTAAATGCCATCCTTGAGTCAGGGGTCTTTGTAGATGGCAAATTGACTGCCGGGCTCTATGCAAGAACGGTTAAAGACAATCAACAATTGGCGCAAGACAGTGAAGCGTATGCGCTGGCTTCAGAAATCGTGCTTGCAGCCTTAACAAGGAATCATCTCTTCCAAGCCTATGTACAACCTAAGGTCATCCGTCCCATCCTTTTTAGCCGCTACGAACCCGGCATGGTCTATGGCACCCATATGGATAATGCCCTAATGGGTAGCGGTGAGCAGTTGAGTCGCTCTGATGTGTCCCTCACCCTCTTTCTGAGTGATCCTTGTACCTATGAAGGGGGAGCCTTGGTTCTCGATACCAGTTTGGGCGAACAGTCCTTTAGGTTGTCTGCGGGCTCAATGATTGCGTATCCAGCCATCTTTTTGCATCGAGTGGAACCACTGAGTCAGGGTGTTCGCCTTGTAGCAGTCACATGGGTGCAAAGTTTAGTTCGAGATCCCTTGGAACGAGAACTGCTGTTTGAACTGGATACTGTTCGTCGCAGCATTTTTGAAAAACAGGGGAAAACCATTGAGTTTGACCTGCTTTGCAAGGTGCACGCCAATTTACTGCGCAAATGGGCAGATGTTTAAGCCAAGGTATTCCTTTCAGGAATCTACTGAGTTGAATGGAGACGGGCGAGAATGAAAATACGTCAACTGCATCGTCAAGTCGCGATCGCGCTGTGGCTGCCCTTGGGGTTAACGATGTGGACAGGCTTGGCCTATCGGTTGGGTCGCAGTTGGTTAGGACTATCCAAAGACTTTGGCAAATTGATGATGACAATCCATACGGGCGCCTTTTTGGGGGAGTCCTTCAGTTTGCTCTATGTGCTCTGCTTGGGCTTAGGGGTGGTCGTACTGACCGTCAGTGGTTTTAGGTTAATCAATCCCAGACGACTCAAGCAGTACCACCGGCTGGCTCAGCCAAGCAGCAGCCTGAGACTCATCCATCAGTATGGAGCTATTGTTGTCTTGCTGCCGCTTTTGGTGAGTGCCATCACAGGAGTTGCTTACCACTTGAGTCAACAGTGGCTGCATTTGCCAAAACAGCAGCTGGCTGTCTTGCTCCAGATCCATGAAGGAGCCTATTTGGGTGTTGCCTTCAAGCCTCTCTACATCTTGGCGCTCAGTGGCGTCTTGCTCCTGATGTTTTTAACGGGCTGGAAAATGCGCGGTAAGCGCTTCGGGTGATCTCGCCAGCAGCACCGCCTAGATGGTGGGGATCGCTTACTCAGATTCCTAAGAACCTTCTGCCTTGGTTGGCCTCTTGACCATAGCTGCTTCAGTACAAGGGAGCTTTGATTGCCAACTACGACGACTCCATTGAGGGCACAATCGGTGCTGAACAGAGGCTCGAAATTTTTGGACGATCAACAGCGAGTCTTCTAAAACAGGTTTCCAGTTGAAATAAATTTGCAATAATAAATAGGGGAGCACGACAGTGTTCACAGGCTCCCCAATCCTGCCGATCGCCCCAGAACCTCCAAGGAGAACGCCGGCAAACAATTCTTACGGGGATGTTATCGATGGCAACAATTGGCTTATTTTATGGAACCCAAACTGGCAACACCCAGATGATTGCAGAGAAAATCCAGTCCGCCTTTGCCAATGCTGCGGTGGTAGAACTGCATGATATAGCATCAGCAAGTCCCTCTGACTTTGAGGCCTATGATCGTCTGATTATCGGCTGTCCAACGTGGAATGTGGGCGAACTTCAAGCCGACTGGGAGGGCTTTTACGAGGAGCTAGACAGCATTGATTTCACTGGCAAACAAGTGGCCTACTTTGGCGCAGGAGATCAAGTGGGCTACGCTGACAACTTTGGCGATGCCATTGGTATTCTTGAGGCAAAAATCAGTGAACGGGGTGGTGAGACGGTAGGATACTGGTCGACGGCGGGGTATGAATTCAATGCCTCCCAAGCGCTGCGGGGAGATCGGTTTGTGGGTTTACTCATTGATGAAGACAACCAGTCCGATCTTACGGATCAACGCGTTCAGCAGTGGGTCGCACAACTCAAGCAAGAGTTTGGTCTCTAGACGGTTTTGGGGCAACTCAGTGAATGCGGGGTTGCCTCTCTTTTGAATTTTGATAATAGTAATCATTCCGTTTTTGGGTATGGGAATGATGTCCGTCCCCCTCTATACACCTATTGATCCAGCCACAACTGTGGCGAAAGCCTACCCAGCTTCTGAACTAGGCCGCAACGCATCCCTCGTGCTGCGGGAGCGTGTTTGGCTGATTCAAACAGGGATTATTGAGATCAACCTCGTCGACAGCGACGGCAACCTCTGTTTTATTGGGTTAGGGACGGCGGGAATGGCCGTTTGTGGCTCCCCTGATCTTTGCTATGAAATACAGGCGCTGAGCCCAAGTCGCCTCCTCTCATTTACGGCCGCTGAGGTACACGCATCTGCCCACTTGCCACGCCTCATTTGCGAGGGGCAACAGTATCGGCAGTACTACAGTGATCTGTTACTGAAGGCCGGTCATTATCCCACTGCTGTGCAGCGATTGTATGAAGTTTTAGTGGTTTTGGGGCAAATGATTGGCGTCAGCACCCCCGCGGGTGTTCGCCTCCCTGTGCGGCTCACCCATGCCCAACTGTCCCGCTACACAGGCATTACTCGGGTAACCGTAACCCGCTTGCTCCACCAACTGCGTCAGCAACAGCAGCTCCGCTGGGGGCGCGATCGCCACCTGATTCTTCTTGGCCAAGATTCATGCTGCCCAAAGAACAGGGGTTAGTGTAGCTTAGCCAAGAGCGCCGCTTCCACTTCCTGCTGCAGGGGCTCGGGTTGAAGATCCGTCAGTTGTTCAAGGGCAAAGGCCTTGACCAGCAAATCCTGCGCTTGGCTCACCTCTAGACCCCGACTGCGCAGATAGAACAGATCCTCGCTGGCCAGTTGACTCACCGTGGCACCATGGGAGCACTTGACGTTGTCGGCAACAATCTCCAATTGAGGCTTGGTATCAATACGCGCTTTGTCCGAAAGCAGCAGGGTGCGGTTCAGTTGACTGGCATCGGTTAGTTGGGCAACCTGTGGCACAACAATACGGCCATTAAAAATGCCGTGGGCGCGATCGCCAAGAATGCACTTGTGAATCTGTTCACTGCCGCTATGGGGAGCATTAAAGAACACTGCCGAGTGGGTGTCCATAATTTGGCTATCCATGGCGATCGCCAGTCCCTTCAGGATTGTCTGGCTGCCACTGCCTTGGATCTGCACCTGCCAATTGTGGCAGCTCAAGCATCCCCCCAAATCAACGGCGTGCCCCTCGTAGTCACTGTCTTGGGCTTGGCACACCGCTGTACAGCCAATGTGAATCGCCGTTGGTGATTGGTGTTGAATCCGCACATGGCGCAGGCGGGCACTGGCGCCTAGGGAGAGTTCCGTGACACTGTTGGTGAACTGTTGATCGCCCGTGAGGGACAAAAAGCGTTCAATCAGGGTAGCTTCACCTTGGGCAGCAACTTGAACCGTCAGACGCGGTGACACCACACTCTGCTGCTGCCGACTACTGACACAGAACACCTCCACAGGTTCAGGGAGAGTCCCCGATAGACGCAGACAAACCCGATCCGCAAGCATGGCGGCATTGAGATCGCTAAAGACCTCTGGCGGCGCGATCGCTGGCAGGGAAGGGGGCAATAGCTCAACCCCAGCGGCATTCACACGGGAGAGTTCTCCGCAAAAATAGCCATCAATCAGAACAATTTGCGCAACGGTTGGAAAGCTGCGCTCGCACAGCAGATGCCGCACTTCGGCAACAATTTCTGGATTGAGGGGGGCAATGGGGGCTTGGAAGGATCGCGTCCGTAAAGCCGATAAATCCGTAAAGCGCCAATCCTCATCGCGGGGGGTGGGCAAGGTTTGCTCATGGAGGCGATCGCGGGCCGCTTGCCGCAGGGATTCTAACTCAGCATGGCGCGGGGGCGGTGCGCAGTTCAATAGATCATTGAGTTCATTCGTGCGACTGGCCTTGGGCAGATCCGCTTGATCGGAATTGGCGTTGACTGTAATGGTCATGATACAGCCCCCTCCTCTTCGCGAACCCAGTCATAACCGCGCGCTTCCAGTTCTAGTGCCAATTCCTTCGAGCCAGTGAGGATAATCCGTCCCCCCTCCATCACATGGACATAGTCAGGCACGATGTAGTCCAGCAGCCGTTGATAGTGGGTAATCAGGAGAATGCAGTTATCGGGGCGAGTGAGTTGGTTGACGCCATTGGCAACAATGCGCAGGGCATCAATATCAAGCCCAGAGTCGGTTTCATCAAGAATGGCAAGGGTTGGCTCCAAGAGCGCCATTTGCAGAATTTCGTTGCGCTTTTTCTCACCGCCGGAGAAACCCTCATTCACCCCGCGATTGAGGAAGCCTTCATCCAACTTCACCAGTTCAATTTTCTGTCGCACGAGATCATCAAAGTCAAAGGCATCCAGTTCCTCGAGACCTTGATGCTTGCGCTTGGCGTTGTAGGCCACCCGCAAAAAGTCGAGATTGCTCACCCCCGGAATTTCAAGGGGGTATTGAAACGCCAAAAAGACGCCTTCGCGAGCACGTTCCTCTGGGGGCAAGTCCAAGAGATTTTTGCCTTTGTAGAGCACTTCGCCACCAGTTACGGTGTAGTCGGGATGACCCGCGAGAATTTTGGAGAAGGTGCTTTTGCCGGAGCCATTGGGACCCATGATGGCGTGAATTTCCCCAGCGCGAATCGTCAGATTCAGGCCTTTGAGAATGGGGGTGTCCTCCACACTGGCCGTGAGATCACGCACCTCTAAAATGACTTCGCTGTCGGGACGAATCACGCCTTACCTCCCTTGCATCGTTCATAATTTTTTAATGTAGCGCAGCAGGCTGGCGATCGCGATTGAGTTTCTTGGCAGAGGAGTATTGACGACAACAGTACACCGGCACCGCTGTCAAACCATGCCCACAGGAGAAAATCAACCACCTTTTATGACACTCTCAACAACCACCATTCCCGAACTGGAACGCCTCCATCAGCAGGCCAGCCGCTGGCAATGCCTCGCACCGCGAGAGCGCATGGGCTATCTTCAAGCCATGAAGACCCTTGCCCGTCGCCATGCTCCAGAATGGGTGACCTTGGCCTGTCAAATCAAAGGTATTGACCCCCAGGGGGTTTGGGCAGGGGAAGAATGGACAACAGGCCCTTTGGGCTTAATTCTCAAGCTCGATCACTATCTCCATGCCCTGCGTCACGAGGCAACTCCTCCAGTGCCGCGCTGGCGAACTGCCCCCAGTGGTCAGGCGATCGCTGACATTCTGCCGCGCAATTGGCAAGAGCGTTTACTTTGGTTTGGGGTGAAAGCCGAAGTTTGGCTCCAACCCGATCAACCCCCAAGTCAGGGCAGTGCTTACCGTAACCCACCGCCGCCGGGGGTCGCTGTGGTGCTGGGGGCGGGCAATATCACATCATTGTGCTTGGCGGATGCCCTCTATCAACTGGTGGCGGCCAATCGAGTGGCACTACTGAAGATGAATCCCCTCTTGGCGCCTTTGACGGAGTGTTTTCGCAAGATTTGTGCGCCCTTAATTGAGGCGGGTTTCCTTGAGATTGTTGAAGGAGATGCCGCCCTAGGGGAAGCCCTCTGCCATCATCCATTGACGCAGCACATTCATATTACTGGGTCCCACCACACCTACAATCGTCTAGTTTGGGGGGAAACCGCTGCAGAACAGGCCATCCGCAAAGCCCGCCAACAACGGAAGCTAACCAAACCCGTGACAGCAGAATTGGGAAATGTCACTCCCCTGTTGATCGTTCCCGGCGAATGGACAGCAGCAGAACTGACCTACCAAGCCCGCCAAGTGGCCGGTGCCCTTGTCCATAACGCCAGCTTTAACTGCATTGGGGCGCAAATCCTCGTCACGGCTGCGGGATGGTCCCAGCGAGAGGCATTCCTCAACACCCTGAAGGCACAACTGCAAGCGATTCCCCCTCGCCCTGCCTATTATCCGGGGGCGATCGCCCGCTATGAGTCGTTTCTGGCGGATTATCCCCAAGCCACAGTGCTGAGTCCCGCTGTCGAAGGCACGATTCCCTGGACCCTGATTGAAGGCCTCACCCCCACGGCCAATCCCCGCATTTTCCAAGAGGAGGTCTTCTGTGGTCTGTTGGCAGAGGTGCAATTGCCCGTTAGCGATGCCGCCGCCTACCTCACCACTGCCGTGCCCTTTGTCAATGAGCGGCTCTGGGGTACCCTCGGCTGTAGTCTAATCGTTGATCCGCGTACTGAGGCCAGCTATGCAGACGTGCTGGAACAGGCGATCGCCCAATTGCGCTATGGTTCTATTGCCATCAATGCATGGGTTTCCTTGGCCTATGGGTTGGGCTGTACCCCTTGGGGAGCCTTTCCTGGACATACACCAGCGGCCATTGGTTCTGGGGTGGGCGTGGTTCACAATAGCTTCCTGTTTGACTATCCCGAAAAAGCCGTGGTTCGTGTTCCCTTCCAGTTACCGGTCACGCCCCCTTGGTTCTATGGCCATCGCAGCCTACCCCAACTGGCGCAGGCGGTCATGGACATTTACGCTGGCGGCAATCCCTTGGGTTGGCTGTCCCTCTTGATGGCGGCGATGCGGGGCTAGGCTCATAGCCGAACGGTGACGGTTTTCCCCCCTTGAGGCAGTGTCAACTCCTGTGTGCGGGTTTGGCCTTGGGCTGTCACTGTTAAGCGATAGCGACCAAGATAGCCGCGTCCTTGCCATTGGCCTTGGGCATTGGTTTGACCCGTCACCCTTGTCCACCAGTCCTCAAAAAGGAGTTTGCGGTAGGCGATCGCCGCTGGCTTGGCGGAAAAGTCTTGGCGATAGAGTCCGGCTTGGGGACGCCAATGGTTCCCCGCCCAAAAGCCCCAAAGCAAAATTTCCTTGACTGCGGGGTGGGCAAAACCAATGCGGTAAATTTGGCGCAGGGTCTGGGCCTGCTGTTGTTCGTCCGCCAAACTCACACTCACTTCCGTAATTTTCAAGGGCAGATTGAACTGGGCGAGGGTATCGAGGGCACGCTGCATTTTGGCCTCATCCAAGGGATATTCCAGATGGGCTTGAATACCGATCCCGCCAAGGGGAACCCCTTGCGCCAAGAGACGACGAATCTGCTCAACATAGTCATTCAGGCGATCGCCCTCAATGATGCCGTAGTCGTTGACATAGAGAATCGCATCGGGATTGCCCTCACGGCACCATGCAAACATCTCTTTGACAATGCCCTCACCCAAGCGACTGCGGAAAAAATTGCCATGGAGCATCTCATTGTTGACATCAAATTCGTTGATCCGACCGCGATAGTGGCGACACACGGCAATGGCATGGTTTTTCACCGCTGCGCGCAATTGCTCTGGTGGCAGTGTTTTCAGCCATGGGGGATTAAACTGCTCTACTTCCCAAAAAAGGGTATGCCCCCGCATTGGCCAGCCTTGGGCCTGCACCCAGCTGAAAATGGTGTCAGCCATGGTAAAGTCCAGCTTGCCCTGCTCTGGCTCCAATTGATACCACTTGAGGGCATTTTCATGGACGGCGGCATTGAAGTTTGCCTGAGCCGTTTGTTTGTACCAAGGCGCAGCCGCGGGTGGGGTGGGGCGAAACATCTCCGTATCGAGGGCAATGCCAAAGGGAAAGGCATGGCTTTGCTGCAGCAGTTGGATGCGGGCATGGGGAATCGGACGGCCTTGGCCATTCTCAACAACGACGGTGAGGGGCGCCTGTCGCAATTGCTCAATTTGCTGGCTGAGGGCATCAGTGGCCACAGAAGAGGCAGAGGTACCGCAGGCCACCACCAAAAGAGCAGCTAGGCAACTCAACCAGAGAAAACGGCGCCAGTTCAGCATGAATCAACCCTTAGATCACTACAGCTTCAGACGGATTGTCGCTATCCCAAGCTCCCTAATGGGTCACTTGAATCCCCTGTTGACGCAGTTGTTCGACAAAAAACTCTTCGAGGGTGGGGCGCGCAAGGCGCAGTTGGAGGATGTTGCCGCCCATCTCTTCAACGAGGGTGAGGAAGCGTTGGAGGGGAATTTTGATCACGCCTTGCCAGCGATCGCCCTGAATTTCTAAGGAATAGAGCCATTCCTGAAGGCCGTCCACATGACCGCCTTTGCCCACCACGTGATAAGCTTCGCTACTGCCAAGGAGTTCATCCACACCGCCTGCGCAAATCAATTGCCCTTGCGCCAAAATACCAATGCGATCGCAAATGGCCTCGACATCCGCCAGCACATGGCTATTAAAGAAGATCGTCTTGCCCTGCTGTTTTAAAGAAAGAATGATCTCGCGAATTTGGTAGCGGCCAAGGGGGTCGAGACCCGACATGGGTTCGTCCAAAAAGACCACTTCGGGATCGTTAATCAGGGCTTGCGCCAATCCTACCCGCTGCACCATCCCCTTCGAGTAGCGGCGCATTTGCTTTTTGCGGGCATCCTTGAGGTTGAGGCCCACCATTTCCAACAGCAGAGGAATGCGTTCCTTGCGGGTGGCAGCACTGAGGCCAAAGAGTCCCGCCGTAAACTCTAGAAACTCCCAAGCGGTTAAATAGTCGTAAAAGTAGGGATTTTCCGGCAGGTAGCCAATCCGCTGTCGCACAGCGCGATCGCCCAAGGGATGTCCCAGCAGCGTACCCTGCCCTGCACTGGGTTGCACTAGCCCCAAGAGAATCTTCAGCAGGGTGGTTTTACCGGCACCATTGGGTCCCAGCAGGCCAAAGGTTTCCCCTTGGTGCACTTGCAGCGAGACAGACTTGAGGGGCGTGAGCACCGTCCGCAGCCAAAATCCGCTACGGTAGGACTTTTGTAAGTTCTCAACCGCCACCACAGGGGGGCGATCGCCCGCAGCGTCAGCCAGCATATCGGAGATTCACCTCAGGAAGAACGAGGGCGATGGAAATGCAAACCCACCAAAGCATCATAGAGAAAGGGCAAGAAATTCCCTGGTTCCAATATACCAAGGGTTTGTTTGCAGCCGTGGGCATCGAGAAGCGGTTTAACGGCGTAGTAGGCCGGCTGCACTTTGTACCAAGGAATATTCGGCCAGAGGTGATGGATGAGGTGATAGTTTTGGCCAAAAATGAGAATGTTCAGGAGGCGACTGGGATAGACCCGCGCATTGTGCCAGCGATCGCGCTCGGTATGGGGACGATGGGGAAAATAGTCAAAAAATAGCCCCAACATCAGACCCACCACCCCAGCGGGCAAAAACCAATAGTTGAGCACGTAGTCTAAATAGCCATTAAGCGCCGCAAAGGTGACAATGCCCACCAGCGTCAAGCGACTGAGAAACCACTCTAGGAGTTCGTACTTCCGCCAAAGCTGCCGCTTAAAAAAGAAAACCTCGTGGTAGAAAAAGCGGGGCGCGATTAGCCACAGGGGTCCCCCTTTGGAAACATAATGGTCGGGATCGTTTTCGGGATCATTGACATGGGCATGGTGCTGCATGTGCACCCGCGTAAAGACAGGGAAAACAAAGCCCAACATCAGGGCACTGCCATGACCCATAATTGCATTCATGATGCGGTTACTGTGGGCAACATTGTGGGAGGCATCGTGGATTACTGTGCCCATGAGGTGCAAGGCCAGCATATTGGCCACAAATGAGACCCAGCCCGGCCAGTGACCCTGAAAGTAGCCCCAAGTGGATAGAATGGCGATCGCAAATGCGGCAAAAAACATCACTAAAGTGGGATTAAAGCCCACCGGTGGACCTAAAAATTCCTTGGGAACCGTGGCCGGGATCGCTGCCTCCGTGATCATCCGCGCGGTCGCTCCTCACATTGTTGCAAAATGTTACCTTCATACTATGTAGGCTAATCAGCGGTACAAAATCAAGTCGCACGATCCCAAAAGTGGGTCACCGCCCTTTGCTCAAGGATGGCCCTAGAACCGTTGCTCTAGTGGAGCCACAATGCTACAAACGCTGCGGATTCAGAACTTTGCCCTCGTTGCGGAGCTAGAGGTGACCTTTCAGCGGGGGTTGAATGTCCTCACGGGGGAAACGGGGGCAGGCAAGTCGATTCTCCTCGATGCCATTGATGCTCTCCTTGGGGGGAAGCTCTCGGCGCGGCAATTGCGATCGGGGACAGAGCAGGGCTGTATCGAAGCTATTTTCACCCTGACCCCCCCAGTGAGAGACTGGCTGGCCACCCTAGAAATTGATGCTGAAGGGGATGAGGTGATCTGTAGCCGCGAGTTTAGTCTCAAGGGGGAAACCTTTCGCAGTCGCAGCCGGGTCAATGGTGTGCTAGTGAATCGCCAGCAACTTCAGGAATTGCGGCGGCACCTTGTGCGCCTGACAGCTCAAGGACAGGCAGTGCAACTGGCCAGCGCTTCTCAACAGCGGGATTGGCTCGATCGCTATGGGGGCGAGGCCTTAATGAGCCAGCGGCAGCGGGTGGCAGACGCCTACCGAGTATGGCAACAACGGCAACGGGAATTGCAGGATTTTGCCGCTCAGGAACAGCAACGGCTCCAGCGACTCGACTTACTGCACTTTCAACTGCAAGAACTGCTGCCGGCTGCCCTAGACGACCCTGAAGAACTGACCCAATTGCAACAGGATTACCAACGCCTCAGCCATGTGCAGGAACTGCAAAGCCAAAGCCAACAGGCCTATTACCTCCTCTACGAAGGGGAACCCAGTGTGGTGACGTTGCTGGCGCAAGCCCAAGGGGCACTGCAATCCATTGTCGACTGGGATCCAGCGCTTCAGCCGATGAGCGAATTGTTAGAGGGGGCGATCGCCCACACCGAAGAAGCCGCCCGCCAACTGCGCAGTTATGCTGATCGCCTCGATGCGGATCCAGCTACGCTCGATGCCCTAGGTCAGCGCATTCACCAATTACAACGCCTGTGTCGCAAGTATGGCTCTGATTTGGCCAGTGTTATTGCCTATCGCGATCGCATCCAAGCAGAATTAGCAGCCCTGAGTCAACAATCCATCAGCCAAGAGCGCCTAGCGGCAGAAGTTGCCCAACTGCGGCAGGCCCTTGAACAAGCCAGTGCTGAACTTCACGAATTACGACTAAGGGCGGCAGAACGCCTCGAACAAGACCTCCTTACCCACCTTTGCCCCCTTGGACTTCCCCAAGCCCGTTTTACTGTGCAGTTGACGACCACAGAAGCCAGTAGTAGCGGCAGTGATGAGATTACCTTTCTCTGGAGCGCCAACCCCGGTCAACCCCTGCAACCCCTTGGGGAGGTGGCCTCTGGCGGTGAAATGAGCCGATTTTTACTGGCGTTGGAGACCTGCTTGACGACACAGCAAACACCGAAAACGCTAATTTTTGATGAAATTGATGTCGGGGTCTCTGGCCGCGTCGCGGGGGCGATCGCCGAGAGTTTAAGCCGATTGGGGCAAACCCATCAGGTGTTGTGCGTTACCCATCAATCCTTGATTGCGGCAGCGGCTGATCATCACTATTTGGTGCAAAAGGACATTGATCCCAGTACCGCCACAACGGTAATTCGTGTGCAATACTTAACCAGTGAGGCACGTGTCCAAGCCCTTGCGGATTTAGCGGGGGGCGATCGCTCGGCAATGGCACTGTCATTTGCCAGTGGCCTATTGGCACAGCAACAACGCCCCTTTCCGCCTAACGCCAAAGGAATTAGCATGAAAACCTAACCATTTGATGTCCATATCCTTACAGTAAAATAAGTTTGATAGCAACATTACCGTTTGGCCGTTCTCAATGCAGCGTTCTTCCTATCCTGCGGGCGGGGATGAGTTAATGACCATTGATCAAGTGCAGCAAACTCTCCGCCGCTCCCGTGCGTCTATTTATCGTTATGTCAACACCAATCATGAAACCATGAATCCCCCCTTTGATCCCCAACGCCTCAATCCAGAGCATCGCAAAAGCCGTCGTGAACCGCTGCTGTTTCACCCCAATGAAGTGGCTCGTTTTGCCCGTGACGTGATGGGCATTACCACCCTCCAAGTGGAATTAAAAACCACGCCCCCCAATCCGACAGATGATCTCCTCAAGGAAATTCTCGGGGAATTAAAGCACATTCGCGAGGTTCTAGAGCGGGTGGAGAAGTTACTAGGAAGCTAGGCAGGTATAATACGTCTGTTTCATTTGCGCATTGACCACACATGGGTTTGCAAGCACCACGGGGAACTCGCGATATTTTGCCCGCTGAGCGGGTCTATTGGCAGTATTTAGAAACCATTGCTCGCCAGATTTTAGATCGCGCTGCCTACCGCGAAATTTGCACTCCCATTTTTGAGCAAACCCCTCTGTTTGAGCGGGGCATTGGCGAAGCCACCGATATTGTCAGTAAGGAAATGTACACCTTTAGCGATCGCGCTCAACGGTCGCTGACGCTGCGGCCAGAGGGCACGGCGGGGGTGGTGCGCGCCTATATTGAACATGGTTTGCACAGCCAAGGGGGCGTCCAACGCCTGTGGTACCTAGGGCCCATGTTTCGCTACGAGCGGCCACAGTCCGGTCGCTATCGCCAGTTTCACCAGTTGGGGGTGGAAGTTTTAGGCAGTGCCGATCCCCGTGCCGATGCCGAAGTCATTGCTGTGGCTTTAGATATTTTGCAGGCCTTGGGACTGAAGGAGTTAACCCTGATGCTCAACTCCGTGGGCGATCGCGAGGATCGCAGTGCCTATCGCCAGGCCTTGGTGGATTACCTCACCCCCTACAAAGCAGAGTTAGACCCCGATTCCCAAGAGCGTCTGCACCGCAACCCCCTGCGCATTCTCGATAGCAAAGACCCTCACACCCAAGCGATTGTGAAGGAAGCGCCGCGGCTGTTGGACTATCTCAGTCCGCGATCGCGCGACCATTTTGAGCAGGTGCAATCCCTCTTGCAGGATCTGGGTATCCGCTACCAGATAAATCCTGCCCTTGTGCGCGGCCTCGACTACTATACCCATACCGCCTTTGAATTTCAGGATTTGCGTTTGGGCAACGAGGGAACCGTCTGTGGAGGGGGGCGCTACGATCACCTTGTCGAGGAATTAGGGGGACCTGCCACCCCCGCCATTGGTTGGGCGATGGGACTGGAACGGTTGATTTTACTCCTGCGCGATCGCCCGTTGCCGCCGCGTGATCAACCCTACCTTTATATGGTGACCCGTGGCAAAGCTGCCGAACGCCAAGGCCTGATTTTGGCACAGCAATTGCGGCATCAAGGCTATACCGTAGAAATGGATCTCAGCGGCAGTGCCTTTGGTAAACAGGTGAAACGCGCCGATCGCGTCGGTGCCACCGTTTGTTTGGTGATTGGCGAGAGCGAAGCGGCCGATGGCACAGTACAGGTGAAGTGGCTGGCCTCTGGGGAACAGGTCTTGGTACCGCAACAGGAACTGTTGAGCGAAACTTGGCGATCGCGCTTTTCTGCCCCATCATGATGGCCTATTTTCTCATTAGCCACGGCAGTCCTGCCCCTGAGCCACAGGCGGCAATGGCCTTTTTGTGTCAGCAACTCACCCGCCTAGGAATGGTGGGCTGGGGCACCCTTGAGGAAGAACCACTACCTAACAAGATTCAGGAATTCAGTGGCCAAGCGCAACGTCAAGGCGCTCAGCGGGTAGTCATTCTACCCCTGTTTTTACTACCGGGCAACCATGTGGTGGTGGATCTGCCGCAGGCGATCGCGAGTACTGACTCGCCTTTACCTTTAGAACTATTGACCTTCTTAGGGGGGCAACCCCTGTTTCAAGCGTGGTTACGGCAGGCGATCGCCGATGCAGCCGCCGATATTCTCCTTGGCCACGGCAGTCGTCGGCCTGAAGTTCACCCTTGGTTTGAGGAACTGTGTCAGACCTGTGGTGTGCGTCCAGCGCTGCTGACCGAAGTGGGAAGTTTAGACCATGCCCTTGAGACGCGGATGGCTCAGGGGTATACCAGTAGCAAAATTTATGGCTACTTTCTCTTTGGCGGTAAAACCGTTGATCAGGTTCACAGCCAACTGGCGACATTGCAAGTCAGGTATCCCCACCACGCTGTTTCCTTGGTGCCAGCCATTCAACCCACCCCTGCCTTGATCAATGTTCTTCAAGACATTCTTCAGGCAGTGCCGCTAGTGGAGCCTGTCGCATGAGTCAAGTCTTTCTCTGTGGCTACTACGGCTATGGCAATGCCGGGGATGAAGCCCTCTTGGCAACGCTCCTCGAACAGTTGCCGCCCCACGTTTCACCGGTCGTCCTCAGCGGCAATCCTACAGCCACAGCAGTCCGCTATGGCGTTGCTACCTGCGATCGCCGCCAGTGGCCAAAGGTGCTGCGCACCCTACAACAGAGCCAAGCCTTCATTTGGGGTGGTGGGAGCCTCATTCAGGATGTCACCAGTTGGCGCAGCCCCCTCTATTACCTTGGTTTGATGACCCTTGCACAGCGCTTTGGCTGTCGCACTATTGCTTGGGCACAGGGGATTGGCCCTCTGCGATCGCCTTTCTATCGTTGGTGGACACGGGCCCTTCTGCGGCGTTGTCTTGCAGTCACGGTGCGCGATTCTGGGTCAGCGGCTCTCTTGCGGCAGTGGGGCATTCCCCATCAACAGGGTGCCGATCCCGTGTGGCTGATGTCAGCCCGTCCTGTGCTACCTCCCAAGGACAAGGCGCCCATTGCTGTGTGTTTACGTCCCCATCGACACCTCACGGGCGATCGCTGGCAGCTTCTGAAAATGGCCTTGCGGCAGTGGCAGGCAGAGACGGGGGTACCGCTTTTGCTGTTGCCCTTTCAGCCCCAACAGGATTTGCCCTTGGCTGAGGATCTCTATGGGGCATTAGTCCCTGAGCAGACGCAACTCGTGTCCTGTGAGGATCCCCGCGAGATGAAGGGACTGTTGGCGACAACGGCGGGGGCGATCGCCATGCGCCTCCATGCCCTGATCATGGCGGCTAGTGTGGGTTGTCGCTGTTTTGCCCTCAGTTATGATCCCAAGGTGAGTTACCTCATGGCCGATACGGGTATGGCGGGGGTTGAACTAGCAGCATTGCCCCCTGACCCCACTGCCTTGATCCACCAATGGCAACACACCTTCACAGCCCCCGTGCCCGACTATCAACCCTACCTGCAATCGGCTGCGGTTCACAAGGCAGTACTGAATCTCCTCTAGGCCAGCCCTTCAGCAAGGATAGGATAAGATCAACTCGATGCGTCGTTTTATTGCGGCAACCCCATGAGCGAATTCCACCGCCGCTATCCCACCGGCAGCATTGTCAGTGATTTATTGCAAATCCATGACGGCCTCTTTATTGTCAAAACCACCCTCCTTGTGGGCGACACGATTCTAGCCACGGGGATGGCTGCTGCCCCCACCCTAGAACAGGCGGAAGATAGTGCTCGCCAGCGTGCCCTGCAACTTCTCGGTATTCACCTCCCTGTGCAAACGGAGGCGGAACTGATTCCCCGCACCCCCGCAGTCCTCGAGGCAGCTCCTTGGTCAGAGGCCAGCAATACTGATCTGCTCTTGGAACCCACCACTCCTGCCAATTCCCGCCGCAGTAAGCCAGCGGTCAAACCGGCTAGCGAGAAGCCCCCCCCTAAGCGCGAACCCGTGGATTTAGCGGATGAAATTGCCCAAACTACCGTGGAAATGAAACGCTTGGGATGGACAGAAGCCCAAGGGCGGGCTTGTTTGCTGCAACGCTATGGCAAGCGATCGCGCCAGCAACTGAGCGATGAAGAACTCTTGGATTTTCTCCACTTTTTGCAGCGTCAACCCAGTGCCGGAGAGCCATCGTTTTAGACCTTCAAACTCGGCAATCAAATGCAAGAAAAATTTATACTCTAGCGAAAACTTAAAGAAAAGCTATAGATTTTCACGCCAGCCCTGATCTCCCCCTTAGCTTCTTTACCATGAAGAAGTTGTTGCTGTCGAGGAAAAATCCGTGCTGGGGCCTTTTCATGTCTCACCCTTGACCCTAGGCAGTGATCCCAGTGCCCGTCGCCAGTGGATTTTTCGCCTCGTGCTGCTGATGACGGTCTTTACCCTCTTTTTGATGGCGGTGGGCAGTGCCACACGGGTGATGGATGCCGGTTTAGCCTGTCCCGATTGGCCGTTGTGCTTTGGCACGCTGGTACCGCAAATGGATTTGCAGATCTTCCTAGAGTGGTTCCACCGCCTGCTGGCCACCAGTTTAGGGCTGATGGCGATCGCCTTTGTAGGATTGAGTGTGGCTTGGCGGCAAGCTCTGCCCCCTTGGGTGCCCTCTGCTGCTGCTGCGGCATTGTGCCTTGTGATTGTGCAGGGGATTCTCGGTGGCCTGACGGTGACTGAGTTGCTGCGCTTTGAAATTGTTACCGCTCACCTGGGCACAGGACTGCTCTTCTTTTGCCTTTTGGCAGCCATCACCGTTGGTTTAGCTCCCTTTCGGGGTACGGGGAGCGCCCGTTGGTTGCGGATTGCCGCAGTGATTGCCGCGCTATGTGTCTATGGCCAAAGTTTGTTAGGGGGCTTGGTGTCTTCGCAGTGGGCAGTGCAGCAGTGCCTCTATGGCGATCGCCTGTGTGTAGTCCTCAATAGCCATCTGATCGGTGTTGTCCCAGCCACCCTGAGCGTTTTAGGGGTGGTGATTGTTGCTTGGCGTAGCCCAGCCTCGGCTCCCCTCTTGCGGCAACTGAGTTTCTCGCTTCTGCCGGTGGTGGCTCTGCAAGTAGCCTTGGGCTGGAGCACCCTACAACTAAAGCTACAGGTGCCGGCACTCACCGTTGCCCATCAAATGATTGGCGCCACCCTCTTGGGGGTGTTGGTTGCCATTTCCACATTGGCATGGCGCGATCGCCAAGCTGGTTCCCTGAAGCATGAATTTTGAACGATCTTGAGGCTCGCATGACATTCCTAGCCAGACTTTCCTCCTCAACGGGGGATCTCTCGACAAAATTAGTGGACTATGTCCAACTCACCAAACCGCGCTTAATTCTGCTCTTTTTGATTACAACTGCAGCAGCAATGGAAGTAGCAAGCCAAGGTCGGGTGGCTCCCCAATTGCTCCTGATAACCCTTGTCAGTGGTGCCTGTGCAGCGGCGGCAGCGAATACGATCAACTGTCTCTATGACCGCGATATTGATGCCATTATGGAGCGGACGCGCCATCGCCCTTTGCCAGCGGGTCGGGTGGCTCCTTGGGAAGCGGTGTTTCTAGCAGTGCTCTTGGCAACAACGGCCTTTAGCCTCTTGGCGGTCTTTGCCAATCTCCTGAGTGCCTGCCTTGCTATGGCCGGAATTGCGGTGTATGTGGGAGTCTATACCCACTGGCTGAAGCGGTCTTCGCCGCAAAATATCGTGATTGGCGGTGCGGCTGGGGCGATTCCCCCCTTGGTGGGTTGGGCAGCGGTGACGGGAGAACTGAGTTGGGCGGCTTGGGTGCTGTTTGCCATTATCTTTATCTGGACGCCGCCCCATTTTTGGCCGTTGGCGATGCTGATTCAAGAGGACTATGCCCGTGTGCGGGTGCCGATGCTGCCGGTGGTTAACGGCGATCGCGTCACGGCACGGCAGATTTTTCTCTACACCTTGGCACTGGTGCCCACCAGTCTGCTGTTAATCTACCCCTGTGGTGTCGTGGGCTGGGGCTATGGTGTGGTGGCGATCGCCCTTGGTAGTTGGTTTATTTACCGCGCGTGGCAGTTGACCCAAGCCCCAGAGGACAAAGAACAGGCACGCAGCCTCTTTAAGTTCTCGATTCTCTATATGATGCTGCTGTGTGCTGCCATGGTCGGCGATCGCATTCTCTTGCCCCAGTTGCCAGAAAGCCTCGATGCCCTTGCTTGCCTCTTGAGTTAGGCGTGTCCCAACTGTTGCAACCACTCAATGAGGATCGGGTTCACCAGCTCCGGGCGATCGTCATGGGGGCAGTGGCCAGTATTGGGCAGTCGCTCAATGCGAATCGGCAAGCGATCTTGATGGGCTGCAAAGTGCTGAGTCCCCGACACCGGCGTCCAAGGATCCACCTCACCCCAGAGCACCAGAATCGGCACTTGAATTTCTGGCAGCAAATCCACAATTTTCGGTCCCGGCGGTGCTGAAATCACACGGGCAAACACTTCCTTGGCGCCGGCATCCATGGCGGGTCGATGCAGTAGTTCCACCAATTCATCGGTAATGGCGTCGGGATTGGCATAGACTTGGGTCAGGGTTTTGCGGATGCGCTCCGGCTGCCGAATCTGGTTAAAGATCAAATGACCAATGCCGGGAGAGGCAACCAAGGTGCGAAAGATGGCCGTAAAGAGGCTTTGCATCCAATTCAGTTCATTGGGACGGTGGTTGAGTCCCCCGGCACAGTTGAGAACACTCACCGCACGGCAGGTGTGGCCATAGCGAGCCGCCATCATCAGACACAGCAGACCACCAATGGAATTCCCTACCCAAACCACGGGTTCCCCAATGTGGGCTTGCCAAAAGTCCGCCAGTAGCTCGGTCCACAGATCCAAACTGTAGGTTAAATCCGGCTTTGCCGAAGCACCAAAACCCAGTAAATCAAGGGCATAAACACGGTAACCTGCGGCGGTGAGGGCAGGGATATTTTTGCGCCAGTGACCAATAGAGGCACCAAAACCATGAACCAACACCACTGGGGCACCACTGCCATTGACGCTGTAGCGAATGTGATGGCCACGCCAAGTCCAATCTGCGGTGGGAAAAGCTGCGGTGGCTGAAAGCGTAGAGGTCATTCTGCCCATTCCCGAAATGTATTACTTTTAGAATAGCGATCTTTAAGTTTCGTAACAATTTTATTTTATGGCAACCGCACTGATTACGGGGGCAACGGGGGGATTAGGGCAGGCCTTTGCCCAAGCCTTGGCCGATCGCCAGCACGCTTTGATTCTCACTGGTCGCCACCTCGACACCCTAGAAAAGCTAAAGACGCAGCTCAGCACCCAAGTACCGGTTGTAGGTATTCCCCAAGACCTTAGCGAACCCAATGCGGCGCTCCGCCTCTATGAACAGATTCAATCCCTAGGACTAACGGTGGATGTATTAGTCAATAATGCTGGTTTTGGCGATTATGGGGCCTTTGACGAGCGCGATCGCCAGCAATTGACGGCCATGCTCCAAGTGAACATCACAGCGCTAGTAGAACTCACCCATCTCGTGCTCCAAGAAATGCGCCCCCGTCGTCAAGGCACGATTATCAACGTTAGCTCCATTGCTGCCTTTCAGCCCCTGCCCTATCTCGCCGTCTATGCCGCCAGCAAAGCCTTTGTTCGCCACTTCAGCGAAGCCCTGTGGGCAGAAGTCAAACCCTTGGGTATTCGGGTACTTGCCGTCTGTCCCGGACCCACTGCCACCAACTTCTTTGAGCGTGCCGATATGACCCGCAACCCGGCTCTCATTGCCCGGCAGGACACTCCCGAACAGGTGGTTGCCGAAACCCTTGCGGCGTTGCAAACCGATGTGGCCACGGTCATTCCCGGTCAGCCCGCCAATCGCTTCCTTGCCCTTGCTGGTCGGTTGGTGCCCCGCCACTGGTTGGTGCAGCAGTTAGAACCCCGCTTCCGTCCCCCCGCTCAATAGGAGCAAGCCCAAAAAGGAGCCACTGTTCCAGATGCTGTGGAGAATCATGGCTGCACCGATATTGTGCGATCGCCAGTAGATGTAGCTGAGCACGGTTCCCAAAACCGTCAAGGGCAATAGATCGGCTAAATTCAGGTGGGCAATGGCAAAGAGGAGTCCCGTCACCCCCATGGCAGTGCCGAGGGGCAGATAGGATTGCACCGAACGAAAGAAGAATCCCCGAAAGAGAATCTCCTCAAAGAAGGGCGCCATCACTGCCACCATGATATAAAGCAGGGCAAAGGTGGTGTAATCGCGGCTTTGTAAAATAATTTCCAGTAAAGGATTGCCGCCCCCTTGATTTTTCAGCAGGGCTTGACTAATCAGCGAACTGACCACGACTAAGGGCAGTGCCGCCAAATAACCGCCGACCCCCCAACGCAAGGCACCCCCTAACCCCCCTTGCCAACATAACCAATCCGCAGGGCGCTTACCAAAGGGACGCAGAAAGTACCACAGCCAGCCCAAGCCAGCAACCATCATCATCCCGTAGCTCACTAAGGCATACAGCGTTTGAGCCATCGCAGAGGGCAACGGCAGTCCCATGCCAATCAGGGAGCGCACCAAGGGCATGAGCACCAAGCTAATGGCAAAAAAGAGAGCAAACCAGATTACCATGCCTTCCCAGAGGGTTTCCCAGCCCCATGTCACGGGGGTCAGGGGTGGCAGAGTGTTCCCTTGATGGCGGCGGCGCAGGTGTTGATAGATCCAGACCATCCAAAGAACAATCCCAATCAAACTTCCTAGCAGAGGAGTTGTGCCAATCAGGGCAAGGCGATAGAAGGCTGCTTGGGCGCGCTGCTGTTCTGCACGGGTCAAGGTCATCAGGGCGTCGGATCGCTGTTGCAGTTCATAGAGGCGTTCGAGGGCGCGATCGCGAAACCAGCCTTGAAGGGTGTTTTTAATCAACGTTTCCCCATCGGGAAGCAGTTGGGGGGAATCAGCCCACAAAGCCATCAGCACTTCTGCGGTACAGCGGGTTGTCCCTTGAGCCTTATTAATGAGGAGTTGCCATGTGTTGAGGGCGCGATCGCGCTGCCCTGCTTCAGCATAGAGCAGTCCCAACTGCAGACGCAGAGGCTGATTTTGCGGTGTGGGGGTTGCCAGCACCGCTTCGTAGGCTTGGATGGCAGCTTCTAAATTGCCCACTAGGCGATCGCGGGTTGTGGCATCTCCCAGACCCTGCCATTCTCGGGCTTGTAGTGACAAATTGGTCTGAAATAGGTTAATTTGCCCTTGGGCTTGGGGTTCTAAATAACTGCCCAGCAACGACACCGTCATGAGGGCAGCGACCACGACACTGAGGGCTGCAAGCACCAACCGCTTTAGAGACATAGGGCAAAGCTGACAAGGGACTCCCCAAAACCTTAGCGGAAAGCGACCCAAGGGATCAATCTAGTCCTTTTGCTAGGAGCTGTTGCATGGCTAGTGATTGACAGGTCTTTAGCTCAAATGCTCGGTATTGCTAACTCCACCCTATGATTGTAAAAAGAGATGGCTCTCGCCATTAACTGGCTAGCCGTAGTGCAAATGCGGTTTTAATATTCCTGTAAAAATACTTAGGTTTAATCTCAATATGGTGAAAGGTAATTGCTATAAGGTTTATTTGTTAGTTGCTTTTTTGTTGCTTTTTTCATTGCCATCAACGGCACTGATTCAAAAATATTTCGGTTTAATCGGCGTTTCTAGCTATATTTTAATTGTTACACTGGTATTCTTATTTCTGCTAAAATTTAAGACTAAGATTTTCGCTTTTGTTTCCAGATTTTATTTTGGTGTCCTTGCGATCACTATTGTTTTTGGTATCACCTCTTTTTGGATTCTGTATCCACTAGAAACAGCAGGTCTTCTAGGACGTGGGAGCGATCGCGACGAAGCATTGAATATTGCTTTTTGGGAACTTATACAGGGACGATACCCCTATTTTGCAACCACTCATCTCGGTGGACAGATCACGCCGCTACCCGGTGCTATACTCATTGCTGCACCATTTATCCTAATGGGCAACAGCGCCTATCAAAATCTATTTTGGATAGCAGTATTTCTTTGTTTAACAACAATATATCTAGAAAGTCATGTTTCAGCCATTGTAATGTTTATATTTCTAGCAGTTTTATCACCTGCATTTCAGCATGAATATATTTCGGGTGGTGATTTGATTGCTAATAGTATTTATATTTTAATAGCAATCTTTCTGCAAATAAAAGCTTTGTCATCTAATTCAGTCATCGCAAAGGTTAGTACGAGTATTTTTACAGGCATTGCCTTGGCTTCAAGAAGCAATTTTCTAACACTACTGCCCCCATTACTGGTTCTTTTTTGGCGGATTGCTGCCAGGCGAGTAGCGTTGACTTACTTATCTCTCTCTATACTAACGCTCATCTTTATAGTGATGCCATTTTACCTTATTCTACCTGATTCATTTCCACCGTTTTTTGCTGGGAACAAGTTAAATGAACTGAATGTTTCCATGCCATTTGCCAGCACTGGAGTTATTGCTCTGACATTATTGATCGCTGTTTTACTCTCACTGCAGTTGATCAAGGTTCCCAGAACAAATTTACTCCGTTCCTTCATGATCTACGCTGCAGTGATCCAAGCCCTTCCTATGGGGTGTGGCGTTTTTCTGATCAGTATACTGAATCAGCATCTAGACTTCAGTTTCCTATCTCATCGTTATGGCCTCATGTTCCTTTTCTTTGCCCTTTGGGGACTATGGCCACTGCTAACCGAAGAACATCATATCTAGTCCAACACTCTGACCAAACAAAGGCTATCGTCGGGATGGGGCATCGGGACATGGAGGAGCGATCGCGCCGTTGAAGTATCAAGAATCCCTCGATTTTAGGCGGGGGAGTATGTCAATCTATAGCTACAAGCGCTTTAGGGCTGTTCTTGATTGGGTGCTTGCTTCAATGTCCCGATCTCGATTAAATGGAGACTTGTTGCGTGGACATGATTCTATGGGTATTGATCTGAGCCGTATTCCTGCCCAACCCAAGCCGGGTGTTGTCAATGTGCTGGTGGAAATTGCGGGGGGCAGTCGGAATAAATATGAGTTTGACAAGGAAATGAACGTCTTTGCCCTCGATCGCGTGCTCTATTCGGCGGTGACCTATCCCTATGATTATGGGTTCATTCCCAATACACTGGCGGATGATGGCGATCCCCTCGATGGTCTAGTGATTATGGATGAGCCGACGTTTCCGGGATGTGTGATTCCTGCCCGTCCCATTGGCATGCTGGAGATGATTGACAGTGGCGATCGCGACGAGAAAATTCTCTGTGTGCCTGTTGATGATCCTCGCTATGCTGAGGTGACGTCCCTCAAGGACATTGCGCCCCACCGCCTCGAAGAAATCGCTGAGTTCTTCCGTACCTACAAGAATCTGCAAAAGAAAGTGACTGAAATTCTTGGCTGGCAGGATGTGGATGCGGTGCAGCCCCTTGTTGAAAAATGCATCAAGGCCTACAAGGGCTAGTATCTTACCAGCACAGGCTCTAAAAAGAGGCGGGTTCGCTCCTGTTGCGGACGACGAAACAGTTCTTGGGGCGATCCTTCCTCAATAATTTGGCCATCGGCAAGAAAGACGACGCGGCAAGAGACTTCACGGGCAAAAAAACCGTTATGCTGACTAAACAGATTCTCCGCATCGCCTATTGGTTAGGCTAGGGTTATCAATATAAGAAGTGCTTCTCCTTGCTCCCCATGATACGGTGGGAGAACACAATTCTATGATCGATCGCTAAACTTGAGAGTGCCGAAAAACCCATCCCGCAGCATCTGCTATGTCCACCCTTGTCATCGTTGAATCCCCGACAAAAGCCCGTACCATTCGCAAATTTCTGCCCCCGGACTATCGCGTTGAAGCCTCGATGGGTCATGTCCGTGATCTGCCCCGCAGCGCTGCTGATGTGCCCCCTGAACTCAAGGGGGAGGAGTGGGCAACCCTAGGGGTGAATGTCGCTGCTGGCTTTGAACCCCTCTACATTGTCCCCAAAGACAAGCAAAAAGTTGTCAAAGACCTGAAAACGGCCCTGAAAACTGCTGATGAACTCCTGCTTGCGACCGATGAAGACCGCGAAGGCGAAAGTATTAGTTGGCACTTGCTGCAACTGTTGGAGCCAAAGGTGCCCGTGCGGCGCATGGTCTTCCATGAAATTACGGAAGAGGCCATCCAAGAAGCCCTGCGCAATTGCCGCGATGTCAATCAACAACTCGTGCGTGCCCAAGAAACGCGGCGTATCCTCGATCGCCTAGTGGGCTATACCCTGTCGCCCCTGCTGTGGCGGAAAATTGCTCCCCATCTGTCGGCGGGGCGGGTGCAGTCGGTGGCAGTGCGTCTATTGGTGCAACGGGAGCGGGAACGGCTGGCCTTCCGCAAGGGGCAATTTTGGGATCTCAAGGCCACGCTGGATCAACGGGGAACCCTCTTTCCAGCCCGTTTGGTGAGTGTCGGCGGTCAACGCTTGGCCACGGGCAATGATTTTGATCCTGCTACAGGACAGGTGCGCAACCCTGAGGCGGTCTTGCTTTTGGATGAGGCGGCGGCCAATGCCCTGCGCGATCGCCTGCTGACGGAAACATGGACGGTCACTGAACAGGAGGAGCGCCAACAAACCCGCAAACCGGCTCCCCCCTTTACCACCTCGACGCTGCAACAGGAAGCCAACCGCAAACTGCACCTCTCCGCCCAAGAGACGATGCGCATTGCCCAAAAGCTCTATGAAGAGGGCTATATCACCTATATGCGCACGGACTCGGTGCATCTGTCGGAACAGGCGATCGCTGCTGCCCGCAATTGTGTGGAAGCCATGTATGGCAAAGCCTTTTTGTCGCCCCAGCCGCGCCAATACACCACCAAAACCAAGGGCGCCCAAGAAGCCCACGAAGCGATTCGCCCTGCGGGTAGTCAGTTTCGCACCCCCCAAGAAACTGGCCTTAAGGATCGGGAACTGGAACTCTACGACCTGATCTGGAAGCGCACAGTGGCCTCACAAATGGCCGATGCCCGCGTCACCCTGCTAACGGTCTCGATTACGGCAGGGGATGCCCTCTTCCGTGCCCACGGTAAACGCATTGATTTTCCCGGCTTTTTCCGTGCCTATGTGGAAGGGTCGGATGATCCCGATGCCGCCCTTGAAAGCCAAGAGGTGATGCTGCCCCTGATGCAGGTGGGGGATATTCTCCGCTGCCAAGCCCTTGAAAGTGTCGGTCACGAAACCCAGCCGCCGCCACGCTACACCGAAGCCAGCCTGGTCAAAGCCCTCGAGCAAGCCGGCATTGGGCGTCCCAGCACCTACGCCACGATCATCAGCACGATCCAAGACCGCGAGTATGCCATTCGGCGGGGCAATGCCCTTGAACCCACCTTTACTGCCTTTGCGGTTACGGCACTGCTGGAGAAATACTTCCCCGACTTAGTGGACATTAACTTCACGGCGCGGATGGAGCAAACCCTTGATGATATTTCCACGGGGGAGGTGCAGTGGCAGCCCTACCTTGAATCCTTCTACTTGGGTGAAAATGGCCTTGAGCAGCAGGTCAAAGAGCGGGAGCGCACAATTGAGTCCACAGAAGCCCGGGCGATCGCCCTGCCAGAACTGAATGCCGAAGTGGTGGTGGGTCGCTTTGGTCCTTTTGTCGTCTATCAAAATGGCAATGGCAGCGAACCCATTAAAGCCTCCTTGCCCCAAGATGCCACTCCCGGTAGCCTCACCCGCGAACAAGTGGAGCAATTAATTCGCCAAAAACTAGAGGGTCCCGACAAGCTGGGCGTGCATCCTGAAACCGGGGAACCGATCTTCTTACTCACGGGACGCTTTGGCCCCTATGTACAGTTGGGGGAAGCCACAGCGGCCAATCCAAAACCCAAACGAGCTTCTCTACCCAAGGGGGTCAGTCCCGACGAAGTTACCCTAGACTTGGCGATTACGCTGTTGTCGCTGCCCCGCACATTGGGAGTTCATCCCGAAACGGGCAAGCTGATTCAGGCCAATCAAGGTCGCTTTGGCCCCTACATTGTCCATGACCCCGACGGTGAGAAGGACTATCGTTCCCTCAAGGGGGAGGATGATGTCTATACGATTACCCTAGAGCGTGCCCTAGAGCTACTGGCAACCCCAAAATCCAGTCGTGGCCGTGCCAAGAAGCAGGTGCTCGCGGTGTTGGGGACTCACCCAGAGGATGGCGAGCCAGTGCAAGTCTTTGATGGTCCCTATGGTCTTTATGTCAACCACGGTAAGGTGAATGCCTCACTACCGGAGGGGGTGAGTCCAGAGACCATGACCCTTGAGCAAGCCCTGCCCCTCTTGGCGGAGAAAGCACCGAAGAAAACCCGCCGCAGCGCAACAGCCACTGCCCCGAAACCAAAATCAACCACCAAAAAGACCAGTACAAAGACGGCCACCAAGACCGCAAAAACCAGCCGCCGTAAGTCAACGGAAACCTAGGTGAATTCCCCCTTTACTGCTGAAACCCTCCTTTTTGAGCGATCCCGCCCGCGGCCAGAGGCACTGCGGGTCATCTACGGCTTTCCCAATACCTACAGCGTTGGCATTACCAGCTTAGGGTATCAACTAGTGTGGGCACAACTGGCCAGCCGTCCTGATGTGGCCGTGAGTCGCCTCTTTACCGATGTGCAGGAGCCACTGCCTCGGGATCCGCAGTTGGTGGGCTTTTCCTTCTCGTGGGAGTTGGACTACGGCAATCTATTGGCCCTCTTGGAGCAGTTGGGCATTCCCATTTGGCAGCGCGATCGCCACGATCGCCATCCTTTGGTCTTTGGCGGTGGTCCAGTGCTGACGGCCAATCCCGAACCCTTTGCCGACTTTTTCGATGTGATTTTACTGGGGGATGCCGAACCCCTCCTTGAGCCGTTTTTGACGACCATGGCACAGGTGCGCGCTGCCCCGCGATCGCAACAGTTGGAAGCCCTTGCCCAAGTGTCCGGCCTCTATGTCCCCAGTCTTTATGCCGTCAGTTATGCCAGTGCCACAGGCCCGATTCAAGGAATTGAACCCCGAAAGCCCACGGTACCCGCCACAGTGACCAAACAAGTCCATCGCGGCAATACCCTTGCTGCCTCAACGGTGGTCACCCCCCTCGCCGCTTGGGAAAAGATTTACATGGTGGAGGTGGTGCGCAGTTGTCCAGAGCTATGTCGCTTTTGTTTGGCCAGTTATTTGACCTTGCCCTTTCGCACGCCCAGTCTCGAAACACTGATTCCTGCCATTGAGCGGGGGCTAGCGGTCACCGATCGCCTAGGGCTTTTGGGTGCCTCGATTACCCAGCATCCCGAATTTCCCGCCTTGATTGAGCATCTAGGCCAACCACAATTTGACCATGTGCGGGTGAGTTTAGCGTCTGTGCGCACAAATACGGTCACTGCATCCCTTGCCCAACTCTTGAGTCAACGGGGCAGTCAATCCCTGACGATCGCCATCGAAACGGGGTCTGAGCGGCTGCGCCAAGTGATCAACAAAAAGCTTGAGACTGAGGAGATTCTTGCCGCTGCCAGCCATGCCCAAGCCGGCGGCCTCAAGGGGCTAAAGTTTTATGGCATGGTGGGACTGCCCACAGAAACCGATGCCGATGTTGCAGCTACGGTGGATCTCTTTCGCCAATTGAAAAAAACAGCGCCGCGCCTGCGACTCACCCTTGGCTGTAGTACCTTTGTGCCCAAGGCCCATACTCCTTTTCAGTGGTGGGGCGTGCAACCCGTGGCCGAAAAACGCCTGAAGTTCCTGAAAAAAGAATTGGCCAAATTGGGGATTGAGTTTCGTCCTGAATCCTATAATGACTCGCTGATTCAAGCTTTAATTTCGCGGGGCGATCGCCGGCTTGCTCCCCTGCTTGAGCAGGTACGCCACTACGGCACTTCCTTGGGCAGTTATCGGCGGGCATTTAAGGAACTGCGCGGACAGTTGCCCGACTTTGAAGCCTACGTCACTGCCCATTGGCCAGAGGAGACGATCTTACCGTGGCAGCATCTCCAGAGTGGCCTGCCCACTCAAACCTTGCAAAAGCATCTGCAGCGCGCGATCGCCTAGGCCGGTCTGCGCTGATACCCCTCTTTAGTGACTTTAGGCGGATGAAAAGACACGTTGTTGGTTCCACTGATGCACAAGTGGGCAAATATAGTTATTCCAATAAAGAATAAGACATTATCCAGCACAACAATTGCCAATCACCTCATCAATCGAACTGTTTGACCCTGCATACATCCGCGATCGCTTCAACGCACTGAAGTCGTGCTTAATCACATTCAAATCAGGAGAGTATTTCGGTAAAAATAACACCTCGTGACCCGCCGCTTTCACCACTGCCTGAATCGCCCCTTTTGGATGAATTGGTGCATTATCCATCATCAACAACGAAGGTCTCTTTAATGCCGGCAAACAGTACTGACTCAGCCAGCTCACAAACCCTACCGCATTCAAATATCCTGAAAACAGGATTGGGGCGATGAAGTCTTTCTGGTGTCTATACCGTCCTGCGACTCAACTCTCTCTTTTCTGACGCTTCCCCGCTCGCTCTCCATCAATTCGTTCGCCTTGCGCTGACCACCCATACTCACACTCCACTCGAGAGTCAAACCCCCTCTCATCGATAGACACCAGCGTTTCCTTGCCGTGGCTCTCTACCCATGTGTTCCTAGATTCCGATACTGAAAGCCCCCGACTTTAGTCGGTGGGAAGTTTACTATATCCAAGCTGCCAAGAGTGTGACCACGCCCAAGCCCGTGAGGGCAAGCCAGATGAAGGCATTCGGTAAAGGCGTAGCAGGAGAGGGTGGTTCTTGGGGTTTTGGGGTGGCAGCCGATGGCTTTTTCGGGGAACGGCTGTAGGGGGACGTGTAGGCGCGATCGCCCACATGGGATAGGTCGGGAATTTCGCTGTACCATTCCGGACGGCGTTTGAGTTGGGGAGCCTCCAAAATCGCCAGCAAGCGACGACTTTCCTGCCGCGTGTGATGATCTGGGTGTCGTTGGAGTTGACGGCAGAGGCTGACGGCAGCCCCTTGATCGCCAGCAGCACTATAGGCCGTGACTAACCAGAGGCTAATTTCCCCCGATCGCACCGCATTTCCCTCCGCCAGCGCCGCCGCCTGTCCCAAAAGAGCAATCGATTGTTGGTAGTTTCCCCGCTCGAAGGCCTGTTGCCCTTGCTGAAAGAGGGCAGTGACTGCATCCGTCATGGCCTATGAGCTGACCCCCACGTCTTCGACCACAATAAGCCCCTTTTTGAGCAGCGCTTGCAGGTCAGCATTGTGGGTTTTGCAGTTGCGCCAGCGCCGCTCATCGACATTTTCATTGCGACCGGGCTGCAGGGTCACAGGTCCAAAGAAACTATCAAAGGTCATGGGCTGTTCGAGGTAGCTAATCACAGTCAGCATGCCAGCAGAGGTTCGACAAACTCACTATTTTCAGGATAAGGCTAGAGTGGATCTGCTGCCGAGTTGAGTTGAGTATGGTTCGCACGCGCTTGAGTCTCGTTGGGATGGCGATCGCCCTTGTGGCACTGACGGGCTGTCCATTGCGTTTGCCCGATCGCAACTCCCCCACCCCTAATACGGGGGCATCTTTGCCTCCCCTTGCCCCCACGGAGCGACCCAATGCGGGGGAGAATTTCATTGCCAAGGTGGTTGCTGAGGCAGGGCCAGCGGTGGTGAGCATTGACACCCTACGACTGCCCCGCAGTCAAGAGGATAGTTTTCTCAATCCTTTTCCAATACCAGATGTGCCGCTGCGCCAAGGTCAAGGCTCTGGGTTTATATTTACCCCCGATGGCAAGATTATGACCAATGCCCATGTGGTGGAAGGCGCCAGTGCCGTGCGAGTCACGCTCCCCGATGGTCGCCAGTATGATGGCAAGGTGGTGGGTGCAGATTCCCTGACGGATGTGGCTGTTATTCAAATTGATGCCGAAAATTTACCCACCGTACAGCTGGGGAATTCGGATACCCTTGTCCCGGGCGAGTGGGCGATCGCCATCGGTAACCCCTTGGGGCTAAGTAACACCGTAACCGCCGGCATTATTAGTGCAACGGGGCGTGCCAGTAATGAAATTGGCGCTGCCGATAAGCGGGTGAACTTCATTCAAACGGATGCGGCGATTAATCCGGGCAATTCCGGGGGCCCTCTTCTGAATGCTGCTGGTCAAGTGGTGGGCGTCAATACCGCCGTGATTTCCCAAGCGCAGGGCCTGGGTTTTGCCATTCCCATCAATACGGCCTATCGCATTGCTGAACAGATTATTACTACGGGGCGCGCCCAGCACCTCTATCTGGGGATTCGCATGGTGCAATTGACGCCAGAAGTGGCTGCCCAAATCCGTCAAGATCAGCCCAACTGGACACTGAATCAAACCCAAGGGACGCTAATCGTTGGTATTGCCCCCAATTCGCCGGCGGCTAAAGCGGGTCTGCAAGTGGGAGATTGGATTGCCAAAATTAACGATCTCAATCAACCCACCCCGCAACAGGTGCAAAGCGTGGTTGAGCAAACAAAGCTAGGGCAGACCATTACCTTAGAGATTCAACGGGGCGATCGCCGGCAAACCGTGAGCCTGCAACCGGAGCCAATGCCACCAGAATTGTATCCCTCTTCGCAGCCAGAATAAGTTAGCGTCGAGGCTCCGACAGTACTGCTTCCCCCGTGAACCACCGACCGCAGTCACTGAGGCGCCCATTAAAGATGCGGCAGGTGCGATAGAAGTTGTTCTGCAACAGCACCGTTTCCCCTGTGAACCAACAGCCACAATAACTGAGGCGTCCATTAAAGATGCGGCAGGTGCGATAGAAGTTGTTCTGCAACAGCACCGTTTCCCCTGTGAACCAACGGCCACAATAGCTAAGGCGTCCGTTAAAAATGCGGCAAACCCGATAAACATCACTGCGGGGCGTTTGGCTGAGCCATGTCGGCACCCCTTGAGCCTGTTCCAGCCCGATGAGAAGGGCGGCAAGAATCTGAGCAACCATCAGAAAATCCCCAATTATGGGACGAGTACCACCTTACCCTGCACCAAGCGTTGGCTGAGATAGCGATGGGCATCCGCCGCTGCACCGAGGGGAAAGGTTTTATCGACAACAACCTCTAGTTCGCCGCGATCCACGAGGGTGGCCACCTGCTCAAGGATTTTGCCCTGATGGGCAAGGGCATCACTCAACCCCATGAGTTGCGGCGTCAGCATCAGTGTGAGTTGGATCAAGAGGTTGCGTTGGCGGGCAATTTTCCACGGCGTATCGGCGGCGGGTTCCAAGAGGGTGGCGAGGGTGCCATAGGGACGCACCGCTTTGAAGGTGTCGCTAAAGGTGGTACCACCAACGGTATCAAGGGCAAAATCAACTCCTTTGCCCTCTGTCCAGTCCAAGACTGCCTGTACCCAATCACTGGTGGTGTAGTTAATGGCAAGGGTGGCTCCGAGACGTTCAGCAAAACGGGCTTTGGCTGCGGAACTAATCGTTGTGGCAACTGTTGCCCCCGATCGCCGCGCCAGTTGAATGGCGAGATGCCCCACCCCGCCCGCCCCGGCATGGATGAGAACGGTTTTTGCGGTGGAGAGGACATTCAAAGGCGGGACTGCCCCGCGATCGCCCAAGGCTTCCCAGGCCGTAATCACTGCTAGGGGCAAGGCAGCGGCCTGAATAAAGGAAAGGGTTTTGGGCTTGTGGGCAACGGCAACTTCAGGAACAACGGTGTATTCGGCATAGCAGCCGCCGCGATCGCCCAAGCCCCCATAGCAAAAATAAACTTCATCCCCTACGCGAAACCGCTGCACCGCTGCACCCACAGCCACGACCACCCCTGCGCCATCACAGCCGAGAATGGCGGGCCGGCGATCGGGAAAAAATGTTCCCCGCTGTCGCAGCTTTGTATCAATGGGGTTCACACTGGCCGCCCGCAGTTGAATTTTCACCTCATTGGCAGCTTGAATCTGCGGCTCAGGCATCTCCCGCAGCGCTAAAACATCGGGGTCACCAAATTCTGTGATGGCAACGGCTTTCATTGTTGCTGCGTTTCCGTTGACTCCGCTGGGTGCACGACTTAACACCAATTTTGACACACTGCCCGCCCTAAAGGTCAGGGATGCTTGTTACTGGTTCCGCGACCTTGCTTGCCACCTCAGGTTCAGGCACTGATCTCCCCCCCTGAAGCCCCCTTTTAGGAGGAAGTGTTTCCATTAATTCGGCTGGGAAAGAATCCCAGCACGCTAATGCAGAATCCAAAGCTACTGCCGCAGAATGTTTCCATTAATTCGGCTGGGAAAGAATCCCAGCACGGCCTACTTTGACAGTGTCATTTTTGACGAGGCCTAGTTTCCATTAATTCGGCTGGGAAAGAATCCCAGCACGATGACGTGAAGAACGGGAAAGAGCCTAACGTCCATGTTTCCATTAATTCGGCTGGGAAAGAATCCCAGCACCAAAAAAACCAGAAAAAGAAGGAACAGGAAAAGAGAGTTTCCATTAATTCGGCTGGGAAAGAATCCCAGCACAAACTTCATTCAAACACAAAAATCGTAGCCGCTGGTGTTTCCATTAATTCGGCTGGGAAAGAATCCCAGCACTTGAACCCCTTGCTTTTGAAATTTTCACCAAAGAGTTTCCATTAATTCGGCTGGGAAAGAATCCCAGCACATGCAATAACTTAACAGGTTTATCATCCAAAAAAGGTTTCCATTAATTCGGCTGGGAAAGAATCCCAGCACCTTTCTGCATCTAAAACAAAATAGTTACCATCTAAAGTTTCCATTAATTCGGCTGGGAAAGAATCCCAGCACCTTCATTCAAAAACCCAGATTATCGCCGCTGGTAATGTTTCCATTAATTCGGCTGGGAAAGAATCCCAGCACTTAGCCAGCGAGGGATGGTGGCGCTGCTAAGGCGTTTCCATTAATTCGGCTGGGAAAGAATCCCAGCACTTTAACAGTCCACTAAAACTTTCTACAGAATACTGTTTCCATTAATTCGGCTGGGAAAGAATCCCAGCACATTTTCTACAGAGATACGCTTTTTTCCGCCAAAGACTTGTTTCCATTAATTCGGCTGGGAAAGAATCCCAGCACAGGGCACAACATCGAAATCTTCATTAGCAGCACAATGTTTCCATTAATTCGGCTGGGAAAGAATCCCAGCACTACATTAGAACGAGAGTTTGAGGGTGGCTTGAAGCTTATGTTTCCATTAATTCGGCTGGGAAAGAATCCCAGCACGCGGCTATCGACTGGCGCTTTCTACTCAATCAGGGTTTCCATTAATTCGGCTGGGAAAGAATCCCAGCACCATCTTTTTCCATAAAAGCATCTAGCCGTTGGTTGTTTCCATTAATTCGGCTGGGAAAGAATCCCAGCACAAACCGTGCAACCTGCGGAATCCGTGCAACCTGCGGTTTCCATTAATTCGGCTGGGAAAGAATCCCAGCACTTTGACAGAAGATTCCACAACATAACAGGTACAACTGTTTCCATTAATTCGGCTGGGAAAGAATCCCAGCACGGCACCCTCCTAGAAGGTGCTCTACGACTACTATAGCACAGGTCATTTTCAAGCACCTAGACGAGATCATTTTTTTGTTTTTGTAAAATTTTTAGATCCGTAGGGTCACAGGACGTGAAAGTCACTCTGGAACTGAATTTCGGGAAAATTCAAGCACCTCCAAATCTGTTAGAAATTGCTCAAAGCGTTGTGGAGACTGGGTTTGAGAAAATTGCCGAGCTGAGAGGATATTTTTGTCCAGAGGTGCTTGATCAAGTCCTCAAGGATCTCAATTCACAACAGCAATCTTTTGCCTTCAGGAGCAAAATTAGGGACACAGCGCGAAACCTCTATACTGAGGATGTTGAACCTCTGGCGATGTCCTTTGCACCATGAGCTTGCTCCACGTTGCTGATGTCTATGCTGGCTATATTCCCGATGTGGATATTCTACGGGGCGTTAATTTTCGTCTCGAAGCCGGCGAGCTAGTGGCGGTCATTGGCCCCAATGGAGCGGGAAAATCAACCTTGGCAAAAACGATCGCTGGGTTACTGACGCCCCGCCTCGGCACAATTACCCTCGCTGGCGAAGATATTACCTACTTGCGTCCCAACCAAATTGTCAAAAAGGGAATTGGCTACGTGCCGCAAATTGCCAATGTCTTTCGTACCCTGACGGTTGAAGAAAATCTGGAGATGGGTGCCTTTACGAAAAGCGGCAACCTCAAGGCCCTCAAAGAGCGGGTCTATGACACCTTTCCCCGCTTGGCTGAGCGCCGACAGCAACGGGCAGGCACACTTTCCGGGGGAGAACGGCAAATGCTGGCCATGGGACGCGCCATGATGCTAGACCCGCAAATTATGGTCTTGGATGAACCCTCCGCGGCTCTCTCCCCAGCTCTTGTCAATGATGTCTTTGCCAAAATCAAGGAAATTAATGCCCAAGGCACCGCTATTATTCTGGTGGAGCAAAATGCCCGCAAAGCCCTTGCCATGAGCGATCGCGGGTATGTCTTAGAAATGGGCAAAGATCGCTATGAGGGATTGGGCAGCGAACTACTCAATGACCCTAAAGTGGGGGAACTCTACCTCGGAATTGTGCGGGCAGAGCCTTAGGGCACAGGGCTAAAAATTGCTGTTTCGAGAGCAATCAGGCTTTTTTCCAAATCATCATTGACAATTTGAACATCAAATTCTGGGGCCGCAGCAATTTCGGTTTCCGCTTGAGCTAAACGGCGGGCAATGGCCTCCTCACTATCTTGGCCACGGCTACGCAGACGATGTTCAAGTTCTGCTAAAGATGGCGGCAGAATAAAAATGTGACGCGCTTGAGGATAGGATTGGCGAACTTGGCGTGCCCCTTGCAGTTCAATTTCAAGGATGACGGTTTTTCCTTGGGCAATGAGTTGCAGCAACGGATCGCGTGGGGTGCCGTAGTAGTGGCCGGCAAACTCTGCCCATTCCAAGAGTTGCCCAGCAGCAATCATTCCCTTAAATTCTTCTACAGAGACAAAATAGTAATCCACCCCTTCAACCTCCGTGGGGCGTGGCGGACGGGTCGTTGCCGAAACCGAAAGTGCCAGTTCGGGATGTCGCTGTCGCAGTTGCCGTAGAAGCGTCCCTTTGCCGACCCCACTAGGGCCAGTAATCACAATGAGTTGTCCGGGCTGGGGGGTTGCACTGGTCATAACTGCACGGGTGGGAAACTTTTTGATCCTACTCTGTTTGCTCAGAGTTTTATCATTAAGGCAGCGTGGTTGAGGAATGGCCGTGAAGATTCATTTGCCCAGTGAGAGTGAAAATGCTCGCATTGAAATGCTGCCGCTGATTGATGTGGTCTTTTGTATCCTCACGTTCTTTATTTTGGCGGCGGTGAGTCTGACGCGGCAGCAGGCGATTACCTTGAATTTGCCCCAAGCCAGCACCAGTCAAGCGCAGTCGCAAAAGATGCTGGTGGTGAGCATTGATCCGGCGGGGCAACTTTTTGTGGATAAAGACCCCGTCAACCGCAGTGAACTCTATGAACGCTTGGCCACCTACTTGAAAACGAATCCCCAAGGAATGGTGATTTTGCGGGCATCACAGGTGGTGAGCTACAACGAAGTCATCCAAGTCTTGGATCTCCTGCGATCGCTCGGGGGCAATCGTGTGGCCTTGGCCACGCAACCCGTCGAACAACCGGTGCTGAGTACACAGACCCGCCCTAACCCTCTCCCCTCGCCACCAGCCAACGATCAACCCACGCCTTCGAATCCATAGGCAGTTACGGTGGAACCCATTTCCAGTATTCCTGTTGCCCCAGACGGCTTTCGCTCTGGCTTTGTCGCCTTAGTGGGTCGCCCCAATGTAGGCAAGTCCACCCTCTTTAACCATCTGCTGGGGCAAAAGGTGGCCATTACCTCTCCCGTAGCGCAAACCACCCGCAATCGCTTGCGGGGCATCCTGACAACGGCAACGGCGCAATTGATCTTTGTGGATACCCCCGGCATCCATAAGCCTCACCATCGCCTTGGGGAAGTGCTGGTGCATAATGCCAAGGGCGTTCTCAATCGGGTGGATGCCATTGTCTTTGTGGTGGATGCGGCAAGTGCCCCCGGTGGGGGCGATCGCTACGTAGCAGAATTACTGGCTAAAGTAAAATCCCCTGTGCTTTTGGCCATCAATAAAATTGACCTCTTGCCGGCAGGGGAGCGTCCACAGCGGCAACAGGACTATCAAACCCTTGGCCCTTGGCCAGCCTATCCCTGCTCGGCGCTCACGGGAGAGGGAGTTGGTGTATTGCAATCGGCGATTGAAGCGCAGTTGCCCCTTGGCCCCTATTACTATCCGCCAGAGATGGTCACCGATCAGCCGGAGCGCTTCATCATGGCGGAATTGATCCGTGAGCAAATTTTGCATCACACCCGCGAGGAAGTCCCCCATTCGGTGGCCGTGACGATTGAACAGGTGCAGCAAGATCGCAACCTGACTCGTGTCCACGCCGTGATTTATGTGGAGCGTCCAACCCAAAAGGCGATTATTATCGGCCAAGGGGGTCAGTTGCTCAAACAAATGGGCACCGCTGCCCGCCAAGAAATTCAAACTCTCATTGGTGGCAAGATTTACTTAGAACTGTTTGTCAAGGTACGCCCCCGCTGGCGACAGGATCGGTTGCGCTTGGCGGAGCTGGGCTATCGCATTGAGAAGGATTAAGCCGATGGAGACAGCATTGCGAGTGGGTGTGGCAGGGCCTGTGGGGTCAGGTAAAACCACCCTTGTGGATGCCCTTTGTAAAGCTTTGGGCGATCGCGATCGCCTAGCGGTTGTGACTAATGATATTTACACCCAAGAGGATGCCCAGTTTTTGGTGCGTTCCCAAGCCCTTCCCCCCGAGCGAATTCTCAGTGTTGAAACGGGGGGATGTCCCCACACCGCTTGGCTACGACCTTTAGCCCAGAGCTGGTGGATTTAACGATTTACGCGATTGATGTGGCTGCTGGCGATAAAATTCCCCGTAAAGGCGGGTCGGGGATTACCAAGTCGGATTTATTGGTGATTAATAAAATTGATCTTGCCCGCTATGTAGGGGCTGATTTAGAGGTAATGAAACGGGACACCCTGAAAATGCGGGGCGATCGCCCCTATGTGATGACGAACTTGAAAACTGGCCTTGGGCTAGATCAGGTGATTGCCTTTCTCGCATCCCATTTAGCAGCCTAAACAGAATGGTACGGAAGTTGACCCAACGCACAAAAAATCACTGATCACCATCACTGGCAAGGCAACAATTTGCCCCTTAGAATCGTCCTATCGGTGTCGTCAGGTAGGAAGTATGATGAGCTACGCATGGGTGAGGGGTGCGACGCTCGGAGCAACGGGGTTAGTGGCAATGGCTTTACCCGCAGTGGGTCAAGTCCAACCCCTGAGTGGTGAGCAAATTAACGAGATTGCCCGCAACATCACAGTCTTGATTGTGGGGAAAGATGCCCACGGTTCTGGTGCCATTATTTCCCGCTCCGGTTCGACCTACTATGTGCTTACGGCAAAGCACGTTGTCAATCGTCAGGATAATTACCGCGTGATTCCCATTGATCAGCAGGCCTACGCCGTTGATTTCAATAAGATTAAATTTTTGCCGAATACAGATTTAGCTATTGTGGAATTCACAAGCGAGAAAAAAGACTATCAGGTGGCTACGCTGACAAACTCTGACTTTGCCAAGGAAGGGTCGCAGGTCTTTATCTCGGGGTGGCCGCAGCCGGGGGGCAGTGGTCAGTTAGTGCGGCAGTTTACCGATGGCCGTATCTCCGGCTTTTTGATTGAACCCATCGATGGCTATAAAATGATCTACACCAATGTTACCCGTCGCGGCATGAGTGGTGGCCCTGTTTTGGATAGTGCAGGGCGTGTGGTCGGGGTTCATGGTCTCGGTGATACAGAAGACCCCCGCTCCCTTGAGCGCCAAGGCTTGAGTCCAGAGGCGGCAGCGAGCATTGCCAGCTTGATTAAGCCGGGGTTTAATTACGCGATTCCGATTAACACCTTTCTGACGGGTGCGCCAGCGGCGGGTGTATTTCTCTCTCTGCAAGTAGATAATCAGGCGATCGCCAGTGGCACTGCGCCTGTGGTTGTGACCGCACCGAGTCAACCCGATAGTCGCGATCGCATTGAGAACATCAATTCAATTTTGAATACCGTCAATACGGGTGTCAGCGTCATTCGCAACATCTTTTTTGGTTTTTAGAAAGAATTCCAATGACCTGTTGAACTGAGTCCCGGTTCATTGCCTGTTCAATTGCGAGGATTGAGTGATATGGCTATTCAATTTGGGATCCGCCCCCTTGCCGTTCCCCTAAGTTTGGCAGTGGTCATGATTGGGGCGATCGCCCATGCCTCTTGGGCAAGTTATCGTCCACCCGCTAATATTGGCCGCCCCGGTAACCGTGAGGGAGCTGCAACGCGGATTGCCCGTCCCATGCTACTGCGGGAAAGTACTGGTGGCATCGAAAGCTGTCTAACTGAGCCAAAACAAACTGTGGTTGCCCTCGTGCCCAAGGATAACAATGGCCTTAGCAGCACCCCCACCCCTACCCTCTATAGCTTCATTCCCGCCAACAAGGGGGCAACCCTAACCCTGACGCTGCGGGATCCCCAAGGCACAGAAGTCTATCGCCAAGAGCGTCTTGCCCCCACAGAAGCGGGTATTATTGGCTGGCCTGTGGAGAATGTTGCCCTCAAAAATGGTGTGGATTACCAGTGGCAACTCACCCTCACCTGTACCAATGGCACCACAGCCGTCAAAACCGTCAGTTGGTTTCGACCGATGCCCTTATCGCCAAGCCAACAGCAGCGAATCGTGCAAGCTAAAGATGTGGCGGATGCCTTTGCCATGGCGGGCTACTGGTACGACACCCTCAATCAACTGGCCAAACAACGCCTAGCGCAGCCGGGGAATGCCCAACTTCAGCAAAAATGGCAAGCCCTGTTGCAGTCTGCCGCTGTCCAGTTGGCCAATGTGGCGAATCAACCCCTCATCCCCTTACCACCCCAGCCCTAACTCTCTAGGGAAAGGTCTGCCAGCCACTGGTAAAGGTCAGGAATATTGGCGTTGGGTTGCAGCAGATCTTCTTTGATGTGCATCAGCACCTTGGCCAAGGGTTCGGCGCGATCGCGATACTCAGCAACACTGGCCAGCAGATCCGTAAATACCTGTTCTTCAATCTGGGCGCGGGGGGGTGGTTCAGCCGTCGCATCACGGTAGGTTTGATAGGCCACAGGGGTTGCGGCAAACCCCAATCGAAAAATGAACGCATTGGCTGCCTCCTGCAATTCCCCTTGGAGCGATCGCACAGACAAATCGCCGCGCTCAAACCCCACTTCGCCTTTTAGGGTGACTTCAACAATCGCCTCTGCCATGTCTGAGCGATGCCGCTGCACCAACTGCTGGAGTTGGCTCTCCACATGGCTCACGGTGTCACTGGGGGTGAGGGTGAGGGTGTAGCGATGGATGGGACGCTGCCAATAGTCGCGCTTCAGTTCCGCTTGGGGTGGCCCCTGATCGAGGGTAACCAAGAGAACCCCCCGCGGATTTTGCTGCTGATTTTCCTGAATCGAATTGGCCTCAACGGAGCCAGGATTAAAGATCCAATCCTCAACGGCGTAGTGGCGATGAATATGCCCCAAGGCCAAGTAATCAACACCGGCTCGGCGCAACGGCAAAAGATCGTTGTAGCGCAATGCCCCTTGGTAGCGGGAGACTTGCCCCTCAAGGCCGTGGTGAAAGAGCAAAATCGTCGCACCAGCAGCGGGCGGTAGTGCCTGAATTTGACTGGCCAGCTGTTGGATGGCACGGGGGGCACTGGCACCATACCACTGGGAACCAATGACGCGCACGCCACAGGGGAGATCCATATAGCCACCCCGCGCTGCCTCGGCGTCCCACGGCTGTAATTGGCCACTTTCGTCAGGTTCTAGGAGATAGAGATAGTCTTTTTCACAGAGGTAGCGGAGCCAATTGGACTTGACACCGTAGGGGCAGTTATCGTGGTTACCCTCGATCGCCAGCACGGGAATCCCCGCCGATCGCACCTTGTCGAGGACGTATTCCGCTTGATTGAGAATGCCGGGGGTAATCAGCCGCTCCTCAAACAGATCACCGGCAATCAGGACAAAATCCACCTGTGCCTCGATGGCGTAGGTTTGCAGGGCACTGTCAAAGGCGGTGAAAAAATCAAACGTGCGATTGGGATTCTCTTGACGGTACTTATTAAAGCCAAGGTGAACATCGGCAACATGGAGAAAACGTACCATTTCGCACTGTCTCCTAGGGGCGATCGCTAGGGATTTGGGCAAGGCGTGCTGCCCAATTGGGATAGGCCTCGGCGGTTTGATCTGTGGCCACCACTTCTACGGTGCGATAGCAGGCCACGGGCAAATTCAGTAAGCTGACCAGAAACGCCGCTAAATCTTCGCGACTCAGAGAACCCGTCAGGCGATCGCCCTGATCAAGGCGCAGCTCTTTGCCACCGGGCTGATCCGTCAAACCACAGGGACGGACAATGGTGTAGGGGAGGCCACTTTGGCGCAGCATATTTTCTGCCGCCAGTTTCCAGGTGAGGATGCCCCCCAATTGGTCGTTGTATTGAACCGCTAGGGGCTGCCCCTTCAGGTCAAGATCCGCTTGTTGCGGACGGGTCACCCCCGCAGAACTCACCTGAATCATGCGGGGCAAGGGCAACCCCCCATAGGCTTGAATCGACTCAATCTCAAGGCTGAGGGTGCCGGGGCGGAAGTGGGGGTTGAGGGCACCGTCATACTCAAATTTGCTGAGCATCAGTTGCAGCGAGTAAATTTGCCCCACATTCAGAGGCGGCGCATTGGTGGCGGTGCGGGCCCGAAACACCGGAATAAAGTGGCTAAAGGGCAATTCAACCGTGATCCACTGATCGGCCACCGTATCAAAGGACATGGCATAGCCGACGCCATCCCAAGCGGGGTCACTGCGTAGGAAAAATTTATAGCGCTGCCCATCGCCGCGAACCCGGAGTTGAATGCCCGTGTAGCCTTGGAGATTGAGGGCTGGGGTGAGGTTGCGGGTGCGAATCGAGACAAACCCCCCAGAATTTTCCGTAGAAACCAGCCCCGTGAAGAGGGCACTGTGATCCTTGAGGTAAAACTGGCTGGCACTGACGCCGCCCATGACCACATCATCGAGGGCACCCCAAACTTCCTTCAGGGGGGGCGTGGGATAGCGATAGTCAAAGAGGGGATAGGTGTTGGGTTGACTTTGAAAATAGGGTTGGGCACGTTCCAACAAATGCCGCATGCCCTCAAATTCAACCGCCTCTGGACTCGCACCGACAATTTCAAGGCCGGGGGGTGACGCGTTGGGATTGGGCTGTACCTTTGCCCCAACACAGTTGATCACCGCCCGACTGCCCTGCAAGAGATCGGCAGGCAAGGGTTGAGTCACGTCGGCAACAACAATGTCTAAAAAAGGGTCTGAGGGAAGTACACTCTCCGCCTTGGCGCGATCGCGCACCCCTGCCCGCACCGCATAGCCTTGACTCAAGAGGGTTTTCACCACCGCTTGACCGGTTCGACCCGTTGCCCCCATCACCACAACAAGACCACTGCCCCGATAGGCGGGCGGCTTAAAGAGATCCGGTAAAAGGGGTGACAGCACAGGGCGCAGAGGTTCTAGGGTTCCCACAAAGGGAAGGGCTTGAAAAAAGCGCAGTGTATCGAGAAAGCGACCAAGTTCCCAGTTATTTGCCATAGAGGGGCACCACGCTTGACCAATGGGGAAGTTTCTCCCCTGCCCTTAGTGTATCGTGCCACTGTTGGGCTGCCCATGTGAGCAAAGCGCGGCCATAGTCGGTGGGGTTAGGGGGACTCAGGTGTTTGTAGGGGTGAGGCCAAGTGGCTAAAAGCGTTTCTGCTTCGTGGTCTGCCAGCAGGCGATCGCCCCAAAGAGAGTTGAGACTCCCCCCCTGATAACGGTAAATGCCAAGGTATTGATGCCCCTGTTGGGCACGACGCGACACCACCCCATCCCGTTCTATGAGTTCATCACGATAGTGCCACGCCATTGTGCCAAGGCTAGACAGACCCAAAAGGGGAACTTCCAGTTGCTGGGCTAGGATGCGGGCAGTCACGACCCCCAAGCGCGTTCCCGTAAAGCTGCCCGGGCCACAGCCAATAGCGATCGCCCCTAGTTCACCCCAAGTGTAGCGACCCATCAGTTCCCCAAGGCAAGGGTGAAGTTGGCTGGCCAGTTCTCGACCCAAGGGCCATGTTTTCATCTCCAGCAGTTGATCTGCCCCCAAGTCATAGAGGCCTGCCACTAGGGTGGCATCGCTGGTATCAAAACCAAGACAAAGCAGCTTAGCTCACTCCGACGGCGATCGCCACCAAGCCAGCCACTAAGAGCAATCCGCCCGCAACCAACAGGGCTGCCCGTACTTTTTGCTGCGGTGTCCAAGGCTGTGCTTGATAGACCTTAGGCTCAATGGCAAAGTTGTTGAGGCGACCGCCCTCATCGGTGGTATAGCGCATCGAAACAAACCTCAATTCAGCGTTACAGTGCAGCTATTCTAACAAGCGAACTTTACGAGTCTTGAGAATCCTTAACAATTTCTTGCAATTGACCGTGGCGATAGACCCGCAACCAGCGACCGCGCCAGTAGATGCGATTGCCAAAACAGCCCCCCAGCCAAATCAGGAAGCTCATCACATCCCGCAGGGGCAATAGCCAGAGCCACAACAGTAGCCGAGGGGTACCCATCAAGACCATGCTCATGATCGCCTGCAACCAGCGAAGGCCCTGAACCCCCAGAAAGACGCTGAGAGTCCATGGGGTTGGAAATAGTCCCCACAGCAGGGCACTATAGACGGTGCCAAACATAAACACCATGCCAAAATACTGATTGCCGCGATTGGCACGAATGCTGCGACACCAGCGCAGTTCCCGTTGCACCGCCTTCAAAAAGGACTCATCAGCGCAGTCATTGTCAAGAATATAGGACGATAACTCCACGCGATACCCAGCACGCCACGCTGCATACCCCAGTTGGTAGTCCTCACCAATGCGATTGAGTGCAATCTCAAAACCACCAATTTTTTCTAGGACTTCCCGCCGCAGCAGCACGGTTGGCCCAATGGCAAAGCGCAGCCCCCGATCAAGGAAGCGGGCAACAAGCACACTGGGGATAAAGTCAAGGCATCGCCCCATGGCCAGAAACGCAGCTCCTAAGCGGCGCGGATGGTGATCAATGTAACCACAGGTAACGACCCCCACTTGGGGATCCGCCAAGGGTTGCACCAAAGTGGCTAAGTAATGGGGTCTAACGCGCACATCACTATCGGTTTCAACAATTACCCCATAGCGCGCATGGGTAAACAATTGGGCGACATTGCTGGCCTTACGGTTCAGCCCGCAAATCCGCTGACAAAGATACCAGCGAGCCCGGTGGGGATAGGTCTGGCAAATGGCCTTTAACACCGGTATGGCTGGATCACTGGGGTCTTGAACCCCAAAGAGGACTTCGTAGAGGGGGTAATCTTGCTCGCACAGTGAAGACCAGTTTTGCCAAGCCCTTGCTTCTAAGCCGCAGACAGGAACCAAGATCGAGACCGCCGGCAAGGACTCTAGGCGAGTCGTCCGCTGGGGGGTGAAAAATTGATAGGTGAGGGCAGCGGCAACAATGTAGAACAGGCTTCCCGTGAGGCTCAGCAGGCTCAGGAGAATGAGGGCAACCATCATGGTGCTGTCGCAATCGTCCCCGTCAAGGGGGAACTGGCACTGGCATAGGCTTTGACGGGAATCCGACCCGCTAAGTAGGCAAGACGACCCGCCGTGGTTGCCAGTGCCATGGCTTTGGCCATTGCCGGCGCATTGCCCGCTTGGGCGATCGCGGTATTAATCAAGAGTGCATCTGCCCCTAACTCCATCGCGGCGGCCGCCTCACTGGGCGTGCCAATGCCCGCATCAACCACAACGGGAACACTGGCTTGATCAATAATGATTTGAATATTGGCGGCATTACGCAGACCTTGCCCCGACCCAATGGGGGAGGCCAACGGCATCACAGTAACACAGCCCACTTCCTCAAGGCGTTTGGCCAGCAGGGGATCTGCATTGATGTAGGGAAGAACCGCAAATCCTTCTTTGACCAGTTGTTCTGCGGCAGCAAGCGTGCCAAAGGGATCGGGCAGCAAGTATTTCGGGTCGGGAATCACCTCTAGCTTGACAAAGTTGTTGTCCTCTTGACCCAAGAGCTTGGCCATTTCGCGGCCTAAACGGGCAACGCGAATCGCCTCTTCAGCGGTTTGACAGCCAGCGGTGTTGGGCAGCAGCCAGATTTTACGCCAGTCAAGGGCATCCACAAGTCCTTCGTGACCGGGGGCATTGGTTTGAACGCGACGTACGGCTACTGTAACAATTTCGCAGCCACTCGCGGCAACACTGGCCTGGAGATCCGCAATGGAACGATACTTGCCCGTACCGGTCATCAGGCGTGAACGAAACTGCCGCCCAGCGATTGTTAGCGGGGCATCTTCAATTAGCAGCTCAGGAGGAGGCGCAGTCACCATGATGCACTTGTGAAGTGAACAGCACTAGAGTTTGCCTTTCTACCATATCAGGGTTACGCTCTTCACTGCTGCGACCTTGGAAAACTTGTGGCATCATAGAGGCACCATAACCTTGGGAGTGCAACAGTTGGTGCATGGCACATATTGGCAACAATGCCGCCATTCAGGCTGCCGATCGCCTGCTACGTCAATATGGGTTTGATTTGGATGGCTCCTCAGTTGAGGTCATCCTAGATCGCTGGTTGCGCCATTTTCCTCCCCGCTGGATTCGTCTTGCCCTCATTGAAGCCCTCTATCTGGGGCGCTATAAAGCCATTTCCGTAGAGCAAATTTTAGAGCTATGGCAACGGCGTGAGCAACCGATTTATCACTTCAACAGTGAGTTTGAAGCCATTATCTGCCAGTCATTGCCCATTAGTGTGCCGGAACCTACTCCCTCTGGCCTTTCAGAGACACCTACCAATACAAAAATTAGTGAATTTCACCCTGATTTAGCGTCTGACCCATTTGTTACCAAGTTAACTAGTATTGTGCAGCAGTGGCAGTCCCAAGACTTCCTCGTGGAGCAGGGCGATCGCTCCTCCTAGGCCATTGCAGGTTATACTCTTTTGGGTAAGATTTGGCACCTCCACCTATGGCTGTTTTTGAAGGCACCTATCACGTTCTGGGAACGCCTCGCTTTGGGATTGTGATTTCCCGCTTCAATGACTTGGTTACCACCAAGCTGCTAGAGGGCTGCCAAGATTGTCTGCGCCGCCATGGTGTTGATCCCAATCCCCATGGTTCTCAGGTGGACTACGCCTGGGTTCCCGGTAGCTTTGAAATTCCCCTTGTGGCGGCTCAACTGGCAGCCAGTCGTCGCTATGCTGCCATTATTTGTCTCGGGGCAGTCATCCGTGGCCAAACCCCCCACTTTGACTATGTGGCTGCTGAAGTCACCAAAGGCATTGCCACGGCCTCTATGCAAACGGGTGTGCCCATTATCTACGGCATTCTTACCACCGACACGATGCAACAGGCCCTTGAGCGCGCTGGCATTAAAAGCAATAAAGGTTGGGAATATGCCCTCAATGCCCTCGAAATGGCAAACCTGATGCAAACCCTGCCCAGCAGCATCAATCCACCCACAGCCAAACTCAGCCCCAGTACCCCCGTTCTCGCTGATGGGTAATCCAAATGGTGAAGCAGAAATTGCTTCCTAGGGCTACCAAGGGCTGCCAATCATCGTAAATCCTGCCCAAAAATAGGGATGGGAAAGTTGACGCCCACCCCCAGTTTGAACTTCTTGGGGCAAAGGAATTGAAAGCCCTCCCCGCACCCCAGCACTGCGCAGGTGATTCTCTTCAATCACAACCTGCTGATGGATCAGGGCAAGCTGCGCCTGTCGCAAGGCCTCTGCTTTAATCGGAGCAGTTCTCAACTGTCCATAAAATGCCGTCATCAAAGCCAGTGTCCCTTCATCACTGACATACCAAAGGCTAGCAACGGAACTCTTTACACCCGCTTGGAGTGACAGTCCAGCAAACCCAAGTTCTGCATTGGTATCTCCTACCGCTGTACGACAGGCACTCAGCGTCATTAGCTCTGTGGGTGGCCGGAATAAGTGCAACTGCCGCACTTGAGCCATTGAAAGCTGGCTATCCCAAAACTGAATATAGGAATTTTGTGGCTTACCCGCATTAAATTCACCATGGGTCGCTAAGTGTAGGATAGGGTAGAGACTGCGCCGCCGCTGGGTTTGCAAGTTTGAGACCGTAAAAGCTTCATTGAGGAATACTTGCCCTCGTCCTACCAGTTGCGTAATGGTTTGCAGCTCGATGGGAACCGCTGGCAAAGGACTTTGCTTTGTGAACTGAGAGGCACCCATTGCCAGTACAGAAGCATTTTGCAACGGCTGGTAGCGGGTATCCACCAAGTTGATACTGGGAATGAGACCCAGATTATAGCGTTCCACTAGAAACTGACCATTACGACGACCGATTGGACTATCGCTGACCGTCGAGGAAATAAGATTTGACCCCGTGTGCAGAGCAGCGATCGGCACACTCCGCAACCCCTGATCAAGGGCAAAAACCAGTGTATTAATGCCTCGATTTTGCAATTCAGCATCAATGCCGCCCATGATCCATTGGTAGAGCTGCTGCGCAAAGGGTAGATAGGATTCACTATTGGTTTTCGTTGGGTCTCGCACCTCACGATTAAAAGCAGCAATGACACGGCGCACTGCTTCTTGGGGCACTCGAAGGGGTTGGTAAATGGGTTCCCCTTCCGGTGTGATGATGAGAATATCCAACTGTTCAGGTCGCCAAAAGACATAGCTCAGGGCAGGTTTTTGACCTGTTTCTTCAGCCATACGCCCCAATAATTCCTTGATTTGCTCAATGTCAAGGAACTGTAGTCCCTCTTGACTAGGAGTGCTGAAAAATTCATCAAAGTACTCACTAAACTCAAAGGAATAAAGCTGCTGAAGCAGTTTGATCGCACTGTTGTAGTCTCCCTGATCAAAAGCAGTACTGATTTGCTGACGAATGATCTCAACTCCGGGGAAGTAAATGACTTGAGCGGTATTCTGGGGCAGTTGAGTGCCTTGTATCTCCTCTCCCAATAAAATCCGACCCAGATTCTCTTGAGTTTGGGGTTCTGGAGGTGTTGGTGGTGTGGACGGCTCCGTGGGTGGAGTTGGCGGTGTTGGCGGTGTGGATGGCTCCGTGGGTGGAGTTGGCGGTGCTTGAGAAACCCGATAGAGAAACCCAGAACCAGAAAATAGGGCAAGCTCAGGATAGGTGGTGTTGAATTGCTCTGAACCTGTGAGTCCGCCGTTGATATTGAGATTCGGGTCAGTCGAATAAACTAGCCAGCGACCATTGGGGGTACTAAAGACACTAGAGCCATAGTTGTTAATAAAGTTATTTTCGGCAGCAAGGACAATCGCATCCCCAGTCCCAACGGCAGAAATTGGCGCATTGAGAACAATATCGCCTGTTAGTGTTTGTAGGAAAATGTTGCGCCCTGTAATGCCTGTTGGGTTAACACTGCCAACGGTAAGGGTACTGTTATTGACAAATTGCAAATCACTCGCACTGTTCAGCTCAGCAGCTAGGATCCCCACTTGGTTATTGGGGTTGGTTAGGATTGCACTGCCATTTTGTAAAGTTAAACCCAAGTTGCCTGCTCGAATCGGTGCACTTTGCGTTAGGTTCCCACTGTTTAAGCTGAGGATTAGGGTATTGCCGTTGGTATTGATGCCAGTGGTGAGGCCATTGACACCATTGTTGAAACTAACGATACCTAGGGCACCTTGATTACTCAAGTTCACATTTCCACTGACATTGCCTGAGAGTGTTTGAAACCTATTGTTGACATTGTTGAGGGTGAAAGTCCCCTGTCCAAGAAGTTGCAGCGTTCCCGCAGAAATGACATGGCTGCCCTGAGTAACGCCGCCACCGCTATTGAGTGTGAGATTGCGACCATTGAGATTCGTCGTGCCAGAGCCATTGAACTGAATACCTAGGGAACTTACGCCGGGGGTTTGCAGCGCAAGATTGTAGTTGAGGCTGAAGGGACGAACATCAATGAGACCAGTACCATTAGGGTGACCAATGGTCACCAAAGAAAATCCACCCGTGATTTGGTTGAGGAGAGACTGATCAATGATTAAGTTACCCGTTGCACCATCGCCAATGCCGACGGGAGTATGCGCATCAATCGGTTGAAAGACAAGGCGGCCTGCCCCGGCACTATGGATATCTAGAAGATCACCCAAGACTTCAATCCCCCCCTGAGCTGCTAATGTGAGCATGCCATCTTGAACAGCTAATGTCAGGGGGGCGTCAGAGACTTCCATGACCAGACCAGGATTGCCGTCAGTGGCGCGACCTTCGATGAGAATCTTCCCATTTCCAGCCGTTCTGACCTCAGCAGAGTACTCTGTGTCAGTTGCTGCCTTAAAGCCAAGACCAGCACCGAATTCACCCCCTGTACCTCTCAGGATAATGTCACCACTTTGACTGGTAATACTTGTGAAGCGACTCAGAATACCTCCTTGGTTGAAGGCAAAGCCCGTACCACCAGTACCCGTCAGGGTAATATTTCCAGTCGTGGTTCGAATTCCTGACTCTTCAAGATGGATGCCAACGTTGGAAACTCCTTCGGAGACGTTGCCCCCAGTACCCGTTAAGGTCAGATTGCCAGCTTCGGCGCTGATGGAGGAGTTTTGAATCGAGATACCATCCACAGGGCTATAAACACTAGAACTACCTGTCCCTAGAATGGTGATCTCTCCAGACCCTGAGGTGAGGATTGAACTCCCACCGATCAGCACCCCTTCTTGGCCATTAGTTGTTGCACCGCTGCCATGAATCCTAATATGGCCGCCACCTGCATTGAGAGTAGAGTTTCCGATATTAACCCCAGCAGTGCTGACACCGATCGCTGGACTGGTGAAGGGATTAGAGCCACCCCCCAAAATAATATTGCCACCATTGGTAATGAGTGTAACTGAGTCTAATCTAATTGCTCCTGCACCACTGTTATCGGCATCGGCATGGAGAATGATATTCAGTCGGCCTTCTTCTGAGCGAATGTCATCGGCAACAAGAATGTTATTTGCAGCTTGCAAGGTTAGGGAGGCATCGCCGCCGCCTATTTTGGTAATCGAGGCAAGTACAGAAATATCCCCTGCTTGGGTTCCAGTATCACCAGTTGTGATGATGACGCTAGTGCCGAGATTCAGGGCAGCTTCAATGGCAGTATTCACAACAAAAGCATCATCAGTGGTGGGGGTAAAGACATCAGGATTGCTCCCAGAGAAACTCCCGCCACTCGTAGGGGAGTTAGAAATGGTGACATTTCGTGGATCAAGGAGCCATGTACCGGGCTGACCCTTGACTGCACTGGCATCTACTGTTCCCCGAACGCTGAGTAATTCTCGCCCAGAGGTTTCCACAAAGCCGCCATTACCGCTAAGTTGCCCGCCGCGTGCGCTGATCGTGCCGGCAAATTGCGTGCTGTTGTCTGCCCATGCAATGACAGTGCCACCATTGCCTTGATTGAAGGCATCCGCTGCAATCACACTGCCGCTGTTGATAAAGAGATTCTGGGCATTGAAACTGCTATGCAAGCGGTTAGTGCCAGTGGTGCCCCCTAGGTAATCGCCCCCCAAGAGAATCGTGCCACCCCCGAGTTGACCAGAGGCGGTTAAGTTGGCATTGATGAGGGCGATATTTTGACCAGTGATCGTGATTTGGCCACCCATACCGATGGGATTGGCGACGGAAAGGCTGCCACTGATGACGGCGGTGTTCGTTGTGGTGGGAATTTTGTTGGGGTCATGGACAAGGCGAATTGTGCCGTCGGGATTTTGAATGACGCTGTTGACAGGTTGTGAACCATTGCCAGTGAGTAAGCTGGGTAAGTCCACGGCAGCGATCGCTCCCCCAGTCGGTAGTCGCTCTTGAGGAATCTCAAGACTGAGCAGCATTCCCTCTTGGGAGACGCGCACCATTCCTGTTTCAGGTACAGCCGCAATGTGGATATTTCCTGCGGGGGCTGCGAGTGTACCCGTATTGATCACTTGGTGCGCCATCAGGCTGAGGGTTTGACCACGACCCACCCTCAGCTCACCTTCATTGATGATGAGGCCTTTACTCAGAAATTCAAAACCTGTGGGCTGACCATTGAGGGATTGATAAAGATTCTGGCCATTGACATCAAAGATCCCTCCCTCAAACAGCACCCGTTGAGCGGTAGAAGCATGGAAGGCAGCGGGGAGATTCAAACGGGCATTGGGGCCAAAGACAATTCCCGCAGGGTTGAGCAGATAAAGGTTACTGTTGCCACCCGTAATTTGAATCAAGCCATTGATGTAACTGGCGTTGCCACCATTGACCCCCGCAAGAATGTTGCGAATTTGCGGATTAGAGAGAAAGTTGGCAACTTGGCCGTTACTGATATTGAAGTCACGGAACAGGTGAAAGAGGTTTTGGCCATTCCCCGATAGGCTGCCACCACCAATATCAATCTGTTGACCATTTTGGATGACGGTGGTACCAGTGCCATTGGTGGCTGGGGTAATCTGGCTGTAAACGTTGCCACTCAACAGTCCCCAAAAGACTAAGGTGATGGAAAATAGGTACTGTTGGAGAGTTTTCATGATCCCAGCCTCCAGATGATTTATCGAGTCCTGCCGCTGGCGACTCTTGTGGGGGAGTGCAGAGGCTGTGGTGGAAATTGGCTATAGCCATTATAGATATGGCAGTAAAATTTCCAAAATGCTACGCTTTCTTAATTTCTCAATCCCCGACGATCGTAAAATGAGCTTATCTTCCTAGGAGTAATAACGTTGGCACAGGGATTACGGGTTGGCATTTTAGGAGCGACAGGTGCGGTTGGCACGGAAATTTTGGCCATTTTGGCGGAACGCTCGTTTCCAGTGGCAGAGTTGCGGCTGTTGGCTTCGCCCCGCTCCGCCGGTCAAACCCTTTCTTTTGGTGAGACAGTGCTGCCCGTGCAGGCGGTGAGTGAGGAGACCCTCAAGGGACTGGATTTGATTTTGGCTTCGGCGGGGGCAAGTGTGTCACGGCAGTGGCTACCAATTGCGGTTCAGGAAGGAGCGATCGCCATTGATAATTCCAGTGCCTATCGCATGGATCCCAACGTCCCCTTAGTGGTGCCCGAAGTCAACCCTGAAGATCTAAAAACCCACCAAGGCATCATTGCCAATCCCAACTGCACAACGATTTTGATGACGGTTGCGCTATGGCCCTTGCATCAGGTGCGACCGATTCGGCGAATTGTAGCGGCCACCTATCAGTCTGCCAGTGGGGCGGGGGCAAAGGCCATGCAAGAACTCAAGGATCAAGCCCTCGATATTCTCAAGGGGCAACCACCACGCACAGAGGCCTTTCCCTATCCCTTGGCCTTTAACCTCTTTCCCCACAATTCTCCCCTCAATGAGCAGGGCTACTGCCAAGAGGAGATGAAGATGGTCAATGAGACCCGCAAAATTTTCCATGCCCCAGAGTTGCGGCTAACGGCGACCTGTGTGCGCGTCCCTGTGCTGCGTGCCCATTCGGAAGCGTTGAATGTTGAGTTCTTTGAGCCTTTTCCGCTGCAAGAGGCGCGCGATCGCCTGCAACAGGCCGCAGGCGTCCAGTTTGTTGAAGATTGGCAGCGCAATTATTTCCCCATGCCCCTAGAGGCCACAGGTAAAGACCCAGTGCTAGTGGGGCGGCTGCGCCAAGATATTTCTCAACCCAATGCCCTTGAACTGTGGCTGTGTGGCGATCAAATTCGCAAGGGGGCAGCCTTGAATGCGGTGCAAATTGCTGAATCTCTGATTGCCCAAGGACTCCTCTAAGCCCAAAGAGCTTACCACGGTTGACTGAGTACATTGAGAATGTCCTGCCGTGCCAATACCCGCGCACAGTTGCGCCACTGATCGGGATCGTCGCTGACATGGCGTTCATAGCGCAATTCAAAAGCATTGCGGGCTTCTTGGCGTAGGTGGAGGTACTTGTCCATGAGGTCTTCGAGTTCCTCGATGTTGTCAATCCATTCGTCCTCAAGGGTGTCGGGCAGACTACCAAAGATGTCGTAGCGATCTTTCATGCGGCGCGAGAGGGCTTCATAGATTTTTTCATCAAGGGTGTGGTGATAGACCAAGTTGAGCATTTCTACGGTGGGGCGGCGTTGGCCAAAGCGTTTGATCCGACCTAAACGTTGCTCTAGACGGGAGGGGTTCCAAGGGAGATCAACGTTAATCAGGGTGCCAAGGGTCTGAAGGTTCAACCCTTCACAGGCAGCATCAGTGGCAATGACGAGGCGGATGCGGTCGTGCTTGACGCCGTCTTTGATGGCTTCGCGATCGACACTTGTGAATTGTCCCCCTTGCCAAAGACCACTTTTGCCGACACCAGCATACACAGCAATGAGTTCTGTGGGTAGAGCTTGGGTCAGGGCAGTGGCCACGGCGGTCACGGTATCGTAAAACTGACTGAAAATAATGCAACCGTACTCTAGCCAAGGTTGGGCGTCAGTGAGGGGCTGGGTGAGGAAGGCCAAGACAGCAGCATGTTTGGGATCTCGGGCTTCGGGACGCTCTAGCTCGGCAATCACCTGTTCGAGGGCTTGCTGTTCGGCAGGGGTAGGGTCACTGAGGATAGAAGTGGCGGGGGCAAGTTCGCTGTCCTCATCAAGGGATTGATGGTTGAGGATTTTGGTAGCGGTGATCCGTCCAGCCGCGAAGCTAGAGCAAAGGCGTTGCAGGAGAATAGTTTTGAGAAAGCCAGCGGCACGGGTACGTTGACCAAGAGCATGACTAAATTCTTCAGCGGCTGCGTAGGCACGCTCAAAGGTATAGTTGGCCATGAGGCCTACACCCATAAAGGGAACGTCACCATAGGTGCCTAAGGGGGCATCGGGTTGGGGGTGGACAATGACACCCACTCGCTCTAGGAGGCCTTTTTCTTCGAGAGTACGGCGGCGACGTACAACGGTATGGCGAACGATGGGATTGTGGTGGTAGAGGAATTCAGATGCTGCGGGTAGCTCAACTTCTAAGCGTGTCTGGATAAAACAAGGAAGGCTGGCAAATCCTGTGCTGACGCGGTATTCTTTGTCATCCAACCCTAGCTGAAGTCGGATGGCGGAAAAGATGGGGTGCTCTTTGGCGGGGGGAAGGGGGTTTTGCAGCCACTCCCACATTTCGCGGGCAGTCGGGGGAAATTGTTCGCCTTTGACAATGGGGAGGGTGTTTTCCCATATTTGCCAGCGGGAGTAGGTTCCCAAAACAAAGCCTGCTCCTTGGTTGAGGATGCCGAGGAGATCCCAGAGTTCATAGACTTGGGTCTGAATGGGGGTGGCAGTACCCAGTAGAACGTGTCGGCTGCGTTGGGCGATTTGCTGCATGAAGTCCAGCAGGTGGTTGGGTTGGCCTGCTTTTTGACCGATACCCCTCCGCCGCCGTGCCCGATGGGCTTCATCGAGGATGACCGTGCCATAGCGGCGACTCAGCAAAACCTCACATTCGGGGGATTGCTGAATGATTAAGCCTGTAGAGACAATGGCGATTTGTACGGGACAGCGGGCAATGTCTTCAACGCCACGGGTGCGGATGATGTGACCTTGGGCATCCTGCCAGTATTTGCCTTGGGACATCCAAACGACGCTGGGAATGGCGAGTTTGTCGAGGAGTTCGGTTTGCCATTGCAGGGTGAGGGGGGCAGGACAGAGGATGAGGACAGGGCCATCCCCCAATAGATTGGCCACAAGGGCAGCGGTGGCGAGGGAGAGGGTTTTGCCCACCCCCACTTCATCGGCGAGGAGGAGGCGGACTTGATCATAGGTTTCACGGTGCTCAAGGAAGAGGGCGACAAAGTCCCGTTGCCACGGTTGGAGGGTTTCACCACGGCGGTAGAGGGGGCTTTCAGCAAGGCTGGCAGCAGGGAGGTCGGGGGGAGCAAGGTCAATCAGTTTGACTTCTTGGCGATCGCCAATGCGGTGAATCTGCTCAATAATCACTTCAGGTAGGGGAATGCCCATCTCCCAGAGGGCAGCAAATTCCGCTTCGACCCAAGCTACACCTTCGGGGGTGGGGTCTTCCCAGAGGAGTTCATAGTTGGTGCTAAAGGCTCGTTTGGACTCATTCACGGAGCCAAGAAAGCAGGTCTTGTGGCCTGTGGTTGATTCAATGACCCCTGCTTTGCCGTGGAGAAAAAGCTGCTGCGCGGGCACGACCCGAATCTGGAGGTTGCCTTGGCGGAGCAATTCATAGAGGCGGCGGTATTGGGGACGATAGAGAGCGGCTTCGAGGGCGGGATCCGCTTCTTGCCAGCGATCGAGAAGAGCCGCTTCACGGGCACGGCGGGAGACTTGCCAATCTTGGGGGTCAAGGTCACTGTTGCAAACCACTTGGATGGTGGGAATGGTACTGAGGGATTCGCCCACCAGTTCTAGGATGGAGCTACGGAAATAGCCCGCAATGCGACGGTAGGCCACTGCCCCCTGCAAGCGATCCTCAAGAAAGGTGCGATCGAGGGGTTGGAGACGCGAGGAAAAGCGATGCAAAGCAGTCATAGACTCCAACTTTTCGCTTTAGAACTGGTCAGGCCATTGTCGTGCGCTATGCATAAAAGCAAGTAGTTGAATTTGATTGTTTTGAATTCGATAAGGAATGATAAAAGGCGTTTGAGGAATCACAAGCTCCCGTGTACCTTTAACACGCCCAACACGCCCTATTTCAGGGAATTGACGTAGGGTTTCTAGTGCCTTCTCAACGCGCTGGATCAGTTCAGGGGCGGCTGTTGGATTGCTTTCCACAATGAACTCATAAGCTGCATTCAGGTCAGCGATCGCCAGCTTTGTCCACAGAATTTGCATTTTTATTGGGGTTGATGCCAGCGATTAAAAGCAGTAGCCACTTCCTCTGGTGTTGCAAAACGTTCGGAGTCGGCTTGATGGATGCCTTCAAGAATATGCTTGACTTGCCAAAGGTGCATTTCCAGATAGAGTTTCACTGCTTCATCAAAGACTTCAGCGCGATCGCGCCCTAGTTCAGCGGCTAAGGTGTCTAAAGCACGTCGTGTTTCTGAATCTAGCTCAAGGGTAATAGTTTCTTTAGGCATGGTTAGTTCACCCAGCGATGGCAGCAAGGAGGGTTCTTCATATCCTAATTTAATCGTTGATGCAAGAGGGCTTCGGCAAGAATGCGGGCGGCACTGGCTTCGGCGGCACGGTGGTAGCGCAGGTGGTGTTCGATGTATTGGCAGACTTCGATAACTTGCTCCCGTTGACGATAAAAATCGGGCAGGTTATGGCTCAAGTGCTGAATCACCACATCTACGTCCTCATCCTGTTGCAGTTCCATGAGGGCATAGAGGATGCCGCGCACAAGGGTTCCCCCAAATTCACTGCCGCTGTCCATGAGGCTGCTGCCCAGTTCGATGGCACTTTTGAGGCGGACGTGGTTGGCGCGTTTGTCGGCCATCAGGGGATAGAAATCGCGGACTTTGAAGGCTTTGGCAAAGTTTTGATAGTTGTCTAGGGTTTTCAGGCCCCGCAGTTCAAGATCCAGCATTTTTAGATAAAACCGCTCTGTTGGCTGGAGTTCCTTCCAGAGGTCGCGGCTTAGCCCTGAGGGCACAAGGTGCTGGTTGGCAATATCCACGGCAAAGGCAATCAGTTCATCCACAAAGGTGGTTTCGCCCTTAATGCGAGGTCGTAGGGCTTCGTTGGTCATGTCGCGCCCATCAATACGGTCATATTGGGTCAAGACCCGCAGGGCAGCTGCATAGCCCGCCATCTGCAAATCAGCATCTTCAAAGACATTTTCATCGCGATACCATCCCCGCGCCTGCTGATTTAGCCCCGTCAGCAAATTCACCTGCTGCTCCACTTCCTCTTGCAGGTCCCATGCCAAATCATCGCGGGTGGTACTGAGATGGCCTTGGCGTTTGCGACACACGAGCAGAACGGTCCCCTTGACATAACTACCGCTGCGCAACCCACTATCGGTTTCAGTGACCACATACCATGCTGCTGTCACCTGCAACCCCGCTGCCCAAACAATGTTGGCCATGTCTGCCCAGATTGCCCCCGACTGATGGGTAAACATGATCACTTGCAGGCCATTGTCCGCCATACACTCGGTCATGCGGCGGTAGGACTCGACCATATTACGGCGGAACTCTTCCCCTTCCCCTTTGATGGCAAGCGCACGGCGACTGTCCCAAAGCCAATCGGCAAACTCTGGCGGTGGATTTTTGCGCAACCAAGCAATAAAAAACTCAGTAATTTCTTCGTACTTCACCGCATCACCATAGGGCGGATCTGTAATGTAAATATCATTGGAAGTATTGGTTGCTTTTGCTTCGTGACAGGCCAAAGATAAGTTGATGAAGTTAGGCAAAGGCGACTCGGAGTATTGTTGTGTAATTAGACCTTTCAGACCTACAAAACCCCTTGTGCCGTAGTTGTATAGGGTATTCAGAGCTTGATTATCGAAGGTTTGGACATTATTACCAGCACCTCGGGTCTTTCGGCCTAGCCAGCGGCAAAGACGGCTGTTGTAGTTAATTGCTTGGCACACACCCAATGCTGTATATGCACTAGTATTCTCTCTGAGTAATGCACCCAAGAATAGCTGCCTTGCTGTGAATAGATGATGCCAGTATGTCCAGCCACGTGTCCGAATTGGCTCATCAGTCTTATCCCCAGACTCAATTGCCATATCGGGTATCCAGCCTTTTTCTTGCCACTCATGCAAATGCTGAGCAACACAATCTTCAATAATCTTCTCTCGATTCAAGTCCTCTTCAGTAACAGGCCTAAACTCAAACTCTTCACCCTTACCTGATTCTTTAGGCCTACACCACAAAACTGCATAAAGCCTTTCTTGAAAAATATCATTCTCAGCAGGCATGAAGTCTTCTAGTTGCCACTGCCGCAGTTTATTGCCACTTGTTCGATCAGACTTGCGATAATCTCCTCTTAAAGTCGATATTTTTGTGCGATATTCTTTACCATTGACTACGTGAAACAAATATGGATTAGAGCCACGCCCATCTGATCTTACAGTCCCACGCTCCGCAGCTTTCAGTTCGCTATCACTAACGTTTGAATAAATATCAATATCATAACGTTTATTTACATAATCAGGTATTAGCCTAACGACTGTTTTGTAGTCTTCACTCAAAATAAATGAAGGCATTAAGGGTACGAGCCAGCCTGTTTGTGGACAAACAACCTCTACGCAATAGATATAGTTACGAGCACGCCAACCATTGCCATCCTCTTCAATGCCCAGTTGATCAATTTCTGCTTGGACTTTGGCCACTAGTTCCTGTTGATCTTGCTCCAGTTGTGCCCGCTCTTCGGGAGTGCCACCGACGATGTGAAATGCGCCCCACGTCAGCAAACAGGCAATGGGATTCAGGTCACTGGCATAGACATCACAGCCAAGGCGAGCCGCTTCAAAGGGGATTTGCCCCGAACCGCAAAAGGTATCTGCCACACGGGGGCGATGACCAAAGCGCAGAATACCCAACTGTTCAATGAGTTCAGGAAAGGAATGGGCATGGGTTCCCAAGTGGGTATTGACCCGCTGCCAAATGTGATCGTGGACATCGGCCACTTCTTCGGGGCGGTAGAGATTTTCAATGCGCTGCCGATAGGGCACTTTGGGCAAGAGTTCAGCTTCGAGGTGACGACGATCCCAGAGGGGGACATCATCGCGCCAAGCTAATTTCACATTGGCATAGAGGGGGGTTGACCAATCCACAGGGGCAGAGCGCAGGAGCAACTGAGGCGGTGAAATATCGAAAAAATCCTGTAGGCGAGCAAGGGTGACTTTGGCAGCAATTTCTTTGGGGGTGGGTTTCTTTTTGGTGCGGGCAGCTAGGGAGGCATCATCCATGCCCATCAGTAGTTCAAAAATTTCCAAATCGCGCTGCGGGTCATCCGTGGCGGGCAAGAGACACCCCAAAATGCAGGCCTTGGCAAGAATCAGGGGTTTGCGACCTTTCCAAAAATTCCCCAGTCCTGTAAGGGTTTGTCCTGATGATGCAATACGCTCTTTATAGACTTCGGCAGAAAGTTTCTGGACAGGTAAAAGACGTTCAATGAGGGCGGGGCGATGTGCCCAAGCGCAGGGGGAGAGGGTGGGTGGGGATTCGGTAGTTGGGGGGCGATCGGGCATTGTGGCTTTGATTGCTGTGAATTTAGTCTAGTCCTCAGAATGCTCCTGTAGCCAAGCATTCACCGCCTCAAGGGAGGTAATATCAAGCAGCATGCCTGCCAAAGCAGTAATTTTCTCAGGGGAGAGATTTCTAATTTTTTCTTCCATCACCGCAGGAAGATCGCCAAAGCGCCGCTTTAGGAGCTGCAATACTATCAAACTTTCTCCCTCCTTTATCTCTTCCTGACGACCTTGTTGCAGCCCTTGTTGTAGCCCTTCCTCTAAGCCCTGTTGCCTACCAAGTATCTCCCCTTCTGTCTTTGCTGTGCTGTAAATCTCGTCATATAGCTCACGATAGAAGCGTGTTTGCTTCAGTTCATCCTTCGTGAATCCCAACATCTGCTCCACCTTTGCCCCTCCCATGTTCAGCACAGACAATGTTGTTATGATAGATCAAAGTCTCTAAGCGTCCTATGGAATCTGTTCGTAAGGTCTGTGTTCTCCAACCCAATGCTCTCAGTATTCGCGTTAGCGATCAAGTTGAGAAGTTAGAAGAGCTAATCATTGCTGAGGGGGATGGTGTTGCCTTCTTTGAGCGTACCTATATCACTGAGGGGATGCGCTCCTTGATTGAGGAAGGGTTGAAACGATTGGCGGGCTGCTCTGCGCAAGCGGTTTTTCATCTCAAGCAGGCCATGGGGGGTGGCAAAACCCATTTGCTGGTGGGCTTTGGTCTCTTGGCGAAGCACCTGAGCTTGCGACAACAGATTGTTCCAGAATTGAGCGATCGCTATCCTTTTGAGAGTGCGGCGATCGCTGCCTTTAATGGCCGCAATGATCCGCCTCGCTTTTTCTGGGGGGAGATTGCCACACAACTGAGTCAACCAGAGAGTTTTCAACAGTTTTGGCAGCAAGGCCCCCTTGCTCCAGCCGAAGAAGATTGGTTGGCATTGTTTGATCAACCTCAGCCAATTTTGATTCTGTTGGATGAATTGCCTCCCTACTTCCAAAACTTGGCAAGTCGCCCTGCGGGGACGGTAACCGTTGCTGATATTGCCACCCGTGCCTTTGCCAACCTCCTCACTGCTGCCAGTAAAAAAAGCAATGTCTGTGTCGTTGTCTCTGACTTGGCTGCCGCCTATGAAACAGGGAGCCGCCTAATTAACCGTGCCCTAGAGGATGCCCGTTCAGAATTGGGGCGTCAAGAACGGGTGATTACCCCTGTGGATCTTTCCACCGATGAAGTCTATGACATCCTGAAAAAACGCCTCTTTGCCCAGTTGCCACCCCCTGAAACGATCCGTGCCATTGCCAATGCCTACGCCGCCAAACTCACAGAAGCAGCGAAAGCAAAAACGATTCAACGGGATGCAGTTGACCTAGCCAATGAAATTTATAACACCTATCCCTTCCATCCCCGCTTGAAAAATCTCATTGCTCTTTTCAAAGAAAACGAGAACTTTAAGCAAACCCGTGGCCTACTTGAACTCACTTCCCTGTTGTTGCGATCGGTGTGGGAGCGAGCCACCGATGATGTGTATCTTCTCGGTGCCCAACACTTTGACCTCTCAATTCCCGATGTGCGCGACAAACTCACTGAAATTTCCCAGATGCGGGATGTGATTAGCCGCGATATTTGGGATGCCGAAGGTAGTGCCCATGCCCAAATCATTGATCAAACGATCCAACATCGAGCTGCCACTGAGATTGCTACCCTCCTGTTGACTGCTAGTTGTTCAACCGCCGTCAATGCCGTCAAGGGATTAACCCCCGATGAAATTGTTGCACACCTGCTGACGCCGACGACCCATGCCTCTGAGATTACCGCTGCCTTTAATAAGCTAAAGAATACCGCTTGGTATCTGCACCACACTGCTGAAGGTCGCTACTACTTCGATCGCCAAGAAAATCTCACCAAGCTGCTCAAAAGTTTGGCCACCGAAGCCCCTGAGAATAAAATTGACGAGCGCATTCGCAGTAAATTGCGGCAAATGTTTGAACCGAAGCGCAAAACTGCCTACACCGATGTACTCCCTCTGCCGCGTCCGGATGAAGTCGTTGAAAAATTGCGGCGCGATCGCGTGCTCCTGATTCTCGAACCCAATCATCCCATTCCTTCAGCGCAACTGACAGAGTTATTTGTCAACTTGACCCAGAAAAATCATCTCCTCGTACTGACGGGTGAAAAAAGCCACATGGCTAGTTTGACTGAGGCCGCCCGCTATGACTATGCCGCCCAAGAAGCCGATAAACGCATCCCCAAGGGTCATCCCCAACGGGAGGAGCTAGAAAACAAACAAGCGGAGTATGCCCATCAATTTACAACAACCGTCGAAAGTCTCTTTGATAAAGTGGTGTTTCCCATTCAACGGCTAGGGCGACAACCACAGTTGGTCTCAAAACCCTTGATTACACGGGATCCCAACCAGCCCTTTGACGGCGAATTACAAATTGAGCAGACCCTCAGCCGTGACCCGATCAAGCTCTATCTCGATGTTGAAAAAGACTACAATGCCCTAGTGGAAAAGGCAGAATTGCTCCTCTGGCCTGAAAATCAAGATGATACGCGCTGGTCAGATGTGGGCGATCGCTATGCCGAACAGCCCGGAATGCCTTGGCTGCCCCCAAGGGGACTCGATCAACTGCGCACCTTTGCCTGTCAACGGGGTCGCTGGGAAGACCTCGGTAATGGCTACTTGACCAAGAAACCCAGACCCAAGCGCACTAGTGTTCAAGTCATTCCAGAATCAGACCCCGATGAAAAGGGCACCGTCCGCCTACGGGTCACGCCCATCAATGTGGGTGCCAACGCCATGATTTTCTATGCCGAAGAGAGCGACACTGTCTCAGAGTTGAGTCCCCGCCTCCAAGAAACCAGCCTGACCACCAATGCCCTCAAGGTCACCTTCTTGGTTAAAGACCCCACGGGTAAGAGTGAAACAGGGGATGCCTACACTTGGCGGAATCAACTGACCATCCGTAATCAATTAATCGTTCGCGATGGCCAGCGCTTCGTTGAGTTATTTGTCGCTCCCCGAGGTGAACTGCGCTACACCCTCGATGGTTCTGAACCCCGCAATGGCATGGTTTATACTCAACCGATTCAGATTGGTGAGGGAGAGGTGCTGCTGCAAGTTTTCGCCACTGCCGAGGATCTAGCAACCAAAGCCAAGTTTACCTTTCCTGCGGTTCACAACTCCCACCCCGCCACACCCAGCATCGTTACCGATCAACCCGCGCAGTGGAAACCCCGCAAAGGGGCATTGATCAGCTCACGGCAAAAGATTTTCCAAGGCTTGGAGGTGGCCGATCGCGCCCAAACAAAGTTTCGCGGCGTTGTTCTCAACTTGGGTCAAGGAAAAGCAATCATGTCATTGACTATTGGTTCTGATTTGGCAGTGGAGGCTATCTTTCTCAAGCAACTACTGAGTCAGATGATGACGCTCCTTCCCCCCGATGCCCCTTTGACCTTGACCTTTCAGGAAGCCAATCTAACAACCGCCCATGATTTGCAGAAATTGGCCGAAGAGCTAGGGTTGAATGTCTCCCACGACGACGTGTATCAGTAGCATCCCCGATGAGTAAGCCAGCGAGCAATTTTGGCGCTCCCATTTCTCTGGAGGGAGATCACTTTCGCGTCGAAATTCCCAGTCAACGCAGCCAAGCGATCGCCATCGTTGAAGTTTACGGCACTCTTCCCCCCGAAGAGGAACCCCGCATTTTCATAGAACGACGGGTTTGGGTGGCTATTGCTGATGTAGCGCAAAAGGAATTTAATGCCCGCCTGCGAGCGGCAAAACTGCGTCAAGGACGGTGGCACCCAGGCATGAATTACCTCGATCGCCTCCTCGGACGAGAACTCTGCGTTTTAGCTTGGGCAGCGGAACAGGCGAGTGACACTCAAATTTCCACCATCTGCCGCAAATGGCTGGCTCTACGTCCTGAAGAACGCTGGTGGCTCTTTCTCAAAACGGTGGCGGAAGCGGGTTTCCCCGAAGATCGCGATCGCGGTTGGCGGCGTGCTCTGTATTTTGCCCTCTCCGATGCTCCGCCAACAACCCCCCGTTCACGCCGTCCTGTAGAACCACAGTTTACCGAGTTGCCGCTTTTTAGCCTGCCCCCACGGGAATAGGGACAGGTTGGTATTCATCAAGTCACTGGAAACAGTGCACCCTCCAAATAGGCTTCAAAGTGCTCCTGAAAATACAGCCAAGAGGTCATATCAGCACCCTCGCGGTATTCAGTGGGGGCTTCACGGTATTGGGGCAGTCGCTCTAATTGGTCTTGTAGGAGGGAGGGCAAGTCTTCGACGGTCAGGGCTTTGCAGCCAGTCGCACTGTAGATGAGATAACCGGGGCGATCGCCCATCTTCATCCAAGGCAACCAAGGCCCAATCCGACTCCAACACAAATGGACATCGGCAATCGTCTCCGTATCTTGTTGTAAATCGGCGGTGGCCACCGTTAGCTTAAAGAGTTCTGCCGCTTGGTAGATCGGCTGGGGGCTGTAGGCCTGAAACCGTTCCTCACCCGCAAGGGGATTGTCATAGTAGGGAAATAGATCAAACTGAAACGTAGTGGTTCGCTCACTGACTTGGGCAGGCACCTCACGGCGAAATAGCCCCTGCACGGGATCATTAGCAACGGGAATCACGGGAACCACGTCCTCTGTCCAAGGATTGTGCCAGCGATCGCACAGGGATTGCTTTTCTGGATCCAGATAAAACGTCAATTCACGGGAGAGAAAATACCACCCGCCCTCGGGATGGGGCAAACAGCGAGCGGCACTCATGCCAACAATGTTGAAGAGGTGACGGCGACGCTCTTGGGGAACAAAACTATACACCGCTCCCTGCCACGCCATAAACGTGGTCTTGCCCGTCAAATCTGCCCGTACCCGCACCCAATCGCGAGCACTCAACCATTTTTGAACAAATTCAGCGGCGGGCATGGCTACTCCACAGGAATATGGGCAGCCTGCAATTGCACATCCTGATTCGGATAGCTGGCAAGGCGCAGGGTCAAGGTTTTTGCATTGTCAAGGAGGCTTTTGGGAATCAAAATTGTGCCTTTGACCAGATCACTACCGGGGGGTAATTCCGTGGGTAGGCCTTCGGTGAGGGCACTCAAAAGGGTACCTTTATCATTTTTGATTTCAAGAAAGGTGTAGATAAACTGCACCCCTTGGCTACTGTCGTTTTTCAAGCTGACGTGCAGGGCTAAATCTTGGCCAATGGTATCCACATGGCTAATTTCTAGGCGCACCCCCTTATCCTCAGCAACGATGGGCAGTGTCCGACTCGTCGCCGGTTCCGCTGCTGGGGGGTCATTGGCAGTGGTGGGGGCAGGCACAATCTCGCGATCGCTGGCACCTTCAGTCATTTCGGCAATGCGGGCTTTGGTTTGGGCAATGATCTGTGCCTCGTCAAGAATGGGCGATCGCTCCCCTTGGGTTTGATCATTGGCATTCACGGCACTGCCCAGAATCGGATTCACGACGGGCTGGGATACACCGCGCAATGACTCTCGCCCTAGGTGGTAGCCAATAAAAGCCGTGACTAGGGTAATGGCAGCTGTGGTACTGATCAGCACAAGGGAGGTGAGAACTCCGGGTTGAAGGGCACGTAGCATCGTTCTACTCCACTGAGGATGGTTTCATTGACGAAGAGACAGGGGGCAAGGGGGGTGGATTATTGGGCAACGCGACCGTCTCCTCCACATCCTCGGCATTGAGGCGCGATCGCACACTCACCAAGAACGTTTTAATCACTACCGCGATCGGAACCGCAATGAGAACCCCGACTAACCCCGAAGCCCTAGCCCCAGTCAGGATCGCCAAGAAAACCCAGACTGGATTTAAGCCCGTAAAGCTACCGATGATCCGAGGGGCAACCACATTCTCCAAAAACTGCTGATAGAGAAACGCAAATCCCGCTACCTTGAGGGACAACCACACATCCTGAAGGGCGACGAGCAAACTAATTGAAATAATCCCCACCGTACCGCCAAAGGGCACCAAGGCCATCACGCCAATAATGACACCAAAGAGCAGTCCATAGGGCACCTTGAGGAAAATGAAAATCGTCGTCAAGCCAATCCCCATGCACAGCCCCAGCACCAACTGACCAATGAAATAACTCTCAAAACTGCGGCGTATCGTTTCTGAAACCGTGGGGCGGAGCGTATCTGGCAACCAACTGAGGAGGCCATCCCACAATTCATCCCCATGCTGCAGCAAATAAAACGTGAGCACAACGGTCAAAATCAGATTAATGAGCACATCCACCGCACTGCTGAGGGTGCCCAAGATTAAATTCAAAGCCTCACGGGCCAAGCTTTGGAGTTGATCCTTGAGTTTTTCCAAGAGTTGGTTGGCAAGGGCATCCACATCCACCGTTACCGGCAGGTTGAGGGAGTCCACCCACTGGCCAAATTCCAAGAGTCGCCGTTGGCTGGAGTTAAACCATTCGGGCAAGCGGGCAATGAGCTGTTGTGCCTGATTAAAGACATTGGGTACCACCACCAAGCCAATAATGGCAATCAGTACCAAGGCCAGCAGAAAGACGAAAATGGCTGAGGGGCCTCGCGGATTTCCCTGCTCCTCCATCCAGCGCACCGGATAGTTCAGCAAAAAGGCAAACAGGGAAGCCAGCACCAGAACCGCCACCAGCGGCCCAAAAAACTTGAGAATGGTCGCAAAGGCCCAGAAATTCACCGTCAGGATAGGCCCTGCCAAGCCAATAATCAGAAACCGACTGGCAATGGAGAGGCGATTCCACCAGTGACCCGAGGCCGCAGATTGGCTCATAGCTCTAAGCACAGTTGACGAAAGTGATCACCACGTTCTTCAAAATTCTGGTACTGGTCAAAGCTGGCACAGGCAGGGGAAAAGAGAACGGTTTTGATCGGGTACTGGGTCACCAGTTCAGCAGCCGCCGCCACTGCCCGATCCAGTGTCTCCATGATCTCATAATTTGTAAAGCCCGTGGCTTCTAAGCGCTGCGCAAACTGCGGTGCCGCTTCACCAATCAAGAGCACCCAAGCGGCTTTCTCCTGAATCAGCTTGAGCCAAGCGCGATCGTCCCCCTTTTTGGCCTGTCCACCGGCAATGAGAATCACTGGCCCTGTCACAGAACGCAGCCCAATTTCGGCGGCGTCATAATTGGTGGCCTTACTGTCGTTGATCCACTCCACCTGTCGCCATTGGCGAATCCGCTCTAGACGATGGGGCACACCGGCAAACCCTGCCACCGCTTTGGCAATTGTTTCGGCAGGAATACCGGCTAAATGAGCCGTTGCCACGGCTAGAAGAAAGTTTTGCTGATTGTGTTGACCCGGCATTTGCAGGACATGGGTGGGCAGCAGGGGTTGATCTTGAAACCACACTTGATCCTTAGCAATATAGATGCCCTGTTCAATCCCCTTGGGTAGGGCTGCCGCCCCTTGGGTACTGATCCACCAAGCTTGCGGCCAACGATTCACCATGTGCTGACGCAGGTAGGGATCATCCCCATTGAGGATCGCCTGTTTCGCACCATTCATGAGGTGAGCTTTGGTTTCGACATAAGCGTCGAGGGTGCCGTGGCGTTCCAAGTGATCTGGTGTGAGGGTTGTCCAAAGGGCAAATTGGGGTTGCAGGGGGGGGCTAGACTCTAATTGATAGCTACTGATCTCAGCAATCACCCAATCAAGGGCGCTAGCGGTCAAAGCCACTTCGCAAATACTATTGCCGATATTGCCACAGGCGGGAGCATTGTACCCCGCTGCTTGAAAAATGGCGGCAGTGAGTGCGGTGGTGGTTGTTTTGCCATTGGTGCCCGTAATACATACCCACGGCAGATGGGCGAGGGTCTGCCAAGCAATTTCCACTTCCCCCCGAACGGGGATGCCCGCTTGGCGAGCGGCAATCAGAGCAGGAGACTGCCAAGGGACACCGGGACTAATGACAATTTCCGCTGGGACACGCAGACCCACACTGGCGAGGGTTTGTAAATCAAAGTCGTAGTTGAGTTGAACAGCAATGCCTTCGGCTTCTAGGAGTTGCTGCTGCGATTGTAGGGCAGGGGTTTGACGACTATCACTCACCTCCACTTGCCAGCCTTGACGTTTCAGTAAACGGGCAGCGGCGATGCCAGAGCGACCAAGACCAATCACATGAACAGTTGGCATAGTTAAGTGGGGTGAATCCAATCCAGCAGGTACAGACTCGGGGCAGCGGTCACTAAGGTGGTATCCTCAAGGCCAATGAGGCCGATCGCTCCCGCTAAATGTTGCGTCTTAGACTCTATTATTGTCACACCGGGTAGAGAACAATGCCTAGCTTACGCACAATTTGGCTCTGCGGTCTGCTGTTGACGACTAGTGTCGGGTTCTTGTCTTTTGAAGGCAAGCCCGCGATCGCCCGCCGTCGCGAAGCGCCCAAAGTGGTGCGCGTCACCGATGTCCAATTGCAGAGCGAGAATATTGCGGGTGTCTGGTACCACCGCCTCACGGGGCGCGTGCGCAATGAAACCGCGACACCAGCGCGCAATGTCCAGATCTACTACGAGATTTATGACCCGACGAGCAAGCGACTACTGGAAGCGGGATCCACCCAGTTGCGCAATCGCGTGATTAATAGCGAAGGAGAGGCGGAGTTTCTGGCAACTCCCAATGCGGGGGGGCGGGTGAAAATCACGCTCGTGGAATGGCTGAGTGGCGATCGTGAGTACCGTTCGTTTCAGCAAATGCAGGAATTTTCCCAATAGCGCCTACTGGGGCGTCTCACTGGAGGTGGGAGATTGAGCTGTTGTTTCCTGCACACCAAAGGCCAGTACCCAGCCTTCAAGATTGTTGGCGGTGCGAATCTTCAGCCATTCCCCATCCTCACTGCGCTCTAGGATCGTCACCACTTCATCAAAGGCCACACCCCCCAGAGCATTTGCCTCGCGACTGGGGCGATCGCGCAACCGTAAACCATCGCCATAGATCACCCGCCCTTCAGAGTTTGGCTGCGGTGAGGGGGTCGGGGTTGGTTCAGGAGGGGGTGAGGGGGAATTCGGTGACGACTCTGGTGGCGTAGGCGGTGGTGAATTTTGTGCTTCGACCTCGGGGCGGGGGGGTGGCCAGAGCAAGTTAAAGACAAGGGGTGTAATGATAGCAGCGGCCACAAGGGTAATCAGACCTAAACCCAAAAAGGTTCCTAGGAGCCATTGCAGCACACGCACCACTGGTTTCATGATCTAACGCCCTGTGGGGGGAGACAGGATTCGTGAGGCAAACCGTGCCCGCCCGGAGGCCGCCCATTCTTGTAATTGGTGCACTTGCTCACGGGCGGTGCGTGCCAAGGGGATAATCTCACTGGCCGCGTGCAGCAGATCTTCGGTGGTAAAGTCGCGGTCTTGGCTAAAGGCAAGGTGCATTGCCTCAATGATACACTGCTCAATTTCAGCCCCAGAAAAGTCAATGGTTTCGTAGGCCAACCGCTCTAAATCATAGTTTTGCAGGCGATCGCGCCGCACACGACTGAGGTGCACTTCAAAAATCGCTCGCCGCTCATCCACATTGGGTAGTCCGACAAAAAAGATTTCATCAAAGCGACCCTTACGCAGCAGTTCCGGGGGCAAGACCTGCACATTGTTGGCAGTGGCCACAACAAAAACAGCAGAGGTTTTCTCCGCTAGCCAAGTGATAATCGTGCCAAAAACACGGCTACTGGTACCGCCATCCCCTCGGCCATCAATGCCCGCAAAGGCTTTATCCATCTCATCAATCCAGAGGACGCAGGGGGCTAGGGCTTCAGCAATTTGAATCATCTCGCGGGTACGTGCTTCGGATTCCCCCACGAGGCCGCCAAAGAGTCGCCCCACATCCAATCGCAACAGAGGCAAGTGCCATTGGTGGGCGATCGCCTTTGCCACTAGGGATTTACCGGTGCCCTGAATTCCCACTAGCAGCACCCCCCGCGGATAGGGCAGCCCATAGCGCCGTGCCCGCTCGGAAAAAGCACCGCCGCGCCGCAGCAACCACTCCTTGAGGTTATCAAGACCACCAATGTCGGCAATGGTTTCTTGGGTGGGGTAAAACTCGAGAATTTGGGTTTGCCGCAGGATCTGCCGCTTTTCCTCCAAGACCAGATCCACATGGCTGCCGTCCAGCGCACCGTGGAGGGCAATGATCCGACCAATGACGCGGCGAATCCGCTCTAGGGTCAAGCCCTGACAGGCGCGGATCAACTCATCGAGAATGGGTTCTGCGGGAATGTTGCCGAGGCTTTGACAGAGCTTCACCAGTTCAAGGCGAATTTCCTCCCGTTGGGGCAAAGGGAACTCCACAACGGTAATCACATCCCGCAGTTCCGGGGGCAACTGCACCGTCGGAGCCAGCAGGATCAGGTTTTTGGGCTGGGACTTGAGTTGCCGCGCGAGGTTACGCAGTTTGCGAGAGACCGCTACATCCTCAATAAAGCGGTGAAAATCTCGCAGCAGAATCATGGCCGCTGCCGGTGGCGGTAGTTTTTCAACAAATTCAAGGGCACTGAGGGGATTGCGCTTGGCGACCCCCAGATCATTGGGATTGCCCTGATACCCCTCCACAAAATCCCAAATGTAGATGGGGCGCTGATTCAGGCGATCGCTAATTGTGTGCAGTGTTGCCTCAAGGCGTTCTTCCTCTGTTGTGGCCACATACAACAGGGGATAGCGTGCCCGCAGCAACAGTTCAAGGTCAGACTGAGCACTCACGGCGATGGTTCCGAACGCTCCAGAACCGATTGTAGTTGCGCAAGCATTGCCCAGCGGTGATCAATGGGGGGGTCCGCAGGGACAGGGGGGTGAATACCGCCACAATTGGGGTCACAGTATTGGGGGTAGGGCAGGGCAAGGCAGAGTTGCTGGTAGAGCCAATCCGCAAGATCAATGCGACCGTTAGCGGGCAAGGTTTCCACCAGATCATCGTCGGGCTGACTGGCTGGGGTTTCCGCTAGCCAAATCAGTTCCGTAGTGGTACACACCAAGCGATGGTTATAGTACTGCAAACAGCGATCGCAAGAGAGGGTGACAATTGTCTGCACACTGGCGCTGACTTCTAAGTAGGTGTGGCGGTGACTGGCAGTCACCATTCCTTGCACGGGAGTTAGCGTTGCCAAGTCTGGAAAACCGGTATCCACCCGCCACTCATAGGTCTGGGCGGGCAGCCGCAGTAGATCGGGAATACTTAGCCAGTGGGCATCGCTCACACTAAGTTCCTTGGCTCATTTCATAGAGTTCTTTGAGGAAGTGAAAACATTGCTCAGCCGTCATTGAGGTGGGCTGAAAGGTTGCTGCTGGTGAGTATTTTAACCGCAGGTACCGAATTTTATCACTGTCCATCTCGCCCAACTGCACCAGACGCATTGACCAATTGATGAAGGTGCGCTCTGCGATCGCTTTGAATTCAATAATCTCAGCGCTGTGGTGGCGGGGATCCTTGAGGATGCGGGCGTAGGTTTCACTCACTTTCTGGCGATCGCCCTCTAGGGTTTGCAGAAACATGCCGTTGCCGTAGCACAGTATTCCCGTAATGCCATCGCGGAGATTGTTCACCTCTGACTTGGCCATAATATCCCGCAGGTCTGGGTAGGACAGGCCATCTGTGGCACAACTGAGATAAAGCAAGCGATGTAATCTCATGGGTCTCCGGTTCTCGATCGCACACAACCGATTTCAATATCCCATGAAAGGGACCCTTGCTAAAGACGACTCCCGTGATCTTTACTTTAAGTTTCGCGAACGCCTCTGACCACTGCGCTAGTGCCAGCGCTTGATTTGACAAATCCGGCAAAAGTAACCTTAGCTCCGTGACGTTCAAACATAGCAGCAACATCTTTTATTCTTTGGGGATTGTCATACTCCGGCGAGAACATATCAAAGGTGTCTAAAATTGCCCATTCACGGCGTTTTTGCTGATCCACAGTACTAGGAATTGTTCGTAGATCAACAATTGGTAAAAATCGAGTCAGTACGCCTAGTTTAACTTTCACTAAAAAATCAAATAACGTAATTAAACCATCAATATTCTTCTCAATTAAATTCAACAGAGCTTGGTGTGACATCTTTTTTGTCAAGGGTCTTAAAAGATATTTTGCGTGTATTTTTGTCCAAAAACCTTTAATCGGATAGAAATCAACCACAATCTCAGCACCGATTTTTGCGTATTTAATCAGATTTTTTACAGATTCTTCAAAGTCAGGTGTATGTTGTAGAACCCCAAAACAAAACACCTTATCAAAAGAGGCTTCAGGCAAAGGGATGTCATAGATGCTCGCTTGAAATAGGTGTAATCTTCCGCCAGCAATATCAGAATTATTTTGCCAATTTGCCTCAACCGCCTCTGAATAATCAAAACTCCAAAGATAAGCAGACGTTTTTTCTAGGATAACCCGTGTAAATCTACCTGCACCAGAACCGGCTTCTAAAATACTTTTGCCAGCAAGCTCCTCAGGCTGCCAGTTTGTTGTTGCAAAGAATCGAGTTTCAGATTGTTTTTGATCTGTATCATCTATTTGTGTTTTTGAGAACTTATTCCATTGCAGACCAAAACTTTGGGTGTAGTTTTGGCTTGAATCTACAAATCTAGGAATCTGATTAACAATTGGATAAACAGAACCCGTCTCACTATAGTACGCAGTATGATCCTTTCTAAGTGGTGCTTTCGTCTTGGGATCAACGTAATGAATGGAGATAGTCATTGATTAACTCCTCAGAAAGATGTTTTTTAGGGGATTGATATAAAATTCCCCGGTGTGAAATAGGCTGTACAGCCGCAAACCATAGTAGCCAAGATAAATCACCCCTAGCCACCACCAGTTTTGAATGCGTTCATTGATGTAGCGAAAGGGGGTGTGCTGCAATCGCCGGCCAGTTTTCAGCTCTAGGCCTATAAAAACCGCCATCACCGTAAATGCGAGAAAGAGCACAGGGCCAAAGAGATGCATTCTCAGGGCATCTTCAACATTGCCGCGAGCGATCGCCATAAAGGAACGGGTCAGACCGCAGCCTGGACAGGGAATACCCGTTGTTGCTCGAAAAAGACAAAGTAAAAAAGGCGGCGTCCCCGTATGGTTAAAGAGTGCCGCTCCCACTAAAGGTGCTGTGGTCAGTCCCAAAAAGCCCCAGCGGCTCAAGCGTTCCTGCCTTGATAAAACGGCATCAGAGAAGCGCAGCATCCGGTTCCTCGGCATTCACCAACAGTCGCTGCTCCCATTCTGCCGCAAACGCCACAAATCGCTCCTCTAAAATGGCTTGGCGTGCTGCTTGGGTGAACCGAATCAGTTCCGTCACATTATGAATCGAGAGTAAGGTGTAGGCCAGTAGCTCCTTGGCACGCACTAAATGACTTAGGTAGGCTCGGCTAAAGGTGGTGCAGGTATAGCAGGGACAGGTGGGATCCAAGGGTTCATAATCGCGGCGAAAGCGAGCATTTTTTAGGTTCCAGCGCTGCCCTTGGACAATGGCACAGCCGTGGCGAGCCAAGCGGGTGGGAATCACACAGTCAAAGAGATCGACCCCGGCAGCGATCGCCCGCAACATTTCTAAGTGAGTTCCCACCCCCATCAAATAACGTGGCTTATGGGCAGGCAAGAGGGGAGCCGTCACCGCCACAATTTCATGCATGGCACTGTTGGGTTCCCCCACACTCACGCCACCAATGGCATAGCCCGCCAAGTCATAGGGCAGCATCGCCGCAGCACATTCTCGCCGCAGATCGGCATACACTCCCCCTTGCACAATGGCAAAGAGGGCTTGATCGGATCGTTGCTTTGCAGCAATGCAGCGCTCTAGCCAATGCAGGGTGCGTTGCGTCGCTTGGATCACTGCCTGCCGGCTTGCAGGATAGGGGGGGCACTCATCAAAGGCCATGATCACATCTGCCCCCAAGGCCTCTTGAATGGCGATCGCCCGCTCGGGTGACAGTTCAATGATTTGACCATCGTGGGGTGAACGAAACACCACCCCCTGATCGGAAATTTGCCGCATTTCGCTGAGGCTAAAGACCTGAAACCCCCCCGAATCCGTGAGAATTGGCCCTGACCAGCCCATAAAACGGTGCAGCCCCCCCGCTGCGGCCACAATGTCTTCCCCCGGTTGCAGGTGCAAATGGTAGGTGTTGGCCAAAACCATTTGAGCGCCCGCCGCCTTGAGGTGTTCTGGGGTGAGGGTTTTCACATTCGCTAAAGTACCCACGGGCATAAAACGCGGCGTTGCCACTGCGCCATGGGGGGTGTGAAACAGGCCTGCCCGCGCTTGGGTATGGGCACAGTCCTGCTGGCAGACAAATTCAAACACGCTGCTGGATCCACAAGAAGGCGTAAAAAATGTTACCAAATGCCTAGACAAACCCACAATCGCTGATCTATGATTAAAACTTGTGACCAAAAACGGATACTGAGTGGGCGCGATCGCCTCAACCCCCTTAAGTCCTTGGTTCCACTGATCCAGGGGTGGCAGCGTGTTCGCAACTTGCAATCATAGCCTTGCCATCTTTACCTGCGCCTGTCCTTGATCAACGATGGATGCGCCTTGAGCGTCATCGTCTTGACCGTGTAACTGCTGGGTCAATCCACCATTCCTAACTGTAGGAATCTGCCGAGGTGTAGCCTACGGGCTGCCTCTCGCTGTTTTGTTGTGATTCGTATTTTTAAGGAACGCGATCGTGACAGTTGGTATTTTAGGGACAAAGTTGGGCATGACCCAAATCTTTGACGAGGCGGGTCGATCTGTCCCCATTACGGTGGTACAAGCGGGGCCGTGTCCGATCACACAAATCAAAACCCCCCAAACCGACGGCTACACGGCCATTCAAGTGGCCTACGGCGAAGTGCGGCAGAAAAACCTGAGTCGCCCCGAGCGCGGCCACCTCAACAAATCGCAAACGCCCCCCATGCGTCATCTGCGGGAATTTCGCCTCGAAGATGCCTCTGCCTATCAATTGGGTCAGGCCATCACCGTTGATATTTTTAGTCCGGGGCAGCTTGTGGATGTCCACGGCACCAGCATTGGCCGAGGCTTTGCGGGCTATCAAAAACGCCACAATTTTAAGCGCGGTCCAATGGCGCATGGCTCGAAAAACCACCGTCTGCCCGGTTCCACTGGGGCAGGAACCACCCCGGGTCGGGTTTTCCCCGGCAAGCGGATGGCCGGTCGCATGGGCAATACGGCAGTCACCATTCGCAAATTGCAGGTGGTGCGCGTTGATCCTGAGCGCAACTTAATCCTGATCAAAGGGGCACTACCGGGTAAACCGGGGGCACTGGTGAGCATTACCCCCGCCAAGGTTGTCGGTCGCAAATAAGGGCTGGAGAGTAGTTATGGTTGCATGTGTGGTTAAAGACTGGCAGGGTGCCGACAGTGGTGAAGCCACCCTTGATCTAACGACGGCAAAACCTGAAACCGCCAGTCATATTGTTCATCGTGCCCTTGTGCGGCAGTTAGCCAATGCTCGGCAGGGAACCGTTTCCACCAAAACCCGTGCCGAAGTGCGCGGCGGCGGTCGCAAACCTTGGCGGCAAAAAGGAACAGGGCGTGCCCGTGCTGGTTCGATTCGTTCTCCCCTCTGGCGGGGGGGCGGTGTGATCTTTGGTCCTAAGCCCCGCGACTACAGCCAAAAAATGAATCGTAAGGAGCGGCGGCTTGCCCTGCGCACAGCCCTGATGAGCCGCGTTGAAGACTTGATTGTGGTTCAAGACTTTGCCGATCACTTGCCCCGTCCCAAAACCAAGGAACTGGTGACGGCGCTGCAACGCTGGGGCATTGAGCCAGAGCAAAAGGTGCTGCTACTGGTGGAAGACATTGCCGAAATGGTGGCACTCTCGGCGCGAAATGTGCCCACCCTGAAACTCCTGCGTGCCGATCAATTGAATGTTTTTGATTTACTCTATGCCGATCGCATTGTTGCCACCACTGGCGCGATCGCCAAAATTCAGGAGGTGTACGGTGACTAAAGTCCAACCCCGCGCTCTTGCGGATCTCATCAAGCGCCCCATCATCACAGAGAAGGCCACGATTTTATTGGAAAACAATCAATACAGCTTCGATGTGGACCGGCGCGCCACCAAACCGCAAATCAAGGCTGCGATTGAAGAACTCTTTAACGTCAAAGTTACAGCAGTGAATACCTATCATCTGCCCCCTAAAGAGCGCCGTGTGGGTCGGTTTGTTGGTCATCGTCCTCGCTACAAGCGGGCGATCGTCACCCTTGCCCCCGACAGCAAGATCGTTCTCTTCCCCGAAGTTTAACGGAGTAGATCATGGGCATTCGCGTTTACCGACCCTACACCCCCGGCGTTCGCCAAAAAACTGTTTCTGACTTTGCTGAAATTACCACCGACAAGCCCGAAAAGTCGCTGACCCGTGGCTTCAAGCGCGACAAAGGCCGCAACAATCGCGGTGTCATTACCAGTCGGCGGCGGGGGGGTGGCCACAAGCGTCGCTATCGTATTGTGGATTTTCGCCGCAGTAGCAAGCTCAATGTCCCCGCCAAAGTGGCAACTGTGGAGTACGATCCCAACCGCAATGCCCGCATTGCTCTGCTCCACTATCGCGATGGCGAGAAACGCTACATCATCCATCCTCGAGATTTGACCCCCGGCACCGAGGTTATTGCCAGTCCCGATGCCCCTATTGAAGTGGGTAACTCCCTTCCTCTGGGCAAAATTCCCTTGGGTACCAGTGTGCACAATGTGGAAATTATCCCCGGTCGCGGTGCGCAAATGGTGCGAGCTGCTGGTGCGATGGCACAAGTAGTGGCCAAAGAAGGGGATATGGTCACCCTCAAGCTTCCCTCGGGTGAAGTGCGGCTCTTCCGCAAGGAGTGCTATGCCACCATTGGCCAAGTGGGGAATGTTGAAGCCAACAACATCAGCTTAGGGAAAGCGGGTCGCAATCGCTGGAAAGGTCGTCGTCCGAAGGTGCGCGGTTCGGTGATGAACCCGGTGGATCACCCCCACGGTGGGGGTGAAGGACGCGCCCCCATTGGTCGTCCTGGGCCTGTCACGCCTTGGGGTAAACCCACCCTTGGCTACAAAACTCGCAAGAAGAAAAAACTCAGCGATGCTCTCATCGTGCGGCGTCGTAAGAAGTCTTCCAAGCGGGGTCGCGGTGGTCGTCAGTCTTAGGTTTTTGCGGAGAAGTTAGGTTATGGGACGTTCATTAAAAAAAGGCCCCTTTGTGGCGGATCATCTCTTACGCAAGATTGAAGCCCTCAATGAGCGCAATGCCAAGGAAGTGATCAAAACGTGGTCGCGTGCCTCAACGATTGTGCCAGAAATGATTGGCCACACGATCGCCGTCCATAACGGCAAGCAGCACGTGCCCGTGTACATCACTGAGCAGATGGTGGGTCACAAACTGGGGGAATTTGCCCCCACCCGCAACTTCCGCAGTCATGTTAAGGGCGATAAAAAAGCCCGCCATTGATTCTCTTGTTCGCGTCTGGGATAGCCGTCTATGGTTTCTACCTCTTCTCCTACTGCCCGTGCCTGCGCCAAGTATGTCCGCATGTCACCCCACAAGGTGCGGCGGGTACTGGATCAACTGCGGGGTCGCACCTACCGCGATGCCCTGATTATGCTGCGCTTTATGCCCTATCGTGCCTGTGAGCCGATTACAAAGGTCTTGCGATCGGCGGCAGCCAATGCCACCCACAATTTAGGCTTGGATCCCGCCACCTTGGTAATTAGTCAAGCCTATGCCGATCAAGGGCCTTGCCTGAAGCGATTTCGCCCTCGCGCCCAGGGCCGCGCTTACCAAATTCGCAAGCCCACCTGCCACATCACGATTGCTGTGGCGCCCCAAAACACTGCTGACGAATCGTAGAAGGATACCATCGTGGGACAGAAGATTCATCCAATTGGCTTTCGCCTCGGCATTACACAAGAACATCGCTCCCGCTGGTACGCCGATAGCGATCGCTATCCTGAGCTATTACAGGAGGATCACCGCATCCGCACGTTTATTAACAAGCAACTGGCCAACGCTGGCATTGCGGAAGTGCGCATTGAGCGCAAAGCGGATCAAGTGGAGTTGCAAATTCGCACCGCTCGTCCCGGCGTCGTCGTTGGTAAAGGCGGCCAAGGGATTGAGGAACTGCGCAAGCAACTGCGGCAGATGCTCCCTAGCAACCGCACGATCAAAGTGAACGTGGTGGAAGTCAACCGTGTCGATGCTGAGGCCAGCCTCTTGGCGGAATACATCACCCAGCAACTAGAGCGACGGGTGGCCTTCCGACGCGCCGTGCGCCAAGCCATTCAGCGGGCACAGCGAGCAGGCATTGAGGGGATCAAAGTCCAAGTGGCGGGTCGCCTGAATGGGGCGGAAATTGCCCGTACCGAGTGGACACGGGAGGGTCGCGTTCCTCTGCATACCCTACGGGCAGACATTGACTATGCCTACCGCACCGCCCGCACAATCTACGGCATTTTGGGCGTGAAAGTGTGGATCTTTAAAGGTGAGGTACTGCCGGGACAAACCGAAGCCGTAACACGGGAACCCAGTCGCCGCAGTCCCCAACGCCGCCTACCCCAATTTGAAAATCGCTCTAACTAACAGGGAAGCCAGCGATGTTAAGTCCAAAGCGTACAAAATTTCGCAAACAGCAGCGGGGTCGCATGACGGGGGTTGCCAGTCGCGGTAACTCTATCCACTTTGGCGACTATGCCCTTCAAGCCCTTGAACCCGCTTGGATCACCTCACGGCAAATTGAGGCTGGCCGTCGTGCCATGACCCGCTATATCCGCCGCGGTGGCAAAATCTGGATTCGCATTTTCCCCGATAAGCCCGTGACAATGCGGCCTGCCGAAACGCGGATGGGGTCAGGGAAAGGCTCACCGGAATACTGGGTGGCAGTGGTCAAACCCGGTCGCATTATGTATGAAATTGCCGGTGTGCCGGAGGCGGTTGCCCGCGAAGCCATGCGCCTTGCTGCCTACAAAATGCCGATCAAGACCCGTTTTCTGGTGCGCAATCAAGAAGAGGAACAACAGGAGGGTTAAGAATGGCACTGACAAAAATGAAAGACCTGCGGGAACTGAGTGATCAAGAGGTGAGCGATCGCATTGCCGCCATTAAAAAAGAACTCTTTGATCTCCGCTTCAAAAAAGCCACCCGCCAAGAGGTCAAGCCCCATCAATTTAAGCATCTGCGCCACGAGTTGGCACAGCTTTTAACCCTTGAGAATGAACGTCGCCGCAGTGGAGGCCAAGACTAATGGCAGTTAAAGAACGTGTTGGCGTCGTCGTCAGCGACAAAATGCAAAAAACCGTCGTCGTTGCCGTCGAAAACCGCGCCCCCCACCCCAAGTACGGCAAAATTGTCGTCAAAACCCGCCGCTACAAAGCCCATGATGAAAATAACGAAGCCAAAGTGGGCGATCGCGTGCGCATTCGGGAAACCCGTCCCCTGAGTCGCACCAAGCGTTGGGTCATTGCCGAGATTCTCAGTCCTCGCACTGCCTAAGGAGAGCCAGCCATGATTCAACAGGAAACCTATCTCAACGTTGCCGACAATAGCGGCGCCAAAAAGCTCCTCTGCATCCGTGTGCTCGGCGGCGGTAACCGTCGCTACGGCAGTGTTGGCGATGTGATCATTGCCACCGTCAAAGATGCCACCCCCAATATGGCCGTGAAAAAATCCGATGTGGTTCGCGCTGTCATTGTGCGCACCCGCAAAACCATCCGCCGTGAAAGTGGCATGAGCATTCGCTTTGATGACAATGCCGCTGTCTTGATCAACCAAGAGGGTAACCCTCGCGGTACCCGTGTCTTTGGTCCTGTGGCTCGTGAACTGCGGGATAAAAACTTTACGAAAATTGTTTCATTGGCACCGGAGGTACTCTAATGGCGGCCAAGAAAGCAAACAAAAAGCCAGTGCGCTATCGCATGCACGTGAAAAAAGGGGACACGGTTCAAGTCATCGCTGGCAGCGACAAAGCTAAAGTCGGCGAAGTCCTTGCGGTCTTCCCCAAAACCAGTCAGGTGATTGTCAAAGGGGTGAACCTGAAAACCAAACATGTGAAGCCCCGCCAAGAGGGAGAATCCGGCCAAATCATCACCAAGGAGGCTCCCATCTACAGTTGTAAAGTGATGCTCTACTCCACCAAGCACAACGTGGCCAGCCGCATCTGTTACACCTACACCGAAGATGGCCGTAAGGTGCGGATGCTCAAGAAAACTGGCGAAATCATTGATTAGGTCTAACCCGTTTTCCCTCTCTGACCCAGCCCAGAGAATGCCCCTAGGAGAAGCCCCATGTCCCAACGCCTCAAAGATCACTACAACAAAACCGTTGTGCCGCAGCTCATGCAGCAGTTTCAGTACAAAAACATTCACCAAGTCCCCAAGATTGTCAAAATAACCGTCAACCGCGGTCTGGGGGAAGCGGCGCAAAATGCCAAAGCCCTTGAAGCCACCATTGCCGAAATTGCCACGATTACGGGACAAAAGCCCGTGGTCACCCGCGCCAAGAAGGCGATCGCGGGCTTCAAAATTCGCAAAGGCATGCCCGTTGGTGTGGCCGTGACGCTGCGATCCGATCGCATGTATGCCTTTTTGGATCGCTTGATTAACTTGGCACTGCCACGGATCCGTGACTTTCGCGGTGTCAACCCCAAAAGCTTTGATGGCCGAGGCAACTACACCCTAGGTTTGCGCGAGCAACTGATTTTCCCCGAAGTCAACTACGACGACATTGATCAAATTCGCGGCATGGATGTCTCAATCATCACCACTGCCAATACTGATGAAGAAGGACGCGCCCTGCTCAAAGCAATGGGCATGCCGTTCCGTGAGAACTAACGCCGGAGGCAGATTTTTAAGGAGCAACTATGGCAGTAAATGACACGATTGGCGATATGCTAACTCGCATCCGCAACGCAAACCTTGCGCGTCATCAAACCACCACCATTCCGGCCACGCGCATGACCCGCAGTATTGCGCAGGTGCTGAAAGCGGAAGGGTTTATTCGCGATTTTGAAGAGCAAGGGGACGGCATCAAACGGCATCTTGTGGTTTCCCTAAAATATCGCGGTAAGCAGCGCCAGCCGATTATTACTGCGCTCAAGCGGGTGAGCAAACCCGGTCTGCGCGTCTATGCCAATTCCCGTGAGTTGCCCCGGGTGCTCGGTGGCATCGGCATTGCCATCATCTCCACCTCTAGCGGCATCATGACTGATCGCGAGGCACGGAAGCAGGGCATTGGCGGCGAAGTACTCTGTTACGTTTGGTAAGCTCGGAGGAAGTCCCACATGTCTCGTATTGGCAAGCGTCCCATCCCCCTGCCAAAGAATGTTACCCTCACCCTAGACGGGCAGCAGGTCACGGTCAAAGGCCCCAAGGGTCAACTGAGTCGGGTTTTGCCGCCCGAGGTGAATGTTGCCCAAGAGGGCGAAAATATTGTTGTCAAACGCCGCGATGATTCTCGACCTGCTAAAGAACGCCACGGCCTCTGCCGCACGCTATTGGCCAACATGGTGGAAGGCGTCTCCCAAGGGTTTACGAAAAAGCTGGAGATTCAAGGGGTCGGTTACCGCGCCCAACTCCAAGGCAAAACCCTTGTCCTCAGTATGGGCTACAGCCACCCCGTTGAGATTGTGCCACCTGAGGGCATTACCCTAGAAATTGAGGACAACCAAGGTAAAAAAGTGCAGCAGGGTACGATTGTCCTTGTCAGTGGCATTGATAAAGAACTAGTCGGCAACACCTCTGCCCGTATTCGCGCCGTACGTCCCCCTGAACCCTACAAAGGCAAGGGCATTCGCTATATGGGTGAATTTGTGCGTCGTAAAGTTGGTAAGACAGGGAAGAAATAGATGAAACAAACTCGTACTGCGGCTCGCCAAAGTCGGCATCAGCGCATTCGCCGCAAAGTCAAAGGTACTAGCGATCGCCCCCGCCTCGCTGTCTTTCGTTCTCATCAGCACATCTATGCTCAGGTGATTGATGACACCCGGCACCATACCCTTGTGGCCGCTTCCAGTGTTGAGCCAGAACTGCGGCAAAAGCTGGGGGATGGCAGCACCTGTGCCGCCTCTATTGAAGTGGGGCGACTAATTGCAGAGCGTGCCAAAGCCGCTGGCATTGAGCGCGTTGTCTTTGATCGCGGTGGCAATCTCTACCATGGTCGTGTCAAGGCCTTGGCGGATGCCGCCCGTGAAGCTGGACTAGACTTTTAGAGGATGACCCGATGGCAAATCGTCGTAAAAACCCCCGCAAAGTTGAAAAAGAAACCGACTGGCAAGAGCGGGTCGTCCAGATCCGCCGCGTCTCCAAAGTAGTCAAAGGCGGTAAGAAACTGAGCTTCCGCGCCATTGTGGTTGTTGGCAACGAGCGTGGCCAAGTGGGTGTGGGCGTCGGTAAGGCTGCCGATGTCATTGGTGCAGTGCGCAAAGGTGTGGCCGATGGCAAAAAGCACCTGATTGATGTCCCGATCACCAAGTCCAACTCTATTCCCCACCCCACTTTTGGCGAAGGCGGTGCTGCCCGCGTCATGATTCGCCCCGCTGCACCGGGAACCGGGGTAATTGCTGGTGGCTCTGTGCGCACCGTTCTAGAACTAGCAGGGGTACGCAACGTGCTGGCCAAACAACTAGGCTCCAGCAACCCCCTCAACAATGCCCGCGCCGCCCTCGAAGCCCTTGCGGCCTTGCGCACCTTCCAAGAAGTTGCCGAGGAGCGGGAAATCCCCATTGAAAACCTCTATAGCAAATAGGTAGGAGTTGTCCATGCGGTTTCAAGATCTGCACCCCCAAGCGGGATCGCGACGACGCAAACGGCGGATTGGTCGGGGCATTGCCGCAGGTCAAGGGGCAAGTGGTGGCTTTGGGATGCGCGGGCAAAAATCCCGTTCTGGTCGCCCTACCCGTCCCGGCTTTGAAGGCGGTCAAAACCCCCTCTACCGTCGTCTCCCCAAACTCAAGCACTTTCCCCTCGTCAACCGGAAGGTTTACACTACGATCAACGTGGGTCGTCTCAATACCCTACCCGCCAATAGTGTAGTGACGGTTGAGTCTCTCCTTGAGACTGGCATTCTCACCACCGCCAAATATCCCCTCAAAGTGCTGGGGGATGGTGAGCTAAACGTCAAGCTAGAGGTTCATGCCGCTGCCTTTAGTGGCAGTGCCCGCAGCAAGATTGAAGCTGCTGGTGGGGTATGTGTGGAGACCTCCGTTGCTGCCGACAGTGAATAGAGGAACCCCAATATGATTGTGAATCGCGGCAAGGCACCCACTGCCCAAGAAACCTTTATGCAGATGGCTCAAGCGGCTGGTCTGCGGGGTCGACTCCTGATCACCATTGGGCTATTGATCTTGGTACGGCTGGGGATTTATCTACCCATTCCGGGGATCGATCGCGCCGTTTTTGCCCAGAGCGTCCAAGATAATGCCGTGATTCGCTTCCTCGACATCTTTTCAGGCGGTGGCCTCTCTGCCCTTGGGATTTTTGCCCTCGGCATTCTGCCCTATATTAACGCCTCCATCATCATGCAATTGCTGACTGCTGCTCTCCCCTCCTTGGAGCGGCTGCAAAAGGATGAGGGAGAAGCCGGCCGCCGCAAAATTTCCCAAATTACTCGCTACGTGGCTGTGGGCTGGGCAGTTCTGCAAAGTTTTGGCATTGCCATTTTTGTCAGTTCCATTCCCGGTGCGGCTTTGCATCCGGGGGCGTGGTTTGTTGCTGAAATTGTCCTTGGCCTGACCGCTGGCTCAATGGTGGTGATGTGGATTTCGGAATTGATTACTGAGCGGGGCGTGGGTAATGGAGCCTCACTCTTGATCTTTTTGAGCATTGTTGCCTACTTGCCTGCCTCAGTGGGTCAGACGATCGCCCTCGCCGAAAGTGGGGGCAATATTGGCGGCATCGTTATTTTGGTGGCCGTCTTTTTGGCCATGATTGTCGGCATTGTCTTTGTGCAAGAGGGGACTCGCCGCATCCCCATTGTTTCGGCACGTCGCCAAGTGGGGCGCAAACTCTACCGCGAGCAAACCAGTTACCTGCCCCTGCGCTTAAACCAAGGGGGGGTGATGCCAATTATCTTTGCCTCAGCGGTACTCATTCTGCCTTCCACCTTGGCGCAGTTTACCCGCAACGAACTCGTGGCACGACTGGCCAGCTATGTTTCCCCCGCAGGTCCTACCCCATGGGCATATGTGATTTTCTACTTGCTCTTGATTCTCTTCTTTAGCTACTTTTACGCTTCTTTGATTGTTAACCCTGTGGATATGTCCCAAAACCTGAAAAAGATGGGCGCTAGTATTCCGGGAATTCGACCGGGGAAAGCCACCTCTGATTACCTAGAGCGGGTTCTCAACCGCCTGACATTCCTAGGGGCGATCTTTTTGGGTCTGGTGGCGATTATTCCCACGGCAGTCGAAAGTGCAACCAAAGTAACAACATTTCAAGGCCTGGGGGCGACCTCCCTGTTGATCTTGGTGGGGGTGGCCATTGACACCTCAAAACAGATTCAAACCTATGTGATTTCACAACGTTATGAGGGGATGGTGAAGCAGTAATGCGCTTAATTTTGTTTGGCGGCCCTGGTTCGGGCAAAGGGACACAGGCAGCAATTCTGACCACACTTTTGGGGATTCCCCATATTTCTACAGGGGATATTCTGCGGGCAGAGCGAGCTGCGGGCACCCCCCTCGGTCAACAGGCTCAAAGCTACATGGATCGCGGTGAACTGGTACCGGATCAGGTGATTGTGGATATGGTGGCCAATCGCTTGCAACAGCCAGATACGGCTGCGGGTTGGCTTTTGGACGGTTTTCCCCGCAATGTGGTACAAGCAGCAGTCTTTGAGGAGATGCTCAAAAGCATTCACCAAGACTATGATTACTTGCTCTTCTTAGATGTGCCTGCTGCGATTCTCCAGGAACGCGCCCTCAAGCGTGCTCAGCAAGCGGCCAATGGTCAGCAGCGCTCCGATGATACCCCTGAAACCATCCTCAAGCGGGTACAGGTCTATGAGCGGGAAACCCTACCGATGATTCAACAGTACATGAGTCATCCCAAGTTTGTGCACATTGATGGAACACGTACGATCGAAGAGGTAACTGCTGCCATTCAAGCACGTATTGGGGAGGTGAACCGTGTCTAAACAGGATGCTATTGAAATTGAAGGGACAGTGACCGAGTCATTGCCCAACGCCATGTTTCGGGTGGATCTGGACAATGGCTTTAATGTCCTTGCCCATATTTCCGGTAAGATTCGCCGCAACTACATCAAAATTTTGCCGGGCGATCGCGTGAAGGTTGAATTGACCCCCTATGACCTGACCAAGGGGCGGATTACCTATCGCCTGCGCAAAAAGTAGTTTGATCTTTGTTGGCCACTCTGCTAAGATATAAAATTTGCGACTACATGAGCAACTGATATGAAAGTAAGAGCATCGGTACGGCGTATTTGTGAAAAATGCCGCGTCATTCGGCGACGTGGTCGGGTCATGGTGATCTGCACCAATCCGAAGCACAAGCAGCGCCAAGGGTAACCCACTGTTGTTGCACACATAGGAACTAGATTCATGGCTCGTATTGCTGGTGTTGATTTACCCCGCGACAAACGCATTGAAATTGCCCTCACCTACATCTATGGCATCGGCTTGACCCGCTCCAAGGAAATTTTGGCAAAAACGGGTGTTAACCCAGATACCCGCACTCGCGATTTGACGGATGCCGATATTGCGGCACTGCGGGCTGCGATTGACGAGTACCAAGTGGAAGGGGATCTGCGCCGTCTCGAGGCCATGAATATCAAGCGGCTCATGGACATTGGCTGCTACCGCGGGCGGCGGCATCGCCTTGGATTGCCGGTTCGTGGTCAGCGCACCCGTACCAATGCGCGCACCCGTCGTGGTGGTCGCCGCACTGTGGCGGGTAAGAAAAAACCCGCTGCTAAGAAATAAATTTTTCCGCTCCTGCTACCTGATTCACGGTTTGGATAGATTATGGCACCCTCTGCAAAACGCTCTGGCCCTCGTAAGCAAAAGCGCAATGTCCCCAGTGGCGTTGCCCACATTCAGTCCACATTTAATAACACGATTGTCTCAATTACCGACCCCAATGGTGAGGTGATTGCTTGGGCCTCCGCTGGCTCCAGTGGTTTCAAAGGTGCCAAAAAAGGCACACCCTTTGCAGCTCAAACTGCTGCTGATAATGCAGCTCGCCGTGCCATTGATCAGGGAATGCGGCAAATTGAGGTCATGGTGAGTGGTCCCGGTTCCGGTCGCGAGACAGCGATTCGGGCGTTGCAAGCCGCAGGTCTAGAAATTACCCTCATTCGGGATGTGACCCCCATTCCCCACAATGGTTGCCGTCCCCCCAAACGGCGGCGGGTTTAGGTTCGTTTGGGTCACTTGGGAGCACAGTTATGGCATATCAAATTGAATGTTTGGAAACACGGGTTGAGGAGGATCAAGGGCAGTACGGCCAATTTGCGCTGTACCCCCTCGCCCCCGGTCAAGGGATTACGGTGGGGAATGCCCTGCGGCGGGTTCTTCTTGCCAACTTACCCGGTAGTGCTGTGACAGCGGTGCGCATTGCCGGTGTGAATCATGAGTTTTCAACAATTCCCGGTGTGCGCGAAGATGTCATGGACATTTTGCTGCAAATGAAGCAGTTGGTGATTCGCAGCCACACCTCAGAACCCCAAATGGGTCGCCTTTTTGCCCAAGCCCCTGAGAATGAGCCATTGACGGTTACTGCTGGCATGGTGCAACTTGGCTCTGAAGTGGAAGTGGTCAACCCCAACCACTATATTGCCACGCTGATGCCGGGGGCAACCTTGGAGATGGAATTCAAGATTGAACAGGATCGCGGCTATCGCTCAGTGGAGCGGGTACGGGACGATCGCCTTGCCTTGGACTATCTGCAATTGGATGCGGTCTTTATGCCCGTGCGGCGGGTCAACTATACCGTTGATTCGGTGCGCAGTGCGGGTGCAGAGGGCGATCGCCAGCTCCAAGACTATCTAAAACTGGAAATCTGGACGAATGGCAGCTTGACCCCCCAAGATGCCCTCAATCAGGCGGCAACGATTCTCGTGGATCTCTTTAGCCCCTTGAAAGAAGTGCCCCTGCACACCTCTGAGGCCACCACCACCGATGAGCATGACGAAACGGGACAAATTCCCATTGAGCAACTCAATTTGTCGGTGCGTGCCTACAACTGTCTCAAGCGTGCCCAAGTCAATACGGTCGCTGACCTCCTTGAGTATTCCCAAGAAGAGCTACTGGAGATCAAAAACTTCGGTCAAAAGTCTGCCGAGGAAGTGATCGAAGCACTGCAAAAACACTTGGGCATTACGCTACCGCCCCAAAAAGCTGCCCGTAACTAGAGAGATTGAATGAGGTTTGTCTATGCGTCACCAACGTCGGGTTCCCCAGCTAGGACTGCCAGCCGATCAACGAAAAGCACTGCTGCGGGCACTGACCACTGAATTGATTCGCCATGGCCGCATTACCACCACCAAAGCGCGGGCAAAGGCGGTACGCGCAGAGGCGGAGCGGATGATCACCTTGGCAAAGGATGGCTCCTTGGCGGCACGGCGGCGTGCCCTTGGCTATCTCTACGATAAGCAACTGGTGCATGCTCTGTTTGCCCAAGCTCCAGAGCGCTATGGCGATCGCAAGGGTGGCTATACCCGCATTATCCGCAGTGTGCGGCGGCGAGGTGATAATGCCGAATTGGCGGTCATTGAACTGGTGTAGCAGGCAATGATGACGGCGATCGCACCTCCTCAGAGCGGCCAACGCTTGGCACTGCTTATTCAGTACCAGGGCACCCATTTCCACGGCTGGCAACGGCAGGTGGGACAGCGCACAGTACAGGAGGTGATTGAGCAGGCGATCGCCAGTGTTGTCAATCATCCCGTCTCTGTTGTCGCAGCCGGTCGCACCGATACAGGGGTTCATGCTGCTGGTCAAGTGGCTCACGTCACGGTCAACTCGCCCATTCCCGTTCATCGTTGGCCGGGGATTCTCAATGCTCGCTTGCCTGCCGATGTGGTGATTCGTGCGGCGGCGGTGGTGCCCGATCACTGGCATGCCCGTTTCTCGGCGCTGTGGCGTCGCTATCGCTATACCCTCTATACCGATCCCTGCCCCAATATCTTTCTGCGCCCTTGGACATGGCACTACTACTATGCCCCCTTAGATGTGGAAAAAATGGCAGCCGTGCTTCAGCCATTATTGGGGCGGCATCACCTCAGTGCCTTTCACCGTTCGGGCTCGAATCGTGCCCATTCTTGGGTGGAGGTGCAGGCGGTGAGCTGCCAGCGGCGCGGTGCCCTTGTGGAAATTGAGGTGCAAGCTTCGGGGTTTCTCTACGGCATGATGCGCCTGTTGGTGGGACTCTTGGTACAGGTGGGGCAAGGCCAGCGATCGCCCGCCAGTTTTACGGAAATTTGGCAGCAGGAGCAACGCCACCTCGTCAAGTATGCTGCCCCCCCTGTAGGCCTTTGTCTATTGGGGGTGGGTTATCCTGAATCGCCTTTCCCCCTTGCCCTGTGCACCGAGGCGATGCCCCAGTTTCAGTTAGCCTCCATTAGCCCTGAATTGTCCATTGCATAGAATCATGGAGTTTGTGATGACCAGTACCGTAAAGACACCACTGCCCGCCGTGGATGACCTTGCTCCCCAGTGGTATGTCATTGATGCCGCTGATCAACGCTTGGGTCGGCTAGCCGCAGCAATTGCCCGTATTCTCAGGGGTAAAAACAAAGCCATTTACACCCCCCACATGGACACGGGTGACTTTGTGATTGTCATCAATGCCGAGAAAGTCACCGTCACCGGCAGAAAACGCTCCCAAAAACTCTACCGTCGTCACTCGGGACGCCCCGGCGGCATGAAAATTGAAACCTTTGATCAACTGCAAGCCCGCATTCCCGAGCGGATTATTGAGCATGCTGTCAAAGGGATGCTGCCGAAAAATTCCCTTGGCCGTAAACTCTTTACCAAGCTGAAAGTTTATGCTGGGCCAGAGCATCCCCACCAAGCGCAAAAACCCCAGCCTTTGACCATTAACACGATTCCGGGAGCCTAACATGCAGATTGCTGATCAGTCTAAGCGGGTAGTTTATTTGGGAACCGGTCGCCGTAAGTCGGCGGTGGCACGGGTGCGCCTGATCCCCGGTAGCGGTCAACTGTTGATCAATGGCCGCAATGGGGCTGACTACCTGCAAAACAACCCCACCTATCTCAACTTGGTGAAAGCCCCCCTTGAAACCCTTGGCCTTGAAAGTAGCTATGATATTTATGTCAATGCCACGGGGGGTGGTTTGACGGGGCAAGCAGATGCCATTCGTTTAGGGATTGCCCGCGCCCTGTGTCAACTGGACATCGAAAACCGCAAGCCGCTGAAAACGGAAGGCTATCTCACCCGCGATCCCCGTGCCAAGGAGCGGCGTAAATACGGTCTGCGCAAAGCCCGCAAAGCCCCCCAATACTCAAAACGTTAGGATTTTCGTCTTTTACTTCTCGTTTGTGGTGAGACGCCTATGCCAAAACCGAACATTCATCCCCAGTGGTATCCCGAAGCCAAAGTCTATTGTGACGGTGAAGTAGTGATGACCGTGGGTTCCACGAAACCCGAACTGCACGTGGATATCTGGTCAGGCAACCATCCCTTCTTCACGGGTACTCAGAAAATCGTTGACGCTGAAGGGCGGGTGGAACGCTTCCGCCGGAAATACAGCGGTGCCAAACCCCAGCAAACTGCTAAAGGGAAAAAAGCTGCCGCTAAACCTGCACCCAAAACCAACAAAAAGGGCTAATCGCTCTTCATGTCCCCCTTTTTTCAGCCGGCTGAGTGGCTGCCCCATCGCGCCTGTTGGTTAGCTTTCCCCAGTCACGAGGATTTGTGGGGAGAACTATTACCGCAGGTGCGTTTAGAATTTACTGCCCTGTGTCGCGCGATCGCTGACCCCGATCCCGTAACAGGTCAGTGCCGCGGGGAGCAACTGAAGATTCTGGTGCTAGATGAGGTGGGAGAAGCCACTGCTCGTTCTTATCTCGGGGATCTGAATCCACAGTTTTATCAGCTCCCCTTTGGTGACATTTGGCTGCGGGATACCGCTCCTGTGGGCTTAATCAATGAGGCAGGGGAGCGCCGACTCCTCTGTTTGCCCTTTAATGGTTGGGGCAAGAAGTATCAACTTCCCGGCGATAGTGACTTGGCTGTGCGCCTTGCTCTAGCCATCGGCCTCCCCTATGGGGCGATGCCGTTATTCTTGGAGGGGGGGGCGATCGAAGTGGATGGCGAAGGAACCTGCCTCACCACCCGCCAGTGCCTCCTCAACCCCAACCGCAATCCCTATTTAGACAGCGCAGAAGTGGAAGCCCGCCTCAAGCCCGCCCTTGGCGTGAGCAAAATCCTCTGGATTGAATCGGGACTGGCCAACGATCACACCGATGGTCACATCGATACGCTGGTGCGTTTTGTGGCTCCAGCAACCGTGGTTTGTATGCTGCCCGACAGCCCTGAGGATCCGAACTACGATGTCCTGCTGACGATTTATGAGCAGTTGCAAACGCTAACGGATGCCAAGGGGCGCTCCCTAGAGGTGATCCCAGTGCCTTCGCCGGGGCGGGTGACGAGTCGAAAGGGGGAGATTTTACCCGCTAGCTACGTGAATTTTTATATTGCCAATACCACCGTTGTCGTCCCCACCTATGGTGTCGAAGCGGATGCCAAAGCGGTTGAGGCGATCGCCAAGCTCTTTCCCAGTCGCAAAACTGTTGGCCTTCCCGCACGGACGATTTTAGAAGGGGGAGGCGCCTTCCATTGCATTACTCAGCAGGAACTATGAGAACACTGACCGTTGCTGCCATTCAAGCTCAACTGACCGATGATGTTGAGACCAATATTCTGCACCTCAGTGATCTAGTGCGGCAGGCGCATCAGCAGGGGGCACAGGTCATTGTCCTGCCAGAGCTATTTGAAGGTCACTATTTTTGTAAGGAAGAGCGGGAGAGTCACTTTCAGCGGGCACACCCCGTGAAAAACCACCCAACAATTGCTCACTTTGAGGCCTTGGCGCGGGAACTGGCGGTGGTGATTCCAGTGTCCTTTTTTGAAAAGGCGGGCACCGTCTATTACAACAGTGTGGCCATGATTGATGCGGGGGGTGTCAACCTCGGTGTCTATCGCAAAAGTCATATTCCCGATGGCCCCGGCTATGAGGAAAAGTTTTACTTCCGCCCCGGCAATACAGGCTTTCGAGTCTGGCGTACCCGCTACGGCAAAATCGGTGTCGGCATCTGCTGGGATCAGTGGTTTCCAGAGGCTGCACGGGTGATGACCCTGATGGGAGCAGAAGTGCTCGTGTATCCCACTGCCATTGGTAGTGAACCCCACGATCCCACACTGGACACCAAAGACCCGTGGCAGCGGGTGATGGTTGGTCATGCAGTGGCAAATGTGATTCCAGTGGTGGCAGCCAACCGTGTGGGTGATGAGGGGGGACAACTATTCTATGGCAGTTCATTTATTGCTAATCCAAGGGGAGATCTGGTGGCCGAGGCTGATCGCACCCAAGAAGCAGTGCTTGTCCATGAATTTGATTTAGAGGAAATTGAGCACCTACGGGCGGCCTATGGCTTCTTTCGCGATCGCCGACCCGGCCTCTACAAAGCCCTGTTGACTGCGGATGGTGTTAGTTAATTGCCGTGGCTTGGCTGGAGATGAAAGTGTAGGTGCTGATGAGCCTGTAGCCGATGGCAATGATCATGCTCGCTGTCGTGCTCATGGGGATGAGTGTGCCAAAAACCAGCGGGGAGATGCCGCAGGTGCCACGGTTGGGTCAACACCACAAAAGCGATGAAAAGCACCATGCTACTGAGGCCAGTATAGAAAAAATGTTGGGCTGGAAACTGACTGCCGAACCATCCCGCTAGGGGATAGGCCAAGACCCACCAAAGATGACTCCAAGCAAACTGAGCGCCATAAACCCGACCCTGCAAGTCCACGGCCACTCTCTCAGCAATTACCGTCTGCATAGGCACATTGACGAGGGTTTTACCGATACCCGCGATCGCCCACAACAGAGCGAGGGTAGGGACATTGGCACCATAGGCAGCCAACAGCGGCAGCACCGTCAGTATCCCCCCTAGGGCCATCACCACCACTGCACTCATCCTGCGACAGGAAGAACCCCAAATCACCGCAGCCAAAGTAGCACCCACACCAAATGCCGCCATGATTGAGCCGTAGGCCTGACTTCCTGCCTGTAGCGTGCCCTGAACATAGCCGACGGTATTCACCAAAATTTCCGCGCCAGCGATCGCCGCCACCAATTGCAGTAGTAATCCATAGCGAATTGCTGCATCCCACCAAAGGCACTGACTACCAACACTTAGCTCCTCAAGAAATCCGCTACGGGGGGGGACTGATCCTGCTCTAGGTACGATCAAAGCAGTGGGCAGCCCAGCAATCAACACCGCTGCAACCAAAAAGGTCAAAGCATCCAAAAAGAACACTGAACGGGTACTGCATAACGCCGCAACACTACCTGCGAGGGCTGGGCCTAAAACACTCAGGAGTTGGTACGTGGCATTCGAGAGGGCGATCGCCGGTGGGCACTCTTCAGCCGTCGTAATCAAGGGTAATGTGGCCGTGTAGGTTGGGGTAAAAAGGGCGTGAAAGCCACTCAGCAAAGCCACTACGAGATACAGTTGCCAGCCGTCAGTAACAAACGGCAAGAAGGATACCAAAACCATCCGCACAAGATGGGTAGTCACCATCAATCCCTTGCGATCCAATCGATCTGCTAAGACACCAGCAATAGGAGCCAATAGCACAAAAATGGTGACCCGCAGAGTTAAGGCAGTTGAGAGCCACAGTCCTGAATTCTCTCCTGCTAACTCAAAAGCAAGGAGTGCTAAGCCGAGCCATGTGAACGCATCCCCAATCAGATTGATCGTTTGCGCCGTATAGAGACCGGCAAAGGCTCGATTCCGTAGGCACTGCAACAGGGGAGGAAGTTGAAAGGTCATGGTGGCCACCTCAGAACCCACGCGTTTACTATATCCCCCCTAGGGGGATGTCTGCCAAGGGAAATCACGGATGAACTATGATTGGATTGGCGTAGGTTGTTCTTAAATACCTGTGAGTGGTGCAGCTACATCTCAGTATCCTGCTCGCGATCGCCAGCGGCCTAGCTCTACCGACAGTTACTTTTGCAAACTGCACCATTAACAGCGTGACTGGCCTAAACTTTGGCGCCTACTGGCAATGCCGGTCGTTTTACCCCTCGACAAATGACCTCTGGCAGGGGGCGCCTTGACTACAACCTTTACATTGATGCCGCTCGCACCCAAATCTGGGGGGATGGTACCCGTGGGAGCAGTTTGCGTACCTTAGTGCCTGTGAATCATGCCCCTACAACCCTTGAAATTTTTGGTCGCATCCCCACCCGGCAGTTTGTGCCTGCGGGCATCTACAGCGATACGATTGTAGTGACACTGGAATACTAAGAAACCGTAAAGCGATTGGTTTCCTCGCGAATTTGTTCAAAGGAAATCTCCTGAGCTGTACCCGCAAAGGGATGATCCGGAGTTAAAAAGAGAAGGCAGTGACACTCCCGCCGTTCGCGCATGGGCACACAGGGGCAGTTCCAGTAGGCCGCTTCTACCTCTGCTTCTTTGTCTTCATAGTGGCGGCAGGGACACAGGGGAGAGCCATAGTCGTCTTTATGCTTGGCCAATCCTTCCAGAACAACCGCCGTTGTCCCCAAATCTGAGCAAAAGTAGGTTCCTGTGCGCTTAGCATAGGTTTCCGCAAACTTGCGCATGGCTTCAAGATTTTTGTCGGAGGCCTGTTGCGGTTTATAGGTGCTACTCATGGCAAAATTTGCGACACGAAACTTCTTTCAGTTTAGCGGAAGGCGATCGCTGGATCGGCGTTGACTGGATTAAAAGATCCAGGGTGCTGGAGTTGAACCAGCCTATGGCGAATTATGAGTTCGCTGCCTCATCCGCTCGGCCAACCCTGGGAAAATGCCTATCACTTTTCAATATAGTCCCACTTGGCGCTTTCTACCGCCAGATGGTCTGAATGGCCATTGAGTGCGGGGTTCCTTGCTAGGCTAAAGGAGAAGGGGTTTCAAGAAGACTGGGGATGAAGCCAATTTACTTAGATGGACTGGCAACCACACCGGTGGATCCCCAAGTACTGGCAGCCATGTTGCCCTATTTTAGCGATCGCCCCGGCAATGCCAGTAATCGTGCCCATGCCTACGGTTGGGAGGCCGCCGCCGCCATTGATCTTGCCCGTGAAACGATTGCCGCAGCCATCCATGCCCATCCCGAAGAAATCATTTTCACCAGTGGTGCCACTGAAGCAGACAACTTGGCAATCAAGGGGGTGGCTGAAGCCTACTACAGTCGCGGTCGCCATATCATTACCGTGCAGACAGAACACAATGCAGTGCTCGCTCCCTGTCGCTATTTGGAGTCCCTTGGCTTTCGGGTGACCTATCTGGGGGTGAATGAGAAAGGGTTCATTGATCTGGCGGAGTTAGAGCAAGCCTTTACCCATGAGACCATCTTGGTATCCGTGATGGCCGCGAATAATGAAATTGGGGTGCTCCAACCCTTGGCCGAGATTGGTCGCCGCTGTCGCGATCGCGGGGTACTCTTCCACACCGATGCCGCTCAAGCCTTGGGCAAAATTCCCTTGGATGTTCAGGCGCTTCAGGTGGATCTCATGTCCCTGACTGCCCATAAACTCTACGGACCAAAGGGCATTGGTGCCCTCTATGTGCGGCGCGATCGCCCCCGCGTCCAACTTGCGCCTCAACTTCATGGTGGCAGTCAAGAACAGGGCTGGCGATCCGGAACCTTGGCCACTCCCCTCATTGTCGGCTTTGGGGTAGCAGTACGACTCGCTCAGGAACGTCAAGCCACGGATATTCCCCATCTGCGGCACCTGAAAGAACGGCTGTGGCAGGGCTTAGCCTCCCTTGGAGACATTTATCTCAATGGTGATTGGCAACAGAGTTTACCCAACTGTCTCAATGTCAGTATTGGTGGGGTTGAGGGCAATGCCCTCCTACAGTCGATTTATCCCCATGTTGCCCTCTCAACGGGGGCAGCCTGTAGTAGCGACAAACCAACACCGTCTCACGTTCTGCTTGCCTTGGGGCGATCGCCCACCCTTGCTCATGCTTCGCTGCGATTTGGTTTATTACGTACCACCACAGAGACCGAGATTGATTTAGCGCTTCAGCAGATTCACCACAGCATTCAACAACTACGCCACCAGAGTTGACGCTCATCCCGGTAACGCTATGCCTAACGGCAGGCTTAGGCCAACGCGTATAGCAGGAGATTCCCCGTTCACAGAGTCTTGACTAGATGACCCGAAAGTCATCCCCGCCAGAACCTCTCCAGGGGCATTTTCAAGACGGTGCGCCCCACCGCCTATCAATCGATTCCGCAGCGGCAATATCCCTAGGCATTGAACAGCCACAGGGGCACTCATGCCAACGGATTGATAGCGTTTTGCGGACTGCTTCGCCACAGTTGGGACACTCTTGAGAGGTGCCCGCTGCTTTCTCCTTGACAACCACCTTGCCACGCTTGCAGGCCACCCAAGGCAACACCGAGTTCAGGAATGGCCCATGACCCGCATCCAGCATGTGCTTGCCCAGCGTCCCACGACTGAGGCCAATCAGATTCAAATCCTCCACCACAATCACATCAGCCCCGTCGCAAAGTTGGTGGGCAACCTTGAAGTGACAGTCCCTGCGGGTGCGGGCAATCTGTTCATGCAGCTTCGCCACCTTGCGTTGAATCTTCTTCCAGTTGGCTGACCCAATCTGTTTCCGCTTCAGTCTGCGTTGCAGCAATTGAAGCTTGCGTTGCATCTCTACGAAAAACCTAGGCCGTGCTAGTTGAAGTCCGTCCGAGGTGGAGAGAAAGTATTCCAAGCCAACATCGAGGCTAACCACCCGCTTCAAGACTTGCTGATGCTTGGGCGTTAACCGACGCTAAATCAGGGTTGAACTGCTTTGCTTGGGTGAATCGTTGACACTGCACGTTGAAGCTGGGGTAGGGGGCATCCGCTGGGATGATGTACTCGCTAGGCACAGAGCAGGCATTGACTGGACATTTGCGCGAAGCAATCCAGTCTTTGCGCTCCCTCAGCGCATCATTTCAAACTTGGCGACACACGTCTAGATCGTAGTCGATCTGCTTGGCCTGCTGCTGGGTTAGTTTTAGCCTGTACTCGTACGTCAGGGTGAGCATGAGTGGACTATAGCTATTAGTCGCGCCCGATGTTCGGTGCCAGCTCAATATGTCCAGCAACAAGCTGAGATTGAGTGACTGCTCCCTGCAGTCGCCCGCCACCTCACCACCACCTAACCGCTTTGCGGTATAGACGGAGTACTACGGCGAATTTTGGTAGATTGCTAAAAAATGCAGGAGCCTCTTTGCCCCTGCACTGGAATCGTTAATTTTAACTCTTCGTCAATCGTCTAGCGCTATGGGCGCAGTTTCCCGAGCATGCTCATAATGCCATCTTGTTTCTTGAGCATTTGGTTGAGCTTGCGCAAATCAAGGTTGATGGTTTCAGCAGGATAGTTTTTCAAAAACGACATCATGCTCAACCCTTCCGGAGAAGCAGCGGCAGTGAGCATGGCACCACGGAGAGCCACTTCACCGGCTTTATCGCGGCGAATCGTGACCTGAGAAAATTGTTTGAGTAAATCTTTGCCAATGGGACTACTCAAAATTTTATTGGTTTGCACAACATTAAAGGGCAGCCGCATACCCAAGAATTCAAGGAGCTTGGCTTGGTCATCTTTGGAAACCATCCGCATCAATGCTCGCAATTCTCCCGTAGCTTCTTGAGTGGACACAAATTCCTCTAGCTCCGACATCGGGAAGGAGCGCTGAAAAGGACCATAGGTGAGGGAGACAAAGTTAGCTGCTTTGGCAGGGGTGGTGAAAAGGGCACCCACGGGTAGTGCCAGTGCCAGTAACCAAGGCGAAAGACGCTTCAGCATAGGGGATCGACTCCAAAATCACTTCAGTACAAACGTCGGATTGCACCGCTAGCAGTATAGCAGCGAAAATAGAGCTTGCTGGCTCTCCTTAACTTATCCCTAACGTTTAGTAGGCTTAGACGTAAATTGATGAGCGTTTGGCAGCAGGGCGCCACCATTGAGCTAACAATTGACTCCTTGAACCACACGGGGGAGGGGGTAGGACGCTGGCAGGATCGGGTGGTTTTTGTGGCGGATACGGTTCCGGGCGATCGCCTGCGGGTGCGACTGACCCATGTCAAGCGGCAATATGCCCACGGCAAGGTCTTGGAGGTGGTGCAACCCTCAGAGCAGCGGGTGCGGCCAAGCTGTATTGTGGCGGATAAATGTGGCGGCTGTCAGTGGCAGCGGGTGGCCTATGGGGCGCAATTGGCGGCCAAAGAACAACTGGTGAAGGACGCGATCGCTCGCATTGCTCATCTGAAACCGCAAATTTTCCTACCGATTTTGGCTGCCTCTAACCCCTTTGGCTATCGCAATAAAGTGACGTACCCCCTCGGTCGCCGCCATGGTACCGTGGTTGCGGGCTATTACCAAAAAGGCTCCCATCACCTAGTAAACCTGAATCAATGTCCCGTGCAAGATCCGCGCTTCAATCCGCTCTTGGCTGCCCTGAAGCAAGCGTTACAACCTTGGCCGATATACAACGAGCAGACCCATGAACCGGGGTTGCGCCACTTGGGCTTGCGCATTGGTCAGCGTACCGGGGAGCAGCTCATTACCCTCGTGCTTGCGGGGGCATTACCCGCTGGCTTGCAGGCAGAGGCAGAAGGTTGGTTACAGCAGTTTCAAGGGGTGGTGGGGGTCTGTGTCAACTTCAATCATCAAGTGGGAAATCGCATCTTTGGTGACGAGACCCAGGTATTGGCGGGGCGATCGTACCTTTGGGAAGAGATGGCAGGGGTGAGGTTTCAGATTGCTTCGACCACCTTTTTTCAAGTCAACACGGCGCAAGCGGAGCAACTGGTTAGCACCCTGCGAGAGTGGATTGCCCCAACAGGTCACGAACGACTGGTCGATCTCTACTGTGGAGTCGGGACACTGAGCCTACCCCTTGCCGGCGCTGTCGCTGAAGTGATTGGTGTGGAAGTGCATCCTGCTTCGGTACAACAGGCGATCGCCAACGCCCAACACAATGGTATTAACAATGCTCGTTTTTTCTGTGCCAGAGCAGAAGAGTGGCTACCCCAGTCCGATCAGGCCGTGGATGTGCTAATTCTTGATCCACCGCGCAAAGGGTGCGATCGCCCCGTTCTTGAGGCGATTCTCCGCCACCGTCCGCCGCGCATTCTCTATGTCAGTTGTCACCCTGCCACCTTGGCACGGGATTTGGCTCACCTCTGCGCTACCGGTGCCTATCAACTAACCAAAATTCAGCCCCTCGATATGTTTCCGCAAACAGCCCATGTAGAAACGGTTGCTTTACTGACTACTTCCTAGGGCAGGATTCTCCCCAGTGGGTTGGATTGGCTCTACGCGAAACATTTTGGCAAACATCTTGCTAACGTAGGCTTGGCCATAGACCACGCTGGTCTTAGCTGTTGGCGAAGTGCTTGTCTCTGGTGGCGCGGCGGTTGGACTTTCCTGATGGCTAGAGGGAGAGGCTGTAGACTCCTGCTGCTCTGGCGTGGAATTCTCTGCAGTATCGGCAGTTGTTGATGGCTCTTGCCAAGGATCCTCAGAGGAAACGGCACTCTCTTGGGGGGGACTCGTTTCTGTGGGGGGCTGCCAACGGCGACTACTATCACCAAGAAGCGAACCAGCGGCCACCACAGCACCAGCCGGAATCGTTGTTTGCATCACGGTGGTACTGGCGCCAATACAGGCATGGGGTTCAACGGTCACTGCCCCAATCAGCAGCACGCCCGCGCCAATGTTGACCCCTTCGCCAATTTCAATGGTGCCGCCGTGGGCATGAATGACGCTGCCCATACCAATACAGACACCTGCGGCAATGCGAATTGAAGCCCCTGCTTCTGCCCAAAGCAACACCCCGGGTGCCAAAACGGCTTGGGGATCCACCACCACATCACCAACAATGCGAACCGCAGGTGAAGGGGGCAGGGCTAAAGGCGGCAGGGGCATTGGGGCACCTCACAGGGAGGGCTACTTAGCAGCCTGTTGGAGCAGGATTTCGGCCACCCGCTGCTTACCGGCAGGATTAATGCCAATCAGCCGCACGTACTCGCCACTGTATTCTTGGAGGCAAGCCTGAATCGCAGCAAGGGCTTCATTGAGATTTTTGGCCTCAATGCGGGGGCCACTTTGCCAAGAGTTGGTGCGGTAGCGACGGGCATCCACGTGTTCTAGGCCGAGGGTATAGCCCTGTTGTAGCAGTTGCCGTACTTGTTCAACCACCTCTTGACTGAGACTGTGGCTGCTAGTGCTCCCTTGACTAGAGGCGGTTGGGCGCGGTGCGAACCCTTGACCACGGGTGCTACTGCCATTGCTGGCGGTTTTACCATTGGGGCGGTGAATAATCGTTTCCAGTACCCGCTGTTTGGCTTGGGGATTGACACCTACGAGGCGGACATAGTCCCGCTGGTGCTCGGCAAGGAAGGCCCTGAGGTCATTGAGCTGCTGCGCTGAGGTAATTTTGATGCCGCTTTGCCAAGAACTGGTACGGAAGCGACGCTGGTCGGCATACTCGGTGGTGACTTGGCAGCCCTGGCGCAACAGGTCTTGAATTTGGTTCAGGAGATCGGCGCTGAGAACGGTTTCATTGCTGGCCGAACTGACGGAGACAGGGCTAGTAGCCGCTGGGGTTGCTGCTTTTGTGGCGATCGCCACCGCGCCATCGGGTCGCTGAATAATTTGCTCAAGGACGCGCCGCTTTTGCTTTTGATCAATACCAATCAAGCGCACATATTCCCCTGCATGTTCTTGGAGGCAGGCCTCAAGGGCGGCGAGCACTTCCCGTTCCTCTTTGGATTGAATGGGGGCGCAGCTAGTCCAAGAACTAGTGCGATAGCGGCGAGCATCAGCGTGCTCTGTGCCAATTTGATAGCCCTGCTGAAGTAACTGCCGCACCTGAGCCACAACGGAGGCATCCAAGGAACCCACTGGGGCTGCACTCACGGTTGCGCTAGGACGATAGCTACTAGAACTAGTCACAGCAGCTTGACCGGGGCGTTGAATAATTTCCTCGAAAACGCGACGCTTGGCTTTGGGATCAACACCGATCAGGCGTACATACTCACCCTCGTGTTCCTTGAGGAGTTGGGCGATCGCCGCCATCACTTGAGACTCCTGCCGCCCCGTCAACGTCGGGCAACTCTGCCAAGAGCTCGTACGATACCGCCGCGCATCGGCATATTCCAAGCTGATTTGGTATCCCTGCTGCAACAATTGGCGGACATGAGTCCCATAATCTGCGGTCATAGTGTTCTTTTCCCCGGTGAGCGTTTCAACGTGTAGGATGGGTGGGTCTTTTTGACGCTGGAGTTCATTCCGAATCGGGGCAATACAGGCAATATTCTCAGCACAGTGGTACCCCGATAGCAGTGCTTCATTGATGCCAACCACGTGCTGGGCAAAGTGAATATCCGACTCTTCCACATTCGGCAGGCGATCGGCTTGCTGCTGCGTCGTGATCACCATTCCTGAGGGCACATATTTTCCCGGTGGAATCTCCACATCCTGAATGAGGACATGCATCATCACCACACAGCCTGCGCCAATCCGAGCATTAAAGACCGTCGAACGAAAGCCAATGAAACAGCCATCACCAATGTAGGCAGGGCCGTGGATCAGCGCCATGTGGGTAATTGAGGCATTGTCACCAATCCAGACAGAATACTCTTGGCCATCATCGCCAATCACCCGTCCCTGCTGGAGGCCGTGGATGACAACGCCATCTTGGATGTTGGTGCGGGAGCCAATGTGGAAGGGTGTTCCTTCATCGGCACGAATGGACGTGCCGGGTGCGATGTGAACATAATCTTTGATGCGGACATCGCCGATGAGGTTACTAAAGGAGTGGACGTAAGCCGTGGGGGCAATCTCTGGCTCCGCTAAATCCCTAGACCACGGCGTCGGAGGTGCCGCATAGCTTTGAACCGCCATAGGGAGAAGTCTCCAATGCTAATACTGGGTACGTTTGCTGTAGAGCAAATAATTATCCCGACTTACGGTGTCAATAATGGCGACAACGGCTGCGTCAATGGGTTTGTCGGTGCCATTGATAATACAGCGGGCGGCACTGCCTCGGCTTACCAATACCCACTCATCCTGTCCTGCACCCACCGTATCTGCAGCCACTTCGTAGTCGGGTAAAAATTCGCCGTCCTCACCCAAATATTGCAAGACGAGAAACTTGACTCCCGTTAAGGTGTCTTCTTTTTGAGTACTGGTAACGGTGCCGCACACTCGCGCGATTTTCACTATGGGCGACCCATCGGACGAATACCACTAACGCTTTCGCGGAATTGTTCCACCGCTTCGGTGTAGCGAATGGGCAGGACGTATTCGAGGTTTTCGTGGGGACGTGCAATGATGTGGGTGGAGAGCACTTGACCCCCATTCACACGCTTCACGTTTTCGACCCCCGCCGCCACCGAAGCCTGCACTTCAGAGACATCACCACGGACAATCACGGTGACCCGACCACTGCCGATTTTCTCGTAGCCCACAAGGGTAACGCGAGCGGCTTTCACCATTGCGTCTGCGGCTTCCACCACTGCGGGGAAACCAAGGGTTTCAATCATACCGACGGCAATTGCCATTGTAATAACTCCTAAACGTCAGACAAGTTAAGAACTAGAGGATCGATAAGCGATGCAACTGAAAACTCCACCCAACTGCCAAACCCCTTAGTTTCGGAATTGCTCCACTGCCTCGGTATAGCGAATGGGCAATACGTACTCAAGGTTTTCGTGGGGACGAGCAATGATGTGCGTAGACAGTACCTCGCCGCCATTGACACGTTTGGCAGAATCGACCCCGGCAGCCACTGAGGCTTGCACCTCGGAGACATCACCCCGCACAATCACGGTGACCCGACCACTCCCAATTTTCTCGTAGCCCACAAGGGTGACCCGAGCGGCTTTTACCATTGCGTCTGCTGCTTCGACGACGGCGGGGAATCCGCGCGTTTCAATCATTCCCACAGCAATTGGCATGAGTAAGCTCTCCTAATTAGAATAAGGGTAAGCAGTACAAAAGCTAGAGTTGCAATCAGAGCGATCGCTACAGAAAATAATGACGGGATAGCCGATTGTTATCGTAACGTTAATCACCGTCCTCATTATTTCTAAAACAAGCATAGGGTCAGGGGTTTCTTTTGACAATATAATGATTGATAATATTTTCTAGTTTCTCGTATTATCAAACCTAATTTTAAGCCCTTGACCCCTATTTCAGCTCAAGGCAGGTGAGTATGAATCAGTTAATCCATAGAATTTTATCTAAAACTGGTTACCTTCTCATAGATTGATTGCTCGATTAAGAGGGTTCTGCCGCTGTTTGGGCAGACTGCATAAGGTATTTCAATGTTGCCCTGTATTTTGCTAGATTAAAATCTATTGTTCTATCAAACAGCAATTAACTTTTCTCGATCAATATTCTGTAAAACGCTGATTTGACCGATGCGCTGAAACTCTTTGCTACTTTTATCGGCGAGGTGCAGTACCCAAGGCAGTCGAGAAGAGCAAAATCCGCTAGCAGGATGCAATTGAGTCAAATGATAGGTCTGTAAAGCCAGTAGTTCTAAAGGGGTCTTGCCATGGGTGTGCACAACGCGCAACGGTCTAGCACTGCCTCCATATTTTTTCTTGCTTGCCTCCTCGCTACTTTGTAAAATAAATGAGTTCGTTTCCTCGAACAAGACAACAGTACCCACTGCAGCGTCCTGATAGGTTACTTTGCTATCAGTTGAACAAATCTCACGTCCCATTCTGCCTGAGCCACTTTTACGGACACTGAGAATATCGACAGCAATATCTTTTTTATTTAGTTCTTCAATTGTCTGCTCAAATTCCCCTTTTTGAATAAGGCCATCACGCATCAGTAGTATCTTTTTAGGGTAGGAATGACAATTGTCTTGGAATTTAAGCACTAGCTTAGACACAACTTGCCAAATTGCTTGGCCAGAGATAGTTTCTCCCCGTTGCACATGTGGTAACTCCCAACCCAAGCTTTGACCATTGGCTAAAACTGCAAAAGCAGAAGTGCCATAGTACAGTCTTCCATTTGTACCTGTGTCAAAACCGATAACCAAGTCAGCAGCTTCAGGATGATCTAATGGTTTTAGATAGACAGGCTGCCACTTGGCTTTACACAACAGCCCTAGGCAAACATTGAGAGATTTATAATTATTTACATTAACTGGCACTATAAACTGAGTTGCTATACCTGCTTTTAATGCTTGATTTCGCAATTTCTGTTTTTCTTCATTGGGTGACCAAGGCATCACCACTAAGACAGTTTTAATTTCTTGAGCAGCCCATTGCTGCCAGAATCTTTGTTGAGCCAGATAACCTTCCGGGTATTCGCTTTTGGTAAAATAGGAGTCTATTTGTATCTGGGTGCCACTATTTTTCGCTATTTCCAGTAAGCATTTGCGTACTTCTTCTGGATATTCAGTTTTATCATCAGAAAGATTAAGGCAACCAAATTTCTTTTCACCAATTTTTGCACAGCCAAAGGAGCTAATTTTAGCTGTTTTGTCAATTTCTTTATTATTGCGAGCTAATAGTTTTGCGCGAGGCATGACAAACCCGTTAACTTTGATCGGCTCTGGTTGACAACTAAGATTATAGATGTGTTTGAAAATGAGTTCGGCTGTTTTTTGGGATTCCGACAAACGCAGGTTAATGTTTTTCCTAATGCAGTCAAACACACCTTGAATTTCACTTTTTTCTCTGCCTTGTTCAGCAATTTGTGCTAAAATTTCCACTGTGAGAACTGGTGATAGTCTTTGAGATAGATGATATACTGGCTTAGCTTTATAGTCACTAGTTTTTCTAACAATTACAATACGTGATTCATTTATTTCTTCTTCAGATGCACCCTTTCGACGGTGGTAATCCGCTAAACTGATTCCGAGTTCTTTTATTTCTACGTCATTTGGACTTTTATTCGAAAAATCTTCAAGAATCCAAACTTTTTTATCTTCGTAAGTATTTCTGACGTACTTGATCTGAATATCGGGGTATTCGTTGAGCCACCATTCAAGTGTAAATGGAGTATAAAAGCGATGATGAATATCAATTTCCAAGTATAATTTTCCATCTGGCTCAATTCTAACGTTGATTGCTCTACCTCTATGTACTTCCCAGCCATCCCCCCTTTTTTCTACCCCTTCTTCAGCAGGAATCCACCAAATCAATCCGACTTCGTAATCTTTTTCAATTCTGGTTTTGTTAAATTTTTCTTTTAATTTGCACTCTAGGATTTTGCGTTCAAAGGATTCCAGTGCCTGCCTTTCGTGATCATTTTGACAACTCAGCTCTCTACATCCTATTTGCTGTAACTGCCAACCCTGAGTTTGCATCTTACTAGTATCAATAGGCTGCCTTGTAATAATGCGGTTCCCTAGTCGAACAGCAGTTACACCTAGTTTGTAGCAAACGCTGGAAAGGGCTTTTTGCTCGCTACCTTCCTCTGGCACTTGAGTAAATTGGCATTGGTATTCATAAAATCTGAGATCCTGTTGAGTCAGATTTTTCACAAAAAAACGATTGAGTATAACTTCAACTTCTGGAAATTGGGCGAACATGATTTACAGGGAATGTAAATGTGGATGATTATAGCAAGTCTTGTTACAAATTTAAGCAGCCGAGATACAATTGTCATAAATGGTAGGTGTGGAGGATCTGGGGTGCTGCGGCTACCAATGCAACCCATTTGGCAAAGGGTTTCCCAGTGGCCGGTGTGGGAGCCAACACGGCTGGCGATCGCCAGTTCAATTCTGCTGCACGCTGTGATTCTTTCCTTTGTGCGGGTGCCCGAACCCACACCGCCAGAGTTGGCCAGTGATCAACTGGTGCCCTTGGTCAGCCTTTCTCCGGAACTCGAAGCGGATTTACCTTCGATTGAACCGCTCTTGCCCACGGAACTGCCGCCCCTTGCCACGACCGCACCACCGCCTCTACCGTTTACAGGCATTGAGCCACCCCCTCTTTCCTTTGCCCCCTTGGCACCCCTGCCCCCCTTGCCGCCGCTGACGGAACTGCCGCCCCTACCCAATCCAGTACCGCTGCAACCTTTGCCGCCGCTATGGCAATTGCCCCCGCCCGCCCGCCCCTTACCCGTTATCCCGACAACCCCGAATGAGGATGTGGCCGTTGCGCCGGAACTCGTCTCACCGACGCCTACGCCTGAACCCACCCCTGAAGAACCCCTAGCAACCACAGAAGGCGAAGCGGCAGCAGCGTTATCGCGGTGGTTTAATCAAACGCGATTGACCCTCAATACGACGAATCTACAAGTGAATTTAGCCCAGCGGATCACGGACTTTTATCCCCAAGAGGCCTGTGGCGATCGCCTGCAGGGGGAAACAACCGTTGCGGTGGTGGTCACTCCCCAAGGGCAATTGCTGCCTGCCAATGCCGCCCCCGAAACGGGTTTGCTCACCCGCAATCCCCAGATTATTCGCAGCAGTGGTTCTGCACTCCTCGATCAAGCCGCCCTAGAACGGGTACGTCAGCAATCCTTTGAGGCCACAGGGCAGTACCAAGCCTTAGCGCTCACCTTTGCTTTTGAGTATCGCCCCGAAGTGTGCCGAGGTCAGCAACCTGCTGCCACCCCAAGACCACAGCCTGCTATGCCAGCACCGGCAACGCCACCACCAACACCAAAACCAGAGGCTAGACCATCCCCTGCGAGTGAAGCCTCACCAACACCCACACCCACTGAAGAAGCGCCACCGCCCGTATCCCCAGAACCTAGCGAGACAAACTCGTCGTCTGAAGCGCGGGCTGCGAGTCCGCCAGCAACATCTCCCGAATAAAGCGGGCGATCGCCCGTTGCAGGAGGCCGTTGACAATACGCTGACCCATTTGCTGTACCTCTGGGCGCACAATAATCCGCAGAATTGCCGGCATCACCTTGCCCCAGTCAAAGCCGGGGGTATCCTGCAAAATGCTGAAAATGCGGCGCAAATGCTCTAGGGCATTGGCTTCACTGACGATATTAGAACTTGCCGTTGCCGGTACGGGACGGGTGACGAGGGGTAAGAGTTGCACCAAGTTCCATTGCCCTATGGTTGTCCGTGCCCACGTGTCAAGGCTCTTGACAATTTCATCCGCTAGGCGATCGCGATACTCCACTCCCCGCTCCGAAAAGAGAAAATCTAAAGCCTGCTCCAGCACCACATTAAAGTCATAGTCACGGCTCTCGCGGGCATTGCGCAGCAGATTTTCTAGGCGCGTCCAGCGAAATTGACCATCCTTGAGGAGCAGGTTCGTGAGACTTGTGCGCAGCTCTGGGGCAGGATCCGTGAGCAGTCGTTTGGCAATGTAAGGATAGGCGGCACTGAGTACCTTAAAGTTGGGGTCAACGCCCATGGCAATCCCTTCCATGGTCAGGAGCGATCGCACGATCAAGGCATAATAGGCAGGCACCTGAAAGGGATACTCGTACATCACCTCTGACAGGCGATCGAAAATGCGTTGGATATTTAGTTCCGAGACACTCGCCCCCAAGGCATCCTCAAAGACCAAGGCCAGCGCCGGAATAATTGGTTCCAGATCTGTATCGGGGGTTAGGAACCCTAAATGAACATAGTCGTAGGCAAGGCTTTCGTACTCACGGTTAACAATGTGGACAATGGCATTCAGCAAGCCATAGCGCTGCTCTGGGGCAATCTCACTCATCATGCCAAAGTCGAGATAGGCCAATTTGCCGCTAGGCATGGCCAGCAGATTCCCTGGATGGGGATCAGCATGGAAAAACCCATGTTCGAGCAACTGCCGCAGGGAGCACTGCACCCCCACATACACCATGTAGCGCGGATCAATCCCCAAGGCTTGAATTTGCTGCGGTTGGTTGAGTTTGACCCCCGTCACCCACTCCATGGTGAGCACCCGCCGCCGCGTATAATTCCAGTAAATCTTGGGAATATAGACATCGGTGAGGTGGCCATAGAGACGGGCAAAGCGTTCGGCATTCCGTCCCTCTTGGGTATAATCCATTTCCTCAAAGAGGCGACCAGCAAATTCATCGAGAATGGCCACTAAATCACTGCGAATCTCCTTGATCAGGCGTTTTGCCCAATAGGCCACCCCCCGCAGAATGTAAATGTCCAAGGTGATACTTTCTGCCAAGCCGGGACGCTGGACTTTGACGGCCACCTCTTCGCCACTGTGGAGTTTGCCCCGGTACACCTGTCCCAAGGAGGCAGCCGCAATGGGATGATCACTCAGTTCAGCAAAAAGCTCACTGGGGGGGGCGCCCAGTTCCTCCTCAATAAACTGAAAGGCCACTTCATTGGGGAAGGGTGGCAACTGATCTTGGAGTTTTGTTAATTCTTCCAAATAGACCGCTGGCAAGAGATCCGGACGAGTGGAGAGGGCTTGCCCCACTTTGATATAGGCTGGTCCAAGGCGGGTGAGGGTTTCCCGCAGGGCGATCGCTCGCTGGTGTTGATTTTGTTTACTTTGGCCTGTGACCCTGTCCCACCAACGGTTAAAGAGCAGCCAAAACACTGGCCAGAGAATCCGCAACCAGCGACTGAAGACCAGTAAAGGTCGCTGCCGGTAGTAGGCACCAATGGCCACGGGATCATAGGGTTGAAAGGTCTCCGGATCATTGGGAAGGGTTTCAGCCGCGATCGCAATCTCTTGGGGCGCGGAATCACTGGGGACAATTGCCGTATTCATGGGCAGTCGCGCAAACTCTTAAAGTATTTTAACAATCAGTTCATCATCAGGGAGGGCGGAAAATGCGGCTAGTGATTTTGGGGGCAACGGGGCAGGTGGGCTGGCAATTGGTGCAGCAGGCTCCCCAAGGGGTAGAAGTCATTCCCATTGCTCGCCAAGGCACTGCCGTAACACTGGACTTGGAAGATTTAGAGGCCATTCCCAACCTAGTAAAAACCCTTTGCCCCGATGTGGTCATCAATGCGGCGGCCTATACTGCCGTGGATCAGGCGGAACAGGAACCGGAACGGGCACAACGGATTAATGGCACAGCTGTGGGTCTTTTGGCAGAAACGATGGCCTCTTTGGGAGGGTTGTTGATTCACTACTCGACGGATTATGTGTTTGCTGGTACGCAGTCGCGACCCTATCGCGAAACCGATGCCACTGCCCCCCTCAATGCCTATGGCTATAGTAAGTGGCTAGGAGAGCAGGCGATCGCCACCCATCACCCCGCCCACCTGATCTTGCGCACCAGTTGGGTGTATGACCTGCGGGGCAAGAACTTTTTGCGCACCATGGTTCGCCTTGCTCAAACCCGTCCTGTGGTTCGGGTCGTTGCCGATCAAATCGGTACGCCCACGGCTGCCCCCTTCATTGCCCAAGTCACCTATCAACTGCTGGAACGCTGGCAGGCGGATCCCTCCTTGAGCGGTCTCTATCACCTGACGCCCCGCGGCAGTACCAGTTGGTATGGCTTTGCGGTAAAAATTTTTGATCACCTGCGTGCCAAGGGCTATGCAACTGCCACCCTAGAGGCGATTCCCAGCAGTGAGTATCCGACACCGACCAAGCGACCCGCCTTTTCCACCCTCAACTGCGAGAAGTTGGAGGCGGTTTTGGGGACTCCCCTCCCCCCTTGGGAAGCGGTTCTTCAGCCCCTTTTAGACCAACTAGATCCGCAATCCGTGCTTTAGGGGGTTGTCGCAACGGTTGTTTTCATTTGGCTGAACCAGTCGATGAGTTGCGCCAGTTGTTTCTCCACCGGTTGCGTCCCTAGACCCCGCACGGTAATTTTGCCCTGACTATAGACAAACCGATTTTGGAGATGGGTGGGCAGTTGCTCTAGGAGCAGTTTCCATGCTGGCTCCGCCATCGGGGTTTCAAGGATGACGTGCTGCTTCCCTTCGGGACGAATGCGACTAATGCCACACTGCCGTGCCAGTTGTTTGAGTTCCACAACCCGCAGCAGTTGCTGAACTGATTTGGGCAATGCCCCATAGCGATCGCTCCACTCTGCCGCCAATTGCATCAAGTCTTCTTTTGTCGTTGCAGCGGACACCGCACGGTAGGCGGCCATCTTTTGTTCCAAATCGGGCATATAGTCGGCGGGAATAAAGGCAGTGACATTGAGATCCACTTGGGTATCGTCAACGGTGGGAATCTCTTGGCCACGAATTTCAGCGATCGCCTCCTCGAGCAGTTCCACATACAAATCAAAGCCAACACTGTCCAGTTGACCGTGCTGCTCCGCCCCTAGGAGATTGCCCACACCGCGAATTTCCATGTCTCGCATTGCCAGTTGGTAGCCCGATCCCAGTTGGGTAAACTCCTGAATTGCCCGCAGTCGTTGGCGTGCCGCTTCAGTCAGCACCTCTTGGCGGGGGTAAAATAACCACGCATGGGCTTGAATGCCCGCTCGGCCAACCCGACCCCGCAGTTGATAAAGTTGTGCCAAGCCAAACCGCTGCGCATCCTCCACCAAAATCGTATTGACGCGGGGAATATCCAAGCCGGACTCAATGATGGTCGTACACACCAGAATATTGGCTTCACCATTGCTAAAGCCAAGCATCGTGGATTCCAGTTCTCCTTCTGCCATCTGACCGTGGGCAATGAGAATACGAGCACTGGGCACCATCCCTTGCAGCTTTGCCGCTACCTCCTCAATTCCCTCAACCCGCGGCACGACATAGAAGACTTGACCGCCTCGATCCAGTTCTTGGCGAATCGCACTGCGCACCGTTTCTGGGTCATAGGGGGCAAGGTGGGTTTGAATCGGGCGCCGCGAGGGGGGTGGTGTGGTGATCAGGCTCATCTCCCGAACCCCCGACAGGGCCATATAGAGGGTGCGGGGAATTGGCGTTGCACTGAGGGTGAGCACATCCACTTGGATTTTGAGGGCTTTGATTTTCTCCTTTTGGTTGACGCCAAAGCGTTGTTCCTCATCCACCACCAGTAGCCCCAAGTCCCGAAATTTAACGGTTTTGCTCAGGAGTTGATGGGTGCCCACGACAACATCCATTTCGCCCGTTTTCAGCTTTTGCAGGATCTCTTGCCGCTCACTCTCGGTGCGGAAACGGTTGAGCAGCCCCACTTGAATCGGATAGGGGGCAAAGCGTTCCTTGAGGGTGTGGTAATGCTGCTGCGTTAGGATTGTCGTCGGGGCAAGAACGGCCACCTGTTTGCCTGCCATCACGGCTTTGAAAATAGCACGAATGGCCACTTCGGTTTTGCCAAAGCCAACATCACCGCAGACCAGCCGATCCATGGGGCGATCGCTCTCCATATCGGCCTTAACCTCTTGGATGGCCTTGAGTTGATCCGGAGTGGGCTGATAGGGAAACGAGTCCTCCATTTCCTGCTGCCACGGTGTATCTGGAGGGAAGGCAAAGCCCTGTTGTTGGGCACGTTGAGCATAGAGTTGCAGCAGATCCACCGCTACTTTTTTAATGGCCTTACGCACCCGGGCTTTGGTACGTTCCCAAGTGTTGCCCGTTAACTTATTGAGTTGGGGAACGCCATCGCTCTGTTTGCGGTAGCGGGAGAGGCTGTTGAGTTGATCGGCAGCAACGCGGAGAATGCCATCGGCATATTGCAGGGCGAGATACTCGCGGGTTTCGTTGTTAATCGTTAGCGTTTCTAGGCGCAGGAACTGACCAATGCCGTGTTGGCGATGGACGACGTAGTCCCCCGGCTGAAGCGTGTTGAGATCCACCTGTTTGGCAGCAGCGCGGCGGCGTTTGCGCACATAGCCAAGGTTGACTAGGTTGTGCTGGCCAAAGAACTCGCGATCGCTCACCAGCACCGTGCGGAACGTAGGCAAAATAAAGCCACTAATTTCCGCTAGACCACTGGCCTTGAGGGCAATGGGCAGTCGCTGCTGTTGCAGCTTATCAATGGCCGGAAAGTCCTTGGGATTGGGCACAAACTGGGCGGGGCAATCATGCTCCTGCAACAGGGCTACAGAGCGACTCGGCTGCGCAGAGACCAACCACACGGTGTACCCCTTGTCCCGTTCCTCCCGCAGGGTTGCCGCCAAGCGACCAAATTGGTGGGGAATGGCTGGAACCGCCCGTGCTGATAAATTGAGACCGAGTCCCTCACTGGCCAGTTCGTAGAGGTGCACCCGTTGAAACCGCTCGAGGGCTTGGGCACTGGCTGACCACGGACGATGAATGGGGGGGGGTGGCGTTTCAAGGCTTTGCCAGTAGGCTTGACTGTGCTCATACCAGCGATCGCCATGGGCAGCACAGAGGGGCGGCTCATCCACGGCAATGAGGGTTTGGGCAGGCAAATAATCCAAGAGCGAAGCCGGTTGCGGAAAAGCCACCCCCAGATAGCGCCGCAATCCCTCTTGATCCTCTGAAATGAGATGGGCGTGATCTGCTGCCCGCAGGGCTTGGGCAATCAGGGGAGTAAAACTAATGGGCGTCAGGGTTACCTGCGCAAGGGCATCAAGGCGATCGCCCTCGGTGTGTAGGGAGCGTTGACTGGCCGGATCAAACTCGCGAATGGACTCAATCTCATCGCCAAACCACTGCAAGCGCACCGGTAGCTCCGCCGAGACGGGGAAAATATCCACAATGTCGCCGCGCCGACTCCACTGGCCTTCCGTTTCCACGAGAGAAACCCGCTCATAACCAAGGGCTGCCAAGGCGGTGGCCACTTCCCCTAGGGAGTGCTCTTGACCCACCTCTAAAGTTAGACAGGCGGCACGAAACTGCTCTGGTGGGGGTAAATGGGGTTGCAGTGCCCGTTCCGTGGTGACAATTGCAATATTGGGGCGATCGCTCTCGACTAGAACTTGCAGTTGCCCCCAGACCATCTCCGCTTCCAAGTCAAAGGGGTCATAGGGAGAGGCCTCCGATGTCGGGTAAAAGAGCACCGCCTCCCAACCCATGAGTTCCAATTGCGCCGCCCAGCGTCCCCCCTCCTCTAAGGTGGAAGTAATCACACACAGCGATTGCTGACTCTGCTGCGCCAATGTGGTGGCCACAAAGCCCTTGACAAGGCGGGGCATCCCCGTGAGGATCAGTTCCCGTTGGTGTTGTAATTTGCTGAGCAGTTCAGCCGTCAGCGGCAGCTTACCCCAACTGCGGGGAATTGCCATTAAGGACATAGACGAGTGTCAGTGCAGGTGATCAAGACTTCAGAATTGAATTGCGACCCCTTGGGGCAGCGCTAACGCATTATAATTCTTACGCTCTCCTATCATTGTAAAAAGCAGGACAAGGATTCAGAAAACTCTAGCTAAAGCGCTTTTCGACAATTAGGGGGTAAAGAAGGGGGGATGCTCCTGTTTGGTAGCCGCTTTGGCTGTTTTCAGTGTGTGCCATCCCTGTAAAAAGAGCTACATCACTGCTGAAGAGAGGGTGGAACCCCGTGGGCACTTCCTTCATAATTGTGAAAGAGTAGGAATTGCAGAGATTGAATGACGCGATCGCCCGATATTGAGAGTCCGGCTCCAGAATCCTCAGCGATTGTTGACAGCACCCTTGAGGCAAGCGACCCCATTGACCCTGAGGATGAACTGCCCAATGAAGTGGAAATGTCCCTCTGGGATCACCTTGAGGAGTTGCGACAGCGGCTCTTTGTTGTCCTCGGCACTGTTGCTGTCACCATTGTTCTTTGCTTTACCCAAGTCCGCTGGATCATTCAGTTCCTTGAAAAACCAGCCCATGGTGCGAAATTCCTGCAACTAAGTCCGGGGGAGTACTTTTTTGTCTCCTGTAAAGCGGCGGCCTACAGTGGCATCCTCCTAGCGACGCCGATGATTCTCTACCAAGCCATCCGTTTTATCCTGCCGGGATTGACACGACGTGAGCAACGCTTGCTGGCACCGGTGGTTTTTGGTTCATCCATTCTCTTTATTGCCGGTTTGGCCTTTGCCTATACCCTCTTGGCACCCGCAGCCCTTGGCTTTTTCATTAACTATGGGGCAGATGTGGTTGAGCAACTGTGGTCGATCGATCGCTATGTGGATTTTATTTTGCTATTGCTCCTTGCCACCGGCCTCGCCTTCCAAGTCCCGATTCTCCAGTTGGTACTCATTGCCCTCGGCATTGTTTCCATCCCGCAAATGCTCAGCCAATGGCGCTACGTGGTGATTATTGCCGTAGCCGTGGCAGCGGTTTTGACCCCCTCCATTGATCCGATTACTCAAGGACTGTTGGCGGGTGCTCTGCTTGCCCTCTACTTTACGGGGATTGGCTTGGCCAAGCTGATGGGGGTGGGGCGTTCTGAGGCTTAAACTTGCAATACCCTCAAAAAAGACTCAATCAGAAAAGATGATTTTGGCGATAAAAATCAATTATCGCGATCGCCCCTCGAACTTATCAAGGCTCTCAATAGAGATGATATGCTGATGTTGCCAAATTAGTGCATCCCTTCGCGATCGCAAGAATGGCATTACTTTAACAAATTTTTGTGTTTAGGAGCGGTCTTCATGCCCATTGCCCTTGGGATGGTAGAAGTACTGGGTCATCCCCCTGCCTTAGCCGTTGCCGATGTCATGGTGAAAGCGGCGCGTGTTACCCTTGTGGGCTATGAAGTGGTCAGTGGTGCTCGCCTGACGATTATTGTGCGCGGCGACGTTTCTGAAGTGCAAATTGCGGTTGCAGCGGGTGTGGAAGCCGCCAAGAAAATTCCAGCTCAAAGTCCTAAGGAAAAAACGCTCTATCTGTCGTCAACGGTGATCCCGCGCCCCCACGAGAATTTAGAGGCCGTTTTCCCGAAAATGCGGTTCCAATATGGCGATGGCTGGGAGCGTTTTCTCGTTTAGCAGCCTTGGGAAAAGTTCTCTAAAGCTTCTCTGATGAGCAAAGCTCCACCGCCCAGATAATTGCCTCAGAAGGGAACACCCCCCCAATCAACTATCTCAACAGTGAAGCCTCAAAATCGCTAGGAAACAGTTTTAGAGGGGTACCTAGGCTAGACCAGTGTTGACCCCCGGCTTACCCGTAAACAGTTCCACTTTCACAATTTTGCCACCCATTTTTTGGATGCGTTGTTGCTCGCGGAACCAGTTTTCGTAGGGCACCAGTTTTGTGAAATAGGTGTTTTGCAGTTCGCGCTGGGTGCGAATACGGGTTTGACTCGGCACACAGGCGGTAATTTTGAAGATGCGCATGGGATGGGACTCCAAATCTGTGTAGGGTGATTACACGTCTGGGAGCTAAAGGCCAGACTCAGACTGTTTAAGCACAATTGCCATGACAGGCTGACATTCTAACCCCTAACTCCCAGACAGATGTGCGACTGGAGAGCTGTACTTAGCTTAAGCCAGAGCAGATGTAGTCAAAGTAGATGCCCATTTCTTTGCCGGCATCGGCACCCACCAAGCTGGCGGTGACTTCTTTCATGGCTTGGATGGCTTGCACAGTGGCAGCGATGGGCACGCCCAAGGAGTTGTAGGTTTCTTTCAACCCATTGAGCACCCGCTCATCGAGGATGGAAGGATCCCCAGCCAGCATGGCATAGGTGGCATAGCGCAGGTAGTAGTCGAGGTCGCGGATACAGGCCGCATAGCGACGGGTGGTGTACATGTTGCCACCGGGACGGGTGATGTCAGAGTAGAGCAGAGATTTGGCCACTGCTTCTTTGACGATATTGGCGGCATTGGCGCTGATCACGGTCGCAGCCCGCACCCGCAGTTCGCCAGTTGCGAAGTAAGCTTTCAGCTTCTCCATGGCGGCGGTGTCGAGGTATTTGCCTTGTACGTCAGAGGCGTTGATGACAGCGGTAATCGCGTCTTGCATAGTTCTTTTTCCTCAAAAACTGATTTGGATGATGGATCAATGAAGGATGCTGAGGCGACCTACTGCATGGCGCCAATCACGAAGTCAAAGTAAGAACCGGCTTCAGCGGCATCTTCTGCAGACAGCAGCGAGGAAGCAACGTTCTTCATGGCGCGGATCCCTTCGGCCACGGCAGGAATGGGGGTGCCGAGGGAGTTGTACATTTCACGCACACCCACCAAACCAATTTCTTCGATGGGGGTGACATCACCCGCAACAATACCGTAGGTCACAAGCCGCAGGTAGTAGTCGAGGTCACGCAGGCAGGTGGCGGTCATTTCTTCACCGTAGGCATTGCCACCGGGGGAGACCACATCAGGCCGTTTTTGGAAGAGTTGATCGCCCGCTTGCTTGACAATCCGCTCGCGGTTTTCGGTCAGGGTTTGGGCAATGCGCAGACGGCGCTCGCCGGTGCTGACAAAGCTTTTAATGCGATCCAGTTCACCGGGGCTGAGGTAACGGGCCTCGGCATCTGCATTCACGATCGATTTCGTGACGACGCTCATTGAGTTCCTCCAAAGTTGGAATTGTAAAACAAGGGTCTTGATAATGTGGCATTTGCCATTGGAATGTTACGATTCACCGCACTCCTGTAGGAGAGATAGGTACGGCGATGAACCCGACGGGCTGACGTAACCTTCCGCAAACATTCTCAGGCATAGGGGGGACATCTCCCACATCATCGCAATCCTTTTTAACATTCTTAACATTTTTTCAAAAATCTGCTAAGGGCAGCTATTCCAGCCATTCGATAATGCGGGTGCCAAGGTTGAGGGGAATATTCACCGCTTTGCCGAGGCGGGGTTTCTCACGGGTGGTCTCAATAAAGGTGCAAACTTGCTGGGCACAGCCCCAGTCATTGAGGTGCTGGGCGATGGCTCCAAGGTGGGCGGCATAATCTTCAGGCGTATCGGGATAGGAGGCCTGCTCGAGGTAACGCCACATCACTTGCAAAAAGATGCGATCGCCCACGCGGCGAAACTGAAGGTCAAAGGAGCGCCCCCATTTGCGCAGGAGCAAGGCATGGAGTTCATCACCAGTGAGGGGCGTCAGCATTGGCAAGAATTTCAGCCCTTGCGGCTAGGACGGCTCGGACAGTGTGATAATAGTTAACAAACGTAATTATTTTACGGCTGTTCGTTTCGATTCCTTAGTAAATAAGCGTAAACCATGGCTCAAGTTTCTGGAATGTCTGATGTGCCCGATATGGGGCGGCGACAGTTTATGAACCTGCTGACGTTTGGTACCATTACCGGTACAGCGTTGGGCGCTCTGTACCCTGTCGTCAAGTATTTCATTCCGCCCTCCAGTGGCGGCACGGGTGGTGGTGTGGTTGCCAAGGATGCATTAGGCAACGATATTAAGGTTTCCGACTACCTGACGAAGCACCTGCCGGGCGATCGCTCCCTTGCCCAAGGGATTAAAGGGGATCCCACCTACGTGATTGTTACTGAGGATCACCAAATTGCCAATTACGGCTTGAATGCCGTCTGCACTCACCTTGGCTGCGTGGTGCCTTGGAATGTCAGTGAAAACAAGTTCATTTGCCCCTGCCACGGCTCTCAATACGACAACACAGGTAAAGTGGTGCGTGGCCCTGCTCCCCTCTCCTTGGCACTGGTGAATGCCACGGTTACCGAAGATGACAAACTGGTGTTTACCCCTTGGACGGAAACCGATTTCCGCACGGGCAAAGAACCTTGGTGGACGTAAAAAGAAATTAGGGAGTGGTATGAAACGCTTTTTCAAATCGTTGACGCTGGCGATCGCCCTTGCCGCCAGTGTGCTTCTTTGGTCACCGCAAGCACAGGCCTATCCATTTTATGCGCAGCAGGGCTATGACAGTCCTCGCGAAGCGACCGGGCGAATTGTCTGTGCCAACTGTCACCTCGCCGCCAAACCCACCCAAGTGGAAGTGCCCCAAGCCGTCACCCCCGATTCCGTTTTTGAAGCCGTGGTGAAAATTCCCTACGACACCCGTGTGCAACAGGTGTTGGGGGATGGCTCTAAGGGCGGTCTGAATGTCGGTGCAGTTCTCATGCTGCCCGAGGGTTTCAAAATTGCTCCTCCCGATCGCATTCCCGAGGAGTTACAAGCCAAAACCAGCGGCATTTACTACCAGCCCTACAGTGAGGACAAGCAAAACATTATTCTGGTGGGGCCCTTACCGGGTGAGCAGTATCAGGAAATTGTTTTCCCCGTCCTCGCCCCCAACCCTGCCACGGATAAATCGATCCACTTCGGTAAATACTCCGTTCACGCTGGGGGCAACCGCGGTCGCGGCCAAGTCTATCCCAATGGTGAAAAGAGCAACAATAACGTCTTTACTGCACCGATCGCGGGCACGATTACCAGTATTACCGCTAACCCCGATGGCAGTACTGCGGTGGTGATCACCCCCGAGAGTGGTGAAGCAGTGACAGAGACCATTCCCGCTGGCCCTGACCTCATTGTCAGTGAAGGCCAAACGGTGGCAGCGGGTGAAGCCCTCACCAACAATCCCAATGTGGGTGGTTTTGGGCAAAAGGATACGGAAATTGTCCTGCAGGATCCCAACCGCATTAAGTGGCTGTTGGTCTTCTTTGCCGCCATCACCCTCTCGCAGATTCTGCTGGTTCTGAAGAAGAAACAGGTCGAGAAAGTGCAAGCCGCCGAGATGAGTCTCTAAAGGAGTCCTATCACCCACGGTAGTGCAATCCCTTCATGACACGATTGTGGCGATCGCCACGGCTATTGTGCCCCAGCAAGGGAGTATTGGCATTGTCCGTCTCTCAGGCGCCAAAGCAGTCGCGATCGCTCAGTCTTTATTTGAAGCCCCCGGCAAGCAGCCTTGGGAATCCCATCGTATTCTCTATGGCTATGTCCGCGACCCCCAAACTGGGGAACGGGTCGATGAAGCGCTCCTGCTGTTAATGCTGGCGCCCCGCTCCTACACCCGCGAAGATGTGGTGGAATTTCACTGTCATGGTGGCCTCATCCCTGTCCAGCGCGTGCTGCAACTGTGTGTCGCCGCCGGAGCACGCCTCGCCGAGCCGGGGGAATTTACGCTGCGCGCCTTCCTCAACGGTCGCCTTGATCTCACCCAAGCCGAAAGTGTGGCCGAACTGGTGGCCGCCCAATCGACAACGGCAGCCCAAATAGCGCTAGCGGGTCTCACGGGCAAACTGGCCCGTCCCCTCAAGCAGATTCGTCAGACCTGTTTATCCCTCTTGGCGGAAATTGAAGCGCGACTCGATTTTACGGACGAGCTACCCCCCCTTGACCCCGCAGCCATTGCTGAGGACATTCGCCAGCTGCAACACCAAGTGGCAGCGTTTTTGGCCACAGCAGAACGGGGAGCACTGATCCGCACTGGGCTAAAAGTGGCCATTGTGGGTCGCCCCAATGTCGGTAAGTCGAGTCTGCTCAATGCTTGGAGCCGTAGCGATCGCGCCATTGTGACAGATTTACCCGGCACCACCCGCGATATTGTCGAGTCCCAATTGGTCGTGGGTGGCATTCCAATCCAAGTGCTTGATACGGCCGGCATTCGCGAGACCGATAACCTTGTCGAACAAATTGGCGTCGAGCGATCGCGCCAAGCCGCAGCCAGTGCTGATCTCATCCTCCTTGTCATTGATGCCAGTCAAGGGTGGACAGCCGCCGATCAGGAGATTTACGACCAACTCGAGCTGCAGCAGCGGCGGCAGCAAGCGCCTCAGTCCGTCTTGGTGGTTTTGAATAAAGCTGATCTCCTCAGCGAAACCGTAGAGGTTCAAGATATTCCATTGCCCATTGCCCCCATTCCCACTGTGCTGCTCTCGGCCCTCAGTCAAAGGGGAATTGAGTCTCTCGAGGACGCCATTTTAGACCTTGTCCAAGGCCAAGGGGTTACCGCCGCCAACCTAGACTTTGCCATCAACCAACGTCAAGCCGCGCTCTTGGAGCAGGTTCACCAATCCCTGAATCATGTGCTTGCGGCCATTGATGCCCAACTCCCCCTCGATTTTTGGACAATTGACCTGCATGCTGCCGCTCGTGCCCTTGGTACCCTAACCGGGGAAGAGGTGACGGAGTCTGTGCTAGAACAAATCTTTAGCCGTTTTTGCATTGGAAAATAGCCCATGCTTTGGAATACCAGCTACCGGCCGTTACTTGCTTATATCCTTCCCTATCGGCGACGGTTGCTGGTCGCTTTTTTGTGTACCCTCGGCTACGTCTCGACCATGCCGGCGATCGCCTACCTCATTGGCCAAGCGGCGAAGCTCATCGGGGCAGGGGATTTGATAGGCCTGATTCAATGGTGTGCCGCCTCCTCGCTGCTGTTTGTCGGTCGTAGTTTTTGCCAATTTGGCCAAGATGTCCTAATGTCCGATATTTCCCTACGGATTGTCTATGACATTCGGGTGCGGCTGTACCGTCATCTGCATCGTTTGGGGGTGGACTATTTTGAAAAGGCAGCGACCGGCGATCTCACCTACCGCCTCACTGAGGATGTGGATCGCATTGGCGTCATGGTCAATAGCAGTTTTCATCGCCTCATCCCCTCAACTTTAACCACAGTTGCCGTCATTGGTTATATGTTCTACCTCAACTGGCAACTGACATTGGGGACGATGATCATTGCGCCACTGATGACGTTTCTCATCGCTTGGTTTGGCAATCGGTTGTTGCGACAGTCGCGCCTGAGTCAAGCCCGCATTGCGGATTTGGCCTCCCACCTCACGGAGATTTTTTCGGGGATTCGTCTGATTAAGGCGTTTGCGGCTGAGGACTATGCTGTAGAGCAGTTTGAACATCAGGCTGATATGAACCGTCGTGCTCGCTACCGTGCAGAACGCATTAAGTCAATGCAATACCCGGTGGTGGGGTTTCTTGAGGCTCTGAGCATTATGCTGCTGTTTATCTTGGGGGCGTGGCAAATCAATGCCGGTCATCTCACAGGGCCACAGTTCCTCAGCTTTGTTGCCGCAGTAGCGCTACTGATGGAACCCATTAATATGATTTCTGCTGATTACAATGAACTCAAAATGGCACAGGCGTCGGTGGAGCGTAGCTTTGGCCTGTTGGCTCTCGAACCCACGATCAAGGAAATGAGCCATGCGCAGCCCCTACCCCCCATTTCTGGCAAAGTGCAATACCTAGATGTGTGCTTTGGCTATGATCTAGAGCGTCCCGTGCTCAAGGACTTTAATCTCTTGGCGGAGCCGGGCGAGGTGATTGCCCTTGTGGGACATTCAGGAGCAGGTAAATCCACCATTGTTAACCTGTTGCCCCGGTTTTATGACCCCCAAGCGGGAAAAGTGTTGATTGATGGCATTGATATTAAAACTGTGACCCTGAAAAGCCTGCGGCGGCAAATTGGCATTGTTCCTCAGGAAACGATTCTTTTCTCAGGCAGTATTGCCCAAAATATTGCTTTTGGTTACTCTGAACCGGATTGGCAGCGACTGATTGAGGCCGCCAAAATCGCCAATGCCCATGACTTTATTACTCAGTTTCCCGATGGCTATCAGACATGGGTCGGGGAAAGGGGGATTAATCTCTCTGGGGGTCAACGCCAACGACTGGCGATCGCTCGTGCAGTTTATGCCGATCCGCGTATCTTGATCTTGGATGAGGCCACCTCTGCTTTGGACTCTGAATCGGAAGCCTTGGTGCAAAGTGCTCTCGAAAAGGCAATGAAGGGGCGCACCGTCTTTATTATTGCCCACCGTTTGGCCACGGTTCGTCGCGCCGATCGCATTCTTGTCTTAGAGCAGGGGCGGATCATTGAAAGTGGCAGCCATCAAGAACTACTTGCCCAGTCTGCCCGCTATGCCCAGTTCTACGCCCAGCAGTATTTCCAAGACGCGGAATGACCCCTTGTCTGATGGGCTGGCCGTTTGGATTCTATCTTCTGAATTTGGGATGAGATGTTTCCTCGACGGCAGGATGTGAAAATAGACGTTGAATTGTTCAGAGCAGCGAGGACAGCTCATGGGTAGCATTATTTCTGTGCATTCTTTTCGTGGTGGCACAGGCAAGTCAAATACAACAGCAAATCTGGGCTGTACCTTGGCAACCTTGGGCTATCGGGTGGCGATCGTGGACACGGATATTCAATCCCCCGGTATCCATGTGCTCTTTGGCCTTGAGTCGGAAGATACGGAACATGCCCTGAATGACTACCTGTGGGGACGCTGTGAAATTACTGATGTGGCGCGGGATGTCAGCCATCTGATTACGGCTCACGGCCAGCAAGCCAAAGGAGCAATCTATCTCATTCCCTCTAGCCTCAAAACCAGTGAAATTACCCGTGTGCTGCGGGAAGGCTACGATGTCGGCTTGCTCAATGATGGTTTTCAGCAGTTGCTCCAAGGGCTGAATCTCGACTTTTTGCTCATTGATACCCACCCAGGGCTGAATGAGGAAACGCTGCTCTCGATTACAGTCTCCGATGCCTTGGTGCTGATTCTGCGACCCGATCGCCAAGACTTTCAAGGAACAGCGGTCACGGTTGATGTGGCGCGGCAGCTGGATGTGCCCAAAATGGTGATGGTGGTGAACAAAGTCCCCAGCGCCTTTAATAAGGACTCCCTCAAGCAGCAGGTGGAAACGACCTATGGTGTGCCCGTTGCAGGTATCTTGCCTGTTTGTGAAGAAATGTTTCAACTGGGGAGCAGCGATATTTTCTGTTTACGCTACCCTGAGCATCCCTACAGTCTCGTTGTCAGGAGTGTTGTGCAGCATCTGTTGGATTAGGGTAGCCTAGGAGTAAGGAGACTGACTGAATTTTGATCCTTTTGATCCTTCTCGAGTGCCACTGCCAGTCACTGCCATTGAGGAACATTGCCAATGATAGACAGTCAAAATGCTAGCAGTGCTTGCGGTGGGGGTCTCAATCCAGCAGATTTGTTGGTTTTGCCCGATCGCCAGCGATCGCTCTTGACACTGATGATGCGCCAGCCAACGCCCTTCACCGTGCCAGAATTGGCTGAGCAGTTGCAGTGGTCTGCGCAAGAGGTCAGTGCCACCCTCGCAGAGGTTCGCCAACTCGGCTATGTGACAGTTGACAACGACACCTACCAAGTCAAACTCGGACGGCGGACTCCGCGCGTGCAACCCAAGCGTCAATCTCCCCGAATTGCGGCGGTTTGGGACAAGCTGGGTTAAGTCTGAGCCACTTCCTCAGTTAAACCTCTAATTATATGAGGCAACTCGTGTGGTACGCTTAATTACGCTAAGTTTCGCAGAGGAAAGTCAGGACGAGTGCGCCCAAAAGTTCTTGCTGGCAACTGGAAAATGCACAAAACTCAACAGGAGGCGGTGGCCTTCCTACAGGAGTTCTTAGGGAAATTGGTGGACACCCCCAGCGATCGCGAGGTGGTGCTCTGTGTTCCCTACACCTGTTTAAGTGTATTGTCCAAGAGTCTGCACGGAACGCGGGTGAAGCTGGGTGCCCAAAATGTCCACTGGGCGGATCAAGGGGCGTTTACAGGGGAAATTTCGCCACCGATGCTGGTGGAGTTGGGCGTGCGCTACGTGATTGTTGGCCACAGTGAGCGGCGGCAGTATTTTGGGGAAACGGATACTACGGTCAACCAACGGCTCAAGGCTGCCCAACACTATGGCCTGACTCCCATTCTCTGTGTCGGTGAAACAAAAGCTCAACGGGATGCTGGGGAAACTGAAAACCACATCCTTCAGCAGTTGGCGCTGGACTTGGTGGATGTCGATCAGAGCAATTTGGTGATTGCCTACGAACCCATTTGGGCGATCGGTACGGGTGATACCTGTGAAGAAACGGAAGCCAACCGTGTCATTGGCCTGATTCGCAGCAAGTTACAGAATCCCGATGCCCCCATTCAGTACGGTGGCTCGGTCAATGCCAACAACATTGATGCGATCATGGCGCAGCCAGAAATTGATGGGGTGCTAGTGGGTGGCGCTAGTTTGCAGCCGGAGAGTTTTGGGCGTATTGTTAATTACAAGTTCCTTTGAACATGACTTTGAGTTCGGCGTCAGTGCCCTAGATCACATCTGATCCAAGAGCTCGCGCACTGCCCTCTGCGCAGAAAAACTTAAAGATATCAACATACAGCCCTTTCCCAAGCATGGCATGCACTACGACTCCAGAGCGCAATGCTGTGTATGTAGCTAAGAAAAGGGTCGGAGCGAGCGACTTATTACAACTGTTATCGTTTGCTGGGCGATTTCTTCATTTTCTTTTAGGATCGAAGTAAGGCTGAGCGATGCCCAAAGGAGGCCGACGATGCGCCAACAACTCTTCAGTGTTTTGACAGTTTTAGCTGCTTTTGTTGGTCTCAGCAGTGCTGCTGTGGCACAGCCCATGGTGATCGCCACCCTCACACCTCCTGAACTGCAAGAACTGCAACGCCTTGTGCCCCGCAGTGCCGAGGACTACTACAACGTGGGATTAATGCACCAAGGTACGGGTGATCTGGCCGCTGCCATTCATGCCTTTAGCCAAGCAATCAGACTCAACCCCAGTGCTGACTACTACTTTGCGCGCGGCCTAGCCTACTATGACCAAGGGGATATGCAGCGGGCGATCGCGGACTTTAGCACTGCGCTGCGCAACGATCCCCAGTTTATTGCCGCCTACTACAACCGCGGCATGGCCTATCTGGCTCTGCAAAACTACACAGCGGCGATTGCCGACTTTGATGCTGCCCTAGCACGGGATCCGCAATTTGTTGCTGCCTACTATAGTCGGGGCATGGCTCACTTCGATAGTGGCAATGTGGAATTGGCGCAACGGGACTATGAGCGTGCTCGCGCTCTCAACCCAGCGATGACAGCCCAGTACTACGATCGCGCCCCCCGTCCCCTCACTGGCGGTCCCTAGTGCCTGAAGCCACCGATTGCGGCGATAATAGGGGAATAATGTGCATGATGAGGATGAGCGATCGCGCCTATGCCCAGAACCCCTTCTGAATTTGCGGTGCATTTATTTCTGGATGGCGGTCACCGTGAGGAGGTGCGCTTCCCCACCATTCAAGACTTCCAGAAGTGGTACAGCAACGAGTTAGTGGCCAAAGCAGATTCCAACGACTTTATTTCCGTTCCCATTAAAAACATTCAAGGGGAATACATGGTGGTGCGCCCCTCAAAGGTATTTGCAATTCGGGTAGAACCCGTGTTTGCCTCTAGTGTGGATCGGTTTGCCTAACGTCTATGGCGGGTTTATTCGCAGGATGGGTTCAGGGGGTCGTGATCCTCGCAACAAGCGCGATCGCCACAGCACCAACGGTTGCTCCCTTAACGCGCCAAAGCCAACTGCCCCCAAGGGTTGCCCTAGATACGGCCCTTTGGCAATCCCCCAGGGAACGAGCACGACTGCTGGAGGCCATTGATCATAGTTTGCGTTACCTGCGCAGCGATAAAGCACGCCGCGACTACGCCGCCTACACTGCTCCCGGTCAACCCGGCGCCGCCCTTGGCCCCAATCTCCATCAGCGAGTGATCCGCTCCCTCGAACGCTTTCGCCATCTGGTACAAACCCGTCGCTCTGCGGCAGAACTGCAAGCATCTGTCAAGCGAGAATTTGTCTTTTATCAATCCATTGGCACCGATGGCCAAGGGCGAGTGGATTTCACGGGCTATTATGCACCGACGTATCGTGCCAGCTTAGTGCCCACCGCAGAATACCGCTATCCCCTATTTCGTCGCCCCCCCAATTTTGAGCAGTGGCGAGAGCCGCACCCAACCCGCTTGGAACTGGAAGGGGCGGATGGTCAGCAGTGGCGCAATGGGCCTTTGCGGGGTCTGGAACTGGTCTATTTGCGCGATCGCCTAGAGGCCTTTCTGGTTCACGTCCAAGGGTCGGCTGAGCTGCAACTGCCCGATGGTCGCCGCTTTACGGTGGGCTATGCCGGTAAGACTAATCACCCCTACACGAGTATTGGCCAAGAACTCATTCGCGATGGCAAAATTCCCCGTGAGGAACTGACGCTACCGCGCCTCATGGCTTACTTTGAGGCCAACCCCGCTGAGTTAGATCGCTATTTACCTCGCAATGCCAGCTTTGTCTTTTTTGAACATACCCAAGGGCGCCCCCCCACGGGCAGTCTCTCAACGCCGGTGATTCCAGAGCGTTCGATCGCCACTGATAAGTCCCTGATGCCTCCGGGTGCCTTGGCGGTGATCAACACGAAAATTCCCCTCAAAGCCCAAGGCCAATGGCAGCAAACCCCCGTCAGCCGTTTTGTTTTGGATCAGGATACGGGGAGTGCCATTCGCGGGCCGGGTCGTGTCGATATTTTCATGGGCACGGGGGAGGTGGCCAAAGCGCGGGCGGGTCTGATCAATACACCGGGGCAGTTGTACTATTTGCTCCTGCGGGAATAGCTAGGGCTGCAGCGCTACTTTAATCACTTGGCGCGCCTTCATTGCTTGCAAGACGTTTTCAATCTCCGTGAGGGGGGCTTGGCCACTAATCAGTTTCTCGAAAGGCAATGTGCCGCTGGCAATCAGTTGCAAGGCTTGGCGGACAAATGTGGGTGTGTTGTGAAAGACCCCCTTGAGGGTGAGTTCTTCGTAGTGCAGGCGTTCGGTATCAACGCGGATCGAAGTTTCGCGGGGGCAGCCACCAAAGAGGTTAATGGTGGCACCGGGGCGACCACAGGCGATCGCCGTTTCCCAGACTTCAGGTACGCCAGTGGCTTCAATGACAATATCGGCACCCCGTCCTTGGGTCCAGTCTTTAACCACAGCAGGAATATCGCTGCACTGGTGATGATTTACTATCTGCTCTGCCCCAAAGGTGCGGGCGATCGCCAGCCGCTGATCGGAACCGCCAAAGGCGAGAACCCGTGCTCCCTGCTGTGCCAGAACCCCCATAAACATCAGGCCAATGGCACCATCCCCCAGCACCACAATTTGCGGTGGACTCGGCCACGTTTCAACCATTGCGGGGTCAAAGCCAGAGCGAGCCACACCGTGGAGGACACAGGCGAGGGGTTCGGTGAGCGCTGCCAAAGCAAAGGAGAGGGACGCCGGAATAGGCAGCAGATTCTGGCGGACGATGCTGGCGGGAATTTTTAGATACTCGGCAAACGTGCCATTGTTAAACTCCAGATGGGGACAGAGAGAAAAGGCTTGGCGTTGGCAGTAAAAACACTGGCCACAGGGGGCAGAATTATTCGCTACCACGCGATCGCCCACCTGCCAGCCGGTCACCCCAGCCCCAAGGGCAACAATTTCCCCGGCCGCTTCATGGCCAAAGAGAATCGGTGGCGTTAGCATCCGTGCATGACCGCCGCGCCGCCATACCTTCAAATCGGTACCACAGGTAGTGGCAGCCTGAACACGAATCACCACTTCTCCGGGACCGGGCGTGGGATCGGCGACGGTTTCAATGCGGACATCTTCTTTGCCGTAGAGTACTGCTGCTTTCATTGCACTTCCCCCATCAAGCCAACCATTGCAGGAGGCCACAGAGCAGTCCCAAGAGGGCAACCACCCCATAAAACGTACTCACCACCCGCAGTTCTGACCAGCCCCCCAATTCAAAGTGATGGTGTAGAGGGGCCATCCGCAGCAGCCGTTTGCCCACGCCATCGGGACCTTTGGTTGCTTTGTAGTAGAGCACTTGGGCAATGACTGAGAGAGACTCCACAAAGAAAAGACCACTGACAATCAACAGTTCCCAGAGGTGATGACTGGCCAAGCCAATGCCCGCAAGGAGTGCCCCAAGGGCTAGGGAACCCGTATCCCCCATAAACACCCGTGCCGGATGGTGATTGTGCCAGAGAAAGCCGAGGCAGGCACCACTCATGACCACTGCCAGAATTTGCAAATCGGGATGGGCGGTCAGAATCATGCCTAAAGCGAGGAGGGCGATCGCCGCCGTGCCCGCGGCAAGACCATCGAGACCATCGGTGAGATTGAGGGCATTCCCTTCCGCCATCGGCACAAAAATCGCCAAGGGAATAAACGCCATCCCTAAAGGCCAAACCCACCCCCAAGGCGCGGTCACCACCGTTGCCGTTGGATCACTGCCCACCAGCCAAGCACAAAAAAGAGCTGCCCCAATCCCCTCAAGGAGGAGCCGCAGCCGCGCCGATAACCCTTTGTTGGATTTGCGCCGCAGAACTTGCCAGTCATCCCACCAGCCAATGGCAGCATACCAGAGAACAAGGAGGGCGATTGCCCCCACCGTTGCGGATACTTTCCCCTGCGCAACTCCAGTCCACAGGAGGGCTAGACCTAACCCCGTCGGCACAAAAAAGATTCCCCCCATTGTCGGTGTGCCCGATTTTTGCAGGTGAGATTGTGGACCATCTTCGCGAATAATCTGCCCAGTTTTCAACCGCCGCAACAGGGGCACCACCGCCATCCCTAGCCCTACAACGATGGCAAAGCTCACCAACCAAGGCAGTGTCAAGGTTTTCAACGGCTGTTGCCAGTGGTTTGCTCCGGTATCGTAGGCAATGCTAGCCATGAGCAGGCCAATAGCGAGAAGGCCAAAAAGTCGCTGTCCTGTCAGCCAACGGGGTTCAATGGCAGCCGTGGTTTTGGTGGAGGGCATGGGGATAGCTCTAGCACATCACTCCGATAATAGGGGGATTGGTGCCCTACTCCTCAAGCCCTAGGTCATCTTCTTCGTCGTAATCGCCCAAGGAGTCACCAACAAATTCCTCAATTTCACCCATATCATCGAGGGTGCTATCCACGATCGGGTCTGTCTCATTGGCATCACGGGCAATTAATCGACCCGTTTGCTGTAACCATTCCAAAATGGAGCGATCGGAACGACCCGCAGCGGTTAAGTTCTTTTGGGAAATGGGTTCTTCGTACAAAGAGGGGTTGTATAGGGTCATAGGGCTAAGGTGAACGGTGTTGTAGTAGTCCAATCCTCTACTTTAACGTTTGCCCCTAGGAATGTAAATCTGCGTTTTGTGGCGATCGCCCAAAGTGGCACATTCTCTGGAACCTGCCTAGACTGGAGGAGTCACTAAAGAATGGGCATGAAACTTTGATACACGAAGGATAGAAACAATGTCTTTACTCAAAAAATCATCCATCTCTTTGACGGTTTTAAGTGCGGTGTCCCTCGGCGGGGGGGCGATCGCTGCTCCCTACCCCCCAGAAGTGGTTTCCCGATTTACCAGTGAATGTACGACTGCCCTGCAACAACAGGTGCCGCAAATGGCGCAATACGGCAATGCCTACTGTACCTGTGTGATCAATGAACTGCAATCCTCGCTCACCTTGGCAGAATTTCAGGCGATCGGTGAAGATGTACAGACCAATGTCAATCCCGAAGTGCGCCAGATGCTCACCAACACGGCACAAACCTGCCTGCAACGAGTCACCCAGTAGTGCAGGGGGGAGAAATCCCCCCAATATGTTCCTAGACTGCGCTTAGAAATTGAGCGGCAGCGGCTTGCAGATCGGCGACTTTATCGAGTTTTTCCCAAGGTAGGTCGAGGTCATGACGCCCAAAGTGACCGTAGGCAGCCACATCTTGGTAGAAGCGACCACCGCGCTCCTGGGGCAAGTGGCGCAGACCAAAGGTTTGGATAATGGCAGCGGGGCGCAGATCAAAGTGAGTTGTAATTAACTCCAGCAGTTGCTCTGGGGCAAGTTTACCCGTGCCAAAGGTATCCACAAACAGGCTCATGGGGCGAGCCACACCAATGGCATAGCTAATCTGTAACTCGCATTTGTCGGCTAGGCCTGCGGCCACAATGTTTTTGGCAATGTAACGAGCCATGTAGGCAGCACTGCGATCGACCTTGGTGGGGTCTTTCCCGGAAAAAGCACCGCCCCCGTGACGGGCATAACCACCGTAGGTATCCACCACCAGTTTGCGTCCTGTGAGTCCCGAATCCCCCTGAGGACCACCAATGACAAATTTGCCCGTGGGGTTGACGAGAAAGCGGGTCTTGTCATCGGGTTTAATTGCCAGATCCGCAAAGACAGGGTTGACGACGGCTTCCCATAGATCGGCTTTAATCTTTTCTTGAACGGCGGCTTCGTCGCTGATGTCACCAATGGTGGCCGTGTGTTGGGTGGAAATCAGGATGGTATCAATGCCCACCGGCTGGCCATCTTCGTAGATGACAGTGACTTGAGTTTTGCCATCGGGACGCAGATAAGGAAGTTGACCCGTTTTGCGGACAGCAGCCAAGCGACGCGCCATGCGGTGAGCCAAGCTAATGGGCAGGGGCATATACTCAGGGGTTTCATTGCAGGCATAGCCAAACATAATGCCCTGATCACCGGCGCCAACGCGATCTAATTCGGCATCACTGAGACGTTCCCGTGCTTCTTGAGCCGTGTCCACCCCTCGGGCAATATCGGGGGATTGCTCATCAAGGGCAACGATAACGGCACAGCTATTGGCGGCAAAGCCATTTTCAGCATCAGTGTAGCCAATTTCACGGATTTTCTGCCGTGCTAGGTTGACGTAGTTGACCTGTGCTTTGGTGGTAATTTCCCCAGTAATCAGCACCAGACCCGTATTCACGACGACCTCAGCGGCAACGCGACTTTGGGGGTCTTGGGTGAGCAGCGCATCCAGAATGGCATCGGCAATTTGGTCGCAAATCTTATCGGGGTGGCCTTCGGTGACGGACTCCGAACTAAATAAGTAACGCAAGATAACACTCCTATGGCATGGGTTGTTGAAAGAACTGCAAGAAATTGGTTTATGGTAACACGGACTTTTGACTAAAAAACAAGGATTGGTTTCTAAATCCTAGGATTATACCTGAGCAGTAGGACACACGAGTGATTGTGATGATTGGCTAGACTAGGGGCAGATTTTAGGCGTTTCAAGTTGTATGTCTGCTTTACGCTATGCCTATTATCCCGGTTGTGTGGCTCAAGGGGCCTGTCGGGAATTAGACCTCTCAACGCGGGCGATCGCCCCCCTGTTGAATATCGAGCTGGTGGAACTGAAGGAAGCCAGTTGTTGTGGCTCAGGCACGTTTAAGGAGAATTCGTGGCTGCTAGAAGATACCGTCAATGCCCGCAACATTGCCCTTGCCGAACAGTTGGCTTTGCCCCTGTTGACCCATTGCAGCACCTGTCAGGGGGTGATTGGCCATGTGGATGAACGCCTCAAGACCTTTCAGCGCGATCGCCCGGCGTACGTGGCAGAAATTAACCAAGTGTTGACGCAACAGGGCTGCGCTCCTTACCAAGGCACCACAGAAGTGAAGCATTTGCTCTGGGCGATTATCGGCGATGTGGGCATTGACGAGTTGCGCGATCGCGTCCGTCGTCCCCTCAAGGGACTGCGCTGTGCGGCCTTTTATGGCTGCTATCTGCTGCGTGCCCAAGAGAGGCTGCCCTTTGATCACCCAATTCACCCCACCTCAATGGAACAGGTGTTTGAGGCAGTTGGGGCTACCCCCATCGAGTATGAGGGACGTACCCAGTGCTGTGGTTGGCCCATTTCCAGCTATGCGACGGCGGCCAGTTTTGCCATGGCGGCACAACGACTCCAGAGCGCGATCGCCCATGGCGCGGATTGCATTGTCACCCCCTGTCCCCTCTGTCATTTGAATCTGGATGCTCGCCAACCAGAAATTGCCCAGCAGGTGGGAGTTACCCTCAATTTGCCGATTCTCCATCTGCCGCAACTGGTGGGTCTAGCCCTTGGCCTGCGTCCTGAGGAACTGGGTTTGAGAAAACACGTGGTTTCAATGCAACCGGTGTTGGCAAAACTGGGGCTTTAGCTGATTGCCAAGAGGCCTGATTCAGTGCAGATAGCTTGCAGTGGCTGATCCCACGGGTCACGGGGCAATTCTGCTAGAAGGGCTGACTCAAAGACAATTCCCCAGCGACACACGTGCTGCCAATCGGGGTGGGCAAAGAGGCGATCAAAAAAACCGGCGCCATAGCCGAGACGGTAGCCTTGGCGATCGCAGGCAACGGCAGGCACTAGGCAGAGATCAACACACGCTGGATCAATCGGGGGCGCTTCGGGGGGCGGTTGCCAAAGGCCATAGCGTCCTTGCTGGAGAGTGTCTTGGTTGCCATTAAAACAATGCCACCGCAAATCCTGACCCACGACACGGGGCAAGCCCCACTGTTTCGGGAGTGACCAGAGGAAGCGCAAGTCGGGTTCGCGGCGATGGGGCACATAGGTCAACACTGTGGTTGCCTGTTGAAACTGGGGATGATCAAGCAAGTGCTGACAAATGCGCTGACTGCGATCTTGCCACTCGCGATCGCTCAGGTGCTGCCGCCATTCAAGATAGTGTTGTCGCAGTTTGACTTTATCGCTCATTGATTTTCTGGGCACCAAAGCCACAAGTTAAGATAGAGGCCAAAGTGAGTGTTTAGCCTGAGGAACGATGCAACTGTCCCCCCAAGAATAAAGACAAGCTCCTGATTTTTACCGCCGCTCTTGTGGCCGAACGTCGTAAAGCACGGGGTCTCAAGCTCAATTATCCCGAAGCAGTGGCCTATATTTCTGCTGCCATTTTGGAAGCGGCGCGGGAGGGGCGCACAGTTGCTGATTTGATGAACTATGGCACAACGCTGCTCAGCCGTGACGATGTCATGGAGGGGGTGCCGGAAATGCCCACAGAAGTACAAGTCGAAGCAACATTTCCCGATGGCACGAAGCGGGTGACCGTGCATACCCCCATTCGCTGAAGCCTCAAAAAGCCCTAGGATAGCGCCAACCGCTGATTAGCAGCACATCTCCAAGGAAAACGGGGAGAATTTTTATGGCCATTCAAATCCCGATAAAAATAGTCGGATATATTTGACAGGGCGATCGCCCCCTGCTAGGATGGTCAACAACTTGTCTGAGGCAGTCTGACACCCATGACCGCAACCCTTAGCTCCACCACCGCAACCGCCTACTTTACCCACCTCAAATGCAAAGAGTGTGGCGCCGAGTACGAACCCCAAGCCATTCATGTCTGCGAATACTGTTTTGGCCCCCTAGAGGTGAAGTACGATCTGAGCCAATTGGCGGCAGCCGTAACGCGCAGCACGATTGAGGCGGGGCCAAAGTCCATTTGGCGTTACCGTCCCTTTTTGCCTGTGACATCGCCCAACCCCATTGATGTGGGCACAGGGATGACTCCCCTCCTCAAAGCCCAGCGGCTGGCTCGGCGACTCGGACTCAAGCATCTGTACATCAAAAACGATGCCGTGAATATGCCCACCTTGAGCTTCAAGGATCGGGTGGTATCGGTGGCGTTGACGCGGGCGCGGGAATTGGGTTTTACGACCGTCTCCTGTGCCAGTACCGGCAATTTGGCGAATTCAACGGCGGCGATCGCGGCTCATGCAGGGCTAGATTGCTGTGTCTTTATTCCAGCAGATTTGGAAGCGGGTAAGGTCTTGGGGACGCTCATCTATGGGCCAACGGTAATGGCCGTTGAGGGCAACTACGACCAAGTGAATCGCCTGTGCTCGGAAGTGGCGAATACCCACGGGTGGGGGTTTGTCAATATCAATTTGCGCCCCTACTATTCGGAAGGGTCAAAGACGCTCGGTTATGAGGTGATTGAACAGTTGGGCTGGCAGCTTCCTGACCACATTGTGGCTCCCTTGGCTTCTGGCTCTCTGTTCACGAAAATTTACAAGGGCTTCCGCGAATTTGTGGAAGTGGGTCTGGTGGCGGATAAACCCGTGCGCTGTAGTGGTGCCCAAGCGGTGGGCTGCTCCCCCATTGCCCAAGCCTATGCCGAGGGGCGGGATTTTGTGGCACCCGTGAAGCCCAACACCATTGCTAAGTCCATTGCCATTGGTAACCCCGCCGATGGGGTCTATGCCCTAGAGATTGCCCGCAAAACCAATGGGGCGATCGCTGCGGCCACCGATGAAGAAATTGTGGCAGGCATTAAGCTGCTGGCGGAAACGGAAGGTATTTTCACGGAAACCGCTGGCGGTACCACAATTGCCGTTCTTAAAAAATTGGTGGAATCGGGCAAAATTGACCCCGAAGAGGTGACGGTGGTCTATATCACCGGCAACGGCCTGAAAACCCAAGAGGCAGTGCAAAACGACATTGGTCAACCCCTGACGATCCAACCCAAGTTGGCTAGCTTTGAGCGTGCCTTGGAGCGATCGCGCACCCTCGAACGGTTGGATTGGCAACCGGTATTGGTCTAGTCGGTTTTTCCGACGCTGTGTTGAAATTTATGGATGGTTTGTAGAGGTCTATGGCTGTTACTGTTTTGATTCCGACGCCCTTGCAAAAGCTCACCCGCGATCAAGCAACGGTGGAGTGTCAAGCCCAATCGATCGCTGAGCTTCTGGAAAAGCTAGAGCAGGACTGCCCCGGCATTAAAGGGCGCCTCTGCGATGAAAGTGGCCAACTGCGGCGATTTGTCAATTTCTACGTCAACAATGAGGATATTCGCTTCCTCAATGGCATTGAAACGCCCCTCAAGGATGGCGACGAAGTCAGCATCATTCCCGCGATCGCTGGCGGCTAAGCAAGAGGAATTTGCTCCTGTTGAGATGATTGAACCCTGATTTTAGCCCTGGGGGAAGGGAGAGACCCAAAAGCGATTGGAGTTCCTCTTCGGTGTAGATTTGCGCCGTCAGGGGCTGATTTTTAAGCCATGCTGCAAGCCGCTGATAGAGGACGCGATCGCCGCCAAGGTATCCACCACTTCTGGGGAAGAGATTTGTTAGGATCAGGGCACTGTTTGCCGCTGCTGTCCGATGGTTCAGTCTTGGTTACAGCCCATTGCCAATTCCCCGATGCTAGCTCCCGCCAAAGATGTTGAGGATTCCCTGCTGCTGCGCCTAGGGGTCTTGGGCATGGTGATTGTTGGCCTGGTGGCAACTGATGTGGCGGCGGATACTGCCAATAGTCTCTGGGCAGTTCCCCTCTCCATTGCGGGCTTTAGTTGGAGTTGGTGGGCACGGCGGCAAAGAAATGTGGTGGCAAAGCTGGCGATCGCCGTTGGGATGTTGACGGCATTAGCGGTCTTTTTGGCGCGGTTGGCAGCACTGAACCAGGATTCACGGATTTTGCTGACGGAACTCTTGATTCAACTGCAAGTGCTCCATAGCTTTGACCTGCCCCGCCGCAAAGATTTGGGCTACTCAATGGTCATTGCCCTGATTTTAATTAGTGTGGCGGCCACCCTCAGTCAAACCATGACCTTTGGGCTGTTTCTTGTGATCTTTCTGGCGATCGCCCTACCCGTACTCGTCCTTGACTACCGCTCGCGCCTTGGCCTACTCTCCACCACCCTGAAATCCCTGCGCTTGCCTTGGCGGCAATGGGTCGGCCTCTTTGCCCTGATTCTTGGCTTGGGGATGGTGGTCTTTGTGCTGCTGCCGCGCTTCCCCGGCTATCAAATTCGCACCTTGCCTGTCAGTGCTGAAATTCAAGTGGCAGGGGAGTTTGACCAAACCCGGGTGATCAATCCGGGCTATGTCAGTGGCCGTGGTGGTGGTGGTGTTGGCGAGGAACTGGCCAATCAAACCTTTGACCCGAACTTTTACTATGGCTTTGGCTCTGAGATTGATCAGACCTTTGGCGGGAGCATGACGCCTAGGGAGTTAATGCGGGTGCGATCGCAAGCCCCCGGCTTTTGGCGCGTCCTTGCCTTTGATGAATATACGGGGCGGGGTTGGCGCATTAGTCGCAACGATAAGGCAGAAGTGCTGCGGCGTTCCCCTTGGAGTTTTCGCTATCTGCTGCCACAGCAACTCTCCCAAATGCCGACGCGGGAAGTGATTCAGACCTATACCATTGTCTCTGAGTTTAGTAACCTGATTCCCCATCTCTACGAACCCCGCGAACTCTATTTTCCCACCCGTGAAATTGCCCGTGACCCCGAGGGTGGCCTGCGGGCGCCGGTGCCCTTGCCCGAGGGGCTGACCTATTCTGTGATTTCCCAAGTGCCCGTGCGCGATCGCTCCCTGTTGCGCAGAGCGCCAAAATTAAATCACACCGTAGGCTATCAGTCCTACCTTGAAGTCCCCCCTGACCTGAAACCACGGCTGCAAGCGCTGGCCAAAGACCTCCTTGCCAAGGCCGATCGCTCGATTCCCGAACCCTACGAGCAAGCTCTCTACCTCACCCAAGCCCTCAAGCAGTCCTACCGCCTCAAAACCGATATTCCTCCCTTGAGCCCAGATCAAGACTTGGTGGCCGCCTTTCTGTTTGAGTGGCGCGGCGGCTATCCCGATCACTTTTCCACGGCGTTGACGCTGCTACTGCGCAGTATTGGCATTCCCACGCGCTTGGTCACCGGTTTAGGAACGGGGGAATTTAACCCCTTCACGGGCTTGTATGTGGTTCGCAATACCGATGCCTATGCCCTGACGGAAGCCTACTTTCCCAATTTGGGCTGGTTTCTCTTTGATCCAATTCCGGGGCACGATCTCTATCCAGCCACCCTAGAGGTAGATCAGACCTTTAGCGTTCTGCAGCAGTTTTGGCAGTGGGTCACGGGATGGTTGCCGACCCCGGTGACGGGATTTTTTGGCATTATCTTTGCTACCCTCGAAACTGCTTTGCAAAAATTCTTTGATCTGTTTAGCCAAGGGCTGGGGGGGATTGTCCAAGGGATTTTGATTCTCTTTGGTGGCGTCATTGTGGTCTGGGGTTTGTGGTACGCTCTCCAGACGTGGCGATATCGTCAACGCCTGCAAAAACTGCCGCCGATCGCCCGCCTCTATGTACAAATGCTCGATGGTCTCGCCCAGCAGGGATTACCGAAGCGACCCAATCAAACTCCGTGGGAATACGCGCGATCGCTGCAAACCGCTGGCCGTCTTGATGCCGTCAGTCAGCGAGCCATTGAAACCCTGACGCAGGCCTATGTGGCTTGGCGCTATGGTGGTGATCAGCCCCCCTTGCCACCCCTGAAACGCGCCCTGAATCAACTGCGACAACAACGCTGGCGATCGCTGCAACGTACAGTAGCGGATCTGCATCTGCGCCGTCGTTAATCCTTGTCCTTGGGGTTGCTGTCATCGGCGAGGGCATCATCGCTCACTAGTTCGGTCACCAGCACCTTATCCACGCGGTTGCCATCCATATCCACCACTTCAAAGCGCAGGCCATCGGTTTCAATGTAATCTCCCGACTGGGGAATACGCCCAAATAGCGTAATGATTAGCCCGCCAAGGGTGTGGTAGTTGGCCGTGTCCTCCTCAGGTAAACTTTCCCGCCGCAGCAATTCCTTGAGTTCATAGGTCGAGAGCAACCCATCCAATAGCCACGAGCCATCCTCCCGCTGAATAATTTGCGGTTCCTCCCCCTCGTCGTGACGCAGGGTGCCAATAATCGCCTCCGTGAGATCATTGAGCGTCACCAGTCCTTCGATGCCCCCGTATTCATCGGTAATCAGGGCAATGTGTTGACTCGACTGACGAAAGAGTTCAAGGACATCAAGTGCCGGTAGGCCTTCGGGAACAAAGAGCGCTGGTTGCAAAAGCTGGCGCAGGTCAATCTCTTGCTGGGTGAGACGAGCGGCCAAAAAGTCCTTGGCTGAAATAATTCCCAAGCAGTGATCAATGGTCTCTTCGGCCACGGGAAACCGCGAATGGGAACTGGCCAGAATTTCTGTTTCTATTTCTTCAAGCGAGGATTCAATATCCAGCCACACAATATCGGTGCGGGGGGTCATGATCGACTGAATCGGGCGATCGCCCAAGTTAAAAATCCGCGCCACCATGTCCTGCTCCGCCACCTCAAAGAGACCCGCCTGTGCCCCCTGTTCAATCAGGACTTTGATTTCATCCTCTGTAACCGTTTGGTCAGCAATGGTGGTAATGCCCAATACTTGCAGGATGGTGTCTGTGGAGACGCTGAGTAAATGCACAATCGGAGCCGCTAATTTCGTCAGCCATGTCATGGGTTTGGCAATGTTGCAGGCGATCGCCTCAGGGTACGTCATGGCAATGCGCTTGGGCACCAGTTCGCCAATCACCAAGGAAAGGTATGTAATCCCCGTCACCACAAGGGCAATACTCAAAGGCTGACTATACTGCCCCAACCATGGCACGGGACTGAGGGCAGCCTGTAACCGCTGGGCAAGGGTGGCACCGCCCACGGCACCACTGAGAATCCCAATCAGGGTAATCCCAATTTGTACAGCCGAGAGAAAATTATTCGGGGAGTTGGCAAGTTTTAGGGCTGCCTTCGCCTTGCGTTGACCCCGTTTTGCCAGTTGCTCAAGACGAACCTTGCGTGCAGAGACCACTGCGATTTCAGCACCAGCAAAAATGCCATTGGCGATGATGAGCAGCAGCACAAGTAAAATTTCTAAGGCAGCAGCAGACATTGCAGCTATTCTTCTAGGGGGAACCCCAGATATACAGTCTGAGTCGGCATCGTCGGTCGTCAGGCTTATTCAAGAGACTGCTCCTTTACTGCCGATATTGTTTCTATCATGCTGAATAAATCGCCCCTCTGCCAGTGATGTCGACCTGTTGAGGGGATGTGATTGGGTCATTAAGTAGTTTTGGCTGTTTCGAGGGGGTTCCATCCTTAGGGAAAAGGGCTGTATAGCAGTCAGGATACTGGAATCTGGGAGACTCTACAAGGGGGCGGAATCTTAGAATAGACGTGATGTTTCCCTCGCCAACCAATGCACGAGCGACTTCAACGCTTCCTTACCCTAGGGGCGATCGCGATTCTGGTGCTGTTAATTGTGGCTTTCCTCTGGAGCGAAGAGGCACTTCAGTCGCCGAGCCGCGCTTGGGAGACCCTCAGTAATGCAGTGATTACCTTGGTGGGGGAGTATCCCGATCGCCCGCGCACCCTGCCGGGGCAAGTCCTGCAGCTCGTACTACTGCTTTTTGGCACCTTTGCCTTTGGTGCCTTGGTTGGCAAATTTTCCGCCTACTTTGTCACCCAAGCTCTTAGCCAAACCCTACCCATGAAACCCTTTAGCAACCACATCATTATTTGCAACTGGAATGCCAAGGCGCCCCTTGTGCTCCGCCAACTGATTGCCGCCAACGCCTACCATCCCCGTGACATTGTGCTTTTATGTGCTGAACCGATTGCACTGGATCCTGAATTCCAAGGGCGCCCGGATGTCTTTGTAGTGCAAGGGGATCCTACCCACCATGGCACCCTAGAGCGCCTCAATGCCCCCCAAGCCAAAGCCATTATTCTGCTTGCCGATGCCGACATGGAAGCTCCCGATGAAAAAAATGCCCTCATTGCCCTTGCGGTAAAGCATCTAGAGAAAACTCCTAGCCAAGAGCAGGATATTCATGTGGTGGCCGAATTGGTGAATAGCGATCGCCAGCGCCACCTTAAGGAAGCGGGGGTGGATGAAGTGATTTTGAGTCAGGACTATAGTTCTGGGATTCTGGCCCAAAGTGCCCTCTTTCGCCAAATGTCCGAGGTCTATCGCCAACTCCTGACCTATTCTGATCACACCAATGAGTTTTACTTCATTGAGCCAGGGCACTATCCCACTACCCTCTGTGGCCTCTCCTTTGCTGCCCTCAGTGCTTGGATGAGTGAGTACAGTAGTCGCCATCCAGAGAACCCGCTGCTCCTGATCGGGATTCGCCGCCAAAATCAGCAGGTGTTGCTCAACCCTCGTCCCTCAGACTTTCAGAGCCTTGACCCCACTGACACGCTGATTGTCATGGCCTATCGCCCCATCTATGACTTGCGGGGATAAACCCGTCCTTTCCAAGCCCCCCCCCGGCCTTGCCAGTGGCGCCGCGCCGAATCCAGTGTCATCAGCGTATAGAGGAAGGCAATCACAGGCAGTGTCAGCGCCCAAGCCCTATTGAGGCCATAGAAACGCACCGTTGGCCCGTAGGCGATCGCCATGCTCCCCCAAGTGAGTCCCGCCATGACGGCTAAGGGTAGCGACTGACCGATCAGACCGATAGCAAGGGCAAGGGGCGCCCACAAATACACCAGTGTCATGCCAATCACGGTTCCCACCAGCAAGAGCGGTGAATAGGACAACTGCGTATAGGCAGTGCGAGCCACCATCTGCCAAATACTGCTGAGGGTATTGTAGGCTCGCAAACTCACTGTTGTCGGTGTTAATCCCAGCCAAATGCGGTAGCCTGCGCGCTTTACCGCTGCTGCCAAGGAACAATCATCAATTAGGGCATCGCGAATACAGGCAATGCCCCCTATCTTGTCTAGGGCCAGAGGATCAATCAAAATACACCCCCCCGCTGCAGCCGCCGTTGATCGCTGTGGATCGTTGACCCAGCGGAAGGGATAGAGCTTGGCAAAGAAAAAGACAAAGGCGGGAATCAGCAATTTTTCCCAAATACTTTGGCAGCGCAGTTTCACCATCAGCGAGACAAGGGCACAGTTTTGCTGACGGGCGTGGGCGACCAATTGGCGCAAATTTTGGCGATCGTGGGCAATATCGGCATCTGTGAGCAGCAAGTAATCGGGATCAAACGCACGGGCGGCCTCAATGCCTTGGGACAGCGCCCAGAGCTTACCTGACCAGCCGGGGGGGAGCGGTGTGCCTTCAATCACCGTTAGGCGATCGCCCTTGCCCAGTTCCAAAGCCGTTTGGCGAGCAATGTCCCCTGTGCCATCGTTACTTTGATCGTCCACCAAGATCAGATGTAGGGTTCCAGCATAGTCCTGTTCGAGGAGCGATCGCACACTGGTGCCAATCACCGCCGCCTCATTGCGAGCTGGAATGACAACCACCACCCTTGGCCAAACCCTGAGGTCTCCCCCCTGTAGCCGCTGATCCGGGCGCCAAAACTGTCCCCAAAACAGCAGCAAAACCAACCAGATTACCAAGGAAAGACCCGTTACACTCAACAGGATGAGAGTTAACACAAGGGGCATCGTCATCACAGTTCGCTATCGAGGACTTCTTCAGCCATAGGGTTGAGGTGCTGATGCTGCTGTCGGCGCGATCGGCGGCGATATTTTTTCGGATCCAAGAGGGGTTCAAGGCGCTGCTGCCCTTGGCGGTCACTCTTGGCCTTCACTGGGGGTGCCTTCCCTAAGGATGGCTCTGAACTGGCCATTGTTTCTAGCTCATGCAAATACTCAATGTAGAGGAGGTAGCGCTCCCAATCACCGCGTACACAGCAGCCCGGTTCCTGATCGTGGCGACAGTTATCAAAGAGACACCGATCCTTGCTCAGCCGTTGGCGAATCTCCGGAAAAGCCGCCGCCAATTGCTGGGGGTCTTGGGGCAGTTCCGGCTGATTAAAGCCCGGTGTATCGGCAATCCAGCCCCCCGCTGGCAGGGGAAAGAGTTCCACATGGCGAGTGGTGTGCCGCCCCCGGTGCCAGTGATCCGAGACCGCACCGACGCGAATATCTTCCCGAGGTGTCAGATGGCGGATCAAGCTACTTTTGCCTACCCCCGACGGGCCACAGACAACTGTAATCTTATCGGCGAGGTGGGGATGCAGATGTTGCCAGTCGCTTCCTTGGGTGAGACTGAGGACATGGCAGTGATAGCCCCATTGATGCAGGCGATCGCGCCACTGCTGTTGCTCTTGCGCAGAAACTAAATCCGCTTTGGTGAAAAGCACCTGAATTTCGACATTCAATCCCTCGGCGGTCAAGAGAAAGCGGCTAATTTGATGGACATCAGCAGGAGGGTCAGCCAAGGCAAAAAGGAGCAACACTTGATCGACATTGGCGATCGCTGGGCGTGACAATTGATTGCGGCGGGGCAAAATCTCAGCGATCGCTCCGCGGTGTCCTTGCCAGTCGGGATGGCTCACCACTACCCAATCCCCCACACACACCTGTTGCCCCATCTTCTTGAGGCGGGCGCGGCGTACACACAGTAACTCCTCAATACCATTGGTGGCTTCCCGCAGGCGGACACGGTAGTAATTGGCCTGAACAGCCCGCACCAAGCCCACCAGATCACTCATGCCGGACGCTGCACCTGAAGGGCAAAATAGTCCTGCCGTGGCTCAATCCCAAGGACATCGTAGCCCGCCATGCGCAAACTATCGGGCACCTGCTCAATGGGTTCTCCTGCATCCAACCACACCTCAAGGGGCTGCTGGGGGGGCAACTGTTGCAGTCGCAGTTTTGTGCGCACAAAGTTCAAAGGACAGGGCGTTCCCCGTAGATCCAATGTTTCCATGGCAGGGCAAGTAACCAACTGCAACTATCTTCCCAAAAAGGCGACCACCTTGGCGAATACCTGTTCTCGCTCGACATCAAGGGGGAGCAAGTGATCCGACTCCTTGAACCAGTGCAATTCCTTTTCGGGGCTGCCTAGGTGTTCATAAATCCTCTGCGCCCCTTGGGGGTCAACGACCGTGTCAGCAAGGCTTTGCAGAATCAGTGTTGGCGTTGTGATCAGCGGCAGTTCCCGCTCCACTTGGGCAATCAGCTCAAGGGCACTGCGCACCGCTTGCAGGTTGAAACTTTTGAAAAAGCAGGCGGCTTCTGCTGCTTGGCGTAGGGGGCGATCGCGGATTGGTAGGCTGCGCCGAGGCACAAAGGGAATCCACTGGCCAACGGACTGCACAAGCCTCTCTGGAGCGACGGGGCAAAACCAAGGCCGATAGATGCGCAAAAAGGGGGCAAGGAGTACAAGAGAATCAACGGCATACTCATAGGCAAGATGAAGGGCTAGCGTTCCCCCAGTGGAAAAGCCCACCACGGCAACCGTGCGATGGCTGTCTCGTAAGGTCTTAAAGGCTGTCACTACTGCCTCATACCACTGCGGCCATGTCGAGGCGGGCATTTGGGCACTGGGGCGATCGTGCCCCGGATAGAGGATGCCCTGAACCGTCCAGCCTGCTTTGTAGAGAACCTCTCCCAAAAGTTGCAGTTCATAAACCCCACCCCCCAAGCCATGGAGTAACAAGCAGGCGCGATCGCCCGCAGCATGGCTATAGAAAAAGGGAAGATTAACGAGATTCACCAATGTACGCAAACACCACACGCTAGCACCATAAAAAATCTACCCCGATCGCCAGAGCAACCGAGGTAGAGGACGCGACGTTCATCTAGGCGGCAGTTCGCCTAAAGAGCCTAAAGATGAGCCTAAAAGCGTTCATGGAAGGTGCGGTTAATCACATCCAACTGTTGTTCGCGGGTGAGTTTGATAAAGTTCACCGCATAGCCCGACACCCGGATGGTGAGTTGGGGGTACAGTTCAGGGTGATCCATGGCATCCAACAACATTTCGCGGTTAAGCACGTTGACGTTGAGGTGGAAGCCTTGGTCGTGGATGTAGCCATCCAGCAGATTCACCAAGTTGCTGATTTGATCCTCCCGTGTCTTGCCAAGGGCACTGGGCACGATGGAGAACGTGTTGGAGATGCCATCTTGGGCATGGACATAGGGCAACTTGGCCACGGATGCCAGTGAGGCGATCGCCCCTTTCGTATCGCGACCGTGCATGGGGTTGGCGCCCGGCGCAAAGGGTTCACCGGCTTTGCGGCCATCGGGAGTATTGCCGGTTTTCTTGCCATAGACGACGTTGGAGGTAATCGTCAGGATTGACTGCGTAGGCACGGCATTGCGGTAGGTTTTGTGTTTGCGGATTTCATTCATGAAGGTTTCCACGACCCACACCGCGAGACTATCCACGCGATCGTCGTTGTTGCCGTACTTCGGAAAATCACCCTTAATCTCGTAGTCCACCGCCAACCCTTCGGCATTGCGGATCACTTTCACCTCGGCGTACTTAATGGCCGAGAGGGCATCCGCCACCACCGATAGACCCGCCACACCACAGGCCATGGTGCGAAAGACATCGCGATCGTGGAGCGCCATCTCCAGCCGCTCGTAGCAGTACTTATCGTGCATGTAGTGGATGACGTTGAGGGTATTGACATACACCTTCGCCAACCAAGCCATCATCTGTTCAAAGCGCGGCAGCACTTCTTCCCACTTCAGGGTGTCGCCTGTAATCGGCGCAAACATCGGTGCCACTTGCTGGCCAGAGACTTCATCCCGACCGCCATTGATTGCGTAGAGGAGGGCTTTGGCTAAATTCACCCGTGCCCCAAAGAATTGCATTTGTTTGCCGACCCGCATCGCTGAGACACAGCAGGCGATCGCGTAGTCATCGCCCCAGTAGGGACGCATCAAGTCATCGTTTTCGTATTGGATCGAACTGGTGTCAATGGAAACTTGGGCGCAGAAGCGTTTGAAGGCCTCTGGCAAGTTTTCCGACCACAGCACCGTCAAGTTGGGTTCGGGGGCAGGCCCAAGGGTATAGAGCGTATTCAGAATACGGAAGCTGGTTTTCGTCACCAATGGGCGACCATCAAGACCCATGCCACCAATGGATTCCGTGACCCATGTGGGATCGCCAGAGAAGAGTTCATTGTATTCCGGCGTCCGCAGGAAGCGCACCATCCGCAGTTTCATCACAAAGTGGTCAATCCATTCTTGGATCTCAGCTTCTGTGGCTGTGCCGTGGCGCAAATCCCGTTCAAAGTAAATGTCGAGGAAGGTGGAGACCCGCCCAAGGGACATGGCGGCGCCGTTTTGTTCTTTGACAGCCGCAAGGTAGCCAAAATAGAGCCACTGAATCGCCTCTTTGCCATTGGCCGCTGGCCGCGAAATATCAAAGCCATAGCTGGCGGCCATTTCCTTGAGTTCATTGAGGGCTTTGATTTGCTCTGAGAGTTCTTCCCGTAGGCGGATGGTTTCTTCGTCCATGACATCGACTTCTAGGGAAGCCTGCTGTGCCTGTTTGTCGGCAATCAAGCGATCTACCCCATAGAGAGCCACGCGGCGATAGTCACCAATAATCCGACCGCGGCCATAGGCATCCGGCAGTCCCGTAATGATCCCCGATTTACGACAGCGGCGCATTTCGGGTGTGTAGGCATCAAAGACGCCATCGTTATGGGTTTTGCGATATTTGGTGAAGATTTCCTTCGTGTGCGGATCCAATTCGTAGCCGTAGGCCTTGAGGGAGGTTTCAACAACGCGAATGCCACCAAAGGGCATAATCGCCCGTTTCAGGGGCTGATCGGTTTGCAGGCCAACGATTTGCTCCAACTCGCGATCAATGTAGCCCGGTGCGTGGGCTGTAATCGAAGAGGGGACACTGGTATCGGCATCGAGCACCCCTTTTTCGCGCTCTAGTGCCATCAGGTCGCGCACTTTTGCCCATAGTTGTTGGGTGCGATCGCTAGCGCCTGTGAGGAAGGAGGCATCCCCAGCGTAGGGGGTATAGTTGCGTTGAATAAAGTCGCGCACATCAATGCGATCGACCCAATCACCACCCGTAAATTCTCGCCATGCCGCTTCGGGCAATTCTGTGTAGCGTGTACAGTTCATAATCAATGTTCCTCATCAAGTGTGCAGCAATTTCTCGCGATCGCCCTTCACCAATAGCGATCGCCCCTTCAAACCAGCAAGAACCTGCTAACTGCAAATGCTAGAAAATACGCAAGAGATTAAGCGATTGCGATCAAACGAGAAATGCAAGTGAACTTTTTGTAGGCCAAGCCTCATCACTCTTTTTTGGCCTGCTCACACCTACACTTTCATTATAACCCGTGGGTTCTAGGGACTTTTTTTACGAAATTTTTGCGGAATTGTTGCGCAACACAAATCTTTTTTTCATTTGTTTAGGTATTTAGGCCGCGATCGCCTCGGTGTCTGAACTTACCTGCAAGCGCTCAATTGCTGCATCCAGCAGGGCTAAACCAGCCTCTAGGGTTTCAATGCGACACAATTCACTGCGCAGTTCTGCGGCATCAGCAAAGCCCTTGGCGTACCACGTCAAATGTTTACGGGCTTGGCGAATCCCCCGTTCCCCCTTGTATTCCCAGAGGGCAATGAGATGATCCCGCGCACAGTGCAGACGTTCAACCACCGTTGGCGCAGGCCGCAATTCCCCGGTTTTCAAAAAGTGATCAATTTCCCCCACCAAGAAGGGATAACCCATCGTTCCTCGCGAGCACATCACCCCATCCGCCCCAGTTTGCTCTAGGCAGCGCACCGCCGCTTCCACCGAGAAAATATCGCCATTGGCAATCACGGGAATACTGACGCGCTCCTTCACCCGCGCAATCCACTCCCAGCGAGCTGGGCCATTAAAGCCTTGGGCACGGGTTCGCCCATGAACTGTGATCATGGCAGCGCCAGCATCTTCCATCGCCTTGGCAAAGTCAAGGATATTAATCTCCTGATCGCTCCAACCAATGCGGGTTTTGACCGTAACCGGCACAGGCACCGCCTTGGAGACCGTCCGCACAATTGTTGCTGCCGTTTGCACATCCCGCAGCAGCGAAGAACCACCGCCATTCTTCGTAATTTTATTCACAGGGCAGCCCATATTGATATCTACCGTATCCGCCCCTTCAGCCACCGCCTTTATCGCTGCTTCCGCTAGAAAATCAGGGCGACAGTCAAAAAGCTGAATACTAATGGGGTGCTCATTGGCATCCACTTCCATGATCCGGGGCAATGTTTTCAGATAGTGCAACCCCGAAGCACTGACCATCTCCGTGTACATCATTGAGTCGGGGGCATAACGGCGCACCAATCGCCGAAACACCAAATCAGTTACCCCGGCCAACGGGGACTGCAAGACCCGACTATTGACCGTAACAGAGCCAATCTGCAATGGCGTTGCCAAACGGGCTTTTAGCTCTGGAGACAGGGTTAACATAACTCCCACGAAAGCTCAATGCTGCTGCTGCGGTGTTTGCTCTTGATAGGCTGAGTAGACTGCCCGCACATTATACCAGTTCAAAAAGATACGAGCCACTTCCAAGGCATCTTGAGGGCGACCGATATTAATCAGCCATTGCAACAGGGGCGCCAGTGTTTTTTCATTGAGAATGCCGCCGAGGGATAGGATGGCCCAAAGGAAATAGTGAAAGGGCGTCATTTGAATCATGAGCTTCACTTCCCAAATGGGATGCTTTTTATAGAACAAGACCCCCATTCGTCCCCTTTCAATCTCTTTCTGAATCAGGGTGGGCACTTGACTGAGGGAAAAGGGGGGATGCCAGTGGTAGCCAACGGCTGCGGGGCACTTCAGCAATCGCAAACCCAATTTCTTGAGGCGCACCCCTAGTTCTAAATCTTCCCAGCCATAGAGTTGAAACTGGGTATCAAAGAGGCCTGCTTTTTCCAACCAATGGCGGGCGATCGCCACATTTCCCGTTGCAAAATAGGCGGCTGAAAAATCAACAATTTTATAGGGTTCTGAGGTTGGCTCTTCAAAATTACAGGTATTAATCACACGACCATAGGAAAAAGCAGGAACCTGAGCAATATCCTCAATGCCAAGACGTTCTTTTTCTTGAGTTAAGCGCTTCCCATGGGCTTCTAAAAACGTTTCCGTCACCACCAAGTCACTATCAATAAAGATAATCCAGTCACCCTTGGCCACCTGCAGACCTAAGTTACGGGCAGCCGCAGGACCCAGATGTTCCTGTTGAAACCAGCGGACACAGGGAAACGCTTCACGATGTGCCTCAAGCCACTCAATGGTGTTGTCTGTTGAGCCATCGTCAACAATAATGACCTCATAGCCCTCAATGCCTAAGTCTGGATTCCACGTTTGATGGGCGATCGCGCGAACACACTTTTCTAGAATGGGCAAGCGATTATAGGTAGGAATTACGACACTAAAAAACATGGTCACTCCAGAAATGTGGTCTTGAGCTACTCAACTAGCTTGTTCTATCTAAAACCCAACTATGGAGACGGTGGGAACAAAGGCGCAGGAAGGCATGGTGGAGAATTTTTTCTGCTTCTGTTCCTTTATAACATTGCTTTAACTGCCGCAGGAGTTGGAATATTTTCCACAAGTCTTTCTCTGCTTCTTGAGCCTCAGTTGCTGAAATTCCTAGCTTGGCACTTAGGAGTTGCTGCCAGTGGCGCGAACGAATCCGTTGACTATTTTGAGCTTGCTGCCAACGATAAAGGCTGGAGGTTTGTTTGCGATGTACTCGATATTGGAGAAGCACCTCTGGCACATTCCCCATCTTGAACCCTGCCGCCCATGCCCGCTGCCAGAGATCATAATCTTCCACCAGTGACCACTCAGAGGAGTACCTCAGTTCTTTGAAAACACTGGAGTGACCCATTACAGATGGATGGGCAAAAGGTACACCAAATAACAATTCAATTTCGCAACCTTCATGGGAAGGAGGATAGTGCCAAGAACCAATCGCTGCCCCAATGAGCTGAACAGATGAGCCACAAAGATGTAATTTATTTTTTTCTAGAAATTCAAGTTGACTTTCTAACCTGTTAGGTAAAGTCAAATCATCTGCATCCATTCTAGCGATATACTGACCCTTAGCAAGTTCAATTGCTTGATTCAGTGTATAAATCAAACCTTGATTATCCCGACGAATTAAATGAATACGAGCATCAAGTTTTGCATAATTTGATAAAATTTCAAAGGAATTATCTGAAGAACCATCATCAATAACAATGAGTTCAAAATCATTAAAGGATTGATCAAGAATAGAATTTATAGCTAATTCAATATATTGGTCAGAATTAAAAACTGGTAAAATAACTGAAATAGTCGGACTATTGTGTATATTCATCATTAACAATAACTAAATCATCTCAAATTCTAATCCAAGTCTTTGGAATTAAATCCGAATCATCCTTATCAGATGTGGCGAACCATTTTTGAGGAGCAATTACAATTTTTTCAGGGCTATTATTTAGCCAAGCTCCCCACCAACTAAACGTACTGTTGGCAATAATATGATGACGACATAGACTCATGAGGCGCATATCATTATAGCTCTCCTGACCAGTATTATTTTCCACATAGTAAACAGGGTGCGAGATCTCTAAGTTTGATTTTGCCCATTCAGCTTCGTCTGAAAAAACAAAGAATACAGGATCATCTATAAGTGACGTGATATATTCAATGGCTCGATAGTAATAGTCAAGCTGACAGACGCCGTGAACTTTATGGGTCATAGGATTTGAAACATAATCTCCACGACGAATATGGAGACTAATTGAATGACACTGGGTAATTTTATCTGCCCATTGAGCATTTATTTCTGACAAGGGTTGCCTAAACTTGAAATCTTCCCGTAGAACGTCAGCAATTTCGCTAAAGTATTTTTCTGATTGCCAGTAACCCTGAAGGTAGGCAGTACTGGGGATAGAGTGAATTTGTTCCCAATAGTGATAGTGAGGTTCAAGAATTAGTCGTCCCTTACATAGTGCTGAAAGTTGCAGGTTGGCGATCGCTCTCCTGATTTTTGGTACCCCCCACCACCCCAAAACAGACTTCAAATCCTCAAGAGAAGCAATCGGAGCCTCACAGCAAAATACACGATGTAGCTCAAACCCTTGATGAAGCTGGTAACTTGCAAAATCGGAAATATCTAAACGCAAGGGCACTCCCCTAGTCATAGACAAAGCCCTTCCTACAGCATACTGGAACATCTGATTGCCAAGGCCACCGATAAGATTGACAAAGATCATCATTCCGAGTGTTTATGACTAGCGTTGACTTGATCCAAAATGCCGTGAACAATGGTCTGCACAAAGTGAGCAATAGAAAACCGCTGTGCTTGGGGAGAGTGCAGAAAATTCCAAATCGCTTGCTGGTAGCCTTTATAGATCTCTTCTGGCATCGTCTTGAGAAAGTTGTATAAAGAGTCGTAGGAAGAAAACTCTCTACGGTCAATAAAACAAGCCTTAGGAATGTAGTCGGTAATGTCTGGTGCCCCCCAGTAGATCGGCACGTTCCCGGCGCAAAAGGCATCAAAAATTTTCTCTGTGATGTAACCACGAAAAATCGCGTTCTCATAGACAATCGAGAAGCGGGACTGTCGTAATACTTCACTCTTTGTGGGCACAATGCCCCGCCAAGACGGAAATGGGGGCAATGGTCTGTGAATCCACCTTTTTTCTAAGGCGTGAATGATATCTCCTACCACGGGCTGTTGGGCTGAATGATTCCAACCGTGACCATAAAGGGCAAAGTCCTGTGGTGCATGACGTTCAAACCAGCGAATAGCTCTGACCCGCTCGCGGTAGAGATCTTGAGAGGGAGCCCACCAAGCCAAAGCCTTATTACTGTTGATTAAAACAACCAACTGAGGACGTTGCCCATAGCCATCTACACCACCTGTTATCTTGAACGGGTGAGGCAGTTGAATTTGCTGAGCCTGCTTGATAGCTAGATCAGGGTTCCAAGTAAACACACTTTGATAGCGACGCAATAAGAACCGCTGCCCATTGGCTGGATAGATCAAGGGATGTTCAGCGAGAATTACAAACTTTGGAGACTTAGAGCGGGGAGCTTGAACATTAAGATGGAGTTCAAAATCGGGGTCATGACAGCATTCATCAAGGCCAACAAGTTCAACGCCTTGAGCACGAAACCCCTCCCGCAGGGCAACCCAAGGCTGTGTTAGCCCGTCTGGAGATCCATTCGGATCAAAAAATACGGCTGTGGGAATATCAGGATAGACAAAAAGACCAGTTAATCTTTGCTTTGTCATTGCATGATTTTCTAGGTTAAAACTCAAATGCTCTTTAAGCGCCAGCTTTCCCAAACAAATTCATAATTCCACATTTCAATATGAGTTCTTGTTAGCTGAGAGCGTAAATTCTGACGCTTTTCCTCTGCGTTCTCAACAAAATTATGAAACTGAATCTGAAGATATTTTATCTTTTCTATTAAATCAGAATCGATGAGCTTTTTCACTAAATTATACTCTCCTCCTTCAATGTTAATTTTCATCAAATCTACTTTTTCGATACCAAGCTCCTTGAAAACAGTAGCACAGTTTCGTAGTTGGGCTATTTCCTCTGATGTTTTTGAATTTCTTTTATAAAAACTTGACGAGTCCTCAGCTATGTGAATTTGAGAAATTTTATCGGCGTCAGACAGTCCATAATTCAGGGCAATAATCTTTGCATTACCAGTAAACCGTTGCTTACAAATATGATAGAAGACTGAAACCGGTTCAAAAACAAATACTCGACAATTGAATTTCTCATGAATGAGAGCAGTAAAGTCTCCTTTATATCCCCCCACATCTAGGACAATGCTCTCTGCATCAAGTGGATAATCAAGCCGCAAGGTACTATCGCCTTTATCTCGAAACCAGCGACGAACCTCTCTTTGAAATGAGTTTTGAATTAGCAATGAGTCAAGCCAGTCTAAAACTTTGTTCATACCTAAAAAATTTGATAAATGTCAATAAATCAAACGAGGTAAATCCCTAGGTCACTAACAGCCCGCTTACAACGCTTACGAAGCGATAAAAACGGCTACCATTGCCACCAAAGCCCCCACCGTTGTGTTGATGCCGTTAACGATTTCATTACTCAGCCAAGTGTAGCGTTCCTGAAGGGTGGCTCCCACAAGACTCTCCACAAGGTTGGCTAGGAAAGCAGCAAGGATACAAATGGGGAGGGCGATCGCCCCCATCAAGCCCACACTCCAGCCTAGCGCAGCAATCACGGTGGCACCAATTAGACCGGCCAGTGTTCCCTCTAAACTCACCGCTCCCTCTGTCCCTCGGGGCACTGGTTGCAATGTGGTAATGAGAAAGGTGCGCTGACCATAGGCTTTGCCCACTTCACTGGCACAGGTGTCTGAGAGCTTGGTGCTAAAACTGGCCACAAACCCCACCAAAAATAACTCCCGCCATTGGGGTAGCAGGAGAGCAAGGAGTGCACAGAGGGTGCCTGTAAAGGCTGATCCCCAGACATTCTCTGGCCCGCGCGCGCCGGCGCGTTTTTCAGCAATGCCTGCGGTCTCTTTTTCGGCCATGCCGATGCGGGTGACGGCTGAACCCACAAGGAAATAAACCATGACAATCAGATAGCCCTGCCAGCCTAAGGTGCCCCAAATCAGCACGCCGAGGAGCCACGCATGGAAGAGACCTGCTAGAGTGAGTAATTTTTGCCGTGCAAGGAGGGCGATCGCCCCAAGGACGGTATTGAGCAAAATACCTATCCACCAAGGGTTCAGCAAAAGGATGCCATCCACGAGAACCGCACTCCGACTGTACTGGCAGCACCTTATCATACTTTTCAGGCATAGAGGACAAATGATGATCACTTGGCTATTGGAGCCACTGCAACATGCATTTATGGTTAAGGCGCTGGGGGTAAGCACCCTTGTGGGTTGTGTGTGTGCGGTATTGTCCTGTTTTTTAACCCTAAAGGGCTGGGCCTTGATGGGGGATGCGGTGTCCCATGCGGTCTTGCCCGGTGTGGTCTTGGCCTACTGGCTGGGGCTGCCCTTTGCTTTGGGGGCTTTTGTCTTTGGTCTGATGGCCGTGACCCTCATTGGCTTTATTCAACAGCAGACACGGGTGAAGGAGGATACAGTCATTGGCTTGGTGTTTACGGGCTTTTTTGCCTTGGGGTTAGTGCTGCTCTCGAAGACCGCCAGTAGTGTTGACCTGATGCATATTCTCTTTGGGAATGTCTTGGGGATTAGCGATCGCGACCTCTGGCAAACAGTGATTGTGAGCCTCATGACACTGATCACGATCGCCCTACTGCATCGGGATTTGATTCTCTTTTGCTTTGACCCGACCCATGCCCGCACCATTGGCCTGAATACGACGCTGCTGTACTATCTCCTGCTGGCGCTGCTGTCCCTCACCACCGTGGCTGCCCTGCAAACCGTGGGCATTATTCTCGTCGTGGCGATGCTAATTACACCGGGGGCAACGGCCTATTTGCTGAGCGATCGCTTTGGCATCATGGTACTCATTGCCTTGGCGGTGGGTGGCCTTGGCAGTTTATTGGGAACCTACCTCAGTTACTATCTCGATGCGTCAACAGGTGGCTGTATTGTTGTCCTGCAAACAGTGATTTTTTTGCTGGCGATGATTTTTGCCCCCAAGCACGGTCTGTTGGCCAAAGCCCGCTCTCCCCTGAGTTAGGTTTAAGGATTATTTTGTGGGGTGTTGCCGATGCCTTTGCTAGAGTTCATGATATAGTTGCCCCATATTTATCATGGGTGAAGACAGTTGCGTTATGGAGTCAGATCAACAGTGGCCTACGGAACCTGTTCCCTCTGAAGTCCCCGCCTCCTTTGTTTCGGGAGAGGTAGGCATTGCATCTGGCGACAATGGCCATGGCGCACCAACCGATGTGTTAAGGAGTTATGACAGCTTGGTGGAAACTTCAGCAGCGCGCATCAAAGTGATTGGTGTCGGTGGGGGCGGTGGCAACGCAGTCAACCGCATGATTGCCAGTAATGTGGCGGGTGTTGAATTTTGGTGCGTCAATACTGATGCGCAGGCGATCGCCCAATCCCAGGCCCACCGCTGCCTGCAAATTGGCCAGAAACTCACCCGTGGTCTCGGCGCCGGTGGCAACCCCGCCATTGGTCAAAAAGCGGCTGAAGAATCCCGCGAAGACCTTGCTGCGGCACTCAAGGATGCCGATTTGATTTTCATTACCTGCGGCATGGGGGGTGGTACCGGCACTGGCGCTGCCCCAATTGTGGCTGAAGTGGCTAAGGAACAGGGCGCCCTAACTGTTGCAGTCGTCACCCGTCCCTTTACCTTTGAGGGTCGTCGTCGAGCGAGCCAAGCGGATGAAGGAATCGAAGCCCTGCAAAGTCGTGTTGACACCCTCATCGTGATCCCCAATGACAAGATTCTCTCAGTGATTTCGGAGCAAACATCGGTTCAGGATGCGTTTCGAGTGGCCGATGATGTCCTGCGCCAAGGGGTTCAAGGGATTTCCGACATTATTAACCTGCCGGGGCTGATTAACGTTGATTTCGCCGATATTCGTTCGGTGATGGCTGATGCCGGTTCTGCCATGATGGGTATTGGTATTGCCTCTGGCAAGTCACGAGCTACGGAAGCTGCCGTCAGTGCAATTTCTTCGCCCCTACTGGAGGGGTCGATTGAGGGTGCCAAGGGCGTTGTCTTCAATATTACGGGGGGCACAGATCTCACCCTCCATGAGGTCAATGCCGCTGCCGAGGTGATCTACAATGTGGCCGATGCTAACGCCAATATCATTTTCGGTGCGGTGATTGATCCCCAAATGCAAGGGGAAGTTCAAGTCACCGTTATTGCCACTGGCTTTAGTGGTGAACCCATTAGCCGCACCCGTGCCACAACCAAAACGACACCCCTAACGAACCGCCCCCTAACGACGGCATCGCCTCCCCCGGAAGCCCCCGCACCACAACCAGAGGTTGAAGCCAAGCCGAAGTTAGACATTCCTGAGTTTCTCCAGCGACGGCGACCGAATCCTTAGGTATTATAAGGTGCCTATTTCTCACAGGGGATGGCAGGCCGTCTCAAAGACCTAATTCGCGGGCGATCGCTAGTAACCCCTCGCGGTAGGAAGGATAGCGGAGCTGAACGCCTAAAACCCGCTTGATTTTGTCATTGCGGACTCGGCGGGATTCGCGCCAAAAGGACTGGGCCATTGGACTCAGATTGGCTGCCTCTAACGGGATGGCTGGTGGGGCTGGGCGACCCAAAAGACGATAGGCCTCGAGTAGAACAGGGAGCGACTCTGAGGGTTGATCATCACTGAGGTTATAGATTTCCTGCGGCGTGGGTTGTGCCAGCGATCGCTCAAGGGTTTGGACAATATCGACCACATGAATACGGCAGAAGTAGTGCCCCGGTTTATCAATGAGTTGCACATCACCCTTGAGAATACGAGCAATGGGATTGCGTCCTTCTCCGGGGCCATAGATGCCGGGGAGTCGAAAGATATGGGTGGGCAGATTGGAGTTGAGAAAGGTTTGCTCAATGCTGACGCGGTGTTGTGAACGCAAATTTTGGGGATTGACGGGTGTGGTTTCATCTACCCAGCCCCCTTGGCGATCGCCATAGACCCCCGTTGTCGAAAGGTAGCCAAACCAGTGCAGATTCAGTTTCTCTAACTGCGGCAACAGTGCCAGCGCAACCGCATCCTCCCCTTGGCGATCGGGAGGAATACTATTGAGGATGTGGGTTACCCCTTCAAGGGCGGCTGGTGCTAAGGGGACTGGCTCCCCCTGCTGCTCCCATGTAAAGGGAAAACAAGGAACAGTGCTGAGTTCTGGCGGCGGCTCTCCCCGACGGTTGGTAATGACCACATCAATGCCTTGGGCTTGGAGCGATCGCGCCAACCACGTTCCCGTATAACCGCAACCGAGAATGAGAACCCGCATTGCGCTCTATTCTTGGGAAGAGGCTGCTGGTGCTTCTACCAAACGCACCTTCGTAGCCAAACCCAGCAATTGCAACAAGCGAATGGTGAGCCACGTCAGATCCAGTTCCCACCACTGCAACCCATGGCGTGCCGAATATTGATAAGCATGGTGATTGTTATGCCAACCCTCGCCAAAGGTTAACAGGGCGACCCACCAGCAATTCGTTGAGTGATCCGTGGTTTCAAACGTGCGATAGCCAAAGGCATGGGTGGCACTATTCACCAGCCAAGTGGTGTGATAGACCGTTACAAGACGTACAAAAATTCCCCAAACCACAAATGGCCAACCGCCCCAGAGGTAAAGAACAATGGCCAAGACCACCTGAATTGGTAGAAAGTACTTGTCAAGAAACTGATACACCGGATCATCCGCAATATCTTTGGTGAAACGGGGAATCTCTGCCTCCGCTGGCACCTCACGAAACATCCATTCAATATGGCTCCACCAAAAGCCCTTACGGGAATCGTGGTGATCATTGGGTTGATCGGAGTACAGATGGTGATGGCGGTGCAGCCCAACCCACCAAATCGGCCCCCCTTGCATTGAGAGTGTGCCGCAAAAGACCAAGAAATACTCTAACCACTTGGGCACTTGGAAGCTGCGATGGGTAACGAGGCGGTGCCAACCAAGGGTAATACCAATGCCAGCAGTCAACCAGTGAAGTACAAGCGCCAGCAGGACTGCCTTCCAACTAAACATGCCGGGTAAAAACGCAAGAAGAGCACCGAGGTGCACAAAAATAATAAAGGTCGCCGTAGGCCAGGCAATGGGGGGTTTGGCAACGGTGGCTTGGGTCATGAACACATCCGTAAAACAACTGATTCGGCTGCTGTTCTCTCTAGGCTGAGCTTGAACAACACCCATCAGACTTTAGTATAACGAGCTACGGTTGAGTATCTTTACTTAGAGCGTTTTTCCCAAGACCAATGATTCGGCAATCCCCCCTATAAATTCCCTCTGGTGGGGGAAGTCTCTGGGGAGAGTGTCCCCGAAAATACCAGGCATCATACCAAATAGCAGGCTGATTATTTCACTTTCTGTGGTTTTGTAACGAAATGTTGCATTTTCTCAGATTAATCCCTAGGATAGAGGGTAAGGTGTGGTAGTTATAGGAATCATGAAAACGCCACGTTGGACACGACTCATTGACTTCCTACAGCGGGAGATGGCACTGTCCACCGCTGCCATTGACTTCGGCCTCAAGCACTGCGATGAGCAGGTGAATCTGTTGCCCGTTGTTCTCTGGCAGTATGGCTTGGTGAGCCTTGAGCAGCTTGACCGCATCTTTGACTGGCTAGAAACCAGTCACTCCTAGTGGCGCTCTCAGAATTCCTTTATTTAGGCTTAATGAATCACGGTGTCCTTAGCAACAAAGTCATAGCTCTGGGAAATCCCTAATTGCTGAGGCAGAGAAATGGGACTTTGCCAGCCCACGGGTTGAATTGACAACAGGGGTGAGGGACTCTTGAACGTTCCCCAGAGATGAACCTTCTTACCGAGTAGCTCGGGCGGAACGGTAATTTTGTAACTGCAACCATGACTACCAGCAGGGGACAAAGTAGCGGTGGCACCCCCCACTGGAAAGCCGCCGGGAGGATGCAGTGTGGCATTAATCACAATCTCATTGCAGGAGATAGAAGGAGATTTATTGATCTTGCCGATAATCGTAGGGCGCACCCGTACATTACTTGGGGGTTGCAATTGCACGGTCTGGGTGGCAGCTAGAGGTACAGCACGGCTCACCGGGGGGCTGAGGGCAACGGCGAGGCAGGCGAGGAGTAAACCTTTTTGATTCAGCATTTGGGTGTCCTTTGTGTGAATGGAGAGAACAGTTTTGTCTAGCCCCTATGGGGTGAATACTCTTATCCTAGGGGGGCTGACTAAGAACATCCGTGGCGTTTCTCACCCGCAACCGATGATGCTCATCACCAAGGGCGGTGACCGTCGAACATGTTTAGCCTGCACTCCCCCATCCTCGCGTCACAGGTGGGGGTTAAGGCGCGGTAATGTAGCGAAGCGGAGTTGCCAATAGACCAATGAAGAAGAAAAAACGTTGAAGTTTCGGGCGGGTAGCCTCCTTCAGCGGCGATGATAGGCGTAACACGATTGTTTGAGAACAGCGATGTACACCGAGCAAATTAACCACATCAAATCCTACACGGCAAAGCTAACGGCAGCGATGCCCGATGCCATGAAGGCCTTTTATAGCTTGAGTCGGGCCTCGTCAACCCCCGGTGCTCTTGATACCAAAACCAAAGAGTTGATTGCCCTAGCTATTGGGGTTGCCAAACACTGTGACGGCTGCATTGCCTTCCACACCCGTGCTGCTTTGCATGCAGGCGCAACCCCTGAAGAAATCATGGAAACCCTCATGGTGACTGTAGCCATGGATGGCGGCCCTGCCTTGATGTATGCCACCCATGTGATGGAGGCGCTAGAGGAGTTTACCCAAGCGCAGACCCATTAGGACATTCCCCTCAGACTGCTGTCGTTTCAAGGGGCAATGGCTCCTCGGGTTCACTGACTTCAAGGAAAATTTCTTTGGCCGGTTCGTCGTAGCTAAAGAGTTCGGCGTAGCGTCCCCAGTCAATGGCGGTATTGAGCTGGCGATCGGCCTCCTGCGGCGTAAAGTGCCGCTCTAAAATATCCAGCACCAAACTTTCGGGAATGCGGTGGTTTTGCTTGGCCATTAGGAAAGTGTGGATTTGCTGCACAAGGCGAATATGCTTGAGGAGTTGTTGGCGAATAATCAGCTTGCGCTGGTCAATGTCCCCCTGAATAAAGGCATTGCCAATCGGGGTCACGCTGATGTCTCCCTCCTTGAGTTCCACCAGTTCCATCATCTGGGCGGCTTCGACAATGGGCAGAATATCATCTAGCTCCAGTTGCAGCTCTTGGGCAATGCGGTAGAGGTCTTCTTTGCGGTGTTCTAAGAGTTCCAATAGACCGGCGATCGAGCCAATGCGCACATGGGGGAGCAGCGGATAACGCGGTTCTTGACTCGTGGGCAGGGTAGCTGGCTTGGGTTCCAGTTGCTCCAATTCATCCACATGGGGATTGGTGAGAATTTTATAGATGCGATCCACGGTGGCTTGAAACTCAGGGTTCTTGCGATCGCGATAGTGGGGCAATGTCACTGGAAAGTCAGCGCGGACGCGACCGGGGTTGCTCCCCAAAACAATAATGCGATCGGCGAGAATGACCGCTTCTTCAATGTGGTGGGTGACAATCAAAATACTCTGGGTAGGAATTTTATGCTCTAGCCACAGATCGAGAAGTTCAAAGCGCAGGTTCTCTGCTGTCAGCACATCCAAGGCGGAAAATGGCTCATCCATACACAGGAGTTCCGGCTCCACCGCCAAAGCACGGGCAAATCCCACCCGCTGCCGCATTCCCCCCGACAGTTCCTTGGGGTAGGCGTTTTCAAAGCCATCCAAGCCAATAATGTCAATCATCCGCAGTGCCTTGCGGCGGCGCGATCGCGGGCCTTCTCCTAGAGCCTTTAGCCCCAATTCCACATTTTCTAAAACCGTTAGCCACGGATAGAGCGCCGAACTTTGAAAGACAATCGCAGCCCCCGGATTCAGGCCCTGCATTGGCTGCTCGCGGTACAAGACCTGCCCAGACGTAGGCGCAACCAAACCCGTAATAATGCGCATCAGGGTTGACTTACCGGATCCCGATGGCCCTAGGAGCGCAACAATTTCCCCCGTGCGCAATTCAAGGTTAATATTTTCCATAATGCTAATGACCTGACCGTTGGGCTGACGGTAGGCCTTACCCACATCCAGTAAGCGGACGAGCGATTCCCCTTTGGTTTTGGCGTGCATGGTCCTGCATCCTGTGGCATTTCCACCGTTAACCTACCATGAGGATTCAGGTCTTGGAAAACCTCGGGGACAAAAATTGCTACTAGGGTTGGCGATCGCCCCTCATTTGCGGAATTTCTGATAACCCCCCTTGAGATTTTTATTGTAAACTGATCAGCGGTTTCTTCACAAAAGGTAACAATTCCGCTATGGGACTCTTTGATGGCCTTTTCCGTCGGGGCAAGCAAGCTGACGCCCAACCCAGCAAAGACTTTTTTCTCGATCCCGATGCAGCCAAGACCTACGGCAACATTGAGTACATGCGTACCGCCAAGGTCGTGAAAAAAACGTTCCCTGCAACCGGCGGTGCCAAAGAAGAGGTAGAAGTGGTGGAGTTGGTCTCCGCCATCGAAAGGGTAAATCCAGAGGCAGAAAACAAAGGTAAACCCGAACCCAGTGTCAGTGATGTGGTAACGCCCCCAGTGGAAGAACAGGAACGCCGTCGCAGTGATCCCAGCTTAGACCGCTTTCGCTCCATGGCCAAAGATCTACGCCGTGGCTAAAGCCTAAAAACTTGTGGGGGTTGGCACTTGCGCATCCCAAGGCTGCCCCCTAGGATCAATACAGCCCTTTTTGCAAAGTCTCTCACTCGCCAAGGAACGCTATCGGATGAACACCCTTTGGAGCAGTGCCGCGATCGCCTATCTGCACTACCTCAGCTTTATGGTGGCTTTTGCTGCCCTTGTGGTGGAGCACCTCACCCTGCGCAAGGATATAGACCTTAAACAGGCTTGGCGATTAGTGATTACGGATGCCCTCTATGGCATTGCTGCGGTGACTGTTCTTGTCACGGGCATTTTGCGGGTTCTCTATTTTGGCAAAGGCACTGAATATTATTTGGCCAACCCCATCTTTCACCTCAAGGTGGGCTTATTTATTTTGGTGGGGCTATTGTCGCTGTATCCAACGATCTCTTTTCTACTGTGGATTAAACCGCTGCGGGAAGAGAAGGCTCCCACCCTCGAGTTACCAACGGTGCAGCGTTTGACTTGGGTGATTCGGGCTGAACTGGCCTTTCTCAGTGCCATTCCCTTTTTAGCAGCGATGATGGCGCGGGGGATTGGTTTGGATTGGATTCAACGGGGATAAGCAGGGGTCATCTTCAGTAGGGGAGCGATCGCCCCTATGATAGATCTTGCTGCCACGGATAAAACGGATGAGTCATCCCACGATTGAATCCATTCTTCAGGAAAACCGCCTTTTTTATCCCCCCGCTGATTTTGTGGCCAAGGCGCGGATCAATTCCCTTGAGGCCTACAATGCCCTCTACGAAAAGGCCAAAGGCGATCCCGCTGCCTTTTGGGGCGAATTGGCACAACAGGAATTAGAGTGGTTTCAACCTTGGGATCAGGTGCTGGATTGGCAGCCCCCCAATGCCAAGTGGTTTGTCAATGGCAAAATCAACATCACCTACAACTGCTTGGATCGCCACCTCAAGACTTGGCGCAAGAATAAAGCGGCCTTGATCTGGGAAGGAGAACCCGGCGATAGCCGCACCCTCACCTATGCCCAACTGCACCGCGAAGTCTGCCAATTTGCCAATGTCCTCAAGCAACTGGGGGTGAAAAAGGGCGATCGCGTCGGTATTTATATGCCGATGATTCCAGAGGCAGCCATTGCCATGTTGGCCTGTGCGCGGATCGGCGCCCCCCACTCAGTGGTCTTTGGGGGGTTTAGTGCCGAAGCTTTGCGCGATCGCCTCATTGATGCCCAAGCCAAGCTGGTGGTTACGGCTGACGGTGGCTGGCGCAAAGATGCCATTGTGCCCCTCAAGGATCAAGTGGATAAAGCCCTAGCCAATCAGGCAGTTCCCAGCGTTGAACATGTCTTGGTGGTGCAGCGCACGCAGCAGCCAGTGACCATGGTGCCCGGTCGCGATCACTGGTGGCATGATCTGCAAAAGGGGGTCAGCGCTGACTGTCCTGCCGAACCCATGGACAGCGAAGATTTACTCTTTATTCTCTACACCTCTGGCTCCACCGGCAAACCCAAAGGCGTTGTCCACACCACAGCGGGTTACAACCTCTACACCCACATCACCACTCAATGGGTCTTTGACCTCCAAGATACCGATGTCTATTGGTGTACCGCTGATGTTGGCTGGATTACGGGTCACAGCTACATTGTCTATGGGCCGCTGTCCAATGGGGCAACCACCCTCATGTATGAAGGGGCACCCCGCGCCTCCAATCCCGGTTGCTTCTGGGATGTGATTGAGAAGTATGGGGTGACTATTTTCTACACAGCTCCCACGGCTATTCGTGCCTTCATTAAAATGGGCGAACACTTGCCCCGCGCACGGAACCTCTCTTCTTTGCGCCTCTTGGGAACCGTGGGTGAACCGATTAACCCCGAAGCATGGATGTGGTACTACCGGGTCATTGGCGGTGAACGCTGCCCCATTGTCGATACATGGTGGCAGACAGAAACTGGGGGGCACATGATTACACCGCTACCGGGGGCAATTCCCATGAAACCCGGTTCTGCCACCAAGCCCTTTCCGGGGATTCTTGCCGATGTGGTGGATCGGGAAGGCAACCCCGTGGGGGTCAATGAGGGTGGGTATCTGGTCATTCGTCACCCTTGGCCAGGAATGATGCGAACCGTGTACGGAGATCCCGATCGCTTCCGCCGCACCTATTGGGAACACATTCCCCCTCGCGATGGCCAATACGTTTACTTTGCTGGCGATGGTGCCCGCAAGGATGAAGATGGCTACTTTTGGGTGATGGGACGGGTTGACGATGTGATCAATGTCTCCGGTCACCGCTTGGGCACGATGGAAATTGAATCGGCATTGGTCTCTCACCCTGCTGTTGCTGAAGCAGCCGTTGTTGGTAAACCCGACGAGGTCAAGGGAGAAGAGATTGTTGCCTTTGTGATTCTTGACGGGTCGGCTACCCCCAGCGATGCCCTCCAACAGGAATTAAAGCAGCACGTTGTCAATGAAATTGGTGCCTTGGCACGGCCGGCGGAGATTCGCTTTACCGATGCCCTGCCCAAAACGCGATCGGGCAAAATCATGCGGCGGCTCCTGCGTTCCCTTGCAGCTGGCCAAGAGGTATCTGGGGATACTTCAACATTGGAAGATCGGTCAGTGCTGGATAAGTTGCGCCAGGGGGCTTGAGAGTCTCCCCTATCAATGAGTCTATAATTGATAGGCTATGGCAAGTGGCATCCGCACAAAAACACTCGTTCTTTTAACAACGGCGGCCATTTTGGGTGGCGGTCTCTATCTCTTTGAGAAACAGTTACCGACTCCCAATAGCAATGATACAGCGGCCAAAAAACCTCTTTTTGGCTTTCAAGAAGGGGATGTGGTGGCCTTGAAAATTATTGCCCCTGATTACAGCCTCAACCTGAAAAAGTTGGCTACAGGTGACTGGGTGATTGATCGGGCAAAGCAAACCCCCGCAGAAGAGGGCACGGTTGTCTTTTTATTAAACTTATTGGCCACGGGTCAGCGCGATCGCTCTCTCGATGTACCTACTGAACGTGCCGGGGATTATGGCCTTGCTCCCCCCATGGCCACTGTGGATATCACCCTTAAAGATGGCCAGCAGCACCGTTTACACTTGGGAGACACCACCTTTGACGGCCTCAAGCTCTACGCGGAAATTGACCCGCCAGCGGAACCGCGCGAAAAAATGACGGTGACCCTCGTGCCCCTTGATCTTAAAAATGCCCTCCAGCGCCCCCTACAGGAATGGGAGCGTCAGCAAGCAGCAAACTAGAACGCTGTGACTTCTGGCACGACTCCCCAAAAGCTCGTCAGAATATAAAAGCGTAGTGAACTATCGAGTGAACATCAGCCATGGGATTCTTCGGATTCAAAAAGTTGACAATGCCTAGCCCCAGTGCCGCTCTACCCGGCCGAGCAGAACCCATGCCCGTGCCAGAGGCTCATCTTGTGAATGGTCATCCCCTCACCCCTCCCTATCCCGAAGGCATGGAGTTAGCCATGTTTGGTATGGGCTGTTTTTGGGGGGCTGAGCGCAAGTTTTGGCAGGTGCCGGGGGTCTATGTCACCGCTGTGGGCTATGCTGGCGGCTATACCCCCAATCCCACCTATGAAGAGGTGTGTACGGGCATGACAGGTCACAACGAGGTGGTGCGCGTGGTCTTTGACCCCCAGAAGGTGACCTATGAGGAATTGCTCAAGGTCTTTTGGGAAAACCATGACCCCACCCAAGGTATGCGCCAAGGCAACGATGTGGGGACGCAGTATCGCTCCGGTATTTACTACTATTCCCCTGAGCAAAAAGCCCTTGCCGAGGCCAGTCGCGATCGCTACCAAGCAGCCCTAAAAGCCGCCGGTTATGGCACGATCACCACTGAAATTCTACCAGCGCCCGAATTTTACTTTGCCGAACCCTACCACCAGCAATATCTCCATCGCAATGTCAATGGCTACTGCGGCCTTGGGGGCACAAAGGTGCCCTACGAACTGATGAGCGCTACCCCTAGCGCCTAGTGGAGATTGAGGCGATAGGGCATACGGGGACGGTAAGCATCGCTAAAGTTGGTCTGACTGACAGTGGCATTGTTTAACCGTGCCCACTGCATATTGGCTTGCTCAAAAGTGGCACCGTTGAGATTGGCGCGGCGAAAATCCCCATAGCGGACATCGGCTCCCGTTAAGTTGCTGTTGTTGAAATTGGCACGGCGGGCACGACTATGGCGCAAAATCGCACGGCTCAGGTTAGCACCACTGAGATTGGCCTGTTCTAGGTTAGTTCGTTCTAAATAAGCGGCGGTGAGGTTGGCATTACTCAGATTTGCCCCGACCAAATTGGCCACCATGAGGTTAGTATCCTGGAGGTTGGCGCCCTGAAGATTGGCGCCGCGCAAATTTGCCCCTGCTAAGTTATAGCCCCGTAAATCGACATTCCGCAGATCACAGCCGGGACAAGCATTGGTTTGCACCAGTTGCTGCATGGGGGAGGGCATGGCAAAAGCAGCACCGCTGGTAAGCGCTGCACTAATCATTGCTGTTGCGATGAATGCTTGCTGGTTCACATCCACATCCTCCTGCCACGCTAGAGAGACTTTAGCACAAGTCCTAGGAATTTAGCCGTTGGCGGCGGGAGCGCTGATGTCGTTGTTGCCAATCCTTAGCACTGCGAACGGCCAACCACAACAGGAGTAAGGCAATTAACCCGCCCTGCTTGGGTGCCCTGAGGGCAAATAAAATTAGCAGCATACACAGGATATCCTGCCCGACAATCACCCAGCGGGGTAACTTCCCCAGCCGATAAAACCAACCCACCTGCACCAATTGCAACACAAAGGCAAAAAGACCACTCAGGGTACCAATGAGCCACTGAGGTGTCTCTGTTGCTGTTGCCACGGTCATGCCAAGGAGGGCACCCACAAGGGGGCTAAAGCACAGTTGTACAAGGATAATCAGGCGGTAGCCCCAGACATTGCGGGACAGGAAGATCTCCAGAAACGACCAAGCGGCTAACACACCAACCACGCCATAGGGGGAAAAATGGCGCAGTAAAGGCACCTGTGACCACAGTTGTTCCCCCTGCAATAGACCAATCAACAGGAGGGGCAGTGCCAGTCGTAGCCCGCCGGCCGCTGCTGCTGAAAGAATCGCTAGAACTTCTAGCATGATGGCTCTATGGGTTTCAAGATATTGGGGAGGGTTTCCCACAGGCGATCGCACACCGTTTCCGGGGTATCCTCAGCCGTAATCGCCAGTTCTAAATCCGCCTGCGCATAGAGGTATTGACGCGCTTGCAGCAGTTCACTCAAGCGTTCCTCAAGGGGCTGATCCTGCAACAGGGGACGTTCCTGATCTTGGCGCAGGCGCTGACAGAGCACCGCAAGGGGGACATGAAGCCAGACCACAATGCCATGGCGCAAATAACTCCAGTTCATCGGGTTGAGGACAATGCCGCCACCGGTGGCCACGACCAAATGATGGTAACTAGAGACTTGTGCTAAGACCTGTTGTTCCAACTCCCGAAAAGCAGCCTCCCCCTCTTGGACAAAAATTTCGCGAATGGGTCGTTGGCGAAACTCTGTAATCACCGCATCTGTATCCACAAACCTGTAGCCCAAGCGTTGCGCCAAGATGCGACCTGTGGTGGTTTTACCGGCACCCATCATCCCCACCAGATAGATATTGACTCCTCCAAGGCGTTCTTGCAGTTCCATAGATAACCATTTCTCGACACCGCCAAATCAGCACTTTAACCTAAATATGGAGGTCTTCTCACCATTTCGATGTCCCAGCCCAATCCCTACGTGACACTACAGGTGGCAGTAACGGCTACCCAAGCCGAGATTAAGGCCGCTTATCGCCGCTTAGTCAAGCAGTATCACCCCGACTACCATCCTAGCGATCGCTCCAGCCATGAGCGGATGGCCGCCATTAACGCCGCCTATGAAATCTTGGGGGATGAGCAGTGTCGGCAGGCCTATGATGCCCAGCACCGTGTCCAGCAAACAACCGCTCAGCCTGATGTGCAGCGTTCCCAAGCTGCCGATCGCGAGCTAGAGCAATGGCTGACCCTCACCTACAACCCCGTGAGTCGGATTATTGAGGCGGTCTTGCGATCGCTCCCCCGCCAGATTGATGCCCTTGCAGCTGATCCCTTTGATGATGACCTCATGGATCATTTCCTTACCTACTTGCAGGACTGTCGTCGCGCCCTCACCCGCGCCCGCTATACGTTCCAAGCCCAACCCAACCCCGCTGCTGTGGCCAAGGTGGCAGCCCACCTCTATTACTGTTTGAATCAACTGGTGGATGGTCTCGATGAGCTAGAGCAATTTAGCCACAGTTACGACGATCGCTATTTGCACACTGGGCAGGAACTCTTTCGCATTGCCCAGCGCCTCTTCGCAGAGTGTCAGCTTGTCCGCTAAACTAGAGAGAATCAGCATCCCAGCATGGCAGCAAGATTCAATCCCAGTTATGAAACATACCCTATCGGTTTTAGTGGAAGATGAGGCGGGTGTGCTCACTCGCATTGCCGGTTTATTTGCGCGGCGTGGCTTTAACATTGAGAGCTTAGCGGTAGGCCCTGCGGAGCAAATTGGCATCTCCCGCATTACGATGGTGGTGCCCGGCGACGATGCCATCATTGAGCAATTGACCAAGCAACTCTACAAGCTGATCAATGTCCTCAAGGTGCAGGATATTACCACGATTCCCTGTGTGGAACGGGAACTGATGCTCCTGAAGGTGAATGCCACCGCCAGCACCCGCTCTGAAATCTTGGAACTGGTACAAATCTTCCGTGCCAAGGTGGTGGATGTGTCCGATGATTCCCTGACCATTGAAGTCTCCGGTGACCCCGGCAAGATGGTGGCCATTGTCCAAATGCTGAATAAATTTGGGATTCGCGAAATTGCCCGCACCGGTAAAATTGCCCTTGTGCGTGAGTCGGGGGTGAATACGGAATACCTAAAGTCCTTGGAGGCACGGGTCTAATTGGCGGGGAAGTATCGCTGGTTATTACTTGCACTAGGGGCGATCGCCCTCAGTAGCTGTACCGCAACGGAGTCTCCCTCAGTAAGCAACAATGCATTACCCCTTGGAGTTGCCCTCGCTCAAACCGGTAATGCCGCTCTCTACGGCCAAGAGGCTCTACAGGGGGTGCAAGTCGCCGGGGAGTTTTTCAACCAAGCCGGCCAGATCAAGGGGCAGACCCTACGGCTGGTGATTCAGGATACCGGCAGTGATGAAGCGGGGGCAGTGAATGTTTTTCAAACCTTAATCAATCGCGATCGCGTGATTGGCATTGTTGGCCCCACCCTCTCGCAGCAGGCGTTTAGTGCCGATCCTATTGCCGAGCAGGCTGGTGTCCCCGTGGTGGCTCCTTCCAATACCGCCCGTGGCATTCCCGAAATCGGTGCCTTCATTAGTCGCGTCTCCGCAGGGGTGGATGTGGTGGCACCCACGGCAATTCAAGCAGCCCTTGAGATTAATCCCAACATTCGCCGAGTGGCGGTCTTTTTTGCCCAAGACGATGCCTTTAGTCGCTCAGAAACCGAGATTTTTCAAAAGGCCATTCGCGAGAACCCCAAGCTTGAACTGGTGACTGTCCAGCAGACCCAAACCACGGATACCAATTTCCAAGCCCAAATCAATGCCACCCTCAATCTCAAACCTGATTTAATTGTTATCTCCGGCTTAGCAGCCGACGGCGGCAATTTGATTCGCCAACTACGGGAATTGGGCTACCAAGGCCTAATTTTGGGCGGGAATGGCGTCAACACAGTCAACCTCTTCCCCGTTTGTCGTCGCCTCTGCAATGGCGTTCTGGTGGCGCAGGCCTATAATCCCGAAAACCCCGATCCCATGAATGTCAAGTTTCGCGACGCCTTTGCAGCCAAATATCGTCAAGCCCCCTCTCAATTCAGTGCTCAAGCCTTTACGGCAGTTCAAGTCTTTGCGGACTCCTTGGCACGACTGTCTCAAGAAAAGAACCTGTCGGAATTGCCCCTTGCCGATTTGCGTCAGGCCTTGAATCAAGAGATTCTCAAGGGAGTCTATGAAACCCCCCTTGGGGAAATTCGCTTTACCCCTGAAGGCGAAGTGCTGCAACGCTTCTTTTACGTTGGCCAGATTGAGATGAGTGACGATGGCCAGAGTGGGAAGTTTAGTTTGGTGAAAAAAGTTGAACACCAACCCTAACGGACTGCTAATTCGGCAGCTTCACGAGGTTTCTTACTGCGCCAAAGGAGACGAATGGGGGTGCCTCGAAATCCCAGTTGTTGGCGAATTTGCCCTTCAATGTAGCGGCGATAGTTGTCCTTGAAGAGTTTGGCATCGTTGACAAAAATCGCAAATGTTGGCGGCTGGGTGGCCACTTGGGTGGCGTAGTAGATTTTTCCTTGGCGGCCTTGGCGAGTCGCGGGGGGCGTATGCCAGCGTAGGGCTTCTTGAATCACTTCATTGACTACGGCTGTACTGACGCGGCGACGATGTTGTTCAACCGCTGCATCTACTGCTGCAAAAATTTTGTCGAGGCGTTGACCCGTATGGGCACTGACAAAGAGGGCATCTGCCCACTCCAGAAAATTCAATCGCTGATACAGGCGATCGCGATAGGTATTGATCGTATAGGTATCCTTTTCGGGAACGGCATCCCACTTGTTCACAATTAGGACACAGGCACGCCCCTGATCGGCAATATGCCCCGCCAAGCGCTGATCCTGTTCCGTAATTTCTTCGAGGGCATCCAATACCAACAGCACGACATCGGAGCGGTGAATCGCCTTAAAGGCGCGATGCACACTAAACATCTCAGGCCCGTAGGCCACATGACTCCGCTTACGAATGCCGGCGGTATCAATGAAGCGGTACTGGGTGCCATTGTGTTCAATCACGGTATCAATGGCGTCACGGGTGGTACCTGAAATCGGACTGACAATGGCGCGATCGCTCCCAATCAAGGCATTGAGCAAACTGGATTTCCCCACATTGGGACGCCCAGCAATGGCCACCTGAATTTCCGGCGCCTCGGGGAGCGTTGCCGCTGCGGGTAAGTAGGTCATCAACTGATCCAGCAATTCCCCCGTACCGCTGCCATGAATACTGGAAATGGGGTAGGGTTCCCCTAGACCCAGCGCCCAAAATTCTGCCGCCTGCGCCTGACCCATTTGAGGAGATTCGCATTTATTGACCGCCACCAAAACGGGGACAGGATGCTGCCGCAACCAAGCCGCAATCTCATAGTCTAGGGCAGTGGGTCCTGCTTGGCCATCTACCACTAAAATTGCAGCTGTTGCCTCCTGCAGAGCCAGTTCCGCCTGTTGGCGAATCAGGGGGAGAAACTCACTGTCATCGTCAAAGACGAGTCCGCCAGTATCCACCACCAAGAACTCCCGATCGCGCCAAAAGGCTGGGCGGTAGGTGCGATCGCGGGTTACACCGGGCTGATCGTGGACAATGGCATCCCGTTCCCCGGCCAAGCGATTGACAAAGGTGGACTTGCCCACATTGGGGCGTCCTACAACGGCAACAACAGGCAAAGCCATAGGCGTGTTGTTCGTAGAATCAGGCTTGAGTTTACCCCTCAACCTAGGTCTCAAATTGACTGCCGCGCTTGTACTGCTGGTAGGCAGCAAAGAACAACCCCGCCAATGTGACTGGAATTAGCCCCAGCACAATGCCGCACAGTAAAGGTTCAATCATGGTCTTACACCCCTTTTAACCATCAACTCCATTCCTCACGATACACTAATGAATGGGCGCTGTATCGGCATCTCCCTGTTGATCAGGAAAAATCATCCTCACCGCCAGCGAGAACGTCCATGTTTCGCTTTCCTCTTTTCTCTTTTATTAAGTTATTTTTGCCCACAACAGCAGTCATTGCCGCTCTGTTAACACCCCTGTATTTTAGTCAACGCCACGCCCTTCTGAAGGACTTACAACTGCAGGAGGAGTATAAACTAGAGCGCAGCCGGTTGCTCCTAAGAATGATCTTAGATGACGCGGTTGAAGAGTTGAGAGCTTTGATGGCACTGCAGGTGTTGCCTCATTTAATGGAGGCTTCTGCTGGGGAAGAGGCTCACGAAAAGGCAAAGGCAGGACTGGCAGCATGGCAACACCTCAAAAAACACTATGATCAATTTTATTTTCTTGATCCAGAGGGCAGGGTGCGTTTTCAGTGGCATGCCACACCCAAAGCAACGGATGCCGCTGCGACCAAGACAATTGACCGTTACTGGCCTATCCTACAGCGATTGACCCCCAACCAGATTTTTGTTTCCCCCTTGGATTTAATAGAGGGCACCGGTTTCAGCTTGGCTCAACCTGTTTTGTATATTGGGGTACCCCTGTACCAAAAAGCAGCACCAAGGGGGGTTTTGCTGGTTCGTTACCGCGCCAGCCACCTTCTCAATCAGTTGATCAACAATTGCAATCTAGGGAACAGCAGCTGCCTCCTAGCAAATGACCAAGGCTATTGGTTCATTGCAGAAAATCATCACCAGGAATGGGGATTCTATTATCCTGAGCGACAGCAGTTTACGATCCGCAATCAATATCCGCTGCTGTGGCAACAAATGCAACGACGGCCTCGAGGCAGCCTATTAAGCGCCCAGGGGCTATTTATCTATCAAGCCTTTTTTCCCCTAAAGGCCAACTACCTTTCTGCCGATCGAGCAACCAATTCAGCTCGTGACTGGAGCAGCACCCGTTGGTGGTTGGTTTCGCGGCTCTCTGACACCCAGTTGGCGCAATACAACCGCCGCCTACATCAGGAGTTCCTTGTCCTCTTTGCTGCCCTATCCGTTTTGGTGGGTGGTGCTATCCTGATCATTGCCCGCGATCGCCAGCGCAAAGAGCAATTGCGAGAACTCCTAAAGTCAAGTGAAGCGCGCTTTCGTAGTGTCAGCAAAATGGCGCCGGTGGGCATTTTTACCCTAGATGCCGAGGGACGACCCACCTTTTTGAATCAGGCACTTCTAGACCTGTTGGGCGTCAACAGTCTGGAGGAAGCCGAACAACAGTGGATAGAACGCCTGCACCCTGAAGATCGCGATCGCGTCTTGAAGGCATGGGTCGCCTGCCAGCGAAAGAGGCTACCCCTCAACGAGCGCTTCCGGGTGGTTCAAGAAGACGGCAGCAGTCGCTGGATTAGGGCGCGGATTATTCCTCTGCAGCAAAGCCGTGGCAAAGATCGCTTTGTCGGCACTTGGGAAGACATCTCCCAAATGATCCAGCAGCAGGAATTCCTAGAGCAAGCGCGCAGGGCTGCTGAGGAAGCCAGCCGGGCCAAGAGTGAGTTTTTAGCCACCATGAGCCATGAAATTCGCACCCCAATGAATGCCATCATTGGCCTGACTGGATTACTGCTGGATACCCCCCTCAATCCCCAACAGCGGGAATTTGTCAACACCATTCGCCTCAGTGGTGACGCTCTACTTGCCATCATCAATGATATTCTCGATTTTTCTAAGATTGAGTCGGGCAAGCTACAGTTAGAGAGCTATCCCTTCAACCTGTGTGACTGTGTCGAAGAAGTCCTCGACCTTTTGGCCAGTCGAGCCAGCGATCGCCAGGTGGAACTAGCTGCCCATATTGAGCCAGGGATTCCCTATGAGGTCATTGGTGATATGGGGCGACTGCGGCAGGTCTTGGTGAATCTCATGGGCAATGCCATCAAATTTACCCAAGGTGGCAATGTGACCCTCTACCTTAAGGGCATGCCTGCACCAATGAGCCAGTATGAGTTTATGCCCTCCTATTACTCCTACTGGTTTGCCATTCAGGATACGGGCATCGGCATTTCGCCAAGGGGCATGGCTCGCCTCTTTCAGCCTTTTATGCAAGTGGATGCCTCAACCACTCGCCACTACGGCGGCACAGGTTTGGGCCTTGTCATTTGTCAACGCCTTGTGGAGCATATGGGGGGGCAAATTTGGGTAGAAAGTAAAACGGCCACAGATTCTTTGGCCATTGGCGGCACACCCCCAGCCAACTATGACTCGATCCCAATTGAAGAAAGTGGCTCTATTTTTTACTTTACTGTCAAATTTCTCGTCAATCCGCGGGCCATTTCCAAAGAGAGCAGGGGGGTCGGCCATCTTGAAAATCGGCGCGTGCTCATTGTGGATGACAATGCTACTAACCGGCAAATTCTCGCCCTACAAACCAAAAACTGGAAAATGCACCCCCTTGTGGCTGAGAGTGGCCCCAAGGCCCTTGTGCTGCTTCAACAACAAGCCCTGCCGGATGTGGCCATTTTAGATCTGCAAATGCCGGAGATGGATGGCATTTCCCTTGCTCGTAAAATTCGCGCCACCTACACGCAATTGCCCTTGGTTCTGCTAACCTCCCTAGGCAATACACTGCCAGAGTCGGAAACTGCTTTATTCTCTGCCCTGATCAGCAAGCCGGTCAAACAGTCCACCCTGTACAATGTCCTTAACCATTTATTTGACAAAAAGCCGACAACGGTATCGCCTAAGCCAGCGGCTGCCCTATCCTTTGAAGACTTAAAAGCCGGTCTGCCGCCGCTGCGGATTCTCATTGCCGAGGATAACAAAGTCAATCAAATGGTGGCACTGCGCATCTTAGAAAAATTGGGCTATCGCGGTGATATTGCTGCCAATGGTTTGGAGGTGCTGGATGCGGTGCAACGGCAGCCCTATGATGTGATTTTGATGGATATGCAGATGCCGGAGATGGATGGGATAACGGCTACCCGTGAGGTGATTAATCTGTTTCAACAGCTGAACCAACCCCGTCCGCGAATTATTGCCATGACCGCCAATGCCATGGAGAGCGATCGCCAGCTTTGCTTAGATGCAGGTATGGATGACTATGTGAGCAAGCCCATTAACCTTGAAGACTTGGTGCGTGCCCTCCGTCAGTGCCATCCCCTCCAGACCCCAACAACTTAACATTTAGCGATAGACTAAAGGAGATAGATTAACTGGTTCTTGATTCCAGCTAGGAATAAATAATTATCTATGGTTACCCCTGAACAACTAACCACCTTAATTCAATCCAGCTTGCCCGATGCCTTTGTTCAAGTGCAAGATTTGACCGGGGGTGGCGATCATTACGAAGCTGTAGTGGTCTCTGCTGCCTTTGAGGGTAAGCGACTGGTGCAGCAGCACCAATTGGTCTATAGCAGCCTTAAGGATCTCATGGCTAGCAATGAACTCCACGCCCTTGCCCTCAAGACCTATACCCCCCAGCAATGGGCACAACGCCAGTGATTTAGAATGCAATCTATTGCTGTTCTTTTGTAACTTGTGAACTCAAGAGGGAAAGCCAACGATGACACCCGAACTCCACGCCAAAATTGATCACCTCGTCAAAAGCAACAAAATCATTGTCTTTATGAAGGGCAGCAAGCTCATGCCCCAATGCGGGTTTTCCAACAATGCGGTGCAAATCCTGAATGCCCTCGGTGTTCCCTATGAAACGGTGGATGTCCTTGAGGATTTTGAGATTCGCCAAGGGATTAAGGAGTATTCCAACTGGCCAACGATTCCCCAAGTGTTTATCAATGGTGAGTTTATTGGTGGCTCGGACATTCTCATTGAGCTATACCAAAGTGGTGAGTTGCAACAACTGGTTGAGGTGGCCTTAGCTTCCTAGTTTTTTCTCACCTTCACTGACGCCCAAAATAAATCCCCCATTGCTGGGGGAGCTTCATCATCTGTTCAACAACCTTGACCGTTTGGCCGAGAAAGTGGCGGATTAGCCAAGGTTTACTTTGACGACGCGGTTTTTCTCTTCTTCCGCTTTCGGCAGGGTCAGGTGCAGGATGCCATCTTTGTATTCGGCTTTGACATCGGTGTTTTGAATCCGCACTGGCAGAGGAATGACCCGTTGGAATTTACCGTAGCGGAATTCGGTGCGTTTGATACCATTGCTTTCGCTTTGGCTTTCAGATTTGCGTTCACCACTGACAGAGACGGCATCTGCCGTCACTTGAATGTCGAGGTCTTTGGCCTCCATGCCGGGCAGTTCAATTTTTAGAAGCAAAGCATCAGGCGTTTCTTCGAGTTCGGCTGCCGGCAAGAAGCTGAGATCGCTGCGACGTTCGGTCAAGGGAATCAATTCATCAAATAGACGGTTCATTTGGCGTTGTAGCGCATCGATTTCGCGGAACGGTTCCCAACGAACGAGTGCCATACGCTGATCCTCCTGTATTCCTTAAGGTTTTAGATTGCCCACGGGATGATTTACAGAGAGAACAGCACCAACAATTAACTTTGTTTTTGTTTGCCTTGGTATTGCTTGGGCTTATTCCCTCTGCCTACCTTCACTATAGAGGATGCAAGCTTTGATCTAAGTGGGGTTTAACGATCTCTCCAAGTTCCTTTTCCCGAACCTGTATTATCCTGATGGGGAAATTAAGGAAACATTAAACCTTGTTAGCCAAAAGGTTATCAACAGGGATTTCTTGCAGAATGGCTTGGGCGTTGGCGATCGCCAGTGTCCCCCGCAGAAAACCAATATTTGCCCCCGGACAGAGATAACTCAGGGACTTCTGCCGACAAAAGGCTTTTAATGTCTCAACACTGCGCAGTTGTCGAGGCCAGTGGAAGGTGGTCGCCGTTTTCATCGGTGCTAGTTCTCCCGTCGGCGTAGGGAGTAGGTGACGACCGCTAAAGAGAACACCCCCTTGGCCAGACCAATAGACACAGGCGCTGCCGGGGGAGTGACCGGGTGTCCAGAGGATTTCGAGGGTTTCACTAATCGCTAGATGGTGGTTAAACGGAGTTACGGTCACTTGGGGTAGAAGATAGGCTTCTTGACCATGGATGATTACTTCACAGTTAAAGGTGCGCTGCACTTCACGAACGCGGGCGATCGCCCCTCGATGGGTAAGGATGAGGCGCTGAACGCCACCCTGCTCCCTGAGCCAATTTTGGCTGCTCTCTGTCCAAGGGGGGGAATCAATAAGGGTATTGCCATCATTTTCTACAATGAGATAAGCAGTGCCTCCCAGCGTCTCGCGGTTTGGTGGAAACCCGTAAACCATGGGCAATACAAGGCGGGGCGGTTTCTGTTGTTGAGCCACAGGTATCGAAATCATGACATGGATTTCCCTTATTGTATTGGGTTTGATCTTGGTCTTTATTGTCCGCCAGAGTGCTGCCCGTGTCAGTCAAACCCCTTGGTGGCTCCTATGGCTGGTGCTGATGTTGCCAGCATTTTTTATTGGGGGTTGGATGCTGCTTTTAGGGAATACCCCTGTGCCGTCGGGATGGTTGATCCTTGTTTTTGTCACCAGTTCGGTGCTCTATCTTGTGCTTTTGCGCCGAGGCCAGCCCTCCTTACCAGCGGCACCACCCACACCCCCACCGCCCACACCGACGGAAAATGGCAAGCTCCTCAATCAGGATGAAGAAACGCAATTGCAGAGCTGTTTCCCTTGGGGCATGTACTATCTGCAACAAATTGAGTATCGTCCGCAGGCGGTGATCTGCCGGGGGCAAATGCGCGGGGATGCGAACCAAGTCTATGAAACCGTGGAGCGCAATATTGCCCAACGCTTTGGCGATCGCTTTCTGGTCATGTTTCAAATGGGTTTGAGTAATAAGCCCTTTTTTGCTTTGATTCCCCGCGATCGCTTGCCCCAGCCCCAACAGCTTTTTCGTCCCGGCCTCAGCCTTGGACTATTGGCTTTAACGTTTCTGACGACAACGGTTGCTGGCTTGGCACTCGTGGCGCCTGAGCTGACGGCGGCGGAACTGCGACTCAATCCCAGTTTGCTCTGGCAGGGGTTGCCCTACAGTGTCAGTCTGCTGTTGATTTTGGGCATCCATGAACTGGGACACTTTGCCACTGCGTGGTATTACCGCGTCAAAGCAACGCTGCCCTACTTTATTCCTCTACCCTTTGCCATGGGCACACTGGGGGCCTTTATCCAGATGCGATCGCCCGTTCCCCATCGCCGTGCCCTCTTTGACATCAGTATGGCGGGTCCCCTTGCGGGATTGCTCGTGACCCTACCGATTCTAATTTGGGGACTACAGCAGTCCGAGGTGGTACAACTGCCCGCCAATGCTTCCGAGCAGCCCCTCAATCCCCAAGTGTTTAGTCCCCGCATTTCGATTCTCTTTGCCCTGATTGCCAAAGCCATTTTTGGCGCTGCCCTCAAGAGTGATAGTGCGCTACACCTCCATCCGATGGCAGTGGCGGGAGTGCTGGGCTTGGTGGTGACGGCTTTGAACTTGATGCCGGTGGGTCAATTGGATGGGGGGCACATTGTCCATGCGATGTATGGTCATCGGGCGGGGGCAGTCATTGGCCAAGTCAGCCGTTTACTGGTGCTGATTCTCTCCTTTATTCAACCGTGGCTCTTTGTCTGGGCTTTGATCCTGTTCTTTATGCCCGCCTTTGATGAACCTGCCCTCAATGATGTCAGTGAATTGGATAACTGGCGCGATGCCCTTGGCTTGATGGCACTGGTGTTGCTATTGCTCATTATTTTGCCGGTGCCGGCACCCCTGGGGGATTTGCTACTGCCGACACACCCAATGCCATAGGGGATGGCGTTGCCCCTGTTGACGAATGCGCAGGACTTGTTTTTCTAGGCGTTGCTGCCACTTGGGGGATCTGCCCCAGAAAATGTTGCGGGTCTGCCAGTAGAGAACGCTCAGGGTCATGCCAATGCACAGCGCCAAACCGATCGCCGGCAGCCGATTGAAGAGAATGCCATAACGCAACGCTGCCCACGTAAAATGCTCGCGCATCAGGCTAATTTCATAACGGAAGCCCCAGAGACTCAATGTGCCAACCGTCAGCCAAAGAAAGAGCACCACACTCCAGCGCATGAGAACGGTAAAGCGATGCAGGCGATCCACCTGCTGCCGAAATTCTGACTCAAGGCCTTGGGGCATTCGCGATCGCTCGTTAGCAGACATGTCTCTTCTCTATCGTATCTTTTTGCATCTTTTTCATCATCTAATGTTGGTTTGAGAGGATCATTGGGCAGGGATTGCAAAGCCTCAATTTTATCTTTGTGGCACACTGTTGAGAAACAATGCCAGTGACAAGGAGCCTCCAATGCCAAGCGTGAGTTTACTGCGGGCAACATCCTATGACCTTGACCGTCTCAGTGCGTCCCTTGAGGAACTCCTAGCGCCCTTGGGGGGAATGGCGGCGATCGTCAAACCGGGCGATCGCGTGCTGCTCAAGCCGAACTTACTCACCGGCGCACGACCAAAACACGAATGCGTCACTCGCCCAGAACTGGTCTATTGCGTTGCCAAAATGGTGCAGGCGGTGGGGGGACAACCCTTCCTAGGGGATGGACCTGCCTTTGGCTCGGCATTGGGGGTCGCCCGCAACAATGGCTATTTGCCCTTTATTCAGGAATTGAATTTACCGGTCATTGAATTCCATGGCGATCGCTATGCTACAGACAATCCTGAATTTGCCCACCTGCGCCTGAGCAAAGAAGCGATGGCCGCCGATGTCGTCATTAACCTACCCAAGGTGAAATCCCATGTGCAACTCACCCTCACCCTTGGGGTCAAGAATCTCTTTGGCTGTGTCCCCGGCAAAATGAAGGCATGGTGGCATATGGAAGCGGGTAAGGATGCTGATCGCTTTGGCCGCATGCTCGTCGAAACTGCACGGGCGATCGCCCCCGACCTCACGATTGTGGATGGCATTATTGGCCATGAAGGCAATGGCCCCAGTGGGGGAACGCCGCGCCCCCTGAATATTTTGGGTGCCAGTCGTGATGTCTTTGCCCTCGATCGCGCCCTCGTGGCTATCCTGAATGTAGATCCTGAGCGCATTCCTACCCAACGTGCCGCCACCGCCCTTGGCTACAACTATGAGCTGAGTGAGATGACATTTCCCTTGGCACAGCCCCACGAATTAGCTGTTCGAGACTGGCAACTACCCCAGCAGATGATGCCCATTGACTTTGGTGCGCCGCGTGTCCTCAAGTCCACCTTCAAACACCTCTATATTCGCTGGATCAAGGAACCCCTAACCGCCTATAGCCAAAAGGTCTAAGTTCTCAGCGGGGACGCCCTTTGATAAGCTAGGAAAATGCTGTTGGGGAGAACCGTCCTTGAGCTTTGACTACGATCTCGTCATTATCGGTGCGGGTGTGGGGGGTCATGGGGCTGCCCTGCATGCCGTCAGCGTCGGTCTGAAAACGGCCATTGTCGAAGCCGCAGAAATGGGGGGCACCTGCGTCAATCGCGGCTGTATTCCCTCAAAAGCACTCCTTGCGGCAGCCGGACGGGTACGAGAACTGCGTCAAGCCAGTCATTGGCAAGCCTTGGGGATTCAACTGGGGCAGGTGAATGTGGATCGCGCGGGTGTGGCTGCCCATGCCGCCAATTTGGTACAAAAAATCCGCAGTGATCTGACAAACAGCCTCAAGCGCCTTGGCGTAGACACCCTTATTGGTCGGGGCAAAGTAGCGGGGTGTCAGAAAGTCAGCATTACCACCCCCACGGGTGAGAAAACGGTTACGGCCAAGGACATCATTATTGCCACCGGCTCAGTCCCTTGGGTTCCCCCCGGCATTGAAGTGGATGGCAAGACCGTTTATACCAGTGATGATGCCATTAAGCTGGATTGGTTGCCGCAGTGGGTAGCCATCATTGGCAGTGGCTATATTGGCCTAGAGTTTGCCGATATTTACACCGCCTTGGGTTGCGAAGTGACCATGATTGAGGCACTGGATCAACTCATGCCCACCTTTGATCCAGATATTGCCAAACAGGCACAGCGGGTCTTGATTGCCCCTCGCGACATTGAAACCTACAGCGGTACCCTAGCCAAGCGGGTGATTCCCGGTAGTCCAGTGGTCATTGAATTGGCGGATGCCAAAACCAAAGAAGTGGTGGATGTCCTAGAGGTGGATGCCTGCCTTGTGGCCACCGGTCGCATTCCCGCCACTCAAGATATTGGCCTAGAGAGTGTGGGCGTCAACACCGATAAGCGTGGCTTTATCCCCGTCAATGAGTATTTGGCAGTAACGAAAAAAGGGAAACCCGTTCCCCACCTGTGGGCGATCGGTGACGCCACGGGGAAGATGATGCTTGCCCATGCCGCTTCAGCGCAGGGGATTGCTGTTGTTGAAACCATTGTCGGGCGGCCGCGCCAAGTGGATTATCGCAGTATTCCTGCGGCGGCCTTTACCCATCCGGAAATGAGCTTTGTCGGCTTGACGGAACCCCAAGCCCGTGAGCTAGGGGAAAAAGAAGGCTTTGAGGTACAAGTGGCACGTACCTACTTTAAGGGCAACTCCAAGGCACTGGCGGAAACGGAAACCGATGGCCTCGCCAAGGTGATCTTCCGTGTGGATACGGGCGAGCTACTGGGGGCGCATATCTTTGGTCTCCATGCTTCGGATTTAATTCAAGAGGCCGCCAATGCCATTCGCGATCGCCAAACCGTGAGCCACTTAGCCTTTAATGTCCACACCCATCCCACCCTCTCGGAGGTGCTTGACGAAGCCTTTAAGCGTGCCCACGAGATGGTGAGCCACCGCTGAACTTGCTACGATAAAGTTTGGAGTCTTTCAGGAGTGGGTGATGACACAGGCCACACAACCCGCCAAGGGAATCATGATGACCGAAGCTGCCCTCAAGCACGTGCTTGAACTCCGCGATAAGCACGGCAAAGACCTATGTTTGCGGGTCGGCGTCAAAGGGGGTGGCTGCTCCGGCATGTCCTACACGATGGACTTTGAAGACCCCGCCAATATCCGTCCCGATGATGAAGTCTTTGACTATGATGGCTTCAAAGTGGTCTCCGATCCCAAGAGTATGCTCTACATCTATGGCTTGGTGCTCGACTACAGCAACGCCCTTATTGGTGGCGGCTTTAAGTTTACGAATCCCAATGCCACCCAAACCTGTGGCTGTGGTACCTCATTTTCTGCCTAAGGAGTTCTGCCCTTGACCACATCTCAACCGGTGAGTGACGTTGAACGTCAATTTGAGGCGGCGATCGCCCGCTACAAAGAAGGGACACCGCCTGGAGAACTGATTCCCACCTTCAAAGAGATTTGCCAGCGTGCTCAAAAAAGTAGCGCCGCTTGGACGTGCTTAGCGTGGCTCTATCTCCTCGATGACAAGCCCCAATCTGCCCTGAAGGCCGCCCAAAAAGCGGTCAAGCTAAATCCTGAAGACCCCCAAGCGCGCATTAACCTTGCGGTAGCGATGCTAGAAACAGGCCAAAAGGGGGTTCGTCCCCACATTGAATTGGCGCAAACTGTGGTTGCTGCTGTCGCTGAGCTACGCCAAGAGGTCATCGATAACTTTGCCGACGGCCTGCAGCGCAAACCCGATTGGGAGACCCTTGCCCGCGTCAAACAGTGGGTATTGGGGGGATAGCTATGGCACGGCTGCGGGACGTGATCAATTGGCTCTTGGTGGCGGATACCTTCTTTGTCTTGGCTAGCTTTGGCTGGTTTGTGGTTGCCCTTGTAGGGCGCTCCTTGGCGCTACCCCTTGGCTTTGATCTCTGGATCAGCCTCTGGGAACCCCTCTTTATGCCTGCGATTGGCATCTTGATGGCCGCCGCACTCATTAACGGTGCCCTGAGTTATGTGCAAAACCGCTGGCTGCTGCGCTCTGTTGGCAGTGACTTGCGATCGCGGGATTAATCCCTAAACTTGCTCTGCTTCCACATCTACCGTGGTGGTGATGTTGGGCGATCGCCGGCTTTTAATCCGCTCCACCAGCAATTGCGTTAGCTCACTGGCAAGGATCACCATGACCGTGACATCATCCAATTGACCGATGATCGGCACTAGATCGGGTGAAATATCCAGAGGACTGAGCAAATAGATCAAGCTGGCGGCAATGATCAACCAGCGATATTTAGGATGCCGCAACACATTCCGATACCAGTTGTAGAAGCCGCTCATGGCGTATCAACCTTGAATCCTGCTCCTATTCTGGCATAGGGACTCAATGGCCCTAGGTGGGGAAAACCGTCCGCGGTTAATCAAAGTAAAAGAGCGTCACCACCTTATGCTGCTCTTCCGCCAGTTCACAGGTTTGCAGCAGTGTGTGGCTATCGTGAAAAGCAAAACAAATCAGTTGCTGGCAGCGGGAAATAATTTCCTGATTGCAGAGGGAACTGGCTTCTGCGAGGGGCAGGTGATCGTTTTCGGGCTTCTCCACCAAGTGCATCACCTTATCCAGTTGTTGGCGGGACTCGCGAGGCTGGCGCTCAAGACTTTGGGGCAAGATCACCGTTAGCAAATTGGGGTCTGCCCGCATGGCTCCCCGAATTGCCGCTGCATTGGTTCCCACCGCACCTGAGGTCATCAAGCGGTTACCCGCCAGCACGAGGGCATAGCTCATCATTTCAATGAGGTGCTGATGCGTAATCGGGACGTGACGCGAGCCAAGGAGCGCAATCCGCTTCGGACCAGAGTCTTGGATTGTCGCTAATTCCTGCAAAAACTCATCAATTTGGGGGGAATCAATGCCCGGAAGATTCGTCGCCTGCGTCAAGAGCGTGTCTCATATGCTACGGAACGACGCTATTTTAGCATTTTGGCCTTCAATTCTAGTAGGGGTGAATCCAGTTACCAACTGCCCGAAGCCCCCCCACCTGAGGAATGCCCACCCTCATCATCACTGCGGCTCGAGTAACTGTCGTCATAGCTGGAGGAACTATTGAAAATAAACTTGACGATCGCAGAAATGATGCTGGAAGGAATAAGAATGATCAGACCAACAATGATGAAGATGCCCGTAATAATGTCCCCGCCGGCAGTGCTGGTGTAAGTTGAGGGGACAGAGCTACTGGAGGTGGTCAACTGATTGGTCCCCAGTTCATTGAGCAGAGCACGCACCCCATTCATGATGCCCTGCGCCATCTGGCCCCGGCGAAAGTCCGGCAGCATATAGCGATCAATCACGGTTTGCATGCGTGGGTTCCAACCACTGCCATAGGCACTGCCCAATTCAATCCGCACCTTGCGATCGCCAGGGGCAACCAACATCATCACGCCATCATTGCGCCAACGGCTACCCACGCCCCGATGGTTAAATAAATCCGTGGCAAAGGCTTCAAAACTTGAGTGTTGGTTGCTGTAATCGCGATAGGAAGGAATCGTTACCAGTAGGACTTGCTGATTCGTGCGTTGATGAAACGCTTGAAGTTCGGAGCGAACCTGTTCCCGCTGAGGATCCTCTAACACCTTCACTAGATCGTTGACGTAGGTATCGGGTAAATCAGGGAAGCGCACATAGGCTTGAATCGGCGACGGCGCCAGCGTCAACATCAAACCGGCCACCACAGAAAGGAGCGGCAACAAAGGGCGGTTTCGCCAGCGCAAAGTCATCATTTTTTTGAAGGGAGTGCGTCTTGAATCACAGTATAGCTTTTCTGCTCAAAAACATTCTCAATAATGTGTGTATTGATGACTAATTTATGACTAAGTTTGGTTTAAGAATAGATTAATTGTTTTTGATAGATAATTGACGCAGGCACTGGTCTGAGAGCATTAGAGAAATTGACAGGGTTGACGAATTGCCTGTGCCAATAACTGCCGATACTCGCGATCGCTGACAACATACGCCCCAAAGCGCTCAAGATGGGGATTTTGCAGTTGGGCATCAAACAGCAGAAAGCCGCGACGCCGCAGATGCTCCACCAGTTTCACCATCGCCACTTTCGAGCCGTCGGGGATGCGATAGAACATGGACTCGCCGATAAATGCGCCGCCAATCACAATACCGAGAATGCCCCCTGCCAGTTCATCGCCCTGCCACGTTTCAAAACTTACTGCCCAACCTGTGCCGTAAAGCAGATGGTACACATCCTTAAGACGGGGTGTTATCCATGTACTCGGGCGATCGGCACACCCCTCAACCACAGCAGCAAAGTCCCGGTTAATCGCAACTTGAAAGCGATTTTGATTGAGCACTCGCTGCAAAGACTTCGGATAGCAAAACCGCTCATCGAGGGGAATCAATGCCCGCTGGCGGCTGGTGTACCACTCTAGGTGATCGCCTTCCCCCATGAGAAAGTAGCCTTCGGCATAGCCATCATCAATAAAGGTATCGCGTACCCACTCGGCCTCAGAAATCTCCATGCTGATAATCTGAACAATAGACACTTCACATTAACTCTAGTGTTGCCTATGCTACTCTCATTCTCGGCTGTCACGACAACCATTAGCCGTTACTGGCGCTGGTGTGTAGCATTGCTATTGGCCATCCTGTGGATTCTGCTCACCCCCACGGGGGCGATCGCCGAAGATTACACGAAAGAAGCCCTGATCAATATGGATTTTTCCGGGCGGGATCTGCGGGGGTCGGAATTCACAAAAGCCAACCTCTTCCACAGTAACCTCAGCCACACCAATCTTCAGGGGGTAAGCTTCTTTGGTGCCAACATGGAAACGGCTAACCTTGAAGGTGCCGATTTACGCTACGCCACATTGGACACCGCACGGCTGACCAAGGCCAATCTCACCAATGCCATCCTTGAAGGTGCCTTTGCCTTTAATACCAACTTTGACGATGCCATTATCACCGGTGCTGACTTTACCGATGTGGAACTGCGGGAAGACGCCCAACGCAAGCTCTGCAAGGTTGCCAGTGGCACTAATCCTGTGACGGGGCGCAAAACATGGGAAACGCTCCACTGTGAAGACTTTGCCACTTAATCCGTCTGCGTTTGCTCAGGATGATCCCCATGATTGTCCGTAGAACACGCTGCGCGATCGCCCGTGTCGGGAATTCTGATAAAGTATTACAAAAGTTAAGATTTATGACTAGAGTTTTTCATGAACGTTTTTATTGTTGGCGGTACGGGTACCCTAGGGCGGCAAATTGTGCGCCGCGCTTTAGATGAAGGACATCAGGTCTATTGTTTTGTCCGCAGTCCAGCCAAAGCCACGTTTCTGCGGGAATGGGGCGCCACCATTCTTCAGGGAAACCTCTGTGCTGCTGACAGTATTCTTGAGGCATTGCAGTACGCCAAGGCCTCAGTGGTCATTGATGCCTCTGCCACTCGCCCCACCGATACCCTAACCATCGAAGCAGTGGATTGGCAAGGCAAAGTCAACTTGATTCAGGCTGCCCAAGCTGCTGATATTGAGCACCTGATCTTTTTCTCGATTATGGGAGCGCAGGACTATCCCCACGTGCCCCTGATGCAAATCAAACACTGTACCGAAGACTTCTTGCGCGAATCAGGGCTAAACTACACGATCCTGCGTCCCTGTGGCTTCTTTCAGGGCTTGATTGGCCAATATGCGATCCCGATTCTGGAAAATCAATCCATTTGGGTTTTGGGAGAGTCCACCGCCATTGCCTACATGGATACTCAGGACGTGGCCAAATTTGCCGTGCGTGCCATTGATCGGCCTGCCACCTATGGCAAAACCTTTGATCTAGCGGGCACCCGCGCTTGGACAGCCGATGAAATTATTAAGCTATGTGAAAATCTCTCAGGGCAGGAGGCAAAAATTACTCGCTTGCCCATTGGGGTTTTGCGAGCCGCACGGCAGGCCACCCAGTGGTTTCAGTGGACATGGAACATTAGCGATCGCCTTGCCTTTACGGAAGTGATTGCCAGTGGTCAAGTCTTCAATGCCCCGATGGAGGAAGTCTATCGCACCTTTGACCTCGATCCCAGCGAAACCCTGACCCTTGAGGCCTATTTACAGGACTATTTCACCCGAATTCTGCGTAAACTCAAAGAATTGGATTACGAAAAAGCCAAACAGAAAAAATCTGGACGCAAAAAACGCAGTCCCTTTAAGTCCACCCCCTAGGAGTTGCTGTGAAGGCGGGGATCATCTACAACGAAGGCAAACCCCTTGCGGTCGAATTGGCTACCCATGTCCGTCAAATCTTAGAGCTTCAGGGCTGGGAAGTGCACATGGCCACGGGGATTGGTGGCATTCTTGGCTATTCCCGTCCCGATAGTCCCGTCTGCCATACCCCCATTGATCAACTGGTGCCCCCCGGCTTTGATGCTTCCATGGCCTTTGCGGTTGTTCTTGGCGGCGATGGCACTGTGCTTTCTGCCTTTCGCCAGTTGGCTCCCTGTGAGATTCCGCTGCTCACCATCAACACCGGCCACTTGGGCTTTCTCACCGAGGGCTATGTCGCCGATTTAGAACCTGCCCTTGATCAAGTGCTGCGCGGCGACTACACGATTGAAGATCGCACGATGCTCACGGTTCAAGTTCTCCGCGATCAAACCGTTATTTGGGAAGCCCTCTCCCTCAATGAAATGGTGATCCACAAAGAACCCCTGACAGGAATGTGCCACTTTGAAGTGGATGTGGGTGCCCATGCCCGCGTGGATATTGCTGCTGATGGCTTGATTCTCTCCACCCCCACCGGTTCTACGGCCTATGCCCTCTCGGCGGGTGGCCCTGTGATTACCCCCGGTGTGGCGGCTTTACAATTGGTGCCCATTTGTCCCCACTCTTTAGCCTCCCGTGCCCTTGTCTTTGCCAACAGCGAACCAGTGTGGATCTATCCGGCGAACCCCTTCAAGCATCTCATTCTGGTGGTGGATGGCAATGCGGGCTGCTACATTCAGCCGGAGGATCAAGTTTTTGTACAACGTGCCCCCTACCGTGCCCGCTTCATTCGCCTGCGTGCGCCAGAATTCTTCCATGTGCTGCGGCAAAAACTGGGCTGGGGACTGCCCCATGTGGCCAAACCACGCCCCAAGAATAGTCAAGAATAGTCCAAATCCCTGGGGCAAATGGTCTCGAAGGAACCCCCGATGACGACAGCAGCCGAACGGATTCAACAACTGCGGCACCTGCTCCAGCGGGCGAGCTACGCCTACTATGCCCTCGATCAGCCGATCATGGAAGATGAAGTCTATGACCAGCTCTATCGCGAACTGCAGGAACTCGAAGCGGCTCATCCTGAGTACATCACCCCCGACAGCCCTACCCAGCGGGTCGGCGAAGCTCCCGTCAGTCAATTTGAGAGTGTCAGCCATCGCATTCCCCTCTATAGCCTCGAAAATGCCTTTACCTTTGCCGATATGGTGGCGTGGCAGGAACGCTGGCAGCGCTATTGGCGTAGCCTACGGCAAGAGGAGCCAATTCCCCCGACGGAATATGTCTGCGAACTCAAAATGGATGGCGTGGCCCTTGCTTTGACCTATGAAAACGGGTTATTGGTGCGGGGGGCAACTCGGGGCGATGGCCAACGCGGTGAGGATATTACCAGCAATGTGCGCACGATTCGCACCATTCCCCTGCGGCTAGCTATCGAGAACCCACCACCAATCGTTGAAGTTCGTGGGGAAGCTTTTTTGCCTTTGGCGCGATTCCATCAACTCAACCAAGAACGCCAAGCCCAAGGAGAAGCTCCCTTTGCTAATCCCCGTAATGCCGCCGCCGGTACTCTCCGTCAACTGGATCCGCGCATTGTTGCCCAACGCCAACTGGACTTCTTTGCCTATGCGCTGCATTTACCTGAAGGGGGTAGCGTTCCTTGGGATGAGAACCAAGCAGGGGAACCCCAATCGCAGCGGCAAGTGCTCAATGCGCTGCAACGCCTTGGCTTTCGGGTCAATCCCCACAATGCCGACTGCCCTGACCTAGAGGCGGTGAAAGCCTACTACGACCACTGGCAAACCGCCCGCCACCAACTGCCTTATCTGACCGATGGCATTGTGGTCAAGCTCAATGATTTAACGCTGCAACAGACCCTTGGGTTTACGCAAAAGTTTCCCCGCGGCTGTGTTGCTTGGAAGTACGAACCAGAGCAGGCCATTACTGATGTGGTGGCCATTACCATTCAAGTGGGACGCACGGGTGCGCTCACCCCAGTCGCTGAACTGGTGCCAGTGCAATTAGCGGGTACCACGGTATCACGGGCAACGCTGCACAATGCAGACTACATTGCCGAATTGGATTTGCACATTGGCGATAAGGTGGTGATCCACAAAGCCGGCGAAATCATTCCAGAGATTGTGCGGGTCTTTCCCGAATTGCGATCGCCAACGGCTCAACCCTTTACGATGCCCACCGTGTGTCCTGAATGTCATCAGCCGGTGGTGCGCCCTGCCAACGAAGCGGTGAGTCGCTGTGTCAATCCGCGGTGTCCGGCGATCGTGCGCGGCCAAATCCTCCACTGGGCAAGTCGGGATGCCTTGGATATTCAAGGGTTAGGGGAAAAGCTAGTACAGCAATTGGTGGCCAAGGAGTTGGTGCACACTCCGGCGGATCTCTATCGCCTGACGGCAGCACAACTGTTGCGCCTCGAGCGCATGGGTCAAAAGTCCGCTGCTAAATTGTTGCAGGCGATCGCCGACTCGAAAGAACAACCGTGGCCACGGGTGCTCTATGGCCTAGGCATCCGCCATGTGGGGAGTGTCAATGCCCAAGTGCTTGCCGATCAATTCAAGTCTGTTGAGGAGCTGGCCGCTGCTACCGTCGCCGATCTGTGTGGGGTCTATGGCATTGGTCAGGAAATTGCCCAAGCGGTTCACGAGTGGTTCCAAGACCCAGCGCACCAAACCCTCATTGCTGATCTCAAAGCCTTGGGGCTACAACTGGCGGCGGCGATCGCCACTGCACCAACGACTGGACAATCCCTTGCGGGCAAACGTTTTGTGATTACAGGCACCCTGCCCAGCCTCACCCGTGAAGCAGCCAAAACGCTGATCCAGCAATATGGCGGTCAAGTGAGTGAGAGTGTCAGTCGGCAAACGGATTATCTAGTGGTGGGCGAAAAAGCGGGGAGTAAACTGCGACGCGCTCAAGAATTGGGCATCCCCTGCATCAATGAAACAGAACTTATAGAAATGTGTCGTTAGACAAAAAATCAGTGGGAGTGCGGAGCCACGACCCTGAAAAATCTTTTAGCCTAAAAAGTGTGGCTGCTCAGTACCTAACGTTCAAGCACAATAGGGGGCAATTCGCTGATCTATGGTTTCTGTCACGCCGTCTCGACCTGCTGGGAGTGCCAATGCTATGACCCGTGCTCAGGACTATCAGCATCAGTTACACCAAACTCATCCGATGCGCACCAATCACTATAGCTTGCGGGACTATCTGCAATTTGATCGCCAACGGGGCAGCATTACCGACTGGTATGATCAGCGGATCGCTCTAGCGACAGAAGACTTTGTCATTGGCCTAGTGGAAGGTCTCGAAGAGGAAGTTGGCCCTGCCTCTGCCCTCGTCATGTACAAAATTGGCGAAGAGTGGGGCAAACGCGATGCGGTTGTCTTTAAGCAACACTTTGAGCAGGAGTACCAGCGCGAACTACGCAAGGCCGCCTTGACATTTATTCTCGAGGCTTGGTGGTGGCCTTTGACAACCCTAGGCTGGGGCAACTGGGAAGTGGATCTCACGGAGCAAAAGAATGGTTTTATGTTCATCAATATCTTTGACTCCGTGGTGGCGCGCACCCTTGGGGATGTGGGTAAGCCCGTCTGCTACATCTATGCTGGTCTGTTTGCGGGCTTCTTTACGGGATTGATTCAAAAGCCCCTGAGTTGTATCGAGTTGCAGTGCTATGCCATGGGGGAAACCTACTGTAAGTTTCTCGTTGGTAAACAGGATCGCATTGATGCTGCTGCCTTCTGGCAAAACGAAGGGGCTACGGCACGGGATATTGAAAAACGCCTGCGCCAAGGGGAGTTGGTGAAACGATAAGCCACAAGCGAGTGTGTTCATTTATTTTCTAGCGAGGGTTGCCCTATGTTCCGTCAGTTGAATCACTTAACTGTTGTTGCCGATGGTCGCTATGCCCGGGCCGAGGAATTAGATTTTCTGCGGGAGTACTTGGCCTCGGTGGAGAGTCGCATCAGTGCCTACGAAAAAATCCGCACTGAGGCGGAAATGATGGCGGATAAAATTCAATCCATGCAAAAGGCAGAAAATCCCCGCTGCTTCCATTTCATCAATGGCGATCGCTCAGAAATTTGCCGTCGTGATTTAGTGGATACCATTCGTCTGTGTGCCTCGGCCATGCTTTTTGCGGAGTTGGACTTGCTGCGGGATAATTTCTTACTTTGGTACCGCACCATTGTCAAATCCTTTAACTACGAAGCAACTGCCTCCTCCACCTATGGCAAGTACCTGCCGAATATGATAAAGCAACTGCTCACGCCCGAAGAACAACGGGTGATGCAGCCTGTCCTTGCCCTCGGCAGTTCAATTTTGTCAGAATAGAGTTGTTGTGGGGTGGGACTGATGCTGCGTCAACTAGAAAAACTCAGCCTTGAGGCCGATGGCCGCTATGCCAGTGCCAAGGAACTGGAATTTCTCAGAAATTATCTAGCAGCAGCGGAGCAGCGCATTCGTGCCTACGAAAAAATCCGCGATGCTGAAGAGAAAATCCTAGATCAGGTGGAGCAGCAACTGCGCGCCAAAAGTCCCCATATTTTCCGTAAGGGCAATCACGACTATTCCGCCGTGTGTCGGCGCGATCGCAAGCATGTACTACGCCTAGCGGCAGCGGCGATGTTATTTGCTGATTTGGATGCCCTGCGGGATGGCTTCTTGCTGTGGTACCGCACGATCATTAAGGCCTTCAAGGATGAGAAGGTGGCACAAGTAACGTACCAAGTCCTGCCCCAAGCGGTCAATCAAGTGCTCTCGGGTGAGGAAACACCGTTAATGCAGCCTGTGATGGCACTGACCCAGTCCATCCTAGGGGAATAGACTCACCCCACTCAGCAGTGTGGCAAAAATGCGCTAGCCTAGAAGCACCGATTGCACGGGGCAATTTATCACTCCTGCGATCGCCTTTGGCGTACCATTGGTATTCGCCGCTATAGTATTACTAAGATTCATTGGGATACACAAAGGCATGACCATATCGGCGCAATTGCTGCAACGGGCAGATTTGATCGGTACACAGATAATTACCCGTGATACTGGTCGGAAGTTAGGCGTCATTAATCAAGTTTGGGTCGATATTGACCAGCGGCAAGTGGTGGCCTTGGGGGTACGCAATACCCTCTTTACAGGGGAGCAACGCTACATTCTTCTCGACAGTATTCGCCAAATTGGCGATGTCATTCTCGTTGAGCACGATGATGATGTCACCGAAGCTCTCAATACCTACAACTACAGCACACTGATTGATAGTGAGATTGTCACCGAAACCGGCGAAGTGCTGGGTAAGGTACGGGGCTTTAAGTTTGATCCTGAAACGGGCGACATTACGGATTTGATTTTAGCTTCCATTGGCTTGCCTTGGATTCCGGCGCAACTGATTAGCACCTACGAGTTGCCCATTGAGGAAATTGTCAGCACCGGCCCTGATCGCATTATTGTCTTTGAAGGGGCAGAAACCCGCCTGCGGCAATTAACAGTGGGTCTCTTAGAACGGGTCGGCTTGGGGGCACCCCCTTGGGAAAGCGACGAGGACGAGTACTATCAGCCCGTTACGCCGAGCAGTAATCAATTGCCCTCCGGAGCGCGATCGCCCGTCTATCCCCCCCAACGCAGCCGCAGTGATTACGAAGCCGATTGGGAAACCGCTCCCCGGCGTCGGCGTCGCCAGCCCGAGTATGTGGAGTATGAGGAGGAGTATGAGTATGAAGAGCGTCCCCGCTCGCGTCAAGTTAAACCTCCAGCTCAAGCCATGCCCGTAGAACTGCCGGAATCGGAACCCACTGCCGATCCTTGGGAAGAGCAACAACCGATTCGCCTTGAGCAGCGGCAGAAGCAAGAGGAATACGATCACGAATAGTCGGGAATAGTCCACGATGGCCTATGTCCCACTGGCCACGGTACTTCAGCAATGGCAGCAGGCTCCTGAATGGCAGCAGCCGCAGCGGTTCTTGCGTCTCTTGGAGCAGTGGCCGCAGCTCGTGGGGGCGGTCGTCGCTGAGCACGCTGTTCCTGTGGAACTCACCAGTCAAGGGGTTTTGCATGTGGCCGTTGCCAGTAGTACTTGGGCGCACCATCTGATGTTCTCGCGATCGCCCCTCATGGTCAAAATTCAGCAGACCCTTGGCATTGTCCTCAGCGATATTCGCTTTTCCAATCGGGACTGGCACCCCCAACGCTCGGCGATCGCTAGCCATGAGGCCTTACCGAAAGTCGGGCATCTTCCCAATGTGACACCTGCCGCCACTCCCCAAGAGGCTTTTCAACGATGGCAAGCCCAAGTGCGTCAGCGATCGCGAGACTATCCCCTCTGCCCCCGCTGTCAGTGCCCTACACCCATCAAAGAATTGCAGCGCTGGGGACTCTGTGGCCTGTGTTATATGCGGCCAGCCTAGATGCCAGAGCCGTTGAGAAACTCCTCAATGGGGCGATCGCTGAGGCGGCAGGCTTGACCTTGGGAGGCTTGCAAATGTCCTTGCGCCAGAGCAGGCACCTTTTCCTGCTGTTGCAGTGTTTGCACCTGTTTCTCTAGGAGTTCAATGCGATCCAAGAGATAGCGAATTGCTTCGGCCTCAGAGTCTGGCAGTTGACCGTGTTCCAAGGGGGCAATTTTGGCACCTGCACGATAGACAATTCGCCCGGGAATCCCCACCACGGTACAATCCGAGGGCACATCCCGCAGCACCACAGACCCCGCGCCAATGCGCACATTGTCCCCAATCGTGAGGTTGCCCAACACCTTTGCCCCTGCACCGACAACCACATTTTCACCGAGGGTAGGGTGCCGCTTTCCCGTTTCTTTACCGGTACCGCCGAGGGTCACTCCCTGATAAATCAAACAGTAATTGCCCACAATCGCAGTCTCGCCAATGACGACCCCCATGCCGTGATCAATGAAAACGCCCTTGCCAATCGTGGCGCCGGGGTGAATTTCAATCCCCGTCAGCAGGCGAGCAATGTGAGAAATAAAGCGGGGGATAAAGGGAATACCCCGCCGCCAAAGCCAGTGGCTCAACCGATGGAGAACAATGGCCTGAAGTCCGGGATAGCAAAAAACAACCTCTAACCAATTGCGGGCAGCGGGATCCCGCTCAAAGATAATTTGGAAATCTGCTTTGAGGGTGCTGAGCACACGCGGCTCCTTGGCAGTGATGCAACCTAAACAGCAGTTTTGATCTTAGCGGATTTTGCCAAGGTCTAAGAGGCTTCAGGAGGCCACCAAAGGGGACGGTTGGGATCGCCGAGTGCGCTGTAGGCCATATTCGAGGGCTTCGGCAACCGCTTGGTAGGAGGCTTCAATGATATTGGCAGAGACACCGACTGTTGCCCAGCGATCGCGCCCATTACTAGACTCCACCAGCACCCGTGTTTTGGCTGCCGTGCCGGCATGGCCATCTAAAATCCGCACCTTGTAGTCCGTGAGGTGAAACTCGGCAATCTCTGGATAAAAGGACATCAAGGCCTTGCGCAGCGCCTGATCCAATGCCGAGACAGGACCATTGCCCTCTGCCGCCGTGAGCATCTCCTCCCCATTGACTTCAACTTTGACCGTGGCCAGAGACTGGCTGCGAATCGTGGCCTCCAGTTGACGTGAATCGGTGCGGCAAAAGACATCAAAGCCCTTGAGGGTAAAGGGTCGCTGGCGTTGCCCTAGAACCTCCTGAATCAGGAGTTCAAAACTCGCTTCCGCCGCTTCAAATTGATAGCCTTCGCTTTCGAGATGCTTAATCCGCTCCAAAATTGTCCGACTCAGGGGATGCTGCCGATCCAACTCAAAGCCAAGTTCACTGGTTTTCGCCAAAATATTGCTGATGCCCGCCTGCTCAGAAATAATAATGCGCCGTTGATTGCCCACCCAATGCGGCTCAATATGCTCGTAGGTACGGGGGTTGCGCTGCACGGCACTGACGTGAATTCCCCCCTTATGGGCAAAGGCCGACAGCCCCACGTAGGGCGCGTGATCATCGGGGGCAAGGTTGACAATTTCACTCACGTGGCGGCTCACTTCTGTGAGGGTTGCCAACTGCTCTGGGGTGACACAGTCATAGCCCAGTTTCAATTGCAGATTGGGAATCAGGGTGCACAGATTGGCATTGCCGCAGCGTTCGCCATAGCCATTGATCGTTCCCTGCACCATTTGCACCCCCGCTTGAACCGCCGCAAGGGCATTGGCTACGGCTGTGCCAGCATCGTTGTGGGTGTGAATGCCCAAGCAGTCCAAGGCACCAAAATGCGCCACCACCTCGGCGACCACTGCCTGAATTTGATGGGGCAGACAACCGCCATTGGTATCGCAGAGAACTAACCAATCGGCACCCGCCGCTAAAGCGGTTTCAAGGGTTTGTAGCGCATAGTCGGGGTTGGCAAAGTAACCGTCAAACCAATGCTCGGCATCGTAGATCACCCGTCGCCCATGGGATTTCAAGAACTGAATGGAATCGGCAATCATGGCGCAGTTTTCGGCCAAGGTGGTCTTGAGGCCGTCGGTGACATGCAGATCCCAAGATTTGCCAAAGAGTGTCACCCAGCGGGTACCGGCCGCTAGAATCGGCTCAAACATTGGCTCTTCTGCGGCCTTGCGGCCGGGGCGACGAGTAGCACAAAAAGCAACGATTTCTGCCTGTTGGAGGGGCGTTTCCTGCAACTGCCAAAAAAACTGTACGTCCTTGGGATTGGCGCCCGGCCAGCCCCCCTCAATAAAAGGAATCCCTAGGCGATCCAGTTGACGAGCAATCCGCAGTTTATCTTCGAGGGAGAGGGAGAGACCTTCCCGCTGGGCACCATCACGCAGGGTGGTATCGTACAGCCAAATTTTCACTGTGCTGACTCTCCCTTGGGACGCTCATAGTCATTGGCGTAGGCTTGCAGCAAAGAACTGACTTGGGAAAAGACCTCTTTGCCGGAGGTTTTGCCGATGGCCGATCGCTCCGGATGAAATTGTGGCCGTGCCATGCTGCGGTTAATGGCCTCTTGGACTTGGGCGCGAATCAGATCCATGAGTTCCTCTTCAGCCCGCTGGCGTTGATACTGTGCGCCCTCTTCGGTTGTGGCGTAGAGCGGGGGAAGGCGGTTGAGGGCGTAGGCGGCAATATCTCCCAAATCAAGGGCGCATTCTTGCTCTGCTTCAATGGCGGCAATGCGGGTAATTGCCTCGGTGAGCACCAATTCTTCCATAACGTTGATAAATTGCTTGCGGGGAACCGCCACCACTTGCCCCGTCAAGAGAGCACCCATAAGGCGATCCAACGCCATATAGTCTTCCACGGAGAGTTCGGTGGCTTTGTCGCAAATGCGTCCGACTTCTGCCTCCTGCGTTGGTGTGAGATAACCATTGCGCAGTGCTTGTTCAACAATCTCTTGAATCCCCATACGTGTTTCCGCTGTAATTGCTGTAGGGGCACTCCCCCACTCAAATTTAGTATATGCCGAGGAACTGCCAAGGGCAGGGGCAATTTTGCACTGTAGGTAGTCCATATTTTAGAAAAAGGCGGTAACGCTAAGATAACGATGAGAACTGTTGCAAAGAACTGCCAAATCCTACGAAATCTTCATACCTGTATAGCCAAGTGGTAAAATTGTCGTAGGAAATAATTAAAGGCTAGCAGTCGCCCACATCATTCTCATTTCTTCTTCTGTTGCAGCCTATGGTTGTTTGGTTGTCATCTTTTTTACATACCGTAGAGCCATTACTAGTACCAATTTGTTTTTGTGTTGCTTGGCTGCTGCTGGCAATCATGGTGTGGAATGTGTGGCAATTCACCCAAGAAGGGCTGGCGATCGCCCGCCGCTTACATCAAATTCCCTGTTCTCGCTGTCGTTTCTTTTCAGGAGACTATCGCCTCAAGTGTTCCCTACATCCCGATTGGGCAGCAACGGAAGCCGCCATTCAATGTCCCGATTATCATTTTGAATAGAGGACTGAGAGACCGAATTTATTCCTACAGGGAGTTGGAAGAGGGGTCACCTTGTTACCACAGTATCCACAATTGGTCATCTCCACAGAGGCCAGCACCTATATCGTCCCTCTTACCCAAGGCAATTCATGGGTGATTGGTCGAGGTAAAGACTGCACAATTGTTTTAGCGGATCGCTGGTCTTCCCGTCGCCATGCCATGATTCAGCGTCTGGATAATGACGATTATTATCTCATTGATTTGGGGAGTCGTAATGGCTGTGTGCTAAATGGTCAAATGATTCAGGTGCCGACGCTCCTCAAAACGGGCGATCGCTTTATTATCGGCAAAACAACCCTTGAATTTCGTACCGATGAGGCTGTCTCCACCACCCCGCCGGATGCTCCTCTTGCCCTTCAACCCACCATTCTCATCATTCAACCCCCCGGCATTCAAGTACAAATTTGGCAAGAATTGCTGCGTAGTCAGGGGTTAGAAGTTATCGTTGAATCGGGGCAAATCAATAGCCGCCGCATTATTAGTGATTTTGTGACCGTGATGCAGCGCAACCCTGACCTGTTGCTCCTTGATTCGCAACTGGAAACCCCGGATATTGGTAACCTTTTGAATTGGATCAAGGCAACCTATCCCAAGCTGCGCAGTTTCATTATTGACCGCTACGACAACCACATTTCCCCCATGCAGCGACAATGGGCAGTAGAACATGGGGCAATTGATTGGCTGCCCGCACTGCCCGATGAAAATCTCACCATGTTTGGGGCAGAAATTGCGGCTCAATTACGGCGCATTCTCAAGGCCTTGGGACGCAACAAACTAGAGCAAGACAAGCTCGCAGTGGCTCTCTTGAATCTGCAATTGGCGACCAATGATGATTTGCCCTCCCAGTTGCTCAGTGAGTATGTCAATCGTCCGCCCTTTCCCCCTGAATAGTTGGCAGTTGATCCACCTGAAAATACTGGTGAAAGCGCTCAGTGACTTGGAGGATGTAGGAGCGACTTTGGCTATCCCGCCGCCGCTGAATAAACCCAAGGGTGAGGAGTTCTTGAATGTGTTGGTAGGCACTGGATCCCCGCAGTTCAATCACCTCTGGTTGGCGAATGGGGCCACGAAAAGCAATCAGGGCTAATGTGCGCTGTGCCGCAACCCCCAATTCAACGGGGACAAGGGACTGAACCAATTCTTGAAAGGCGGGCTTGAGTTGCAGGCTGTATCTATCGTCAATTTGGACAATTTCAAGGGCCGTTTGGCGATGGGCATAGTCGTTGAGTAGCTCAATCAGTGCCAGTTCAACGGCCTCAGGAGCAGTGGCGGCGAGGGTTGCTAGTTCAGCAAGGGTGAGGGGCTGCGCCTTCAGGTAGAGAATGGCCTCCACCCGCATCGTTAATGTACGCAGGTCAGTGTCCCTTTGCATAGCTATTGCCAGCGGAACAGGGCAGCTCCCCAAGTTAACCCCGCACCAAAGCCAGCGGTGGCAATTAAGTCTCCGGGTTGAATATGCCCCTGTTGAATCGGAGCCGTCAGGGCAAGGGGAATTGAGGCGGCTGAGGTATTGCCACACTGCCCCACATTGCTAATCACCTTTTCCTGAGGAATGCCCAAACGCTCAGCCACAGCGTCAAGAATGCGTTGGTTTGCCTGATGCAGCACCAGCCAATCAATGTCCTCAGCCGTACAGGCAGCGCGGTGGAGAGCTTTTTCAATCACTTCGGGAACTTGGGTGACGGCAAAGCGATAAACTTCACGGCCATTCATGGCAATGGGGGCAAAGCCCCCTTGGGCGATCGCCAGCTGCTCCCCTAGAGATTGAGGGGTTCCGGCAAAGGCAAGGGTGAGGTGCTCATTGAGACGGCCATCACTGCGCAGCTCAAAGCTCAAAAGCTGATCCACGTCACTCGCTTGCAACACCATTGCGCCGGCGCCATCGCCAAAGAGAATGCAGGTGCGGCGATCGCCCCAATCCACCCAGCGCGACAGAATATCACCACCAATGACCAAGGCACTGCGGTAGGCACCGGTGCGCAAATACTGAGCCGCCGTAACCAAGGCAAAAAGGAAGCCAGAACAGGCAGCCGTTAAGTCAAAAGCCACGGCATTTAGCGCACCAATGCGAGTTTGCACCAAGCAGGCGGTGCCAAAGAGATCATCGGGCGTAGAGGTAGCCAAGATGATTAAATCGACTGCTGTGGGTTCTAGGCCCGCCATCTGTAGGGCTGCGCCTGCCGCTTCGCTGGCCAAATCCACAAGGCGCTGGTCAGGAGCTGCCACGTGCCGTTCTTGAATGCCGGTACGGGATTGAATCCACTCATCAGACGTATCCACAAGGGCACTGAGGTGGGCATTGGTCAAGCATTGACGGGGGATTGCCGCGCCCACGCCGCTAAATTTAACGCCCTGCACAGCCACTAAGCCTGATCCTCAACGGCAACGGCATGCTGGTAACAAGCTTGAATCCGCTCTGAAACGCGATGATCCACCGCTTCTTTGGCCAAGCGAATGGCATTAAAAATCGAAGGTGCTTGGGAACTGCCATGGCTAATGATGCAGATGCCATCCACGCCCAAGAGGAGGCCACCGCCATGTTCGGCATGATCAATGCGCTGTTTAATTTTGCGGAGATTGGGACGCAGCAGCGCCGTACCCAGTTGCCCGCGCCAGCCCCGAGGTAGCTCTTCGCGGAGAATTTGGACGAGGACACTACCCAAGGATTCAGCAAATTTAAGCAGAACATTGCCAACAAAGCCATCACAGACCACGACATCAAATTGTCCCGACAGGACATCGCGGCCTTCGGCATTGCCCAAAAAGGAGATTTGGCGATTTTGCCGCAGCAGTTGATGTGCCTTTAGGGCCAGATCATTGCCTTTGCAGTCCTCTTCGCCAATATTAAGCAAGCCCACCTTGGGATCTTCGACATCCAAGACGTACTGGCTGTAGATCGAACCCATGACCGCAAATTGCTCAAGGTATTTCGGGCGGCAGTCCACATTGGCACCGACATCGAGGACAAGAACGGATTTGCCGGGGATGAGGGTGGGTAAGACGGCACCAATGGCGGGGCGATCAATGCCAGGGAGTCGACCCAAGCGCAATAGCGCCGCAGCCATCGCTGCCCCTGAGTGACCAGCGGAAACAACCGCATCAGCCGCACCCGCTTTGACCAGATCCATCGCCACGTTAATTGAGGCCTTGGGTTTCTTTTTCAGGGCGGTCAGGGGTTCTTCCCCCATTTCCACAACATCACTCGCTTCGACAATTTGGGTCTTGGCTGTGGGGGCATGTTCATTGAGGTAGCGCTGAATGGGCACCGGATCACCCACAAGGAGGATATCGGCGTCTAATTCTTCACTGGCTCTGAGGGCACCGGCAACAATCTCATCGGGAGCATAGTCACCCCCCATGGCATCCACAGCAATCCGTGCACGAGTCATTGGCTGAACTCTTACGAGAAAATCCTTCAGAATTTTAGCAGATGACAGCCCTTTTCCTAAGAATGGCCAACAGCCAACACCGTCGGAATCAGTGTAGGACAGCCTTGGATGCAACTTCTAGGGATGGAACCCTAGATCAGTGCCTGTGCCGTTGTGGACATGGGCCAGTTGTTCATACTTACGGGCATGCTGACGTAGATCGGCGGCCTCAGTGTCACTCACTTCCCGCACCACCTTAGCGGGAATGCCCACAACCAAAGAGCGGGGGGGGACATCTTTGCTCACCACTGCCCCTGCACCGACAATACTGCCCGCTCCAACTCGAACGCCATTGAGAATCACGGCGCCAATGCCAATTAAGCAGCCATCTTCCACGGTTGCGCCATGAATCACCGCGCGATGCCCAACCGTCACCTCTTCCCCAAGGATCGTGGGTTGTCCCGGATCACCATGGAGGATGACGCCATCTTGAACATTGGTGTGGGCACCAATCTCGATGTACGCCACGTCACCGCGTAAAACAGCGCCATACCAAATGCTACAGCCTTCACCCAAGCGGACATCGCCAACAAGGGTGGCATTGGGGGCAATAAAGGCAGCGCGATCGCTGGCAACGGGGGGCCAAAAAGCACTAGGGGTAGTGATTACCATGGTTGATTCCAAGCATCAAAAAGCTAAACGACAGTTGCCAAATTGCGGGTAGGCCTGAAATGGGCTTACGGATTCGGGGTTGCTGGTGTCGTGGGTGCCGGTGAGGGTGTGACGGCTTCGGCGGTGGGGGGCACGGCTTCCTCGCGGGGGGGACGGCGTTCGGGCACTGGTAGATGGAAAAAGATCGCAGCCATGACGGCTAAGCTAGCAGCGCCAATCCCCAAAGGCATCAGTTGTTTGCGCAAAGGCACAGCAGGGGCGATCGCCTGCCGGGGGAGGGAATGGAATGTTGGTATCAGGGTAGGCAGTGTTTGGCTATCACTACAGAGTTGATCCAATGCCTCCACTAAATCCGCTAGCTGCAACCAAGTGAGCTGCACTTCTAGGGTTTCACCAGCGCCATTCTGGGCAGGGGTATCGGCATTTTCTGTAGGCGAGCCTTGCAATAGCTGGCGGGGAATATGCAGCACTACCTGATTAGAGGCCTGAATCTCGACCTGAATCGGGTACTGGGGCGATCGCCGTAACTTAACACCACTCAACCACGTTTGCGCTGCTGCAGGCACACTATTGAGCAATGCCACAAGGAATTCTTTCCCGCCCTTGACCCGCTGATTCTGGCCAATAATCTCCCACTCGCAGAGGGTGACAATATCCAACTGCTCTGCGCCGGCTTGACCACTCAGCCCTTCAATTCGCAGTGTGCAATTGGGCAATGAATACTGGCGTTGCAGCAGCATTAACTTACTTCCCCATCAAATAAACTAAACCAAAGGCGTTCCATGCCCTTTGTGCCTGCACAGAGCAGAAGTTGTGCCAACAGCTTTAGACCCAACTCATTGAGGGCTTGGTTATTTTTGTAGAGAAAGAGACCCGATCGCTGGAGGTTCATGCGTTTGCGAAAATGGCGGCGAAAGCGGTCTAAATACTCCGCCAAGGGGGCATAGGTTTCCGGGGGCAAATTTTGCGCCTGCAATTGATCCAACACCAAAAGTAAATGCCGCAGGATTGCCGTCTGCCGCCGCGCCACTTGCACAACCACTGCGGTGAGTGCCTTTGTTTCCGCTAAGGGCAAGGGGGTACGCTGGGTAATTTGGCGAAAGGGATTGGTGCAGCGAATTTGCCAAAATACGACCCGATTGGGGATCATCACTTGCAGTTGCAGATCTCGCAGCACTTGCAACATCAACTCAGAGGCATGCAAATCAACGCACTCTAGGGCAAGCAACAATAAGTCTAATTGCCAACGTGCCCGCCGAGGACACACACTCACCCCTTGGGGGTCGGGCAGTGCTGCCAACATCGGAGGTAATAGCTCAACTTCAGGGGATTCGATTGTTGCTGGCATTGAGTTTGCCGTTTCCATACTCTCTAGAGTGCTCACTATACAGCAATAATGACAGGACTCATGGTGAAATAGGCCTAAACGATCTTAGCCGTTTCTCCACTGACGACTGCCGCCTCTTTTTATATGTTGCCCACTGCGCTGATTTTTCGAAAAGCAGGCTAGACTTGAGGAGAACCACATGATTGTGAGGTTGCAATGAGTCAAGAGATTCCCCCCCCAGAAGCTTATGTGGTGCTTGGACTCGCTCATTGTTTTGTGCAGGTGGAGGGAAAACTCCAGCCCGTAGAGGTGATTGAGCCGATTCCCTCAGCGGCGTTGGAAGCCTTGCTCCATGGCTTGCCCACTTCTTATAGTGAAGCCCATGCCCTCACCTATGGTACAGCCCAAGATCCGCAGCAAGTGCAGCAGCAGTTTCCCCCCAGTGCCCATCTGTGTGATGACTATGGCGATCGCCTTGCAGCAGCCGCACGCACCTACATTGCCCGTCCCCAAAGTACCCGCCATATTCCCCTTGGCGAGACTTACCGCAACTTTAATACCTCCACAGAACGCAAACGGGTGCTCAACTCCGAGCGTATCGTTACCGCTGCCGACAATGTCAAACAACACGCCTACACCCACCAAGTCCTCTAACAAGTTGTCCTGATTCACGAAAGGAATGACCATGGTCAGTGAAGTGCAGCCCATCCCCGCAGCATCCCTTGACACGCCCCTAGAAAATGCGGTTGAGATTATTGAAACGGTGATTTCTAGTCTCCATCAGGGGGGCGCCCCCCTCGTTGGCCAAACGGACAGTGGCAAAATTTGGATGTTTCGCTATGGCAGTGCCGAGGTCTTTGTGCAGTTGAGTGGCCATACGGCGGAAGACTTTCTCACCATTTGGTCACCGGTACTGCCTCTGCCCGTAGCGGATGAATTGGCACTCTATCGTAAGCTCCTGACGTTGAACTGGCTCACCACCCTCGAGGCACACTTTGCCATTGCTGAAGACCAAGTCCAAGTCGTGGCTACCCGCACCCTAGGGGGGATTACTGCGGGTGAAATTTCCCGCCTAATTACGATTGTGGCGACACTCGCTGATGACTATGATGACGCCCTCAGGGCTGAGTTTAAGAGCTAATGAGGGCTTTCATATCCCGTACGGCTTGCACCATGCCCACAAGAACAGCGCGGCTGATAATCGTGTGGCCAATATTGAGTTCTTCAATGCCTTCAAGGCGGGCGATCGCCCCCACATTGGTGTAGGTCAGGCCATGGCCTGCATTCACCCGCAAGCCTAAGGATTTTGCTTGTTGGACACCATGAGCTAAAATTGCTAACTCTTGTTGTTGCGCCGCTTCCCCCTTGGCTTCGGCATAGCGACCAGTGTGCAGTTCAATAAATTGAGCCGTGGTTTTAGCGGCGGCTTCCAGTTGGGCCGGATCCGCGTCAATGAATAAACTCACAGGAATTCCTGCGCCTTGCAACGTTTGCACCACTTGGGTCAAGGGTTGCCGCTGACCCACCACATCTAGCCCCCCTTCGGTGGTGACTTCTTCGCGCCGCTCAGGTACCAACGTCACGTAATCTGGCCGAATGTCAAGGGCGATCGCCACCATTTCGGAAGTGGCAGCCATCTCTAGGTTCAAATGGGTGCGTACCGTTTGCCGCAGCAGGCGCACATCCCGCTCTTGAATATGGCGACGATCTTCCCGCAGATGTACGGTAATGCCATCAGCTCCCCCCAGTTCTGCCAAAACGGCTGCGGCTACGGGATCGGGTTCAACTGTGCGCCGCGCTTGGCGAATCGTTGCCACATGATCAATGTTGACCCCTAGGGTTGCCACTGCGATCGCTCCTTGTCGGAATAGAAGCCCAACCTTTCGGATAATACACCAAGGCAAGGTGCCATGTCGGTTGTCCGCGCTGGCCGTTTGCAACCTTTTGAGCCAGCCGATAGACTAACCCCCTAGGAGAGACAGGACAGTGGCTGATGACTTGGCGAGTACCCCGACGGCGGACTTTTGGCTGGTTTTATCCATGGCGAGGCGTGGATTGGCTGCTGTTAGGGGCTGTTTGGGCAACCACGGTCATTGGGGCGGTCTTCATCCACAGTAGTCAACTACACCTAGAGGAAAACGATAGTCTCCAGCATTTATTGGTGGGGGGGATGGGTACGATGCTTGCCCTGATCCTTGCCCGCGTTCCGGAATCAGTCTTTATGGGCAGTCATTGGGTCATCTACGGCCTGAGCTGTGCCCTGCTGCTAGCGGTTGATCTCGTGGGGGTCGAGGCCAAGGGAGCAGAGCGCTGGTTGGCGATTGGCGGCTTTAACCTGCAACCCTCGGAGTTTGCCAAAATCTCCCTCATTCTTACCCAAGCGGCACTGTTGCACCGCATTTCAGGCCACTCTCTGAAGGGCATTCTCAGTGTCTTTGCAGCCACCGCCCCCCCTTTTTTCCTAGTTTTGACGCAGCCGGATTTGGGCACGTCCCTTGTTTTCATTGCCATTACATTGACAATGCTCTACTGGGCGAATACCCCCGGCAGCTGGATTGTCTTGATGCTTTCCCCTTTGGTGGCAGCGATTCTCGTTGCCCTGCCTCTGCCCTACCAACTGAACCTGATCCTCTGGTTGGTGTGGACACTGGCGATGGCCGTCGTTGCATGGCGGAGCTTGCCCTTGGGCTGGGTCGGTGGCTTGGGGGGGCTGGTGCTCAATCTCGGGGGGGCTGGCTTGGGGCAGCTGCTTTGGAGCGTGCTCAAGGACTATCAAAAAACCCGTATTCTTATGTTTCTTGACCCCGACAAGGATCCCCTTGGGGCTGGCTACCACTTGATTCAATCGCGGATTGCCATTGGTGCTGGTGGGCTATGGGGGCGGGGCATTTTTCAAGGCACCCAGACCCAGTTGGGATTTATTCCCGAACAGCATACAGACTTTATTTTTTCAGCGATCGCTGAGGAGACGGGCTTCATTGGCAGTTTAGTTCTCCTATGCCTTTTTTGGTTAATCGGTTTGCGCTTATTGCAAATTGCCAATAGTGCCGGTCATGACTTTGGCTCGTTGCTGGCGATCGGTCTATTTGCCATGATCCTGTTTCAAGTGGTGGTGAATATTGGCATGACCATTGGTCTGCTCCCCGTGACAGGAATGCCGTTACCGCTGGTGAGTTATGGCCGCTCAGCCCTGCTGGCGACCTATCTTGGCTTAGGGATGGTGCTCTCCGTGGCGAATCATCGCCCGCGATCGCGCTACTAACCGAGGCGCTAGCGTCCTAGTTTATTCGGAATGCCCTCACAGCCACCGGGAATCGTTTCACGGGAGCGGCTACCACTCCAAGCACAGCAATAGTAGCGTTGTTCTTCGGAGAGGTTCTTGACATTGGTAAAGTTGACATCCTCGACCACTGCACCCGTCTGCGCCCCAGTGCGAAAGTTGGGAGGATGCAGGCGATCGCGGGGGCTGGCCTGATCAGCGGTGCCATAAAAGAAGCGAACCCGACTGAGATCGGCATTGGTGAAATCCGCCCCCTGCAAAATCGCCCCTGCCAAATTGGCTCGTGTCAAATTACAGTTGCGAAAGAGGGTGCCTGTGAGATTGGCATCACTCAATTCGGTCCAGCGCAAATCGGTACCACTGAGATCAGCGCCCGCTAGCATGCTGCCAAGGTTAATCACCCGCACACCATACTCAATGTCTTCCTCATAGCCACCCAGCCCATCAAAAATCGCCCGTCCCAGTCGGCGATCGCGCTTCAGCGGCGAGAGTAACTTTGCGCCTGACAAAAAGCGAATGATTTTGGCCTTGCCTTCGGCATCGAGCCCCCCCAAGATGGCAGCAGTGCGTCCCTCGGCGATCGCCCGCTCCGGCGGCCAATCCTCCAATAACCCCTCATCGTCAAGAATGAGATCGGCAATCCCTTGGAAATAACTGTCAATCGTTTGCTGTTGGGTAATGCGGTTTTGTTGCGTCGTCAAATCCCGCGAGATCACGTATTGTCGCCAAGCCACATAGGCGGCCAAGAGCGCCACCAAAATCTGTCCCAAGGCACCGAAGCCCTCCGCCAGTGCCCCCACCGCATCCCAATTCGTACCTTGAAAGCGTCCTCGAATCCAGTCCATGGCGCCAGTCATGGCAATGAGTGCCACCACCGTCAAACTCAGGCCCAGTGAGGCCAAAATGAACTGCCGTTGCTGTTCCGTGAGATCTTCAGTAAACCAGTGATAGGTCGAAGTCCAGACCAAGGGGAAACTCAGTCCCCCCAGCACCAAAGCAGCCACCACACCCACCGCATCCCAATCGAGTCCCCAAGCCAGCAAGACAGTGACCATGGCGATCGGCATCAACACCGAACGCAGAGACTGCCAACCCGTGCGCCAACGATTACGAGCGGCTAACACTTTACTGAGACGCAAAGCAGCCGCCGTTTGGTTGTCACGGAGGGTCATTTTGTCTTCGCCCATCAGGATTTGGCCTTAAAGGAGTTAAACCAATCATACAGACCTTTTTCCAAGGGGAGAACACACCCAAAACTGTGAACGTCAGCATTGGGATCGGATAGCCCGTCGATGTTTAGAAAAGCTCTGTCGGTAGAATCTTTCTTTGTTGCATCGTGTCCCCCCTTTCTCTCCTTAGAGAAGGCTGTACAATAATTCATAAAGTTTTCAGAAAACGTTTTGGGAGGTTATGGGTATGGATTGGCGTGTCCTGATTGTCCTGTTACCTGTCCTACTGGCTGCGGGTTGGGCAGTTCGTAACATTCTGCCCTATGCTGTCAAGCAGTTTCAAAAGCTCCTGCAAAAAGCCAAAGCAGCCTAGGACATTGATACGGCTGTATCCTCTGTGAAATTGTTGGGCAAGCGCTCCCCAAGGAACCAGACCAAGTGTGATCTTGGTTTTACTTCGGGGAGACTTTTTTATAATAGGAAGTATATTGTTAACTTTTGTAAATTAGCTTTCAGGTTACTGCCATGCCTTCCCTCGAACAGCTTGCCCATCAACTGGAAAGTCCCAATTCCCGCGATCGCCTGCTGGCGCTAGCCGCGCTACGGGATGTCCCCTCTGCGGATGCCGTACCCCTGATTAAAAAAGTCCTTTGGGACGAAAATCTACAGATTCGCTCAATGGCTGTGTTTGCCCTTGGGGTTAAATCCACACCGGAGTGCTTTGACATTCTGGTGCAGTTGCTCGAGAGTGAACCGGATTATGGTATTCGTGCCGATGCTGCGGGTGCCTTGGGCTATCTCGAAGATGGGCGTGCCTTTGAACCGCTAGTGCGCGCCTTTTATGAAGACACCGATTGGTTAGTGCGCTTTAGTGCTGCTGTGGCGCTGGGCAATCTTAAGGATCCCCGCGCGGTGGATGTATTGCGCTCGGCGCTGAAAAGTCAGGAAGTCGTGATGCTCCAAGGGGCGATCGCCGCTCTGGGGGAAATTGGCGATCCCAGTGTTGTCGAAGATATTTTGCCCTTTGTGACCACAGAGGATTGGTTGGTACGGCAACGGCTCGCTGAAGCTCTGGGCAATCTCCCTAGCCCGAAAACCCAAGCCGCTTTGGAATACCTCGCTAAAGATGAGCATCCCCATGTGGCGACGGCAGCCCAGATTTCTTTGCAACGCTTGCAAGAGCGACTTTCCTCCGAAGTTCAGGGCCCTGGCAATTGAGATCAAACTTTTTTGCCCACTGCGGTTTCTGCCACAACTCTCTAAACTGGAAAGAAAGGCGCGGCATCCGCAGTAACCTATCTCTATGTCTATCCGAATTAAATTTCTTCCTTACCTCGTGGCAGTGCTGGTCGGGGTGGTGGGTGCGATTATTCTTTCACAACTACATTTTGCGCTCTGGTGGGAGCCAGACCTGCTGACCCAACCGCCCCCCATTGTCGAGGCAGAACCAGAAACCACTACTGTTCAGCCCTTACCCCCTCCCCAAACGCCAGCCAACCCGCAACCGAATGGGCTACGCATCAGTAATCAAACGGCCTTTCCGGTGCGCGTGGTGTTGCTCGCTGCCCGCGATCGCGCCCATCCTAATGAAGGAGCAGTTCACTGGGATTTTGCCCCCATGGAGGGCAGTATTAAGGGATTACTATTAACGCTGCCAGAGGGCAAGCTGGCACTTCAGTCAGGGGATATTGTCCTTGCTTTCACGCTGGATGGCTCCAAACGCTACTGGGGACCCTATGTGATTGGTGAAAATAGCGAACTTCAGCGCGATCGCCAGACCCAAGAGTGGCAACTCACCCTCCGCCCCTAGCAGCAGGAAAACCAGAGGCAGAGGTCATCCCTTTTGTGATTGCTGTTTGAGTGTGGTTCTAGGGTGCTGCCTTAGCTATGGGTTTAGCCGCAGGGTGATGATTTTCTTGGGAGGTGGGGCGGGGTTGAATCACCCCATAGCCCCCATGATTGCGTTCATAGACCACGTTAATTTCTCCCGTATCGCGATTGCGGAAGACATAGAAGTCGTGATCCACCATTTCTAGGTGCTCAAGGGCTTCTTGGATACTCATGGGGGGCATGGCAAAGTATTTCATGCGCACGACTTGTTCGGGCAGTTGGGGGGTGCGATCGCCCACTAAGTCGGTCACCACTGCGGGCTCCACCACACTATTGGTGTCTTTAGCGCGGGACTTGTCTTGGCGTTTTTCTTTGAGTTTACGGAGTTTGCGCGCAATTTTGTCGGCAACGAGATCAATACTGGCGTAGAGATTTTCACTGCTTTCTTCGGCGCGAATGATGGAGCCATTGACAAAGAGGGTCACTTCAGCGGTTTGCTTGGGAGCAGTGCTACGGTTACGAGCCACGGACAGATGCACATCAACTTCATTAATCACATTTTGGAAATGATGGGTGGCTCGCTCAATTTTTTGGTTCACATAGCTGCGAATGCCATCCGTAATATCAATGTTTTTACCATGAATCACTAGCCTCATAGGGTTGCCTCCCCTGAGCAAAACAGATACATCTAAGGCTGATCTACTTCCACCCTAACATCTCCGTATCGGCGATTACAGGGTGTGCTGCCGCTCTTCACCTTTATTCGTGTTCTGTGATAATTCTTATCCTCTAGCTCTTGACAATCTGGCACCCCCTATGAAAACTGCCCTTGGTTGGCATTGTGCCTTGGGGATCATTCCCTACCGCGATGCTTGGCGCTGGCAACAGCAACTGGTGGCTGAGCGCTGCCACAATCCCACTGCCCGAGATGTCCTGCTCACTTTGGAGCATCCCCCCATCTACACCCTTGGTCAAGGGGCAACCACCGCCCACCTTCACTTTGATCCTGTGGCTACTGGCATTGAGGTCTTGCGCATTGAGCGCGGAGGCGATGTCACCTACCACTGCCCCGGCCAATTGGTCGCCTACCCGATTTTGAATTTACGCCGCCACCGCTGCGATTTGCATTGGTATCTCCACCAGTTGGAGGAAGTCGTGATTCAAACCCTAGGGCACTATGGCATTAAAGGGGAGCGCGTTGCTGGCCTTACGGGTGTTTGGGTAGAGGGGTACAAGGTGGCCGCAATTGGGATCAAGGTGACCCGCTGGATTACCTTCCACGGCATTGCCCTCAATGTGGTGAACGATCTAAAGGGCTTTGGGCGCATTGTCCCCTGTGGCATTGGCGATCGCCCCGTCGGGAACCTACGGCAGTTTTGTGCCAACATTACCCTAGAGGAGGTGCGCCAGCAGTTTGTGACGGCCTTTGGCCGTGTTTTTGCCCTCGAATTTGCCCCCAAAGCCCTTGCCGATCTCCTGATCCCCATCTCTAGTTGACAAACTTTAATCTTTATTTCAGGAATCGGCTGTTATGAATTGGCAACTTTCGGGGCACAATTTAAGTCTAAGTAGATTAGGATACAGGCCAACTCCCTCTCACCTGCTAGGCTAACGCTATAGGAACCTCAGCTTTATCAGTGCGAGTCGTCATCTTCATCGCGATAAATCTTTTATCTACATTCTTCCTTGCCAAATACTGTTTAGAATCTGTGCTGCTATGATGAACTCCGCTTCCAAAACCCCATCCCCGACACCCACTGTTAGCACCGATATGGTGCGCACCTACCTACAGGAAATTGGACGCGTGCCGCTGCTGACCCATGAGCAGGAAATTATTCTGGGTAAACAAGTGCAGCAAATGATGGCACTGCGGGAAAAACGCGAGGCTCTCACCAAGGAACTGGGACGTGAACCAACCTTTGAAGAATGGGCGGCGGCCTCTCATCTCACGCCGGCGGAATTGCGCAATCTCCTTAAGCGCGGCGAACGCGCCAAGCAAAAAATGATTGAAGCCAACCTACGGCTGGTGGTTTCGGTGGCCAAGAAGTATCAAAAACGCAACCTTGAATTGCTGGACTTGGTGCAAGAGGGCACCCTTGGCCTTGAACGCGGTGTGGAAAAGTTTGATCCCACGCGCGGCTATAAGTTCTCTACCTATGCCTACTGGTGGATTCGTCAGGCCATTACGCGGGCGATCGCCCAACAGGGGCGAACCATTCGGCTGCCCATCCATATCACTGAGAAGCTGAACAAGATCAAACGCACGCAACGGGAATTGGCGCAAAAATTGGGACGGAGTGCAACCCCTGCTGAGGTGGCAGCAGCCCTAGAACTCGAACCGGAGCAAATTCGTGAATACCTGACCCTTGCGCGCCAACCCGTTTCCCTTGATCTGCGCGTTGGGGACAATCAGGACACTGAACTCGGTGAACTGCTCGAGGATGACAGTCTTTCGCCAGAGCAATTTACTACGGTGGAGTCCCTCCGCGATGATGTCAACCTGTGGCTGGCGGAACTTACCCCGCAACAACGGCAAGTCCTCACCCTGCGCTACGGGTTAGGGAATGGCCAAGAGCTGTCCCTTGCTAAGGTGGGTGAACAACTCAACCTCAGCCGTGAACGGGTGCGGCAACTGGAGCGGCAAGCCCTTGATCATCTGCGGCGGCGGCGCCAGCAAATGTATGAATACTTGGCCAGCTAAGGCGTGGATTGAGGCGCTTGATCTGCAACCCCATCCAGAGGGGGGCTATTTCCGTGAGGTCTATCGCTCAGCAGGGAGTATTCCCGCAGCGGTTTTGCCTTCAGGTTTTCAGGGGGGCGATCGCCCCTACTGTACGAGTATTTACTTTTTGCTCCCCTCCACGGCCTGTTCGCGACTGCACCGCATTGCCAGTGATGAACTGTGGCACTTTTACACGGGCAGTAGCCTGACGATTCATGTGATTCTACCAACGGGCGAGTATCAGCCCCTGCGCTTGGGGATGAATATCGATCAGGGGGAGCAATGGCAACAGGTGGTACCAGCGGGAGCATGGTTTGGAGCAACGGTGGATGCGCCAGACAGTTTTAGTCTTGTGGGGTGTACGGTGGCGCCGGGATTTGACTTTCGCGATTTTGAATTGGGCGATCGCCAGCAATTGCAGCAGCAGTTTCCTCAGCACCAGAGATTCATTGAACGCTTGACGCCCTAGACATTAAAGAGCGTTTGCAAGCGGCGACGAATCCACTGCAAGGGGGGCAGGCTTTTGATTTCTTGGGAGTTCACGAGGCCGAGTTCTTGGAGAACCTGTTGTCGTGCCGCTAGCTCGTGGGCAATCTCTTCCGCCAATTGGGGTTGAGCTTGCAGCAGGCGCTGTACCGCTGAACGATGCACCACAAATAGAACTGTTTCTTCTAACGCCCGCACTGTGGCCGATCGCGGCATTCCCGTTAGCACTGAAATTTCGCCAAAGAAATCGCCCTCATAGAGGGTGGCTAAGATTTGATCCAACTGCTCAGAGCGCACTTCCACTGATCCCTCAAGGACAATGTAAAAGGCATCCCCCGGATCGCCCTCAGAGCAGATAATTTCCCCCACACCATAAAATTGACGATTGCCCAACTCAATCAGCATTTGCAATTCCGCATTGGAGCAGCGGGAAAAGCAACTGATATTGCGCAGTAAATCAGCAAGGGAGGGTTCGGTTTTGACCATTTCAGGAGCTACTGGCTCACTCACCGCTGCGGTTTCGGGCACACTGGCCACAGAACGGTGGTAGTAATGAGCCAAGGAGCGCAGTTCCCCCAAGTCGCGCAACCGCAAATCCAACTGGGGAAAAGGCACTTCAATCTGCCGCTGCCGTAATTCCTGCTCAATGAGAAAATTGAGGGCGCTTTTAATGGGTTCAGAATCTTGGGGGCGGTTAATCCACACCAGCAATTCAAAGAGGTAGGCATTCTCGCCAAAACCGCGAAACCAAACGCTGGGGGGTGGGGTGAGCAGGACGCGCGGATCCTGACGGGCGGCACTGAGGAGCGCTTCGGTCACCAGAACCGTATCACTGCCATAGGCGACACTCACAGGGATATGGATACGGCTATCGGGACTACCGTAACTCCAGTTAACGACGTTCTTTTCAATAAAGCGGTTGTTGGGGACAATCACGTACTGGCTATCATTGGTGCGGATAATCGTAGCGCGAATTGAAATTTTCTCCACCGTGCCCAGCAGGCCATCCACTTCAATAAAATCGCCGACTTTAATCGGATGTTCCAACAAAATCGCTAAACCGCTAATAAAGTTACTGGCGAGGGTTTGCAAACCAAAACCAAAACCGATCCCCAAGACCCCCGCTAACACCGTCAGGGAACTGAGGTCAATGCCCGCGGTTTGCAGAACAACAATAAAGCCAATAAAGCTGAGGCTATAGCTAACCACACGGGTGATGGTTTCTTGGCTACCGCGATCCACCCGTAACTGCATGAGAATCCGACTCTTGAGCCACTCGCTCACCCAGCGGGAGGTAAAAATCACTGCGAGGGAGAGAAAGAGAATTAAAAAGAGAAAGTTTAGGGTAATTTGCGTCCGCCCCAACTCCATAAAGGGGGTGTTAAACACCACGGCCACCCGTTTGAGGAGAAACTGAATCGTGCTATCGATGCGCTCATGCCAAGGGGAAAGACTTTGAACCGATTGCAGAATCCAAGATAAAACGAGTGCCCAGAGTAAAATCCGCAGCGTCAGGCGCAATAGACTAGCGCCAAGGGAGAGCCAAGGCTGGGATTGTTGGCTGGCTTTTTGGTCAAGCCGCTGTTGCAGTTGATGAATCCCCAAGTTCAGCAGCAGCCAGTCCGTGAGCATCGCAATGCCAACAATCCCCACAATTTGAGCCGCTTCAATGAGCGCGACCCGCAGCCGTTGAGTTCGCGCCAGTTGAGCAATGAGAATACTTGAAGGGGCTGCTGCTAAAAATAAACTGAGGTACTTCATCATGGTCCTAAAGATTGTGCGCGAGCGGCTTTAATGACTGCCACCACGTCGGCATGTTTTCCATCCAACGCCCACACCAAAGCTGTCCAAGAATTCTGATCCTTGGCGTTGAGATCTGCACCTGCTGCAATCAGTTGTTTGACCGTAGCCGTCTGTCCTTTGGCTGCTGCGGCCATTAAGGGGGTCAAACCAAAGGTCGTTTGAGCGTTGACATTGGCACCGGCGGCTAACAGTTTCTCCACAATGGCGGTATGTCCACCGCCGGCAGCAGCCATCAATGGTGTCCAACCCTCGCTGTCCCCTTGGTTAACATCGACGCCGGCGACAATCAGGGCATTGACAATCTCCGTGTGCCCCAGTTCTGCTGCCAGTGCCAGCGCTTCCGTTTTCAACTCGATACCGTTGGCGATCGCCTCCTGGACAGCGGTTAGGTCTCCTTGCTCAATGGCGGTTTCAATTGCTGTCATCCCCTGCGTCATTGCCTGTAGCCTGCCTCTAATAAAGAAAAGATAATCTATCTGAGTTAAAATGAGGTCTGCATTGAGTTCAGGATCGCATGCAATGGATATTATCACGCTCGGTTGGGTGGGTGTTCTCAGTGTCTTTACGCTCTCGATCGCCTTTGTGGTGTGGGGTCGCCACGGCATGTAGCCACCTAGGACTGGGGCAATGACGGTTTCATTGGCGGATCTTCTGGTTCTGGTGGCCTTGCTGCTGCTGATTGTCGTCACTGGTGGCATTGGCTATCTGACTTTTGCGGAGTGGCGCGATCGCCGGCGGCTGCAAGCAGAGCAAAAAGAACAACAACGGGGGCGCAAGCGTTAATGGTTGCTCCTCTACGGCTTTTGGGCGATCGCCTCCTCAGTGCCCTGCAAACCGCACTTCCTTTAGATACCTATCCCCAGCCGCTCCTGCTGCCGGCCAGTCAAGCCAAGTTTGGCGACTATCAATCCAATGTTTGCCTGAGCCTCGCCAAGCAGGTGGGCAAAGCACCCCGTGAGCTAGCCCAAGAGGTGGTGGCACATCTCAATGTTGAGGATCTCTGTCAACCCGTCGAAATTGCTGGTCCGGGCTTTCTCAATTTTCGTCTCAAGCCAGACTTTCTGGCGCGCAGCCTGCAAGCCGCTATTGGGAGCGATCGCTTGGGGATTCCGCCAGCGCGAGAGCCACGCCGGGTGGTGGTTGATTTTTCTAGCCCCAACATTGCCAAGGAAATGCACGTGGGTCACCTGCGCTCCACGATTATTGGTGACTGCATTGCCCGCATTCTGGAGTTTCAAGGCCACAATGTCCTGCGGCTCAACCATGTGGGGGACTGGGGAACGCAGTTTGGCATGCTCATTGCCTACCTTGATGAGGTTTATCCCGACGCCCTCACAACCGCCAATGCCCTTGACTTAGGTGACTTGGTGACATTCTACAAAAAGGCCAAGCAACGCTTTGACAGCGATCCAAACTTTCAGCAGAAGGCACGGCAGCAGGTGGTGGCACTCCAGCAGGGAGAAGAACAGAGTCGCCGCGCTTGGCAACTGCTGTGTGAGCAATCCCGCCGCGAGTTTCAAAAGATCTACGATCTGCTGGATATTGAACTCACCGAACGAGGGGAGTCCTTCTACAATCCCTTTTTGCCCGCGGTGATTGAGGACTTAGCCGCTCTTGGCCTCGTGGTGGAGGATCAGGGGGCAAAGGTCGTCTTCTTGGAAGGCTTCACCAATAAAGAGGGGCAGCCCCAACCCTTAATTATTCAGAAGTCCGATGGGGGCTACAACTACGCAACCACGGATTTAGCCGCCCTGCGCTACCGCATTGACAAAGACCGAGCAGATTGGATTATCTATGTTACCGATGTTGGGCAGTCCACCCACTTTGCCCAAGTGTTTCAAGTGGCGCAGCGCGCGGGTTGGGTGCCGCCCCATGTCACGTTAACCCATGTCCCCTTTGGCTTAGTGTTGGGGGAAGATGGCAAACGCTTGAAAACCCGTTCTGGGGAAACGATTCGCCTGATGGATTTGTTGACGGAGGCGATCGCCCGCAGTCGAGCGGATTTAGAACAGCGCCTTGCCAGTGAAGGCCGTCGTGAATCTCCAGAATTCATTGACACCGTGGCACGGGCGATCGGTATCGGTGCTGTCAAATACGCAGATCTTAGCCAAAACCGCAACAGTAACTATGTCTTTAGCTACGACAAGATGCTCTCCCTACAGGGGAATACTGCTCCCTATTTGCTCTATGCCTATGTGCGTGTCCAAGGACTGACACGGCGCGGCGACATTGATTGGCGCACCCTCTCACCAGATACCCCCCTCTTCCTAGAGGATGAGACCGAGCAAAACTTGGCCAAGCACCTTGTGCAACTGGAGGAAACCCTCGACCTTGTGAGCGCTGAGCTATTGCCCAACCGCCTCTGCCAATACCTCTTTGAACTGAGCCAGCTTTTCAACCAGTTCTACGATCGCTGTCCCATCCTCTCGGCAACTGAGCCAACGAAGCAATCCCGTCTCACCCTTGCCTATCTCACTGCTCAGACCCTGAAGCTAGGACTATCCCTACTGGGGATTCGGGTTTTGGATCGGATTTAGCGCCTTCTCGCTAGACTGGGGCGCAGCACCAATGTTGTTTCTGGAATTTTCTAGAGTGTGGGAAGCCTGTTCTCTAACCTTTTGCTGGCGGTGATCTTCCTGCTGATATGGCCGCACATGTATCTCATGCAGTGTTATTTTCGGCTATTTCGCCGTGAGTTACCCAACAGCCTAGAACTGGGCGCTTTGTTCATCATGTTCGTCATGGCAGGGGGGACAGGTCTCGGTCTGCTAGGGGGTATCGCCGTGGGTTTGGGCCTATTGCCGTGGCTTTGGCCTGAGTTGGGTCAACTATGGCAAGGGTTAACGGTGGTCGCGATCTATTTTGTGAATTCGCTGATCTGGTTTGAACTCGGCTATCGCTGGGGTCAGTGGGAAGCAAAGCGTTAAGTCTCTTCACAGTGTTGAGCCTGTTTTATTCATGGGAAAAGGGCTGTAAGATACATTGGTTGTTTGTGCGATCGCGACAGCACAATGATTAAAAATGATATTTGGATTCGAGCCATGGCGGCTCAGGGCATGATTCAGCCTTTTGAACCGACACTGGTGCGGCGGGTGGCTGAGCAGCCCGTGATTAGTTTTGGCCTTTCTTCCTACGGTTACGATATTCGCCTCAGCCCGAAGGAGTTTCGTATCTTTCGCCATGTGCCGGGGACGGTGGTGGATCCCAAAAACTTTAACCCGGCAAATCTGGAATCTGCGCCCCTCCATGAAGATGCCAATGGTGCCTTCTTTATTTTGCCCGCCCATTCCTACGGTCTTGGGGTGGCGCTAGAACGCCTACAGGTTCCTGAAAATGTCACGGTTCTGTGTATTGGTAAAAGCTCCTATGCCCGTGCGGGGATTATTGCTAACCTGACACCGGCAGAGGCGGGCTGGCGAGGCCATCTGACCTTAGAATTCTCAAATTCTTCCAGTGCAGACTGTCGCATCTACGCCAATGAGGGAGTGGTGCAATTGCTCTTTTTTGAGGGTGAACCCTGCGATGTCAGTTATGAAACGCGGCGGGGCAAATACCAAGATCAGCCGGAGGCCGTCACATTGGCACGGGTTTGAGTGAGTTGCTGCAACAGCCGTTGGGGTCCATGGTGTCCCCATTGATAGCCTTGCTGAAGATAGGGGTCTAGGCGGCGGCGAATCTGTTGGTAGCCCCAGAAGATCACTCCCCCCTGGAGGACAACAGTCGTATTGACTCCCCAGAGTTCACTGCCGAAGGTCAAGCCTTGCCAACTGGAAAGATAAATCGCCGCATACCACAGTAAGACAAACTGACTCAGACTCCCAAAGGCCGGTAGGGGAAAGGGCACGGCATAGGCTTGGCACGCTTTGCGGATATAGGCAAGGGTACTGATTATCGCCAGCACGACATCGAAAAATCCCCCCGGCAGCAGCAGGCTACCCACCATCTGTGCGGTTAACCAAGACCATGCCGACGTGTCTTGCGTGCCAAGAGCTGCCCCGAGGTTCTGTTCAACTTGGCTGGCTTGGTGGAGAATTCGCAGGGCACGGGCTTGGGGAGCCTCCTGTTGTAACCACTGCTGAAGAAGCTGTCGCAGTTCTGGAATGCCTTGACCTGTTGTGCTGCTCACGGCAATACCTTCGGCCATTGGCGGGTAGAGATCCGCCTTGGTGAGAATGAGCTTGTGGGGAATCCTAAGGGTGTTTAGGCGATCGCGGGCTTGGCATTCGACGGGGGTAAGGCTGTCTTGGGTCACAAAAAGGACAAGATCGGCAGTCTCAACGGCACTCCATGTCATTTTTTCCCGTTCACTACCCGCGACTTCATCCAGCCCAGGGGTATCCGTGAGATCAACGATTTGATCTTGACAGTGCCAGCGAACCGTTCGCGGCCATCGAGTCGTGCCATGAAGGGCGCCCACGGGAAAAATCGCTTCGCCATAGAGGGCATTCAAAAGGGCGGACTTGCCGCGGCTCACCTGACCCAAGACAACAATGTGCCATGCACTCTGGTGGAGGCGATCGCGCAACTCATAGAGGGGCTGCCATTGGGCACTCAATTGCGGATGGTGCACCTGATGCCACGCGAGGAGTTCCTCTAGACATTTAGCCGTTATGTCTAGGATAGGGAGGCTACTCACGGCGAAGGAGCGACCAATTAGAGGCCACCACTAAACCAACCGCAGCAATTAAGACGACAGGAAAGGGAATTACCCACTGCCGTAGGTGCAATACGGCTTCGCTGAGCAGGAACAAAATAATAAAGCTGGCGATCGCAATCCCCATAGGCTAGCGACGGCGGCTGGGTTCTTCTAAAAAGAAGGCCTTTTCCCCACTGGGCAAGGTGGCATCGCGGAATGTCCGTACCCGTGCTAGGCGATCGCGCCCCCCGAGAATCGCATCCACTAACTTTGCCCCCCCGAGAATGGCTCGATCCAAACGGGTGATGAGTAGGCTTGCCCCGCTGAGGTTGGCATTGGTGAGATTGGCCTTCGTTAAATCAGCGTTATTGAGGACAGCCCCGCTGAGGTTGGCGCTGCTCAGGTTGGCACCGCGTAAATTGGCAGCATTGAGGTTTGCCCCCCGCAGATCCGCTCCCTGAAGATTCCGCCCCCGTAAGCGGGCATAGCTGAGATCACAGTTGGGGCAGTTGCCCGTGCGCCGCAGTTGTTCTAAATGGGCTGGATTGGCGGCCCAAGCAGGGGTACTGACTAGGAGCAGGAAAAGGGCAGGCGCAACCTTGGCAATCATCGCACTCTCTCAACGGTGTCTATACTGGACATCCTAACCTACGCCGGTTGTACCAGATTTTCAAGGCCATCCACCACCTTAGCCGAGAGAATTTTATCCCCTTGGCGCAGTTGCCGCAGGGTTTCTTCTCCCTCCACGACATAGCCAAAGACGGCATAGCGACCATCCAAAAGGTTCAGTCCTGCGGGGGTCAACTCCGGTTCAAAGAGCAAAAAGAAAAACTGCGAGGAACCACCATTGGGATCATCACTGGGTCGGGCTAAGGCAACGGTGCCATAGGCAGCAAACGGCAGCACAGGATGTTCGAGGTAACGACCCGCATCCTCAAGGGTGATGCCATAGAGGGGATACTTGTCGCCCTCCACCAGAATTTCAAGGGGAATGGCACGGTATTGGTTCGTTTCTGGATCAATAAAGCCCACCTCTGGCCCTGGGGGATCCCCTGCTTGCAGCACATAGGATTCCTCAGCACGGGTAAAGGGGAGGCCATCGTAGAAGTGGCGTTGTACTAAATCCACAAAGTTGCCGGCGGTCAGGGGGGCACTGTAACCATCGACAACAATCGTCAGGTTCCCCTTAGTAGTTTCCATTTCCACGGTGGCACGGCCCAGCAATCGCGGCAGGTGCTCGTAGCCCTTGGGAGGCGTATAGCTCACGTTTTGTACCATCATGGCCTCCAAGTCCCCCACTTTGTCGAGGGCAGCGGCTTTAGCGGGCAAGAGTTGGCTGCGATCTTTGGTTTTGGCGGCTTCCTGAAGTGTATCGAGGGAGGTCTCTAACTCCGCCAAGAGGGTTTTGGCCGCCTCCTGTTTCTCGGCAGGGATACTTTTGAGCAGTTCATCGGCGCGATCGCGAACAATGGCTTTCGCCTTGCTGATGTTACTGGCAATTTTTGACCACTGTTTGCCCCGCACCCAAAAAGAGATTTGTTCTAGATCCTTTTGCAGTTCTCGTACCGTTGGATTGTCAATCGGTAAGGCCCAACGGAGCAGCGCTTTGGGATCAGTAATGGCATTCCCTTGGGGCAGGGCAGCAATTAATGGATGGTCAACAGGCAGCGCGATCGCCAGTGGCGGCAGCAGGAAGGTTCCCAACCAGAGGAGTAGTATCACCAAAACAGCAAGCCAGCGTTTGCGTCGTTTCACCGTTTCTTCCCATGACCGTCTCCCCCCAGTGTATCGGACAGGGCGATCGCCCTCCAAGGGGGAGCTTTTCATTTTTATTTCATTTTCTTGAAGCTTCTGTGTTAGGCTGAGAATTATGAAAGAATTATGAAAATGGAAAATGCAATGCGACAACTGAGTTGGTTATTGGTGGGAGTACTCGTAGTGGGGGGATGTGCCGCTCTTGCGCCTGAGCAGCGGGAAACAACTGGTCAAATGCAAACCGACCGGGATGAACGCCCCTTGGTGCTGACCACGTTTACAGTCCTTGCGGATATGGCGCAGCAGGTGGCGGGCGATCGCCTGCGAGTGGAATCCCTCCTTAAACCGGGAGCTGAAGTCCACAGCTATGAATTTACTCCCAGTGACTTGGTGCGGGGGCAGGAAGCGGCTCTCATTTTAGAAAATGGCCTTGGCCTCGAACGCTGGGGCGATCGCTTCTACAACAGCCTACCGAATGTGCCCCGCGTCACGCTCACAGAGGGGATTACCCCCATTCCCATTCAAGAGGATGCCTACCGCGGACAACCCAACCCCCATGCTTGGATGTCACCCCAAAATGCCCTGATTTATGTTGACAACATTCGCAAAGCGCTCACAGACCTCGATCCTGCTGGCGCGGAGATCTATGCCGCCAACGCCGCAGCCTATAAAGCCCAAATTCGCGCCCTTGATCAAGAGCTACGTCAAGCCCTAGCAGCCCTCCCCGCCAACAAACGCTACATCGTCACCTGTGAAGGCGCCTTCTCCTACCTAGCGCGGGACTATGACCTTGAGGAAGTGTATCTCTGGCCTGTGAATGCCGATGAGGAAGGGACGCCGCGACAAATGACACGGGTGATTGACATTGTGCGACGGCAACAGATTCCCGCTGTCTTTTGCGAAAGTACGGTTAATGCCGGTCCGCAACAACAGGTGGCGCGGGAGTCTGGCGCCACATTTGGCGGCATTTTCTATGTGGATTCCCTATCGTCCCCTGAGGGCAATGCCCCCACCTATCTTGAGCTCCTGCGCTACAACATCCACACCCTGATTCGCGGTCTCACCGGGAGGACAGCCTCATGATTTCTAGCCCTGCCATTGATTTACAAGATGTGACGGTGGCCTATCATCGCCATCTTGCCCTCCATGGGGCAACGCTGCAACTGCCCGCCGGCACGATCTGTGGGGTGGTGGGCATGAATGGGGCGGGTAAATCCACCCTTTTCAAGGCCATCATGGGGTTTGTCAAGCCGATCCGAGGTCAGGTGCGCATTCATGGCTTACCCCGACAGCAGGTACAACGGCAGTCCTTGGTGGCCTATGTCCCCCAGAGTGAAGATGTGGACTGGCAGTTTCCGCTGCGGGTTTGGGATGTCGTGATGATGGGGCGCTATGGCAAAATGAACTGGCTGCGCCAACCAACCGCGCGCGATCGCCAGCGGGTACGGGAAAGTCTAGAACAGGTGGAATTGTGGCCCTTGCGGCACCGCCAAATTGGCGAACTCTCCGGCGGACAAAAGAAGCGAATGTTCCTTGCCCGCGCCTTTGCCCAAGAAGCACAGGTGTTGCTCTTGGATGAACCCTTTGCGGGTGTGGATGTAAAAACGGAGAAACTGATTATTGATCTCCTCATGGCGGAGCGGGAGAAGGGGCACACGATTCTCATCTCCACCCACGATCTCTCCTCGATTACCACCTTTTGTGATCAGGTGGTGCTGGTGAACCGCAGCATCCTAGCCTATGGCCGCACCAGTGAGGTCTTTACCCCTGAAAATCTCGCGCGAGCCTTCGAGGGATCCCTGCGGATCCCCCGCCGCTGTGACTAGCCCCGACGAATCGGCGTACCACAGGGATAGGTGGCTACAGGTGCTGCAGGGGGCAGGTCTTTCACCTTGTGCTGAAGTTGCGCTTGCAGGTAGAGCTGCTGCAGGCGTTCGACCATTTCGCCTCGGCGATCGTAGAGGCGTTTGAGGGGACGGGGTTGACAGCGATTGAGGCAGTAGGCGGTAAGGATGGGAAGAGCGATCGTGCTATCGGTGTAGCAGACCACGGTATCCCGCAACCCTTGGGGATCCACCTTGCCCCAACTGACGGCTTCACTGGGCACAGCGCCCGAGAGGCCACCCGTATCCGGCCGCGCATCGGTAATCTGAATAAAGTAATCGTGCCCCCGTTCCTCTAATCCCAAAACCTCGTGGATCTGTGGCTGGGTTTGCAGCAGGAAGTTTTTCGGACTCCCGCCACCAATAATGAGAGCGGCGCTCTTACCATTTCCTTCAGCGGCTTCGCGGGCAAAGTAGGCAATCGCAGCGGTTTCATTGACATCAATGGCGGGATCAATGATCAGTTTCGACCCTTCGAGGGCGATCGCCGCCACATTCATACCAATGGAGCTATCACCGGGGGAGGAGGTGTAAATGGGCACCCCACACTCATAGGCCGTGGCCAAGAGACAGGAATGGGTTTGTCCCCGCTGCACTTCCAGTTCGCGGACATAGCGCCCTAGGTGATAGTGAAACTCGGCGGTGCCCATGCGGCGTTGGAAGGTTTCACTGCGCAGCACTTGCCGCAAAAAGGCGTCAGTTTCAAGGAGCACATCGTAGTCAAAGATAATGTCATAGATGCGGATTTTGCTTTCCTTGCGCAGTTGCACATCATCGACAAAAGGATGTGCCGCATAGAGATCCATGCCGAGGGCATAGTGAATATCGTGGTAGAGGTTTGCCCCAGTGCTAATAATGTAATCAACAAATCCCGCCCGCACTAAAGGCGCTAAGGCAGAGATGCCCAATCCCGTGGGGGTCATCGCCCCTGAGAGGCTGAGGCCAACCGTCACTTCTGGCTGGAAGACCCGTTGGCTCAGAAGTTGGCAGATTTCCCGCAAGCGTGCCGAGTTGTAGGCCGTAAAGTATTTATCAATAAGTTCTGTTAAGGTGATATTGTCGGGAATGGGTGCAGGGGTAATGGGAGTAGCAAATGCAGACATTGGTCGTTCCTCGCAAGCTAATTCCACAGCAGGGGCAGCCGCCCAGTCAGGAACATTCCTAACCGCAACATGACTAGACCCGCTGAGGGGTGTCTAATGGGTTGAAGTTGTTAAAAACTTGAAGTGCAGTAACAGTGATGAATACGCTCAACACTTCTGATCGACCCAGTTCACACAGGGGTGAACACTTGCAGGCCGATCAGCTCATACTCGGTCCTTCGCAATTATCCACAACCGAGAGTGCAGGGATGGCTGCTCGCCGTTGGCGCAACCCCATTTCGAGATACCAAGTGGTGATGTTGGGATAGCCCATCAACGTCAATTGTTTCACTGTTGACAAGTCCCATGCCCTTACATTACGAGATCACTATAACACTTCATTACCTAATTTGCCGTGCGCCGTGCCTATTATGCTTTTGGTACTTGTTTCACCGTCTTCCTCATTCTCTACCTCTTGCGAGGAACCGGTTGGCTGACGATGCTGCCGGGGGGAATTTTCTTAATCCTTGCGATTGCCAGTTGGTTTACGGGACTTTGGTCGCTGCTCACCTGCTTGAAGCAGCGCTATTGATGCTTTGATAGCCTCGCTTTATAAGGCCACCGCTAGTTGCGGGGATTCTAGGGGCAGCGGTTGCAGGGGGACGGTCGTTGGTGTACTTGGCAATAGGGCGGTACGAAACTGGGGTGAGTTTCCATGCCAAAACTCGGCAAGAAAGGCAGTGGCGTTGTTGGTGACGACATTGACCACAGGATGCAAGCCCAAAAACATGCCGCCAAAGGTAACGGCTAAATTGGGTAGAGAAATCAGGGCAACATTTTGATAGGTTCGCTCTAGGGCATCGCGGGCAATGGCCATGCCACGGCCAAGGGCAGACCAGTCGTCATCCAAGAGAACGACCACTTTGGCATTGGGGGCAAAGGTAGGGGGCTGCCAGCGAATCGGCAACCACGTGGGTTCAGGACAGGAGCAGGTGTCACCAAAGCTAATCCAGCCCACCCGTCGCCGCTTACCCACGAGGTAGGCCTGCAGATCGGTGAAGCGATCGCTCGTGAGATCGGTGGTGCCCTCAAGGGGCGAGCCTTGATCTTGCAGCAGATAGATATGAAGGCCAAGGTGTCGCAATTGCTGAATCAGGATTTGTGCCCGTTGGGGCTGGGGAAGACCTGCGCGAGCATCAATCACCAAGCTCTCTAGTTGTGCCAGTTGCTCTAAAGTACCAGCGGTGGGTAAATAGATCCCCTGTTGCACAGCAAATACCTGCGCCGAGAGCATTACCGTCCGCAGCGACAGTTGCACACCACTGCCAAAGTCAAATTGTAGGGGGGCGATCGCTGGCCCATAGACTCCCGTAGCCAACCAGAGGGCACCACTGAGGGCAAGGGTTGGCAGCACCGCATGGCGCGCAAATTCCCCCTGTTGGTGAGCAAGAGCACTGTCATAGACCGGTTCAGTGTGCAGGAGATCCGTGATCAAGCCAAGGCGTGTTTGCCAGCCAGTACGCACTACCCGCAGCTGGACTTGTCCTGTCAGGATTTGACAGCCGGCATAGAGAGCATCGCCGGGACGACACACCCACACCTGTCGCGAGAATTCAAAATGGGCAGGCTCCACTTCCGCCAATCCAGCAACAACACTGCCATCTACGGGCACAACATCCCCCGGCCGCAGCCACAGGAGATCTCCCACTTGTAACTCCTGACTTTCAATCGTCAGGGAATGTCCTTGGCGTTCCACCGTCAGGTGTTCGTAGTGAGCCATCAAGACACTGGGATATCGATGCAACTGTTGTCGTCGCTGGCGATCGCGCACATCTGCCCGTACCCCCACTAGGGCAGTCTTCAAGGCAGGCGCTAAGAACTGGCCATTGACGGTATGCAGTGCCATCCAGAGGCTATCGAGCAAATCCACATTCGGGGGATGCCCCTGACGCATCTGATGCCCCACCCGCTGAAACCACGGCCAAGCACTGGCCAAGACCGTTGCCCCAACCACCGCGAAGGGCAATTCCAAGGGCACACTGAGGAGCGAGACCCCCAAGGCCACCAAGGGCAGACCCAAGCGTTCCCAATCGGTTTCAAGGCGAGCATCGGCCTCGACTTGTGCTTCGTAATCTTCAAGGGCGATCGCATCCGCAGGAGCCGCACTCTCCGGCAAGGGCTGCGGCATGGCCACCATGGCTTGCTGAAAACAGTGATTCAAACTTTCATAGACCGCCGCTTCATGGAGCAAATGGGGTTGATACTCCACCACCACCGTTGCCGCTTGGGGATTGAGCCGTACCCGCTCGACAATGGCCAAAGACTCCAGCAACTGCACCAATAACTCTCCGTAGGCCGAATCTCGCTGCACACGCGGCACCCGAAATCGCACCCGTCCTGTTGTGGCATGGACAATTTGCTGCTCCATCAACGCTCCCATGAAGTTCAATCAAGACAGGTGACGCACCGTTTCTCGTGTGGCGTAATCCATAAAGCCATAGGCTAATGTTTCCAAAATCATTTCCCACCCTTCAGGTCTCGACAAATCAATACCTCTAACATCTACGATATAGATTGGATTTCCCTCTCGATCAAAAGCAATTGTATTTTCTTTTTCTGCGAAAATTATTTTCGGTGTTAGGCATCCTGTTACTTTTAATTTGTAGCCCGCTTTTTCACATATTTCCTCAAGTGTATAAATCATTTCATAGGAGTAACACCTTTTCTCATATTTTGGCGGTGGTATAAAAACGCGATATAGTTTTCTCATACTTCTAAATCGAGCAAAATTTGACTATTTTTCTGTGTTGACTTACGTAATGCACTTGCTTGTTGAGAATTGTTTTTGCACATTTCTAGATACTTTGAATTATCACTAATTGCCAATTTAATGAGTTTTATTTTTTCTTGATCTAAGTAGTTTTTCAAAATATCAATTCTTGGACTTTTCATCATGTTTAAGATGCGAATAATATCTCGCTTATCTTTATCCCCTTTTGATGAATGAAACCTGTCAGAATAAGCATCTAACTTAAGAATTAATAGATGCTCTAAACACGCACAGGGCAGATTATCAATAACTATTTTTTCTGCATTGACCTCACAAAAGGGTATAGCGAGATGATTATTTCTTTCAACATAGACATCAAATTCCCATCCATTCTTAATGAGCTGATACTTATTTAAGCGCCGGTTTGGTGTGATCTCTTCCAAATCTCGTAAATCTGCAAAATCAATAAGGGAGATGTAGAAGTCTCCATCATGACTGCTTTCAGCAAGATGCAATAGACCTTGGGATTTGCTATGCAGATAAACTGCGATTCCGCCAATAAAAATCGCACCGTCAGGGAACAGTTCAGCTAATTCTTGGCTGGTTTTAAGCAGTTCGTCCATCAGAAGCTTGCCAAAGGTTGTGGTCGTAATCGTACGCTGAGTAAGTCTACCTGTACGATAGCAAACTTGAGTCAAGCCACAAAGTTTTCCAAATAGCCTGTCAATCAGGAGACCATATCAGAAGGCTGTAGATCACTTCCTAGGTTAGAGGGGAGCACCTGAGATCAAAAACGAGCCATTGTCGCTTGACAAATCAAAGTCATAACGATTACACTTTAGGAAGTAAGGTTATGTAGAGGACTCCACCATGCTACCCAACCGTGAAGGGCAACGGGTTCCCGAAGTCACCTTTCGCACCCGTGAAGGCGATCAATGGGTCAATGTCACCACCAATGATTTGTTCAATGGCAAAACCGTTGTTGTGTTTGCTTTGCCGGGCGCTTTCACCCCTACCTGTTCTTCAACCCATCTCCCCGGCTACAACGAATTAGCACCCCTATTTCGTAACTGTGGCGTGGATGATATCCTCTGCATTTCCGTGAATGATGCCTTTGTCATGAATGAGTGGGGCAAAACCCAGCAAGCCGAGAATGTGCGCCTCATTCCCGATGGTAATGGTGAGTTTACCGCCGGTATGGGAATGCTTGTCGATAAGGAAGACCTTGGCTTTGGCAAGCGCTCTTGGCGTTATTCAATGCTGGTGAAGGATGGCGTCATCGAGAAAATGTTCATTGAACCCGAAGAACCCGGCGACCCCTTTAAGGTCTCGGATGCGGAAACGATGCTCTGCTATCTCAACCCCGGCTACAAGCGGCAATGTGTTTCCCTATTTACGAAGCGGGGCTGTCCCTACTGCGCCAACGCCAAAACCATGCTTGCGCAAAAGGGTATTCACTACGATGAGATTGTCATCGGTGAGGCGGCTAGCCTGCGATCGCTCCAAGCAGTGACAGGGGCAACAACGGTTCCTCAAGTCTTTATTGACGGCCAATACATTGGCGGTTCGGAGGCACTGGCAGAGTACCTAGCGACCAATTGTTAAGGATCTTCGCTAAAGCAGCGGCAGGCAAGGATTTCACCCAAAAATGGAGAATGAACTGCCTGCATCCCCGCCATCTATGACAAAGCCACGCTTTTGGACACGCTTTTTTACTGGTGGTGGGGCAGGCACAGTGGCCTTCAATGGCGCAAGATGCCCAAGTACCCCCAGCGGCGGCTGAGATTCAGGAATACCCAGTGATCCTCGATGGCGAAGTTTTGTTTGAGGTGCGTGAAGGCATTGGCTCCTTTACCCCCGAGGAACGGGCGGCAGCGATTCAACGCCGTATCCTGCAAGTGGCAGAGGATGAAGATATTCCCGTTGAGAGCATTACCATCAAAAGAGTGGGCGATCGCGACAATGTCAGCGTGGTTCAAGACAACCGCCCGCTCGTCACCATTACAAAAGCCGATGTGGGCGATCGCCTAGAAACGCAAGAAGAAATAGCGATTGAACTCGCCCAGCGCATTCGTGAGGCCATTACCCGTTATCGCCAAGATCGCGTTCCCCAAAACCTGCTCAAAAATACTGTTTTTGCAGTTTTAACAACGATTCTCACCCTAATCCTCGCGATGACCTATTTTGGACAACTGCCACCGTCATGGTTCCAGACTCAGATTGCCTATGCAGAATTCCTCGACTGGCTACTTGCTAGGCTAGGCTTAGGTAATGTTTGGAGCAGCGGATCATGAGTCTTCTTGGCAATATCATTTGGTTGATCTTTGGCGGCTTCCTGACGGGCATTGGCTATATGCTGGGCGGTGTGACGCTGTGCCTGACGATCATTGGCATTCCCTTTGGGATTAAAGCGATTCAACTGGGTTGGAGTGCTCTATTGCCCTTTGGAAAGCAAATTGTTGAAGCGCCCGATGCCAACAGCACCCTAACGATGATCTTTAATATCCTGTGGCTTTTGGTTGTGGGCTGGGGCATTGCCCTCAATCACCTCTTTTGGGGGTTGCTCTTGGCGGTGACGATTATTGGCCTGCCCTTTGCGCAGCAGCATTTCAAGCTGATGATTTTAGGATTACTACCCTTTGGCCGTGAGTTGAAGTGATTACCAGTAATGGGGGGCTAGGGTGCCCCCTCGATGCTTACGCAAGCTTCAATTGCTGCAACGCAGACTGAAGCGGAAACAGATTGGGTCAGCCAACTGGAAGAAGATTCAACAGAAAGTGGCGAAGCTGCATGAACAGATTGCCCGCACCCGCAGGGACTTTCACTAGCGGGATGAGCGTCACTTGAGGATGCCAAAGTAGTAGGCGGCAACCAAGAAGTTAATGGCCAACAGCAGCACAGCCCAAAAGGTACGGAAAGCGTAGGTGGGTTTTGCAGATTTTGTTGCCATAGTTGACATCCTCTGGATAGGAAACGGCAACCCTATTATACGCCGATAGTCTCCTGTATGCCGAGGGCGACGTGATATACTGCAAATCAAACCTAGCCACGAGCTAGACTGCCTAGGGTATCAAAAAATAATCTAAAGCCCAAGATTGGTCTAAAGGTTGCTAGAGTATATTTTTAAGGCTGCTGATTCGTTATAAGGGTTCTGTTTATGTCCAGTGCATTGTCCGTTACAGATGCCACCTTTGAAGAAGAAGTATTAAATAGCGATATTCCTGTACTGGTAGACTTTTGGGCACCTTGGTGTGGACCCTGCCGCATGGTAGCACCCGTTGTTGATGAAATTGCCAATGAGTACCAGGGCAGAGTCAAGGTTGTCAAGGTGAACACTGACGAAAACTCTAAGGTGGCCACCGACTACGGTATTCGCAGCATCCCGACGCTGATGATTTTCAAGGGCGGCCAAAAGGTGGATATTTTGGTGGGTGCAGTACCCAAAACCAAAATTGAAGCGACCCTTGAGCAGTTCCTGTAGGTCGAATTTGCCCCTACTGCTATGGTTCCTGTTGAGCCAGCGATCGTCATCCATGTCAATGGCACTCCTCACACCCTGAGGCGATCGCTCTCGATTCCAGAACTCTGTGACTTGCTCAATATTCACCCCCGCCTTGTTGCCATTGAATACAATGGTGAGATTTTACATCGGCAGTTTTGGGAAACCACCTATGTGCAGGCGGGCGATCGCTTGGAAATTGTCACGATTGTCGGTGGCGGCTGATGCGCGGGTGGCGATGGCCTCTAATTGCGCTACTGGTTTGTCTATGCACCCTCAGCCTCGGAAGCTGTGCTGGCCTAATTACGCCGCGTGGCAACCAATTGGTGACCGCCGTCACCTCAGACCCAAAAACCTTTAACTATGCCCTGAGCCAAGAGTCCCCCAATGTCTTTAGCTACCTTTATACAGGGTTAATTCAAGAAAATGGCCTCACGGGTGAGCTGGAGCCAGCCCTCGCTGAATCTTGGCAAATTAAGCCTGAAACCCTCGAGATTGTCTTTCAACTCAAGCCGAATCTGAAATGGTCGGATGGGATGCCCCTCACCAGTGAGGATGTGGTCTTCACCTACAATGAGATCTATTTCAATCCTGAGATTCCCACCAGTAGCCGCGATATTCTCCGTATTGGCCAGAAGGGGCTGCTGCCCGAAGTGACCGCCCAAGGCGATCGCCAAGTGACGTTTAAGCTCCCTGAACCCTTTGCGCCGTTTTTACGCAATACTGGCTTGCCGATTTTACCCGCCCATCTGCTGCGGCAAGCGGTACGAGAACGGGATAGCCAAGGGCGGTTGAAGTTTTTGTCCATGTGGGGAACTGATACGGATCCACGGCAAATTGTTGGCAATGGCCCTTTTGTCATGGATCGCTATGTGAATAGCCAGCGGTTGATTTTTCGGCGCAATCCCTTCTACTGGCGATCGCCCCTGCCCCATCTGGAACGCTTTATTTGGCAAATTGTGGAATCCACCGACACCGCCATGCTGCAATTTCGCTCGGGCGGTCTGGATCTATTTGCCGTCACCCCTGAGATGTTTTCCCTCCTCAAGCGGGAAGAAAAGCGCGGCCAGTTTCGCATCTACAACAGTGGGCCGAGTCCCAATACCCTTTTCCTTTCCTTTAATCTCAATCGCGGTCGCCGCAATGGCAAGCCCCTTGTGGATCCCGTGAAGTCCGAGTGGTTTAACGATGTGCGGTTCCGTCAGGCAGTGGCCTATGCCCTCGATCGCCAGCGGATGATTAACAACATCTACCAAGGCCTAGGGGCACCCCAACATTCCACCATTCCCGTCCAAAGCCCCTTTTACTTCTCCCCAGAGCAGGGACTGCCCACCTACCGTTACGATGTGGCCAAAGCCAAGGCATTACTGCAAGAGGCAGGCTTCCGCTACGACAATCAAGGTCGCCTCTTTGACGCTCAAGGGAACCGCGTCCGCTTTTCACTGATTACCAATGCGGGCAACAAAATCCGTGAGGCGATAGCGACACAAATTCAGCAGGACTTGGGGGCGATCGGCATGCAGGTGGATCTGCAATTTTTGGCCTTTGGCACCCTCGTGGATCGTCTCTCCAATTCCCTAGAGTGGGAAGCCCATATCCTCGGTTTTACGGGGGGTGGCAATGAACCCAATAGCGGTGCCAATATCTGGCGCGTGGATGGCCTTTTGCATACGTTCAATCAGCAACCGGCACCCAACCAACCGCCGATCACGGGTCGAGTGGTGGCCGACTGGGAGCAGCGCATTAGTGATCTCTATGTGCAGGGAGCACAGGAACTCAATCTAGAACGCCGCAAGCAAATCTACGCCGAAGCCCAGCGGCTGGCTCAGGAATATCTCCCCTTTATCTACTTGGTGAATCCCCTCTCCCTCACGGCTTTTCGCAATCATGTGGTGGGCGCGAATCCCACGGCGCTGGGGGGTGCCCTGTGGAATCTCGATGAACTGAAAGTGGAAATGGCAGCCATGGATTAGGCCTCTTCGGGTTTGGTCTCCGGTGGCACTTCGGTTCGGTTGTCTGCGGCTAACTGTACCTTGGCCTGTTGCCATAGGGCTTCCAGTTCTTCTAGGGTGTAAGTTTCAAGGGGGCGATCGATGGCCGCCTCAATACACTCCAAGCGTTGGATAAAGCGTTGGTAGGTTTGTTGCAGGGCATTCACAGGATCTAGTTGGCACCAGCGGGCAAGGTTAATCACACTAAAGAGCAGGTCTCCCAATTCCGCAGCCTGTTGCTCGGCATTCCCTTGTAGAAGCGCCTCCTGAAACTCCGCCAGCTCCTCGTAAAATTTCTCCCATGCACCGCTAATGGTTGGCCAATCTAGGCCAGCGCGACTGGCTCGCTCACCAATTTTCATACCCGCCATCAGGGGGGGCAGGGTACGGGCATAGCGTTGCAGCTTTTGACTCAGGGGGAGGCGGTCTTCAGTCCCTTTTTCAGCCGCTTTGATTTGCTCCCATTGATCGCGCACCTCTTGCGCAGTGGTGAGTGCCACTTCACCAAAGACATGGGGATGGCGGCGGATCAGCTTATCGGTAATCCCTTGAATAACTTGGGCGAGGGTAAATTGATCGGCTTCTTGAGCCAGTTGACTCTGGAGCACGACTTGCAGCAACAGGTCTCCCAATTCTTCGGCGATCGCCCCGGTGTCTCCCTCTTGAAGGGCATGGACAACTTCATAGGCCTCCTCAAGAACGTAGGGAATGAGGGTAGTGGGTGTTTGCTGCAAATCCCAAGGGCAGCCTCGCTCAGGATGGCGCAGTTCTCGAACCACGTCAATCAAGCGTTGAAACTGAATCAGTGCCTCTGGTAGGGGGGGTGGCAGATACAGTTGTAGCGGGCAGGTGGCCTCTGTTAGTTCTGCCAATTCGCCAAGGGTGAGGAGTGTGCTCTGGTGTTGGGCGTCAATGAGTGTCAAGGGTGTCTCTAAAGGCCAGTGGTGGCGGAGGTGGTGTGCTAAGCGGTGGGCGATCGCCAGCGTCGGAATCTCCGTAATCAGACCCCCTTCAGGCAATTCTGTTGCTTCTGCCAAGACAGTTGCCGCCGACAAAACAGTTAAGGACATGGCCATAGGCGCAATCACTGGACGCTGCATCACGATTGTTTGCCTATCATCGCCAATTTCCTGATGTTCTTGCTAGGGGTCTCCTAAATGTTGCCCGTCAGGTGGCTGCCCTTAGGGTCAATTGAAAGGAGATAAACTAAGTGTAACGAAACATTTCTTTAGGCTAATCATGGCAGATTTTCTGTTGCGAGCAACGGCTGCGGCTGAAGGCATCCGTGCCGTGGGCGTCATTACCACTCAACTCACCGATGAAGCCCGCCAACGCCACCAACTCTCCTACGTTGCCACGGCTGCTTTGGGACGAACCATGGCCGCTGGCTTAATTCTCGCCTCTAGTTTCAAACAGCCCCAAGCACGGGTGAATGTGCGCATTCAAGGCAATGGCCCCCTAGGAACGGTTTTCGCGGATGCGGGTGCCGATGGCACGGTTCGCGGCTATGTGCAGTATCCCAGTGTTGAACTGCCCCCCAATGCCAAGGGCAAACTGGACGTGGGTGCGGCAGTGGGGCGTCAGGGGTATCTCTACGTCATCCACGATCTTGGCTACGGCTATCCCTATTCCAGTACGGTGGAGCTTGTCTCCGGGGAAATTGCCGAAGATGTCACCTACTACCTCGCCACTTCAGAGCAAACCCCCTCAGCCCTGATGTTAGGCGTTTTTGTTGAAGAGGCCGGGGTGACTGCCGCCGGTGGGTTGATGTTACAGGTGCTACCCAAAGCTGCCAATGATGAACACCTGATCGCCACCCTTGAAGAACGGGTGGCCAATCTCAAGGGCTTTACACCCCTGCTACAGGCGGGGCGGACACTGCCAGATATCTTTCAGGAACTCCTTGGGGATATGGACTTGCAACTCTTGCCCCAACGGCAAATGGTGCGCTTCCACTGTGGCTGTTCCCATGAACGGATGCTAGCGGCACTCAAGCTCCTAGGGGAGGCAGAATTAAAGGATATTCTAGCCACAGAGGCGAAGGCGGAAGCCACCTGTCAGTTCTGTAATGCTGTCTATTGGGCGGATCAGCCGATGTTGGAACAGTTGATTGCGGAGTTGGCCACTGCCTCAGTCTAAACCCTTGTTTCTGAGGAGTTTGCGTCATGTCCAGTGTGGTTGCGACTGCCCAACCCCCGTTGCATTTTCTCCCCCAGCGGTTTAGCTATCCAGTTTGGTGGACGGCGGCACGGCTCCTGCCCTTTTACATCCGCTACGGCCTTGGTCTCAATCGGGTGGAAGGGGTGAATGTCGAGACCCTTGCCCGTTATTACGAGCAGTTTCAGCGGGGACAGGTGCGGCTCCTCATTGCCTTTCGCCATCCTTGTACGGATGATCCTTTGGTGATGGGCTATTTGATGTGGCATCTATTGCCGCAAACAGCACGGCGGCTGGGCATTCGCTTGCGTCACCCCACGAATGGTTATTTTCTCTACGATCGCGGGATTCCCCTCTGGGCAGGGGAGCAAATTGGTTGGCTCTTCTCACGGTTGGGGGGGATTTCCATCATGCGCGGCAAGCTCGATAGCCAAGCCCTGCGATCGGCACGGGAGTTACTCTTGGAGGGACGATTTCCCCTAGCAGCAGCGCCGGAGGGGGCAACGAATGAACACAATGAACTGGTCGCACCTTTAGAGCCGGGCGTGGCACAACTGGGATTTTGGTGTCTGGAAGATTTGACGAAGGCGGGGCGATCGCTCCCTGTGGTCATTCTCCCCGTTGGCATTCAGTACAGCCTCAGTCAGCCCTCTTGGGAACGCATGGCCATGCTGATGGCACAACTGGAGAACCGCCTTGGCTGCCCCACCAATTCTCAGAGTACCGAACCGCAGGACCTCTACCGCCGCCTGCTCAATTTAGCGATGCACCTGCTGGATCGCCTAGAGACCTTTTATGCCACGTCCTACCGCCAAGATTTTCCCGAACTGCCCCCCTTTGACTCCCCCAATGCCGAATTGGCAGCACGGATTCAGCGACTCCTCAACAGTGCCCTTGTAGTGGCAGAGTCCTACTTTGGTCTTAAGGCCAGTGAAGATTTTGTGAGTCGCTGCCGACGGATTGAACAGGCCGCTTGGGAACGGATGTTTCGCGGTGATTTGGCACAACTGTCTGCCGTAGAGCGCTGTTTAGCCGATTGGTTGGCCGAGGAAGCCAATGTGCGATTACGTCATATGCGTCTTGCGGAGCGATTTACCTCGATTACGGGTAGCTATATCCGTGAGAAATTCACGATTGATCGCTTTGCCGATGTGGCACTGATCCTCTGGCGGACGTTTGATTGGTTAGAGGGAAAAAGCCCCAATGTGAATCGCTTGGTGGGCTTGCGGCAGGTGCGCCTCAGTGTCGGAGACCCCCTCAATTTAGAGAGCTATTGGCCGCTGTATCGTCGCGATCGCCAAGGGGCACGACAGGCCGTTAAGGAAGTCACTGACCAGATTCGCCAGCAATTTGAAGCGCTAATTGTGCCTACGGATTCTTAGAGGGATTCAAGCCAAACACAGGAGCGATCGCCCCTCTTGAAGCTGCTGCAGTGCCCTCAAAAGATCACTCGTCAGTTCTTGGGCAGCACTTTTGGGGTGGGTAACATTGTAATTGCCCGTACTCAAGGGAGCACCAATGATCACCTTGACCTCGCTTCCCCACTGCGGATAGGGCTGAGCATAATCGAGTAAAATCGGCAGAATCTGGATCGCTTCTTGACAGCGCTGAGCTGCCTGAAGGGCTAAACGCGCCAAGCCCGGCTTTAGGGGATGAATCTGGCGATCGCGAAAGATATTGCCCTCAGGAAAGACCACCAAGGCCTGTCCCTGCCGCAGAAGTTCCACACCTGTCCGCAAGGCACTCACCGAAGGCGCTTGGGTATTGACGGGAAAACCACCACACTGACCAATTGCCCAGCCTTGCAGTCCCAGCATTTCATCGTGGGAGACCATGTAGTAGAGGTCGCGTCCACTCACCCGCCGTCCCGTCACATAGGGAATAATGAGCGCATCCCAACGGGAACGATGGGTGGGTGCCAAGATCACGGGCCCCCTTTTGGGTATCTGCTCCTGCCCTTGCACCTCAAGGGTACGAAAATAGCGCCGCAGGACAATATCCCCCACCAGACGGTACATCAGGGGAGTGAGGAGAGGCGAAATGTGGGGGAATGAAGACTTGACAGAATCTAGCATCAGGCGTGAAGAGTGAACCGGCTGTGACACACAAAGACTAGCCTCGGGCGATCGCCCCAATCTGGCTAGGGATGGCGAACCAGTTCGCAAATTGGCAAATTGAGTTCCAGTGAGTTATTGGCTTAGTTATTGGCAATACTCAGAATCCAAGTCCCGATATAACGCATCAGGGGAATATCGCCGGGGGAGCCAATGCGCGCATTGAAGTAGTACATCCCGCCATGATTGGGATTGCGCACATTGTTGAGGATCACTTGCACGGGCGTGCCTGCGGGAATGACCTCTGCGGGTACGATGTCAATGACGCGGTTATCGCGGTCAAGGGACACCTCCGCTAGTTCAATTTTTTGGCCAAGATTACGGCGGAATTGAAAAAAGCGATTCCCGCGATCGCCCCCCACCCGTACCTCGATACCCCTAGGATCAATAATGCCGTTGTAGTAATCGGGATAAGTAATGTTAATGCGATTAATCGCGACTTTTTGTTCACCCAAGCGCAGCCAGTAGCGATCGCCCATAAAGCCGGGCGTACCGTTTTCTAAATGGTACTGGAGTTGCTGCCGTCCACTGGGACCATCTCCCCAAGTGAAGGTAAAACCCTGATTGACTTGAGCTCGCACAAGGGCAGGGGTCACAAGACCAAGACTACACCCCAACAGAATCAGAACCGGTAGGAAACGCTTCACCATAGACAACCCTATTACGACACACCACAGATACCTGACTTTCAGACGGGGAGGATTCGCTCAACGTTCCCCTACGGATCAGTCTGCTTAGTATCCTAACGGCAAAGACTCACCATTGCGAAGAAAAACTAAACTTTATTGAGAGATTTTTACTTAATTGCTGGTTTGCTGCACCAACTGAGCAAAGAATCCCCCCCGGCTGGCGACACTGGAGGGGGCATCCTTATCGGCCATCTGTACGGCCACAATTTCTGAGGTGAGGACAGTTAACTTCTTGCCCACTTGGCGATCGCACGTCAGTTCGAGGACAGTCGGGGTGCCACTGGCCATCGCCTGCTGAATTTGCTGATAGACTGCTGTCGCTGCGGCACTTTCCTTGCGTTCAATGCTCACGGGCATGGGGACATGACGCAGAATTAAATCAATCGTGTACATTGCGTTCTTTAATCACTCAGGCTAGGTTCGTATATTCTTCACTGTAAAACGCTGTGGCCAGAAAATCATCGGTGACTCAACGTACTTGTCCACTGTTGGTGGAGCGATCGCAATAGGGGCACATCCACATAGGTGGTCCAGCCCACTTCACCGCGAATCACTTGAAAGGGGTAGTCGGGTTCCCCTAAGCAATCCAAGACAAGCGCTGCATCCCGAAAATCATGATCCTTGGTGTAGTCGGTGATCGTGATAATGGTCGCTAGGCGACTGGCGGTGGCTGCCTGAATCCCATTGGCGGAATCCTCAAAGGCAAGGCACTCTTGGGGCGAGAGGCGCATTCTTTCAAGGGTGTAGAAGTAAATATCGGGCGCAGGTTTCTTGGCGGGCACCACATCCCCAGCGGCAATCACCTCAAACCAACTGACGCCATCAGCAGCAAGGGCATTTTCAAGGAGTGCGGTGACATTGGCAGGGGTGGTTGTGGTGGCGATCGCCAAACGTAATCCTGCTTCACGGGCTTCAGTGAGCAGCCGTTTCACCCCCGGCCGCAGGGGAATCGCCCCTTCTGCCAATAGCTCCGTATAGTAGCGGGTCTTCGCCTTGTGCAGGTCGGCAATCAGGGCATCCAAATTTTGGGGACGTGGCCAATCGGGACGAAAGCAATCAAGGTAATACTTCATGCGCTCCTTACCCCCCGCCACCGCCAGCAGTTGACCATAGAGGGGAATATCCCACTCCCAATCTAGGCCTGCCGCAGCAAAGGCTTTATTGAAGGCAATGCGATGGCCATCCCGCTCAGTGTCCGCCAAGGTGCCATCCACGTCAAAAATCAGGGCGTTGAGGTGAGCCATAGAGGGTTTTTACTCTACCCCTTTTAGGGGAAAACTTAATGGAATGACTGTAATTTTACCAGTCGTGCTCGCACTGCCTGATGATTGCCCACGGGTTCACGGAAGTGCCAAGTTTCCTCAGGGCCAAGGCCATAAACCTGTACTGAAACGGCGCCGACCCGCTGCCCTGCCTTGTCAAAAAGTTCAAAGTCCGCCTGAATCATGCGCAAGTGCTCTTCACTGTAGTTTTTCAGAACGCCCACAATAAACGGTGCACCGCCCTCGATGTGCCACTTAAAATCGGCCATAGTGACGCCTTGTTGCGCAAGGGTACCGCCAATCAAGTGCTGCATGCGTTGCTGTTGCTGCCACTGACCGAGATGATAGCTAAAGATCACTAGTAAACTCACAACCCCAGCGGCGATCGCCACCACCCACGGAGCCGAGGAAGCATACACAGGGGCAGCTAGGGCTGGGTTGGGGGGGCGTAGATCAATGACCTCTTCCCAATCGGGTTTAGGCGAACCTTGAATGCGGCCAATAATTTTAATGCGAGCAATATCGTCGAGGTGAAACTGTCCCAAGCGGGATTTGAGGAGACCCACCAAGGCAGAATAGTGGGCAACGGTGCCGGGGGGTTTGTTCAAAACAATGTTTAATTGGTTGCGAAACTGGTTCACCTGCACAACAACGGCGTGTTCTGAAAGCACATCCTGAAGTGTTTCGCGAATTTGCTCAACTTGTAGTAGCCCCATGCCCGCAACCCCTACCCTGTGGCAACAGAATGACTGCTGGGAAACCTGTACCTACCGATGGTAAACCTACCGTTCTATGTGCCAGTGTACACAAAGTCCCAGTGATACCAATCTGTGAATTCACGGTATTTTACAGGTACGGTTCGCAGGCCGACAGCGATCGCAATGGCCACAACGCAATCCCCCTGCCTCAGTGGCAAAACCAAAGGCTTGGAGGAGAAACTGCCAGCGGCAGCCGCGGTGATAGAGAAACTCTTGCATCAACTGTTCTTGAGTGTCTTTGGGCGGCGGTGGCACCTGTGCTAAGGGTTGACGGCAATAGTGAAAAGGGTCTTGCCAGCGGAGTGCCCCCTGTTGATGCAGTAATGCTAGGGTCAGTTCCACCTCAGGAAAGTGTTGTCGCAGTTGCGGAAGATTACCCCTGAGGGGCAGATGCGTCTGAAGTGCCATGGCACGATTGTAAGTATCTTGACTTTGGCGCTGAAAAAAGTGCCAACGCTGTTGATCTTCGCGATCTAAACCCCAGCGATCGCTCACCAAGGCCAGTGCCTGTGCTGGTTGGCCATCTCGCCCAGCGCGTCCCACCTCTTGGAGGTATTCACTGAGTTGCAGGGGTGGCTGATAGTGGCAAATCCAACACACATTGGGTTTATTCACCCCCATACCAAAGGCATTGGTACAGACCACAAAGGGTAGCTTATCCTGCAACCAATCGCTCTCAATTTGGCGTCGCTGTGCTGCCGGCAGTCCGCCATGGTAAGCGGTGGTGCGGTACCCCTGCTCCTGAAGCCAAGTGGCCAAGGTTTCACAGTCGCGGCGAGTGCGGGCATAGATCAAGCCTGAGGTTCTGCCCTGCTGCTTGAGAAATTGCTGGAGACAATGGCGGCGATACCCCCGACTCCACACAGAGCGTACGGCTAAATGGAGATTGGCACGATAGGGGCTGTGAATGATCTGCACAGGCTGCTCTAGACCTAAAACCTCAATGAGGGTGCGTTGGGCATTGGGATCGGCGGTAGCAGTAAAAGCAGCGATCGCCAGCCGGGGGTGCAGCGGTTTACATTGGCGCAGGGCAGGCCGCACCGTTCCCAAGCGACGATAAACGGGTCGAAAGCGATCGCCCCACTGTACAAGGCAATGGGCTTCATCCACAATCAAGCCATTGAGTTGAATCGGTGCTGCACAGAGGCACTGCCAAAGGGGGGTGGAAAATAGGGACTCCGGCGAAAGATACAGCAGGCGGTAGTGGGTTAGGCGCGAGAGAATCTGGCGGCGTTGGCAGCTGGGCAGTTCACTATGATAGGCTGCTGCCGCAAGACCCCGTTGCCGCAATTCAGTGATCTGATTTTCCATGAGGGCAAGCAGCGGCGAGATCACCAGCGTCAATCCGCCCTGAAGCACTGCTGGCAATTGAAAACAAAGACTTTTGCCCGCTCCGGTAGGGAGGACAATTAAGGCATCCCGCCGTTGTAAGAGTGCCGTCATCACCTCTGCTTGAGGCGATCGCAACTCAGAATAGCCCCAGTATTGTTGTAGGGCGGCCTGTATGAGATCTAAATCGGCATCCGGCATTGCACTGGCTTAAGCCTTGATGAGAAGTCTCAGCGTTGCAAAAAGCGGCACAGTCTTCTGGGAACAGCAAGAGGAGTGAATTTAGAATAATTTTAAGCAAGAAATCCTAGGATGCCTAAGACCCTTTAGGCCTATCACTGTTGCCGAAGTGTAAAACGCTTATGGAGATGAACCTATGGGCATGAAATTTGTGCCGCTGGTGTGCGTGGCAATGTTGGCAGCGGTGGTCGCTCCGGCAACTGCCCAAAGCCGCCGCCAACCCATCAATCCCCAACAATTTCCTGTCAGTCAGCCCACCTTGCCGCAGGCTTTTGATCGTATTGATGGCAGTCAGGGGTACTGGCAAGATGATTCGATCGCTGGCGACGCGGCCTTTACGTTTGGGCTTCCCACCTATCGGGATAATGACATTGTGAATCGGGCACGGCGGATCAACTACGTTTCTACGGATGCGTGGTATCAGCAAAGCAATCAACCCCCTGTGCGCACCCGTGATCTTGATAGTCCCTTCTGTACCTCGATGTACGGTACGCCCTTTCCCTGCAATTTGATGGTGGAGTCGCCGCTGCCACCGCCGCAACAACCCTTCTTTGCCCCCCCACCCCCCCCAGCGGTGATGCCAGCTCCGCCGGTACGTGCCCTGTATTAAACGCAGTGAAAAACATGAAGGATTGGGGGCACTGCCCCCTTTTTTGGTGTTTAAGGGGCGATCGCCAAGGAAAAAACTATAGCATCCGCTATGCAGTTCCATTAAAATAGATTGCAGTGGTTAAAATAGATTGCAGTGGTTAAAAAGCATTAATAAATTTTTTCTTTTTCTTAAAAGTGTTCCCACTGAACCATTAGCGAACTTTTACTTTTCTGATTACGAGCGATCGCAAAACTTATCGTATATTTCTTTTTACCTTCTTTTTATCTTGTTACCTGTTGAAGGACTAGCTCTTGCTCCCTTGAATCCTGTCAAATTCTCTCCTATAGAATGTATAAAATCCATCGCCTATTCAAACTTCTATCAACGGTTCTTCTATTACACATACATCACTGATCTATAGGTTCTCCCTAATTATGCTTCCCCATCAAGAACGGCTCTCAATTTTTATCGATGGGAATAATATGTTCTATGCCCAGCAGAAAAATGGCTGGTTTTTTGATCCCCGTCGTGTTCTCGAATTCTTCACCCGTGATCCCAACATTGTATTGGTGAATGCCTTTTGGTACACCGGCCTCAAGGACATGCAAGATCAGCGTTCATTTCGCGATGCCCTCATTAACCTTGGCTATACGGTGCGCACAAAACTGTTGAAGGAATATTACGACGAGACCCTAGGCAAGTATTACCAAAAGGCCAATTTAGACATTGAAATTGTGATTGATATGTTCAACACCGTCGGTCAGTACGATCGCGTCGTTCTCTTTAGTGGCGATGGCGATTTTGAGCGGGCGATCGAACTCCTGCGCTCCAAAAACACCCACATTACGGTTGTTTCCACCGAAGGCATGATTGCCCGTGAGCTGCGCAATGCCACCGATCGCTACATTGATTTGAACGAAATTCGGCCCTTTATTGAAAAAACTGACTCGCAAAATCCCAACTAAAAAGCGCACCCAGCGATCGCCAGACGCGCAAGCAAATGAGGTGTTTTCTTAAGATGCCTAGAACAGGCCGAGAGTCAGCGACTTATCCAAGGGGAAAGCAGCACCAATCCCCAGCCATAGCGTCACCAATGTGCCAAAGAGGAAGACTGTCATGGCCACAGGACGACGGAAAGGATTCTGGAACTTGTTGACACTTTCAATGAAAGGAATCAGCATCAAGCCCAAGGGAATGGAGGCATTCATGAGCACCCCCAGCAGCTTGTTGGGCACCACCCGGAAAATCTGGAAGGTGGGATAGAGGTACCACTCCGGCAAAATTTCCAAGGGGGTGGCAAAGGGATCCGCTGGCTCACCGACCATGGCAGGATCCATCACCGCTAGACCGATCACAAGGGCGATCGTGCCCATAATCACCACGGGGAAGATATAGAGCAGGTCATTGGGCCAAGCGGGTTCGCCATAGTAGTTGTGGCCCATGCCTTTTTTCAGTTTTGCCCGCAGCGCCGGATTCGTTAAATCAGGCTTTTTCAAAACTTTTGCCATAAATGAATCGTTCTCCTAGAGGGTCAGCAAGGGGGGAGATTACTTGGAGCATAACAAGTGGAACCGCCGAAAAGAGCAGGCTCTGTTACATTTCTTGATGCTTGGCTTACAGGGGACCCGAAATGCCCTGCTTGCGAATCATCAGGAAGTGCATCAGCATAAAGACGGCGATCGACCACGGCAGCACAAAGGTGTGCAAGCTATAGAAGCGAGTGAGTGTGGCTTGACCGACACTTTCACCACCGCGCATTAGTTCCACCAGTTGATCGCCCACCACGGGAATCGCCGCAGGGATACCGGAAACGATTTTGACCGCCCAATAGCCCACTTGATCCCAAGGCAGGGAGTAGCCCGTGACCCCAAAGCTGACGGTAATCACCGCCAAGACCACACCCGTCACCCAAGTAAGTTCGCGGGGTTTCTTGAAGCCACCGGTAAGATAGACGCGGAAGACATGCAGAATCATCATCAAGACCATCATGCTGGCCGACCACTTGTGAATGGAGCGGATCAACCAGCCAAAGTTGACCTCATTCATGATGTACTGCACAGAGGCAAAGGCTTCAGCCACCGTCGGTTTGTAGTAAAACGTCATGGCAAAGCCCGTGGCAAATTGGATTAAAAAACAGGTGAGGGTAATGCCACCCAGACAGTAAAAAATGTTTACGTGAGGCGGCACATATTTGCTGGTGATGTCGTCAGCGATCGCCTGAATTTCGAGGCGTTCCTCAAACCAGTCGTAAACTTTGTTCATAACAGTGATTAGTCCTGCGAAACCGCTGCTTTACTTTGAAAAATGTAACATATGCCCTCTCAGACTTTCCATATTGAGTTACCGGCACTCTCAGGTTGATTGGCGCCACCGAGCGTCCGATAATAAAGTCTCAACAGCTTCAGGATGCTGACTTGGGGCTGTCTCCTCTGCTACCTTACTCACAACGACCGCTTGGGAGGCTTTGAGATGAATCTGTTGAAGAAACTCTTTGGTGCGATTTTTGGCCTATTGGGGGCAATCGCGAAACTCTTTGGTTTGGGCAAAAAGGGCGAGTTTTACATTGAATTAGATAAGAGCACGGCTGCCCCTGCTGCACCGCCAACCCCTACTAAAGCGGCAGAACCTGCCTCGACCCCTGAACCTGCTCCTGCTCCTCAACCCGCTCAACCCGTTGCCGCCGCACCCACCCCCGTTGCCACAGCTCCCGCAGAACCCACCCCCACCCCTGTCACCCCCAGTGTTCCCTACACCCGTTTTGCGCGGCGTCGTCCGGGGGCTAATATGGCTGCCTTCTTGAATATGGCGCGGCAAGTTCGTCCCTCTACCTAGGAAACCTCATCCACAGAGCATTGGATGTAAAGGGGCTGTTGATGTGGGAATGCCCCTTTTTTTGTGCAGGGTATCCTCTCTGCTTTTTTTGTGCAGGGTATCCTCTCTGCGCATTGCAAGATTCCCGCAGTTGCAGTAGCATGCTGACAAATTGTGAGGGTGTATAGCTATGGGTCAGAAGCCGTCAAGCGGATGGGCAGCTGCCAAGATTTTTGCAGGATTACTCCTCCTCTTTACCATTGGCGCCTGCGAGGCGGACACCACCACCACAACCCCAACGGGTGAGGGGCTGCGGATTGGCTCATTGTTGCCCTCAACCGGCGACTTAGCCTCGGTGGGAACCCCTATAGCTGAAGTTGTCCCCCTGCTGGTGGAAACGGTGAATGCCTGTGGTGGTGTTAATGGCCAGCCCGTCACGCTTATTGCTGCTGATGATCAATCCAATCCTGCCTCTGGGGCAGAAGCGATGACGAAGTTGGTGGAGATTGACCGAGTTGCCGGAGTCGTTGGTTCTTTTGGCAGTAGTGTCTCCAATGCCGCCGCCGATATTGCCACCCGCGGTCAAGTGATGCTAATTTCCCCCGGCAGTACGAGTACACTCCTGACTGAACGCGCCAAGAAAGGAGACTTTAACGGCTATTGGGCACGCACTGCTCCCCCCGACAATTACCAAGCCCAAGCCCTTGCCCAACTGGCCAAAGAACAGGGGTATCAACGAGTCGCCACCGTGGTGATCAACAATGACTATGGCCGCAGCTTTGAGCAGGAATTTACCCGCGCTTTCAAAGCCCTAGGGGGAACCGTGATCAATGAAGACCGCCCCACCCGTTATGATGAGCGGGCAACCACCTTCACAACAGAAGCCGCTGCCGCTTTTAGCGGGAACCCCGATGCGGTGGTGGCTATTTTGTATCCGGAAACGGGTAGCCTGCTCCTGAAATCCGCCTTTGAGCAAGGTCTCACCCAAAACGTGGCCATTCTCCTCACCGATGGCGTCAAGTCCGAAAGTTTCCCTGAGCAAGTGGGCCGTACTCCCGATGGCAAATACATTATTGCCGGTGCCAAGGGAACCGTTCCCGGCGCCGATGGTCAAGCCCTGAGTCGCCTGCGAGAACTGTGGCGTGCTAAAAAAGGGAGCGATCTGCCGGCCTTTGGTGCTCAGACTTGGGATGCCGCCGCGCTCCTTGTACTAGCTGCACAGGCCGCAGGACAAAATACGGGTGAAGGGATTCGCAGCAAATTGCGCGATGTGGCCAACGCACCGGGGGAAGAAGTGGATGATGTGTGCAAGGGACTGGCTTTACTGCGGGAAGGCAAAGAAATCAACTATCAAGGCGCCAGTGGCAATGTCGATATTGATGAAAATGGCGATGTTGTCGGGGTCTATGACATTTGGCAGGTCACTGATGACGGTAAATTAAAGGTAATTGGTCAAGTGAATCCCCAAAAACCCTAGGCATGGCAAGCACATTTTCCTTTGATATTGTGAGTGATTTTGACTGGCAAGAGCTGGTCAATGCAGTGGATCAAACGGAGCGAGAGATCAAAGCCCGCTATGACCTCAAGGATACCCAGACCACCCTTGAACTGACAAAAGAGGGACTGACAATTCACACCGATAGTGAATTTACGCTCAATTCAGTGCAAACGATTCTGCAACAGAAGGCGGCGAAGCGGCAGTTGTCTCTGAAAATTTTTGACTATGGGCCTGTGGAAGCAGCGGGTGGTCAACGGGTCAAACAGTTGATCAAATTGCGGCGCGGGATCAATTCAGAACTAGCCAAAGAGATTAGCAAGCTTATCCGCAATGAATTTAAGAAGGTGCAAGCCGCGATCCAAGGGGATGTGGTACGGGTCAGTGCCAAATCAAAGGATGATCTACAAGCAGTGATCCAGCGCCTGAAAACTGAGGATTACCCCGTGCCATTACAATTTACGAACTACCGCTAGGGGTTAAAGGGTCATGTTGGGGTCTGTATCGCTGGGAACGTTGGGGTTAATTGTCGGTTCACTGCTGACGGTGGTGGGAGTGGTGGCCTATGCCACAGGGAATGCCACCTTGAATCTAGCGGGCTTTTTCTACGGTGTGCCCCTGCTCTTAGGCGGCTTGGCACTCAAAGCGGCAGAACTCAAACCGGTACCCTATCGTGAAGCCCCAACCCCAGAGGCGATCGCTGGCCGTGCCCAAGCAACCCCCACCCAAACGCAAATCCGTAAGGATGTCACCCGTTATCGTTACGGTCAAGAAGCACACTTAGATAGCACATTGGCCAGTTTAGGTCTGAGTCCCTCGGATGCCGAGCGTCCTGTCTTGGTGGCGATCGCCGAGACCTTAACAGACGGTGCTTATACATTAATTTTAGAATTTGACTCCCCGGCGGTTCCCCTTGAGGTGTGGCAATCGAAGCAAGCCAAGATGCAGACATTCTTTGGCCCCAATATTCGGGTAAGCATGACGGATCAGGGAAACAACCGTGTGGCAGTGTCGCTGATTCGCGAGTAAGCCTGTGATCAACCCTGTTCCAGTTGCCTAAGATGATTGGTAAACCGTTTTGCCCTGAATTCAGGTGTTACGATAGCATCATCATTGCGGCATTCTAGCCTAAAGAGTAAGACTTTTTTGCAAGCAGTCTCCTCCTGACAACGCATTTTTGGAAACGGCGATTACGGCTATGGGTAAAGTCATTGGCATCGACCTTGGAACCACAAATAGTTGTGTGGCAGTCTTAGAAGGGGGGAATCCTGTCGTGATCCCCAGTGCCGAGGGTGGGCGCACCACCCCCAGTATTGTTGCCTTTGGCAAATCGGGCGAACGGTTGGTGGGTCAACTGGCGAAACGGCAAGCTGTCACCAATGCCGAGAACACGATTTTCAGTATCAAGCGGTTTATTGGTCGCCGCTGGGAGGAAACCGCTGAAGAACGGGGGCGCGTGCCCTATACCTGTGTGCCGGGTCGCGATGGCATGGTGGATGTGCAGATTCGCGATCGCACCTATACCCCCCAAGAAATTTCTGCCATGATCCTGCAAAAGCTGAAGCAGGATGCGGAAGCCTATCTGGGGGAACCCGTGACCCAAGCCGTCATTACTGTGCCAGCCTATTTTAGTGATGCGCAACGCCAAGCCACCAAAGATGCGGGGGCGATCGCTGGCCTTGAGGTAATGCGCATTATCAACGAGCCAACGGCGGCCTCCTTGGCCTACGGCATCGACAAGCAGGATCAAGATCAAACCATTTTGGTTTTTGACTTGGGCGGGGGCACCTTTGATGTCTCGATTCTGCAACTGGGGGATGGCGTCTTTGAGGTGCGCTCCACAGCGGGGAATAACCACCTAGGGGGCGATAATTTTGACGAATGTATTCTTGATTGGCTCTTGGCCTGTTTTAGGGAGCAGGAGGGGATCGATCTCTCGAAAGATAAAATGGCACTGCAACGCCTCCGCGAAGCGGCTGAAAAAGCCAAGGTGGAGTTATCGGGCACCCTGAGCACTTCCATTAACCTGCCCTTCATTACGGCTGATGAAACAGGGCCTAAGCACCTTGAAATGGAACTCACCCGCAGTAAGTTTGAGGAACTCTGCGCCCACTTGGTTCAGGCCACCCTCGAACCCATGCAGCAGGCGATCGCCGATGCCGGTTTGACGGTTCAAGAGATTGATCGGGTGTTACTTGTCGGTGGCTCAACCCGTATTCCTGCCATTCAGCAGTTGGTGAAGGAATTCTGTGGCAAAACTCCCGATCGCTCCGTTAATCCTGATGAAGCCGTTGCCGTAGGGGCAGCCATTCAAGGCGGCATTCTGGGCAAGGAAACAACGGTCAAAGATCTCCTGCTCCTAGATGTCACCCCGCTGTCTCTGGGGTTGGAAACCCTTGGCGGTGTCTTTACCAAAATCATCGAACGTAATACCACCCTCCCCACCAGTAAGACGCAGACCTTTTCCACCGCTACCGATGGCCAAACGGTCGTGGAAATTGCTGTCTATCAAGGGGAGCGCCCGATGGCAAAAGACAATAAACAACTGGCCTGCTTTGAGCTCACGGGCATTGCCCCTGCCCCTCGCGGCGTGCCGCAAATTGATGTCACGTTTGATATTGATGCCAACGGTATCCTGAGTGTGTCTGCCGTCGATCGCGCCACCGGTCGCCAACAAAGTGTGCGCATTACCAATCGCGGTGGCCTCAGCAGTATGGAAATCGAGCGCATGCGCCAAGAGGCAACGATTTATGCCCAAGCCGACCAAATCAAGAAAGAGATTGCCGAACTGCGCAACCAAGCCGATGCCCTGCTGTACAGCTATGAATCAACCATCAAAAACCATGGCATCACATTAACTCCCGATCTACGGGCACGGATTGAGCCGGTGGTTCAGAGTATGCAGGCAGCAATGGTGGATGACAATATTACCCCCGATGAAATTCGCAAGCGGATGGAAGCCCTGCAGCAGGCCTTGGTGACCTTGGGAACGGTGGTCTATCAACAAACCGCAGGCGGTTCCATGATGACCTCAACCCCGACAATGGGGGGTGCTACGATTAGTTCCCAAGCCACTCAAGTTTTAGATAGTGATGCCACAATAATCAGTGATAATGAAGAAACAGTTGTTTCAGATTATGAAGCGGTTGATTAATTTAGGTAACGGTGGCTATGGCTCGTGATTTCTATGAGATCTTAGGTGTCTCACGCTCTGCGGATGCTGAAGAATTAAAACGAGCCTATCGGCGCTTGGCTCGCAAGTATCACCCCGATGTCAACAAAGAACCGGGCGCTGAAGAAAAGTTCAAGGAAATCAACCGCGCCTACGAGGTGCTCTCGGATCCCCAAGCGCGAGCCAACTACGATCGCTTTGGTGAAGCCGGGGTCAGTGGCGTCGGGGCTGCTGGCTTCAGTGACTTTGGCATTGGTGACATGGGCGGCTTCGCCGATATTTTTGAAACCTTCTTTGGGGGTGGATTTGGTGGATTTACCAGCAGTGGGCGGCGGTCGCAGGGGCCAACCCGCGGTGAAGATCTGCGCTATGACCTCAAACTCGAGTTTCGCGAAGCGGTGTTTGGCGGTGAGAAAGAAATTCGCATTAATCATTTGGAAACCTGTAAAACCTGTCAAGGCACAGGGGCCAAACCCGGCACACGGCCAGTCACTTGTAGTACCTGTGGTGGCATCGGTCAAGTGCGGCGATCGGCACGAACCCCCTTCGGCAGTTTTACCCAATTGACCACCTGTCCGACCTGTGGCGGTTCGGGGGAAGTGATTGAATCTCGCTGTGAGTCCTGTGGTGGCCAAGGCCACATCCAAGTCAGCAAAAAATTGAAAATTACGATTCCTGCGGGGGTGGACAATGGCACCCGGCTGCGGGTCTCAGGGGAAGGAGATGCCGGTCTGCGCGGAGGCCCTCCCGGCGATCTCTATGTGTATCTGTTTGTCGAACCCGATCCTGAGTTTCAGCGCGAAGGCAACAACATCCTATCACGGATTAAAATTAGCTACCTGCAAGCGATTCTTGGCTGTCGGATTCCCGTGAGTACCGTGGATGGCGAAGCAGAACTGAAGATTCCCGCAGGCACCCAACCCGGTACGGTGTTAATCCTAGAAGGCCGAGGCGTCCCCCGTGTGGGCAATCCCGTGGCGCGGGGCGATCACCTCATTACCGTTGATGTCGAAATTCCCACCCATATCACCCATGAGGAGCGAGAACTGCTGGAGAAATTGGCCAAGATTCGCGGCGAGCGTATGGGCAAAGGCGGTCTAGAGGGCTTCCTCGGCAGCTTATTTGGTGGTTAGGGCGCGTTGCCTAAAATAGAAAAAACCGTTGGGGGCGCTGGCCATGCTGACTGAGGTTTTGACAGCACTGGATCAAGGAAATTTCCAACAGGCAGAAAAATTGCTGGCCACCTTGCCTCCTGAGGACCCCCGTGTCCTCCTGTGCCGAGGTCAACTCTATCTCAAGACAGAGCGGCTAGAGGAGGCGGAGTCAGACTTTCGCCAATTACTGCGGCTGAACTGTGGCCCCAAGCTGACGCAAATGGCTCGGCGCGGCCTTGAAAAAATTGAGCAAATTCGCCAACAGCAGCGGCAACAGGCGATTTTAGCAACCCATGCCGTGGTGGGAGTCGAGCAGCAGGGCCTTCTGGTTTTGGAGGGGGTGGCTGCCTCTGAGCAGCGGACGATCCTTGCCCGTCTTTTGGCCACCATGTTTAAGATTGACCCCTACACGGCGCGACTGTTGATTCCGTCGCGGGGCTGGCGTTTGATCCGCACGGGCAATTTTGCGGAACTCACCGTCTATTGCCAAGAACTGAAACAGCAGGGGTTTACCCTCTTTTGTGTCCCCTTTGAGGCACTGACAGCCACACCCGTCTTGCAGGTGCGTTATTTTGTGGCCTTGGAGCCACAGCCGCGTGTGGTGTGTACCAGTTCGCTCTCGCCAGAGCCAGTGGAGTTAACGTTTACTTGGTCACAGGTCAGCCAGCGGGTAGAGGGGTTGCTGCCGATTTTTGAGCAAGTGTTCGATCGCGATCGCCAAGGAAAAGTCACCCGTAAAGAACAAATTCAGGATCATGCCCAGTGCTGTGATCTTCACCTGTTTCAGCAAAATCAAATCCTGCGCTTTTATCGCGGCGGTTACCAGTTTCACCAAGGGATTCCCCTCAATCAAGTGGCAGAGGTGATCCAGAGTGATCTGGAGTTGGATCAAAATACCTCATGGGTGAAGTGGCGGCAGTTATCGAGTCTGTGGCAGCAGCACTGTGGCGATCGCCCCGTGTGGCAAGACTTTACCAGTTTTGCTGAAACTGCTTTGGACTTTAGCGAACTCCTGAGTAAAATTCCCCCCCACATTAACCTCTTTCGCCGTGAAGACAGTCCTTGGGATGCCGCCTTCATGCTCTACAGCAGTTTGGCCTTTCACCGTGACCGCAGTGGCAGCAACCGCTAAGCTAGAAACAGAAGTCTGCTCGTGCGAGTATCTGTGTTGCACCGACTCCAACAAGCAATTAAAAATGATCTCATTGCTGGTCTGCTGGTGGTGATCCCGCTGGCAACAACGATTTGGCTATCGATTTCTGTCTCCAGTTGGGTCTTGGATCTCCTCACCCGTATTCCTAAGCAGGTGAACCCCTTCAAAACATGGCACCCCCTGTTGGTGGATCTGCTCAATGTGGCGGTGGGGATTTTGGTGCCCTTAACAGGGATCTTGCTCATTGGCTTGATGGCACGCAATATCTTTGGCCAGTGGCTGTTGAACACAGGTGAGAGCATTCTCAAGCGCATCCCTTTGGCGGGCACCATTTATAAGGTGCTGCAACAACTCCTAGAGACAATTCTGCGGGACTCGCGCGATCGCTTTCGCCGAGTGGTGCTCGTAGAATACCCGCGGTCGGGTCTGTGGGCCGTGGCCTTTGTCACTGGCACGATTAATGGTTCATTGCAAACGGTCTTTTCCGAGCCAATGTTGAGTCTATTTATCCCCTCGTCGCCTAACCCCACCACCGGTTGGTATGTGATTGCCAGTGAGCGGGATGTGCGAGATTTGGATATTTCGATCGAGGATGCCTTTAAGCTGATTATTTCCGGGGGGATTGTTACACCGGGATCAGTTCCGACCTCGACCCTGCCCCCCGCCCCTGCGTCGTTGCGTTAAGAACTCGTTTTTGAGGATTTACCCATGATTACTGCTCGTCGTGTTGCCCGTGAATTGGCGTTGCTCAGTGCCGCTCAAGTGTTACGCCAACCGAAACTGCTCGATGAAAGTGACTGCCGCAGCTTGATCCTGATGGCGGTACGGACGCTGGCGAGTGATGTGCGCGATACCCTCGAACAGGCCGGCACTGAACTTAGTGAAAGTCAGCGACTGCTCAACCATAGCGAGTTTCAGTTGCCCCACCTCGAAAAGGCACAGATGGTGCTTCAAGATGCCCTCAATCGGGCGGAAAAGGGCTTGAACAAAATAGGTGCTGCCCTCGATTTACCCGAAATTCTCTACTTTGCCCATCAAGAGGAAGTTCAAGCCTACGCGATCGCCCTACTGCGCAGTTTGCAGCGACACCAAACGGAGATTCAAGAACTGGTGAATCGCTCAATGGTGGATTGGCAACTGGAGCGACTGACGCACTTAGATCGCGCCATTATTGAAATGGCCGTCGCAGAGATGCGCTATCTTGACGTGGCCAAGCCAGTGGCCATCAACGAGGCGATCGAACTGGCCAAACGCTACAGCGACCAAGGTAGTCATCGCTTTATCAATGGTGTGCTGCGGCGGATCAGTGAGGCCCTTGACACGGCTCAAGCGGCCACTGGTAACTGAAACGACTGCCACAATTGCTGCCGCCCCAATTCCACATCCTCAGGCCGACATTGCCAGTGGGGATGGGCACTCATCACTAAACTTTCGAGGGTTTCGCGATCAAAGAGATGCCAAACAGGGGCACCGGCAACAGGGTGGGCGATCGCCAAGAGATTTTCAGCCACGCAGTGAATTTCTAAACAGGTGGCTGCTCGCTGAATTTGCAACTGCTGCCCCGGTAGGAGTGATCGCACCGCCTCCATAATCTCCCGTAGTTCCGAGATGCTCTGGACACAGACCCCCGGAATGGCCACCCGCTGCTGGGGATCCCCATTGACTTGCAGCCAATAATGACGGCTGGGATCAATTCCCAGAAGCCAAGGATCAACATCATCTAAGCGATAACGGGGAGCCAAGGAGAGTCCGTGCATCATTTATCCATTTCCTAAATCACAGCATTGATATCTGGCGATCGCAAGGGATCACTCTCGTATATGTAGTGTGATAAGTCTCCTTTATTTGATCAATCAAAGTTAATAATGCTTAATCTTTTGCCCATAGTTGTTAACAAAGCGCCGTTTTGCCCCCAGCAAGATCACTGTTTTGTTGCGGCAGCTACAGTTATCCGAGAGAAAATGGTTAAAATGAAGTTAAGAATAGGTTAACCCCTGAGAAAAAGGATAGGTAAGCAATGAATAAATACGAATTTTTACATCCCTACAGCCGTTACCACGGTGAGTTTACACCCGAAAACTTTTTATTTGATGCCAACTTACAGGAGTTTGCGACCCGAGTGAGCTACATTTCCAGTCTCGAAAACAGTGGCAAGCTTTCCCCTCAGGAAGCCTATGAGCAAATTAAACGCCTTTGGCAAGAACTGAAAGCAACCAAAAAAGCGCTGCTAGATACGGCGCCCCCTAGCTAGGCTTGGAGGCGATGGAGTGTCTCCCGAATCAAGTCGGTCGGTACCTGATCAAAAATGTCCACATGGCCAATGGCGGTGGGGAGAATAAATCGCACCTGTTGCGCCTGAACCTTCTTGTCATGCTCTAGGAGTGCCAGCAGTCCCTCCACATCAAAGTAAGCCGGGATTGTGGTCGGCAACTTTGCCTTGAGAATCAATGCCCGTTGGGCAGCGGCGGCTTCTGCTGACCAGTACCCCAAGGCCACCGCCAGTTCCCCAGCGGCAATCATGCCAATGGCCACAGCCTCGCCGTGATTCAAAAGGCGATAGTTGCCCATACTTTCAAGGGCATGGCCAATGGTGTGCCCGTAATTCAAAATGGCCCGCAGTCCGGTTTCGCGCTCATCCTTGCTAACCACATCCACCTTCGCTTGGCAGGAACGCTGTAGGATTTGAAGCAACTGCTCAGCAGGCACAGCAGCCATGCGATCCAAACGCGGCAGCTGACTCAACAAATCAAACAGCTCAGTATCCCAAATCACACCATACTTAATCACCTCTGCCATACCAGCCCGGAATTCTCTGGGGGGCAGGGTTGCCAAAACATCGGGATCAATGACCACAAGACGAGGTTGATGAAAGGCTCCAATGAGATTTTTGCCTTGGGGATGGTTCACCCCTGTTTTCCCACCAATCGCCGCATCCACCATCGCCAAGAGACTGGTGGGAATCTGAACCACGGCAATCCCCCGCAGCCAAGTCGCCGCCGCAAAGCCCGTCATGTCGCCAATGACGCCACCACCAAGGGCAAAGAGCGTAGAACCCCGCTCTAAACGCTGACTCAGGGCAGCATCATAAATCTTTTCAACGGTTCTGAGGGTTTTGTAGCGTTCCCCTGCTGGGAGAATACAGGGGGTGACTTGCCAGCCCGCTTGCGTTAATGCCTCTTGCACATCCGTGCCGTAGTGCCGCCAAATTTGCGGATTGGAAACGATGAGGGCAGGGGCTTTCGGCGTCAAGGGCGTATATTCAGCCAACAGTGCAGGCAACTGCCGCCGTGTGTTGGCACCAATGGCAATTCGGTAGGCGTGCTCACCAAGGGGAACGGGAATCAGCGTCGTCATTGTCGGATTTGCTGGGGACAACTACATTAAGTATTTTTAAGTATTTTCAGTCATCACTGCCGGGGCGGGGAAAGGCCGGCTTCGCTTGCCAAGGGGCAAAAAACGGCAGGAGGAGAAGTGCGGGTAAGGCAGCGCCAATTGTAAAGAGAAAAAAGAGCGGCCACCCCATGATCTCTGCCGCTTTGCCCGCAGGGGCTGCTAGCACGTCTCGACTAAAGGCAAAAAGGCTAGAGAGCAGGGCATACTGCGTTGCGCTAAATTGAGGGTTGCAGAGGCTCATTAAAAGAGCCGTCAGAGCAGCGATCGCCAGTCCGGCACAGAAGTTATCAATACTAATGGCGGCCACCATCACCGTTGGATTGGCACCGGCATTGGCCAAAACAAAGTAGGAGACATTGCTAGAAGCTTGCAATCCCCCCATGATCCAAAGAGCACGGTGAATACCGATTTGACTGATGGCCGCCCCGCCGGCAAGGGCACCAACAATGGTGGCAATCAGCCCGACACCCCCTTGCACCGCACCAATTTGGGTTTGGCTAAAGCCCTGCTGCAACAGGAAAGGGGTCATCATGTTCCCTGTGAGCGCATCCCCCAAGCGGTAGAGGCAGATAAAGAGCAGAATAATCAGCCCTGTTCCCCAGCCGTAGCGCTGGAAAAAATCAAGGAAGGGGCGAATCACTGCTTGCGCCAATGAAGGAGGAGCCGGGGGATGGACTTCGGGTTCCGGTGCCCAAAGGGTCGTGACCATGCCCACGAGCATCAGCAGCGCCATCAGGACGTAAACCACGGGCCAAGGCAGTTGATCGGCAAGAATCAGGGCTAGGGAACCCGTGACCAAGAGCGCAATGCGATAGCCAAGGACGTAAATACCCGCACCCGCCCCCATTTCAAGGGGTTCTAGGACATCGGCACGATAGGCATCCACCGCAATATCTTGGCTGGCGCTCAAAAAGGCAATGGCGAAGGCATTCACTGCCAATAGCCGTAGGCTCGTACTGGGATCCTGTACCGCCATTAGGGCGATCGCCCCCAAGAGGAGCACCTGAATGAGCAGTAACCAGCCCCGCCGCCGTCCCAAAAAGGGAATCGTATAGCGATCCAGTAAGGGAGACCAGAGAAACTTCAATGAGTAGGGCAACCCCACGAGGCTAAAGAGACCAATAGCGGTCAAGTCAATGCCCTCAACGGTCATCCATGCTTGCAGTGTTCGGCTGGTGAGAAACAGGGGCAACCCTGAGGAAAAGCCCAGCAAGAGCAGTGCTGCCATTTTGCGACTTTGAAACACCCGTAGAGCTGCGCCGATTCCCGCCATTCATGTCGTTTCCCTGCTTGAGACTTGCCCTAGTGTAGAGCAAAAGGGGCAGTCACCTAAAGACTACTGGCTTGACTGATGCGGCTGGGGCGAAAAGCGGGCCGACAGGTATCTAGGGAAACGGGGACGGGTTTGACGTGCCAGATGTCTTTGCAGTACTCCGCAATCGTGCGATCGCTAGAGAATTTGCCCATGCGCGCCACATTAAGAATAGACATCTGTGTCCAGTGGCTCTTCTCGCGGAAGGCTTGGGCAACCCGTTGCTGACAGTCCACATAGGATTGGTAGTCCGCCAACAGCATATAGGGATCTTCGTTGAGCAGGGAACTGACAATCGGTTCAAATAGCCCCGGCTCACGTGGATTGAAGTAGTCGGAAATCAGGCTGTCAATCACTTTCTTGAGCATTGGGTTGCTGTTGTAGTACTCGCAGGGATTGTAGCCCTCAGCTTTCAGGCTCATTACCTCTTGCGCCGTCAGACCAAAGAGGAAGAAGTTCTCTGCCCCCACCTCTTGGCGAATTTCCACATTTGCCCCATCCAGAGTACCAATCGTCAGGGCACCATTGAGGGCAAATTTCATGTTGCCGGTGCCGGAGGCCTCCTTACCAGCGGTGGAGATCTGCTCTGAAAGATCAGCCGCAGGATAGGTCATTTCCCCAAGGGAAACGGAATAGTTACTGAGGAACACGACCCGCAGACGGCCATTGACATCCCGATCATGGTTGACCATATCCCCCACCGCATTGATCAGCTTGATGATCATCTTGGCCATGAAGTAGCCGGGGGCTGCCTTGCCGCCAAAAATAAATGTGCGCGGCTGAATGTCAATGCTGGGGTTGGCCTTGATTTGTTCGTAGAGGGTAATAATGTGGAGCACCGCCAAGTGCTGCCGCTTGTACTCATGGATCCGCTTCACTTGAATGTCAAACAGGGAATAGGGATCCACCTCAATCTGGTTGTGGCGCCAAATGTACTCCGCTAGGCGTTCTTTGTTGGCTTGCTTGATTTGCTGCCACTTGGCCTGAAAGGCGGGATCCGTGGCGTAGGGTTCTAGGCCGCGCAGGTCTTCAAGGTGGGTAATCCAGCGATCGCTCTTCAGTGTTTCGGTAATCAGGCTGGCCAAGCGGGGATTACTCATCAATAGCCAACGGCGGGGGGTAATGCCATTGGTTTTGTTCTGGAACTTGTTGGGGTACATCTCGTAGAAGTCCCGCATCAGCTCCTGCTTGATCAGCTCTGTGTGCAGTTCGGCGACCCCGTTGACCGTATGGCTGCCGACACAGGCCAAATGCGCCATGCGCACCTGCTTGGGATGACCTTCCTCAATCAAGGACATGCGTGCTAAGCGGGCAATGTTGCCGGGATAGCGTTGGCGAATCTCGTTGAGGAAGCGGTAGTTAATCTCGTAAATAATTTCAAGGTGGCGCGGCAGTAGTTGCGCAAAAAGTTCCACCGACCAGCGTTCAAGGGCTTCCGCCAGCAGGGTATGGTTGGTGTAGGCAAAAGTGCGCTGGGTAATGTCCCACGCTTTTTCCCACGGGAGTTGGTACTCATCCACCAGCAATCGCATCAGTTCAGCCACCCCAATGGCGGGGTGGGTATCATTGAGCTGAATGGCTACTTTGTCGGGGAAGGCATCAAAGCTGGTGTGCCGCCGCAGGTAAAGGCGAATAATGTCCTGCAACGAACAGGAGACAAAGAAATACTGTTGCCGCAGGCGCAGCTCCTTGCCTTGGGGAGTGTTGTCGTTGGGGTAAAGAACCTTCGAGATATTCTCACTAAAGGTTTTTTCCGAGACCGCTTGGGTGTAGTCGCCGGCGTTGAAGACCTGTAAATTAAAATCCTGAGCAGCGCGGGCACTCCACAGACGGAGCGTATTCACCGTATTTTTGCCATAGCCTGGAATTGGTGTATCGTAGGGGGTGCCCAAGACGGTGGTACTGGGAATCCAGCGCACGCGGTAGTGCCCTTGGACATCGGTGTAGGCTTCGGTGTGGCCGCCAAACTTAACTTCGACATTGTAGTCGGGGCGGGCAATCTCCCAAGGGTTGCCAAAGCGCAGCCAGTTGTCGGGGACTTCGTGCTGCCAGCCATTGGTGATGATTTGCTCGAAAATCCCATACTCGTAGCGAATGCCGTAGCCAACGGCGGGAATTTCGAGGGTGGCTAAGGAGTCGAGGAAACAAGCCGCCAACCGTCCTAGGCCGCCATTTCCTAAGCCTGGTTCAGGTTCGCGATCCATGAGTTCATTGAGATCTAAGCCAAAGTCGGTCATGGCCTGTTTGGTTTGCTCATAGAGGCCGACGTTAATCAGATTATTCAGGAGCAAGCGACCAATGAGAAACTCTGCCGACAGGTAATAGACCACCTTGGCATCCTGCTCAAAATAGGTTTGGGCGGTTTTAATCCGTCGATGCAGCAGGCGATCGCGCACCGTGTAGGCCAGTGCCATGAAGTAATCGTAGGGCGTGGCAAACATGGCATCCTTGCCCTGGATGTAGTGCAGGTTATCAACAAAGGCGCGCTTCAGGGTTTGCACGGTCATCCCTGTGCGATCGCTCTCGATATACAAATCGCAGTGTTCGTCGTTGGCAGTAGGGTTGGTGTGGGAAACTGAATGAACAGGATGACCGTTGGGCGTGGCGGAATTATTCATGCAACCTGTAGCTCTGAAGGAATCGGCAATCACTTAACTTAAGGCTAATACAGATTTGTGAAATGTACATTAGACTACCGCTGCGGGAATTTTAATAATTGATTTATCTGCCTTTACATTTTTTTAATCTTCTCAAAGAGTCTGCCAATCCCTTGGGCAATCCCTAATCAAACCAACCAATTTCCGCATCCCCAAGGGGAGAGGCATTGGGATTGGGGATGGGAACTTCATTAACAAGGGGTTTAAATCCCACATCCTCAAAGCGGTAGGGCTGAGGCGCCGTGAGTTGGCGAATGACTTCTTTGGCCTCTTCAAATTCGGCTTCTAGGGTCTGATGGCGGGTTTGGAGGTCCTGAAGCTCAGTTTCGAGGGCTTGGGCGCGATCGCGCCACGTTTGCACTTCCTGTTGCAGTTGCTCTATCTGGGTACTGTGAGCAATTTTCTCAGCTTCTGCCGCTGCTAACGCTGCTTTGAGGGCGGCCAGTTCTTGCTCTAGTTCTGCCTTGGTGGGCTGGTGTCGACTCCGCTTGCTGGGCGCTTGACGCTGTTTAGCTGCCTCTTGCCGCAGTAAATCGCTGAGGTTTTGGTGTTCCATCCAATCCTTAAATTATTTGCAAAACAACAGGCGTGCATTTGTCTCTCTTTTGTTAATACTGATCTTTGCATAAAATTCGCACTGATAGGATATAATCGCTTGGAATTCTTTTGGCTGTGAGAGTGAAATATGCTAACCTCGACCGCAACGCCGCTGACCACAGAGCAGGCACACCTCAAGATTCAGGGGGGCTATCGGTTATCGGGGGAGGTGAGGATTAGCGGGGCCAAGAATTCAGCATTAGTCTTGATGGCGGCGGCACTCTTAGCAGCGGATACAACCATTCTTCGTGCAGTGCCTGACTTAGCGGATATTCGTCGCCTTGGGGAAATTTTACAGGCATTGGGGGTCAAGGTACACCGCCTCGGTAGTGAAGCGATCGCCATTGATGCCACGGAATTAAATACCAATGATCCCCCCTATAGTTTGGTCAGCCAACTGCGGGCGAGTTTCTTTGCCATTGGTCCATTGGTGGCACGGTTGGGGATTGCTCGTGTTCCCTTGCCCGGCGGCTGCGCTATTGGCGCTCGTCCGGTGGAACTGCATGTGCGCGGTCTGCAAGCGATGGGAGCCGAAGTCACGATTGACCACGGTGTTGTTACCGCCAGTGCCCCCAAACTGAAGGGAACCCGCATCTATTTGGACTATCCCAGCGTTGGTGCAACGGAAACCCTGATGATGGCCGCCACCCTTGCCGAGGGGGAAACCACGATTGAAAATGCCGCTCAAGAACCGGAAGTGGTGGATTTGGCCAACTTCTGTATCGCCATGGGGGCAAAAATCTATGGGGCAGGCACCAATTCGATTACCATTGTTGGGGTCGATCGCCTCCACGGCACTGAATACGAAATTATCCCCGATCGCATTGAAGCGGGCACATTTCTCTTGGCGGCTGCCGTCACCCGCTCGGCCATTACATTGGCACCGGTCATTCCCAGTCACCTAACACCTGTGGTTGCCAAACTGGAAGAAATGGGAGCGAGGATTGAATTTCCCGATCCCACCCGTGTCCGCTTTACCCCTGCGCAGCGCTATCGTGCCACCGACATTGAAACGCTCCCCTACCCTGGCTTTCCCACGGATATGCAGGCCTTGATGATGACGTTGCTGGCCATCAGTGAGGGGAATAGTTTAGTCAGCGAAACGGTGTTTGAAAATCGCTTTGGCCATGTGGCTGAACTCAATCGCATGGGCGCCGACATTCGCGTCAAGGGAAATCACGCTGCCATCCGAGGGGTGCCCTATCTTTCGGGTGCACCGGTAACAGGTACGGATTTGCGTGCCACAGCGGCTTTAGTCGTTGCTGGACTGGCTGCCCACGGCGAAACCCACGTCTATGGCTTGCAGCACTTAGATCGGGGCTACTGGCAAATTGAAGCCAAGCTGCGGGGTTTGGGTGCACAGCTAGAGCGTTATGTTCCGAGTACAGCCCCTTCTCCAGTGTTTTAGTCCGTCCTTGGGGGCAAGTGCCATCTCGGTTCCCATACCCCCTGTCCATTGCATCATCACGTTCCCCAGCACCGCAGCCACTGTCGGCGTCCAATACTCCCAGGCTCTGAGGGGTAAGGCTAATGCCCCCCAATAGGCACCAAAAAGACAGCTTAAGAGAAGACCAGCACTGGGTTGCTGCTTGATAACAATTTCATGGGCTAATTCTAAGTCCCACGGGGCGATCGCCAAGGCATAGCGGATCACCTCTCCTCTCTCTAGAGGTACGGCCAAAGGCTCAGGTGCCCAAGCCGCCGCGAGGTATTCATGGAGTAGGGTCTGAATCTCCTGCAACGCCGCGGGGACTGAGATCAAAGGTTGATCCCATGATGCCAACAACTGCGGCAGCTGAACGGGCCACTCCCCTTGGTTGGGGGTTAACCATTGGTGGGGCAGTGCCTGGGCTAGATAGATATCCTCTTTAGCGATGCCCCACAGAAGTCCAAGGAGGGCACCGCGAAACTGCTCATAGACGCCTCCTCTGACCATCACGCCGACTGCTTTTGACCCACGACAGCATAGAAAGGATCAGTAAATCCCAGCCAAGGCCAGCGACGGGGCAGCTGAGTTTCTACCACCTTGAGGGAGGGAATGCTATCAATGTAGGTTTGCACCAAGCGCAGGCGATCGCCCTCGGTACCCTCGCGCCACGCCTGAATCGCCTTCTCAAAAAACATGCGATTCGAGAAGCTGACAATGACCACCCCTTGGGGGTTGAGGATACGGGCAATTTCTGTAAAAGTGGCCTCAGGATACTGGAGGTACTGCACCGACACCGCCATCAAGACGGCATCAAAACTAGCATCCTCTAGGGGCAAGGCCAACTCTTCATTGAGATTCTGAACGAAATAACGATCCAAGCGGGGGTTGCGGGCTAGCTCCGCCGCATTCATCCCATGGCCCACCACTTCCGCAAAGGATAGCTCTGGTGGTAGATGGGACACCCAACTACTCATTAAGTCCAAAACCCGCATTTGTGGCTGCAGGTATTCGCGGTAGAGATCCGTGAGGCGGGCAAGAAAGAAATCATCCACGTGGGTAACAAAGCGCGGTGCCGCGTAAAAGAGATCATCGCTGCGGCTATCCAGTTTCGTGCGCTGGTAGGGATTGAGAATCATGGACCTAACTGCTGAGCAATCTCCTTTTGAAGATAACGAACAACTTCGCTTATAGGGAGAGTGGATTTGGCACCGCTTGCGCGGATCACGAGTTCCACTTCACCATTGGCGATCGCCCGCCCCGTCACTAGGCGATAGGGAATGCCAATGAGATCCGCATCTTTGAATTTCACCCCTGCCCGCTCATCGCGATCGTCGAGGAGCACCTCAATTCCTGCCGCCTGAAGCTGATCGTAGAGGTCAGTGGCCACCTGCATTTGCTGCCCATCCTCGATGTTGGGAACGACAATGATCACTTGATAGGGGGCGATCGCCAGCGGCCAAATAATGCCCTGTGGATCGTGGTGCTGCTCCACCGCCGCCTGAGCCAAGCGGGAAACCCCAATGCCATAGCAGCCCATCACCAGCGGCACCTCTTCCCCCCGTTCGTTGGTGTAGGTGGCCTTCATTGCCTCAGAGTACTTTGTCCCCAACTGGAAAATATGGCCAATTTCAATGCCACGGGCGGTCTCTAGGTGCTGTGTTGGATCGTGGCAGGCGCGATCGCCGGCTTGGGCTTTGCGAACATCGGCGACAATGGCCGGTAATGGACAGGATTTGCCCCAATTGACACCGACACGGTGCTGTTGATCGCGATTGGCTCCTGTAATAAACCGCTTTAACTCCGTTACGGTGTGATCGGCAATGCGAATCCAGTGGGGAATGATCTGGGGATCGGCTTTAATAACGCCGTCCTCTATGTCAGGGCCAATGTAACCAAAGGGAATGGGGGTGGCTGCCCACTCTTGGGCGGTATTGGCATCCGCCACCCGCAGATCCAGCAATTTCGTTGCCCCGTAGTTGGGCGCAAGGGAAGTGAGGGTGTTGTGCAGCTTGACGCTATTCACCTCTTGATCGCCGCGAATACTCACCAACACCAGACCCACCCGCCCATTATCGAAAACCGTTCGATAGAGGACATTTTTGACAATTTGCGTCGGATGGCACTGCAAGTGCTCAACAAGGGCATCAATGGTTGCTGTATTGGGGGTATCTAGTGTCGCCACCTTTTTGTAGGTTGTGGGCACCGCGTCAGGGGGCAGCGAAACGGCCTTTTCCACATTGGCGGCATATTGGCCGTCAGCCGTATAGAGCACTTCATCTTCGCCAGCGGCAGCCAGCACCATAAACTCATGGGATCCCGATCCGCCAATGGCACCCGAATCCGCCTCCACGGCTCGAAACGTCAGGCCACAGCGCTGAAGAATACGGCTATAGGTGTCGTACATCACCTGATAGGTTTCCTTGAGGCTGGCCACATCGGCATGGAAGGAGTAGCCGTCCTTCATAATGAATTCTCGTCCCCGCATCAGACCAAATCGCGGGCGAATCTCATCGCGGAATTTGGTTTGAATTTGGTACAGGTGAACGGGCAACTGACGATAGGAGCGAATCAAGTCCTTAGCGAGGATGGTGATGACCTCTTCATGGGTCGGCCCTAGTCCCAACTGCCGCTCAGCGCGATCAGTGAGGGAAAACATAATCCCTTCGGCCTTGGTATAGGTGTCCCAGCGTCCCGACTCTTGCCACAGTTCAGCGGGTTGCAATTGCGGCAGCAAACATTCCAAAGCACCACTGCGGTTCATTTCCTCACGGACAATGGCGCTCACTTTTTGCAGCACTCGCCACATCAAGGGCAGATAGCTATAGATGCCACTGGCAATCCGCCGAATATATCCCGCCCGCAGCAATAATTTGTGGCTGGGAATTTCTGCTTCCGCTGGATCATCGCGAAGCGTGACAAAAAGCATTTGCGAGAGACGCATAGCTGGGCTACCGATACTGCACAGAGCCTCTATTTTACGATGACCAGCGATCGCTAGGGGGTAGCCATTGGTTCGGGATCCGCTGCTGGCGGTTGAACAGGTGTCGGCGTCGGGGCAGCAGTGGCTTCAGGTGTCGGTGCAGGTCTGGCAGGGGTAACCGTGGTTTCAGGGGTGGGAGATGCCTCAGGGGTGGGTGCAGGGGTAGCAGCCTCTGGCGTGGGTGTTACTGGCGGAGCTGATGTTGGTTCGGTGACTGGTTCAGAAGTCCTTGGTGTTGCTGGCGGAGCTGATTCTGGTTCGGTGACTGGTTCAGAAGTCCTTTCAGGAGTACTGGGGGGGCTTTCCCACCAAGCGGGCGTGGGTGCTGCCTGTTGCCGTTGGCGCACACTGAGTTCATAGTCCCACTGCCAGATGCGATTGAGAGCTTCACGGTAGAGGGCGCGATCGCGACCAATTTGCTCAGCGGTTTGAATGGCTTCCTCTAGTTTGCCTTCCCGTGCCAAGCGAATCGCTCGATCCAGAATCGGACGATCCTCAATTTCTTCCAGTTTTTCCTGCCACTCGTTGCGGTAGTTGGCCACTACAGAAGCAAGCACAGCATTGCTGGGGAAGTATTGCAGAACCCCTAGGGCGGCCTGATACTGTTTCTGTTCTGCGAGGGCGATCGCCGCATGGAGCAAGGGCTGCTCATTAATCGTACGCAGATCCCGCTGCCAAAGGGCAATCAAACCTTGGGCTTGACCCCGTTCCGGCTGACCAAGGGGCACCTGCCGAGCTTGAGCAATGGCCAAGGCATACCCCCAGCGCAGATGAGAATTGGCGAGCCACGATGCCCACTGAAGATGCTGCTGGTTGCGCAACTGCTGCTGCCATGTTTTGAGGTAGGCCTGAGCCGATTCATAGAAGGGATCCGTGGTGGGAATCTGCTGCACGCGGGCGATCGCTTCCCAGTAGCCCAAAACCGTTCCCTTGGCCGCAAGGGCTTTGGCCTGCCCCAAGATGACAATCGGGCGATCGTGGTAGGACACATCGAGAGCGGGGGCAATTTTTTCAATCAGTGCTAGGGCACCCTCGCGATCACCTGCCGTTAAGCGTTCTTCAGCGTACACAAACACTTCAGGAATCCAACGGCGAATATCCGCTTGGGCTTGGGAATAAACAACCGCCTCGGGGGGAATTTGCAGAGCCAGCATGACCGCCTCGGCCAGTTCATTGGCTGTTAACCAAGCCGCCAAATCCCGTGCCTGCACCAATTGCACCCACGCATCCTGTTCTTGGGAGATACGCACCGAGAGCTTTTGTGCCTGTTCGCGCCAGTAGTCGGTGCCCAACTGGTTCATCAGTTTCACTTGCAGTAATGCCAACCCCCAGTCCTGCTGGCGCAGCGCCGCCTCTGCCGTGGCCAATAAGTTTCCCCCTTCTCCCACATTCGTTGCGGTCAGTAGCTCTTGAGCTTGGGAGTAGCTCGCTGCGGTGGTGGGGATTTTTTTCAGGAGCAGCGTTGCCAGATCAATATTGCCTTGGCTCAACTGTTGGCGGGCAATCACGAGTAGGGCGGCTGACCATTCATCCACACGCCGCTTTGCTTGGGGAAAAAGGGGGTGATCTTCGGGCCACTGACTGACGGTTTCAATGGCTTGAGCCAGAGAGGGTAAGTTGCCGTGGAGGGCGGCTTGATCGGCACAGTAGAGGCGATCGCCATCGCTCATGACGAGGCCGGAGTGACGACAATCGGGCAAGGGGGGTAAAACCAATAGCCAAGCACTGGCGGTCATCAGGGTTACGCCGGAGATTAAAAAGGGGATGAGCCAAGGCCACCCCTCATATGCCATGAGTCGTTGACGATAGGCTTGCCAGCGGGAGGGAATAGATTCAACAGCTGTTGTTACCGCAGGGGCGATCGCTGGCTCCGCTGACTTAGGAACCTGCCGGAACCACCGTTGCCAAACCTCTAGTGCTTTCATTTCCTGCTGCGGCTCCTCACCCACTGCCTGCAATTTCCCTAGGATGCTAGGGAGGTCGTTAGAACTTGTTATAGCAAATCAACTTGGCAATTCCCTCCTGAAGTTGCCGTTTCCCACGGCAGGATTATAATTTAAGGATACGAATCGCAATAATCCTTAACATTTCTCCTGATTTTGCAACGCCTGTGACCGCACTCTGGCAACGCTTGATTTTAATTTCCCCCTTTTTCTTTTGGGGAACTGCCATGGTGGCCATGAAAGAGGTGATGCCCCATACCTCGCCGCTGTGGGTTGCCGGTGTGCGCCTTGTGCCCGCAGGCCTGTTGGTTTTAGCGGTGGCGATCGCCCTCGGTAAGCCCCAACCCAATAGCTTACGGGCGTGGGGATGGATTAGTCTTTTTGCCCTTGTGGATGGCTTTTTATTTCAGGGGTTTCTGGCCACTGGCTTAGCAAAAACGGGAGCCGGGCTGGGTTCTGTCATGATTGACTCCCAACCCCTTGCGGTGGCATTGCTGTCCCGCTGGCTATATCAAGAGCGCGTTGGCGGCTGGGGCTGGCTGGGGTTATTTCTTGGCTTAGTGGGCATTAGTGGTATTGGTCTAGGCGATGATCTCTTGACGTTGCTCCATCAACCCAGCGCATGGCAAGGTATTCCTTGGGGACAGTGGTGGCAGCGAGGTGAACTGTGGATGCTGTTGGCTGCCCTCTCAATGGCCGTGGGAACCATTCTCATGCGTCCCTTGGCACGCTATGCGGATCCCGTTGTGGCTACCGGCTGGCACATGGTCTTGGGCGGGTTGCCCCTCTTGCTCTTGCCGAGCCTGAATACCCCAGCACCTTGGGCGGCTCTACAGTGGCCGGATGTCTTTAATTTGGGCTATGCCACCCTCTTCGGTAGTGCCCTGTCCTACGGTGTCTTTTTCTATTTCGCTGCCAAGGGGAATCTGACTAGTCTCAGTGCCCTGACCTTTCTCACCCCAGTATTTGCCCTCACCTTTGGGCATTGGTTCTTAGGGGAAACCCTGAGTCAGGTTCAGTTGGTGGGGGTGGGGCTAACGCTCATGAGCATTTACATCATCAATCAGCGCCAAGTGCTTGGGCGGTGGTGGCAACAACTCCCCTTACCCGCTCGCTTGCGGGAATCGGCAACTTCGGTCAGCGTTAAAGTAGTCGATCAAAAGTAGTCGATTAACCTCAGTCAAATAGGTCAGTTTCCTGCCCAGCGTCCCCACACCCCAGCAAGTCTATGAATGATCCCTTTCACCTGATCCAGTTATCAGATCTGCATCTATTTGCCACAGATGAAGGCAGACTCCTTGGCCTGCCCACGGCTCAATCCCTAGCTGCTGTTTTAGGGGTAATTCACCGTCATGCCCCTGCTGCCCTGCTGTTGACGGGAGACTTGGCACAGGAACCCGTTGCCACCACCTACGACCGTTTGGCCACTGCTTTCAGGGACTTTACCTGTCCCGTATATTGGATTCCCGGTAACCATGATGAACCAAGGGTAATGCTGCCGGCGCTGGAACGTCCGCCGCTGAGGGGCGATCGCCAGATCAATCTTGGGACTTGGCAAGGCCTGCTCCTCAGTTCCCAAGCGGATGGCAAAGTCCATGGTGAATTGCGTCCTGAAACCTTAAGCTGGCTAGAGGCAACCTTGAGTCGCGGGGGCGATCGCCCCACATTCATTGCCCTGCACCATCCCCCCTTTGAGACCGGTGCCCCATGGCTTGATAGTAGCCGCCTACAAAACCCTGAGCACCTTTTTGCTGTTTTGGATCGCCATCCGCAGGTGAAGCTTGTCCTCTTTGGCCATATTCATCAGGAATTTGTCACCGAGCGGCAAGGGGTAATGTATCTCGGCTGCCCCTCCACCTGTATCCAGTTTTTGCCTCGCGCCCCTGAATTTTCCCTTGAACCCATTGGTCCCGGTTTTCGTCATCTGTCGTTATACCCCGATGGCACCTTTAGAACCCACATTGAGCGGGTTGAGATTCCCCTCACATTGGACTTTAGTGCCAAAGGGTACTAAAACCTAGGCGATAGACACATTTGTAGGCTATACCTATTGAAAAGTGCGTGTAGGTAGGAGTGGTGGGCTATGAACCTCAGTCGGAGCACCGATGAGATTAAACCGGTTCCCGAGATGACCAGTGGTCGAGTCCCCTATACCCCCCGCAATCATCGCCGTATTCTCTGCATTTTCCCCCGCTATAGCCGCTCCTTTGGCACCTTTCACCACGCCTACCCCCTCATGGGCACGGTGCGCGCCTTTATGCCACCCCAAGGGATTTTGTTGGTGGCCGCCTATCTTCCAGAATCTTGGGAAGTGCGCCTGATTGATGAAAATGTACGGCCAGCAACCGATGCTGACTATGCTTGGGCTGATATTGTCATTACTAGCGGCATGCACATTCAGCGGCCACAAATTTTAGAAATCAACGACATTGCCCATCGTCACGGTAAACTCACTGCCCTCGGCGGGCCTTCGGTCTCCAGTTGTCCGGAATACTATCCCGATGTGGATATTCTCCACCTAGGGGAACTGGGGGATGCCACCGATAAAATGATTGCTTACTTTGACGAGTACGGCAGCCAGCGCCCGCCCCAACAACTGATCTTTGAAACCACGGCACGGTTACCCCTGAGTGAATTTCCTGTGCCTGCCTACCAGCACGTGCGCATGGAAAATTACTTCCTCGGCAGTGTGCAGTTTTCTAGTGGCTGTCCCTTTCGCTGTGAGTTTTGTGATATTCCCGAACTCTATGGCCGCAATCCGCGCCTGAAAACGCCGCAGCAAATCCTCAAGGAACTGGATACAATGCTGGCTTCTGGGAATCCGGGGGCGGTCTATTTCGTTGACGATAACTTTATTGGCAATCGCCGCGCGGTGACCGAATTACTGCCGCACCTCATTCACTGGCAAAGGGCCAATGGCTACCCGCTGCAATTTGCCTGCGAAGCGACCCTGAACATTGCCCAAAGCCCAAAACTCCTAGAAATGATGCGGGAGGCCTATTTCTGTACCATTTTCTGTGGCATTGAAACCCCGGAACCTGAAGCCCTCCACGCCATCCACAAGGATCAAAATCTAAGTATGCCGATTTTGCAGGCGGTGCAAACCCTCAATCGTTACGGCATGGAAGTGGTTTCTGGGATCATTATTGGCTTTGATACCGATACACCCCAAACGGGCGATCGCATCCTTGAGTTTATTCGCGCCTCCCACATTCCCACTCTGACAATTAACCTGCTACACGCTCTACCGCGTACGCCTCTCTGGCGCCGGCTGGAAGCAGAAGGTCGCCTCAACCATGATGAAAACCGCGAGTCCAATGTTGAGTTCCTCATGCCCTACGAAGAGGTGGTGGAAATGTGGCGCCGCACCATCACAACGGCCTATGAACCCGAATTTCTCTACGAGCGGTTTGCCTATCAAATGGAACACACCTATCCCAACCGCATTGCAGTGCCGAATAGCCCAGCTCGCCTCAGCCGCGAAAATATCCTGCGGGGACTGCGGATCATGAAAAATCTCCTCTGGCACGTGGGGCTTTGGGGCAGCTACCGCAAGACCTTCTGGAAACTGGCAGGGCCGGCCCTGAAAAAAGGCCAAATTGAACAAGTGATCCACGTGGGTGTGGTGGGGCATCATCTGATTAACTTTGCCCAAGAATGTGCCCGTGGGGATGAGGCGGCGTCCTTCTATGCCCAACGGCTACGGCAAAAAAACACAACGGCCACCTCACCCAAATCGGCCATCAAGTTGCCAGTGAAGCTGCGCTAACGCTCCTCGCAGCATTCCCCATCCCTAGGGTGGGCTGCTTTATTTACTGTACAGTCATATAATAGAATCATTAAGCTAAGTTATCTTGATCTGTGTCTCTAGTGTGCGATATCCCCTATGGTTGATCTCCCTTCCCCTGAGTTACTCGTCCACGTTGCCGACTATTTCAAAGTGCTGGCGGAACCGAGTCGGCTGCAAGTGCTCTGTGCCCTGAAACAGGGACGACGCAATGTCTCGGAGATTATTCAGGAAACGGGCTTGGGGCAGGCCAATGTCTCAAAGCACTTGAAAACCCTTGCTCAGGCAGGTCTGGTGCGGCGCCAGCCCCAAGGGGTTACCGTCTATTACGAAATTGCTGACCCGACGATCTTTCCGCTGTGTGATCTGGTGTGTCAGCGGCTGAAGCAGCGGATTGAAGAGCAATCCCAAATGGTCAAGGAATTGGTGCACAATTTCTCCTAGGCGCCATGCCCCAATATGCGAGAATAGTGGCGTACGTGTTACGAGTATGCCCTTTGCGGCTCACCACTAGCATTTAGCAATGACGAAATATGTTTTTGTGACCGGCGGTGTTGTCTCCAGCATTGGTAAGGGAATTGTTGCCGCCAGTCTGGGCCGCCTCTTGAAATCGCGGCAGTATTCCGTGTCAATTCTCAAGCTGGATCCCTACATCAATGTGGATCCAGGCACGATGAGTCCCTTCCAGCACGGGGAAGTGTTTGTCACCGACGATGGTGCCGAAACGGATTTGGACTTGGGGCACTACGAGCGCTTTACGGATACCCCCATGTCCCGCCTCAATAGCGTCACGACGGGATCCATTTACCAAGCGGTGATTAACAAAGAGCGACGCGGCGACTATATGGGGGGAACAGTGCAGGTCATCCCCCACATTACGAATGAGATTAAAGAACGCATTCTGCGGGTAGCGAAGGACAAAAACCCCGATGTGGTGATCATTGAAATTGGGGGAACCGTTGGCGATATTGAGTCGCTGCCCTTTCTAGAGGCCATCCGTCAGTTTCGCACGGAGGTGGGGCGGCACCATGTGCTGTTTATGCATGTAACCTTGGTGCCTTGGATTCCCTCGGCAGGGGAAATGAAAACCAAACCCACCCAGCACTCGGTGAAGGAATTGCGCTCCATTGGGATTCAGCCGGATATTCTGATCTGTCGTTGCGATCGCCCCCTTGTCCCCGGCATTAAAGAAAAGCTCTCCCAATTTTGTGATGTCCCTGTGGAATGTGTCATTCCCTCGCCGGATGCCAAAAGTATTTATGAAGTGCCCCTGCTGCTTGAGCGCGAAGGGTTAGCCACCCAAGTTTTGAGTCTTTTGAACTTGGAGCAACGGCAACCGGATCTCAGTCAGTGGCAGGCTCTGGTGGAGCGGCTCTACCGTTCCCATACCCCCTTAGAGGTGGCGATTGTGGGCAAATATGTCCGCCTCAGTGATGCCTATCTTTCGGTGGTGGAAGCCCTGCGGCACTCGGCGATCGCCCTTGATCAAGAACTACGGATCCGCTGGGTCAACTCTGAAGAAGTGGTTGAAAACGGGGTGGAAAATGCCCTCAGCAATGTGGCGGCCATCGTTGTGCCGGGGGGCTTTGGCATCCGCGGGGTCGAAGGGAAAATTGCGGCTATTCAGTACGCCCGTGAGCAGGGGATTCCCTTTTTAGGGCTGTGCTTGGGGATGCAGTGTGCCGTCATTGAGTGGGCACGCCATATTGCGGGCTTAGAAAATGCCAACAGTGCTGAGTTTGATGCCAATACCCCCCATCCCGTGATTCACCTGTTGCCCGAACAGCAGGACATTGTGGATTTGGGGGGAACGATGCGCTTGGGCTTGTATGCCTGCCGCCTAGCCTCCAATTCCCTTGCCGAAAAGCTCTATGGGGAGACGGTCATCTACGAGCGGCACCGCCATCGCTACGAGTTTAATAATGCCTATCGCAGCCTTTTTTTGGAAACGGGCTATCAAATTACGGGCACCTCGCCTGATGGCCGCTTAGTAGAAATTATCGAGTATCCGGCTCACCCCTTCTTTATTGCGGTGCAGTTTCACCCCGAGTTTCGTTCCCGTCCCAATGCGCCTCATCCTCTCTTTTACGGTTTGCTGGCAGCAGCAGCCAAGGATTCTAACCGTGAGGATGCCCAGTTAGTCCCAAGCCTCTAGATTTCGCAGCGGTTCCACAAGGATAGTGCTAGCATCTGTTGCCCGTATGGCCACATCGGTCAGGGCACCCACCCGTACGGCCAAGGTTTGACTGAAGGGGGCACGACGCAACAGGGTGACGGTTTGGCCGACCGTCAATCCCACGGCTGCAAGGCGGCGTTGCCAAGCAGGGGTTCCCTCAATGGCAGTGATGCGTGCCAGCGTCCCAAGGGGCAGTTCAGACAGCAACACAGGCCGCCTCATGAAACAGATGCAGCAGGGGTTCCCAAGCGCCGCACGTCCTGAAGGGCTTCCTTGGCGGAGGGATAGCGATCGCTAAAGTTAAACTTCACCATTTTATTTAGCACTGCCGCTAGCCGCTCACTGACTGTAACGCACTGTTGCCAATCCACTTCACCCGTGCGGGGGTCTCGGGGAAGATCGCGGGGTTTAATGCCCGTTAAAGCCTGCAGCACAATCATACCCACAGCGTAAATATCGCTGCTGAGGGTGGGCTGTCCAGAGAGTTGTTCGGGGGGGGCGTAGCCCATTGTGCCAATAATCACGGTGCTCCCTTGGGTTTGCTTCACTTCTTGGGGTTGAATTTGTTTCACCGCTCCAAAGTCAATCAGCACCAGCTTGCGATCGCTGGCACGGCGAATAATATTGTCGGGCTTAATATCGCGGTGAATCACATAGTGACTGTGGACAAAACTCAGCACTTCCAAGATTTCCCGTAGGAGTTGGGTGGCTTCGGCTTCCGTGTGTTTGCGTTTCAGCTCCTCACTTAGGGAAGCACCATCAATAAACTCCTGCACTAGATAGAATTCCTGATTTTCCTCAACATAGGCCAGCAAGAGGGGAATTTGATCGTGGCGTCCTAACTTTTCAAGGATTTCTGCTTCGGTATGAAAGAGCCGTCGCGCCACCTGCATAAAGCGCTCATCGGTGCGTCCCGGTCGCAAATGCTTGACCACACAGAGGGGGTTCCCCGGTCGCTGGGTATCCTGAGCCAAATAGGTGCGGCCAAAGCCCCCTGACCCCAAGACTTTTTGGATTTTGTAGCGACCACTGAGGAGAGAACGGGGTTTGCCGGTAATTTCTGTGGGTTCTCGCAGGGCTGCATTGAGGGCTGCCGTATCCTCGGCCATCAGCGATCGCAACAGCGCCAAGGCTTTTTCCTGTTCCTGTACTTTTTCTTGGAAAGATTTTTGCTCCTGCTGCGCTTGATAACTCACATAGCCAACCATGCCGACACTGCTGAGCACCAGGGCGATCGCCGGCGGCACCACGGGAATCCAGCCACTCCCGATCACAAAAATGCCAAAGCCGCCACCAAAAAGGACAATGAGTCCCCCCACTACCGCGCCCCCCAACCACAGCGGTTGCCGCAACCACCAGCCAAGGACACTGCCCACCCCAGCCCACAGCAGAATCCAGCCAAGCACCACCGGCAGCGGCCAATACCAAATGGGACTTTCGCCGTCGAGGGCCGCACTCAGGAATTGACTCACCATCTGGCCATGGACAACCACCCCCGGCATTTGCTGCGTCACGGCATCACTACCGCTATAGGGGGTGAGGAAAATATCCTTGATGCTCGGCGCAGACACCCCAATCAAAACGACGCGATCGCGAATCAGGTCTTCGCTCACTCGTCCAGTCAGTACATCCGTTAGGGAAACCGTTGGCCCCACTGCGGTGCGTGAGCGGTACTTCAGCAGGGTTTGCATGCCGCGATCGTCCACCCCCACATAGCCACCGGCATCGCTGCTGAGGAGGGGAAAATGCACATCATTGAGCGTCAAACCCTTGTCATCGAGTTTGATAGTCTGAGCGGGGTCTTGTTCTAGGTAGCGCAGTGCCAGCATCAGGGCAAAGGAAAAGGGCGTTGTACACCGCTGTGCCTTAGGATTGCTGATCACAAATAGATTGCGGCGAATGACACCATCATTATCGAGGGGGATATCGGCAAAGCCCACTCGCTCTGGCACCTGTGCTGCGGGAATACTGGGTGGTGGCGGCACTTCGGGTTGCTCCGCTGTTTCCCCCGTTGATTTGCACACTGGAATAATGCGCGGGTTGATGCGAATCATGTTTTGCAGCTCGTCGTGGGCGGGGGGGTGGGGCAAATCGCGGAAAATATCCAAGCCAATGGCACGCGGGCTAGCGGCATTGAGGCGGGTGAGGAGATCGGCAACGGTAGCATCCGGCAGGGGCCACGTTTTTTGGGCTTGGATGTCCTGCTCCGTTACCAGCACCGTCAGGATACGCGAATCAGGGTCACGGGCGGGTTGCGATCGCACATAGAAGTCATACAGACTCAGTTCCGACGGCTGAAGCAGTCCCAGTTGGCGCACACCGATCACCACAGCGGCTACTCCCAGTGTGGTGGCAACAACCGGCATCGGCAGCCATTTTGGCCAAGGGTAGGGCACGATTTCAACTCCTCGCGCAATTGTGCAGCGGCGCCTTGAGAGCATCACTAGATCGATTTTAGCGAACCGCCATCTTCCCTTTCCGCTGCTGCTAGGGGATGAGCAACGGGATATACAGCCAATAGAGGTCACTGTTCTCTTGGTGCTAGATGGCGATCGCTTGCTCCCCAGCGCAATAATGTAACAACATGTAACAAAAGTCAGCGATCGCGCGGGGGAAACTGAACCCTTACAATAGGTTTCAGATGTGCTATTTTGCGTCACTGGCAAGCCAAACTCAGCTTTCTTGTGCGGGGATAGATATCAATTGGGCATGATTCCTGATAAGTTCAGAAAAACGCCTCTTAGTGGCACGCCTATGGCCTCAATGCCTATGTCCGAACTGCCCTTTTCCCTTGATCAATTGCGCATCCTGAAGGCGATCGCCCTCGAAGGAAGCTTTAAGCGAGCCGCTGACAGCCTTTACGTCTCCCAACCCGCAGTGAGTTTACAGGTGCAAAACCTTGAGCGCCAACTGGATGTTCCCCTATTTGACCGCGGGGGACGCCGTGCCCAACTCACCGAAGCCGGACAACTCCTACTGGCTTACGGCGATCAAATTCTCTCCCTGTGCCATGAAGCCTGCCGTGCCATCGAAGACTTACAAAAATTGCAGGGGGGGACATTGATCATTGGAGCCAGCCAAACCACCGGCACCTACCTGATGCCCCGCATGATTGGCCTGTTTCGCAGCAAATATCCCGAAGTCGCTGTTCAACTGCATGTGCATTCCACCCGCCGCACCTGCTGGAGCTTGGTCAACGGTCAAATTGATCTGGCAATTATTGGTGGTGAAGTTCCCTCAGAACTCAGCGAGCAAATTACCGTCACCCCCTATGCTGAGGATGAACTGGCACTGGTTTTACCCGTGGATCATCCCTTGGCTAGTGCTGAAACCCTCACCAAAGAAGACTTGTACAAGCTGGGCTTTATTGCTCTCGATGCCCAATCCACCATTCGCAAGGTGATTGATCAGGTGCTGCAGCGCGCCAACATTGACCCCCGCCGCCTGAAGGTGGAGATGGAGCTGAATTCCATTGAGGCGATTAAAAACGCCGTGCAGTCGGGCTTGGGGGCTGCCTTTGTCTCCATTTCCGCCATTGAGAAGGAGTTACAACTGGGGAGCCTACGGCGGATGGGTATCGAAAATGTGGTGGTGAAACGCACCCTGTCACTGATTACCAATCCCAATCGCTACCGATCGCGGGCAGCCGAGGTCTTCTGCCGTGAAATTCTCACCCAATTCGCCACCTTTGCCATTGATACAGAACTGACAACGGCCAAGTCCCCCATCTCCGATAGTGAAAAACCCCTTAAGGAACTGCTGACGATCGCCCCCCTTGAGGACAACAGCACCAATGTCAGTAATTCTTAGGGCGACGCAGTGGCAGCCAACAGGCAGAATAGTCGCGCTCAGGAGAGTTTATTATTTCAAAAGATCGGAGTATGATAATAGATCGCGCTGTTCATAACTGATGACCATGGCCCTGCAACACGACATTAAACAAGAAATCATCAACACCTACCAGATCCACGGTACCGATACTGGCTCTGCGGATGTCCAAGTTGCCATCCTCACGGAGCGGATCAAGCAGCTTTCTGAGCATCTCAAGGCGAATAAAAAAGATCACGCCTCTCGCCGAGGACTGCTGAAAATTATTGGCCGTCGCAAGCGGCTACTGGCCTATATCCATCGCCACGATGCCCAGCGCTATCGCCAACTCATTGAACGTCTAGGAATTCGGGGTTAAAGACAATGGCAAAACGGTCGGATCTGCCTTTTGAGCCTAAAAAGAAAAAAGGAGCAACCAAGTCTGCCAAAGCTCCTGCTGCCGCAGCCGTCCGTTCTAATACCCCAAAATCCCCAGCCAAGCCAGCCAAAAAAAGTACAGGCATTCCAGAAATTGTCAGCCAACGCATGGTTACCCGGATGGCAATCTGCTGTGGTACCCCCACGCTTTTGGGATTGATGACGTTTCCCCTGAGCTATTTGGTCGTCCACGAGGGCTGGTTCAAGTTGCCCAATGTGGCAGTGGTTATCGTTAGCTTAGGCCTGTTTGGCCTTGGGGCGCTGGGACTGAGCTATGGCATTCTTTCTGCATCTTGGGATGAGCACGAGCAGGGAAGTTGGCTCGGCTGGCGAGAGTTTCGCACCAATTTTGGTCGTGTGGTCGAGAGTTGGCAGGCCTATCAGGCTCAGCGATCGCAAAATGCCGAGTGAGCGCACCCCTTGAGACGAGGAGCAGCTTCTGATTAAAAAATCAAAAAAGTATAAAGAATTCTTGATGAATTCCAGTTGCTTTTCTCGATTTATTTACTATACACTCGGGCAGTGAGGGTCGCTTAACCGCCGTTCCCTGAGGGCACTACCCATGACAGCCACTGAACCGTCCCCTGTTGAGACTCCCATAGAGATAGGGAATCTGCAAATCAGCCTACAGTCCTCGATCTTTCTGCAAAATTTGCTGGGGTTGGTAGCGGAGACGCTAGAAGATGTCGTGGGTCTCGATGATGCCTCTGGGTTTATTGCCCTTGTAGGGCAGCAAATGGGCAATCAAATCAACGCTCTCTACACTCAAGCCCTTGGCGATCGCCCCCTTGATGCCAAGACGGTTGCCCAAATTCTTGTGGATCTCAAAAATCGCATTGAAGGGGGATTTTTCCTGATTGAGCAGGATGAGGAACGTATTATCTTAGGGAATCAGCGTTGTCCCCTTGGCAGTGGCGTGGTGGGTCATCCCTCGTTGTGCATGATGACCTCAAATGTGTTTGGCGTGATTGTGGCGCACCATTTGGGCTATGCCAAGGTCTGTATTGAAAAGGCGATCGCCAATGGGGATCAAGGGTGCCACGTGGTGATCTATACCCAACCTACTGCTGCGGCCTCAGCGGCCAAGGGGCGAGAATACTATCGCATTGAGTCAGTCTAAGCCAGTCAAGTCCTTACATTCCGGCGGGGTTAAGATGAGCGACTTTACACTCGATATTGGCGCATGGATCGATCTGTTGCCAGAGCCAACGCTGGTCATGAATGTCCAAGGCCAAATTGTGGCCATTAACCCTAGCGGTCGTGAATTTTTCGGCGGCAACGTTCTGGGTCGCAGCCTCAGTGAACTGGTGGTCACCCCGCCAGAGAAACTGCATCAATGGCTGCCCCTTTGGCAGCAAGCCACCCAAATGGTACCCGGCAGCCTCCGCAGCCACCAAGGACAAAAAATCGAAGTGGAAGCCGTGGGTATCCACCGTTGCCAGCCCCCCTTGATTCTCCTGCGCCTGTTTCGCCAGCCCCGTTTTCTGCGACAGTTCATCGTCCAACGGCAGCAGTTTCAGCGCTTGCAAGAGCAAATGGCCCGGCAAACAGCTCTAATTGTGGAGCTACAGCAGCGGCAAAAACAGCTAGAGGCGGAAAATCGCCACCTACAGGGGGTCTCACAGCAAGATAGCCTGACTAAATTGGCAAATCGCCGTGCCTTTGAAGCCTGTCTGCGGACAGCTTGGCGGGAATCGGCCACCACCCATACCCCCTTTGCCATTGCCCTGCTGGATATTGACCACTTCAAGCGCTACAACGACACCTATGGCCATCTGGCGGGCGATCGCGCCCTGCAACGGGTAGCCCACGCCATTAAATCCCAAGTGCGGGAAGCTGATCTCGTGGCTCGCTATGGCGGTGAAGAGTTTATTCTCCTGTTGCGCCACACCCACCATGACGTTGCCATTTGCGTTTTAGAGCGGATTTTTAACTACATTCGCAGCCTAGGGATTCCCCATGCCAGTTCACCAGTGCAACCCTACCTCACCGTCAGTGCCGGCATTTGCATCGTGAGCGCCACCCTTAGGGACTGCCCAATGGCGGAGCTGGTAGCGACTGCTGATGCTGCCTTGTACGAGGCCAAACGCTCAGGGCGCGATCGCTATGTGTTACAAACCTATGCTTGGATGAGTGCGCCTGTCTCTTCCAGCCAAGAAATTCAGTCCTACCCCTAGGGAAAGCCCCTGTAGCTGCCCCTGCTAGATATAATGTGGGTGGCCAAAGCACGGCAATCCCCTAGCCAAAACGTGATAGTTGATCGCGGTTGGGACGTTGTGTTGCAGAATGTAAAGCTGAGTAAATTTTTGGAGATTGTGTAGCCCATGTACAATGCGACGAATTCTGGCAGTCGGATGTTTCGCTATGAAGTGGTGGGACTGCGACAAAATGCCGAAACCGATAAAACCGACTATGCCATCCGCAACAGTGGCAGTCAATTTTTCAACGTTCCCTATGACCGCATGAATCAGTTTATGCAGCAGATTACCCGCTGGGGGGGCAAAATTGTCAGCATTCAACCCCTCGATGGTACAGCTGCGCCCTTGGCTGCCACCACGGAACCCGTATCCAATAATGGTACTGCCCCTGTTAAAGAAAAGAAAGTTGATATTCCCGTCAATATCTATCGTCCCAATAATCCCTGCATTGGTAAGGTCATTTCCAATGAAGAGTTGGTGCGCGAAGGGGGCGAGGGAACCGTCAAGCATATCATCTTTGACATCTCTGGTACCGAGTTGCGCTATCTCGAAGGCCAAAGTATTGGCATTATTCCTGCGGGTACTGACGCCAACGGCAAACCCCACAAGCTGCGCCTCTACTCGATTGCCTCGACCCGCCACGGCGACTTTCAAGATGATAAAACCGTCTCCCTGTGTGTGCGGCGCCTAGAGTACAAGGACAAAGAAACCGGCGAAACCATCTATGGGGTCTGTTCTTCTTACCTGAACCAACTGCAACCTGGCGATGAAGTGAAAATCACTGGGCCCGTGGGTAAGGAAATGCTCCTGCCCGATGATCCAGAAGCAACGATCATTATGTTGGCAACAGGAACGGGGATTGCCCCCTTCCGTGCCTTTTTGTGGCGCATGTTCAAAGAAAATAATCCAGACTATCAATTCAAGGGTCTGGCATGGCTCTTCTTTGGCGTTGCCTATACCGCGAATATCCTCTACAAGGATGAGTTAGAAGAACTGCAGGCAAAGTATCCCGATCAGTTCCGCCTCACCTATGCCATTAGCCGTGAGCAGAAAACCCCCGACGGCGGCAAGATGTACATCCAAGGTCGCATTGCTGAGCATGCGGATGAAATCTGGCAACTCCTGCAGAAGAAAAACACCCATGTGTATATTTGTGGTCTGAAGGGGATGGAGCCGGGTATTGATGAAGCAATGGCAGCAGCGGCAGCCAAAAATGGTGCCGATTGGCAAGAGTTCCTCAAGGGCACGCTCAAAAAAGAAGGCCGTTGGCACGTGGAAACCTACTAGGGAGATCAGTTGGGGGGCGATCGCCCCCTTTTTTCCTCAATGCCAAGTGCCCTTTGGATCTGTCAGGATAGAAGTAAATCACCTGATCGAGCTGTTACTGAGAAATCAATGTGTGGCGTAGGGTCGCTAAAATGTAACCTATTTAACGCCAAGTCATGAGCATTCTCGTATTCTTCTAATGGTGAGTACCCAGCGATCGCCTATGATTTATCCTCGCTTTCTGCGCAAAGCCTACCGTAAAGAACCCATCTCCGCCTTCCTTCTGCTAATGGGAGGTGTGGATTCGACCATTGGTGGCTTGGGGGGCTACAACGGTCTGCTGCTATTGGGTCTAGGTTTGATGGGCAGCGCGCTGCTCTATCGCCTGCTCCAGCGATCGCCCGAACGTCCTCTCCCTGAGAAAGTGCCCCAGTATGCGCTGCCGCCCCAATCCTCCCAGCCCTTGCCGATGCTGACGATGAGCAAAAAACAGCCCCCCCTGCGCTAAGCCAAAGCTGAGATCATCGTCTGAAATTTCCACAGGATTTCCTGCCATTCCCGTTCCGGGTGAGAGCCTTTGACAATCCCCGCCCCAGCAAAAAGATGGGCATGGTTGCCCTGAAGGTGGGCAGAGCGAATTCCGACAATGAATTCCCCTTCTCCGCTGGGTGTCACCCAACCAAGGGGAGCAGCATAGCCATTGCGATCAAAGGGTTCCAGTTGCCGCAGCCAGTCCTGTGCCCGTGAAGCAGGATACCCCGCCACTGCGGGCGTTGGATGTAAGGCCGCCACCCCTTGGAGAATATGAATGGGTTGCGGCAGCGGGGCCTGAATCAGCGTTTGCAGATGTTGGATATGACTTAGCTCAAGGATGTGCGGTTTGGGAGGCACCTCACAGGTCATGCCCAACTGTTGGAGGGTTTGGCAGAGAAATTCAACAATGACCTGATGCTCGTAGCGTTCCTTGGGGCTGTGGTAAAGGCCATTGCGCAGGCTTTGATCCTCCTGTTGGGTTTGCCCACGGGGACGGGAACCCGCCAAAGCATCGGCACAGAGAACGCCATCGGCAATCTTGACCAAGCGTTCGGGACTCGCCCCCAAAAAGACCTGCTGCCGCTCTTGGCCAACACTAAAGATGTAGCAATTGGCGTACTGCTGACGCAGATTTTGCAACGTTCCCAGCCAGTTGAACCCCTGAGGCTGCTCTAGGGTGAGGGCAGCGGCCAAAACCAATTTTTCGAGGTCTCCCTCCTCAAGGAGCTTGAGAGCCTGCTGGACACTGGTAATAAATTGCCCGTATTGCTCAGCTAGAGGCGGAAGAGCGATCGCCAGTGGTGGTGGACAGGGGGGCGGATCAGCCAGAATGTGGGTCAGTGCCCGCTGCACTAGTTGCCAGTCTTGCCAGAGGCGATGGGGTGTACTGGTCTCTAAGGCACAACTAAGGGTGAGCCAAACCTGATCCAGACGCTGAATCACCTGCCAGCGGGGTAAGAACCCCCAGTTAGAGCCTAGGTGATCCCAAAAACTAAATTGACAGAACAGGCGCGGTTCGGCTGGAGCAATCGCCCACACTCGGCTGAGGATTTGTTCACTAAAACGCTGGAGTTCCCCAAACCGTTGATGTCCCTGAACACTGCGGGTCGCCACCGCACCACAGGCAGCAACAATCTCTCCCGCTTGCTCAAGGTAAAAATGCTCACTTTCGCCACTGACCTGCATCAGGCCAGCCAACAGCATCAGGGGATCAACGGTGGGTAAGGAGATGCCTAAACTGAGGAACTGACAATTGGCCTGCTGTGCTGCCTGCATTCCAGCGCTGACCTGAGTATAAAACTCGGACTCAGAGGCCAAATCAAAAGTAAGGGGCAGCGAAACGGGCATAACCAAACAAGGTCAAGATTGCCCTTACATTTTCCCCTTGGCAGGGAACCTTTGGCAAAAAGACTGGAACTTCCCTGTCTGCCTGAGTATGCTGAGGAGTAGGATCACGGTCTATTTCTGAGGCAAACATGGCTAAGGTTGTGAAAACAGATGCGGAATGGCAAGCTCAACTTACCCCTGAGCAGTACTATGTCACCCGCAAGAAGGGAACGGAGCGCGCCTTTACGGGCTGCTACTGGAATAACAAAAAGCCCGGACTCTATCGCTGTGTCTGCTGTGGCACGCCGCTCTTTCGCTCTGAGACCAAGTATGACTCTGGCAGTGGCTGGCCGAGTTTTTGGCAACCCCTTGACCCCAAAAATATCCGCATGGAGCGGGATCTGTCCCATGGCATGGTGCGCACAGAAGTTCTCTGTAATGTCTGTGATGCCCACCTCGGCCATGTCTTTGAGGATGGCCCGCCACCCACGGGACTGCGCTACTGCATTAACTCAGCGGCACTGGAATTTATCCCTGACTCTGCCGCCTCTTGATGACCCCCGTGATTGAACAACTGCAAAGTCTCAACCGCATTTTGGTAGAACTGGCGCGGCGGCAGCCGTTCCACGGAGCAAACTTTGAGGAGATTTTGCAGGACATTCTCTGGACGAGTGCCCGCAGTCTCAATGTGGCACGGGTGAGTCTGTGGTTTTATTCGGGCGATCGCCAGCAAATTCAATGTGTGCAGTTGTTTCAGCAGTCGCCCCAGGCCTTTACGGTGGGGATGACCCTCACTGCTAGTCATTACCCCGACTATTTTGCTGCCCTTGAACAGGAGCGCACGATTACGGCCCATGACGCTTGGCACGATCCCCGCACGCGGGAGTTTCGCAAGACCTATTTAGAACCTCTTGGCATTACCTCGCTGTTGGATGTGCCGATTTGGGTTGAAGGGAGCATGATTGGCATCCTCTGCCACGAACACATTGGTTCACCCCGCCAGTGGACTATTGCCGAAGAGCAGTTTGCCGCTTCCCTCGCGGATCTGGTGTCTTTGGTGGTAGAAAGTCGCGATCGCCACCGTGCCCTCAGAGCACTAGAGGAAAGCGAAGCCCGCTTAGCCACCTTCTTTCAAGCCACCTCTGAGGCAGTAGTCATCCATGAGCAGGGGACAATTCTTGATGTCAACGCCGCAACTGAACGGCTGTTTGGTTATACGGCTTCAGAACTAGTGGGGCAGTCGGTGTTGTTGCTGACCCATCCAGAGGCGCGATCGCTGATTTTAGAGCGAATTCAGCAGCCCATTGATGTTCCCTTTGAAGCCCTTGCTCGCACCAAAAGTGGTGAAGCACTGATTGTTGAGGTTCAGGGAAAATCCATTCTCTATCGGGGGCGCTGGGCGAGGGTGGTGGGAATACGGGATATTACCCAACGCAAAACCGCTGAACAGAACGTACAATTGGCTGCCCAACGGCAACAACTGCTGGCGGAAATTGCCCTGCGCATTCGCCAAACGCTGGAATTGCCAGAGATTCTCAATACCACGGTGGTGGAAGTGCGCCGCTATCTCCTCAGCGATCGCGTGTTTATTGTCTCTTTTGATCCGAGGACAGAGGAGATTCAAGTGGTGGCGGCGGCGATGGCGCCCCAGTGGCACACGAATCTTGAGGCTCTCCTGCAAAACGTGCATTACCGTTCACGGCTGCTGACCACACCGGCCACACTCTCCTGGGAGCGGGAAATGCTTGATCCCCATCTGCGACAGGTGTATGCAGCGCACCATATCCAGTCTTGTCTGCTGATTCCGATCCAACATCAGCCCCAGGGCCCGTGCTTTTTACTGGGAGTCCACCAATGTGACCGCCCGCGAGAGTGGCAGCCCTACGAGCGCGCTTTTTTGGAGCAGTTGGCGACTCAGGTGGCGATCGCCCTGCAACAAGCAGAACTTTATCAACAACTGGCGGCCTTGAATGCCAATTTGGAACAGCAGGTGGCAGAACGCACCGAGCAGTTGCAGCAAAAAATGCGTGAACTAGAGGAACTCAACCACCTCAAGGATGTCTTTTTGCATGCCGTATCCCATGATTTACGCACCCCTGTCCTAGGTACCCTGATGGTCATTAACCATCTCTTGCAGAACGACACCAGCGACACGATTCCTGTGCCCCGCAGCACCTTGACCTGTATTCAGCATAGCCAGCAGCGGCAACTACATCTGATTGAAACACTGCTGCACATTGACGTGGATCAGCAACCTTCCCTCTCTTTGGCGATCGCGCCCACATCCTTAGCCACGCTTGTCAAGGAGATCTTGGCGGAGCTACAACCGCTGCTCCAGAAAAATAAAGCCACCGTGAAACTTGATATCCCCCCCACGTTGCCCCTTGTGCCTGTTGATCCTATGCAACTGCGGCGAGTCTATGAGAATTTGATCACCAACGCCCTCAAACACAATCGTCCCGGGATCACCATCACCCTGACGGCAGAGGAACAGGGAGATAGCCTTTACTGCACCGTCAAGGATGATGGCGTCGGCATCCGCCCTGACCAGCGATCGCACCTTTTTGATCTCTATTATCGTGGCGGTGCAAACCACCATCGCACGGGCATTGGTTTAGGTCTGTATCTCTGCCGAGAAATTATTATCGCTCATGGGGGTGAAATCGGCGTCAAAGAGGGCGATGCGCAGGGAGCGACGTTTTGGTTTCGGATTCCCTTAGCCAACCCAATTTAGAGCATTGTTACCCTTGACAAACCCAAGGAAAAGCGAGAGACTTAAGGCCAACTTCATCGTTTTCTCCCGGTTTCCTGTAAAATGGCCAGTTGAACCTTTCTGTTTTAACTCAACTCTCGTGGGCGTTTGTGCATAGGTTCCCTTTTAGCCACGAAACTAGGATTGTTAAGACATGAAACATATCATCTGGCTTTTATCCCTCTGACCTGTCGCGGTGACTCCGCTACGGCACGTCAGAAAACTCTTACAACTCATACATTTATTTATTAGGAGCAATAGTGAGTCGTTATGTTGGGCAAACTCCGTGACCTCATGGGCCTAACCCCAGAGACTGACATCTACGATGAGGAATACCCTCAAGGAACGGCACGAACGCTAACCACGGAACCGGAGGTGGAACCGCTGCCCGCATCGCGGCCAACCCTGAGTCATGACTTTGACACTAGTCCGTCTCCCTCAGTTGCCACTGGTTCAGTGCCGACGGGATCAGCTCCTTCGAATGTGATTGGGATGCCCAATGCCGGTCGTTGGTGGGGGGCAGTGGCGGAAGTTTTGGTGATGCAGCCCCGCAGTTTTAGTGAAATGCCTGAGGTGATCAAGGCTCTTAAAGAGCGGAAGTCTGTGGTGCTAAATCTGACCTTGATGGAGCCAGAGCAAGCCCAACGCTCAGTGGATTTTGTTGCCGGTGCCACGTTCACGATTGATGGTCACCAAGAGCGTATTGGTGAAAGCATTTTCCTGTTTACACCGAGCTGTGTGCAAGTGAGTACGCAAGTGGGTGGCGTTCGCCCAGCTACCACACCTGTTGCCCCCCCACCCGCTTGGGGGATGAATGCCCAACAACAGCGTAGTGCCTAGGGTGCCGGCTCTTGGAATCATTGGCTGTGGCCGCATGGCGGAGGCAATGCTTTCGCGGTTGCTGGCAGATGGTCTCTTGCCAGAGCAGGTGTGGGTATCGGCGCGATCGCCTCAGCGGCAGCAGTATCTAGCCCACACCTATGGGGTCAGGGTGACAACGAACCTAGAAGTCGCTACAGCCGAAACGCTCCTACTGGCGGTCAAGCCACAGGTCTTTGCCGATATTGAGTCAGAACTGGCGGATACGCCGGTAGCTCAGGGCACTGGCGTTGCCCTTTCCATTATGGCAGGGATCAACAGTGGGCGGCTGCGGCGACTGTTTCCCCAGCGGTTGATCTTTCGGGCGATGCCGAATACACCAGCCCAAGTGGGCGCCGGCGTGATTGCCCTTGTTAGCGATAGTGCCGCCAGTGAACTGGAGATTCGCAAGATTAAGAATTTGTTAGGGGTACTGGGGCAGGTGGTGGCTGTCAGTGAAGGGCAAATGGACGCAGTCACCGCACTTTCTGGCTCAGGGCCTGCCTTTGTTGCCCTGATGGTGGAGGCACTATGCGATGCGGGGGTGGCAGTGGGGCTATCGCGATCGCTGACACAGGAACTCGTTTATGGCACAATAGCAGGCACAGTACAATTACTTAATGAGCGCGGGCTGCATCCGGCGCAACTCAAGGATGCGGTCACCAGTCCTGCGGGGACAACCATTGCGGGTCTCGAAGTACTGGAAGCTGCTGGTGTGCGTGGAACCCTCATGCAAACGGTAAAAGCGGCCTACGAGCGTGCCCAAGCCCTCAACTAAGTGCCTATGCCCAACTCTGCCACAACCGCTGACCCCCCCGCCATTGAAGGCTTAGATGTGAAGGTGGTGTTCATTGACTACTTTGCCTGTGTCACTGCCATCACTGCCTTGAGTTTGAGCCAAATTTGCCACTGGAGTCTGTTGTCTCCCCTGCCCTACCGTTGGGGACTAGTCGTGGGGGTCGTCGTGGGAGCGATCGCGGCCTATTGGCATCACACGAAAGTTCTGGCGGTGTCACTGCCACAAATGCCACAACTGGAGGCATGGCTGAGGAATAACGGCTATGGAAGTGTAGAGACCGACAATAATTTGGCGATTTACCGATCGCCCCAAAGCTGGCGACGCGGAGCCATTATTTTAGAAACCTTGGGCGATCGCCGGCGCGTGTACAGCCGCGCGGTTACCATTGGGCAACTACAACGGGACTTGGCTGAGGGTGGACTGTGACTGACTTTGGACGTGTGATTACCGCCATGATTACGCCATTTACAGAGGATGGCGCGATCGCCTACGATGTGGCGGCAGAACTGGCACAGCACCTTGTGGCCAACGGTTCCGATGGTATTGTTGTTTGCGGCACTACCGGCGAATCCCCCACCCTCACTTGGGAAGAGGAATTTCAACTCTTTCAAACAGTGCAGCAGGCTGTGGCAGGCAAAGCCAAGGTGATTGCAGGTACGGGTTCCAACTCCACTCGTGAAGCCATTCATGCCACGGCAAAGGCCGCAGAACTCGGCCTCGATGGTGCCCTCTTGGTGGTACCCTACTACAACAAACCCCCTCAAGAAGGACTCTATGCCCATTTTCAGGCGATCGCCAAGGCAGTGCCGGACTTTCCCCTCATGCTCTACAACATCCCCGGCCGTACAGGGCAAAATCTACTCCCTGAAACCGTCATCCGCCTTGCCGAATATCCCAACATTATTGCCATCAAAGAGGCCAGTGGCAACCTTGACCAAGCCAGCACCCTTCGTGCCCAGCTGCCGCCACATTTTCGCATTTACTCTGGGGATGATTCCCTAACGTTGCCATTGCTGGCCGTGGGTGGTTATGGTGTCGTCAGTGTGGCCAGTCACCTTGTTGGTCGACGGATTCAAGAGATGATCCAAGCTTTTATCCAAGGCGACACAGCAACAGCGACTGCTATTCATTGTCAACTATTGCCCCTGTTCAAGGTTTTATTTGTGACGACGAATCCGATTCCGATCAAAGCTGCCCTCAGCCTGCAAGGTTGGGCGGTGGGTGCTCCCCGACTGCCCCTCACGTCTGCGAGTGACGCTGTGATTGACCAATTGAAGCCTGTTTTAGATGCTCTTGGCCTACTGAAGTCTTAAGACAACGCTGGGCATTTCCCAAGCTGCACCTTTTTGTTGTTTCATCGTAAGGAGACCTATGAGTCAATCCGCTGCAACTGCTGCCCTAAAAATTATTCCCCTCGGTGGGCTGCACGAAATTGGCAAGAACACCTGTGTTTTTGAATTCCAAGATGAAATTATTTTGCTGGACGCAGGGTTAGCTTTTCCCACTGATGGCATGCATGGGGTCAATATCGTCTTACCCGATATGACGTACCTGCGGCAAAACCGCGAAAAAATCAAGGGAATGATTGTGACCCATGGTCATGAAGATCACATTGGTGGCATCCCCTTTCATCTCAAGCAGTTTGATATTCCCGTCATCTATGGCCCGCGTCTCGCGATGGCACTGCTCCAAGGGAAACTGGAAGAGGCAGGGGTTGGCGATCGCACCGAACTGCGCACGGTACAGCCGCGGGAGATGGTGCGTTTGGGCAAAAACTTCCTTGTGGAGTATATCCGCAATACCCATTCCATTGCCGATAGCTTCTCCGTGGCGATTCATACCCCCATTGGCGTGATTATCCACACCGGGGATTTCAAATTTGACTTTACCCCCGTTGATGGCGAGTGCTTTGACATTCAGCGGCTGGCAGAGCATGGAGAAAAGGGGGTTCTCTGTCTCATTAGTGACTCCACCAACTCGGAAGTGCCCGGCCACACCCCCTCGGAGCGATCGGTGTTTCCCAACTTGGATCGTGCCTTTAGCCAAGCAGAGGGGCGGATTATTTTTACCACCTTTGCCTCTTCGGTACATCGCCTCAGTATGGCCTTGGAATTGGCGCAAAAGCATGGCCGCGTGGTTTCGGTCTTGGGGCGATCGATGCTCAATGTCATTGCCCATGCGCGGCAGTTGGGCTACATTCACTGCCCAGACGATCTCTTTGTGCCACTGCACATGATGCACAAGTACCCCGATCATCAGGTGATGTACCTGACCACTGGCTCCCAAGGGGAACCTCTGTCTGCCCTGACGCGGATTTCCAAAGGGGAACACAACAAAATTAAAATTCGCCCCGGCGATACTGTGATTCTCTCGGCTCACCCCATTCCGGGGAACACGATTGCCGTGGTCAACATGATCGATCGCCTGATGATGCAAGGCGCCAAAGTCATCTACGGTCGCGAACAGGGCATCCACGTCTCTGGCCATGCCTGCCAAGAGGATCAAAAGCTAATGCTGGCCTTGACGAAGCCCAAGTTCTTTTTGCCCGTACATGGCGAGCACCGCATGCTGGTGAAACATGCCCAAACGGCTCAGAGCATGGGCATTCCCCCGGAGAATATGGTGATTATTGACAACGGCGATGTGGTGGAACTCACCCGTGACTCGATTCGGGTCGTCGATAAGGTACCTGCTGGTATTGAGTTACTGGATCGCGGTGGCATTGTCAAAGCCCATGTGCTGCAAGAGCGACAACAACTGGCTGAGGAAGGCATTATCACCGTGGCGGTGGCGGTGGGTACTGATGGCAGTCTGAAAGCTACTCCTGAAGTCCACCTGCGGGGTGTGGTCACGGCGATTGAGCCACAGGCTTGGCAGGCTTGGGTACATGCCACGGTCGAAACTGCTTTGAGCGATCGCTGGAGTGAATATGCCCGCAACGGCGATATCGATTGGGCAGGGGTCAAAGCCCACATTGAACGCGAACTGGTGCGACTGGTGCGCCGTGAACTTCAGGGCAATGCCTCAGTCCTATTGCTTCTGCAACCCATCGAAGTCACCCCCACTGTGACGACAGGAATTCGGCGGCGTCGCAGCACCGCTTCTGTGGTTGGCTAGCATCAAGCCCCTTGGGCAGGAGAAGGTGCCTATTTTGTAGGGCATCCCTGCCCGTTTATTTTTGTTGCCGCTGCGCTAGCTAGCGTTGAAACGATCGGGGGCTTTCAGTAGTTAACAACTAAAGCTAGAATTACAATAACTGACTAGTACCAATGTCGCAAATAAAAATTGTGGCGCGCAATGGATATTGATGATTTTGATCTTAATTCGATGACTACTGCAGCTCAGCATCCTGACCCTTGTGTGCGTCGGCAGGTAGCGCAGTCTGCTACTACTTCACCAAACATTTTGCGGATGTTGGCCAATGACCCCCATGAAAAAGTGCGCCTTGCGGTTGCTGCCAATGGCAATACCCCTGCTGAAGTCCTAGAGGCTTGGCTATCGGAAGCTCAAAGCAATAAACCGTTAGCAGAAGCTCTTGCCCAGAACCTCAGTGCATCCCATACTCTCCTGACAACTTTAGCACAACATCCAGCGGCCAATGTCCGCCGTAAAGTGGCGATGAATCCCCAGACCCCTCCAGCGACCCTCTATAAACTAGCTGAGGAATTTCCGGCGGCAGTAGCTCGCAATCCTGGGATGAAACTCCTTGTGCTCCAAGACAGTGAACGACAGAGCATTAGTGATGAAGCCTTAATACGAATATTAGAGCTTACAGAGCCGCCGACTTGGGCATTGACAGTTGCAGTTCAGCGTCAAAGCGCAAAAGTAAGACAGCAGGCGGCTAGGGCAACAACGATTCTTCCTGAACTCCTCGAAACCCTTGCGAAGGATAAGGAGAGTGATGTCCGCCAAGCGGTAGCGAGGAACCCCAATACTCCTGCTTCTGTTTTGGAAGCCCTTGCTGAGGATGAGGATAGCGATGTCCGCCAAGCAGTAGCGGGGAACCCGAATACCCCTGTCTCACTCCTCGAAACCCTTGCTGAGGATAAGGATTGGGATGTTCGTGAAGCAGTAGCGGAGAACCCCAATACTCCTGCCTCTGCCCTCGAAACCCTTGCGAAGCATTGGTGGTATGTCCGCGCAGCAGTAGCGGGGAACCCGAATACCCCTGTCTCACTCCTCGAAACCCTTGCGAAGGAGAACGATTTGATTGTCTGCGGAGCAGTAGCACGGAACCCCAATACTCCTGCTTCTGTTTTGGAAATCCTTGCGAAGGATGAGTATTGGGCTGTTCGCGGAGCAGTAGCACAGAACCCCAATACTCCTGCTTCTGTTTTGGAAATCCTTGCGAAGGATGAGTATTGGGCTGTTCGCGAAGCAGTAGCACAGAACCCCAATACTCCTGCTTCTGTTTTGGAAATCCTTGCGAAGGATGAGTATTGGGCTGTTCGCGAAGCAGTAGCACAGAACCCCAATACTCCTGCTTCTGTTTTGGAAACCCGTGCGAAGGATAAGGATAGCGATGTCCGCAGAGCAGTAGCGGGGAACCCCAATACTCCTGCTTCTGTTTTGGAAACCCGTGCGAAGGATAAGGATAGCGATGTCCGCAGAGCAGTAGCGGGGAACCCCAATACTCCTGCTTCTGTTTTGGAAACCCTTGCGAAGCATTGGTATGTCCGCGCAGCAGTAGCGGGGAACCCCAATACTCCTGCTTCTGTTTTGGCAACCCTTGCTGAGGATGAGGATAGATATGCTCGCAGAGCAGTAGCGGGGAACCCCAATACTCCTGCTTCTGTTTTGGAAATCCTTGCGAAGGATGAGGATAGCGATGTTCGCAGAGCAGTAGCGGGGAACCCCAATACTCCTGCTTCTGTTTTGGAAATCCTTGCGAAGGATGAGGATAGCGATGTTCGCAGAGCAGTAGCGGGGAACCCCAATACTCCTGCTCCTGTTTTGGAAACCCTTGCGAAGGATTTGTATTTGGATGTTCGTGAAGCAGTAGCGGGGAACCCCAATACTCCTGCTTCTGTTTTGGAAACCCTTGCTGAGGATGAGGATAGCGATGTCCGCAGAGCAGTAGCAGAAAGACCTGAAATTGTTTCGTTGATTGAGGAGGCTAAGAGCAACGACACCTCTACCATCCGACTAGCAGAGCTAGCTAGCCACTTTTATACGGGTGTTTGCGCAGCAGTAGCACGGAACCCGAATACTCCTGCTTCTGTTTTGGAAATCCTTGCTGAGGATGAGGATAGCGATGTCCGCAGAGCAGTAGCAGAAAGACCTGACATTGTTTCGTTGATTGAGGAGGCTAAGAGCAACGACACCTCTACCATCCGACTAGCAGAGCTAGCTAGCCACTTTTATACGGATGTTCGCGCATCAGTAGCGGGGAACCCGAAGACGCCTACCTATGCCCTCGAAATCCTTGCTGAGGATGAAGCTCAGGATGTTCGCGCGGCAGTAGCGGGCAACCCGAAGACGCCTACCTATGCCCTCGAAATCCTTGCGAAGGATGAATATGAGGCTCAGGATGTTCGCGCATCAGTAGCGGGGAACCCGAATACCCCTGTCTCACTCCTCGAAACCCTTGCGAAGGATAAGGAGAGTGATGTTCGCCAAGCGGTAGCGGGGAACCCCAATACTCCTGCTTCTGTTTTGGAAATCCTTGCTGAGGATGAGGCTCAGGATGTTCGCGCAGCAGTAGCGGGGAACCCGAAGACGCCTACCTATGCCCTCGAAACCCTTGCGAAGGATAAGGAGAGTGATGTTCGCCAAGCGGTAGCGGGGAACCCCAATACTCCTGCTTCTGTTTTGGAAATCCTTGCTGAGGATGAGGCTCAGGATGTTCGCGCATCAGTAGCGGGGAACCCGAATACCCCTGTCTCACTCCTCGAAACCCTTGCGAAGGCTGAGGATAGCGATGTTCGCAGAGCAGTAGCGGGGAACCCCAATACTCCTGCTTCTGTTTTGGAAATCCTTGCGAAGGATGAGGATAGCGCTGTTCGCAGAGCAGTAGCAGAAAGACCTGAAATTGTTTCGTTGATTGAGGAGGCTAAGAGCAACGACACCGCTACCATCCGACTAGCAGAGCTAGCTAGCCACTTTTGTACGGATGTTCGCGCAGCAGTAGCGGGGAACCCCAATACTCCCGCCTCTGCCCTCGAAACCCTTGCTGAGGATGAGGAGAGTAATGTTCGCGCAGCAGTAGCGGGGAACCCGAATACCCCTGTCTCACTCCTCGAAACCCTTGCGAAGGATGAGGATAGGGATGTTCGCAGAGCAGTAGCGGGGAACCCGAATACTCCTGCTTCTGTTTTGGAAACCCTTGCGAAGGATGAGGATAGCGATGTCCGCAGAGCAATAGCAGAAAGACCTGAAATTGTTTCGTTGATTGAGGAGGCCAAGAGCAACGACACCGCTACCATCCGACTAGCAGAGCTAGCTAGCCACTTTTATACGGATGTTCGCCAAGCAGTAGTGCGGAACTCCAATACTCCTGCTTCTGTTTTGGAAACCCTTGCTGAGGATGAGGATAGCGATGTCCGCAGAGCAGTAGCAGAAAGACCTGAAATTGTTTCGTTGATTGAGGAGGCTGAGAGCAACGACACCGCTACCATCCGACTAGCAGAGCTAGCTAGCCACTTTTGGACGGATGTTCGCGCAGCAGTAGCGGGGAACCCGAAGACGCCTACCTATGCCCTCGAAATCCTTGCTGAGGATGAAGCTCAGGATGTTCGCGCGGCAGTAGCGGGCAACCCGAAGACGCCTACCTATGCCCTCGAAATCCTTGCTGAGGACGAGGCTCAGGATGTTCGCGCAGCAGTAGCGGTCAACCCGAAGACGCCTGCCTCTGCCCTCGAAACCCTTGCGAAGGACAAGGAGAGTGATGTTCGCGCAGCAGTAGCGTGGAAGCCCAATACTCCTGCTTCTGCCCTCGAAACCCTTGCTGAGGATGAGGAGAGTAATGTTCGCGCAGCAGTAGCGTTGAACCCCAATACTCCTGCTTCTGTTTTGGCAACCCTTGCGAAGGATTCGTATTGTCGTGAAGCAGTAGCGGGGAACCCCAATACTCCTGCTTCTGTTTTGGAAACCCTTGCGAAGGAGAACGATTGGACTGTCCGCGCAGCAGTAGCGGGGAACCCCAATACTCCTGCTTCTGTTTTGGCAACCCTTGCTGAGGATGAGGATAGATATGCTCGCAGAGCAGTAGCGGGGAACCCCAATACTCCTGCTTCTGTTTTGGAAACCCTTGCGAAGGAGAACGATTGGACTGTCCGCGCAGCAGTAGCGGGGAACCCGAATACCCCTGTCTCACTCCTCGAAACCCTTGCGAAGCATTGGTATGTCCGCCAAGCAGTAGCGGGGAACCCGAATACCCCTGTCTCACTCCTCGAAACCCTTGCGAAGGATGAGGATAGGGATGTCCGCCAAGCAGTAGCGGGGAACCCGAATACCCCTGTCTCACTCCTCGAAACCCTTGCGAAGGATAAGGAGAGTGATGTTCGCGCAGCAGTAGCGTGGAAGCCCAATACTCCTGCTTCTGCCCTCGAAACCCTTGCGAAGGATAAGGAGAGTGATGTCCGCCAAGCAGTAGCGGGGAACCCGAATACTCCTGCTTCTGTTTTGGAAACCCTTGCGAAAACCCTTGCGAAGGATAAGGAGAACGATTGGACTCTCTGCGTGGCAGTAGCAAAAAGACTGTTGATTGAGGAGGCTAAGAGCAACGACACTGCTACCACCCGATTAGCAGAGCTAGCTAGCCACTTTTATACGTTTTATATTTATACGGATGTTTTTTATATTTATACGGATGTTCGCGCAGCAGTAGCGGGGAACCCCAATACTCCTGTCTCACTCCTCGAAACCCTTGCGAAGGATAAGGATTGGGATGTTCGTGAAGCAGTAGCGGGGAACCCCAATACTCCTGCTTCTGCCCTCGAAACCCTTGCGAAGGATAAGAATAAGTATGTCCGCCAAGCAGTAGCAAGAAGACCTGAAATTGCTGCTTTAATCACGGAAGCTAACAGTGGCAACACTTCTACAGACCGACTAGCTGAACTAGCTAGCCACTTTTGTACGGATGTTCGCGCAGCAGTAGCGGGGAACCCGAAGACTCCTGTCTCACTCCTTGAAACCCTTGCGAAGGATTCGTATTGTCGTGAAGCAGTAGCGGGGAACCCGAAGACTCCTGTCTCACTCCTCGAAACCCTTGCGAAGGATAAGGAGAGTAATGTTCGTGAAGCGGTAGCGGGGAACCCCAATACTCCCGCCTCTGCCCTCGAAACCCTTGCTGAGGATGAGGATTGGGATGTTCGCAGAGCAGTAGCGGGGAACCCCAATACTCCTGCTTCTGTTTTGGAAACCCTTGCGAAGGATGAGGATTGGGATGTTCGCAGAGCAGTAGCGGGGAACCCCAATACTCCTGCTTCTGTTTTGGAAGCCCTTGCTGAGGATTGGTATGTTTGCGTAGCAGTAGCGGGGAATCCCAATACTCCTGCTTCTGTTTTGGAAATCCTTGCTGAGGATGAGGATAGCGATGTTCGCAGAGCAGTAGCGGGGAACCCCAATACTCCTGCTTCTGTTTTGGAAACCCTTGCGAAGGATGAGGATAGGGATGTTCGTGAAGCAGTAGCGGGGAACCCCAATACTCCTGCTTCTGTTTTGGCAACCCTTGCGAAGGATTCGTATTGTCGTGAAGCAGTAGCAAGAAGACCTGAAATTGCTGCTTTAATTACGGAAGCTAACAGTGGCAACACTTCTACAGACCGACTAGCCGAACTAGCTAGCCACTTTTGTACGGATGTCCGCCAAGCAGTAGCGGGGAACCCCAATACTCCTGCTTCTGTTTTGGAAACCCTTGCGAAGGATGGGGATTGTCGTGAAGCAGTAGCAAGAAGACCTGAAATTGCTGCTTTAATTACGGAAGCTAACAGTGGCAACACTTCTACAGACCGACTAGCCGAACTAGCTAGCCACTTTTGTACGGATGTCCGCCAAGCAGTAGCGGGGAACCCCAATACTCCTGCTTCTGTTTTGGCAACCCTTGCGAAGGATTGGTATTTGGATGTTCGCGCAGCAGTAGCGGGGAACCCCAATACTCCTGCTTCTGTTTTGGAAACCCTTGCGAAGGATAAGGAGAGTGATGTTCGCCAAGCAGTAGCGTGGAACCCTAATACTCCTGCTTCTGTTTTGGCAACCCTTGCGAAGGATTGGTATTTGGATGTTCGCGCAGCAGTAGCGGGGAACCCCAATACTCCTGCTTCTGTTTTGGCAACCCTTGCGTTGGTATTTGGATGTTCGCGCAAAGGAGCAGTAGCGAACCCCTATACTCCTGCTTTTGATGTTCGCGCAGCAGTAGCGGGGAACCCCAATACTCCTGCTTCTGTTTTGGAAACCCTTGCGAAGGAGAACGATTGGACTGTCCGCAGAGCAGTAGCAGAAAGACCTGAAATTGTTTGGTTGATTGAAGAGGCTAAGAGGAACGACACCGCTACCATCCGACTAGCAGAGCTAGCTAGCCACTTTTGTACGGATGTCCGCCAAGCAGTAGCGGGGAACCCCAATACTCCTGCTTCTGTTTTGGAAACCCTTGCGAAGGATAAGGAGAGTAATGTTCGTGAAGCGGTAGCGGGGAACCCCAATACTCCTGCTTCTGTTTTGGCAACCCTTGCGAAGGATTGGTATTTGGATGTTCGCGCAGAAGTAGCGGGGAACCCCAATACTCCTGCTTCTGTTTTGGAAGCCCTTGCGAAGGATAAGGATAGGGATGTTCGCAGAGCAGTAGCGTGGAACCCTAATACTCCTGCTTCTGTTTTGGAAGCCCTTGCGAAGGATTGGTATTTGGATGTTCGCGCAGCAGTAGCGGGGAACCCCAATACTCCTGCTTCTGCCCTCGAAACCCTTGCGAAGGATAAGAATAAGTATGTCCGCCAAGCAGTAGCAAGAAGACCTGAAATTGCTGCTTTAATCACGGAAGCTAACAGTGGCAACACTTCTACAGACCGACTAGCCGAACTAGCTGGCCACTTTTGTACGGATGTTCGCGCAGCAGTAGCGCGGAACCCTAATACTCCTGCTTCTGTTTTGGAAACCTTTGTGAAGGAGAACAAATGGGTTATCCGCGTGGCAGTAGCGCGGAACCCTAATACTCCTGCTTCTGTTTTGGAAACCTTTGTGAAGGAGAACAAATGGGTTATCCGCGTGGCAGTAGCGGGCAACCCGAAGACTCCTACCTATGCTCTCGAAATCCTTGCTGAGGATGAAGCTCAGGATGTTCGCGCAGCAGTAGCGGGGAACCCGAAGACTCCTGTCTCACTCCTCGAAACCCTTGCGAAGGATAAGGAAAGTGATGTCCGCAGAGCAGTAGCAAGAAGACCTGAAATTGCTGCTTTAATCACGGAAGCTAACAGTGGCAACACTTCTACAGACCGACTAGCTGAACTAGCTAGCCACTTTTGTACAGATATTCGCGCAGCAGTAGCGGGCAACCCGAAGACTCCTACCTATGCTCTCGAAATCCTTGCTGAGGATGAAGCTCAGGATGTTCGCGCAGCAGTAGCGGGCAACCCGAAGACTCCTACCTATGCCCTCGAAATCCTTGCTAAGGATGAATATGAGGCTCAGGATGTTCGCGCAGCAGTAGCGGGGAACCCGAAGACTCCCGCCTCTGCCCTCGAAACCCTTGCGAAGAATAAGGAGAGTTATGTCCGCCAAGCGGTAGCGAGGAACCCCAATACTCCTGCCTCACTCCTCGAAACCCTTGCGAAGGATGAGGTTTGGTATGTTCGCGCAGAAGTAGCACGGAACCCGAATACTCCTGCTTCTGCCCTCGAAACCCTTGCGAAGGATGAATATGAGGCTCAGGATGTTCGCACAGCAGTAGCACGGAACCCGAAGACTCCCGCCTCTGCCCTCGAAACCCTTGCGAAGAATAAGGAGAGTTATGTCCGCCAAGCGGTAGCGAGGAACCCCAATACTCCTGCCTCACTCCTCGAAACCCTTGCGAAGGAGAACGATTGGACTGTCCGCGCAGAAGTAGCACGGAACCCGAATACTCCTGCTTCTGCCCTCGAAACCCTTGCGAAGGATGAGGTTTGGTATGTTCGCAGAGCAGTAGCGTTGAACCCGAATACTCCTGCTTCTGTTTTGGAAACCCGTGCGAAGGATCAGGATAGCGATGTTCGCGCAGCAGTAGCGTTGAACCCGAATACTCCTGCTTCTGTTTTGGAAATCCTTGCGAAGGATGAGTATTGGGCTGTTCGCGAAGCAGTAGCAGAAAGACCTGAAATTGCTGCTTTAATCACGGAAGCTAACAGTGGCAACACTTCTACAGACCGACTAGCCGAACTAGCTAGCCACTTTTGTACGGATGTTCGCGCAGCAGTAGCGTTGAACCCGAATACTCCTGCTTCTGTTTTGAGAACCCTTGCTATGGATGAGAATTGGGATGTTCGCAGAGCAGTAAAGGAGAACCCCAATAATCCTGCCTTTTAGAGTGGCTAGGTCTCAATCGAGGATAGTCGCACTTTTCCTTGGGGCGTGCGGGGAATTTGGGGCACGGAAATCCATTTCTTGGGGCATTTGTAGGCGCTGCACTGCTGTTTGAGCCATCGGCTGAGTTCCTCAGGGGAGGAGTCTCCCACATAGAGGGCAATGACTTGTTCGCCCCAGAGGGGGTCGGGTGCGCCATAGATATGGATGTCTTGGACAAGGCCACTGTTAAGGAGTAAGGCCTCTAACTCTTCGGGGTAGATATTCTCGCCACCACTGATGATTTTGCGGCTGCTGCGTCCCAAAATGTAGAGGCGATCGCCCCGCCATTCGCCGCGATCGTCCGTTTGGAATATCCCTTCATGGAATAACCCAGGGTAATAGCCAAGGGCAAGGGAGGCGGCCTGAATCTGAATCTCGCCCGTAGGGGTTAAAGCAATCTGGGCATGGGGTAAGACCTGACCACAGGAGCGATCGCCCGCCAAAAATTCCCCCTGCCGTTGGGCACAGATCATGCCAGCAGTTTCTGTCATGCCATAACTGAGACATAGAGGCAAGCGCTGGGTTGCTGCTTCCTCTAATAGTTGCGACCAAGTGGGGCCACCGCCCACGAAAATGCCCCTTAAATCCGCTAGCCATGGCAGAGGGTCTGCAAGCACCTGTTGCAGTTGCCGAGGTACCAGAGACAGCCACAGATCAACATTGGCAGGAGGTGCCGTTTGCCGTAGATCCCGTAGATGGGTACCGAGATAGAGTTCTCCACCACTCCAGAGCGATCGCACCACGGGCATGAGACCACTGACATGGTACAAGGGCAAAATACTCAGACAGTGAATCGCCCCTTGTTGCAAGTGGGTTTGTAGCCCGGCAACAGCTGCCTTGAGGGTGGCGATCGTGTGAATTGCCCAGCGCAACCGCCCTTGAGTGCCGCCAGTGGGAATCAGAATCCAGCCCTGGGGCAATGGTTCTCCAGAACCTTGGGGGTCGAGGGGGGGCACCGTTCCCCAAGCCATGAAATTCTGGGGTAGGATCGCTGCCACCTGCTGCCACTCTTGGGACTGCCAGTGGGGATTGGCCAGTAATAGAGGCGTCCCTGTGGAGAGCGCTGCGAGAAAACCACTGAGAAACGAGAGGGGATCGGGTTCTGCGAGAACGAGGAGAGTGGGTTGTTGCTCTTGGAGTTGCTCTTGATAGTTGGCTAATTGCTCGAGGAGTCTGGCGGTAGCAATGTGCCATTGTCCGTTGTGGGGATACCACAGCCAGTGGGGGGCAATACTCGTAAGGTTTTGTAACAAATTTGTCCTACCCCTCCCTAAACCAATAGGTAAAATCAAAGGATAAAGGAGTGCGTTTAGGAGACAGCAGCCTGACTATTCAACAGATGCAACGGGTAGCCGCAATTGCTGACCCTAGCCTTAAACTAGCATGGACCGCAGCCTATGCCGCCGACGATCGCAAGGGAGTGGATATCTGCCTTTTGGATGTGAGTGGCGTGTCCTACCTCACCGATTACTTTGTGATCATTACGGGACTCTCAAAAACCCAAGTGCGCGCCATTTATCAAGGGATTGAGGAGGCGGCTCTTGAACATTGCCAACGCCAGCCCCAACATATTGAAGGCCAAGCGGAATGTTCATGGGTGCTGATGGACTACGGTGATGTGATTGTCCATGTGCAGTTGCCCAAGGAACGTCAATACTACAACCTTGAGGCCTTTTGGGGCCACGCCCAACGCATTCCCTTTGAGTCACTAGTAACCACCTAGCCGATGCAGCCCTCTTGGTGGCAGTGGATTCTTTTGATCTTGCCACTGGTGGCGATCGCCAGCTTTATCCTCACCGCGGCCTCAATACAAATTCATGCTTGGGGACTGAGTTGGGTCTGGGCAGTAGTCGTGCTGATTCTGCTGCTGTGGCGGTGGGGGGTTGCCCATTGGCTCAAGGGTCAGCCGACAGAGATTGACCCCCGTCCCTTTGATTTGCCAAGAAGCAGTGATTCAGAAACGGATCAACGCGCCCTGAAGATTCTCCAACACACCCTTGAGCAGAGTCGTCAAGACCCACCCCCTTGGGAAAATTGGCCACTCTTTTGGCAGCGGGCACAAACCCTCGTCAGTGAGATTGCCAAGGTCTATTATCCCAATGCTCAGCGTCCTCTGCTGCAAATCTATGTGCCCCAAGCCTACCGCCTCTTGCGGGACACGATTGATGATGTGGATCGCTGGCTGGAAACCCTCAACCCAATTTTGTCGCGGGTAACTCTGGGGCAGGCAGTGCGCGCCTATGAACTTTCACGGCAGGTGGCACCCGTTGCGCGTTGGGGCTTTACGGCTTGGAATTGGGCGCAGTGGCTCCTCAATCCAAGTGTGGCGATTACCAAAACCTTTACCCAACAGCAGCAGCAAAAGGCCAATCAAGCCCTGATTGCTAACTTGGGACTCACCCTGCGGGAACAGGTGCTCAAGGCCTTGGGACTGCGGGCGATCGCCCTCTACAGTGGCAGCCTCACCCAACTGGAATTACCCACCCCGCGCACAGATACAGGCACATTACAGGACATTTTAGAGCAGAGTCTGCCCCTTGCCCGTGCCGAAACTGAGCCTGTGAACGTCTTTCTCGTGGGTCGCACCGGCGCAGGCAAAAGTAGCCTGATCAATAGTTTATTTGCTGCCCCCACCACCCGTGTTTCCCCCTTGCCCAACACAAACGAGATCCGGCAATACCGTTGGCAGCAGGATTTGACCCTGTGGGATACCCCCGGCTACGAAGATATTCGCGGTGCCGATATTCAAGCTCGCCTGCGGGAATTACTGCCGCGCATGGATGTAGTGCTGCTGCTGACCCCAGCGCTGGATCCTGCCCTTGCCCCGGACATCACCGCCCTGCAATTGATTCGCCAAGAGGTGAGGGACTTGCCGATTGTGGTGGCGGTCACCCAAGTGGATCGGCTACGCCCCCTGCGGGAATGGCATCCCCCCTACGACTGGCAACGGGGTACCCATCCCAAGGAAGTGAGTATTCGCGAGGCGGTGGCCTATCGCCAAGAACAGTTGGGCACCTATACGCCCCATATTTTGCCGATTGTCAACGGCACTGAAGAACGCATGGCTTGGGGACTCGATGCCCTCAGTGATACCCTTGTGAATTTAATTGCCCCCGCCAAGCAGATCCGCATGGCTCGCTGGCTTAGCGATCGCCAGACACGGCTTCACGCTGCTTCTCGCCTCATTGACACCTATTGCCACCGCATCACCACCAGTCAGGGCATTACCGATTTGCTCAAGCGACCAGTGCTCCAGTTTCTTTCGACCATGCTCACGGGGTCTCCCGCCGCTGCATGGCTCCTCGCCGAACAACTGCCCCTAGAACACCTGCCGGTGATTCTTTGTAAATTGCAACTGGCCTATGAACTCTACACGCTGTTGCAAAATGCCAGCGATTGCATCGAGGTACCAACGCGCCCCTTTGATCTGAAAACCTTGGCTCCCTTGCTGCTACAACGTCGTAGCCCCCTCAATCAAGACACTTGGGCAACGGGACACACCCTCGTAGAGTTTTGGACACAGCCTGAGCCACCTCTGACGCTGATGGCGCGCTATGAGGACTATTGGCAGCGCTTTGGTATGGTTCCAGAAAAATAGACGAAGATAAAGAAAGGATAAAAACTGTTCATCTCCTCACCCGCCATGACCTCCTCCAATGCCTCCTCCCCCATGGATCGTGAATCAGTTTGGCATGCTCTGAGTGCTGATGAAGTCATTAGCCGCCTGGGGAGCGATCGCCAACAGGGACTGAGTTCTGCAGAAGTGCAACGGCGACAAGCCCAATATGGCCGCAATGAACTCGTTGACAATGGCCGCCGCCCGCGCTGGCAGATTTTCATTGATCAGTTTCGCAATGTCATGCTGATCATGCTGCTCGTGGTGGCCTTCATCTCTGGCACATTGGAGATTCTCGAATCCCTCGAAGAAAACACCATCCCCTTCCCCAAGGACGCAACTGCAATTCTGGTGGTGGTTATTCTCAATGCCATTCTAGGCTATGTCCAAGAAGCCCGTGCTGAAGAGGCACTCGCTGCGCTGAAAAGTATGGCGGCGCCCAAGGTGCGTGTCCTGCGCGAGGGCAAGGTCATGGAAATTGATTCCCCTGAACTGGTGGTTGGGGACATTTTCTTTTTGGAAGCGGGGGTCAAAGTAGCTGCCGATGGTCGCCTCCTTGAAGCGGTCAACCTGCAAATCCGCGAGGCAGCACTCACCGGTGAAGCAGAAGCCGCCAGTAAAAATGCTGCGCAAATCTTGCCCCTTGATACGGAACTGGGCGATCGCGCCAATCTAGTCTTTGCGGGCACAGAGGTTAACCAAGGGCGAGGGATCGCCGTCGTCACCGCGATCGGCATGGACACTGAACTAGGGAAAATTGCCGCTGCCCTGCAAGGGGTGGAGCAGGAACCCACACCCCTGCAAAAACGGATGACCGAGCTGGGCAATCGCCTAGTCGCCATTGCGTTGGTGCTGGTGAGCATTGTCGTGATTGCTGGGGGTCTCTACGATCCCTCACTGCTGCCGCATCTCATTGAAGTCTCCCTCAGTATGGCGGTGGCCGTGGTTCCCGAAGGCTTGCCCGCCGTGATTACCGTCACCCTTGCATTGGGAACACAACGGATGGTGAAACGCCATGCCCTGATTCGGCGGCTGCCGGCCGTGGAGACACTGGGGAGTGTGACAACGATCTGCTCGGATAAAACGGGTACCCTCACCCAAAACAAAATGGTGGTGCAGGCAGTGGCTACTACCTTCTATCGCGCCAAGGTGAGCGGCAATGGCTATGAACCCAAGGGCGACTTTTACGACGCCAATACCGATGACGCCTCAGCATTATACGAACGGCACCTACTGCTACTGGCAGGGGCACTGTGTAATGATGCCTTGCTCAAACAACACGCAGCCGAATGGGTGATTCTCGGCGACCCGACCGAAGGCTCTCTCCTGCCCTTGGCCGCTAAAGGGGGGATTGACCTCAAAGCATTGCAGGAAAAGGCGGAGCGGGTCGCGGAGTTTCCCTTTGATGCCGATCGCAAGCGCATGAGTACGTTCTACCGCAGTGAGTCCGTTCCTGCGATTGCCGCCAAGGAATCCTACTGGATGATTACCAAAGGGTCACCCGAACTGACCTTGGAACGCTGTCAATGGCGGCAGGTGGGTCGCGACATTCAACCCCTAACACTGGCCGATCGCCAAGAGATTCTCGCCGAAAACGATCGCTTTGCCGCTCAAGGGCTGCGGGTCTTGGGCATTGCCCATCGCTACTGGTCAGCGCTGCCACCAGCGGAGAGTGTAGATACCAGTGAGCAGGATTTGATCTGGTTGGGGCTAGTGGGCATTCTTGATCCCCCGCGTCCAGAGGTCCTGGCGGCCGTCGCCACCTGTCGCACTGCTGGGATTCGCCCGATTATGATTACGGGGGATCATCAACTGACTGCCCAAGCGATCGCCAGTCAAATTGGTATCTGTCAGTGGGGCGATCAGGCGCTAACCGGTCGAGACCTCGAAAAAATGAGTCCCGCAGAACTGGATGCAGCAACCCTGACCGTCAATGTCTATGCGCGGGTGTCTCCAGAACACAAACTGCGGATTGTGAAATCCTTGCAACGTCACGGTGAAATTGTGGCCATGACCGGTGATGGCGTCAATGATGCCCCTGCCCTCAAACAGGCCGACATTGGCGTAGCCATGGGGATTACGGGGACGGATGTCACCAAGGAAGCCAGCGATATGGTGCTCTTGGATGATAACTTTGCCACCATTGTCGCCGCTACCGAGGAAGGGCGAGTGATCTACAGCAATATTCGTCGCTTTATTAAATACATTCTCGGCTCCAACATTGGTGAGGTGATCACGATTGCCTGCTCACCCCTACTGGGACTAGGAGGTGTGCCTCTAACGCCCTTGCAAATCCTCTGGATGAACTTGGTGACGGATGGTCTGCCTGCCCTTGCCCTTGCTGTTGAGCCGGGGGATCCCGATGTCATGAAGCGTCCTCCGGTTAAACCCAATGAAAGTATTTTTAGCCGTGGCTTGGGTTCCTATATGATTCGTGTCGGTTTGATCTTGGCGATCGTCGGCATCTCCCTGATGGTATGGGCCTACAGCTACACCGCTGAACATCTGGAAGGAGGACTCGATCCAAGACGTTGGACAACCATGGTTTTTACCACCCTCTGTCTCGCTCAAATGGGTCATGCCCTTGCCGCCCGTTCCAGTACACGGCTGACGCTTGAAATGAGCCCCACCTCCAACCTTTTTGTTTGGGGATCAGTCATCCTGACAACGATTCTGCAACTCCTGCTGATCTACGCCTCCCCCTTGCGACGGTTCTTTGGTACCTATCTGCTCTCGGGAACTGAGCTAGCCGTGTGCATCGGCTTTAGCACACTGGTGTTTGTCTGGATTGAATTGGAAAAGCTCGTGCTCCACTGGTTGCATAAAGGGCATGAATTACAACTCCTAGATTAATTTTGTTAACTAATTTCGTAATATCCGCTATTGCTTACCCCCTGAATTAGGGGCTAACGTTTTGAGAACCTAGACAAAAGAGAGAGGCTCTGATATTTTGCAACTGAAAGTATTTTACAGACAAGCTATGATTTCTGTACTTGGACTCCTGGACACCAATCTTGCCGAACTGCAAGCAAGAGTGCTTCTTGCCCAAGCTTTTTCCCCTGAGCGCCTCATCGAAGAAATTCAACCCCCTCCCCTGCCCCCTCGTGAGCCAAAGATTACAATTCCTGAGGGTCAAGAGATCCGGCCACCGACCGATTCCGATCAAATTCGCTTCCTTCTAAAAGACATCATTATTAGTGGCTCAACTGTCTATTCCCCCGAAGCACTTAAAGCGTTATACGCAGATCAGCTCAATCGCAACGTGACTCTTGCTGACATTTATACCATTGCCCAAAAAATCAGCGAGCACTACCGCCGCTCAGGCTATCTTCTAATCCGTGTCCTTGTACCTGCCCAAGAAGTTACCGAAGGCATTGTTCGTCTCAAAGTTGTCGAAGGCTATGTCGAGGAAGTACGGTTTGAAGGTTCCGCGGGAACGATCAAGCCATTACAGCCCTATGCTGATCGTATTCAATCCTCTCGCCCTCTCAGAACTAAAGTTCTCGAGCGTAATCTACTATTGATGAGCGATTTGGCCGGCTACAAAGTGAGTGGACGCTTTGAAGCTGGTAACCAGCCCGGCGCAACTATTCTGACGATTACTGCCAAGAAGGATTCCTTTCAACCCTTCTTTACACTCAACAATTGGTATGCCGACAGTGTTGGTCCTATTCGTCTTCAGGCAGGGGCTTACTTTAATTCTCTGCTGAACAGAGGTGAGCAATTTATTCTGAGTAGTACAACCGTTCCTTTCGATTTCAACGAACTCAAAAGTGGTCGCTTCGATGTAAACATTCCCTTAGACGCCAATAGTCTCAAATTTGTAGGCAGTTTCAGTTATGCTGAAAGTGAGCCTGGAGATAACCTTGCCCCCTTCAGGATCAAAAGCAACAGTTGGCTGGGCAGCATAGGCTTTTCCTATTACCCCATTCGCTCAAGGAAACTCAACCTGCTCACAAGTGCTTCTTTTGATGCCCTCAATAGCACGGTTAGTACCACATTTTTAGGGCCACAAGTTCTCCTCAGTCAGGATCGAGTTCGTGTTTTCCGTACATCGAGTCAGGTCACTTATACAAGCCGGGTTGGGTTCACTAGTGCCTCTATACAGCTCTCTCAAGGCATTGCAGGTTTGGGGGCGCGTCTGAGCGGAACTCCCACTTTACCTCTTTCTCGCTTCAATGCTACCCCTGCAGCCTTCAAAGCAAATTTGGACTTTACACAGATTTTCTTTCTCCCTAAAAATTGGTCAGTCAGCCTAACAGGTGCAGCCCAAGCAGCAGCCGCTCCCCTTGTTGCCTCTGAGCAATTTGGAATTGGTGGCTTCAACTCTGGCTCTGCCTATGTTCAATCCGCCATTTTAGGAGATGATGGCTACGCTCTACGTCTTGAGCTACAACATACCCGTTCCTATAAATTTCGTAAAACAAGCTTCACTAGCCAGCCCTATGCCTTTGTAGACTATGGCCAGACCTTTCTTAAAAGACCGACGATTGCTGAGCCTAGCAGTCAGGAGGCCTTGTCAACGGGCTTGGGTTTGCGACAGCTCATCAACCCTAGCCTACAACTTCGCCTAGAGCTAGCCTTTCCCCTAACGAGAATTGAACCCGCCTTTGAACGGAGCCCGCGTCTATTCTTTCAAGTTCAGGGCATATTCTAGCTTTTAGGGGATACTACGGTCTTACATTGTGGGCAAGAGAACTGGGCAGCGCAGGGACTCTGAGGTAGGGAAGCAGCCATCAACTGGTGTTCTTAGGGATTCAGTTGCATGGAGCAGAAAGGAAAACCGAGTCACGAAGCCGAAACATGGTTCTGCTGCTTCCCTAGAATCAATGACTAGGTCAGCCTAAATACTTATTGAGTTTATAGTCAAGGATGTTCTAAAATCTAGAATTGAATTCTGCTACTGTACCTACCTTCTTAAACCATTCTGCAACCCTCCAAAGGCTGTTGAGGTTGAACCTATGAAAAGGATATTCAGTGTGTTTCTAAATGGTATCACCCTTACCCTGTCGAGTATTTTCCTAACAAGTCTCAATCCTCGGATAGCTGAGGCACTGCCACAAAACCCAACAGTGAGTGAGGGGCAAGTCTCTTTTCAGCAGAGTACCCCCCATCAGCTTCATATTCTGCAAAGCAGTCATAAAGCCATCATTAACTGGGAGGGCTTCAGCATTGGAGCCAATGAAGGGGTATTCTTTGTCCAGCCGGGCGCAACAGCAGCCGCACTCAACCGAGTGACAGGGCTAACCCCCTCAAGTATTGCCGGTCAACTAAACGCCAACGGTCGCATCTTTCTAATCAATCCCAACGGCATCGTCTTTTTACCCAGTGCCCAAGTTAATGTGGGCAGCCTTATTGCAAGTACCCTTGACATTAAAGATCAAGACTTTTTGCAGGACAATTTCCGCTTTTACAACCTCTCCAATAGGCCGCCGGCTGCTATTACCAACCAAGGGCGCATCACTGCCCAGGAGGGAGGTGTGGTGTCCCTAATTGCGCCAGCAGTTCAAAACACAGGGTTCATTTCAGCACGTTTGGGTCAAGTTGCCCTAGTGAGCGGCACTGGTGTTACCCTAGACTTCACAGGAGATGGGTTGCTCAGCGTCAGGGTAGATAGTGATCTATCTCAGCAAGTAACGGATATCTATGGTCGCCCACTTTCTAGTCTGATTGATCAGCAGGGGCACATTAGCGCGGGGCATGTTATCCTTTCTGCCAGTGCTGCTCAGCGCATCATGGATCGGGTGATGAACGTTGATGGCATCATCGAAGCGCGTGCAGTTGAGAATCGTCAAGGGCGGATTATCTTAGCAGGCGGCCCCACAGGCGAAGTGAATATTAGCGGACGCCTAGATGCAGATGGTATTTACGGCGGTCAAATTACCGTAACAGGTCAAGATATTCATCTTCAGAACACTGCCCATCTATCGGCCAATGGCAACCTAGGCGGTGGGCAGATTTTTATTGGCGGCAGTCCTCAAGGGCAAGGTCCTCTGCCCAATGCCAGAAACACCTTCATTGACGCAGGGGCACGCCTAGAAGCTAATGCGCTAACCCAAGGGAATGGGGGTACTGTCATTGCTTGGGCAGATGAAGCCACCCATTTCCACGGCCACATTAGTGCCCGCGGGGGCAGCCTTAGTGGTAATGGCGGCTTTGCCGAAGTTTCGGCACGCAATAACCTATACGTCACAGGCTTTGCCGATCTCAGGGCGCCCAACGGTTCCTTTGGTACCCTTCTCCTTGATCCCGGCTCGATTACCATTCAAGATGGCCTCGGCTCTAACACTGGCCCTAACACCTTTGATGATGCACATATCGTTGGTCAACTTGGGTCGGCTAACTTGACCATCAGCACGGCAGCTGCAACTAGTGGTGGCCCGGAGACAATTACTGTTCAAACCAATACAAACATTACATGGAGTCAGAATACTACTCTAACGCTACAGGCAGGCCGTAACATTGTCATTCAGCCCGGTGTAACAATCCAAAATACGAGCGGGGGTGGCATCACACTAGAAGCCGATGGTAATGCTACTGGTAATTTTAGGGGTATCCTCATTGAAGGAACGACGGCTCAACCCACGCGACTAGAAACAAACTCAGGTAACATTACCCTCACGGGTAAGGGAGGTACCTCAGGTAATAATAACTACGGTATTCAATTAACAGGTTATGCCACGCTGCAAAGTAACAGTGGCCAAATTACCCTCGACGGTACTGGCGGTACGGGAGGTAGTAATAACTATGGTGTTTATCTCAGCCGGGGTGCTCACATTGGAAATAACACAGGAAATATCAGCATTAGCGGTACTGCTCTTGGGGGTAGCGGCCAAAACAACGATGGTGTTTTCATTACAACAACTCCACGCAACAATGACAATCCCGGTACTCTGCCTCCACCTTCTCAGAGGCGCCAAACACAAATCACTAACCAAGATGGAAACATAACCATTACAGGCTATGCCAACGGCAGCAGTGCAACGGATGACGGAATTACTCACTGGAATGCTTTAGTTCAAACCACAGGAAGCGGCAACATCACTTACACGGGTTATTCAGGTACAGGGTCAAATAACGGAAACAAAGACGGTCTTGAGTTACAGCGTCATTTAACCGACGGCTTCTCTGCTGAAATCTCGGCAATGGGTTCAGGCCATATTACCCTAACGGGCGTTTTGCGGGGTGGTAACTCAAGCGATTATGCAATTAAGTTTGGTGAGCCTTCGCCTTCGGGTAACCCTAATAATGCCTTTATAGTGACCAGCAATACGGGCAACATCTGCCTAATCGGTGAACATACCGGTACTGCCAGCACCACCCTCCCAGGTTGGATGAGTATTCGTACAGCAGGTACTACTCCAACGATTCAAAGTACGAGTGGTGGCAACATTATTCTTGTGGGTGACAGGCTTGATCTAAGCGGTTCCACTACATTAAGTAGCAATGGGGGTATCTTGGTCGTCCAGCCCTTTACACCGGGTCGTGATATTGATATTGCTGGGGCAGCGCCCGATACAACTCATCTTGCCCTAAGCAACGCCGAATTTGGTCTAACGACTGGTTTTAGTCATGTCATCTTTGGCCATGAAAATGGCACAGGAACAGTTACCATCAACTCTTCCATTACTCGAAATCAACACCTTACCCTTCGAGGGGGCAACATTCAACTGAATTCATCAATTAACTTAGGAGGAAACACGCTAGCACTTTTCAGTAATGGGGGCTCTGTCACTCAAGCATCTCCCTTCATAGCAAGTGGCTTAATTTTGGGTGGCAGCGGCAGTTTTATCCTGAATCAACCTTCAAACAACGTCAATACAATTGCAACCGCGAATTCAACTGGCGCCATCACATACCAAGATCAGGACAATCTGACGGTTGGGAATCTGAGCATTCCTTTTGTTACAACGTATCCTAATTGCTGCACTGCCAGCACAATACCCTTAACTGCTAATGGTATTACCACCAACAACGCTGATGTCATCCTCCGTACCGGCAGTTCCCTCACCCTAGCCGCCAGCAGCAACCTTGGCAGCGGCAACCTAACCCTGATCATCAGTAATGGTGGGGTCACTCAGACAGCAACAGGCAGCATCACCGCCGTCGGACTGGGTCTGCAGGGCAGTGGCACCTTTGACCTGAACAATGCCAGCAATGATGTGGACACCTTGGCGGCCAACGTCAATGGTGGCGTCAGCTTCAAAGACAGTGATGACCTGACCATTGGCGGGCCTGTCACCAGCACGGTGGGCAGCGATACAGCAACAACCGCAGCTGGCCTTACCACCACCAACAACGATGCCATCATCGAGAGCGGGAACACCCTCACCCTAGCCGCCAGCAGCAACCTTGGCAGCGGCAACCTAACCCTGATCAGTAATGGTGGGGTCACTCAGACAGCAACAGGCAGCATCACCGCCGCCGGACTGGGTCTGCAGGGCAGTGGCACCTTTGACCTGAACAATGCCAACAATGATGTGAACACCTTGGCGGCCAACGTCAATGGTGGCGTCAGCTTCAAAGACAGTGATGACCTGACCATTGGCGGACCTGTCACCAGCACGGTGGGCAGCGATACAGCAACAACCGCAGCTGGCCTTACCACCACCAACAACGATGCCATCATCGAGAGCGGGCACACCCTCACCCTAGCCGCCAGCAGCAACCTTGGCAGCGGCAACCTAACCCTGATCAGTAATGGTGGGGTCACTCAGACAGCAACAGGCAGCATCACCGCCGCCGGACTGGGTCTGCAGGGCAGTGGCACCTTTGACCTGAACAATGCCCCTGTTGCCGTAACGTTGTTTGCTGCACAGGTAAATGGTAGCCTGCTTTACAATGGTCTAAACTCGGTTGATATTGGTACAGTAACTAGCACTGTTGGTAGTGACATTGTAACAACTACCGGCCTTAGTGCCCCCAATCTACCCGGTGACGGCAATCAGCCTCCTAGTGGTGGGAATCAGCCTCTTAATGGTGACCAAGGTGCTTCTAAAGCAACCTTACAGGGGCAACGTGGTGGTGTGACCATAGCAGGAACAACCAGTGCAAGCTGTTCTTCTAATAGGGAGGGATTTACAGAAGAGGATCAAAAAGGTAAATCGAAGTCTCGTCTTGTACTCATCAATAGCCAACAAACAGCTGTTGATCCGCTAACACAACTGACAATATATGAAAATGAGGAGTGGACAGACGAGGGTCAATGCGTAAACCTTGAGCTAGAGACTGATTCTTTGCAGTAACTATTACCCTTAGCGCTGTAAGTCCCCCCTCTTTTAGGGGGGATATCTTTTGCAAATACACGGGACATTGGTATGGTATCAACATGGCAACGCTCATTAAGACCCTCAAGCTTCTGTTCCTTGGGCTCAACCGGTCAAAGGCGGAGCTGTTTACACGTCTTGAGCGGCTCAACACCCACGTTGCCAATTCGATGTTTCTGCCGACGACGATCGCCCCCGCCGCAATAGCGCGTCCCGGATCCGCTGCGCCTCGATCCATTGAGCGGGAGGCAAGGAGTGCGTTTCGAGATATTGCCAAAGCCCAATCCGCTGAGTCGTGAGTTGACCCGCACCGAAGCAGAAATGGCCTACTTTCGTGGGGGCAATCCCACCGTGCGCGATCTGTTTAGCCGTGCTCAGCAGTTAGCCCAACCTGCCAGCTTGACAGCAGCTGCACCCACCACCGCCAATGTTGCCAGCTTAGCCACCAATCGAGCCGCAGTACAACTCTTGAAGGCCAGTCGCCACCTGATGCGAGCGGAACGCGGTTTCTAAAAGCCCATGACCTTGGCTACGGTTTGCTCAGTGGGTTCAATGTGGCGGTGGAAGCGATCGCTCTGTTGCTTGAGCGCTGTTTCTGGATCCTTGAGACCATTGCCCGTCAGTACACAAACCACCGTGGCACCACTGGGCACCTGATCGGCCAATTTCAAGAGACCCGCCACAGAAGCCGCACTAGCAGGTTCACAGAAAATGCCTTCCTCGGAGGCCAGCAGGCAATAGGCATTGAGGATCTCCTCATCGGTGACGGCCTCAAAGGTTCCTTGACTGGCTTCTTTGACAGCGATCGCCCGTTGCCAGTTGGCAGGATTACCAATACGAATGGCCGTCGCAATCGTTTCCGGATGGGTGACAATCTCACCCTTGACAAGGGGGGCAGATCCCGCTGCTTGAAAGCCCATCATGCGCGGCAGGCGATCGCAACGATTTTGCTCACGATACTGGCAAAAGCCCATCCAATAAGCGGTAATGTTTCCTGCATTACCCATAGGGATACACAGCCAATCGGGGGCATTGCCCAAGCTATCCACCACCTCAAAGGCGGCGGTTTTCTGTCCTTCTAGCCGATAGGGATTGACGGAATTGACCAGCGTCACGGGGTAGGTTTCGGCCATTAGGCGCACAATCTCTAGGGCTTTATCAAAGTTGCCCTCAATGGCAATGACTTCGGCACCATACAGGAGGGCTTGGGCGAGTTTCCCTTGGGCAACATAGCCTTCGGGCACCAAGACATAGGCGCGCAGTCCCGCTCGGCGGGCATAGGCGGCAGCAGCGGCTGAGGTATTGCCTGTGCTGGCACAGATCACGGCTTCGGCTCCCGCTTCCTTGGCCTTGGAAATGGCCATCGTCATGCCGCGATCTTTGAAGCTCCCCGTCGGGTTGAGGCCATCATACTTGACATAAACCGAGACATTGCGGCCAATCCGTGCAGCAATTTGAGGCACGGGAATCAGTGGTGTATTGCCTTCATAGAGCGTAACTACTGGGGTGCGATCGCTCACGGGCAAAAAGTCACGGTAGGCGTGAATCAGGCCATGCCAAGCAGGACGGATGGGGGGAGCAGAGAGTGTTACAGGCACAGGTACGCAGTCAAGAAATATGAATAAATTTGAGGCTGAGGATAGAGCGCAGCCACACAGTACGATAATTTTAGCGATCAGGGGTTGCACTTGCCAATTGCCGCCCTAGGGGAGAGCTACACAATGCGCTTAATTTTGATCCGCCATGGTGAGGCTGTGGGTAATGCCTCAGGTGTCATGTTAGGACGGCAAGATGTGCCCCTCACAGAACGGGGACGGCAGCAAGCCCTTGCCCTGCGGGAAAAACTCCCACCGCCGAATGCCATTTACACGAGTCCGCTGCAACGCTGCCACGATACGGCGATGCTCATGAATCCTCGTCCTGACCTAAAGGTTCAAGAGTTGGCGGAGTTAATTGAAATTGATCAGGGCATTTTCACAGGACTCACGTGGGCGCAGGCGCAGGCGCAGCATCCCGATCTCTGTGAAAAACTTGAAGAGAGTGACTACCTGATTCCCGTACCAGAGGCAGAGTCAATGGCCATGGCTTGGCAGCGGGCAAAACAGGCTTGGAAACAACTCCGACGCCACAGGGATGAGCAGTGTGTTTGGTGTATTAGTCATGGCGGCTTTTTGCAGTGCCTGATTAGTGTTGTGTTGGGGAGCGATCGCCTGTGGGGGATGGAAATTCCCCCCGCTGCTTGGTTTGACTTTTCAGTACGAGTGGATTTAGATGGCCGCTTTGAGGCAGAAAATATCCGCTGGTGGCGCATCAATGCCTTTAATCAGTGCTCCTAGACGGCCAGCTCAGGTTAAGGTTGTTAACAAACCGCAATTTGCTCGATTGGCATCAAGATCTGCGAGCGGCGGAGGGTCGCGATCTTGGGGTTGGCACAGTTAGCTGCGGAATCCTGACCCAGCAATGGTCTTCAAATTCGTTGCCTAAGCGAAAGCGTTGAAAGGTTCCTTGGCTGCTCTGACGATCAATCCAGATGGGCAGGCTAATGAGACCTCGATTGTCTTTAATGAGCCAGCGGATCGAGCCATCGTTGTCCCGATAGGGGCGTACACCATTGACCAGTGCCCACGACTCCCCCAAACTCAGGCCACCAAAGCGGGAAATTTGCTGGGGTGTGGTGAGGGCGATCGCCAGCCGATCAACCAGCTTCAGTGGTGCATTTTCCTCACTCGAATCAACTTTGACAACCACTTGCACATCTGTGAGCAGTTCATGGTGATTCGGCTTGGAGAATTTACTCGTGGAATAGGTGCCGAGGCGATTCTTACTGAACTTGTGATGCCGCTGTTTGCGTAAAATTCGCGAAATGGGCGGGTCAGCACCAACGATACCAATGGCCAGTTTGACACCCCAATGTTGATCCAAATTCTCTTCACCGATCAGGGAAAGGAGCATGCCATAGATCGTGGAGGGGGGTGGATAGCGGTAGGTCTCCTTAAAGTCACGGGCAAAGCTGCGGGGAAAACTGGTACAGGGACAATCAATGTAAAGTTGCATTAGACAGGCACCTCAAGCTTGAGTTGTTGCTTTAATTGTTCTTTGGCGTGGGCGATCGCTTCTTTGACCCCGCGATAGACCTGAACCCCTAACGCCTTTAACTGTTGACCATAGGGGGTATCGGCAATCTCACCGCCAACAATTAGCTCATCAGCCTTCACATCCCCCACTTCCACTAGTCGCACTAGCCGCGGGCAGCCCACCGATTCGCCAATGCGCTTAAACACGTCCATAATCCAAGGACTCGGATCATCGGTTATCCGAAGCACAATGGACTCTGGACGAAAGTCGTACAAAAAGCGGGCATGGTTACCGCCCACATGACGGACAGCGCCAATAGCATCCAAGGCGAGTAGTGCCCGTTCCGGTTTCTTAAGACTTTCTGGCGTGAGGGCGATCGTGTACTGATAGGCAGTGCAGTGCACCTCTGTACTGTGAATCGAGGTTTTGCCCTTTTCCCCCCCTTTCGAGCCAAAGGCAATATCCCCCCAATAGGGATCCAGACTCATAGCGCGACTAATTTCTAGGGCACCCCGCCGTTTGGTCGTGGCATCTTCATTATCCTTCCCCTTTTTGGCGTCCATGTAGCCAAACAAGTCATCATCAATATATTTCTCAGCACTGAACTTTTCATCTTTGAAGCTATATCGATCGGTTTCAGGGTTAAATGTACGGTTGGTCTCTTTTTCGTAATGGTTTTGAAAATACTCCCGCAATCCCCAACGGATCGCTTCTGCACTCACAGTAGTGTATTGATCATTGCCACGGGTAATTTTTTGCAAAGTTGAGAGGGTGCTGCCATCCCCTTCCCCGCGGTTGTTGGCTGCGACAGCAGTGGTCGTTACAATTGTTGCAAAAAGATGTTTCGTCATTGTTATTTCTCCTGAATTAGAGACAGAAACTATTCATCGGCGAAGGAAAACATTTCATCTTCTGTGACATCCCCTTCAGCCATTGATTCCAAGGGGATATCGACACCGTTGAGAGAGTCTCCTCTCTTACTGCGGTAGGTAGCGATCGCCAGCAGTACCAGATCTCTTGCTCGCCGCCAGTTTTCCTCACGGTGAATCCAGTGAACAATTTGCGGGCCCTTATCGCGAGCGGCCTTGCTGCGAAACTGGCTTAGGAAATCCACCAATGCAGTAGCAAATTCCTGTTGCGTACTCGGACGTTGGAATCGGTAGATGACCTTATCGGTCACTTGCCCATAGTCTAAGTTGCGACCTTGCTTTTGAGCCTGTTTGAATTGCCCAGACAGGTATACGCTAAAGGCACCTTGGACCACCTCAAACAGCACTCGCTCATCAGGATTCAAGTATTCAGTCATTTTTACCAACCCTTCACGTTCATAGGCCTTATTACGTTTGTAAAACTCAAAGAAACCTGCATACCAAGGCTGACCTCCAATTAAATTGTCACAAATCCAAGGCAGTGCTTTAGAAAGAGCTAACCAAGTTTCACCATTCTCCTTTTGTCGCACGTGCGCAGGAAAAACTTGGCGAGCGACTTCATACAATTCGAGGACTTCATCCGTAACCTCTACGCGATACACCGCCTGTTTCAGGTAAGCTTGCTGGGCATCCCAGACTTGCTTCCCCAACTGGTAAACCTCGCAGTAGTGCCCGCCAAACTGCTGACTCTCTTCTATCGCCTTCTCTTGCAGTAGAAAGTGCAAAGCAGATTCACCAGCGCCACTGCTACGAAAGTCTCGATAGGTGCACCCCGACATCGCCCGACGGCGCTTAACCCAGTGCTTTAGATTTTGAACTTCAGGAATCACCAGTGCTGAGCGGGCAGAGAGCTTGCCACCAACAGTTTGGGGAGGAAGTTGGTAGTAGCCACAGGCAAGGGGCAAAAAAAGCAACGCCAGAAAGCCCTGCGGCGATTCTTGATAGGGACCATTGACAAAACATTCCACCAGTCCGGGCAGATGGTTTCCCTTCAGGGGAATTTCTTTTTTGAAGGCTCCCTTATTGTTAAAGGCTTCCTTGAAGTCGCTGGTGTAATAACAGCTCTCTAGGGGCTTCACCTCAATCGAGATCTCTGGTTGATCCGGCTCAATTAAGAACGTGCAAGTGACAGAAGTGTTGCTGAGTTTGCGCTGCGTATTGTGCTGGAGGAATGTGGTGAGTACCCCTTGGGTAAACGTGTATTGCCCCTGTGCATCAAGCTTGAGGGCAGGAACCTCTAGATAGCCTTGGTGATTAATCTGATAGGTTTGCTTTAGCAGCCATGTCACAACCTTTTGATCACTGTCTTTCCATGTCAACTCAACTGCTTCATCAGTAATGTTCCACGCCAATGGAGCATCATTGCGTTGGTTCTCCAGTTCAGATAAGGCTAGAGCCAATCCTGCAACCCCTGCGCGATGGGGGAGGAGGAAATTAGGGTCAAAAAGGGACAGGGTAAACTGACTCAAAGCTCACTCACCTCCTACTTAGGTTCAACAGCACCCAGTTCTGGGCAATAGCGCCACTGCTCTCTAGGGGCAATGAGATAACCGCTCTTATGGCGCTGCCAACCTTTGATGTTCTTAGTAGGGAGGGGAAGGGTGTAGCGCGGCAATTCACTCGACTTCAGTGGGGCAATTTTTTCCAGCTCTTGTTCGAGGAGTGCAGTAATGGTATAGCCTGCTTCACGCAAGGGAGCAGAGTAGGTTTGCCAGCGACCGTCTAGCCAGATGCAGTGCTCCTTTGGCTTGGTGTTAATATTCACTTGCTTGAGCCAGTCTGACAGTTGCCTTTGACTCACATCTTGTTTTTTGAAGGCGCGTGCCAGTGCCCAGCCTGCCTCTAAGTCCCCTTGCTTATAGGGAAAACCAACGTTTTCGTCAGGGTAAAAGAGAGCATCACAGGAATGACCACAGTATTGGCGATTTAGTCGCCCCAATCGCTGAATTAGCCCTGCGGGATCCGCCACTTGAGTCACAAGGAGGGTTGCAGATAGATCCAAAGACATTTCTGCCACTTGGGTCGTAATTGCTAGAACAGCTTGATCTTGCTGGAAAGCCTCCACCACGGCACGATGGTGTTTCACCCGATCTTCATAGCGAAAGCGACTGTGATAAAGGAGAGGCGTCAAGCCCCTCTTTTTTGCCTCTTGGTAGATGGCGATCGCTGTATCGACCTGATTGCAAACCCACAGAACTCTACCGCCCTGGTCAAGTTCTTGCTGAACCCGCTCCCAATCTGGCTGTGCTAGCTCATGGAAACGATAGCGGGGCAGGTCTTCTAGCGTTTGAGGGCCTTGAATTATTGCAATTTCCTCTGCCACTGCCTGCTGAATCGCCGCCACCTGCGCCGGTAGAAATGAGGCAGACATCAGCAAAATCGGCGCTTTAACAACCTTGAGAAATCGCAGTAAGGCACCAAAGAGAGCATCGTCATAGCAATGAACTTCATCAAAGACGAAAGCAGCCTTGGCAAGAGCTGGAAAGCAGTACAGGGGACGGCGATGACATTGCAGGAGTCCCAAAACGGTATCCACAGTGCAAACATTAACCTTTGCCCCCCACGCCTTGAAGGCTTCTAATTTCTGAGCGGCCTCATTAACCGCTCCATCGCCATTGTCTTCTTCTTCTCCTGTGCAAGCCAACTCCAAATCAATAGCCGACCGAGAGTGCAACAGCTCTGACTCTACTTGGTGATGAACATAGCCCAGAAAGCCCTCGGTGCTAGTGCCCGTTGTTGGATAGCAGAAAAATAACTTGCGTCCAATGCCGTGGCGGAGCGCCCAATTATAAGCCCCCAAGGTTTTGCCGGTACCGCAACCTGCCCGTGCCAATGTTACCCGTTTCGACTTGTCTTTAAGATCAATCTGAAATGGGCGTAGTGGATATTCCCCCCGACGCGCATCAATGACCTTTTGTAAATCAGCTTCCGTGAGGGTATTCTCTAGCTCTGATCGAATCCACTCCTGAATATTCGTTGAAACCTGCGCCGAGGCAGAACCAATGGCATCTGCTGCAATCAGTAGCGCTTTAACAACGGCAAGAAACGCTAGATCTGGTTCCCATTCGATGAAAGCATTCAAGACTTCGTCACGCTTATCTTTGATTGTTTTAATATCCCATCGCGATGAGAACGCAAAAGGAGGAATGATTTTGATTTGAGGCAGCCCTAGGGTTCTCACCCCATAGCGAAGCAGCTTGTGGAAGGAAGGATGATGGACATACCAGTACAGGTAAGGGTCGCCACTGCCCTCGCGGATCTCCCCCAGTGCACCGGTGTTTCGCCCCTGCTGACCGCCTAATTTGAGGTGATGTCCTCCTGCTGCGGCGATCGCTGTCATCAAGTCAGCGTTGGGGCATTGGCCAAGCCAGTTTCGGAACTCCCACGCCAGCAAGACAGACCCCACTTCATGACGGATAAGTTGTGGGTATTGCAAGGGGTTCTGTTGAGGCTGCACGGATGGATTTGAAGCCCTGAGCGGGTACCTTACCACCCCTTGAAATTGGTGATTGGCCTTGCCCCAGTCGTGTAAATAGGCTGCCAGCCGTGCCGTTGCCCTCAGGGTGTTAAATTCACAGGTTAGCCCAAATTGCTCGATCAGGCGATCGCCCAAGCAATCCACGAGGCTGGTGACTGATTTCACAACAGCGGCAGTATGACCCACAAGATGGTAAGCTCCTTGCCAATCTGCTGCTCCCGGAACCGAAGATTTGGCTAATAAGATATCAGGTTCCAGTTTTGGTGGTGTAGAACTAGGCGGCATCTGGTTCCTCCTTGACCGGGTAAAACCAGCCGCAGCCAAAATGTCTTCGTCCTCCTAATCCATGCCACTGCAACTTTAGAGAATCTTCAGGAGTTAAATTTTCGACAATCACGCGGTAGCCCACTACCTTCCTGCCTTTTACTTGAATCGTGCGCCGTGCTAAGTCGCCATTGGCGTCAGAGGGAATAAAGGCTCTGCCCTGAATGCCTAAATGAGTTAGGCCTTTTTGACAAGATTGCAAAAAATAGCGGGGCACTTCTAGGTGATCAATTGCTTCTAATTTGAAAGTGACTAGGCGAGCTGCGAGGGTTCCTGAAGGCTCTGGCAATGTAATTCGAGGTTGCACAAGGCGAATCAGATGCCCCTGAATATCCAACACTTGGTTCTGGAAAAAGCGATACCACGTCTGCACTTGATCTGTAGGACAGCGAAGGCGAAAGCGTGAAGCACGATTTAGATAAATCATTCCCTCACCGTTAGGAATCCCAGCAATACTGCTAAGGCGAAGATCACTTGGTATATCTGAAGGTAGATCTGGCCGCCCCAATTGTTGCAACTGTTTTTTAATAGCAGAGTACAATGCATAGCCATGATCTGCTGGCAGTGTTCTTCCACGCAAGCTGTAATGGATTTCAAGAAAGTGATTGTGGCTAGTCATAACGCTATCTTATTATCCCCGCCTAATCTGAATGCTTTCCCTCAACTATGGGTCTCTGGAGCACTGCCAAGGGTAGCCACTGTCTAGTTTCAAGAATCATGCTAATGGATGGCTTATAGTTGTCAACTTACAAAAATTTTAACTTCTACTGTAGGTAACCACAAGGAGCAAAAAAGCTTTTGGATACAAATTTTTATTTTTATTCAAGAAAGTTAACCAACCACTGGGCTAGCCCACAGCGCTAGGAGTAGAGGCACTATTAATCTTGTCCACAACGTCCTCTGGCAAAAGTGCTCAACGCCTTACGGCATCAAAGGTAGAGGCACAATAAATATCCTCCCACCACATCTTTAAGATTCTTAGTGCTCAACGCCTTACGGCATCAAAGGTAGAGGCACAAATAGCGTCTCCACAACACCGCTATCGCTAAGCTGTGCTCAACGCCTTACGGCATCAAAGGTAGAGGCACAGGAGGGGGTTCAAAAGGATAGCCGCTAGGATTAATGTGCTCAACGCCTTACGGCATCAAAGGTAGAGGCACTTTTACAGCTGATATATTTAACCATGATACTGGAGCGTGCTCAACGCCTTACGGCATCAAAGGTAGAGGCACACAGAAAAACGAGCCTTAGAAAAACGTCCAAGAGAGTGCTCAACGCCTTACGGCATCAAAGGTAGAGGCACAAGCAGCTCAGCTTGAGATAAAGTCAGGAGCCTAGCGTGCTCAACGCCTTACGGCATCAAAGGTAGAGGCACTATCAGGTCTTGCAATAAGGTCTGATGCATCACAGTGCTCAACGCCTTACGGCATCAAAGGTAGAGGCACAACCCAGCTATTTGTAATACAATGTTTTCAATGTGTGCTCAACGCCTTACGGCATCAAAGGTAGAGGCACACTCCTAGATCTTTTGGATCTAGGTAACCCAAATTTGTGCTCAACGCCTTACGGCATCAAAGGTAGAGGCACATACTTTTGTGCGGTTTTTGACTGGAGAAGAAATTCGTGCTCAACGCCTTACGGCATCAAAGGTAGAGGCACAAACTCTACCCCTAGATTTTTAATCTAGGTAATTGTGCTCAACGCCTTACGGCATCAAAGGTAGAGGCACAGCCGCGCCCTAGAAATGCCTCTAGGACTAGCTTAGCACAGTCACTTTTCAAGCACCTCAGGCACTTCGTTTTTTTGTGACTGTAAAATTTTTAGCCTCGGTCAGTATTCAGTTGTCGATCCCGCTCTGGGGAATAGGTTCAGAGATTTTCAAGCACCTCTAAATCTAACAAAAACTCTCAAACCTAGTCAAGGGGCTGTATTTGAATATCAGTGCGTTCGGAGAATATTTGAGTCCAGAGGTGCTTGCATGCTAAAAGATTTTGAAGTTCTGCTCCGACATTGGCCATGTCCCCGCTCGGTTGCAAGCGCATACCCGCTCAACGCATTGGCTGCACAATCCTACGATTAGGAGACTGTCTTCCTTGGTGAGGATTTTTTCCAGTTGCCAGCGCAGCTTTTCCCGCTCCCGTGGCGTGAGACGACAGCGAAAAATCGAGAACTGTAATCGTTCACCATAGCCCTCTAACTGCTTATAAGCCTGTCGCCAGCGCTTGGGGTCGCGGATGTCGTAGCAGATGAGGTACCAATTTTTGGATTCACCCATAGGTCAACGCAAAATGAGTTTGCCAAATAGACCTGCTTCCCCACACCATTCCTTTTCAAGCAAACGCACTTCCAGCTCCAAGAGTCGCCGATAAGTGAGCGAGTAGTTGGTTACTGGGTGCTTCCACGTTTCACCTTTGCGGGCTTCATAGAGTTCAATGAACTTGCGGCGCCCATAGTCACTCAGCCATACGTGATCTCGGCGTACCTCAAAGCATTGGTCAAGGTTCCACTGCATACGGTTAATCGAACCAATAACGACCATATCCACAAGGGGGACGCGGAAAATTTCCATCAAGTCCAACGCAAGGGGTGGTGCTTGGGTACGCGGCTGATGATAGAAGCCAAAGGCGGGTTCAAGACCAACCGTAAGAATGGCATTCATTACGTCTTTGAGCAGCATGCCATAGCCAAAACTGAGCAGCGCATTAAAACGATCTTTCGGGGGGCGGCGATTGCGACCGTTGAAGCGCAGCTCCTTCGGGACTTGATCCCCTAGAAGATAGGGCAATCCCGAAAAATACAGGGCAGCGAGATTGCCTTCAATGCCGCGTAGAGCCTCTCGGGAATTGGCGTGGGAGATGCTGCTAATGAGCCGATCCATTTGCGTAGTGGTCTCTTGCAATGCAGGCAGAGCATCTTGGCGATTCCGCTGTCCTCGGAGTAACAGGCGACGCTGACTTTGTCCGCGACAATTCACCAGTAACTGGGCAAGACGTAAACATTGGTCTGGGTTCGTCAGGGCTTGATATTGACGAATACGCCGTTGAATACTGCCCTTGCGGTTGTCAATGCTGCCGATATAGCGCCCACCACTGCTGATGAAGTGAACACCGACATCCTCATAGGCACAGAGATGAATGGCTGGGGTGGTAATTTGGGCAAATTTGTGGATAACAACTTGACCCACCTGCTGAATGGGCAGCTTTTGCTCAGGTTCATCGTCAATGGCAATCCGTAGCTGCTCGCCAGCTCGCCTGATTACCGATTTGCCAGCCGTGACATGGATAATCTCACGCTCGTCATCTCGCGGAAATAACCGCAGGGGTAAATGCTCAGGATCTCGGGCGAGGCGGGCTTCTTCAGGCAGGCAAACAGGTGCCAAGGAGCAGTTGAGACAGAGTTTTTCATTGCTACAGACAGGGGGACGTTCTAGGGAAGCACGCAGTTGACGCGCTTGCTCGATTGTGTCCCGCACCAGTTGGCGGCCTGCCTCATCTACAGGAACCCGTACAGTGATGTTATCGCGGTGATAGTGAATGCGGCCTTCGGGGACAGTGACGCCGAGAACGGTTTCTAGTAAACAGGCATAGGCCAGAATTTGTACCCTGTCGCTGTGCCAAGCTTGGGGCTGCTGCTGGCGATCGCGATAAGAACGGCCAATTTTGTGCTCGTAGGGAATCAAATGCCCCTCCAAGGTACGCAGTGCATCAACCCGCCCTCGTAAGCCAAGGGCTACACTTTCCAGATTAAATTCCTGCCAGTCTTCCCGTTCTAGTTTTTGTAGCTCAGCGTGGAGCCGCCGCCCCGCAAAGACGGATTCATTTTGGGTATAAAGCTCCTCAACTTCTTCGAGATAAAATAGCCGCCGACAGTAGGCAAAAGCACGCAGAGAGCTAACGCGCAGTGTTTCCGTTTCAGCGCAGGCAACGGTCTGTTCCATGATTGATATCTCCAGTGAGAAGATTCCACTGGTTTATCCATTGGCCTTAGGGAGAAAATGCAAGGCAAAAGTCAGGAAGAATTTCCTCTCCTGAAAGCGTTGTTGGCAGAGACACGCTCTCTGGTGTTTGCTGGGGGCGATAAATTTCTGCCATTTGTTGCTGGGGGACAATCAACCAGCCAAGGCGGCAACCATTGTCCATGTATTCCTGCATTTTTGCCCTTAAATGGGACAAGTCATCACTAGCAGATGCGAGTTCAATCACAAAATCGGGGCAAAGAGGCACAAAGCCTTGACGTTCCTCTGGGGTTAGGCGCTGCCAATGTTCCTTGGTAATCCATGCAACATCGGGTGAGCGAATGGCGCCATTGGGCAGGCGAAATCCCGTTGAGGAGTCAAAGACCTCACCTAGTTGAGTTTGGCGATTCCAAAGACTAATGTCAGCCGTGAGGGCGGCATTGTAGCGACCCGTTTCGCCGCCTGTAGGGGGCATAACAACCAATTCTCCCGCAGCAGTTAATTCAAACCGTAGATTAGGATTGGCTTTGATAATCTCTGCGAATTGCTCTTCAGTGAACTGAAGGGTTTTGGGTAGATACACGGGGGGAGCATGGTGCATAGCTATTGCCCCTCAAAGATCTAACGGTTTTTCCACCATTCAAAACTACGTTTCCATTCTCGCGATCGCGGGGGTAATTCTTGGAATGATGCTGCCACGTGGTTAAAGACCTGCTCCACCACGAGTAAGGGCACCCGATCTTCGGCTTCAAAGAGAATAGCCAGCCGCTGCCCCCCTTGGAGATGCATCAAATATAACTCTTGGTGAATCGGTCGGGGGGTTGGATAATAAAACAGTTCACCACGGACTCGCCGTCCCAAAATTCGCCGCTCAATGCGTGCGGGGGCTGCTGAGAGAGGACCCCCCACTTGGGTAAACCGTAGCCAACTGCGCAACTCCTGATCGGAAAGTCCCCCCAGTACCTCGCTTGTTTTGGGTAGGCTAATCAGGCTCACCATTAACTCGTGCTCCCCCGGTACGGCATTGGCGGGATAGACCACAGCAACGCCATTTTCACCAAAAGAAGTGGGTGGCGAAAATTGTAGGGGTGTTTCAAAGGATAAGCCTAGGAGTTGATAGCGTTGGGGGATAGGGGCAGCAGCCTGAATCGTCACTTCACTCGCCCGACCTATGAGCAGGGGAAAAGCGCCCAAAAGGGTCAGACTACAACCAAGGGTCAGCAGCAAACGCATAACGGCCTCACACTAGGGGGATGACTGGTATTGTTGACGATAGGCTATGTATAGACCTTCTAGGAAGTCCTCGGCACTGAGGGCAGGCCAGTTGGCGGGATAGGTGGGCAGCAACAGGGGTTCTAATTGCTGGCGCAGCTCTTGAGCCGCTTGATAACGACCGACAGGACTCAGGCGATCGCGATTGTTGAGGTAATTGCGTACTAGGAGATAGTGTTCGGGAGTCATCTGTTCCCAATGGGCGAGCGATCGCAACTCCTGCACCCAAGCCGCCTGTGGTTGCTGACCGGTTGTAGCTTTAGGTGCCAACCGTGTCGCCTGTTCATCTTGAATCACAAGGGTACCCGCCACCCTATCTCCCAAACGTTTTTCTGATCGAGATAACGCCACTAGGAATGCCCCTATACCAAAAAAAGCAAAATCAATGGGTTGCAGCAGACTGCGCAAGGTCGCTTCCCGCAGACCAATGGGGCGGCCATTATCTTGAACAACGCGAATTTCTGCATAGCGCTTGCCGGGGGTTTGTCCCTGCCAGTAGGTTTCAAAGAAGATGTAATAGCCGTTGTAGAAGGCAAACATCACCAATAGGTAAATGCCCAAACTCCAAGCCTCAATACTTTGGCCACTAGCGGGTAGCACCTCAATCAGCCACGGGTAAAGGGCATAGAAGTAGATGTACCCTGCCGCCAGCGAAAAAAGCACAAGTGCCGTGTAGAGAATCACCTGATCAATCAGCCAAGCCAAAACGCGGCTGCCAATTCCTGCTAGGGCAAAGTCCAACTCGATGCTTTCCGGTGTGCGTAGTGTGACCCGCCGCAACCAGCGCAGGGGATTCACTGCTTCAGGGCGGACTTGAAACGCTGCTCCTTCATTGCGGACTCGCAGATCCCAATACAGAACTGCCTTGATCCCTTGCCAGAGGGGCAGGAGCAAAACCCCTACAAAGAGGCCAGCAACGGGAAGAATCACCACGCTGTTGATAATACTGCCAAGGAGATTGGCGGGAATCGTTGCAAGGGAAGCAACAAAAAATACCGTTAGGGTATGCCATGCCTGTCCCTGCGTCAGTTGCCAACTGCGCCGAACGGATTTGAGGGGCGTACAGTCGGGTTCAAGGGCTAAGACCACATCAACAAGGGAGAGCCGCGCCATAAAGTAGCTAATCACCAACAGCGCAAGGAGCACTAGCAACAGGATACTGAGCAGAAAAGTTAAAAAGAAGAGACTTCTTGCGGGTTCCGTTTGGATATTCTGCTCGAGGAATTGCACTAAGGGGGATGCCACCAAATAAATTAAGTAGCCGATCGCCCCCAAGACCCCATACACCAAGAGCAAAATGACACCGACCATCAGAGTGGCCAGCAAATAATTCAGCATCTTGGGAAAAATAAAGCTGCGGGCTGCCGATTCTGATTCCTCAAGGGCCGTCAGGACAGCGTAAATACGGCGAGAAAGCAGCGCACCACTGGCCATTAGCCGTGTCCAACCAAAGAGATAAAAGGGCAAAGCTACGAGGACACTAATGCCTGTGAGCCAGAGAAAGGGGGCAACATTATCCATCGCCCCAGCAAGAATCCCCCCAACAATCAGTGCTACGGCCACGATCAGCACGGCGGTAATGGTGAGCAGAAAAAACCACGCATGGGCAAAAAGGCTCAAAAGAAAGTAGCGATTGCCCTGATGACGGTACAGCTGCAAAGCAATCGTGACTACATTGCCGCTAGAGAGAGAATGGGGAAGCCGTCCTCGCCGCCGAAAAGGCCACATTCGCGATACCCAACCAATTGGAGATCGAAATGATCCTAGCGTTTGCGCCCATTGGTTCCTGCGCCACCTTTGTAAAATTTGTTAACATTAGAACAATTTAATCCTTCGTTCATCACTGTTTTCGTTCTGTTTTCGATGGCTGAGGTGCGGGCATTGACCCCTCTGGCCAGCTTAGGTATTGATTGCGTTTTGGCCAGTTCAAGGAGCACGTATGGCACTGTACGCAGAACTACATCGGCATTTGGGTGGCTCAGTTGTACCGCGTATTCTTTGGCGGTATTTTCAGCGGAACGATCGCGCCCTTGCAGATCGCTTTCCTGACTATGAGGAATTTGAAACCTTTTATACGCGCCCCCGCCAATCCCTTGAAGAATACCTCGAACTCCACACCCTAGTGGAGAGTGTGCAAACGCCGCAAACTTTGCCCTATTTCATCTTTCGCTTGATTCGCGGCGCCTATATTTTTGAAAACTTGGCCTATCTAGAGCTGCGCTATACCCCCTATCTGCGCACGGATCCGCAGCGATCCCAGAGCGATCGCATTGAGCAGATGGCCGACATTGTTAAAACGGTGGGTCTGGCTTGCCAAGTACCAGAATACCCGATTGTCACGAGCCAAATTCTCTGTATGCACACGCGGCTACCCTATGCGGTGAACCGTGCCATTGTTGATCTGGCGGCGAGTTTTCCGCAGTTTGTCTGTGGCATTGACTTGGCCGGGGGCGATAGCGTCTATGGCGATCGCATGGCGGAATTTATTGAACTCTATACCTATGCCCGCGATCGCGGTCTTAAAACCACTGGCCACCTCTACGAAACGGTGAATGGCTGCTATCCCGAATTGCTACCCTACCTGCAACGCATTGGTCATGGCATTCAAATTCCCCTGCGCTATCCAGAGCTGCTCAAGGAAGTGGCAGCAGCCGGTCAATGCCTCGAAGTGTGCCCCACCACCTATTTTCAAACGGGTACCCTTGAGAGCTACGCGCAATTACGCCTCGTCTTTGAACGCTGTTTTGAAGCGGGGGTGGACGTGGCCATCTGTACCGACAACGCGGGTCTGCACAACGTGCGGCTGCCCTTTGAGTACGAAAACTTGCTCACCCACGACATCCTCAACTTCAAGGAGTTACAAGCCTGTCAGGAAGCTGCTTTTCGCCATGCCTTTGCTTGGCCCCATGCGCAACCGCCGACCCTACTGTTGAGTAACCTGCTTCAGGGCAATTCCCCCCAAAATGCACTTGCAGGCTGCGCAATCCAGTAAGATAGACCTATGAGCAAGATTGAACGCATTACCGGTCGTGGCCTTCCTCTGCGGGGCAACGATATCGATACGGATCGCATTATTCCCGCACGGTTTCTCCGCTGTGTCACTTTTGATGGCCTTGGGGAACACGTTTTTGCTGACGATCGCCAGTCGGGGCAACACCCTTTTGACCTGCCTCAGTACCAAGGGGCACGGATTCTGGTGGTGAATGCCAATTTTGGCTGTGGCTCTAGTCGCGAACACGCCCCCCAAGCGATCGCCCGTTGGGGAATTCAAGCAATTGTCAGCGAAAGCTTTGCCGAGATCTTTGCCGGGAACTGCTTGGCAATGGGGGTTCCCTGTCTGACGGCAGCTCCAGAACAGGTACAAGCACTGCAAACTCTCTTAGAAGATCAGCCCACTACGGAACTGACCCTAGACTTACAGGCGCTGACCTTGACAGCAGGCGATCAAGTGATTCCCTTAACCATGGCGGAAAGTACGCGGCAAATGCTCCTTTCGGGTCAATGGGATGCCTGTGGTCAACTGTTGGCCAATCAGGACAAAATTCACGACGTTGCAGCGCGGCTGCCCTATGTGCGGTGGGCAGTTAGTTAACCCGTCGCAGTAGCCAAAGCCAAGCCCCAAAGAGCCAACGCCAGCCTTGCCAGCGGCGCGATCGCCCCAATGCAATCACCTCTGGTAGATCAAACAGCTGGTACACTGCCTCTGCCCGTTGCCACTGCCGTCGCCGCAAAAATCGCCACGTTCCCGCCAAGATAAACTGGTGAAAAAAGTCACACTGGCACTGCCGCAGTTCCGCTGGTGAGAGAATCGATAAATTCGCAGCGGCGGCAAAAATATTCCCTAGGGTAGCCAAGGTCTGGGCTTGAAACATCCCCATTGTCAGGGCTTGATCGTGGATCGTGTAGGCAGCAGTGGCGCGGGGAACCGTGTAAACCCCCTTCTGGGCAAAGAAGCGTAGCCATTGGTAGAGGTCTGTGGCTTCGCCGTAGGCGGGATCAAAATAGCCCACCTCCTCGAGGAGCGATCGCCGCCAGATCAAGGCGGGAAATCGCACAAACGAGGAATGACGCAGCAATTGCCTAAGGGCTTGAGCTGGGGAGAGCCATGTTTGCTGCCGGGGTATCTGCCGTCGCAAACAGCGTTGATGCGAATCCACCAAATGCACGCCAAAGAGAAAGACTTCAAACTGGCTACCATATTGGATGAGGGTTTCCAGAATCCTCGTGATCCCTTGGGGCAATAGGTAATCATCATCGTGCAACAGCAGGATAAACTCCCCAGCGGCCTGCGCTAAACTGGCATTCCAATTGGCCACCATTCCTAAGCGCTGGGCATTGTGCTGGTAGTGCCAGCGGCCTGACCATCCAGCCAGCAAATCCTCCACTGCTGTGGGGGTGGCAGAATCATCGATAATAATGACTTCCACCGGATCGTGGCTCTCAGGGGGCAAGGCTGCGACAACTGAGCGAACCGCTTGTGCCAATCCTTGGGGACGGTTATAGGCCGGAATGCAAATGCTCAATAGGGGTGCTTGTGCCATTGTTGGGAACCTGCACAGGGTGCTGCATAATCCATCGGGGTGGTGCGTTAAGTGAAGGGACTGTAGGGCACTGTTTTCGGAGCGATTGCTATGACCTCTGCCACCGTCGATCGCCAACGTTTGCAAGCGGCTTTGGCTTCCCTCAACCTTAGTTTAGAGGCAGAACTCACTCAATATCGCTGCCATCGCATGGTACAAGCCCATTCCCCCTTTGAAGCGCCGCCGGTTCCCGAGTCTGCAACTTCCCCAGAACCGAGTGTCACCCCTGCTGCCGCAGAAACAGCTTCCCAAACCGTTCCTCCCGTTGTCAATTCTTTGGCCTTCACCCCTGAGACAGCACCAGCCACCGATGAACGTACCAATGAGGTGGCTCCCGATCCCTTTTTCGAGTTTGATCCCACAGATTTAGCAGAACTCTTGCCCCCCTCCTATGCCAGCGATCCCCCTGCCCCGCAAACGCCAACCCGAACAAAGCGCCCCTTTGCCTCTACCCGCGAGCTGCTCAAGCAGGCCCGAAAAAACCAACAGCGGCCTTGGTTCCAACGGCGTGAAAGCAATAGTCAACATCTGGTGCAACGCTGGTTAATTGTGGTTGGCATTCTGGCCGGCTTTAGTGGCGCAGCCCTCTGGTGGTTCAACCGCCGACCTGCCCCCGTTGCCACTGAATCACCTGCAACGCCAACAGCAGCATCACCCACGCCCCCCGTCGGCCCTGATATGACTGCGCGGGAATTTCCCGATGTCAATCGCAGCACCCTTGCCCAATTGGAACCTGCGGCGAGTCCATCAACCAGTGCCTCACCCACCCCTACGGCCAGCCCAACCCCGGCTGAACCTGAACATACGACGCAGCTTTTTGTGGAAAAAATGCCCAATGGTCGCTACTATGTGCTGGCTCCCTACAAGGAACCTGCGGACTTAGAAAAAGTCCAAGCTGTGGTGCCTGATGCCTTTTTGGTGGGCAACGGCGACCAAACTAAGATTCAACTGGGGATGTTTGTCGATGAGGCCTCGGCTCAAGCGATGGTCAATCAGTTACGCGATCGCCTCTAGGGGATGAGCCAGCGATCGCTGGCATTGCCGTATTGCTCCTGCCACTGCGACCAAGTGAGATTTTCCCCCTCTAGGCGAAAGGGATAGGCCGCTTCACTCCACCAGTGGTTATCCTGCAATTTCAGCGTTTGCAAGAAGGGTTCCCCCTTGAGGGTGGTCAGGAGTTGCTCTTGGCGGCTACCAATCCAATTCCCCTCTAGGTACCAATCTTGAGAGGTCATCGTGACTTCCTCACCCGTTTCGGGTAGGGTGACGGTTCGAGGCGAAGGATCGCGGACGCCAATTTGTGCCCCTTGGTTTTCCCAAATCCAGTTGTGGCGCAGGGTAACATGGGCAACCGCCCAGCCAAAAATGCCGGGGGTTTGTAGATAGTTCGGGGCAATGCTGTAGTTATAGGCAATTAAGGAATCTTCAATGGTCACTGGACCTGTGCTCGCCTCGAGGAAAAGACCGACAACGGCATTGCCGAGAAATTGCGATCGCCGAATCTCAACGTTTTGATTATCAGTATCAAGCCACAGACCGGCCGCTTGATTCTCAATCGCGCGGTAGCGATCGAAGACGGCGCGGCGCAAATGAAAGTACTTATCCCCCGCATCCCAATCGTAAAAGCCTGCCCATGCCCCCCGCCAATTATTCCCTTGAACGAGCACCTGCTGCACTGTGAAGTCCCGCAAATGAACCCCCGCCATGCCCCGCCAGCCATTTTGCAGAAACTGTGTTCGTTCCACCCGCAGGCGATCGCTCTGATGACTTTCGAGGCCGCCCCAATTATTGCCCCAAAAAGTACAGTCTTTAACCTCAATGTCATGGCTGCGTTCAATGCGCACCGCTTGGCTAAATGTGCCGCCATAGTGCTCAAAGCGTAGGCCCACCAAACTGATAAAACCACTGTCTAAGATGCGTAAGGCCTCACGGTGAACGGCTACTTCCAATTCACTGGGTGAGATGCCCACAGACAGAGCCACATACAGTTGTTGCTCCGTATCATCCACGTAGAAATCATCCCCCTGCAATTCCCTAAATGAAAGTCGCTGCCGCAGGGGAGTATCCCGCCACCACACCAGTTCGCCCCGCTGCGCTACGAGGGGTAACTCAATGCCATAGTTTGTCCACGGGTTACCCGAAAAGCCCCAAGCCAGTGTCCAAGGGTGACGGTAAATGGTGAACCTAGGGGTGCTGGAGACTTCTTGCCAATCTGACCATTGTTGACTGCCCCGCACAATCACGCGTTCGCCCGCCTGAGCCACCAGTCGCAGGGGCATCTGCCGATGATGAATCGTTCCCAATGCCTCCCGATAAATGCCGCCATGAATGTAAATGTCGGTGGGGCGATCGTGCGCCTGTGCCCACGCCAAAGCAGCAGCAATCGTACGGAAAGGGGTTACGGCATCACTGGCTTGTGGATCGGCTGGATTGACTTCTAGGGTGAGGGGTGAGGCTGGAATGGCCGCAATTCTTGGTTGCCCCATCAAGCACAAAACAATCACAAGTAGAATGAGCAGCGCGTGTGGCCACTTCATCGCCGCAGTGGACGGGCTAAATAGGGCACCCAGAGGGCGATCGCAGCCACAAAGATCAAGAGCAAGCCAAGGGGCATCTCAATGGATTGCCAAAACAAAAATCGCAGCGACACCGCTTTTGCATTCTGTACCGAAAAGAGGGCGATCGCCCCGCTGCTGATCATCCAGAGTAAAAAGAGCAAAAAGCGGCGCATTTACTTCCCTTCCGCTTGGCGGATCATCTCCTCCGTCTTATGGTAGCGGTTATAGACAGAAAACCCCGTAAACATGCCCTTAAGAAAGTCATTCAGTTGCTCGCGGGTACTGGCACTGGCCGTACTCAAAGGTGCCGGCAAAAAGCGATCGCCAAAACCAACAAAGACCAAACCAACCACCAGCACAGGCAAAATCAAGTCTTTGACACGCATAGGGCAAACCTCCACAGGATGATGGCGGAATCAAGAGGACGCGCTAACAGGGAGAACAGATAACTAATAGTTTCTAATGTGCCGCAGGATTGTAAATAATTTTCAGCCTATGCAAAAGAGCGCGATCGCGGTTACAAAGCGTCTATAGCAAGAATTGTCAACAAAAATGTCAATAAACATAAACCGTGAAAATACCCATGAAATCTCTGGGAAGGTTGTTGCTACTATAGTAGGCAAGCCATCCAGACCCTAACGCGCCCTATGGTCAACACATCGTCATCTTCTTCTCGGAAAGCACTTACCGTGCGCGGCAGAGCCGCTAGCCCCACAGAACGAGCCATTGTTGCCTCCGGTTACGCCAGTATCGATCAGGTGCGGGAAGCCATGAACACCGCCCGCAAAACGGGCAAGTCCCTCGTAACCGTGTTGCAGGAGATTACGGGCACCACCATGCCCCCCGATGTGTTACGCCAGTACCACAAGCAACAGCTTTTTGAACTCAAAGTGATCTACGGGGTTGATTGCCTCGATCCCGAACTCAATCGTTTCCCCACCGAGCAAATCGAGGAACTGATCAACACGATTGTACCGATTGACACCTGCCGCACCTACCAAGTCATCCCCATTGCCAAGCACCTCGACGCTGATCCCCCCTATCTGCTCGTGGCGATGGTGGATCCAGATAACCTCCAAGCCATTGACAACCTCACCCGCTTACTCCGCGCCCACAACCTCACCCTCAAGCGAATGGTGATCACCCTAGAGGATTACCAACGCCTCATTGACCCGATTCTCAATAAACAGGTAGCTGAAACCACCGCTAGCAAAAGCGCCCCGGCTGCGATCGGTGACATCAACATCGAAGAAGACATCGAAGCCATGGGCGGCCTCGAAGAGCTGGAAGGGGAGCAGGAGGTTGACCTTGCTGAGGCGCTGAAAGGTGCAGAAGATGCGCCGATTATTGCCCTTGTCAACAAAATTTTGGCCAAAGCCCTCACCGAAGGCGTTTCCGACATTCACATCGAACCTCAAGAGGAATACCTGCGGATTCGTTTCCGCAAAGATGGGGTGCTTCACCAAGCCTTTGATCCACTGCCGAAGAAAATCGTGCCAGCCGTCGTTTCCCGCTTCAAAATCTTGGCTGACCTTGATATTGCTGAGCGGCGTGCCCCCCAAGATGGTCGTATCCGCAAAATGTTCCAAGGGCGACGGGTGGACTTCCGAGTGAATACCCTCCCCAGCCGCTGGGGCGAAAAAGTCGTACTGCGGATTCTCGATAACTCCGCCACCCAACTCGGTCTCGACAAGCTGATTACTGACCCTGAGAGCCTTGCTATTGTGCGGGAGATGACCAAGCGCCCCTTTGGCCTCATCCTCGTTACAGGTCCCACTGGTTCAGGGAAAACCACCACGCTTTACTCTGCGCTGGCTGAATGTAATAGTCCCGGTGTCAACATCAGTACAGCGGAAGACCCGATTGAATACACGCTCCCCGGCCTAACGCAGGTACAGGTTATTCGCGAAAAAGGCATGGACTTTGCCTCAATTTTGCGAGCCTTTCTCCGCCAAGACCCCGATGTAATTCTGGTGGGCGAAACCCGTGACAAAGAAACCGCAAAAACCGCCATTGAAGCGGCTTTGACGGGGCACTTGGTCTTGACAACCCTGCACACTAACGATGCCCCCAGTGCAATTGCCCGCCTCTCGGAAATGGGCATTGAACCCTTTATGGTTTCCGCCTCCCTCATTGGGGTTGTTGCCCAACGGCTGATGCGGCGGGTATGCAGTGAGTGTCGGATTCCCTATACACCCACCCGTGAGGAACTGGCGCGCTTTGGCTTGTCTGCCTCCAAGGATGTCAACCTCACCCTCTACAAAGCCAATAAACTGACACCCGAGCAAATTCAAGCGGCTAAGGCAACTGGCCAACCCATTTGCAGTAAATGTGGTGGTTTGGGCTACAAAGGACGGGTCGGCGTCTACGAAATTATGCGGATCACCGAGCGACTGCAACGGCTGATTACCGAAGGTGCCCCCACCGAGCAAATCAAGGAGGCGGCCGTCGAAGAGGGCATGAAAACCCTGCTTGCCTATAGCTTGGGGTTAGTCAAGGAAGGACTCACCACCCTCGAAGAAGTGGAGCGCGTCACCTTTACGGACACTGGACTAGAGGCAGAACTCAAGGCCAAACGTAAGAGTTCTTTAACCTGCCGTACCTGCGGTGCCGAGGCGCAGCCCGAATGGTTAGAATGCCCCTATTGCATGACACCCCGCTTTGTGGATTAACAAGATTATTAATGTCAGTGATGAACTTTCGTGTTGTTGACCAAACTGCTTAGACGAGGAACACCCTATGGAGCTAATGATTGAAGACCTAATGGAGCAAGTGGTGGCCAATGGTGGCTCCGATTTGCATATCTCCGCTGGCTTACCCCCCTACATTCGCATTAGCGGCAAATTAACCCCGACCGACTACGAACCCCTCACCCCAGAGCAATGCCAGCGCCTGATTTTCAGCATGCTCAACAATACCCAACGCAAGCACCTAGAGCAAAACTGGGAGTTGGACTGCTCCTATGGTGTACGTGGCCTCGCCCGGTTCCGCGTCAATGTGTATAAAGACCGGGGAACCTATGCTGCTTGCTTGCGAGCACTCAGTTCCAAAATTCCCACGTTTGAGCAGTTGGGATTGCCCAATGTTGTCCGCGAAATGAGTGAGCGGCCACGGGGCTTGATTCTGGTGACTGGGCCGACAGGATCAGGGAAAACCACAACCTTGGCGGCGATGATTGACTTGATCAACAAAACCCGCGCTGAGCATATCCTGACGATTGAAGACCCCATTGAGTTTGTCTATGAACCCATCAAGAGCCTGATCCACCAACGGCAGGTGGGGGAAGATACCAAGAGCTTTGCCAATGCTCTGCGGGCAGCGCTGCGGGAAGACCCCGATATTATCCTTGTGGGTGAGATGCGGGACTTGGAAACAATTCAGCTTGCCATCTCAGCGGCAGAAACCGGTCACTTGGTCTTTGGTACCTTGCACACCAGTTCAGCTGCCCAAACCGTTGACCGTATGGTGGATGTGTTCCCGCCAGAGCAGCAGCAGCAAATTCGCGTCCAGTTGTCCAACTCGTTAGTGGCGGTCTTTAGCCAAACGCTGGTTCCTAAGAAAAATCCCAAGCCCGGTGAATTTGGGCGGATTATGGCACAAGAGATCATGGTGGTGACCCCTGCTATCTCCAACCTGATTCGCGAAGGCAAAACCTCGCAGATTTATTCGGCAATTCAAACGGGCGGCAAGCTGGGGATGCAGACCCTTGAAAAAGTCTTGGCCGATTATTATCGTGCGGGCATCATCACCTATGAAGCAGCAATGGCCAAGTCCTCGCGTCAGGACGAGTTGCAACGTCTGATTGGTACGGGTACACCTGCGGCAGCAGCACGCTAGTTAGCAATTATTGATAAAAAGAAGGGGTATTGAGTCATGGCAACCTATGAAGTGCGGATCCGGGATGCCCAAGGCAAATACAAGACCGTCCGCGAGCGAGCTTCGACACCAAGGGAAGCACGCATGGCTTTGCAATTGCAAGGGGTACAGGTTCTAGAGGTCAAGGAGGCCAAAAAACTCACCCTCAAGTCAGACCTCGACCTCACTTTCCTCTCCAAAATTACGGTGAAAGATCGAGCGATCTTTGCGCGGCAGTTTGCGGCACTGGTGAATGCAGGTGTGGCCTTGGTGCGTGGGATTGGTGTTTTGGCAGATCAATGCACCAACCCGAAATTAAAAAAAATCCTCATGGCCGTCAACAATGACATTCAACAGGGGAGCAGCCTTGCTGATGCCATGCGTCCCCATCCTGAGGCCTTTGATAACCTGTTTGTGGCTATGATCCAAGCGGGGGAAACGGGGGGGGTGCTCGATGAGGTGCTCAACCGTCTCTCGAAGTTACTGGAGGATCAAGCCCGCCTCAATAACCAAATCAAGTCCGCCCTGACCTATCCCGTGGTGGTGGGCCTGCTGGCGGTGGGCATCTTCTTGGGGATGGTGATTTTCCTGATCCCTGTGTTTGAGGGTATTTTCAAACAGTTGGGGGGGGAATTGCCGCCCTTTACCGCCATGATGGTGGCGCTTAGTGAATTCCTGCGCACGCCGCAGTATATGGCATTGTTGATTATCTGTGTGGTGGGCTTGGTATTGGGGATTCGCTTTTATTACAAGACTCCGGCTGGCCGGCTGATGATTGATGGCTTGCTGTTGAAGCTACCCCTCTTTGGTGATTTGGTGGAAAAAACAGCGGTGGCACGGTTCTGCCGCACATTTGGTTCGCTGTCCCGTTCAGGGGTACCGATTTTGCGTTCCCTTGAAATTGTCAGTGCCACAGCGGGGAACCAAGTGATCTCCAATGCCATTGACCGAGCGGCACAGGAAGTGCAGAAGGGAGGAATGCTCAGCCTTGCCCTGCAACAGGAACGGGTCTTTCCAGTGCTGGCGACCCAGATGATTAACGTGGGCGAAGAGACAGGGGAACTGGATAAGATGCTGATGAAGGTGGCCGACTTCTATGAAGATGAAGTGGAACAGGCGGTGAAGTCCCTAACAAGTGTGATGGAACCCTTGATGATTGCGGTGCTAGGGGGTATGGTAGGGTCAATTCTGGTGGCGATGTACCTGCCCATGTTCAAGATCTTCGATCTGGTCAAGTAAGCCTTGCCATGGCACATCTGTCCCCGTCGCGAACCCACTACGACATTCTCGAGGTGGCACCCACGGCCTCGTTGGCGGAGATTCGCCGTGCCTATCGAGAAAAGAGTAAGCTCTACCATCCTGATACGACGACGTTGCCGGTGGCGATCGCCCGCGAGGAATTTCATCGCCTCAATGAGGCCTACGCAGTGCTGACCAATCCAGAGCAGCGGCAGTGGTATGACTTGCAATTACGCCTGCGAGCACAGTCAAAACAGTCAAGCACGATGGGGATAGGTGCCTCTTCTCGCTCTCAGGGGTCTGTTCGCTCTACTGCTGTGCCACCCGACGATCGCCCCCTCTCGCCGGGGGAGCTATTTGCTCTGTTTATCTTGGGGGTCACGTTTGTCGGCTGTCTGGTTCTGGCGGTAATTGTCGGTTTGTCCCAACAGGGGCAAGAATGGATCTTGCAAATTGTCAGTCGCATCTCAGAACTTGGATGAACACTCTGCCTAATCCCCAAACACCCCTCTACAACCATGCCCTGCCGCAAATTGAAGCATGGCTACAGCAAAAGGGCTGTGTGCGGGACGAAACGGATATCCACTGTTGGGAGTTAGAGTATCCCCAGTGGTCAGCTCGGATTTGCTTGGATATTGAGGAGCTACAGGTGGTCTATCACGATCGCCTTGAGGGCAGTGTGATTCAGCGCTCTTTTAAGTACTCCTGCCCCCGTGCCGAGGTGGAGGAAGCCATTTTTGCGGGGCCTTAAATGCCCACGGCCATCATAATCGGCATTGCAGGGGCTGCTTCTTGGGTGGCTTGATTCTTGATCCGCTTCAGGCCAAAAATCCAGAGGATTTGATCTTCGATGGCTGCTGCTTGCTCTTTTGCCCCTGCTTTCAACAGCAGTTGATGGGTCATCATCAGCTTCTCAATTTCAGCCACTTGGGTGCAGACTTCTTCCTCATCTAAATAAAGGCTCTCGAGCACCGCATTCAAGTCTGCTTCGGGATCAGCAACTAAGCAAGCCCCTTCCACCACCACGGATTTGAGCTGCCCTTGGTATTGCCGCAACAGACGGCGAATTGTGTAGGCAGTAACGGGCAATAATTTTGTCATGTTGTGTTCCCCCAATTACTTATGTCAGCATCTATTAATTTCCCGCTGTCCACTTCCACCCATGGGCAAATTTTGTGGGGGATCAACAGGGGATATAGCTGCTCGTTAAGGATTGATTTACTGTACGTTATTATTCTATGAACTTCGCAACTTGGGGATCATGCGTAATTCCACGTAAAAGCGCTTTTAGATGTGATTTAGATCACGGAAACCATGACGTTATCGGCACTTGGGAATATTGTAAATTTACGTTAAGAAATTATAAGTATTAAGAAATATAAATCTACCAAAATTCGCCGCAGTGCTCCGTCTATACCGCAAAGCAGTTAGGTAGTGGTGAGGCGGCGGGCGACCGGAGGGAGCAGTCACTCAATCTCAGATTGTTGCTGGATATATTGAGCTAGCACCGAAAATCGGGCGCGACTAATATAGCTATTTCGAAAGGGAGTGAGATATTTTCAAGAGGGATAGGCTATACTCAAAGCGTCATGAATGTTACTCAAGAATATGAGCTATAGCTTGGACTGACGAGAGCGGGTTGTCTCCTATATCAAGCAAGGTGGCAAAATCAGTGAAGCAACTCAAATCTTTCAGGTGAGCCGCGCCACTATCCATCGCTGGCTGAAGCGAGACGACTTAGCGCCCACGGTTGTCCCCCGTCGTCCTTGGAAGCTGGATTGGGCGGCCTTAGCAGCGGATGTTGCTACTCATTCCGATGACCGTTTAATCGACCGTGCCCAGCGATTTGGCGTTCAAGTTTCCACCATTAGTTATGCCCTCGCCCAGATGGGCATCACCCGAAAAAAAACAGATGCGTTACCAAGAACGGTGTGAAGAAGAGCGGCAAGCGTATCAACAGCAGCTCGACACATGGGTAGAGAGCCATGGGGAGGAAACGGTAGTCTATGAGACGGGGTTTGACTCTCGAGTAGAGTGTGAGTATGGGTGGTCAGCGCAAGGCCAACGAATTGATGGAGAGCGAGCGGGGAAGCGTCAGAAAAGAGAGAGTTGAGTCGCAGGACGGTATAGATACCAGAAAGACACCGATTCATCCAAAAGGGGCGATTCAGGCAGTGGTGAAAGCGGCGGGTCACGAGGTGTTATTTTTACCGAAATACTCTCCTGATTTGAATGTGATTGAGCACGACTTTAGTGCGCTGAAGCGAGCGCGGATGTATGCAGGGTCAAACAGTTCGATTGATGAGGTGATTCGCAAGTATTGTGCTGGATGATATCTCATTCCTTATTGGAATAGCTATACAACTTCAGTTGAATTTCATCAAAACCACCATTCAGTGACCTTCATAAACGCTCAGAACGCCGACTGTCCGAGTGGGGATACTGCAACAGACGAATGCCAGAGCAGCAGAAAGCGTGAAGCCAACGGTAGAAGCACTCGGAGACTGGGGATTTTGCTGATTCCACGCGGCGGGCAGCCGTCTACGAGCAGAGTTAGAGACCCTATTAGGTGAGGGATTTGCAGGGGTACTCGTCTCGGATGACTTCAGCGTGTATAACGGTGATGAGGTGAAAGGGCAACAGAAATGTCTGGCGCATCTGAGGCGAACTTCAAAAAGGTGGGCAAGCTCAAACAGGGGCATCGAATGGGCATTCGGCTTTATGGGTGAAGTGCAAGCAGCGATTGAGTAGTGGCTGCCGCAAGTTGGGCATGAGGCGGGTTTATTGTTGCGCTCTCTACTCCTGCTGTCGCAACCACGTCCACCAGCGATTCAGGGGGGCATAGAGCAAGGGTGCCCAAAGACTACTCATAATGGCTGAACTAAGCGCGACTTGCCGATGGTGCTGCCAAATCTCCTCGAGGGGAAAGCCACTACCAAGGCTCATTTGGATTGCGATGACCGTTTGCTGAAGAATGGCCATTGCAAAGGTAATCAAAGCAACCGAAATAAAATCCTCAGAAACAAAGCGCTGCTTTTGCATCAGGGCGGTCAGCCCCCCCACCAAAGCTAAGCTGACTGCGTGGCTAGGATGAGCACTGACTAAACCATCTTGAATCCAACCGAGGGCAATACCCGCCAGTACCCCTTGTCCCCACGATCGCTTGACACTCCACACCACCACCCAGATTAAAAACCAGTCGGGCACCAATAGATGCAGGTTGGGTAAGTGAATAAAGCTCAGCAGGGCACAGAGTCCCACAGAGCTAATAATAATCAACCAGTTGAGGCTAGTTCGGCGTAAACGTGTCTGTCGGTTCAGCATAGGGAATGACGGTGACCCACTCAAGGCGATCAATCGGTGCGCCCAGAATAACAGTGGCATGGGGGCGGGTGGGATCGCTCAGTTCTACCGATTGCACCTCACCAATGGGAATGCCCGCTGGATAGAGACTACTCAAGGCTGAGGTATAGAGGACATCCTTGGGCTGTACCTTCGGGTCTTTCTCTAAAAACTCGACAATCACCTGCTGGTTGAGTTGTCCCCGCAGAATCCCCATCTGCCGCGTCCGACCCACCACAACCCCCACTCGACTGGCGGGATCCGTGAGCAACATCACCCGACTGGTATTGGGGGTAATGCTGGTAATGCGCCCGACAAGGCCCCCGTTGCCCACCACGACTGAACCGATGGTGAGACCCTGACGACTGCCTTCCCCCAAGAGGAGCGATCGCCACCACTGATCGGAACTGCGACCAATCACCGGCACAACGCGGCCATTGAAATTGGGCAGCATCGGTGCATTCAGCATTCGCCGCAACCGTTGGTTTTCTGCTTGGACGGCGGCCAGTTGCTGCTCCAGTTGCCATGTGCGGGCTTGAATCAAGGCTTGCTGATCGTCCACTGCGCCTTGAAAGGGCAAACTAAGAAGGCGGTACAGTTCACGAATTGCTGCCCCATTGGTCTCACGCAAAATCCAAGCACTTGTGAGTACCAAAGCAACAAGGACTAAGCCACCGGCATATCGTCCCCACCAGCGCAGCAGAAAAGCCATAGCTGCTGATCCTTAACCCATCACTGCCGGTTGTGTGGAAAAGACACGAGCAAGGTCTTTGAAGTTTTCCAGTACCCGACCGGTACCCATGACCACACACCGCAGGGGATCCGCTGCTACATGAACGACAATGCCCGTTTCATGGCTAATCAGAGTATCGAGACCCCGTAGCAGAGCACCGCCGCCAGCCAGCATAATCCCGCGATCCACAATGTCTGCGGCTAGTTCTGGGGGCGTCCGCTCAAGGGTACGCTTGATGGCTTCAATAATTGCCGAGAGGGGCTCGGCCATGCTTTCGCGAATTTCTTCTGCTTTGACCGTAACTGTGCGTGGTAGGCCAGAGAGTTGGTGCAGTCCGCGCACTTCCATGGCTTCGGAGTCATAGCTGTCATTGGGGTAGGCAGAGCCAATGCGAATCTTGATCTCCTCAGCCGTGCGTTCACCAATAATCAGGTTGTGTACTTTTTTCAAATACTGGACGATCGCCTCAGAAATTTCATCGCCAGCAACGCGGACGGATTCACTCAAAACGGTGCCCTGCAAACTGAGAACCGCCACTTCAGTCGTGCCACCACCAATGTCCACAATCATGTTGCCCGTCGGTTCTTCCACGGGTAAACCCGCACCAAAGGCGGCGGCGACGGGTTCATCAATCAAATACACTTCCCGCGCCCCAGCACCCCGCGCAGCATCCTCAATGGCACGGCGTTCGACACCGGTCACGCCACTAGGAATCCCAATCACCACACGGGGGGCAAACAAATTCTTACCGCCGTGCACTTGGCGCATAAAGTGCTTCAGCATGAGTTCCGCACGCTCAAAATCGGCAATGACGCCATCCCGCAGGGGACGTACGGCCACCACATTGCCCGGTGTCCGTCCCAGCATTCGCTTTGCTTCAACGCCAACGGCAAGGGGTTGTTTGGTATTTTGGTCAATAGCAACAACAGAGGGTTCCTCTAAAACCACCCCCCGCCCAGACACATAAACCAGGGTGTTGGCTGTGCCCAAGTCAATGCCGATGTCTCGTGATAGCCGACTAAATACTCCCACGATGGTGTACCCCTTCTTTGAATCCTGTTGGTTGTAACAGTGCTGTTACCAAAAAACGTGATGGCAAGATTGTATTACGTTTTGTTTGGAAAATCTCGGTGGGTTCTCCCTCGGTCGAGATTGTTTGATAAAGGGATAACTCCTCATTATCTTGGCTCATGATTTCTTGACTCATGACCCACCGCAGGCTATTGATTGACAGCATCCTCTTCGTCAGGGTCACTCAAGGCCATGCCATTGGCTTCGCGCCGCAGGGTTTGCCGCTGCTGCTGCGTGACTTCGATACCGACGGCGATCGCTTCCTTGAGCCGTTCTAAGGTGGCTTGCCAGCGTTCTTGGGTGGTTTCTGAGAGGCGATCGCGATGTTGCTCAAAACTCGCAGTAATGTCTTCGAGCAGTTCGGGCAGGGCATCAGCGGATTTGCGCAGGAGTTGTCGGGTTTCCTTGCCAGAGCGGGGAGCCATCAACAGCCCCACGACTGTCCCGATCGCGCTCCCTAGGAGCAGTCCCCCCCAAAAAGCACCACCGCCACCCTGTTGCTGACTCATCGCTTTCTCCTTTGCAGGCGGATACCATGTCGCCCTATCCAGCTTATCAAGGTTAAAAACAGACGAACATTGCGCTGTTGCCGCCGCCATTTGGGCAATTGCGATCGCAAGCCTGCTACCCCCCGCTGGCCAATGATAATCACCTCAGGGGCACCGCCTAAGACCCCGTGGGTACTCCGCTCCGCATCTAGGAGCGCACGGGACACCCCCCGCAGAATCTGGCGCAGCTTGACCAACTGCCATGCCAACCACAGGGCAATTAGCGCAATCAGGCAATTGCAGCCAATCACAATCCAGACCATTCGTGGCATAGGGGGCATCGAAGTTTACGATTGTTGGTTTATCTTTTCATAGATTGCCATAGTGGAGGGCGATGTGCGGGTGAGGTCGTTAATTCGATTTCCTTCAGCGCGATCGCCCCTCGCTAGCACCCAGTTGCCACTGCTGCATCCAAGACCGCCACATACTTAATAAGAATAGGGTTGTACTCCCTAGTTTACTGTGGAGATTGGAGAGCGGGGTTGCTGGCTGGAATTGCAAATTATGGTTAAATCACTCCCAAAACGAAAGCAGCGGCGAGGCATACGGCCTTGGCTGGTGTCGCTGTTGTTGGCGGCACTGATGGTTGGCGGTGGGCTGTTCAGTTGGTACCATTGGCGATCGCCTTCGCCCCTTTACACGCTGACTGTTGAAGCGCCGCCCCAAAGTCCGCAAGAGTTAAAGCAATGGGCAGAGTCTGCGGATCCCCTCAAGCGCGATCGCGCCCGCTATCTTTTGGCCGTAGAAAGCCTGAGTCAACAGCAACCCCAAGCTGCACTTCAGTGGCTCCAAGATCTTGAGCAGACTTACCGTCCCATGGCCGCACCCATTCTCCTGCTGCGGGCGGAGGCCTATCGGCAACAGGGAGATAACCGCAAGGCAAAGGAAACGTGGGAACAGTTGCTGCGGGACTATGGCAGTGAACCTGAAGCGGCAGTGGCACTCCTGAGCCTCAATCAACCGCAAAAGGCGATCGCCCGCTTTCCACAGCATCCTGCCGTCGTCAACTATGTGGCGCAACAGTTACAGAAAAATCCCGATCAAGTGCCCTACCTGAAGCTGGTGGCACGCCACGGCCTCTTTCTTGAGGAATACGGCACCTACCTTGAAATTTTGCGGCAGCGCTACGCCGATCAACTGACGCCCGCCGATTGGGAAGCGATCGCCTTTGGCTATTGGGAGAAAATGCAGTATGCTCCGGCAGCAGCGGCCTATGCCAAGGCACCACCAACCCCCTTGAATCTCTATCGGGTGGGCCGGGGACGTCAATTGAGTGAGGACACCTCTGGGGCGATCGCCGCCTATCAAGCCCTGATCAACCGCTTTCCCCAAAGTTCCGAAGCAGCCCTTGCCCAACTGCGCCTTGCCCGTTTAGCCAAAACACCGGCGGAGCGTCTCCCTTTGCTGGCCAAGTGTCTTCAGTTAGCGAGGCAAAATCAAGCACCCGCGATCGCTGCCGATGCCCTTCTGGCACAGTACCAAGCTCATCAGGAACTAGGCAACACCAAGGGGGCACAACAAAGCCAACAACAACTCTTCAAGACCTATCCCCAAAGCAGCGCCGCAGCGGAACTGCGCTGGCAACTGGCCCAAGGGGCTGCCCAAAAACGGCAGTGGTCTCAGGCACAACAGTGGGTTAGCGAAATTCTCAAATTGAACCCTGAGAGTGAGCTGGCACCGCGAGCCGCCTTTTGGCAAGGAAAATGGCAAGGGGAAGCAGGACAACCCCAAGGGCAACGCCAAACTTGGCAACTGGTCATAGAGCGCTATCCCCACACCTACTATGCTTGGCGAGCCGCCAGTCTGCTCAAGAAACCCGTGGGCACCTTTACAACCCTGCGACAACAGCGACCCTCAGTGGCGAGCGATCGCAAGCCCCTCCTTCCCTTGGCCACGGGGAGTGCCACCCTACGCGAACTGTACCTGCTGCGGCAGTCTCAGGAGGCTTGGCAGCGCTGGCAGTGGGAATTCCACAATCGGGTGACACCGACAGCGGCAGAACAACTCACTGATGGCCTGATTCGCCTTGGCGTTGGGGAATACCTCGATGGCATCTTTATGCTGCAAAACTTGTTTACGCGCTCAGCCAGTGAACCGGAGGTGGCAACGTTCTTTGCGCCCATTCGCCGCGATGTCCGCTTCTGGTATGCCCTTTACCCCCTGCCCTACTGGGAATTAGTGGAAAAGTGGTCCCTAGCTCGCAACTTAAATCCTCTATTGGTGATGGCCTTGATTCGCCAAGAATCTCGCTTTGAAAAGCAGATCCGCTCAGTGGTGGGGGCAACGGGGTTGATGCAGTTGATGCCAGAGACGGCTGCTTGGATTGCCGAAAAGTTGAACCTAGAGAGCTATTCCCTTGTGGATCCAGAGGACAATATCCGCTTGGGCACATGGTACGTTGACTACACCCACAATCAGTACAATCAAAACACGCTCTTAGCCTTGGCCAGTTACAATGCCGGGCCGGGAAATGTCAATCAGTGGTTGCAGCGTTTTGATATGACCGATAGCGATCGCTTTGTGGAATCGATTCCCTTTTCTGAGACCTATGGCTATGTCAAGAATGTCTTGGAGAACTACTGGAACTACTGGCAACTGTATGCCCAGCCCTAGGAAAAATCGTCTATTCTCATAAAAAGGCACGGGACTGCGTCATGGATCAAGATATTCCTGTTGCGGAGCGGCTACAACCAATCACTCAGGGCACAGTAGAACCTCGGCGAGGGGGGTGGGCGATCGCCAGCACCCTTGTCCTTGTGGGGCTAATGGGCGTGGGAGCCGTGTGGTTCCTCAATCGTCCCACGGAATCGCCAACGGCTACGGAAACGGAGCCAACGCTAACGCCAACAGAAAATCTGCTGGGACATCTGCCCTATGAAGAGGCGCCCCTCTCAGAACTTGAAGCGGTGAGTGCCGATGGCCAAATTAAATTACGGCGAGCCGCAGCAGAACGGTTCCGGGCGATGGTCGCCGCCGCGCAGCAGGAGGGGGTGGTGTTGATGCCCCTCTCTGGATTTCGCTCCAAACAGGATCAGGACTATCTTTTTTTTGAGGTCAAGGAGCAACGGGCACAACGGGCAAGTGAGCGGGCATTGGTGAGTGCGCCCCCCGGCTATAGCGAACACCATACGGGCTATGCCATTGATATTGGCGATGGCAGTCGGCCAGACACCCATCTCAAGGAGACTTTTGAGGACACCCCCGCCTTTCGCTGGCTGGAAAAAAATGCAGCGCGTTTTAGTTTTGAACTGTCCTTTCCCCGTCATAACCCGCAGGGGGTGAGTTATGAGCCTTGGCACTGGCGATTCGTTGGCGATCGCCACAGTTTGCAAACCTTCTACAGAGCACGACAACTCACACTGAGGGATCAGCCATGAGGGGATTTGCCCATCGCGCGGTTTTAGTGACAGGCGGCACAGGCGGACTCGGTCAAGGGGTAGTGCCGGTTCTCCTCAGTCAAGGCTATACGCTGACGGTGCCCTACATTGATGCGGCTGCCCGAGACGCCCTCGAAAAGCAATTGGCGGCAGCGGAGTTGGCCAACGTGCGGTTTGTGGCAGCGGATTTGAACAATGAAAGTGAAGTGGCCGCTCTCGTGGAGCGCATGCCGCAATTGGATGCCGTGGTTCACCTTGTCGGTGGCTTTAGCATGGGCGCAACGGCACAATTTGCCCTCAGTGATTGGCAGCAGAGTTTTCGCCTCAATGTCGAGACCACCTTCTTGGTTTGTAAGCACGCCCTCAAACGTATGCAGACTCAGCAATATGGGCGCATTGTCACCATTGGCTCACGGGGTGCAGTTGAACCAGCGGCTGAACTGGCTGCCTATTGTGCTGCTAAAGCCGCAGTCGTGGCCTTCACGCGGGCGATCGCTGCCGAAACCAAAGGCAAAAACATTACCGCCAATGTCATCCTTCCCAGCATTATCGATACCCCTGCCAATCGGGCAGCGATGGGCGAAGCGCAAGCGGTCAATTGGGTGAGTCCTCGGGCGATCGGTGACCTGATTGCCTATCTCATTTCCGAGGGAGCGGCTGCGATCAGTGGTGCCGTGATTCCCATCTATGGCAATGCCTAGAGCGAGTTGCCATGTTCTTTATCATTTTGCTCATTCTTCTTTGTACGGTCACCCATCTCTTTACGGAGGTGCTAGTTTTAACTCCCCTAGAGGTGTTGCGCTCCATTCATATTCCTGCAATTGTCCTTTGGGGCGGCCTGATCCTACTCTTGGCATGGATCATGGGCGATTAGCGCCCGACACCTGAACGACCGTTTGGCTAAATTCGGCAATTTGGGCAGCCGCCACTTCTAAACAGGGGCGATCGCGCACGAGGGCAAAGCGCACATACCCCTCTCCCCCTTGACCAAAGCCAGAGCCTGGAGCGGCGGCAATCCCTGTTGCCTTAACAAGGGCTTGGCAAAATCCCAGGGAATCCCGCTGCCAAGGGTCAGGGAGTTTTGCCCACACGTACATTGTCGCTGGCGGGAGGGGCACCGGCCAGCCATGGTCGCAAAGCGCTTGGACAAAGGTATCACGCCGCTGGCGAAAGATCTGCCGCGTTTGCTGGACACAGGTTTGATCTCCCGTGAGGGCGGCAATCGCACCCCGCAGGATGCCAGCGTATTGGTTAAAATCAATCACCGATTTAATTTGGCGCAGGGCAGCAATAATGTCGGCACGGCCAATGGCAAAGCCAATGCGAAACCCACCCATGTTGTAGGACTTAGACAGGCTATAGAATTCAATGCCCACTTGGCGATCGCGATCCACTTCAAAGATCGAGGGTGCCCGCTCCGCATCAAAGACGAGATCAATGTAGGGAAAATCATGCACCAGTAAAATCCCGTGGCGATCGCAAAACTCAACTGCTGTCTTGAAAAAGTCCAAGGGCGCAACCGCCGTGGTGGGATTGTGGGGATAGCTGAGAATGAGAAGTTTGGCCTGCTCTCGCACCGGCAACGGAATGGCCTCTAAATCCGGCAAAAAGTGATTTTCTGCCCGCAAGCGCAAGGGATACAGTTGTCCCCCCGCAAGATACACCCCCCCCGCATGGGAGGGATACCCCGGATCAAGCACTAGCGCATACTCTTGGGGATTCATCACTGCAAGGGGCAAGTGCGCCGTCCCCTCCTGTGAACCAATCAGCGTCAGCACTTCCCGCTCGGGATCTACCCTGAGGCCAAAGCGGCGTTCAAACCAAGTGGCCACTGCCTGTCGAAAGGCCGCTGTACTGGCAAAGAGTTGATAGCCGTAGGTACTGGCATCACGCACCGAGGCTTCAATGGCTGCAAGAATATGATCCGCTACCGGTAGATCTGCAGACCCCAAGGAGAGATCAACAATTGGCTGTCCCGTGGCCGCCACCGCCGCCTTAGCCCGATCCATGGCGTCAAAGACATTGCCTTGGAAATACCGCAGGCGATCGGCCAGCTTCATGCTGCCACCTCCACCTCACTGGAGAGCAAGGCCTCGACAAATTCAAAACTGGAAAAGGGGCGCAGATCCTTAATGCCCTCGCCCGCACCAATGAAGCGAATCGGTAGTCCCAATTCCTGCACTACCGCCAAGGCCACTCCTCCTTTGGCCGTCCCGTCCAGCTTGGTTAAGATCACGCCAGTGAGTTGCGCCGCTTCTGCAAACACCTGTGCTTGGCGCAAGCCATTTTGGCCGAGGGTGGCATCGAGAACCAGTAGCGATTCAATTTGAGCATCACCCGCTTTTTTATCAATGATGCGACGGATTTTCTTGAGTTCCTCCATCAGGTTGGCCTTGTTTTGCAAGCGGCCAGCGGTATCCACTAGCAGCAATTCTGTGCCTCGGGCTTGGGCAGCGCCAATGGCATCAAAGACCACAGCAGCAGGATCGGTATTTTTGCCGGGGTTGGCAATCACCTCGACATCGGAGCGCTGTCCCCAAATTTTCACCTGCTCCGTGGCAGCTGCCCGAAAGGTATCTGCCGCTGCAATCAGACAGCGATAGCCTGACTGGGTGGCAATGTGGGCCAGTTTACCAATGGTGGTGGTTTTACCAACGCCGTTGACACCGGCAATCAACCAGATATTCAGCGTGCCTTTTTTCGGAGCAAAGTCGCGGCGGTAGCCGGCTTCAAAGGGGCGATCGAGAATGTCCCGCAGAATTTCCTTCAGGTAGGCGATCGCCTGATCGGCAGGGAGTGTTTCTTGGCGAATTTTTGTTTGCAGCGCCGCAATAATCTGATCCGTGGCCTTGACCCCCACATCCGACTGCAACAGCAGCATCTCAATTTCTTCGACGGCATCCCGACTTAAGGGGCCTTGGCCGACGATCGCCCGCAGTTGATGTACTAGGCCACGACGGGTTTTGCCCAGACCTTGGCGCAGACGTTGCAACCAAGTAATTTCCTCAATATCCACCTCCTCTGGGCGCCGGCCTTGGGCGGCAAGCACCTCCGCCGACCACAAAAAGCCCTCATCAAGGACAAGGGAGGAGTCTAGTTCTACCGACTCAGCTTCCACAACGGGCTGGACAGGGGCAGGTTCAGCAACAGCGGTCTCTTCAGACTCGATAGAGACGGGAACGGGGGCATCATCGGCAGGCGGTGTTTCTTGAGTTTCTTCAGCGGTTTCAATGGTTTCAATCGTCGCGGCACTCTCCGATTGCTGTCGCGCTTGAATCGACTGGAGTGCCGTTTTTGCCCAGTTGAGGATGCCGGGGGAAGCAGTGGATTCAGTTGTAGATTGCGGGGATTCTGCGGATGGCGCTGCCGTTGGGGTTTCTGCAGGGGGCGATGGCTCCTCACCACTGCCACCAAACTTGCGTCGAAACCAATTAAAAACCATGGCCTATCCTCTGTGCGACTGAACTTGCCTATTTCCCAGAATAGCCTTGATTTTCGTGTAAAAAGGCTTGCAGGCGATCGCCCACCGTGCGACTCAAAGCTGGATGACACACCACTAGGGGCGGCCAATGCTGCACATCGGCGCGATTGTAGCGGGGCAACTCACCATTGGCATAGGTAAAGGCTCCCCCCGCCTCCTGCATGATCAAATCCGGTGCCGCTAAATCCCAGTCCTTCGGGGCACTGCGCCCTGTGAGATTGACGTACAGATCTGCATCCCCTTGGCAAATACTCGCCGTTTTACAGCCCATACTCCCCATCGGAATTTGCTGTACGCGTCCTAGGGTTCTTAAAAAGGCCTGTAGGCGCTCTCCGCCGTGGCTCCGACTCATCACCACCCGCAACGACTGCCCCTCAGTGGGGGGTTGTACCCGCAGTCGCGTCGCACCTTGGCGCGTCTCTCGATAGGCACCTGCGCCGGCAATGGCAGTGTAGATCACCTCCTGCTCTGGCCAGACGACAGCGGCTAAACAAGGGCGGTGTTCATGGACAAGGGCAACGTGAATCGCATACTCCCCCGTTTGCTGCAAAAAGTCGTAGGTGCCATCGAGGGGGTCAATGATCCACTGGTAGGGCTGGGGCAAGGGCTGCCCTGGGGTGTAGGTCTCTTCGGTTAAATAACCAAACTGCGTCGGCGGAAAATGAGCTTGGAGGGCGTGGCGCAAAAAGCAATCAACCGTTTCATCGGCAAGGGTGACGGGATCACCGCCTTTGTCCTGCACCGTTAGATCCTGCACCTGACGGTAAAACTGGCGCAGTTGCTCAAGGGCTTGCCAAAGAAGCGGGCGCAGGGTGGCAAGGGTATTCTCAAGATCAAGGGCGGGGGACATCTAGGCTGCCTCAAGGGAAAGACCACGGGGAATCGCGGCAATTAGCGTGCGAGTATAGTCGTGCTGTGGCTGTTGGTAAACGGTTTCCGCGTCACCCATTTCCACAATTTCGCCATTGTACATAACCATGAGGCGATCGCTCATGAATTTCACCACACTGAGATCGTGGGAAATGAAGAGGTAGGTCAGTTGAAACTCCCGCTGGAGTTCTTTGAGCAAATTCAGGACTTGCGCCTGCACCGACACATCCAAGGCCGACACTGACTCATCACAAACGACAAACTCAGGATTCAAGGCCAAGGCACGGGCAATACAAATTCGCTGCCGCTGCCCCCCGGAAAATTCATGGGGATAGCGATTCTGGGCTTGGGGGTCAATGCCCACCCGTTCAAGGAGATAGGCCACCCGCTCTTGGTGTTGCCGTCGCGACTGATGACGGCGGTGAATCCGCAGGGGTTCTGCCACCAACTCGCCAATGGTCATGCGGGGATCTAGGGAACTATAGGGGTCTTGGAAAATGAGTTGCATCCGTTGCCGCAGGGGACGCAATTGGCGAGGCGATAAATGGCTGATGTCGCGATCGCCAAAGATAATTTTTCCCTGTGCGGGTTCTAGGAGGCGCAAGAGGGTCCGTCCCAGTGTTGTTTTGCCACAGCCCGATTCCCCCACCAAGCCAAGGGTCTCCCCGGCGCGAATCGTAAACGAGACATCCCTGACGGCAGTGACAAAGCGCTGCTTGCCCGCCACGGGATACTTGACCCAGAGATGTTCAACCCGCACCAAGGGGGGTTGGCTCGCCAAATGCGCCAAGCGTTCCTGCTGCTGCGCTGCGGAAATCACTTCTAATCGCGGGGGCGTGGCCGCTAGAAAATCCGCCACTGTTGGCAGAATCGCCAGACGCTGATCCAAGCGGGGACGACAAGCCAGTAGCCCCTTGGTATACGGATGTTGGGGGTGACGAAAGACCTGCTGAACTGTCCCCGATTCAACAATTTGCCCTTGGTACATGACAACGACCTGATCCGCCAATTCCGCAATCAGATTCAAATCATGGCTGACAAAAATCAATGAGAGAGGGTACTGCTGCTGCAACTCCCGCAACAGCCGTAGGATCGCCGCTTGGACAGTGACATCGAGGGCAGTGGTGGGTTCATCGGCAATTAAAAGCGCTGGCGAAGCGGCCATGGCCATGGCAATCATGACCCGCTGAATCTGTCCCCCAGAGAGTTGGTGCGGATAGCGACGGAGAAACCGCTTTTTCTCCTCCAGGGGGGCTGCCGCTTTGAGAAGATGCACCTGCTCAAGGAGAGCGATCGCCCGCTGTTGACATTGCCCTTGGGGCAGTCGTTGCTGCGGATCAATGGCCTCTGCCAGTTGAAAGCCAATGGAATAGACCGGATTGAGAGAACTCATCGGTTCTTGGAAGACCATACTGATTTGGCGACCCCGAATCTGTTGCATTTGGCGGGGGGTGCAGCGCAGCAAGTCAATGGCCTCCCCCTCTGGCTCTGGCTGAAACCACGCTTCGCCGTGGCTGATCTGTCCCGGCGGCAGGAGTAACTGCAAAAGTGCCAAACAGGTCACCGACTTCCCTGACCCCGACTCACCGACAATGCCAAGGGTCTGACCCCGCTCCAAGCGAAAGGAAATGCCATCCACTGCCCGTAGGGTTTGATCGGCTTGGCGAAAGTCAACGGTAAGTGCTTCCACACGCAAAAGGGGTGATGACATCACAGGGCAAACCAACTCGGAATAATCCTAGAATAGAGGCGATTCTGACACTTAGGCATGGAGTTGATCTTTTTTGGGGTTGGCCTGCTGTTGGGGCTAATGGTCTGGTTCTGGCAGTGGCAGCAAGTGCGACACGCTTTGGAGACGCTCCTTGAGCAGTACGCGGCTCGCCCCTTCAAATCCTCACCGTGGCAACGCTTGCGAACCCTACTCAGCCAACAGCTTCAGGAACAGGAACGCTGCCGTCAGAAAATGCTGCGCTGTCAAACGCTCCTTGAATATGCCCCCATTGCCTATTTGGAGGTGGATGAGGCCAATTGCGTGGTCTGCTGTAACGAAGCGGCGCGATCGCTCCTTGGTTTGGTGCATCCCGAAGGCCGCCTTGTTTTGGAACTGGTGCGCTCCTATGAATTGGACTGTCTCATCCAAGAGGTGCGCCAAGAGGAAACGATGCGGGAGCAGGAATGGCTCTATGCCTACCTCACACCGACGGGGCAAACCAAGCGCAAACCCCTGCGGGCACGGGGACTCTGCCTTGGCGAGGGGCATGTGGGTGTATTTATTGAGGACTGCGAAGAGGTGGTGCGGCTGCGGGATGAGCGCGATCGCTGGGCAGCGGATGTCGCCCATGAACTGAAAACCCCCTTGACCTCCCTGCGCTTGGTGACTGAAACCCTACAACAACGGGTGCCGGAGTCCTTACGGGATTGGGTCGATCGCCTCCTTGAGGAAATTATTCGCCTCAGCCTCCTTGTTCAAGAACTCCTAGAGTTAAACCGCCTGAGTCACACTCCCGCCGATAGCCTTGAGCGGCATCCCCTTGACCTTGTCCAACTCATTGATACTGCGTGGCAATCCCTCGCCCCCCTCGCTGCGGCTAAAAACATTCACCACGAGTACACAGGCCCAGAGCAATTTTCCTACTGCGGCAATGAATCGCAACTGTTTCGGCTCCTGGTCAATCTTTATGACAACGCCATTAAATACGGCCCTGTGGGTGGTCAAGTGCTGACGCGGCTGCTGAGCGATCGCGAGGGGGGCTATCTGTGTCTCGAAGTCATTGATACGGGCAGTGGCTTTCCCCCCAAGGACTTACCCTATGTGTTTGAACGCTTTTATCGGGCACAGGCACGGCGGCATCGCTTTGTGATTCCTACGGATAGTGAAGGGCGGATGCCCCCCGTCGGTAGTGGTAGTGGCCTAGGATTAGCCATTGCTCGCCAAATTGTTGAATGCCATGGCGGCTATATGCAGGCGGCGAATCATCCCGACTATGGCGGCGCATGGTTGCGTATTTATCTGCCTCTGACTTCGCTATAGTTCCTTGGCGACCCAGCGATCGCGCCCAAGGGTCTTCGCCTCGTAGAGACACTGATCCGCCAGATGCAACAACATGGCTGGCTCATGCTCTGGAGTGGGCAGCGTCGTTGCAATCCCAAAGCTGGCCGTCAATTGCGGGCCGACTGTACTTTTTGCGTGGGTGATATTTGCCTCCGCTAGTGCCTGCTGGAGCTTTTCGACAATATGGATAGCCCCTGCTTGATCCGTACTGGGCAGCAGCAGGGCAAACTCTTCCCCACCAAAGCGCGTGGCCAAATCCCCCGCCCGCTGTAGATGACTCTCTAAAATTTGCGCCACCTGTTTGAGGATTTGATCCCCCTGCAAGTGGCCATAGTGATCGTTATAGGCCTTAAAACAGTCAATATCCAGCATCACCAAGCTCAGGGGCTGCTGCTCCCGCTGACAGCGTCGCCATTCCTTTGCAAACAGTTCATCAAAGCAGCGGCGATTGCCAATATCCGTCAGACTGTCAATGTACACCATCTGCTGCAGATTGGCATTGGCGGCTTCCAACGCGGCATACATCTCCGCCTGCTGCAGTGCTACTGTTAGGGGTTCAGCAATCCGTTGCAGTAGGAACAGCTCCTCCCGCTGCCAGAGGCGAGGGCCACGACACTGGTGGGCAATCAGCAGTCCCCAGAGGTCTTGCCCCTGAAGTAGTGGCACCACGAGATTGGCCTGAACTTGCAGGCTGAGTAGTAGCTCGCGGTAGCAATCCTGTAATTGCGCTTGATTGACATCGCTAATGGTCACAGTGCGTCCTTCTAGAAACCGCTGCGCTGTCTCTTTACTAAAACAGGGATCGTGAATCACTTGACCTAGGATTGAATACTGCGGCGAGGTGGTGGCTTCCACTTCCACAACGCCACTGCCATCGGCTAAAAAGCGGTAAATCAGCACGCGATCGCTCAGAAGCAGTTGTTGAATACTGGTGACTGCCCGCTGCAAAATGTCCTCTAAGCGAATGGACTGGCGAATGTCCTGAATGATTGTGCTGACAATCATTTCCCGCTCTAGGGCAGTTTTTAGCCGCTCTTCTGTGCGCTGTTGCTCCGACACATCTAACAGCACCCCATGGAGCATGTGACTCTGGGGATCTAGCTGCCCGCGATCGCTCAACCAGCGGAAACAACCATCGCGGTGTTGAATGCGATAGGTGGTACTGTAGGCACGCTGCTGCCGAATCGCCTGTTCAATATCCCGTTCCGCCAAGGCCAAATCCGGCGCTGGGATAATCTGGCGCAGATCCGGTAAATCTTGGGGAAAGTAACCCGTGAGGTGATAAATCTGATCGCTAACATAGCTAAACCGCCACAGGCGATCGCGATCGCGCCGATAGATCGCAACGGGCAAATGACTAATCAGAGTGTTATAGCGCTGTTCGCTCTCCGTAATCGCCACCGTAATCGCCTGTTGCCGTGACAGTTGCCAGCGCAGTTCCGCCGTGGCCTTATTGAGCTCTTGGGTTAGCACCTGAATCACCCCTTGAGCTTCCGTAATGTCAATGGCCGCCAAAAGATTACTTTGGGTCACAATCCCCACCATTTGACCATCATCGTCCACAACCACCACCCGCCGCACTTGGTGCTCCTTGAGGAAATGATTCACCTGCCACAAACTTTGATTGGGCTTCACGGTCAGCACGGGCTGAGACATAATACTGCCAACGGTTCCTGTGAGCACTCCCCCTTGGCCCTGCAGTGCCTCAAAAATATCCTTTTCCGTAATAATGCCGCGCGGCAGCACACCCGAGGCGGATGCCTCAGGAACCACTAAACTGGTGACCCCCCGTTCGGTCATCAGGACAGCGGCCTCCTGTAGCGAAGCTTCCGCTGCAATGGTGGCCACATCGGGTACCATCACCTCCGCCACCCGTTTAATTCGCAGGAGATCCACAGGGCGCAGGCTCTCCCGAAAGGCTTGGCGGGTCAGCAGTCCTTCAACCCGTCCCGATTCATTGACCACGGCAAGGGCATCCACGCCCAAGTAGCGAAAACGCCCTAAAATCGCCAGTGGATCATCGAGATCACTGAGGCGCAGGCAATAATCCGATGGCAGCATGATCTGGGCAGCCGTGATCGCCTGTGGCGAGTAACCCTTACCAAGGGCACGGATCACTTCCCGTTGGGTGATCAAGCCCCGAAACTGTCCCTGCTCTTCGACGACTAAACCCAATCCTTGGTTGCTTTGTAATCCTTGGAGAATCTCATTGAAGGAACCCCTTGGAGCGATCGTCACTAACTGAGCCTGTACCAAGGCTTGCAAATTTAAGCCTGAATTCAATTGCTCCATAGTGCCCCTCTTTCGCCAAGATATACTGTTAAAATAATGTCTAAAGTTGTGTCTATCGTTTTTAATCGTTCTGGTAAATAAAAACAAGACTTACAAAAGTTTGTATCACTAATTGTGATCCTTTTTACCCCGGATTAATTATTCTAATTCTATCTTGATAGTTCGTGGCAACATCAGGGATGTTGACAGGGCTGAATAAGCCCTTGTCTAAAATATGGGATGTGAGTCTCTTCTGTAGGGGCTTTCACCGTTTTGAGTATGTTCGATCCATCGCCAAAGAGCTGTCACTGGGATATTCCGCTGTTGCCGGAGAAAAGCTAGGATAGGGAATTGAATGTATTCTATTCGCTGCTGCTATGGACTAGCGAATTACTGGATCAGAGACTTTATGCGTACCTGCTGCGGGTGATTGTGACTGCGGCAGCCCCCTCAGGATTGAAGCGATGAATCCACCTGCGCCTAATCTCATTTGCCCAGAGTGTGGCACTGCAAATTCCATTCACCAAGTTGAGTGTTGCCACTGTCAGGTGCCACTCCTGAAACGCTACTTGTGGGCGATCGGTTCTGGTTTGGATCCCTACAGGGTGGGTGAACTGTTGGGCGATCGCTATCTAGTGCAAGGCAAACACTTGCTCTTAGACCTATTGCCGGGGGAGCCAGCGCCCAGTGTGGACAACACCTCCCAGCTCTACCGTCCCTATCTGCGCCTCTTTCCCAAGCGTCCCCATGTCCCGGAATTATTTGGCGCCCTTTCCCTCCCTGAAGGTGAACTGTTGCTCCTTGAGCATGCCCCCGTCAGTTGCATTGACATTGCCGATGCCAAAATTGCCCCCGGTCTCACCCATGCCGCTCCCCTCACCACCATCTGGGAGAAAGCCAATTTAGTACGCCGCCTCAACTGGTTATGGCAAATCATCTCCCTTTGGCCAGCCTTGGTGGCAGAAAATGTGGCTCTCACACTGCTCAATCCCCAGCTTTTGCGAGCCGAGGGATCCCTTGTGCGGCTGCTGCAACTGCAAGCAGGCCATAATCCCACCTTGACTGACCTTGGCAAATTCTGGCAAACCCATTTCAGTTTTAGCGACCAAGGGGAAAACTTTCAGCAGGCCTTCACGATCCTGTGTCAACACATGCAGGATCCTCAGGAAACCACCCCTGAATTTATTCGTGACACCCTAGAGACCCTCTTTCAACAGGCTCTCGATCACCTCGGTTATGAGTACCACTACGATATTGCTAGCCGCTCCGACCAAGGGCCTAGTCGGACTCGCAATGAGGACAAATGCTTTCCAGAGCGCGATCTCACGAGCCAATCACAGGTGTTCGCCCTCGTGTGTGATGGCGTCGGGGGGCATGAAGGGGGCGATGTCGCTTCCGGTTTGGCCATTGACATTCTTGAGGAGACGCTAACCCCCCTCAAGCTGCTGGAGATGTCCCCTGCTACAGTTGAACAGGCGATTCAAACCGCTATTCGCCGCACCAATGATGCAATCAATCAACGCAATGATACGGAGCAGCGCCACGAACGCCAGCGCATGGGAACCACAGTTGTCGGTGCCCTGATTGAACACGCCCATCTTTACCTTGCCCACATTGGCGATAGCCGCGCCTACTGGATCAACCGCTGGGGCTGCTACCAGCTCACCCTCGATGACGATGTGGCCAGCCGTGATGTGCGCTTGGGGATGAGTACCTACCATCAAGCCCTTGAGCTGCCCTATGGTGGTTCCTTGGTGCAAGCGTTGGGGATGGCACCCTCCCAGCATCTGCACCCCACAGTAGAACGCTTTTTACTGGATGAAGAGGGAATTCTTTTGCTGTGTTCCGACGGCCTCAGTGATTTTAATCGTGTCGAAACCTACTGGCCACAGTACCTCCTGCCTGTGCTCCAAGGTCAGCTTGCCCTCACTGCTGCGGCCGAACAACTCATTGATCTTGCCAATCGCCTCAATGGCCATGACAATGTGACGGTGGTGCTCATTCACTGTCGGGTGAAGAATGCAGCGGGTGTCATTGACTTGGACTACAGCGATATTGTTTGTCAAGGGGAGTTGCCAGAGGTGACAGACATTACAATGGGCTACGTCCCCCCACCCGATCCAGCGGATCTCGACCTGACGGTTTCCCAGATTGTGGAACCCCCTCAACCCCAACCCAAGCCGCCGCCAGCCCAAAGGTCTCGTTTCCAAGCGTGGCTGCTACTGCTGGTGGCTGTGGGCGTTGCCACCGCTGCCCTTGGCTTTCTGGCTGTGATGACTTCTATGAATCGCTCTGTGGTAGAGCCATCCCCCTCACCGTTGACCCCACCCCAATAATGCCGAGTTCTGACGATTTTTCCCTCGACGCCTACGACTATCACCTGCCTCCGGAACGGATTGCCCAACAGCCCGTTTCTCCCCGCGATCATTCCCGCCTGATGGTGGTGGCACAGGAGACTGCTACCGATCACCACTTCTATGAGCTACCGCAACTGTTGCAACCGGGGGATTTGCTAATACTCAATGATACACGGGTGATTCCGGCACGGCTGAGGGGTCAAAAAGTGGGCGGCTCTGGCCGTACCGTTGAGGTGTTTCTTCTCGAAGAATTGAGCGATCGCCAGTGGCTAGCCCTTGTCAAACCGGGACGAAAATTGCGCCCTGGAGCCGTGATTCAAATCGGCACACTGCAAGCAACGGTACAGGCCATTGATGAGGAGACCCGAGGCCGGGTGATTGAATTTGACCTGCCGCCGGGCGATCGCCTGTGGTCCTATCTTGATCACCTAGGGGAAGTGCCCTTACCTCCCTACATTGACAACCCCATTGAAGATACTGAACAATACCAAACCGTCTATGCTCGCCGTCCCGGTGCTGTGGCTGCGCCAACCGCTGGCTTGCACTTTACCCCCGAACTCTTGAGTAAGTTGGCCTATCACGGCATTGATCATTGTTTTTTGACGCTCCACGTGGGCATTGGCACCTTTCGTCCTGTGGAGGCCAGCGATATTCGCCATCACCATCTCCACGAAGAATGGATTGAGGTACCAGCTGCTACCGTCGAGCGGATTCAGGCCGCCAAAGCTGACGGAGGACGGATTATTGCCGTCGGTACCACTGTTATTCGCTCCCTAGAAACGGCAGCCCAATCCGGCACCCTTCAGCCCTTTTGTGGCAAGAGTGATCTCTATATCTATCCGGGGTATCAGCCCAAGATAGTCGAGGGCTTCATTACCAACTTTCATCTGCCCCGCTCTAGTTTGATGATGCTCGTCAGTGCCTTTATTGGCCGCGAACGGTTGCTTCAGTTGTACCAACAGGCCATCGATCGCCAGTACCGCTTCTATTCCTTTGGCGATGCCATGCTCATTTTGCCCAGCGCTTGCCACAATACCGTTTGAGTGTGCTATCTTAAAGCCAGTTGTTTTGCAAACTACCGTTCAGGGAGATGGAGGTGATGCCCATGGCAGATAGTAGTAAGCGCTTGGGTCGTCGTTTTGGAGTAGCTCAGCTCTAGGGAAGAGTTGTTCTCCATCTGTTGATTTGAAATCACACCTAGGAGGCCACTTCTCCTAGCAGTTGATACCCACGATAACCACCAGACCGCTCCTAAGGCCTTCCTTGGGGGCGGATGGCTTTTTAGGGGCATGTTGGGGGCGTCTGAGCGATAGTGTAGTTTTGTGACTAGGCATTAAAAAACATTTCAGATGCTGGGTGGCGAATGGGGTAGCGATCTATAGTAGGGGCAACCGGAACATCGCCATTATTGGCCAGAGAAGACAAATTGAGAGTGGACAACGACTAATGATGGTGGACTCTGGAACTGTTGCGTTCTGAGAGCAGCCATGGCCGTTCAATTCCTACCCCAAAAAACACGGCAAAAAACGCCGCGCTTGCATCCCATTAGTGGTCCCAAGCTACTGCTAGTCGTGCTGTTGAACCTCTTTATTGCCGGCTATGTCTTTTGGGCCTACCGCACTGCCCATGAGCATCAGCTCCCGACCCAACGCAATCCGATCTTCCGGAACCTGCGTTCTCGCTAGACTTGCCCTAGGCAGATTGTGACGATAGAATGAGGGATTGCTGTCTTTTTTTCAATGGGCATGAAATCCTATCTCGCTGCCGCAGTACAAATGACGAGCCAACCGAATCTTGAGGCAAATCTGGCGCAGGCAGAAGAATTGATTGAATTGGCGGTGAGACGGGGAGCAGAACTCATTGGGTTGCCAGAAAACTTTTCTTTTCTCGGTGACGATCGCGAGAAGGTCGCCCAAGCGGCAACAATCGCTGAGCGGACTGAGGCTTTTTTGAAACGCATGGCGCAGCGATTTCAGATTACCTTAGTGGGGGGTGGCTACCCAGTACCAGCAACTGCAGGCAAAGTCTATAACACAGCAGTCCTCATTGGTCCTAACGGAGAAGAATTGAGCCGTTACCAAAAGGTGCATTTATTTGATGTCGATTTGCCCGATGGCAATATCTACCACGAATCGGGCACAGTGCTAGCGGGACGGCAGTTGCCCTCTGTCTATCCCAGTAAGGAACTGGGGAATATCGGCTTGTCGGTGTGCTACGACGTTCGCTTTCCAGAACTTTACCGCGCGCTCTCCCAAGCGGGGGCAACGGTGCTGTTTGTGCCGGCGGCCTTTACCGCCTTCACGGGTAAGGATCACTGGCAAGTTCTCCTGCAAGCGCGGGCGATTGAAAATACCTGCTACGTGATTGCACCGGCTCAGACGGGAATTCACTATGCGCGGCGGCAAACCCATGGCCATGCCATGATTGTGGATCCTTGGGGAACCATTTTGGCGGATGCCGGCGATCGCCCCGGCCTCGCCATTGCGGCCATTGAACCCAGCCGCCTCGAACAGGTGCGCCAGCAAATGCCCTGCCTGCAACATCGCGTCTTTTTCTAGGTTTTGGGCAAATTCTGCAATAAATCGTAACATGGCATACAGCCGGGGGAAGTTTCCTACGCTATCGTAGAACCATAGGTGAATCCTTGCCCTCACTCCAAACCCACTAGGAGAGTATCTATGGATAGCGTTACGGTTCCCAATCCGCAAGCCTCCGCCGAGGTTTGGAACTCCCTGAAGCGGGCGATCGCCCACAGTTCGGGTTTTCAGCGTTGGCTGAGCGAAAAGCAGGCCAGTGTTGTCGTTGAGCAGCCCACGGATCTTGATGCTTGCGTTACCGCTTACCTGCGTCAGGCTCTCGAAACCCTTGCCTATTAAAAATTGGTAAGAATTGTAAGCTTTGCCCCTATACGAGGAGCATTCTGACTCCTGAGGTCACATATTACCCTCACGGCGCATTCCTTGGGGGGGTTGATATTCGAGGTTGGGGCAACCCTATCCTTTGGCGTTCCCTTGGTTATAGTGGTAAAGTGCCAGCCCCCAAGGTGCATATGATTGAAGGCCCGTGGATCCATAAGTTTATTGTCTCCAATGGGATTCGTCTCCACTATGTCACCCAAGGAGAAGGGGAGTTAGTGCTGCTGCTCCATGGCTTTCCCGAGTTTTGGTACTCTTGGCGACATCAAATTCCTGTCTTGGCGGAAAAGCACAAAGTCGTTGCCCTAGATTTGCGCGGCTATAATCTCAGCGATAAACCCCAAGATACCGCTAGCTATGTTCTTGACGAGTTAATTCTCGACATTGTTGGTGTCATTGACGGCCTTGGCTATCGTCGCTGTCATTTGGTGGGGCATGATTGGGGAGGGATGGTGGCTTGGGGCGTGGCCTATGCGGTGCCGCAGCGGATTCAAACCCTGAGTGTGCTAGCCTGTCCCCATCCTGCTAAGTTTCAACTGTTGAGTTTCGAGCAATGGTTGCGCAGTAGCTATATGCTGCTGTTTCAACTGCCGTGGCTGCCGGAGCTGCTCTTGGAGTGGGGGGGCTATGGAGCGATCGCCCAAATCTTTCGCTGGGCAGCGGTGAACCAGCAGGCAATTCGGGCGGTGGACATTGCCCGCTATCAGGATGCGGCCGCCCAACGGGGTGCCCTATCGGGAATGCTCAACTACTACCGTGCCGGGTTGCAAAGTCTCTGGAGTCGGGAGTGGGGCGTCCTAGATGTACCAACCTTGATGCTCTGGGGGCGCCAAGACCCCACCTTGGGTATGGAACTCACCTACGGCACGGAAGCCTACGTCAAGGAACTGAAAATTCAATACTTGGACTACTGTGGCCACTTTGTGCAGCAGGAGCAACCCGATTTGGTCAATGAGTATTTGCTAGAGTGGCTAGAGACCGTTTCTGCTGCCCTAAATTAGACCTAAACCAACCTAAATTAAACGCCGCAACTGTGTAATTTGGTCAGCGATCGCCAGCAGCGATTCTGGCATTTCAGGTCCTGTCAGCATGACATCGAGAGTACGTGGGCGATTCTGGAGAAAATCCAGTACCTCTGCTTCACTCAGTACCCCCAGTTGAATGGCCACACTCACCTCGTCTAAGACCACCAAGCGATGCTGTCCCCCTTGCACCGTGGTTTGCAGATGCTGCCATAGCTCACGCACTGCGGCTTTTTCTTCGGCAGTGATCGAATCTCCTTGGCCTAAACAGCGTTGCAGCGCCGGTCGCCACCACGTGAGATGCTGACCCAACTGAATCGGATGCGCGATTCCCGTTTGAATCCCCCCCTTGAGGAATTGCACAATCAGGACACCACTGCCTTGGGCAGCAACCCGCAACGCCTGCGCCATGACCGTGGTGAAAAAGTGTCGCTGCGGACAGGTAAACACCTGCACCACTCCCTCAATACCATAGGTTAGGGGCAAGCCTGCCTCAGAAACGGAAACCGCGAGTTGTGCCACCATCGTGTTCCTGTCCAGTTAAAAAGGAGAACGACCCCCTAGGGGTTATACATCTAGTGTAGTGCGCAATGATTTAACCCTAGTGAACACTAGATATACGTGGTCGTCAAGGGGTCAGAAAATTGAGTTATCTTAAAACAATGTGACTGTTACTGAGGATGCCCCCATGCCAGCGACACAGGCTCTTGATGCTGAGGCGCTCTTTCGCGCTGCCTACGAAAATCGTTACACATGGGATGAGAATTTTCCCGGCTTTACGGCCAAGGTCACGCTCATTGAGGGCGATCGCGCCTACCAAGGGCAGGTAAAAGTGAGCCGCGACTACGCCGTTGAAGTGAGTGGCATAGAAGACGAACAAGTTCGCGAATCCCTCTACAACCAATTGCGGGATGTGATTGTCCATCGCAAGCGCAACCGTTTTGAAGAGGCCCACGGCAAAAACACCTTCCAAACTGGGGAAACCGACGCCAGCGGGGCAGTGGAAATCCTCGTTAGCGGTGACGCCATGGGGTCGAACTACAAGGTGCGGGACAATCAAATTGTCTATGTCAGCCGTGTCATGGGGCGAGTTGCCTTTGCCATTACCCACCGTGAAGCCCTTGATACCGGTGCAGGCTACATTTCCACCAACTATGTGGCTGTCTTCCGCAATCCGCAAACCAACGAAGTGCTGCGGCAAATGGAATTTGAGGATACCTATGTGCCCGTCGGCAATTACTACCTGATGAGCCGGCAGGTGGTGCACACCCATGAAAATGGTCAGACCAGCACCTTTGAAATTCGTTTTGATGATCTGCAACTTTTAGCCGACTAAGCGTGGAAATTACATTTCTAGGCACCAGTTCTGGGGTGCCCACCCGCACACGCAATGTTTCCAGTGTGGCTCTGCGGCTGCCTCAGCGCAAGGAAATTTGGCTCTTTGACTGCGGTGAGGCCACCCAGCACCAATTGCTGCGCAGTGACCTGCGAACCAGTCAGATCCGCCGCATTTTCATTACCCACATGCACGGCGATCACATCTTTGGCCTGATGGGCTTGCTTGCCAGTTGTGGCCTTGCGGGAACCGTGAGTCAAATTGATGTCTATGGCCCGCCGACGTTGGATCGCTACATTGCCAGTTGTTTGCGCTGGTCGGTGATGCGGCTTCCCTACAAGTTGCAGGTGCATACCGTCGAGCCGGGGGAAGTCTTTAGTGATGGCGAGTTTACGGTGACCTGTCGGCTGCTGCATCATCGTGTTCCCGCCTTTGGCTACCGCGTCACCGAGAGCGATCGCCCCGGTCGCTTTCATGTGGAAAAAGCCCAAGCCTTGGGAATTCCCTTTGGGCCACTGTATGGTCAACTCAAGCAGGGCAAAACGATCACCCTCGCAGATGGCCGCACCTTTGATGGCCGCGACTTCTGTGATCCACCGCAGCGGGGGCGCAGTATGGTTTATTGCACCGATACAGTCTTTTGTGAAAGCGCGGTTGAATTAGCCCAGCAGGCGGATGTCCTCATCCACGAGGCGACATTTTCCCATCAGGAGGCGGATCTGGCTTTTGCACGGCTGCATTCTACATCCACGATGGCGGCTCAGGTGGCGGCCTTTGCCCAAGTGAAATTGCTCTTCCTCACCCACTTTAGTGCCCGCTACGCCCCCGGCAATCCCGTGCAGGTGGAGGATCTGCTTGCGGAAGCACAAGCCATTTTCCCCAATACTCGCTTAGCGTGGGATTTTCTCCATTACGAAATTCTCCGGGACGCGCCCCAAGACAATCCAGCCGTGGCTACTGCGCCAGAGAAAGGGGATATCCTGATCAATCGGGGTGAGGAGAAAACGGTTGCTGTTGCTCAGAAAATTGCGCCAGCGATCGCCATCAACCGTGCCACGCGCCAGCAGATGCGGCAGAAACTGGGAATTGACGCTGCTACAGCCAATGCGATTTTGGAGCGGCGGCGGCAGCAAAAGTTTACCTGCCTAGAGGAACTCGAACGCCTGTATCCGCAGGTGGCATGGGACACCCTCAACGTGGAGTTCTAAAGAGCAACTATTTTCAGTCTCAAATAGGAACTTGTGATTGAGATCAACGTCTTTGTGTGCTGTTGATCACAGTTAAGCTTTGTGAAGCACTGGCATAGTTGAGACCATACACGCAAATTGCAAGGGGATTGATGTATGACGCTGCTGGAGCTAATCCGCCGTATTCAGGCGACTCGGATCGTAACCCCTGCTCAAGAGCGGCAGATCAATGAATTATTGTGGCAGCGTTCCCTGAGCGCCACGGAATATCAAGCAATGCAGGAGCTGGTTACGGGGATTATTGCGGGGGAAATTCAAGTTATCTCTCAGATTCAGCGGTTTGGCAGCAAAAAGGAGCTAGGGAATAATCGGTTACAATTGGCTTAAGGGACTGGGTTTTATGACAGTTCCGCCATTGGTTTTTGGGAGCTGCTCCTGCCCATGCAACTGTATTTCGACTATGGTGCAACAACCCCCTGTCGAGCAGAGGCTATTGCAGCGATGGTGGCGGCCTATGAACAGCAGTGGGGTAATCCATCGAGTATTCACGAGTGGGGGCAACGTGCAGCGATCGCCCTTGAACAGGCACGGATGCAGGTGGCAGCACTGATTCATGCCCAAGCGGATGAAATCATTTTTACCTCTGGGGGCACAGAAGCGGATAATCTTGCCCTGTGGGGAATTTGCCAACGCTATCGCCAACCTCAGCATCTGATTATTTCTGCGGTCGAGCATTCGGCGGTGGCCAAACCGGCGGCTGCCCTTGAAGCTCAAGGCTGGCAAGTGACCCGCTTAGCGGTGAATCCCTGGGGAGAGGTGGAACCCGCCCAACTACGGCAGGCCCTGCAACCGAACACGGTCTTGGTCTCGATCATCTACGGCCAAAGTGAGGTGGGCACGCTGCAACCCATTGCTGAACTCGCAGCCATTTGCCAAGAGGCGGGGGTGCTTTTCCATACGGATGCGGTTCAAGTGGCCGGACGAGTTCCCTTGGATGTGCAACGGCTAGGCGTGGATTTACTCTCGCTGTCCAGTCATAAAATTTATGGCCCTCAGGGAGCGGGGGCGCTCTATGTGCGATCGGGGGTACCCCTAGAACCGCTCTTGCGTGGCGGGGGACAAGAACTGGGCCTCAGGGCGGGAACCCAAGCAGTGCCGACCTTGGTGGGTTTTGGGGTGGCAGCGGAATGGGCCGCCACTGAACTAGCGACAGAACCGATGCACCTTGCTCAACTGCGCGATCGCCTGTGGCAGCAGTTGCAGGATCATCCCCAAGTGGAACGAACAGGGCATCCATGGCAGCGGTTGCCCCATCATTTGAGTTTGATCGTGCGCGATCGCCACGGCCAGCCCTTGAATGGCAAAACCTTTGTACGACAACTCAACCTTGCGGGCATTGGCATTAGTGCGGGATCCGCCTGTCAAAGTGGTCAAACCCAACCCAGTCCCACCCTCTTGGCCATGGGCTACGATCCTGAAACCGCCAAAGCGGGAATACGCATTACCTTGGGGCGAGAGACCACCGCTGCCGATGTCGATTGGCTGGCCATGGTGCTGCGGCAATATCTTGCAGAGGCGATCGCCCCCCCCTTAGCGGTATCTCTTTCCTAGGGTGTATCCATGGTGTGGGCGGCATTATCTGCACAGGGGACTTGGGCACTGGCCAGCTATGGCGTGGTTGCCACCCTGATTCTGCTGTGGACAATTCTGCGATCGCTACAACACCCCTCGCAAAAAGCCGCCCTCGAAGCCGAAGTCGTGCGACTGCAAGATCACTGCAATCAACTCCAGCACCAACTTCAGGCAATAGCCGCCGAAAATCAACAATTGCGAGCAGGCAGCGATTACTGGCAACAGCAACACCAAGCCCTCAATGCTCAACTCACCACCCTAGAAACCACCTATCACCAACTGGAGATGAACCTTCAACGTCTCGAACAGGAGCGCGATCGCCTGCAACAGGCACTGCAACAGCCCGCCGACTGGTGGCAGGAAATGACGAAAAACTATCAAAGTTGGTGGGAAAGCCTGCCCTTTCTTCCCCATGAGGATACCAGCAGCAAGTCCTAGGACAAGCGATTAATCGGCAATGGTGGATAGAAGAGGTAGCCTTGGCCATAGCGACAACCGAGGTCGATTAATTGGGCGGCTTGGGTTGCTGTCTCCACCCCCTCTGCCACCACATCTAAGCGCAGGCTTTTACCGAGGGCAATCACGGCACCAATAATTTCCCGTGCCGCTTGGCTTTTCTCTAAGTTCTGGACAAAGGAGCGATCAATTTTCAGGGCGTGGATCGGTAACTGATGCAACCGACTCAGGGAGGAATAGCCCGTGCCAAAGTCATCAATGTTGAGGGCAACCCCCAGTTGTTGCAGTTCCTCGGCCACCTGCAATGTGGCTTCAAGGTTGCGGATCATGGTCGTTTCCGTAATCTCCAGATGAAGGAGATGGGGGGGCAATTGGGCACGGCGCAGCGCTGCCAAAATATCACTGACAAAGTTGGCATCCACCAGTTGTTGAGGCGAGATATTAATGCCCAAGGTCATGGTCTGGCGACGGCTGTCCTGTTGCCGCCACTGGCTGAATTCCTGCATCGCCCGTTCAAAGACCTGTCGGCCAAGGCTAACAATGAGACCGGCTTGCTCCGCAAGGCCAATAAATTCGGCGGCAGGAATTTCACCCTTTTCAGGATCAAACCAACGGCTCAGGGCTTCAAGACCCACGATCGCCCCCGTCTCCAGTTGAACAATGGGCTGAAAATAGACCTGTAGCTCACTGTTGGCGATCGCCTGATGCAGTTGACTCTCCAGCGTAAAGCAACTCTGGGCTTGGGTGTGCATTTGCGGGTCAAAAATCCGATACTGCCCCAGCCCCTGTTTTTTCGCTTGGTACATGGCAATATCGGCATCCCGCAACAGGGTAGTGGCCGAGGTGTCGGCGCGATCGCTAAAGGTGACGCCAATGCTGGCACTGAGACTTAACAGATGGCCATCAATGACCAAGGGCTCCTGAATCACCCGCTCTAGATCGGCAACCCGTGCTTCTACCTGAGCCACCATTTGCTCAGGATCCAGATCTTCACACAGCACCACAAACTCATCGCCACTCAGGTGAGCCAAGGTATCCCCCTCCGGCACCACACTTTGCATCCGCTGGGCAAGGGTAATCAGCACCTGATCTCCTGCTTGGTGACCCAAGCTATCGTTAACCCGCTTAAAGCGATCAATATCAATAAAAACAACCGCAAAGGGGCGATCGCGATGGCGTTGATACTGCCGCCAGCAATGCTGCAATCGGTCTTGGAGCAGGGTGCGGTTCGGCAGTCCCGTTAGGGCATCGTGGAGGGCATCGTGAATCAGCTGCTCCTCCATTTGCTTGCGGCGGGTAATGTCGCGTCCCACACATTGATACTCCACACAGCGACCCTGGTGATCAAAAAAAGCGCGGGTTGTCCATTCAAACCAAAGAATCTGGTCTTGGGGCAATGTCACCCCACACTCAATTGTGCTGAGGGGCTGCGCTGGTGTGAGGGCTTGCAGATGCTGTTGGAAGCGTTGCTGGGTCACCGCATCAAAGGGATGCTGGAGCACATCCCCCAGATCACAATTGATGCCCGCAGCAGCAAGATAGCGAAAGAAGGCGGGATTGCCAAAGGTGAGGTGTCCTTCAGGGGTACAGCGGTAGAGCAGTTCTGTTTGAGCCTCCAGCACCCGCCGATAGCGTTCTTTTTCCTGATGCAGCCCAGTCACCAGTTCAGCACGGTTGATGCCAAAGCCCAGTTGTTCGCCCAGTTGGCGGATCAATTCGACCTCGTCACTTGCCCAAGGTCGAGGAGAAGAGCAGTGGTGGCACAGGAGTAATCCCCAGAGACGTTCCTCCTCAATAATCGGTACCACTAAGAGGGCACGCACCTGCAATTGGTTGAGAAAGTCGCGATGACACTGGGTTATTTCAGCGGTGTTAATATCAGCAACCGCCAGTACCCGTCCCTGAAGATAGGCTTCGGCAGACTCACGGTGGAAACAGGGGTCATAGAAGGTGCGGTGCATGAGAGAAAACTGCGGTGCCGCCACCGATTCAGCCACCACCTCACCCCGGCCATCGGCATAGAACTGGAAAAGCAGCGTGCGATCGACCCCCAGCAGTTGACGCACTTCCTCAAGGGCGGTTTTAAGAACCGTTTCCAGATCAAGGGAACGGCGAATTTTCAAGGTTAGCCGATGCAGGAGTTCCGCTTGGGTTTGCCGTCGCTGTAACGAAGTAGTGGAGTCCACCTGAAGCGTAATATTCCGGAAGAAAACGGCAAGGCCTCGGCCAGTGGGAAAAGCCCGTACCGCAAACCATTGGTTCAGCCCCTCATAGAAGGCTTCAAATTGGACGGGAGTTTGCTCTGCCATTGCCCGCCGACTTTGGCTTTCAAAAATTGAGTTGCGCTCATCGGGAAAGAGATCCCAGAGGTTTTGCCCCAGCATCTCTGAGGCAGATTTCCCCACTAGACGGCAAAAATTTCCGTTGACATAGATAACTGTGAAGTCGCGATCCACTTCAAAAAAGTGATCCGACATGCTCTCCAAAATATCAGTCACTTGGTTGTAGGCCGCTTGCAGGCGATCGCTAAATTGGCGCTGTTCCGTGACATCCCGTGCAGCACCATAGATGCGCCCTTGACTGAGCAGGCCTTGCCATTCGTACCAGCGATAGTCTCCCCCTTGGGTGCGCAGGCGAATTGTGTGGTTACTGATTTGCTCCCCAGCAAGGAGACGTTGCTGCATCTCCCGATGGCGGGGGCGATCGCCGGGGTGGAGAAATTCCTCAAACTTTGCCCCTGCCAACCGATTCAGGTCATAGCCCAAGCAGGTATGCCAGTGTTGATTCACCCGCCGCAGCCGTCCCTCACTATCGGCAATCATAAATAGCTCTAGGGAGGAGCCAAAGAAATACTCTAATTCAGCTGTTTTTTGGGCAATTTCTGCTTGCAGACGCATGCGATCGCTAATGTCCCGCTGCACACCAAAGTGGCCAATGATTTCCTTATTTTGGTTGTAGAGACACACATAATTCCCCTCAACCCAAAAGGAGCTACCATCGCGGCGGTGGAGTTCAATTTCAATGTGAAAATAGCCCAGATCAAAGAGTGCTCGCCACAGCCGTTTGGCGAGTTCCAGATCATCCTTAAAGCAAATGCGCGGCGTCAGGCCAATCAGCTCCTGCGGCGGTAATTGATACTGCTGGGCAAAGGCACTGTTGACACGCGTAATCCGCTGATGATCAAGGACATACTCCAAGATTTCCTCTTTGTTGACTGTGTCATCCCAGCGGATGGGCTGATCCAACATCATGAAGAAGCAGGCCTCAAGGGATTGTTGAAAAAAGGCTTCCAGTAGTTCTTGCTTGGCTTGTAGCTCTAGCTCGAGTTGACGGCGACGGGTAATATCCCGCGATGTGGAGACTAAAAATAAAACATTTCCCCCTGCATCACAAATGGGGTGCGTGAGGGTTTCCAACCAAACATATCCGCCATGCTTTTTGCGGATGCGATAGGTTTCTATCACATTCACACTGCCTTGCAGGGCGAGGGCATGGGCACCACTGCGAATGCGCTCTGCATCCTCAGGATGAAATAATGTGTAGGGACTCTTACCAATCAGTTCTCCAGGAGAATAGCCTAAAAGGGTTTTGCTGGAGGGAGTCACATATAGATAGTTGCCATCCGGTTCGTGCAGGCAAATGAGATCATCGGTGTAGTTGACCAATAATTCAGTAAAGTGCTCAAGTTCATCTATAATCATTCGCTAGAATCCACAATTTTTATCACGCATTAAGATACTTCTGGACGTTTTACACTATAAAACTTTAAGTAATGATTAACAATTTTAGCGAATGACAGCCCTTTCCTGAAATATCAGCGACATAACGGGAGTGCGGTGCTCTGCCATCGGGGCTTTTACCGGGGTGAGGGTGTTCGATCGCTGTGAAAAGGGCGATACGACCAGAAATGCCCTACTGCAATGCCCTAGCTGTTCATATGATCCTTGACAAAGACTTGCTCACCCCCTAAAATGCCTATTGGCAGTTGGAAGATTTCCTAGGCTGCTGGCATTTGTCTATTTTTGGAGATTTTCTTAATGGAGTCTAGTAGGAGTCACTGTAATGCTGCTTCTGGTGACCCCATCTCCGCTAATGAAGATCCCTGCCATAGGTGGAGCCTCTCTCCCCTAAGGATCGCCGAGGTGAATTCAGACTTGTCTGCTGCCTAATGGCTTGAACTTCTGGTTCATCTCCGCGCGTTCCAAGGCAGTCGATCTGCAAATGGAGATGGATCACGAAGCAAGTTGGTCAATAGGTCTCAGTCTCGTATCTACCTGAGTCTGCCTAAGGTTGGCTGGCTCAAATCTGTTTTTTGTTGAGAGCGATCGCCCGTAGTCAAGCGTTTTTATTGAACGACTACTTTTCATCGCTCAAGTTGTTGCGTGGCAAAACCATTAGCAACGGAGAGTTTCTATGTTTGAAGTTTGTTTGTTCAGCATGATGGCCGAAATGCTGGGAATTACCCTTTCGGAAGTGCTGGGTGTTGCCCTTGGCCACCTGATGATTACGGTCATGAGCCAAGCGATCGCCCACTTGGGAGAGTTCTCACCCTTTGAGTTGTCTCGTTAAACCCTAAAACATCCTATTGTCGTTTCTCAATGGAGCTTAGAACCATGATGACCCACGATGCAAAGCAGGCATTTCTGTGCCCCTATACCCTTTACCGTGGGCACGTCACCCTAGACGCGCTGACCTTTGATGCCTACCTGCAGAAATTTGCTCAACGGGCAGGGTTTATTGCTGCTCTCCATACGAGTGGGAAACTTTCTACATCCGAAGCCTACAACCAGTTGGCTGATCTCTGGCATCAATTGAGCGAAGCCTATGCCCCTGTCTCACCCACCCTAAATTGTCAACCATAGAAGGAGCAATGCGATGGTAATCAATCCCCTCGATGATCTGCTGACCTATCCGCAGGGTCTCGGTGCTGCCAAGCGGACAGCCAACCAACTGACGATTCCTGAGCTAGTGCGTGCCCTGCGCCAAATTGACCCCCATAAGCGGGTATTGGCCTTTCGCCTCCTCGAAAAAGACAAGGCGATCGCAGTCTTTGAAGCCCTGACTCCCGATGAGCAGGCAACCCTCATTGAAGGGATGACGGATCCTGAGATTCTGCATTTTCTAGAAGCCCTTGAGGCCGATCAACGGGTGCGTCTCTTTGAGGAATTACCTGCCAAGGTCACCAAACGGTTGCTCAGCCAGTTAAGCTCAGAATCCCGCGACGCCGTGAACCTGCTGTTGGGCTATCCTGAGGGCACAATTGGTCGGCGCATGAATCTGCGCTACTTGGCGCTGCGGCAAGACTTGACCGTGGAGCAGGCGATCGCCGCTATCCGTGAGAGTTCCTTGGATATTAATGACCTGAGCATTATTTTTGTCATTGATGAACAGCGCTTTTATCGTGGCTTTGTGCAGCCGATCCAGTTGATGAAAGCAAATCCCCACCAGCCGCTTCAGGATTTGGTGCAAGGACAGGAACTGGCGATCGCTGTGACCGCGCCGGAACTATCCGCAGCCAAACTCCTCAAGGAATACGATGTCCCTGCTATTCCTGTGGTGGATCAAGAGGGGCGACTGGTGGGCGATATCACCTTTGATGATGTGATTGACCTGATTGAGGAGGAGGCAACGAGCACCATTTTGGCGCAAGCAGGTGTGGGTAACCTGCTCAACCGCGATCAAGCTTGGAGTGAACGACTGGTGCGCGGTCCCATTCGCTATGCAGTGCAACTGCGGATTATCTGCCTGATCATTACCCTCATTGGCGGTATGATTGTTGGCGGCGTGATTCAGTACTTTGAGGAAGTTCTGGAAGCCGTCGTTGCTGTGGCCATTTTTATTCCTGTGGTCATGGACATGGGAGGCAATGTCGGTACCCAATCCACCACTGTCTTTGCCCGTGGTCTTGCTTGGCAGCACATTGATATTCGTCGCTATGGCGGTTATCTCTTTCGCGAGTTTCGCATTGGTGCGATCATGGGTCTTATCTTGGGAACTGCTGGCGGCTTGATTGCCTTCCTCTGGCAAGGGTTACCCAACGACATTCCCCAACTGGGCTTGGCCGTGGGACTTTCCCTTTTTATTGTGATTACCTTCGCGGCGGTCTTAGGGGCATTAATTCCTTGGGTGTTGCTGAAGTTGGGTTTTGACCACGGACCATCGGCGGATCCCTTTATCACAACCATCAAGGACTTTACAGGGCTGTTGCTCTACTTCTATCTGGTGAGTGCCTTCCTAGGGCTGTCGTTTTAACCGATGTCAACAAGTGATTTTATTGTCCGTTTGGTAGCGGCCTTTTGTCTTGGGGCAGCCCTCGGCTTGGAGCGACAATGGCGGCAGCGCATGGCCGGTCTGCGCACAAATACCCTCGTGGCAACGGGGGCAGCACTATTTGTCATGCTCTCGGCTTTGACGCCGGGGGAAGCGAGTCCAACGCGGATTGCCGCCCAAATTGTCTCTGGTATTGGGTTTCTCGGCGGGGGCGTGATCCTGCGGGAAGGCCTCTCAGTACGGGGTTTGAATACGGCCGCTACTCTCTGGTGTGCAGCGGCGGTGGGGGCACTGTGTGGTTCGGGATTACTCTATCAGGCAACCTTAGGAGCAGTGGCAGTGCTCATGGCCAATCTGCTCTTGCGTCCCCTCGGCTATCGCATCAATCAGCAGCCCCTCAAGGGCACCGAAGTGGAGTTGTGCTATCGCTGTGATATTGTCTGCCGTGCTGAGGCAGAGGCTCATTTGCGGGCACTGCTGTTGCAGTCATTAGCGGGCAGTCGGCTGAAGTTGCGATCGCTCCTCAGCGAGGATATTGAAGACACCCCCGATCGCGTCCATATTGAAGCAGAACTCCTCAGTCAAGAGCGCAATGATGACTTTGTAGAAGGGCTGGTGAGCCGCTTGAGTTTAGAACCCAGTGTTCTTTCGGCGCGCTGGCGCATTACAGAGCAGGAGTATGGTTGATTTCTCTAGGGATAGAGGCGCATATTCAGACGAGCCGTGGTGCCCGCTTGCGGACATTGCAGACGCGGCGTATAAGTACCGCCAACTCGCCACACGGAAATATAGCGATTATCCCGTACCCATTGAATGGTTACTTCGCCACTACAGCCAAAATTACCGCCAAGATCGCGATCGCTAAAAAAGCCGCGCACGAAGCCATTGCCGCTTGCCGTGACGTTAATGGTGCCCTCATAAACTCGTCCATTGACTTTGGTGGTGTAGGGCAAGATATCTCCCGGCAAGGGGCTAAGCTGGTAGCCGTAAATTTCAGTCAGCCCGCTATCAGAAACTAGCGTCTCAGCAGCAGCAGGCAAAATAGAGGCCATACCCAGAACCACTGCGCCTAGCAAGCCCTGTAACATTTTCATAGACAGCCTCCTTTTGGAAAGATTGGAAACATAAACCGCTCCTCCCCTTGTCTCTATTGTCATTGTCTAGGAGGATAATTTCATACTTTAGGGAATGTGACAGGGCTGATAAAGAACTTGATATCTATTAAGCAGGACATCAAAGAAATGCCCGCACATCTGTAACTTCACCCGTAATAGCTGCGGCGGCCACCATCGCTGGACTCATGAGGAGTGTCCGTCCCGCTGCTGATCCTTGGCGTCCTTTGAAGTTGCGATTGGAAGATGAGGCACTGATCTGACGCCCTTGCAGCTTGTCGGGATTCATGGCGAGGCACATCGAGCAACCAGGATTGCGCCATTCAAACCCTGCGGCTTGGAAAATGACATCGAGACCCTCCGCTTCGGCTTGCGCTTTCACCCGTTCTGAACCGGGAACCACAAAGGCTTTGACACCGGGTTTGACTTTGCGCCCTTCGACAACTTTGGCAGCCTGCCGCAGATCACTAATGCGACCATTGGTGCAACTGCCAATAAAGCAGACATCAATCTTGGTGCCTTGAATGGGCTGCCCCGGTTGCAGATCCATGTAGGCATAGGCTTCAGCGGCGATCGCCCGTTCTGCCTCGGGCAAACTCTCTAGGGTGGGCAAGGTCTCATCCACCGCAACGCTTTGGCCGGGGGTAATGCCCCAAGTGACCGTCGGTGCAATATCTGCAGCTGCAAATGTGACAACATCATCGTATTCAGCATCGGCATCACTGACGAGCGATCGCCACCACACCAGCGCCTCATCCCAAGCCTTGCCTTGGGGAGCAAAGGGGCGGCCTCGTAAATAGGCAAAGGTGGTTTCATCGGGGTTGACATAACCGCAGCGGGCTCCCCCTTCAATGGCCATATTGCAGACGGTCATCCGCTCTTCCATTGAGAGCTGGGCAAAGGTACTGCCAGCAAACTCATAGGCATAGCCAACACCGCCTTTAACACCAAGGTGGCGAATAATGTGGAGGATGAGATCCTTGGCATAGACCCCAGAGCCAAGGGAGCCATTCACTTCTACTTTGCGAACCTTGAGCTTATTGAGGGCGAGGGTCTGAGTCGCCAACACATCCCGCACTTGACTGGTGCCAATCCCAAAGGCGATCGCCCCAAAGGCACCGTGGGTAGAGGTGTGGCTATCCCCGCAGGCGATCGTCATCCCCGGTTGCGTTAACCCCTGCTCGGGAGCAATCACATGGACAATGCCCTGACGACCAGAGCCAATCCCAAAGAAAGGAATATTGTGAGCACGGCAATTCGCCTCAAGGGCTTGCAGCATCTCTTCGGCAAGGGCATCTTGGAGAGGACGCGCCAGCGTATCTGTCGGCACAATATGATCCACCGTCGCCACGGTTCGCTGCGGATACAGCACCGCCAATCCCCGCTCCCGCAGCATGGCAAAGGCTTGGGGACTCGTCACTTCGTGAATCAGGTGCAGGCCAATAAAGAGCTGCGTTTGCCCTGAGGGCAGTGTCGCCACCGTGTGCTGTTCCCAAACCTTATCAAAGAGTGTGCCGCGACTCATAGACTCGTGAAAAAATCCAGCCTATCAATTATAGGCAAAAGGAAGAGATTCAGTACAGTGATTATACAAGGCAACTATCCGTTTTCAGTCGCATCACAGCCATGTTGCAGCTTGGTTTATGATGTTTAACTTTATGAAAAAAGCTTTAATCGCTATGATTAAGCCAAAACTCGCGAACCTTTGTAAAGTATTTCAACCGCCCTTCAATTTTGCTAATTTCACGGGGATAGAATTCAGCTAATGCATCACACAACTCAAGCATCCACTGCTTACGGGAGTAGCCACGGTTAATCGTTAAAACATTAGAGTTCGCAATCTGAATTTGCCCCCAACCCAAAGCGCCAATTGTTAAGCAGTCCCACCCCAAAAACTCGATTGGCAGAAATTGAACATTTTCAATACCGATACGAGTTCTTTGAGCCTCATAGGCAATCAGCAAAATTGCAAAAACATTTTCATCTGATTGATAGAAACGAGTGAGGCGTTCTACAGAAATTAAATTGGGCATATTAAACTGTGTACTCAATCTGTGGGTTTTCACGTCAATGACATAGTAAAATCCTTGATCATCCTTGAAAGCGAGATCAGCCATGGCTCTACGGGCAAAATGTGCTGAATAGTTTTTACAAATCTCTTCACCAAGAACCGCCTGTAGATGATTGGCAAGAATTTGCTGAACAGCATCGCCAACAGCTCTTGGGCTATTGATTGTCACAGCAGACAAGAAATCTTCCTGTGAGTTTAAGAGTTCTTTGATGTTTTCTTCGATTTGACCAATCTGATCACCATAGAAAATATGTCTTTTTTCCATTGATTCTTATGTTTCCTCTAGGGAAAAAGCTCTGGTTGGTGAAATAGTTTTTCGCACTGATACTGCTTTTGCGTAAAACGTCCTTGCTCACTTAATGTGTTTCTTTCCCAAAACACGCCATCAGCATAGCCCTGAATCGAAGCATCTACTTCAGCCATTTCAAGGCGCTTCTCCGCTAGGCAAGCATAAGTCTCATCCAGTTCAACCCCCAAAAAACGCCTACCGAGCTTCTTGGCAACGACAGAGGTTGTTCCGGAGCCGAGGAACGGATCAAAAATAATGTCATCTGGATTGGAGCTAGCTAAAATGACCTTAGCCAGTAGTTTCTCGGGCTTTTGGGTGGGATGATCTGTATTTTCTGGCATTGACCAAAAGGGCACAGTTAAGTCTGTCCACAGGTTAGAAGGATGCGTTAGGCGGTAATTTCCTTCTTCCGTGGCTTCCCAATCTTTGGGATGTCCATTGACTCTATAGGGAGCGATGACTTTACGCTTGAGCTTAACAGCCTCAACATTAAAGGTGTACTCATTAGAAACAGTGCAGAACCATATATCCTCAGAGGCATTTTTCCAATTCTTGCTTGCTCCTCGTCCTTTCTCGCGCTCCCATGTAATTCGGTTGCGGATTTGAAAACGGTCTTTAATGACTTCAAATACAGCAGTTGAGGATTCCCAATCAGAGCAAATGTAAATAGATGCAGTTGGTTTTAGAATTTTTTCAAGACTCGACAAGCAAGACTCTAGCCAGTTGATGTAATCCTCTAAACTTTTTTTCTTGAAGCTAATTGAGTTAAATACTTTGTTCAGGTTGTAAGGTGGATCAATAAACAGCAAATCAACAAATTGACTTGGGAGAAACTTGATGACCTCAAAGATATCTTGATGGATGGTGCGGTTAATGATTTCTGATAGGCTCACAGGATGACTCAACCGTAGGAGTCGCTGTCGATACTTCGCTTGTTCTTGCTCGGTCAACGTAATTGTTCTATTTCTGGGGGCGCGTTCTTTGCTGTGAACCATATCGCTTTATCAAAACTTGATTACTGGTTTGAATCACATCCCCTGAGTGGCTAAGCATGACTCAATGTTAACCTAATAGCCAAGCCATCACCTGTTGACCAAGGCAAGTCCCATTGAGGCGATCGATCTCACGAACGCCCGTGGGGCTAGTGACATTCACTTCTGTCAAATAGCCACCAATGACATCAATCCCCACAAAGTACAGGCCATCGCGCCGTAGGGCAGGGGCTAAAGTTTGACAAATCTGGCGATCGCGCTCGGTAATTTCCACTGCTGCCACCCGTCCCCCTGTGGCCATATTGCCCCGAAATTCATCCCCTGTGGGAATCCGATTCACAGCACCAATGGGTTCCCCATTGAGGAGAATGATTCGTTTATCGCCTTCCTTGGCCGCGGGTAGATACTCTTGCACCATCACGGGCAGTTGTCCGCGTTGGGTACTGATTTCAATCATGGAATTGAGGTTGCGATCGCCCGCCTGCAAAAAGAGAATGCCTTCTCCGGCTTTGCCCCCCAAGGGCTTGAGCACCGCCATGCCCTGCTGCTGCACAAATTCCCGAATGCGCTGCTTATCTCCTGTGACAATCGTCTTGGGAATCACACTCGTAAATTGCAGGGCATACATCTTTTCATTGGCGTGGCGTAACCCTGCGGGCGAGTTGAGGACAAGGGTGGTCTGGGGATCGATTAAATCAAGACAGTACGTGGCATAGAGGTAGGCGGTATTGACTGGGGGATCCTTGCGCATCCACACGGCTCGAAAGGTGTTGAGGGGTCGCCATTCCACTGCCCCCGTCTGAAACCAAGGTTGGGGAATCTGCCACTGGCTGGCCACTAGTTGCACGGGCGATAACTGGATCGGGGTGAGCGCTGCCCATACCTGACCTTCGCGGATCAGCAGTTGGGAAATTTCCGTTACCCACACCTGTGCGCCTGCCGCTTGCGCTGCTTCCATCAAGGCCACACTGGTATCGTGGCCGGGGTCAAGGCGGGCGATCGGGTCAATAATAAAGGCAATATCCACGGCCATTCCGCTAGGCTGCCGCTTGCAGGAGCGTATCCAAGATGCCTTGTGCCTCTAGGGCATAGAGATCATCGCAGCCGCCAATGTGTTCGTTGTTAATAAAAATTTGCGGGAGCGATCGCCGGCCATGGGCACGTTGAGCCATTGCAGCACGAGCCGCTTCATCGCCATCAATGACGTACTCGGTAAATTTTACTCCCTTGCGGGTTAACAGCTGCTTTGCCCGAATACAAAAAGGACAACGAGACCACGTATAAATTTCCACGTTGGCCACGGCTTTACCTCGTTACAAAAATTCACTTTGATTCCAGCCTAGCAAAAAGGGAGAAGAGACACACCCCCTCTCCCTAATGTCCTGTCCTACAACTCCCTACAAATAATTGGGATCTTGGACATTGCGAATTTTGCAGGCTTCAGCAATGCCGTACTGCGGTCGCAAGAAGCGATCCATCTGAGCCACAAAGAAACGCCGGTTGGCCATGAGATGCTCCGGATTGGGATCATCTAAGGGGTAGTAGAAGGCGGCACGGGTTGCTTGCAAAACAGCGGAGGTCACCGTGTACATCGCATGCTGGAAGGCAATTCCCAACTGCACCAAAATATCATCCTCGCCGCGACAGTGCTGGTGGAAGTAATCCTTCAGGTACTGGGGTAGGAAGTGATACATGTCCTGATGCAGCAGTGTGGGGGGAATCCCCGCCGTCCCCACCGGGAATTTATCGGCAAAGAGAATGCCATAGTGGAAGTCCACCTGATCAGTGGGCACCTGATTGGCTTGGGCATTGTAGGACTTCGTTCCCCGGAAGGGCGCCGTGCGGTAAAAGACCGCTTCCACATAGGGGAAGGCCGCTTCATAGAGCCACATAAAGCCCTTTTCCTTGGGCACAAGGACATGCACCTCGCCATCAATATAGACGTGGTGGTAAATCGGGCGACCGGCAATGGCAAAAATTCCATTGACCAAGAAGTTCATGGCATCCTTGACGCTGGTAATGCTGCCCTCGTCATAGCGATCGCTCATCTCGAAGAAGACGGGTGCCATCACTTCCCAAAATAGCCCCAGCACGTTCATGTAGGTGGCTTGGCGAGCCTGCTCCAAGAAGAGGTCGGGAAAGAGCTTGTACAGCCCGAGCATCAGCGGGTTGCCTTTGAAGTAGGCGCGGATTGCCCTATCGGCGGCGGCTTTGTACTCTTCAGTGTCAAGGTAGATATCCAGCTGCCCACCCATGCGATGCCACATCATTGAGCGCGCCAAGCTTTCGGAAAACTCCATGTTGATGCGGTCGTGCCAAAGGTGGTGGAGCAGACGCGGCATTTTCCCTGTTTCCCCCTTTGCAATAAATTCCATCAATTCGGGGTGGGCATGGGCAGGGCCACGCCAAATCCGCAGATCCGCTGTATCCCCAGCATAGTGATTGGCCAATTCAAAGTAGTCCTTGGTTGGAAAATACTTGAAGAAGGGAAAAGGATGGATAAATACCCGCTCACCGAGGTACAGCAAATTCCGCCAGTAAAAGTCCATTGGAATGGCGTAGGCCTTGTACATACCGATGATCTTCATCAGGTTCACTGGCGTGTCGGGAATGAGGGCACCCCCCGCCTCAAGGCGGTAAATAATGTCGGCGAGGGGGTGATCCAGTGGGGGCAGTTTTGCCGAACTGGGACGCTCAATTGTTTCAACCATGGTTTCCTCTCTGAGCTATAGGGGTAAACTGGCAACGGTTTCGGTGGCAGTGGGGATGGCGGCAACCAGCTGCGCACTGGTGGTTTCACTCCAACGCACCAGCCATGTTGGTTGGATGCCCAGAACCAGAATCAGCAGTGTCAGTACCATAGCGGGGAACTTCTCTGACCAAACCACCCGTGGGTAGTAGGCAGTGGCATTGTCAAGACGACCAAAGCAGGTGCGGTTAATCAAAATTACAAAATAAACAGCCGTGAGGCCGGTGCCCACCACCGCAATTAGAGTTGGCATCGGGAAGGTACCATAGCTGCCTTGGAAGATTAAAAATTCCGCCACAAACCCCACTAATCCTGGAATACCGGCACTGGCCATCCCCCCCAAAATGAGGAGAGCACTGGTGGTCGGTAACCCCCGCAGAGGATTGAGCAAGCCATTGAGCACATTGAGTTCGCGGGTGCCAACTTTCGTTTCAATGACGCCAACCAAATAGAACAGCAATGCCAAAATCAGGCCATGGCTAATCATTTGGGCAATGGCGCCGACGATGCTGAGGTGGGTATGGGCTGCTGCCGCCAACAATACGTAGCTCATGTGACCAATGGAGCTATAGGCCACCATGCGTTTAATGTCCTTTTGGGCGATCGCAGCCAGTGCTCCATAGCTAATGCCAAGAGCCGCCACAAGGGCCAGCAGGCCAGAAAACTGCCCCCAAGCCTCTGGAAAACAGCCTAAGGCAAACCGCACTAGGCCATAGGCACCCAGCTTAGCTAGGATCCCCCCAAGGAGAATGGCGGTTGGCATTGAGGCTTCCACATAGGCATCGGGCAACCAACTGTGGAGGGGCACCAAGGGCATTTTGATGCCAAAACCTAGGATCAACAGCAGCAGCAGAATCCCTTGGGTCGTCGGTGCCAAGCCAGCAACCTGAATATCTTGATAGTCAAAGCTAGGAGCGTGGGTGAGCCAGCCCATCCCCAAAAAGGCAGCTAGCACGAGAATTCCTGAGACTGCCGTATAGATCAGAAACTTGATCGCTGCCTGCTCGCGACGCTGCCCGCCCCAGATCAAAATCAACAGGTAAAAGGGCACCAACTCAACTTCGTAAAAGAGAATGAACAGCAGCAGATTTTGTGCTGCGAACGCCCCGGTAATTCCCGCATTGGCCAAAAGAACAAGGGCATAGAAGAGCCGATGGCCACTTTTTTCACCCGTGAACACAACCACAAGGGTTAAGAACGTTCCCAAGACAATCAGCGGGAGGGACAACCCATCCACACCAAGGGAATAGTTCAATCCCAAGGGCGACAGCCACGGCACAAATTCCGTAAATTGTAGTGCGGTCTGCTGGACATCAAACTGCGTCAGCATCCAGAGGGACAGGGCAAAGGTGACACCAGCGCTCACCAAAGCAACCGAACGCAAGGCTCGTTCTGGCAGCAGCGGCATCAGCAGCGCACCGATGACAGGCAAAACAATTAACAGCGTCAGCATAGGGCAAGAACCTCAAGGAATGGAGCACTAAGCCAGCAGTGGCCAACAAATGGCAATCACCAGAAGGGCGACCCCCATCAAAATGGTGAGGATATAGGCTTGGGATTGACCCGTTGTACTGTACTTCAGGCGATCGCCCCCTAGGAGGGTTGCTCCGCCAAAGGCATTGCCAGTGCCATCCACCAACGTGCGATCAAACCAAGCAGTCATGCGGGAAATCATATCCACTGCTCCCACCACTGTGGCTTTGTAGAGCTTGGGCGTATAGAAATCGTAGGCCAGCAGATCCTGTACCGACGGTAGCGGAAACTGCACCGGCTTGGGAATGGCTTTGCCGAGATAGACCCATGCGGCTGCTCCCCAGCCCAAGATAGCGGTTACCGTCAGGGCAGCTGCTGTGGTTAGGGAAGGATCTGTCCAAATCACCCAATCAAAGCGCCCCATGAGAATGGGCAAGTGCAGCACCAGACCCAGATCAACGGTCATCGGCAAAATCATCGGCCAAAAGACCTCGGGCGATCGCGCCGTCATTGGTTTGACCTCACCGCCCCAAATCAGGCAGAACGTGCGACCAAGACTAAAGGCAGCAAACGCATTCATCAATAGAAGCACCACCCCCACCCAAGGCAGTTGGGCAAAGGCCGTATCCAGCAATTCTGCCTGTGGGAAAAAGCTGGCCAAGGGGGGAACCGCCAGCAACCCTGCAGAACCAACGAGAAACGAAATACCGGAAATGGGGCGCCGCGACCACAGCCCGCCCAATAGGCGCAGATCTTGGGTAATGCTATTCCAAATAATGCTGCCAATGCTCATCATCAGCAGTGCCATGGCCACGCCGTAGGTGAGGATAAAGACAAAGGCTAAGCCCGGCTCCTTGAGACCAACGGCAATAAACACCCAGCCCATGTAGGCACTCACCAAATAGGAGAGGGCGCGTTTAATGTCCACCTGGGCAATGGCAATCAGGGTTCCCCCCAAGGCAGTGACGCTACCAATCACCAACAGCGCCGTCAGAGCCACAGGGGAAAGAGTCAGGACAGGGGTTAGCTTAACGAGTACCCATGCCCCCGTGGCTACAACAATGGCATTCCGGAGAATCGAAGCGGGAATCGGCCCTTCCATCGCTTCATCCAACCACAGGTGCAATGGGAATTGGGCACATTTCCCCATTGGCCCAGCAATCAGCGCCAAACAAATTAGGGTAATGAGGGTGGGATCCACCTGAGCCGTAGCTGCCCAAGCCGCTAAATCGTCGTAGTTCCAAGAGCCAGCAAGGGGATAAATCGCCAACACCCCCATCAGCAGCACCAAGTCTCCCACCCGCTTGGTGAGGAAGGCATCGCGGGCACCGGTCACCACCAGCGGTTGGTTAAACCAGAAGCCAATGAGCAAATAGGTCGCTAGGGTCAGAATTTCGAGCATGACATAGTTAAAAAACAGAGAATCCAGCAGCACCAGCGCCCCCATCCCCCCTTCAAACAGAGCCAATAGGGCAAAAAAGCGCGCCCAGCCCCAATCCATCTCCATGTAGCCGATCGCAAAGACCTGAGCCATGAGGTTCAAGCCCGTGATCAGCATCAGGGCAGTGGTCGTCAAAATCGAAATTTCAACGGGAACGTCAAAGTGCAGGCCTGCAACATCAAGCCACGTCCAGTGCAAAGACTGCGGCGGCTGGTTGGCGATCGCCACCGTGGCCAACAGTGCATGAACAAAGGAGAAAAACGTGAGCAAGAGATTCAAATAGCCCGCTGGACGAGGTCCCGTTTTCCGAGTAATCCCCGGTGACCAAATCAAGGACAGCACCATTCCCGCCAGCGAGTAAAAGGGAATGAGCCATACTGTGTCCGCAAATGATTGCAACATAAACCCCGCTTATGCCTATGGACAAGACTAATTAGATTTAATCTTATCTATGAACGGTACTGCACTTCACAGGGTCAAGAATAAAGTTGCATCAATATCCCTTATTGCCCAGATAAAAGGCAACTATGAAGGATTGAGCATTGTTTAGGATAGCTATAAAAGCTTAGGGGGAAATTTGAAAGGTCACTCGTGCGGTGTAGCCCACATAACAGAAATTGCCTTCGCCCCAGTCTTGATCAGCGTCTAATTCAACGCGCACTTGGCTTTGACGTGGATAGTTTTCGGGAATGGGAATGACCTGATCGTCGCCGGGGTTGAGGCGACCCAAGCCAGAGCGAATGTTGGTGACTGTGCCCCAAACCACCTTGCCTTTGCTGCCATAGAGTTCAATTTTGGCCTTGGTACCGGGGTGGATTAGCCGCAGGGACTGTTCCTCTACAAACACATCAATCCAGCGCCGTTGACAATCCAATAACTGCAAAATTTGATCCCCTTTGCCGAGAAACATCCCCGGACGGGCATCCACCCGCCAGACATAGCCGGCAATGGGAGCCGTTACCTTCACCACCTTGCGCTGAGCAACCTCCTGCCGGGCTTGGGCAACCTGTCGCTGTTGAGCCGCAATTTCCCGTTTCAGCCCTTGGACGATCGCCTGCTGTTCGCTAATCTGAATTTTTAGCTCCTGAAGCCGCAGGCGGGGGTCATAATTACTGCGAGTGTTGCGCAGGGTCAGTCCCAATTCAGCGGCACGGGCATCGGCCTTGAGCGCCTCTACCCTATCAGCGGCAGCCTCCACTTCCCGTTGGCGAGCAGCCACTTGCGCTTGGCTTTGCTGCAATTCCGTTAGAGCCGCATCTGCTTGGGCTTGGGGTACCGCTCCCTGCTGCGCCAACTGGCTAAAGCGCTGGTAGTTAATTTTTGCGAGTTGATAGCGTGCCTTGGCATCAGCCAGATTCGCTCTAGCAGCCCCTAGTTCCGCTTGGGCAGCCGCCACTTGGCGATTGGTTTGTTTCACCTCAAGCAGCTGTTGATGGCGTTCATCCCCTTGGGCAGAGGCGAGGAGTCCCTGCAACTGAGCCAGTTTTGCCTGAGCGGCTTCTAGTTCACCCTGCCGCCGTTCGAGCCATTTTTCAACTTCCTTGAGGTCGCCTTGGCTAAGGTAGTCATTTTCTAGCACGGCTAGGGGCGTCTCCTCCGCTGGCTTGATAAATTGCCCCACCTTTGCCCTCAGTTGCTGGAGGGTTCCTTCCTCCGGAGCCCGCACATTCACAATGACGCCATTAATGACCGCATCACGACTGCGAACCGTTGTCAAATGTTGGTAGAGAAACACCCCTGCAAAGGCAAGGATGCCACACCCGGCTGCGAACACTAACAAATTGGCAAGGAGCGATCGCCGTAGCTTCAGTTGCTGAGTCGGTACAACCTGATTTTTAATCTCCGTCAAAGGGGAGACTTGGCTTAAACTAGATGCAGAATCTGAAGCTGGCTTTTTCATAGAAAACTCACAACAAGTCAATTAAAGTGAATAAAATCGCCCAGCTATTTTGCATAATTGACAGGTAAAAGCTTTGTGCTAAAAACGCCTCATGTTTCCCTCACAATTGAACCTTAAAGAGTCTTGAATATTTTTTTACTAGCTTCATCTAAACATACTCACTAACCTTTTGTTATCCGTACAACTACTGAAGCTGACATCCGAAAATTACCTAATTAAAGACATCCAATCTTGGATTACCACAGGTTTTCAGAGCCTTAGCCCGCCCCAAAAGTATGGATAGAGTACGTATGATAAAAGTATCCGTGGCAGACCCCTATGACCCACCTTCCAGACGTTGACAAACAAGCATGGCTAATTGTGCGCTCCCAAGGTACGGTGGTCGGCAAGTATCACCTCGCAGGAAAGGCGTTCTGGAAAATTGGCCGCGCCAGCGACTGTGACATTATTATTCACGACCCCTATATTTCCCGACATCAGGCAACTATTGAACTACGCCCTCGGGGCAATGCCCTAGTGTACCTGATCCGTGACAACAATAGTCGCAATGGCACATTAATTAACGGTACACCCCTGTCGGAGGAGCGAGTCTTATACCATGGAGACCTTATTATGATGGGGGATACGGATCTCGCGTTTCACTATACAAGTCCGACCCCGTCTGTCCCGCCTAATGTGTTGCAGTGCTCTTGAGAACCAACCTGTCACCCCTCGATGAATTTTTGTGGGCCATTTTAGGCCTCCTGCTGACAGTGGCTGGAACCTTCATGGAGGCGGCGATCGCCCTCCCCAACCTCCTCAATGAGGAAGGGCAATTTGTTTTGCCCAGTTCATGGGCCGCCGTTCCCGTGTATGGGTTACCCGTCTCCTATCAAGTTGCGGCGGTTCTTCTAGTGGGCTGCATGGGGGGACGGCAAGCCGCCGCCCTCTCTCAGGTGGCTTATCTGATTCTGGGTCTCAGCGGGTTTCAGGTGTTTTCCCAAGGGGGCGGTCTGGACTACTGGCGTGAACCGACATTCGGTTACCTCTTGGGTTTTGTGCCGGGGGCTTGGGTCTGTGGTTGGCTGGCTTTTCGCCCCCAAAAGCGAGTGAGTTTAGAATGGCTTGCTTTGAGTGGCCTAGCGGGACTGGTGCTCATTCATATCTGCGGTGCCCTCTACCTCAGTGGTCTGGCTCTTGCAGGGCAGTTGAGTCAACCCTTGGTGGAGCTACTAGAGCAGTATTCGCTTTTTGCCTTGCCAGGGCAGTTGGTGATTGTCTGCTTGGTGGCAGCGATCGCGCGGGTATTGCGCTTGATTTTGCTGTATTAAAGCTAAACCATTAAAATTTGCCTTCAATTAAACCTTCGGCCTCTAGGGCGATCGCTCGCAGGCGGTCTAGGATCTGCGGATCCGGTGCTTGCCACAGTTGACGCTGGGCAGCTTCGAGGAGTCGCTCGGCCATGTCCCGCAGTGCCCAAGGATTATGCTGCGCCACAAAGGCTTGCATTTCGCTATCAAGCAAATAGGTCTGAGCAATGCCTGTAAACACATAATCGGGCACACAGCGAGCCGTAGCGGCATAGCCAAAGAGATAATCCACTGTGGCGGCCATTTCAAAGGCACCTTTGTAGCCATGGCGCTTGATGCCGGCTAGCCATTTGGGATTAATGACGCGGGAGCGATAGACTCGCAGCAGTTCCTCTTGGAGGGTGCGAATTTTCGGCTGCTCTGGCCGTGAGTGATCGCCAAAGTAAACCGTGGGCTGCTGCCCCGATCGCGATCGCACGGCAACGGTCAAGCCCCCCTGAAACTGGTAATAATCATCGGAGTCCAATAGATCATGCTCGCGGTTGTCTTGGTTTTGCAGCACCACTTGCAATTGACTCAGCCGCTGCTCTAGGGCTTCCGCTGCATTGTGGCTGTGGGCTTCGCCGGTGTAGGCATAGCTACTCCAGTGAATATAGGCGCGGGCAAGATCGTCATCCCCCTGCCAGTTTTGGGCTTCGATCAGTCCTTGGAGTCCCGCCCCATAGGCACCGGGCTTGGAACCAAAGATGCGAAAGCGTGCCCGTTCCTGAGCTTGATTCAGGGAGAGACCCTGCTGTTGCCAATAGGCCGTTTCTTTGGCCACTTGGGCTGCCAAGGGATTTTGATCCGCGGGTTCATCCAACTGGCTCACCCGCTGCACCGCTTCATCAAAAAGAGCAATCAGGTTGGGAAAGGCATCGCGGAAAAAGCCAGAAATCCGCAGCATGACATCCACACGCGGTCGTCCCAACAGCGACAGGGGAATCACCTCCAAATCCACCACCCGCCGCGAGGCGCCCTCCCAGACAGGACGAACCCCCAACAGGGCAAGGGCTTGGGCAATATCGTCGCCCCCGGTGCGCATGGTTGCGGTGCCCCATACCGAAAGACCTAGGGTACGGGGAAATTCTCCCTGCTCTTGACAATAGCGTTCGATGAGGGCTGCCGCCGATCGCTCCGCCAATGCCCAAGCAGCTTCCGTCGGTACCGCTCGCAAATCCACTGCATAGAAATTCCGTCCGGTGGGTAGGACATCCGGACGACCACGACTGGGGGCACCGGCAGCGCCACTGGGAACATAGCCGCCATTGAGGCCATGGAGAAAGTGGTCAATTTCTTGGCGGGTCTGTTGCAGGGCAGGGTAGAGCACCGTACGAATCCAATCCAGTACCTGCTGAGTTGCACGGCCACAGGGGAGATCAGGGGTGCCCTTCAGTAAGTCCTCCACCAGTTTTGCCGCGGTTTCCTCGAGGGCATGCTGCCACTCACCAACGGAACGGTATCCAGGTACAGGACTTGGATCGGTTGGGTTAGCGGTCAGGGGATCTAAATCAACCCCTTGATCCTTTGCTAAGGCACGAGTGAGACCCATGTGCTGGCCACTGGGACTGCGGGCGATCGCCACCATCAGATCTCGCAACTGCCGTCCCTGGGGGCATTGGCCAAGAATATGCAGGCCATCGCGAATCTGGGCATCCCGCAGATCACAGAGGTAGCCATCGGTGCGCGCTAGCCACGCCGTCCAAGTTTCTTCAGGATTAGGGGCACCAATTTCTTGATCGAGATCGAGTTCTTTGACGAGGGCTTCAATCTGCTGCCGCAGCACACTCAAACGGGAGCGATCGAACTGCTCAGCGGCGTAGTATTCCTCAATGTAGTGGCTGAGGGTCTCTAGACCGCCGTACAGCTCAGCACGGGTGAGGGGGGGGGTCAGATGATCCAAAATCACTGCTTGAGCACGGCGTTTGGCTTGGGCACCTTCACCGGGATCGTTGACAATGAAGGGGTAAAAGTGGGGGACAGGGCCAAGGGCAATTTCGGGAAAACAGGTGTCACTGAGGGCAATGCCTTTGCCAGGGAGCCATTCTAGATTGCCGTGCTTGCCGACATGGACAATCGCATCCACCCCAAAAACATGGCGCAGCCAAAAGTAAAAGGCGAGATACGCTGGGGTGGGTTCCAAATCGGGGGCATGGTAATTCAAACTGGGGTCGCGATCGTAGCCCCGACTGGGTTGGACACCGACAAAAATGTTGCCCCAACAGTCACCAGCAATGGGGAGGTCTGTGGTGGGCGACGGCCAGCGTTCGTTAATGGCCGCCTGTACTGCCCTTGGTAGGTTCTGAAAATAGTGCTGGTAGGCCTCAAGGGGAAGGGTGTAGCGGGGCTGCCGCCAGTGATTGCCTTCGGGGTCGTTGGTGCGGTAGCGGCTGAGGTGGTGGATCAGGGCATCGCCATCCTTGGGCAACGGGTCAGTACCCAGATCATAGCCAGCCTGCTGCAATGCCTTCAGGAGTGCTACCGTACTGTTGGGGGTGTCGAGACCGACGCCATTGGCAAGACGACCATCGCGGCAGGGATAGTTGGCTAAAATCAGGGCAATGCGGCGCTCATGGGGGGCTTTGTGGCGCAGTTTCAGCCAGTTGGCTGCCAGATCACTGACCCAGTGCAGGCGATCGCCCACCGGGGCATAGGTGGTCACGGTGGTTTCCACATCTGTTTGAATTTGCGACACCGCCTTAAAGGACACCGCACGGGTAATGATGCGGCCATCCACCTCCGGCAGGACGACGTGCATGGCAAGGTCGCGGGGCGTCAGTCCTTGGGGATGGTGTTGCCAAGTCTCGTGGGTGCTGCTGCTGAGAATGACCTGTAGCACGGGGACATCCAATTGCTGCCAAAAGTTGACCTCCTTGGGCTTGGCGATCGCGAACCCCGTCGTATTGAGAATCAATTCCACCTTGCCCCGCCATGCCGCCAGCAGTTCCCGTTGAATGTCTAGATCTTGCAGCGAGGAGACAAACAGGGGGACAGGTGCCAATTGCCGCTGCAGCAAGGCCTGAGCGAGGGCATCCATCACCGCCGTATTGCCCGCTAAGTAATGGGCACGGTAAAAGAGAATCCCCACCTGCGGCCAGTCGCTGGCTATCTGCCCCGCAATCGGATAGCTGCCCCAGCGGGGAATCCTTTGGGGGGGTGGGGGGGGCTGACCCCAACCGCAACCGTAGTGGCCAATGAACTCTAGGGCACGCTGAATATTTTCCTGTCCGCCCTCGCGGAAGTATTGCCAGAGGCGATCAACTTGGGCCAGCGGCCAACTGGAGAGGCTCATGAGTTCTAAGTCGGGGCGATCGTCCCCCGGCAATAAGATCAACTGCCCACCGCGATCGCTGACCATTTGCTGCGCCACCTCTAGGCCATAGCTCCAATAGCCCCGTCCCCCCAAGAGGCGAATCACGACCACGTCGGCCTTGGCTAGGACGCGATCGCCATAGTCATCAATGGCTGCTGCTGCTTGTAAATGCAGTAAATTCGCCAAGCGTAGAGGGGGAAAGTTCTCGGGTAGCTGCTTGTAGGCTTGAGCCAGCAGGGCAATATCCGTATCCGCTGCCGTTAAAATAATAACGGGAGCACTGCTTTGCTGTAGAAATGCAACATCGCTGTTATCTGTGGCAACAGTCAGATCATTTAATGTAAGAATTCGATGCATGCGTTGACAACAATCATTAAAGAAACTGGTGGGTTTTCCCCCCTGTCCCCCTTGAGCCGCTACAACAGAAATTAATGGGAAAAGCCTCTAGCGATCGCAACCCGCATGGCAATGCCACTTTCTGTGATGAACCGATCAAGGATTGAACTTCAAAAACTATGCGCCAGCCCGTCTTTGATCGAATTTTACCAGCATTTTTCTACGAGCGAATCGCCACAGTCCTGCTCGCAGAAGCTAGCCATCGCGGCGCAACTGTCCTTACCCGTGAAGAGGTGATAGCGTCTGCCGATGCCCCTTTTCTCGTCGTCGTAGCAGAGACCTTTGCGCTGCTGTTGCAGGCAGAAACCGTACCGCAGATGAGTGCCTATCGGGTAAAAATCCTCACTGAGCCGGTGGCGATCGCTCGCTTTCTGCGCAAAATTCGCAGCCAGACACCCCTAGGCCAGCGTTCCCTGATCCGCTCAGTTTTGCAGCAGTTGATTCCCTTGACCGCCAAAGACCAAACGTTGCCCGCCGACTTGGCCCTTTCGCTGATGAATGTGCTCAGCGAAGACATGGCTCAGCAGTGTCAAAATTGTGCCCCCCTTGTCACTGCTGCCTTGAGCGAACGACAGGCCAAAGAGCGCCTGCTGCATCAGGTCACCACCCAAATTCGCCAAAGTCTGGAGCTACCAGAACTGTTGAAGATGGCAGTGGATCGGATTCGCGAATTTTTAGGTGCCGATCGGCTACTGGTGGGACAGTTTTACAATTCTACTGGTCAATTGCAGGGGCAAATTGCCTACGAATCTTGCCGCCATGGCGGAATTCCGTCGGTTCTTGGGCTCTGGGATGACTGCTGGCAGTGGTCTGCCCTACCCAGCAGTAGCTATCAGCGTCTCAGTCGTGGCCAAACCATCACAGTCAGTGACATTGACGAATTTTATCAAGAGGTTCCCTGCCTACAGGCCTTTGCCGTCCGCTGGCAGATCAAGGCCTGGCTAATTGTGCCAATCATTGTTCAAGAAAAACTTTGGGGAGTGCTCATTGCCCACCAGTGCGATCGCCCCCGCCAATGGCAACCCCAAGAAGTTGAGTTTTTGACCCATTTGAGTCAACACCTGAGTATTGCCATTTACCAAGCGCAACTCTACAGCGAGCTGCAACAGCAAAAGGCTACCCTTGAACAGCGCGTGAATGAACGCACCCAAGCCCTGCGGGAAGCCCTGAGTGCCATGGAAGCCGCTCATCGGATTAAGAATGACTTTTTGGCCACCATGAGTCATGAGTTGCGCACGCCCCTCACCTGTGTGATTGGGGTTTCGGCCACCCTCTTGCGCTGGCCCCTCGGTCCGCTAACGGAAAAACAGCGGGAGTATTTGGAAATTATCCATGAGAGTGGCACGCACCTGCTGGAGTTAATTAACAGCATTCTTGATCTCTCCCAAGCGGAATTGGGGCGATCGCGGCTGCATTACAGTGCCTTTTCGATTCGGCAACTCTGTACCGACTGCCTCGAAGTGGTCAAATCCCAAGCCCAGCGCCATCAAATTCACTTGCAGCATCAACTGATGATCCCGCCAAGTCGCGATCGCTTTTGGGGAGACTACCGCCGCATCCAGCAAATTCTCATTAACCTGCTCAGTAATGCCATTAAGTTCACGCCTGCGATGGGGGAAGTGATTCTGCGGGCATGGTGGAAAGAGGATGAACTGATTTTCCAAGTGCAGGACAATGGCATCGGCATCCCTGCGCACCTGCAACCCTTGCTCTTTCAGAAGTTTCAGCAGTTGGATAGCTCCTTTGGCCGTGCCTATACCGGCGCTGGTCTCGGCTTAGCCCTCACCAAGCAATGGGTGGATCTGCACAATGGCTGGATTGAAGTTGAGTCCACTGAAGGCAAAGGCAGCACCTTCACCGTTGGCTTACCTGCAACCTCTACGGACACCCTCTTGGAGCCGACCAAAGTCAAATTGGATGTGCCGCCCCTCGCCACAACGGATGTACTGGTCGAACCGGAGGGGCGAATTGTGCTTGTCAGTGAAGAGGAAGCCACAGCCACCCTCATCTGCTCGATTTTAACCACAGCGGGTTACCAAGTGATTTGGCTCGTCGATGGTGAAGTGGAACGGTTGCTAGCCCTGACGCCCATTGCCGTTCTTTTGGCAGAACCCTTTAGCTCTGGGGATTTGCAGGAGCTTGTAGATCAATTGCGACAACGCTGTACCCCTGAGCAACTGAAGATTTTTATTTTGGGATCAGAGCGCCCTTATCGGGGGGCCGATCGCCACATTTCTCTGCCCATTCATCCAGAAAGTTTTCTGCAACAGGTAACGATGGGGCTAACTTCCCTTGCGATCCCTGCCCAGTAGGGAAAAGGCTTGATCCACTTGACGGTAGAGTTCTTGAAGACCACTTGTATTCCAAAGAACGGTGTCTGCTCGTCGAATTTTCTCTTCTAGGGGAAGTTGACTGGCTAGGCGCAGGGCGGCGGCACTTTCAGAGAGACCATCCCGCTGCTGAAGGCGAGCTAACTGCTGTGCAGCTGTGGTGGCAACGACCCAAATCTGATCCACTAACCCTTCGAGGTGGGCTTCGAACAATAGGGGAATCACGAGGGTCAGCAGGGGCTGATCACATGCTTGAATGGCTTGCTGCATCTGGGCAATAACCCAAGGGTGAATTTGCGCTTCTAGCCAGTGGCGCTCTTGGGGTTGGGCAAAGACAATTTCCCCTAAACGGGAGCGATCGAGGCTGCCATCATCACGGCAAATCTCAACACCATAGCGATCGAGAATCGCTTGATAAATGGGCGTTCCGACGGCAACCGCCTGCCGCGCTAACTGGTCGGCATCGACAATAGGCACACCATACTGCTGCTGCAAATAGGCAGCCACCACCGATTTACCGCAGGCAATTCCCCCCGTGATACCGAGGCGAAGCGGTCTAGACACCCCCTTGGAGCCGCACCGCTGGCTGCATTAAGCGCACCCGTGCCCCAATATCCGCTGGCACAGTGGGGAGCATTTGTTGATAGGTCACTGTCTGACCGGGATCGACAGTTGCCGGTTCTGGCGTCGCTGCACCCGTTTGTAGAATTTGGCCATTAGGCCCCACGACCTCATAGTTAACGGATTGAATCGTTACCGGTTGGCGGTTATTGTTCGTCACGGTACCGGTCACCACTGAAGAGCCTGGTAACTTCAGTACAGGTTGAAGCTGCGGCTGCCCCACACGGATATTGCGTAGGAGCTGTTGTTCCAGCACTTTGGGATCGACTTCTTGGGGCGTCTCTGATGGTGTTGGCGTAGAAGCGGCTGCCGTTGCGCCAGAAAGGTTGAGCAAATGATTCCAGTAGCGTTGATTGCGTCCCCACTCATAGGGAGAGTTGCCAATAATCACAATGTCGCCCGCAGCCCGCTGTGCCAAGGCAGGGAGGGGGGCGATCGCTCCAAGAAGCACAATACTGGTTAGCCAAAGGGGAAATGGCGATCGAGTTATCTTTAGCATGGCGCACGCTCCTGTCAATGCAGCCTACTCTCCATCCTACTGCAACTTGATGTGGGGTTTGGGGTCAGCCAACCGCCCTCAATATCGGCACAGGGGCAGCTATCGCAACAGCGGCATATTAACAATTTGGGGATCAATACCGGCACTCTTGAGCACATCTTGCCACTGCTGTTTGATGGCAGCGTCATTGGGATTGCTTTGCTGCAACTCCACAAGGGTTGCCAAGGTATCGTTCCAGAGTTGACTGGTGGCCAAAAGGGGCAGGCGATCAGCCGGAGGCATGGTGGTAATTACCTGGGCAAGGTTGCTGTCCAGCTCAGCCCGCTCAATCCAGCCCGTCACAAAGGGATTGGCATCGGGTTCATTGGACTTACAGGTGAGGGAGAAGATCCACTGGTATTTTTGCCCCGGTTGTAGCTTCGCCTTACTGGCATCCACTGTCACAGGTAAAATGCCGGCTTTACCATTCAGGGGCACTTGTTGGGTGAGGAGCAGATCGCCAGCTTCTGAGAGCAGCATCAGTTCCGCCGATTTGGCCGTGCTTTGGGGAACAAAGAAAAAGAGACTGGGATTGGCCGCAGCGGTCATCCCCAAGTTGTTATCGGGCACAAGAGCAACAATTTTTGTCAGAGAGCCTTGGGTACATTCCCCAAAGCGGGTGGCGCCTGCGATCCGTTGCCCTGGCATGCCGCGATTTGAGGGTACAAAGGTGAGACGATTACTCGATTGGGCAGCGTAGCGATCGCGAGCAATATAGGCCTCGACATTACTAATCGCTGTGAGGGCATAGCGGTTACCGGGGCGCAGACTGAGGGCACGGCGGAAATTCACCAAGGCGGATGGATAGTCGCGTTTGGCGGTGAGTTGATACCCCCGCTGCATGTAGCGATCGAACTCACTGGCTTCGCTAGGGGAAGTTTGGCCAACAGCAGGTAACGATGGCAAAATAACTGGCAGGGCACCCATCCCCATTGCCAAGGTACCGACAAGCAGCCACGAAAGGCCAAAACGGTGGGTAGACATAGCACTTACCTACTGAACATGCTAACTATCTTTAAGGTACTATCGGAAAGAAAACCCGATTGTGATCAGGCTTGCACATCCCCTGTGATTTCCGTAAAAGAGCAGCAAACGAGCAATCATTCCTCCCTTGCGCCGATCACGCTTCCCTTGGTGGAGATGTTCTCAGCGATTCAAGGGGAAGGCGCTAATGTGGGGTGTCGGCAAATTTTTATTCGCTTGGCGGGTTGTGATCTCCGCTGCACCTATTGTGACAGTGCCCACACATGGTTTGTTCCCCCCCATGCCCTAATTGAAGCACAAGCGGGCGATCGCTACTTTCAAACCGTACCCAATCCCGTCACTGCCGCCCATATTCTCGAAGCCGTACAGCAGCTCAATACTCCCCCCATCCACGACAGTATTAGTCTCACCGGCGGCGAACCGCTGCTCCATGCTGCAACACTGGCACTATTTTTGCCCCTCCTCAAAGCCCATAGCTCCCTGCCCCTCTACCTTGAAACTGGCGGACACCATCCAGAAGCACTGGAGCAAATTCTTCCCTATCTCGATAGTGTCGGCATGGACATTAAGCTCCCCAGCGTCAGTGGTGAGTGCCATTGGTCAGCCCATGAAGCCTTTTTGCGCCTGTGCGATCGCGCCCCTGTCGAGGTCTTTTGCAAAGTGATTATTTCCCAAACAACGGATCCTGCTGATTTAGACCGCCTCGCTACCCTTGTGGCCAGCGTCAATCCCCATATCCCGGTCTTTCTCCAACCTGTAACGCCCGTAGGTACCGGTCGCTGTACCCCCCCACCCACCCCGGAACAACTCCTCAGATGGCAAGCGCAATTGAAGGCACAGCTGACCCAAGTGCGCGTCGTCCCCCAAACCCATAAATATCTCGGCCAGCGCTAGGGGTATTTTTTAATTACTTTTTAATCAAAATGTAGGCACGGACATAATTGGGGATGCGACGGGCAGCCGCTTGGTAGGTAGCACGGTCTGGAAAAATTCCCGCTAGAAAGTCCAACTGATAGAGATTGGGCATAAAGGCTCCCCCCGTATCGGCAATCACACCGAGGCGCAGTTTAGGCTGACCGCCTTGGGTATCTTCAACTACAATGACTCGCCCAAGACCGATATTCCAGACATCCCCCGCAAAGGTCACCTCAGGTTGGGTATTGATTTTGTTTTCAATGGTGCTGCCATAGCCCTTAAGGAAAGGGACTTCACGAAAATACCAGTAGCGTCGCTGCTCGTAGGGATCAACCCCCTTGACGAAGGGAATATCATTATTGCGATCCACATTGAAAAAGGCTTCAGTGCCATCGGTAAATTGCACCAGAATCGTCCCCTGCATCAGGGCATCCTCAAGCCCTCTCCTCGTCAAGTAGGCCAAAGGCTTCACCCGTCCATAGAGGGAGCCACCCGGTTCAAAAATCCCTTCCAGTACCTGTTGCTTTGTCAGTTGCTTATAAAATAAGTCCTCGGGTTGATCGGGAACACGGGGCGGCAGAGCATAAAGCGCCGTATTGTACGTCTCTGTGCGGGTGCGTGATCCGCGATGGGTAAATACCGCATAGTTGGTGAGGCGCAATTCCTTAGTTTGATGCGGATTGCGGGGGTTGTGGGGCAGCCATTGAATGACGCGAAAGTGCCGATTAATAAATGCGGGGTCTTGCAAACGAATTGGGCGCTTGCGACTAATATCCTCCGTGAGCGTCGCAATCATAAAGTCTAGGGTGTCGAGGACTTGGGGCAGCGTCACCCCCTGAATCGCCAGAATGCCCTCCCGCTGGGTAATCGGGTCTGTTTCCCTAAAGTCTTGAAAATACTGGCGAGTGCTACGCAACACTTGCAGCAGCTTCATCGGGGCGGTGCTAATGCGGTGGGCGGGCAGGGGGCGATCGCGAAACAGGTTCCGCCCATCCACTTGAAACTGGGGCTGGCCAAACTCATCCAGCACGGTGTACAGGGGAGATACAGCCACAGGGGACGTTGTAACCGTTGCAGATGCTTCTACTGGTGCTGAGGGAACCGTTGCCGCTTGACAGCCCACTGCCAAAAACATCAGACTCAGACAACTTGCCGCACTCAGCCAATAGAAACGCATAAGCAGACCTTGAACATGTTTAGCCTGCACTCCCTAATCCTCGCATCGCAGGTGGGGGTTAAGGCGCGGCAATGTAGGGAAGCGGAGTGGCCAATCGATTCATCATCCTAACCTTATGTGGAAAACTCCACAAGGGATGCTGCTCTCACACCTATACGATAGACCTGCGATTCAAAGTCGGTAACAGTACCAGTGGCGGTGAGGGCTTGGATAAACTCTTCGCGGCGACGCGGATTGACATAGAGCTGACCAGCAATGTCAGTGATGTGAGCCTGTAGATCCGCTGGGGAGTCATAAGCGTAGATGCGAGCCAAGGCGGGGTTGACCTTGAGGTAATGACCATTGGGACTAGATTGCAAGATCCCCTCTGTGGCATTTTCAAAAATACTGCGGTACTGGCTCTCGGCAAGGCGGAGCGATCGCTCGATCTCTTGGCGCTCTAGCACATTGGTAAATACTTGACCCATCACTTGCAGCAGTGGTAGGAGGGTCTCTAGGTGGGAATGAGCCTGACGTACAAAGTCTAATCCCAAAAAGCCGATCAACTCCTCACCGCGATTGAGGGCAACCACAAGGAGGGACTGAATTTGCTGGACGTCTAGACCTTGGCGATCGGGGGAATCCTTGGGCAGGTTTTGGATGCAAGGCCAGATGACATGATGCTGGCTCTGAATTTCTTCGAAAAAACGGGGATAGTCTTGAGTCACAATCCCCTGAAGCTGTTCCTAAAGACCCAGCACCTTGTGGATGGCCTAGGGAATCTCCGTCAGGGGCAGGTTGATAAACTCACTGGCAACGGTACTAATCAGGCGTTCATAGCGCAGTTGCTGATCGAGTTGGGCTTGGCGGGCTTGCTGTGCTCGTTCGGCGCGAATACGCTCTAGTTCAGCAGTCACCCGCACGGCAAAGATTTTGAGCAGACTTTCAATGGCAGCAATGCGTTCAAGGGGTTGGCAATGCATGAGGGCAATCATACCGAGGGTTTCCCCCTTTGCATTGCGCAGGGGCACGCCAATATAGGATTCAATCTGCAAGTCTCTGAGCATCGCATCCTTGGGAAACAAACGCGCCACACCGTGGTTGTAAAAACAGGTATCGGCTGTTAGAACTGACGCGCAGGGGGTATCGTCAAGGGCATAGCTTAAGGGGGGTTGAAGTTCACCACGATAATTCAGGGCAAGCGTCGTCACCCAATCCTGCTGGCGGCCAGTCAGTTCACCAATAAAGACATAATCAATGCCTAATCGCTGACTCAGATAAAGGACTAAATCGCGGCAAAAGTCATTGCCCAAGCTTTCATTGAGGTGAATAATCGGCTGATCAAGGGCGTCGTGCAATTCCTTCCACTGCTGCAGAAAGACAACAATGAATCCGGATGCCGATGCCGTCTCCCTGAGGGGAACCATGGTGAAGCAGAGTTCGCGGTGGCAACCTTACAGGGGCATTTGCTGGTGCCAACACTGGTCGAAAAAGGTTAGCAGTGCTCCATCCTGAAGCAGTGAAGCTACGGAGAGGTGATCCCCCAAAAGCTGCTGGCCAATGCTGTTGGCGCTAATGACTTGATATTGGGGTGGGCGGGTGGCAGAAACACCAATCAGTAGTAGCCCTTGGGCACTGTAGTTAAAAAGAATCTCCAACAGGCGATCGGTCATGGAGAGGGAGGAAGCGGCCAGTGTCTGGCCTTGCAGAGGAGAGGGCTGAACCACGGCCAATGTTTCTAAATTTTATTTCTTAATCCGTCTACTCTAAACGATTCTGGCCAAGATGAACTGCTAAATGGAAAACACTTTATGCCACACCAAAACGATGCCGCCTGTGGCTGTAAGGGTGATCAGGTAGAGGGAACGGCTGAGCCGCAGAGCCGCAATAATCGTGCCTTGATCAATGGGGTGCAGCGGTTCTCCTAAAAAGGGTTTCACTTTCACCGTGCCGCGATAGATATTCGTACCCCCCAGCCGTACGCCAAAAGCGGCTGCATAGGCACACTCACTCCAACCGGAATTGGGACTGGGATCCTTGGGCGCATCCTGGCAACACCACTGCCATACCCGCTGCCACTGCCTAGAGCAAAGGGCAACTAGAAAGACGAGCCACCGACAGGGCAACCACGTGAGCACATCATCGGTTTTGGCAGCAAACCATCCCCAGTGTGTGTAGGGTGGCTCGCGATAGCCAATCATTGAGTCCAAGGTACTGGCAGCTTTGTAGGCCATGACGAGGGGCAAGGGGGTTAGTTGCGGAACGATAAGGGTGGCGATCGCCCCATAAAACAGCGGTGCCATCATGCCATCGGTCGTATTCTCACTCACCGTTTCCAGAACCGCCCGCAGAATCTCAGGCGCCTCTAAGTGGGCAGTCTCGCGACCCACATACTTAGCCAAGGACTGGCGTGCCCCCTCAAGATTGCTAGCCGCCAAAGGTGCCAATACCTCTGCCGCTGCATCCCGCAGACTACGACCCGCAAAGCCACTGGCGGTGCCCACGACTGCAATCCCCCAACCGAGGAGGGGCGAAATCGTCATTCCCAGTGCCACCACCCCCCAACTGATGAGGGCAGAACCTAGGATTAAGCTCAGTGTCAGCAGCGCCCCCCCCAACCGCTGTCCCCAAACTGGCCAGCCTTGGCCATAGTTGAACCCGTTGCTAAGGGATTGAATATAGGCTCCCATCCAGCGCACGGGATGCGGCCAGCCCCACGGATCCCCAAGGCCAAAGTCAAGGAGGGCAGCAGCCAGAAGAATCGTGTAGGCAATGAAGGCGCAAGACACAGGAACGATCAACGGGGGCGATCGCTCATTTTAGAACCTTAGCGCCACCCCACCCGGTCCATAATCCGCAGAGCGTCGGCATTGTTGCGGCCAAACACTGCAGCATTGACATTTTGGCCACGGAAGTTGCCAAAGCGCCGCACAACCGGATGCAAGGGTACCCCGGAGCGCACGGGATATTCAAAGTTGGCCATGGCAAACATCTCCTGCGCCTTGGGACTCACTAAGTATTCGAGAAAACGAATGGCCCCTTGCCGATTGGGGGCACCCGCCACCACGCCACCACCGCAGATATTCACGTGGGCACCGCGATCGCGCTGATTCGGGAAGAACAAACCAACCTTCTCAGCAACTGCGCGGTCTTCTGCTTTATCTGAGGCCATTAATCGAGCGAGGTAGTAATGATTTGTAATTGCAATACCTCCAACACCCGCTGCACAAGCGCGAATTTGTGCGGTGTCATTTCCCTCTGGGGGTCGGGCAAAGTTGGCAACCAATCCCCGCACCCACTCTTCTGTTCTTTGAGAACCATGAATCGCCAGCAGTGAGCCTACCAAGGATTGGTTATAGACATGGCTGGAGCTGCGTGTGAGAATCTGCCGCCGCCACCTAGGATTAGCTAAGTCTTCGTAGGTGGACAGTTGATTGGGATTGACGCTGGATTTGTTGTAGATTAGAACGCGTACGCGCCGCGAGAGGCCAAACCAGTGACCTTGGGGTTCCCGCAGGTTGGCTGGCACCACGCTGTTGAGTACCCTTGACTGAATCGGCTGCAAAAGACCGGCCTGCTGGGCTCGCCACAAGCGACCAGCATCCACCGTAATCAACACATCGGCAGGACTCCGACTGCCCTCACTGCGAATCCGTTCAATTAGGGCATCAGCCTCAGCTTCAATGAGATTGACCCGAATGCCAGTTTGCTCGGTGAAACCGTTGTAGAGGGCTTTGTCGGTATCGTAGTGCCGTGCTGAATAGACATTGATCACACCCCCTGCCTGCCGCTGTTGAGCATTGCTCGATTCTGCTTTTTGGTTCCAGAGGTGGTGGGCGACATAGGCCGTTGCCCCAGCGCCCATGCCCAAGAGTACACGGCGACCGACTTTCTGCATAGTTGAGAATTTCTCCTAAATGCAATCTGAGAAATATTCTAGGACGATGGCTTTGTTTTTGCAATTTAGTTGCAATAAGTTAAGTCTTTGCTGTACCACCACTGGCGATCGCTAGGGGATAACTCCACCCAATAGAGCGTAATCACCATCATGGCGCCCGTTTCGAGGTGGCGCACCCAATAGCTGGGATGCCGTTTTGTGGCACTGTCGAGAACAAGCCGCCGCCCAATGCGCCGCCAACTGGGTTCTTTGCTGCGCCAAGCAATGCGGCAACAGGGCCACGGTAACTGCTCGCGGTCAAAAAGGCGACAACAGGCACCCATGACCTCATAGCTGAATGAATAGCCGGGACTGTAGAATTGAGTCCCACTCGCCAAGACAGGTGGCTGTTCTATGGTTGAATCTAAGCCAATCAAGGGGATGCGCTAACGTGCAGGCCAGCTTTCCAGTGTATCAGGAATCCCCCCTAGGGTTCTTGGGCGGCAATCAAAAGGGCACAGCAGCTAAAGCCAATGACGAGGGGGAGCAAAGACTGCAGCCAGCCACTCAAGCCCGTGGTGACTAGGGCGATCGCCAGTGCCAACATCTGTAGGCGGCGTTGCTGCGGGGATGGGGCAGCCGGCAGGTCAATGAATTGCAAGCCATCGGTGGGCAAAGGTAAGGGCATCACGCCGCCAGGGGGAAACGCCCAATACTGGTACTGCTCAATAAAGAGATCTGTCCAGCCATGTTCTTGGCACCAGGCCACTGCGGACTGATAGGAGTATTTGAGTAATTGCAACGAAGGATGACGATCCATAGGGGCACTGGTCAGGGCAAGACAATGAACATCTCTATTGAGAACATAACAGAACTGGGAAATCGGTTTGGAACCCTTGTAGTAACTCTTAATCCTTTTGCTTGGGAGAAAATTAAGATTCCCGAAAGAGGTCAGCAGATATACTGAAAGATAGATAGAGTTGTGTCAGAAAGCACAACGGTTCCTACACCACCGTTCGTTGCAGCCGAGTGATGTAAAGAAGTGTTTATTTATGTTTTGCAGTGAGGGGTATTGTTAAGCCATCAATTCATGGTTTTCAAGAATCACTAAATTTCCCGCAAATCCCCATGAAATCTGGCTTTGCCATGAGTCCAACCGAATCATGAATTCCCTTAAAATCATCTAGGAGGCAGTTATGTTGCTGGAGGCACCGACTGTACCGGTTTCACCGGTTGCCTTGCTCCATAGCTTGTTAGAACTGCGGCAGGAAATTACTAAAGAGGGGGAAGCCCGTTTTCAACAGTGGCAATCAAAAATTAAGCGATCCGAATTTATACCTAGTGCCCGCAATCTTGCCTACTATTTGGCCTTGCGCTGGCGGGATCTACGGGCAATTCAAATGGCCTTGATGCCTTGGGGGTTATCGTCCTTAGGACGGATCGAGTCGCGGGTGCTCCCCAATTTGGATGCGGTGATCAATACTTTGGGCGCCCTGTGCCATACCCATGAGTCACTGCCCCCCCGCCCACCCTTAGATGCCTTTTTTGCGGGCGATCGCCAACTGCGCCGCCAGACGGAAGAACTCTTTGGATCCATTCGCGGCAAACGCCATGGGCGCATCATGGTGACCCTGCCCCCTGAGGCGGTGACTGACCCCCAATGGAGCATTACCCTGCTGCGCAAGGGCATGAACTGTGCCCGCATCAACTGTGCCCACGATGACCCTGCCACTTGGGAAGCGATGATTGAGCACCTGCAAGCGGCAAGCCACATTACGGGTCAACCCTGCAAAATTCTCATGGACTTGGGGGGGCCAAAACCCCGCATTGCCGACATTTTTCCGGAAACGGTGCGCGTCCACGGCGGCGATCGCCTGCGGCTGACAACGGAAATTTGCCCTGATGGTGGAGAAATACCGCAATTCACCTGCTCCTTGCCAGAAATTTTGCCGCAATTGGCGGTGGGGCAGCGGGTTTGGATTGATGATGGCCACATTGGCGGTCGCATTGTCAGCAAAGATGAGCAAGGGGTGGAACTGACTATCACCCACTGCAAAGAAGGACAGCGGTTGAAAGTGGCCAAAGGCTTGAACTTCCCCGACAGTGATTTGCGCCTCTGTCCGTTGACCGAAAGCGATCGCGAGCATCTGGCCTTTGCTTGCCGCCATGCCGACATCATTGGCTACTCCTACGTCCAGTCCGCCGAGGATATTGCCCTACTGCAACGGGAACTGGAGCATTGTTGTGGCGATCGCGCCGACCAGATGGGCATCATTGCCAAAATTGAGACCCCGAAAGCAATTCGAGCACTGCCAGAACTGATCATCCAAGCGGCGGGTCGGCAACCCTTTGGCGTCATGATTGCCCGGGGTGATCTCGCGGTTGAAATTGGCTACCAACGCTTGGCAGAAATGCAGGAGGAAATCCTCTGGCTCTGTGAAGCCGCCCATGTGCCCGTGGTTTGGGCCACCCAAGTCCTTGAAAACTTGGTGAAAAAAGGCGTGCCCTCCCGTGCAGAAATCACGGATGCGGCGATGGCGGAGCGAGCGGAGTGTGTCATGCTCAACAAAGGCCCCTATGTGGGACTGGCAGTAGATATCCTCGATGATGTCCTTGCCCGCATGGAAGCCCACCAGCAGAAGAAAACACCGCAACTGCGGGCACTGCACTCGTGGCACCCCTACGAGACAATTGTGCGCCAATAAACCTCTAGTTAGCCTTCAGAGAGGATGCTGGGGCGAATTTTATCCCCGTCCCGCAGGGGCCGACCCGAACGGACGACATAGCGATCGCCAGCATTCAAACCACTGAGGATTTCCACTTTGCCCTCCCGCCGTTGGCCTAGGGTGACCTGCCGCTCCTGCACGCGATCGCCAACCACCACAAAAACGCTGCCTTGCCGTGAGGATAGTTGCCCCTCCTCAAAACCACTGAGGGCGGATTGCGGAATCATCAAACGCGGCGCATTCGCTCCTTGGAAGGCCACCCGTGCCAGTAAACCACTGCCCAAGCGTTCATCGGCATTGTCAATCACGACTTCCACAGGAATCAGACGGGCATCGGCGGCGGCAGGTGAAATTCGCGTAATCCGTCCTTCATAGGTGCGGTTGGGCACGGCATCAAACGTCACTGTTGCCCCTTGGCCGGGAGCTAATCTCGCTAATTCCCGTTCCGAGACTTCCACAACAACTTTGAGTTGACGAATATCGCCAAGGCGAAGAACTTCTCCCCCCGGTTGCAGTAGGTTGCCCACTTCTGTCAGTCGCTCTAGCACCACGCCATTGAGGGGCGATCGCAGGAGGGCTTGATTCAACCGTGCCCGTGCCTGTTGGACAAAGGCGATTTGGGCTTGCACCCGACCTTGGGCAACGGCCACCCCCTGTTGGGCGGTCACCACCTCTGCTTCACGAGACCGCAGTACCTGCCGTGCTGTTTGCGCCGTTGTGCGTGCCTGTTCCGCTGCTTGCGCTGAGACGGCACCATCCCGCAGCAGGGTTTCAAGGCGGCGGGCGTCACTTTCTGCCTGTTGGAGGGTAAGACGGGCTTCTTCGACGGCTGTACGAGCGCGATTGACGGCGGCTTGGGCTTGGATTACCTCGTTGCGACGGGCAGCCAGTTCTGCCTCTGCTTCAAAGACGGCATTTTTGAGGACAACGGGATCCACCTCCGCCAACAGTTGCCCCGATTGCACGCGATCGCCCACATCCACGCCAAGGCGAATCACTTGACCTTCCACCTGCGATCGCACCATCACTTCACGGTAGGGGCGAGTGGTACCTGTCAGGGTTGAGCCTGTTTCCAGCCGTTCCAAGCGTGCCACCGTCACATCAGCAGCGACCCCTTCCCTTTCTGGTCGCGCGACTGCCGGTGATTCTAAGCGATTTATTGCCGACTGGCATCCCCCCAAGAGCACCGCGATCGCGATCGCCCCCAGCCATTGTTGTTTCGCCATCATCTGTCTATTTATCTTCCCAACTGCTGCCGATAGCCTATCACACCGTCCCCAACTGCATCAGTAACACCTCCCAGACAAGGCGAGGCTGAACGTACTGCTGCAAATACTGACGGGCACGCTCCAATTGCTGAAGCATAGACACCTTCTGCGGGAACGATCCCCCTTGCCAAATTTGCTGCTGCATTAGACCGAGGAGCCAGAGCTGTCGTTCCACATCAAGGGATTGGCTAATATCTCGTGCCAATTCCAAAGCAGTTTGTAAAGGGAGGGGTGTGGTCAGTTGTTTGCCGAGGTGGCGGAACGGCTCAGGAATCTCTCGCCATGTTTGCCACGCTTGCAGAACTGCTCCTGGGGAGCCAGCTCCTAGGTCAAAGAGGGCGGGGCTAACCTCCTGCCAAAATTCAGGGGGCGCCACCTGTTTCAATACCTGTTCGACATCGGAACGATTCAGGGGATAGAAGGGAATTTTCTGACAACGGGAAACTATCGTATTCAAGAGTGCTGACGGACTGGGAGCAATGAGAATCAACGTGGCACGCCCCGGTTCTTCGAGGGTTTTTAGCAGGGCATTGGCGGCGGCTTCGTTCATGGTTTCAGCTTGGGTCAAGACCACTAGCGATCGCGACGCACGCATCGGCGGTTGGCTGAGGTGACGGCTGAGTTGGCGAATTTGCTCTAGACGAATCTGGGGGGCACTGCGGGGAATCTCCTTCTCAGCGGCGAGGAGTTGGCGACGGGTGTAGAGCGTCCCTTGGACACTGTAGGTGGGTTCAATCCAGAGGACATCCGGGTGGTTGCTGAGATCACTGGCCTCGTTGAGAATTGCTTGCAGAAAACAGCGGGCAGTGAGGGCACGGCCTACCCCTTCAGGTCCAACAAAGAGATAGGCGGGGGCGAGTCGCTGGCGATCGAGGGCATGGGTCAAGAGTTGCACAGCGGTTGGCTGACCAATGACGGAGCGAAACCAATTCATGGTTTGGGGAAATGGGCTGCAACATAGGCAATGGCACTGGGGCGATCGCTGACAAGGCCATCAAGCATTGCCGATCGCAGGGCAAGGAGAATTTGCCGTAACTGCGGTCCGCGAGGATAGCCCAACTGTTGCAGATCATGGCCATTTAGGGGCGGCTTTTGCAATCGCCAATGCCAGAGATACTCCCGCAATAGGGCGACATCCCCTAAATCGGCTGCGCTACCTTTTGCCTGCTGTACTGCGGCCAAAAGCACAATGACGGGTAAGGGGTGACGCTCTAAAAATTCACAGTAGCGACTGCGCTGTTGCTGGCTCTGCCGCAATCTCTGCCACTCCTGTTGGCATTGAGGAAAAGTGTCCAGCCACTCACAGATGTGCTCCCCCAGTTGCAGTTGACGGGCGATCGCCCCCGCCGTGGGGACAGTCACAATCAAGGCCAAGAGTTCTAGCTCCCACAGGGGAAAGGTTTGCCACTCTTGCCGCTCAGGCACTTCTGGCCACCACTCCCAAACCAATTTCAAGCGCACCTTGGCCGCCTGATCAAACCTCACTTGGCGATCTAAACACTCAAGGGCACCCAATTCCGCGAGTAACGTCAAGGCACGCTCACCGCCAAAGTGTTCCGTTGGCGCAAGGGGCAGTTCAAGGATGTGGCGCAGTTCATTGCGCAGCCGACTTTGGAGGGAAGGCCGTTTTGAGGTGGGGCGATCGCGGGTGGCAAAGACACCGCTGGTGAGGGCATATTCAATGTACTGGCGGGTTTGCGGCTCTAGGTCAAAGCCAAGGCGCACAGCAAAGCGCACGGCTCGAAAAATCCGCGTCGGGTCTTCAATAAAGCTATTGGGGTGGAGCACCCGAATCAGTCGCCGCTGCAAATCCTCCCGTCCGCCAAAAAAATCAAGGACTTCCCCATGGCGCGGTGGTGTTAGGCGCATGGCTAGGGCATTGATGGTAAAATCGCGGCGGTAGAGATCTTGGCGAATCGAACTGGCAGCCACTTCCGGATGCGCGGCTGGATAGGGATAAAACTCACTGCGGGCGGTGGCAATATCCACAGCAAACCCGGCTAAGGGCAAGGCCTTCGGCCAGTGAAGTGCAGCGGTTTGAAACTGACCGTATATCTGTAAATCGGTCTCTGGGTAGAGGTCATGGAGCGCTTGTGCCAAATGCACGCCAGCAGCTTCCTCCTGTTGCACCCCATCCACCACCAAATCAAACTCCCGTGTCGGTAAATGGTGATTTCCTTGGGCGATCGCCAGCAGCAGATCCCGCACTGCGCCACCCACAAGGTATAGTTGCCAGCCGCGTTCCTTGGCGATCGCTGCCGCCCGTTGTAGTAGTGTCCACAGTTGCTCCGGCAGCCGTTGTTGCAGTGCCTCGTAAAGATTTAGGGTTGGCAAGGGGCAGACCGTTTCCGTTTCGCGGCTGAGGGCATAGAGGTGGCGCAGCACATCGGTACGGGTGACAATTCCCACAAGATCACCTTGCTCATTCACCACCGGTAGCCGCCCAATATCGTACTGCACCATTAGGGCTTGAATCTCTGGCAGTGGCGTTGTCGGGGAAACCGTGCGCACCGGTGCTTTCATGTATCCTTTGACCGGGGCATGGGCAAAGCCGTGGTGCAGCGCTACATCCAAATCTCGCCGTGAAATAATCCCCAGCAATTCCCCTGCGGCACTCACCACCGACAGACCAGAGTGGCCATAGCGCAGCAAGACGCGGTGGGCATCGGCAATGGGGGTTTCTGGACGTACTGTTCGTACGGGTGAGGACATGAGTTCTGCCGCTGTTGGCGGATGGGGAATCTGTGCTTGAAGCGCTGTAAATATCTCTTTGAGCACCGCCTCTGGCTGGTCTGTGGTCATCGTCACTGCGGCGGCTTGGGCATGGCCACCCCCGCCAAGGGGAGCCAGCAAATGGGCAACATTGACATTGGGAATTTGGCTGCGGGCAATAATGGCGAGATGATGTTGGCGATAGTAGTGCCCAAGGAGAATGGCATCGCATTCACTGAGATCCGCCAATTGGGTGATTAACCGCGAGAGGCCGGGGAGATACTCCGCCGTGTGCAGCAGCACCCAGCCCAGCCGATAGCCCTGATAAACTACTTGCTGGAGATTTGCCCATGCTTGGCGTAGATAAGGTTGCAGGTCTGCACTCAAGCCAGCCTCGGAATAGGTGGCGATCGCCCGCTGATTGGCGCCTTGGCTCAACAGCCACGCCAAGGCCTGCACATCCCGCACCGTGGTTTGCTCAAAGGTCAAGGAACCCGTATCCGCATGAATCCCTAGGGCGAGAACCGTTGCTTCTGTGGGTGTGAGGCGAATCTCTGCGGTCTGCAACTGCTCGCAAATGATAGTACTGGTGGCTCCAACGGGTTCTAACCATTGCTGCTGGGAGACAATATCCCCCGTCATCTCCAAATGGTGATCGTACAGGCCAATTTGGACTTGGGGTTGATCCAGCCATCCTGCGGCTTGCCCCAACTGGCGACGCCACTGCGTATCCACCACCCAAATCTGGCGCAATTGACTGGGGTCAACGGCTCTTGCTTCAATGAGGAGATATTCATCGCGATGGTAGGCCAAAAACTCCCCCACCTTGGGATGGGTTCCCCCAGTCAAGACAATTTTGGTTCCCGGATAAAGGCGTGTGACACCGACGGCTGCCCCAAGGGTGTCAAAATCAGCAATTTGATGACAAAGGACAACATCCATCAAAGATTCCGCAAGGGGATTGCAATCATAGCGTAGCTTAATGGCCTAGGCAATAAATGAGTACAAAAATTAGTGTTAAGTATTTTAGTACAGGAAGGGAATCAGTTTCTTCACCCTTTGCCGATACGTGGCATAGTCCTTAAACTTGGCCAACAGCCACTGTTCTTCTTGAGCGGCCTTGTGGTCAAAGAAGATAAAGAGGGCGATCGCCCCCAGCCCGTGGGAAAGACTCATTTGCCATACACCATAGGCCAAGGCCAAAAAGATCACACTGCTATAGATCGGATGGCGCACCCAACCATAAACCCCCGTGGTCACTAACTGACTGTCCTCCTTGGGATGGGGTAGGGGCGTCAAGTTGTTCCCTAGGTGAAACAAGCCAGCCATGCCTAGACCAAGGCCAATCAGACCCAAGCCAAGGGTCAATCCTAGGCGCACCACCAAGGGCAGGCTAACCACTCGAACCACTGGCAAGAGAATAAAGCCGATACTGAGTACCGTTTGGCCAATGACCCAAAATTCTCCCCGTTGATTGCGCCACCAGTCTTTGCTGAAGCCCCACTCTTGCAGTTTATTCACCTTGGTTGCCGCTGTTGGTGGATATCTTCAATTCTAGCGATCGCGCGCTCATTCCACAGGGGGCAACAATTTTGTGGCTTTCGCACTGGCCTTTTTCGCCTTCGTCTGGCCACTTCCCAGTTTACCCAAGGATTCTTGGAGTGTGCCCATCGGGCAAATCGCGCACCATGCCCGCTGATTAAAGATCACCCCCAAGAGAATCGCAACAATGGAGGTGACGACGCACATATTGACAAAGAGGCCACCCACCGCCACCCAGTTGCCCCATGCCAATGTCATGCGAAGGGCAAAAACCGTCATGATGAAGCTAAACACCGCCCAGCGAAAACTTTGTTTTTTGAAGAGTTTGGGATAGGGACGGTGGGGACTAAAGTGATAAAGCACAATGTCTAGGAACGCGCCACGCGGGCAGAGGTTGCCACACCAATAGCGGCTGCGAAAATAGGCCAGCACAGGAATACCCAGCATCATGGCCAGCATGAGGTACCCCAACCAAGGATACCAGAGGCCACCGATCGCAATTAGAAAAAATAGCCAAATCATTGCCCACTGACTGGGCTTGCCCCTCAACGATCGCTTCATAACCTGCCTAGTCGTATAGTCTTATATGACTATAGAGTTATTTAATAGAAAAAATCAAGGCCTAGATGCAGTGTCTTTATGACTCTTTACGTTGCTCAGGGGAATAGCTAGCCGTGCCGCTCTAGGGCCAATTGCACCAAGCGATGGACTAATTCTGGAAAGGGCACACCACTCGCCGCCCACAGTTGGGGGTACATACTCAGGGCGGTAAACCCCGGTAGGGTATTTACTTCATTAATCAGGATTTCGCCAGTGCTGGGTACATAGAAAAAATCAAAGCGGGCAAGGCCAGCGGCATCAAGGGCTTGAAAGGCCTGTAGGGACATCGTGCGGATCTGCTCACTCACCGCTGGGGGAATCTCCGCAGGAATATGGAGTTGAGCGCGGCCATCGGTGTATTTGGTTTCGTAGTCATAGAACTCGCTGCTGTAGGTAATCTCCCCCACCACCGAAGCTTGGGGTTTATCATTGCCGAGCACCGCGCACTCTAGCTCACGGGCAACCACACCCGCTTCCACAATGATGCGGCGATCCAGTTCGGCAGCGGCCTCAAGGGCAGTTGTCAGTTGTTGGCGATTTTTGGCCTTGGAGATGCCCACGGAGGAGCCAAGGTTGGCAGGTTTGACAAAGCAGGGATAGCCCAATTCAGTTTCAATGCGATCGCACAAATGGTTGTAACGACAGGGATCCGACCACAGGTCACTGCGCTGCAGGGCTACGTAGCGCACTTGGGGTAAGCCCACAGCCCCAAAGACCGTTTTCATCAAGATTTTGTCCATACCAATGGCCGAGGCAGCCACCCCCGAACCCACGTAGGGGCGTTGCATCAATTGCAGCAGGCCTTGCATCGTACCATCTTCACCATTGGGGCCGTGGAGAATCGGGAACCAAACGTCAATGGTTTCGGCAACCGCAGGAAACTGCCACAGGGAGTCCTCTGGTGCTGCGCCCTCGGGGATGCCAACGCGGTCTGTGGAGCGCCAGCGACCGTCTTTTTGGATGTAGATCGGAATCACTTCATAGCGATCGCGATTGTCGCCCTCGGTAAAGGCTTGGGCGATCGCTGCCGCCGAGACCACCGAAACTTCATGCTCCCGTGAGCGACCTCCAAACAATAGCCCGACCCGCAGACGACCCATAGGACAAACCCGTGTGAATGTGACGGTTTCTTGGTACGATTTTCAAGGATTATACAAAGTTTGGGAGTTGCTATGGACGTGGGGCAAAAAGTGCGCGTCTGTCGAATTCGCGATCGCGTCGCCCAAGACATCATTCAAAAACTCGGCCAAGTGGGTCAAATTACTGGTTTTAAGATGACCGATGGCAGTGGGGTTGGCGTCATTGTCACCTTTGACGATCGCTCCAGCACTTGGTTTTTTGAGGACGAAATTGAAGTCGTCGGCTAATTCCTGCCCTGCCGCCTTTTTCACAGCAACTGAGCGGGGTCAATAAGACCTCAGATTTGGATCCCACTGAATCCGATAGAAAAAGGCTGCATTAGTGGTACGTTGTATTGTGGTGCGCTTGCACCAAACGCTGCATTCCACTTTCAGTCTCGATCGTTGTGCCCCTTGGGGAGCGATCGCCCTCTGAAAAAACGCAAATGAATTTACCTAGACAGTAGGCAAACGTCCATGGTCATATCAGCAGAACGAACCAATGTAGGCTTTATTACTCAGGTCATTGGCCCTGTCGTTGACATTGAATTTCCCAGCGGCAAAATGCCCGCCATTTACAACGCCCTGCGGATTCAAGGCAAAAACGAGGCCGGCTTAGACGTGGCTGTAACCTGTGAAGTGCAACAACTCCTTGGCGATAACCGCGTCCGTGCCGTTGCCATGAGCAGCACCGATGGCTTAGTGCGGGGAATGGAAGCCGTAGATACCGGTGCCCCCATCAGCGTGCCCGTAGGGACAGCCACCTTGGGTCGCATCTTCAACGTGCTGGGTGAACCCGTGGACGAAAAAGGCGCTGTCAGTGCCACTGAAACCCTGCCCATTCACCGTCCTGCTCCCAGCTTTACGCAACTGGAAACCAAGCCCTCGGTGTTTGAAACGGGCATCAAGGTGATTGACCTGCTCACCCCCTATCGCCGTGGCGGTAAAATTGGCCTCTTTGGCGGTGCGGGCGTCGGCAAAACCGTGATCATGATGGAACTGATCAACAACATTGCGACCCAACACGGTGGAGTGTCGGTGTTTGCTGGCGTGGGCGAACGTACCCGCGAAGGCAATGACCTCTACAACGAAATGATTGAATCGGGCGTGATCGACAAAAACGATCCCAGCAAATCTAAAATCGCCCTTGTGTACGGTCAAATGAACGAACCCCCCGGCGCACGGATGCGTGTGGGTCTGTCGGGGCTGACGATGGCCGAATACTTCCGCGATGTCAACAAGCAGGATGTGCTGCTGTTTATTGATAACATCTTCCGCTTTGTGCAAGCCGGTTCTGAGGTGTCGGCGCTACTCGGTCGGATGCCCTCTGCGGTGGGATACCAGCCCACCCTCGGTACCGATGTGGGTGCCCTACAAGAGCGGATTACCTCGACCACGGAAGGTTCGATTACTTCGATTCAAGCGGTCTATGTGCCTGCGGACGACCTGACTGACCCTGCTCCGGCCACGACCTTTGCCCACTTGGATGGAACAACAGTGCTCTCCCGTGGTCTAGCCGCAAAAGGGATTTACCCCGCTGTGGATCCCCTTGGCTCCACCTCCAACATGTTACAGCCGAACATTGTGGGTCAGGAGCACTATCAAACGGCACGGGCGGTTCAGGCCACCCTTCAGCGCTACAAAGAGCTGCAGGACATTATCGCCATTTTGGGTCTCGATGAACTCTCAGAGGAAGACCGTCTAACCGTGGCGCGGGCACGCAAAATTGAGCGCTTCCTGTCTCAGCCCTTCTTTGTGGCGGAAGTGTTCACCGGTGCCCCCGGCAAATACGTCACCCTCGAAGAAACCATCAAAGGCTTCCAGATGATCCTCAGCGGTGAGCTGGATGATCTGCCCGAACAAGCCTTCTACATGGTGGGCAATATCGAAGAAGCCAAAGCTAAGGCTGAAAAACTCAAAGCCTAGGTTTCACAGGTGTCCATACAGGGTGGGGCAACCCGCCCTTTGATCATTGAGTGGCAAGGGAAGCGTTATGGTGATGACCGTCCGGGTAATTGCACCCGATAAAACCGTTTGGGATGCCCCCGCTGAGGAAGTGATTTTGCCCAGCACAACGGGGCAATTGGGTATTCTCTCAAATCATGCCCCTCTCTTAACCGCCTTGGAAACGGGCGTGATGCGGGTGCGCCAAGACCGCGAATGGGTGGCGATCGCCCTCATGGGGGGCTTTGCCGAAGTTGAAAACAACGAAGTGACCATTCTTGTCAACGGTGCTGAGCGCGGGGACACAATTGACCTCGAAAAAGCCAAGTCCGAATTTGCTGAAGCACAGGCCGCCCTCGCTAAAGCCGAACAGGGGGAATCTAAACAGGCCAAAATTCAAGCCACCCAAGCCTTTCGTCGTGCCCGTGCTCGCTTGCAGGCCGCAGGGGGCGTGGTCGAGATTTAGGTTCTTTCCCTGATTTGCTGAACTGCAATTGCTCCCCCTAGGGGGAGTTTTTTGTTTAACTGGCTTCCTCCGTTTGCTGCCGCAGGTAGGCTTGGATAAAGGGATCGAGGTCACCATCCATGACCTCTTGAATGGCTGTCGTTTCCACCTCCGTGCGCAGGTCTTTGACCAGTTGATAGGGATGGAAGACATAGTTGCGAATTTGGTTGCCCCAAGCCGCTTCAACAGCATCACCGCGAATATCAGCAATTTCCTTGGCCTTTTGTTCTTGGGCAATGACTAATAGCTTGGCCTTGAGAATGGCAAGGGCTTTTTCCTTGTTTTGTAGTTGCGATCGCTCCTGCGTACAGCGGACGGCCAAGCCCGTTGGCTTATGGACAATGCGCACGGCTGTTTCCACCTTGTTGACGTTTTGTCCTCCCTTGCCGCCACTGCGAGAGGTGGTAATTTCTAAGTCGCTTTCGGGAATCTCTACCGTAACGGATTGATCCAGTTCGGGCATCACATCCACGCCGGCAAAGCTGGTTTGCCGTTTACCATTGGCATTAAAGGGAGAAATGCGCACCAGCCGATGGGTGCCCTTTTCAGAGCGCAGATAACCGTAGGCATAGCGCCCCCGAATTTCTAGGGTGGCTGACTTAATGCCCGCCTCCTCCCCCTCCGATAACTCGGCCAGATGGGTTTGGTAACCATGGCGCTCCGCCCAGCGGGTGTACATTCGCAGCAACATTTCTGCCCAATCCTGAGCATCAGTCCCGCCAGCACCAGCATTGATCGTGAGAATGGCGTTGTTTTTGTCGTAGGGGCCACTGAGGAGTTGTTCCAGTTCCCAGCGACTCAATTGGGCGTCTAAATCCTTGAGCAGCGTAGTCGCCTCTGTCACCAGCCCTTCATCCGGCTCTAGCTCCAGCAGTTCCAGTGCCGTTTCCACGTGTTCAATCGTTTTTTGCCATTGCTGAAGTTGGTTGAGGGCGTCTTTGGCTTCGGTCAACTGTTGGAGTGTGACTTGGGCGATCGCTTGATCATTCCAGAAGTCTGGCTGAGCGGCGGTGTGCTCAAGGTCGTGAATCTTGGCGTTTAATGCTGCTGGGTCAAAGATAGTCCTGGGTATGACCCAGGCGATCGCGCAACAAAGAAAAATCGCGTTTGAGGGTACTTAAATCAATCATTCTACGATGCAAAAGAGAGGAATTCTGTTGATATTTTATCAAAGGCTTGCCCGCTTCCTCACTGTAGCGTCGGGCATTTCTAGGCTAGCTGCGGGGTTGAGTGACCGAATGTTAAGCTTCTTGCCCTTGCCCTGAGTCCCTTCCAAGTGTCACCATGATCGGTAGGTGAACTCTGGGGAATCTAACCTATGGCCATCAAGAACCCGCCCGAAGTACCCCGTAATCGCTGGATTGGTAATCTGCTTCTTTTCGTGGGGTTGGGATTTCTCCTATTGAACCTACTTTTCCCCCAACTTTTTGCCCCCCGTCCACCTCAGGTTCCCTACAGTATGTTTATCCATCAGGTGCAAGAGGGGAAAGTGGCGCGTGCCTATGTCAGCCAAAATGAAATTCTCTACCAATTAAAGCCAGAGGGAGATAAACCGCCCCAAGTACTAGCGACAACGCCAATCTTTGATCTGGAGCTACCGAAACTCCTACAGGAAAAAGGTGTTGAGTTTGCCGCTGCCCCCCCACCGCGCAACAGTTGGTTGTTGAATGTCCTTGGTTGGGTCATTCCGCCGATTGTGTTTGTGCTCATCTTTCAATTCTTTGCCAGTCGCCAAGCGGGCGGTGGTCCTCAGGGGGTTCTCTCCATCAGCAAAAGCCGCGCTAAGGTCTATGTCGAGGGTGCCAACACGGGGATTCGCTTTGATGATGTGGCTGGGGTTGAGGAAGCTAAGGCGGAGCTGGTCGAAATTGTTGATTTTCTGAAAAATCCCCAACGCTATATTCAAATTGGTGCCCGCATTCCCAAGGGGGTGCTGCTGGTGGGGCCACCGGGAACAGGGAAAACCCTGCTGGCCAAAGCTGTTGCTGGCGAAGCCAATGTCCCCTTCTTCTCCATTTCGGGTTCGGAGTTTGTCGAGCTATTTGTGGGTGTCGGGTCGGCCCGCGTACGGGATCTCTTTGAGCAGGCGAAAAAGCAAGCCCCCTGTATTGTCTTTATTGATGAGTTAGATGCCATTGGTAAGTCCCGTTCCAGTGCCGGTTTTTATGGCGGTAACGATGAGCGGGAGCAAACCCTCAACCAACTGCTCACGGAAATGGATGGCTTTGATGCCACGGGGGCAACGGTCATTGTCCTTGCGGCAACCAACCGCCCCGAAACCCTTGATCCGGCATTGCTGCGCCCTGGACGCTTTGACCGCCAAGTCTTGGTCGATCGCCCCGATTTGAGTGGTCGGGAGGCAATTTTGAAAATTCATGCCAAAAAGGTGAAACTGGCCCCTGAAGTGGATCTACACGCAATCGCTGCCCGTACACCGGGGTTTGCTGGCGCAGACTTGGCCAACCTAGTCAATGAAGCAGCCCTACTGGCGGCGCGCAATCAACGGGAAGTGGTGACGCAGCAGGACTTTGCTGAAGCCATTGAACGCATCGTGGCTGGCCTTGAGAAAAAAAGCCGTGTCCTCAACGACAAGGAGAAGAAAATTGTTGCCTACCACGAAGTCGGTCATGCCCTTGTCGGCTGTGCGCTGCCAGGCAGTGGTCGGGTAGAGAAAATCTCGATTGTGCCCCGTGGCATGGCGGCTCTTGGTTACACATTGCAGTTGCCGACGGAGGATCGCTTCCTCCTTGATGAGCAAGAATTGCGCGCCCAAATTGCCACGTTGCTAGGGGGGCGATCGGCAGAGGAAATTGTCTTTGGCACGATCACAACTGGAGCCGCGAACGATCTACAACGGGCCACAGATTTGGCAGAGCGGATGGTGCGCAGCTACGGCATGAGCAAAGTCCTTGGTCCTCTTGCCTTTGAGCAACAACAGGCGAGCTTTTTGACGAACAATGGCATGATGCTACGGGCAGTCAGTGAGGAAACCGCTCAAGCCATCGATCGCGAAGTCAAAGAAATTGTCGAGTCAGCTCACCAGCAGGCGCTCAGTATTCTTAAGGAGAACCGTGACCTTCTCGAAGCGATCGCCCAAAAACTCTTGGAAAAAGAAGTGATTGAGGGCGAAGAACTCCACGAACTACTGAGCCAAGTAAAAACCCCAACCGCTGCCTAACCAAGGGAGCTGCAAAACCGCCAAAAAAAAAGACCAGCGGATTACTGGTCATTCAGTCCAATGTTTTTGTCTCAGAAGAGAAGTCAAGGCGCACACAAAGCGGTGAGGGCGATCAAAAAGCTGCACTGCCTTAGCTCCCCTTCTTCTTCCATGATAATGTAGCCAGAGTCACAAAAATTCACATATAAAATCTTTAGGCATTTCTACTCAAACCCATAACCGCAGGTAATCAGTTTAGCGGCCACCGACGGTAATGGCATCGACTTTAATGTGGGGTTGACCAACGGTGACGTAGATGCTGCCGCTAATCGAGCCACAGAAACCGGGGGCAAGGGCGAGATCGTTGGCAGACATTGAAATTCGCTGCATGATTTCTTTGGCTTCGCCAATCAGTGTGGCTCCCTTGAGGGGCTGTTTGATTTGGCCATGTTCAATCCAGTAGGCTTCCTCAACGGCAAAGTTAAATTGCCCCGTGGCACCGACACTGCCACCCCCCATGCGTTTGCAGTAAATGCCGCGATCAATGGAGGCAATTAAGTCCTCAACACGGTATTCACCGGGGGCAATGTAGGTATTGCGCATCCGCGAAGCGGCAGCATAGGTATAACTTTGGCGGCGGCCACTGCCCGTGCGAGGGTGCCCTGTGCGCATCGAACCCGCGCGATCGCTCAGGAAATTCTTAAGGATGCCATTTTCAATCAGCAACGTGCGCTGCGTCGGCATCCCCTCATCGTCCATATCAATACTGCCAAAGGCACCGCTGGTAATTCCCTCATCCCAAGCGGTCAAGTTTTCATGGGCAATTTTTTCGCCTTTTTTATCGGCAAAGGGGGTCGTACCGCGTTCAATTTGAGTGGTTTCCAAGAGGTGACCACAGGCTTCATGGAAGATCACCCCGCCAAATTGGTTGGCCATGATCACCGGGTAAGTGCCCGATTCCACATAGTCAGCATAGAGCATTTTGCCCGCCGCTTCGGCAACGGTATCGGCCAAGGTGGTGTAGTCCCACTGGCGCAAAAAGTCTGGATTACTGGTATCGCCATTGCGCTCACCAATGGAGGCGCGGTGCTCGCCATCCGCACAGAGAACAGAGGCCACTGCTGATTGGGTGAGGCGAATATCGCGACCAAAGGTGCCATCACTGGCGGCCACCATGACCTCTTGCCAATCGCGAAAATAACTGAGGCGGCGGGATTGCAGATGCTGGGTTTTCTGGCGTAGGCGATCGCTGCCCGCCAGCAGAATATCGGCCACTTCAGCAATAGAACTACAGGCGGCTAGCCAGCCTTCCTTGCGGCCTTGGGCATAGTCCCGCAGCAATTCAAGGTGGATTTCAGGCACGTAAGCTTGCGGACTGGGCAAAAGCAGCCCCATTAAGCCAAGGGCTTTTTCAAGGGCGGCGCGCAAGCCGTTGAAGCTGAGATCATTGGTGCTGACATAGCAATCACTGGTACCGCGAAAAACGCGAATACCCGCCCCTAAACTCAAGCGAGGGGAGACACTCGTCAGGCGATCGTCCTCGACAAGAGTACTAAGGTAATGGTTGCGCTCAAGGAAAATCTCGACAAAATCAGCGCCAGCCGCCCGCCCAAGGCCAAGGAGCGTAGCGAGGGGAGATTCCCAAGAGCCATCAAAGCGATCGCCTTCGGGGGAATAGCTAAGGTGGGCAAGATCCGCAGAACGAAGTAGCGTGGCTGGCATTGTTAACAATCACTTAACATATCCCCACTATAGCAAATTCCCCCTCGCAGCCTAGTTTTCAGCTTTGGCTAAAAAGGAGAGGTGGTAAAGGGTATCCTTGGCGGGGTGGGCTTGCACCTCTTGGAGCACCACCGTTCCCTGCCACGGCAAATCGGGGATCGAAAGCTGGATCGGGGTTTTCTGGAGACGGGCATCCCGCACCAAAAATTCGGCGGCATGGGTATCCACCACCAAGGAAATCGAAGACTCAATCGTCGGGCCGTAGAGGACGGCAGGGGTTTTGCCCTCACGGCGTAGGGCATTGGGTTTAGCATCGGCAGGGCGTAGTTGCCCCTCAATAGCTAAGGAACGAGACATTGCTGCAACTCCAATTAAGATAAAACGGGATGGACTTGGGTGCCATCATCCTTGAGGAGTGCCCGTTTCGGACCATGGATCGGATCCTCAACAATGATGGTTTGGCTGCGCTCTGCCCCCAACGAGACAATGGCGATGGGCACAGACATAATTTCAGCCAAAAACTTGAGATAGTTCAATGCCGCCTTGGGCAGATCATCAAGGGAGCGGCAATGACGGGTGGATTGCTGCCACCCCGGCAGGGTTTCATAGATGGGACGACAGCGGGCAAATTTGAGAGCATTGCTGGGGAAGTGTTCGCAGCGCTCACCGTCAATATCGTAGGCAACACAGACTTTGATCTCTGGCAGCTCATCGAGGACATCGAGCTTCGTAATTGCTAAGCAATCGAGACCATTGATGCGCACCGCATAACGGCCAATCACGGCATCAAACCAGCCACAGCGGCGGCGCCGTCCAGTTGTGGTACCAAATTCAGCACCGCGATCGCCCAAGAGTTCTCCCACCTCATCCAGTAATTCCGTTGGAAAAGGCCCTTCGCCGACCCGCGTGGTATAGGCTTTGGCCACACCAATGACGCGGTCAATCATCGTTGGACCAATCCCCGCCCCGACACAAGCACCCCCGGCCACAGGGTTTGAGGAGGTGACGTAGGGATAGGTGCCATGGTCAAGGTCTAAAAGAGTACCTTGGGCACCTTCAAAGAGAATGTTGCGCCGCCGGCGGATGGCATCATCCAGCACGAGGGAACCATCGACAATGTGCGATCGCAGGCGCTCACCGTAGGCACAGTACTCTTCAATGATCGGCTGCGGTTCGAGGGGCGCCAGTCCGTAGAGCTTTTCGAGGATCAAATTCTTTTGGGCGATCGCCCACTCCAGCTTGGCGGCCAACTGATCAGCATCCAGCAGATCCAGCATGCGAATCCCCGTGCGCTCCGATTTATCGGCATAGGTGGGGCCAATGCCGCGTCCTGTGGTACCAATGCGCCGTGAGCCACGCCGTTCCTCAGCAGCAATATCCAACTGGCGATGGTAGGGCATCGTCACATGGGCTGTTTCTGCAATCAGCAGATTCTCAGTGCTCACCCCCAACTGTTCCAGTTGTTCGAGTTCCTCAAGGAGCACCTTAGGATCCACCACCGTTCCCGCCCCAATGATGCACTGGGTATCGGGGTAGAGAATCCCTGACGGAATCAGGTGCAATTTTAGGGTCTGGTCTTTGACGACAATCGTGTGACCTGCATTGACACCGCCCTGATAGCGGACTACCACATCGGCAGACTTGCTCAGGAGATCGGTGATTTTACCCTTGCCTTCATCGCCCCACTGGGCACCAACAACGACGACGTTTGCCAAGTGATTTTCTTAACTCGTTAATTAACACAATCGTCTATTGTAACCCTTGGGGCAAATGCACACAAGCGCGCGATCGCAAAAATTTTGCCATTGCCCTGCCCGTCCTAGGGGCGATCGTGCTAGCATAAATAATGCTTTGAATGCCGATGTAGCTCAGTGGTAGAGCACTCGATTCGTAATCGAGCGGTCGTGAGTTCGAATCTCATCATCGGCTTGGCTCACCCATTTCCAATCGTCTGCGAGCAGGAACAGACTGTGTTTGCCTACCTCAGAGGAACTGTTGTTGCCCATCAATCGGAGGGGAGCCATCGCTCTGCCCTCATCCTAGAGGTGAATGGGGTCGGCTATCGCTTACTGGTCCCGTCCCATCTGTTGCGGCAGTACCCACCGAGTGCTGAGGTGGTGCAGATTTTTACCCATCTCAGTGTCCGTGAGGATCAGATGCTCCTCTATGGCTTTGCCTCGGCAGCGGAGCGGGATCTCTTTTTGCGTTTGATCCGTGTCAATGGGGTTGGGCCACAGATGGCGCTATCGTTGCTGGATACCCTACCTTTGCCAGAGCTAGTCCAAGCGATCGTCAGTGGCAATACCCGTCGTCTCAGCCGCGCGCCCGGAGTCGGCAATAAAACCGCTGAGCGCATTGCCTTGGAACTGAAAGCCGCCCTGAGTGCTTGGCGACAGGAAACGGGGTTAACAACGGCTCCCGCTGGCCTGCCCACGGAAGCGATGCGTGAAGAACTGGAGTTGACTCTTTTAGCCTTGGGTTATAGCGATCGCGAGATTGAAGCTGCCCTTACTGCCATCGGCCAAACGAGCACCCTCGCCAAGAATAGCGATCCAGAGGCATGGCTACGGGAAGCCATCACATGGCTAAGTGCCAATACCTAGGCTTTAGGATAAATAGAGACGACACTTAACTCTAGACTGCTATGGGGCAGCCAACCTTCATTGATCTATTTGCTGGCATTGGTGGCATGCGGCTCGGTTTTAGCCAAGCAGGTGGTTGCTGTGTTTTTAGCTCAGAGTGGAATAAGTTTGCCCAAATAACCTACGAAGCAAACTTTGGCGAAGTGCCAGCAGGAGACATTACTCAAATCCCCTCGGAGAGGATTCCTGACCATGACATATTATTAGCGGGTTTTCCCTGTCAGCCCTTTAGCATTGCGGGTGTCAGCAAGCACAATGCCCTAGGAATTGATCATGGTTTTCAGCACCCGACTCAAGGCAATCTATTTTTTGAAATTGCGAGGATCATCAACGATAAACGTCCTAGGGCTTTTTTGCTAGAAAATGTTAAAAATCTTCAAAGCCACGATCGCGGTAGAACCTTTCAAAGGATTCAAGAAATTCTAAATGATTTGGGATACTACATCTATTACCAAGTCATCAATGCTGTTCATTTTGTGCCCCAGCATCGAGAAAGAATTTTTATTGTGGGTTTTAGAGAACCCCTTGAATTTACATTTCCTCAGGTACCAATTCAGCAACATAGAGTTAGGGATATTCTGGAACCGTCAGTAGATGCTAAATATACGTTGAGCAATCATCTGTGGCAGTATTTGCAAAACTATGCTGAAAAGCATCGTGCCCGTGGTAATGGATTTGGCTATGGGCTAGTTGATTTAGAGGGAGTAACCCGAACATTAAGCGCAAGGTATTACAAAGATGGCTCGGAAATCCTCATTCCCCAAGAAAACAAGAATCCCCGCCGCCTGACGCCAAGGGAATGTGCCCGCTTAATGGGGTTTCCCGACTCTTTCAAAATTGTGGTGAGTGATACAAGGGCATACCAGCAGTTTGGCAATTCAGTCGTGGTGCCGCTGGTGAAAGTTATTGCTGATGAGATACTAAAATCCCTAAAGCAGGGAAAATTATTAAAACAAACTAGGCAGCTTACGCTCTTTTAGTTCAGATATGTCATTCAAGGTTTTAAGCAAGCAGGAAAAGAAAGTTTTAAGAAAGATATGTTCAGGCAATAAGTATTACATGAAGCCTATTGTTAAGAGAGTTAATCAATGGGTTGCTAGTCAGAAAAACATTAAGGAAGCATGGCTATTAGTGCTTAACCAGTTACACGACATCATACGAGCTTCTCAGATTGATGTGGAAATACTTTTAGATCAAAAGGTTAAACAGGGGAAAATAGAGAATAAAAATCAAGCAATAAAGAGCATTGCTGGCAATGCTTTTTCAAACGCCTTAATTTACATCTTTCTTGTTAACAAATGTTGCAAAAACATACCTGAATGGATGTTCATAACATCTCAGCTATCAAGTGTTCCAAATTTCAGGCAGTCAATTAATATCAATATCCAAAATGAAGTGCAAAAACCAGATATGGATATTGTGATTTATGCAAATAATAATATTAAGCAAAAACATACACCTGAAAGCTATATCATTTTGTCTCTTAAAACATCCTTAAGGGAAAGGGCGGCTCAAACTTATAAGTGGAAACTCCTAATGGAAGTTGCTCTACATAGCCCTGAATTATGCGAAAAATATAATATCTCCTATCGATCGTCAGTAGTTCCGATTATTTGCTTTGCAACAACAAACTTTTATAACGAAATTAATAACCCTCAGCAACGCGGAATGTTGAAATTCTTTGATCGGTCTTTTATCGCTAAGGAAATAATAGATTTTACAGAAGATGCGTTTATTTATCCTCTTTCTAACTTAATTCCATTTGCTATAGAAAAGCTGTCAAATCCCTATGTTCAGCTTAGTTTGTTTTAACCCGCAAATAAAAAAGGGGCAGTTTTATGCCCCCTAGTATTAGCAAACTATAGCGAACAATTTGAATCTCTAGGAAAACATGGGCAGGTGAGAATAGATGGCTGTCCACAGCGGACTCCAAGGCCCAAGGTTGAGTACTAGAGTTGCGATCGCCACGGTGCTGCTGAGCCATGTCAGCCATTGGGCGTAGATATTTGCTCCTTGCTTCTGTGTTTGCAGGTGTTCAACAGTTTGCTGAAGCTGCTCGACTTCTTGGTTAAGATCTGTAATCTCATGGCGTAGCCCGTCAATTTCACGATCGCGCTCGCTGACTGTGGCATGACAAGCCGCTAGTTCTGCCTCTTTTTCGCGACAGGTGGCTTCAATCGTGGTCAGAGAAGCGGTCAATGTCGCCGTTTGACTGGCGTATTCTTCTTCGAGGCTGCTACTGCGCTGGTAGGCGGTTTCTAGCTCTTGGCGATAGCGATCGCAATTGTCCCGTAGGGCTTTGTTTTCCGCTTGGCTAGTGTTGAGGGCATGCATCAATTCCGCCACCTGTTGGCGATAGTCACTAACTTGAGTGTGTAGTTGCTGTTGTTGGTCTTCTAGCTCTTGGCGATAGCGATCGCAATTGTCCCGTAGGGCTTCGTTTTCCGCTTGGCTAGTGTTGAGGGCATGCGTCAATTCCACCACCTGTTGGCGATAGTCACTAACTTGAGTGTGTAGTTGCTGCTGTTGGTCTTCTAGCTCTTGACAGCGGTTTTGCAACCGTTCCACCTCTGAGCGCAATTGCTCAATTTCTTGGCGCTGGCGATCGCGCTCCTGCTCGCTACGGCTGACTAGTTCCTTTAGCCCTTCGATGCGCTGGGCTTGTTCGCTGACAATCCGGTGCAGGCGATCGCACTCTTCCTTCAAACGTTGCACAGAACCCTTGTACTGCCGCTGTACCCAAGCCCGCAAAAACGATAGGCCAGAGATGGTAAATCCAATCAGGGCATAGGTGCCCACCAATATATGACCCGTGGCCGACATCTGTAACATATTGAACCCCTGAACTTCAGTTGAATGTCAATGAAAACGCCGCCATCCAGAATACAGCCCTTTTCCCAAGGATGGAACCCGCCCAAAACAGTCAAAGCCGCTGTCGGACAGGCCTCTATCTCTTTATCCTTTGGCGATCGCTCCCCTATGCAGGGGCACAGCGATAACTTTATGGGAATGCATGCAGAAACTTCTATTTCCTAGTCTAGCGAGGGAGAATGACCGCTGGGGCTAGCTTCTTGCCAGCATTGGTACAATAAGGGATGCACTTGAATTTGCAAGGGGAAGACCAATGACCGAGGCACCTGTATTGCCCATTCTATTGATGGGGATTGCGAACTTTTTGCAGATCTACTTAATTGTGCTGCTGATTCGGGTTCTGCTGTCGTGGTTTCCCAATATCAACTGGTACAATCCGCCCTTTTCGATTCTCAGTCAGTTAACGGATCCCTACCTGAATATCTTTCGTGGCCTGATTCCCCCCATCGGTGGCCTTGACTTTTCGCCGATTATTGCCTTCTTCCTCTTGCAATTTATTGTCCAACTCTTATCGGGGTTCTCCAGTAGCGCCACGTTCTTCTAAACCATCGCTAGCCTAGGGTGCAATCGCCATGTCAACGCTGCCTGCGTTTCAGGATGAATTTGATGTCATTGTTGTTGGTGCCGGTCACGCCGGCTGTGAAGCGGCCTTGGCAACGGCACGGTTGGGTTGTCGTACCCTCTTGCTGACCCTCAACCTCGATAAAATTGCTTGGCAGCCCTGTAATCCTGCCGTGGGTGGCCCCGCAAAATCGCAACTGGTGCATGAAGTGGATGCCCTTGGGGGCGAAATTGGGCGTGTGACCGATCGCACTTATCTGCAAAAGCGGCTCCTGAATGCCTCACGGGGGCCAGCGGTCTGGGCATTGCGGGCGCAAACCGATAAGCGCGAATACAGCGCCGTCATGAAGCAGGTGGTGGAAAATCAGCCCAACTTGCTCGTGCGCGAAGGCATGGTCACGGATTTAGTCCTTGATGCCAATGACACGGTGATTGGGGTTGAAACCTACTTTGGCGTCGCCTTTCGCTGTCAAGCAGTGATCCTGACAACGGGAACCTTCCTCGGTGGCCGCATTTGGGTGGGAAATAAATCCATGGCCGCTGGTCGGGCTGGCGAATTTGCCGCTGAGGGACTCTCCCAAACCTTAGCACGGCTCGGTTTTGAGGTGGATCGCCTGAAAACAGGAACACCCGCACGGGTAGATCGGCGATCGGTGGACTACAGCAAGATGGAACCGCAACCCCCAGATGAGCAGGTACGCTGGTTTAGCTTTGACCCCACCGCATGGGTGGAAAGACCCCAAATGAACTGCTACTTGACGCGCACCACCGCTGCTACCCACCAACTCATTCGCGAGAATTTGCACCTGACGCCCGTCTATGGCGGTTGGGTGGATGCCAAAGGCCCCCGCTACTGCCCCAGCATTGAGGATAAAATTGTCCGCTTTGCTGACAAAGAAAGCCATCAAATTTTCATTGAACCCGAAGGCCGCGATACACCAGAACTCTATATCCAAGGCTTTTCCACGGGGCTACCGGAACCGCTGCAATTGCAACTGTTGCGCACCCTGCCGGGGCTAGAAAACTGCATCATGCTGCGTCCGGCCTATGCAGTGGAATACGACTACTTGCCGGCAACCCAGTGCTTTCCCACCCTGATGACGAAAAAGATTCAGGGGCTGTTTTGTGCCGGACAAATCAACGGTACCACCGGCTATGAGGAGGCCGCCGCCCAAGGGATTGTGGCCGGGATCAATGCGGCTCGCTTTGTTCAGGGGAAACCGATGATCACCTTCCCACGCCAAGAGAGCTACATCGGCACCCTGATTGATGATCTGTGCACGAAGGAACTGCGGGAACCCTACCGCATGCTCACCAGCCGCTCGGAATACCGCTTGGTGTTGCGATCGGACAATGCTGACCAGCGGCTCACCCCCTTGGGGTACGAGATTGGCTTGGTGAGTGAAGCCCAGTGGCAAGTGTTTCAAGCCAAGCAACGCCGTCTTGCGGCGGAGACCCAACGCCTGCAAAGCACCCGCATTAAAGCCCATGAACCCGTGGGCGAAGCGATTGTGGTCGCGACGGGTCAAGCGATTAAGAGTGCCATTGCCCTTGATGAGTTGCTGCGGCGATCGGGGGTACATTACGACCTACTGGATCGCCATGGCCTTGGCAATCCCGATCTGACTCCCCAAGAGAAAGAGGCGGTTGAAATTGCCATTAAATACGCCGGCTACATTGAACGGCAGCAACGGGAAATTGAGCAGATTGCCCGTCAAGACCAGCGTCCGCTCCCTGCGGATTTGGATTACTTTGCCATCCCCACCCTTTCAATGGAAGCACGGGAAAAACTCAGTACCATCCGCCCCCTCACCATTGGTCAAGCCAGCCGTATTGGTGGGGTCAACCCGGCAGATATTAATGCCCTTTTGGTCTATCTCCAAGTGCAACAGCAGCGGCAATCCCTAACGGCGGTGGGGAGCTAGAACCGTGTGGCCGGCTGAACTAGAGTTGTCCTATGTCAGACATCAAGCTCCCCTGTATACTTCTGGCAACCCAGTTGGGGAAGCGAGCAAGCATCTCCCTTGGCCAAAAGCTCCCTTTTTTGCAAAACAAACCCATGATTGCTCTGAACCTGCGTCCCACGATTGAATTAACTGATGAAGCCTTCGAGCAACTTTGCCGTAGTAACCCTGAGCTACGGCTAGAGCGTAGCGCTCAGGGAGAATTGATTGCCATGGCGCCTGCCGGCAGTGAAAGTAGCCGTCAAAACCTCAGTCTCAGTGCCCAGTTATGGCACTGGAACCAACAAACAAAGCTGGGTGTAGCCTTTGACTCCTCCGCTGGTTTTCGTTTACCCAATGGCGCCATTCGCTCCCCTGATGCTGCTTGGATTGAAAAAAGTCGCTGGCAACGCCTCACCCCTGAGCAACGGCGCCGCTTTGCCCCCATCTGTCCTGATTTTGTGTTGGAACTCAAGTCGCCAACCGATGATTTGGCTGCTCTCCAAGTCAAGATGCAGGAGTATGTGGACAATGGTGCCCAACTGGGTTGGTTAGTTGATCCCGAAATGCGACAGGTTTACTGTTATCGATCTGGGCAAGCTGTGCAGGTTTTGGAACATCCCCCTTGTCTTTCAGGAGAGCCCCTGTTGCCTAACTTTGTAATGGATTTCACCTTGATTTGGGATTAGGGATTCTCTATTATAGGACGGCTCTGCCGTTCGTACTGCCCTTCCCCAGCATGAGTGTCGAGGCTTGGCGCGCCCTAGGTCAGTGCCCTGATTCGTGGAGTGGTTTGTCGCTATCGCGGTTACTCTATGGGGGAATTATGGCGCTGGTTTGTGGCGGCTTGGCAATTGCTGCGGCAGGAGCAAGGTTCTCATCTTACGGTTTGTTATTCCCGGGTGTGGCCACGATGACCCGCAATCTTGCTCTTACGGATTATGAGCGGCAACAAATTCAAAAAATCAGTGCTTGGCTGCGGGAAGAAACGAACCCTCTGCAACAGGCGGTGCAATCGGTCAATGCCACAGTCGAGCGTCATGTCAGTCGGATGTTGTCCCCTGAACATCTAGCGATTCTGCGTAAGGCGGGCGATCGCCTACTGGCCAATAGTGATCAGGCTTGGCAACACCTGAAACAGCGATTGGGGAACACTCGGGTGCCAGTCGATCATTGGCAGGATCTCAAGGATCAACCCCTAGAGGTGTGCGATCGCCTGCAAGCTAGGGTTGCCGGTGCGGCCTTGACCAACGCTGCCTTGGAAGCCCTGATCACTGCTCCCTTTGACTTTCTGGGCGAACTGGTGGATGTGGGGTTGACTCTGCTATTGGGTCTCAAAACCATTCAAGCGGTGGGCTTGTGCTATGGCTTTGGCAGTGAGACCACAGTTGAACAGCACATCATCTGGGGCACATTGGGGATCAGTTTTGCCGGCACTGCCAAGGAACGTCAGCATCTATTGTTGAGTTTGCTGCATCCTTCTGAGGACAGTGAACGGGGGGCGATCGCCGGCCTCTTGGAAGACAGTGCCTTTGAAGTTTTTACCGACAACACGGTGGAGGCGGTGTTGAGTCGCGCATTAGTGATGTTGAGGGAAGAATTGAGTGGCGAGTTGATCCCCGTGATTGGCACTGCTTTGGGGGTTCTGGAAAGCGAACAATTTGCCCGAGAAGTGGCAACGACCGCGCGATATGTTTATCAGTTGCGTTGGCTACTGTGTGCTCACAGTGGCAGCGGAGTGGATGGTTGACAGCGGCTACCGCCGCCAAAGTCCATGGTCGTGCCAAAATCTCTGTGGAAGAAACAATCCACTACTATCTTGCCGATGACGCTGTTTTGGAATGGCTACCTCAAGAAAAGAAACAGTCGTTTGTCACTATCGGGGTTACTCAATTTTATTCAATTAATGGAGTCAATTCTCTTTTCATTTCTTCTGCTGTCTTGATACAGTTAAATCCCCAAAAATAGTTACAGGCTTCATACTGATCATGTGTAACACTCAGTGAGATATCGCGAAATAAATTCGTTAAATGTGATGAAATTGATTGATATGTTTTTCTTTCTTGATAAGATTTTATACCATTCTCTACCCTGATTTTCAAGGGAATGTTGATCAGAACATCTGCTGTACAGATTATCTGTTGTTCAAATAGCCAATGGGGTTTATTCATGTAAATACAGTACCCAATGTGAGTACCAATAGCGTTAGAAGCAGTGACATCTGACAGCCAGATGATTGATTTAAGACGATTCAGAAAATTCCAATCATAAATGTGACCTGCTGTTGTGCAGTGAAACCCTGCATTCAGGTAGAGTTCTACAATTTCAGGACGGCAATCTTTCCAGTAAAAACAAATAAGTACTGATTCAAACTGATGATCCTTTGATACTCTTCTAAGCCATTCGATAGCCTGTAAATGATTGAATGAAGTTTTAATTAGATGGGTTGAGTGTGCAGGGAAAAATAGTAGCGTTTTTCCAAGTTTTTTCTTGTAATCCTTTAGTGTTTCAATATCGATTAACTCTGCGTAATGTATATATGGCCCTATAGGTAATACTTTCCTCTCTGTATGTTTTGAAATAACTTCTTTTCTAAACTCACTGAATGTAATAATTGCCCTTGCAAAGGGATCATCGTCAGGTGCTCCGGAATCATCTAGATAGCAACCATGTTCGATAGGCGCCAGAAGCTTTTTTTTAGGCTGAATGCCAGCATAATGCTTGATTGTTTTGGATATACCATAGAGTGAGTTTTGTGAAAATTCTTCCGGAACTAAGTGATAGCAAATTCTCATAGGGATATCTACGTTATTAATATCCCGGTCAAACTGAAGTATGTTTGCATTCTTTTCTATGTAGGGCAAATATAGGTAAGACTCAAGTTTTGTAATTGGGTTTCTTGCAGGTGCAATCAGAAACAGTCTAATAGCCCTGATCGTTTTCTCAATCCCTCTTGACAAAGATCGATTTAGTAGCATGACTTCTTGTATATCCGTTTTTAGAGGAGGAATAATTCTTCGTCTAAGATTATACTAGGCGCTGATTCTTATTAACAGAAGCTAAAGCTAATTTGGTTAGTAATAGAGTTTATTAAGTTTGGGCAAATGACATTGGCGGTACTGTTGGGTCTGAAAATGATCCAAGAGTTGGATCTATGCTCCTAGCAGTGAGATTGTGGCTGAACAGAAGATCATTTGGGGCACGTCGGGGTGAGTTTTCTAGCTATAGTCTATAGTCAAGGATCATGAGTATCTCTACAGTGCTGGCTACTGCGTGCTCACGGTGGCAGCGGAGTGGATCGTGCTTGCAGTTGATCGCCAATGCGCTGTAGGGCAGCCATAGAGCCAGTGAGGAGGAGGCGATCGCCCGCCATTAGGGGACAGTCCTCCTTGGGTTCCAAGAGCAGCGTTCCCTCTCGCCGCAGGGCACGGATGGTGATGGTCTCAGGCAGATGCAGATCGGCAATGGTGCGATGTTGTTCGCCAATCTCTTTGGGCAACATGATCCAAAGAAACAAGGTTTCCCCTTGGGGCACACTGACACGGCCATTGATCAGGGCTTCACAAGCTGCAAACTCTGCTGGCTGACCAACAATCAGGAGGCGATCGCCCCCCTCAAGACAGGTTTCACCACTGGGATAATCCACCTCAGTACCATCGGCACGGACAATGGCCAACAGAGTCACCCCCGTCAACTGGCGCAGTTGAATTTCCGCAAGACTCATGCCCCGAATGGGGGAATCCTCAGGGACGGTCAGCCAGCGACTATTCATATCCTGAGCTGCTTGCCGCAGGAGACGGGCGGTTCCCTCAGGGGGAGTATCGCCGCGCAAATTGGCGTAGTGGCTGTCGCGCACCTGTTGTACCTGCTGCTGAATGTGGCGTTCACCCATGCCTAGCGTAAAGAATAGATGAGCGGCCAACTCCAGACTGGCTTCAAACTCGGGCTGCACCACCTCCCGTGCCCCCAGTTGATAAAGCAACTCAATGTCGCGATCGCTATTGGCGCGCACAATGACATCCAGTTCCGGGGCAAACTCTAGGGCACGCTTGAGACAGAGGCGGGTACTCATACTATCCGAGAGGGCGATCGCCATACCAAGGGCTTGATCGACGCCTGCTTTGGCCAGAATGGTGGTACTAGCGGCATTGCCGTAAATGTAGGGCAGTTGGGCATCGCGCACTTCGTTAATCACCGTTTCACTTTGCTCAATGACCAACACGGGATAATTTTGTTTTTGGAGGAGTTTCACCACACTCTTGCCGACGCGACCATAGCCACAGACAATCACATGGTTCCGCTGCGGCAACCCCGTTAAATCCATGTCGAGGATTTCATCTTCCTTGAGGATGCGGCGCAGTAGGGGCAGTTCCAACAGCACAGGCACCAGCTTTAACAAAAAGGGCGTCACCAGCAACGTCACTGCTGTCGTGCCGAGGGTGAGCAGATAAACTTGTTGGGACACCAATCCCAAGCCCCGCCCTGCCGTCAGCAGCACAAAGGAAAATTCCCCAATCTGAGCCAGCCCAATCCCAGCCAGTAATGACGTTTTCCACGAATAGCCAAAGAGCTTGACTATGGGGGTGGTGATCAGGAATTTACCCAGAATCACTAGGCTGACCAGTTCAATAATGCGATCCAAGTGCTGCCAGAGAAACACTGGATCAATGAGCATACCAATGGAAGCGAAGAAGAGCGTGGTAAAGACATTGCGGATCGATTCCACGTAATCGAGAGTTTGATCGGCATACTCCACCTCGGAGATCATCAGACCGGCAATAAAGGCACCAATCTCAATCGAAAGCCCCAAATACTGGGTCAGCAGGGCAATTCCCAAACAGAGGGCAACGACGCCTAAAAGGAAAAGCTCACGACTTTCTGTTTTGGCCAGTAGCCGTAGCAAGGGGGGCAGCAACCACATCCCAGCGGCGATCGCCCCCACGGCAATCAAAGCAATGGTCAAGACTGCTTGGCCGAGGGCAAGTCCCAACTCCTCTGGGGGTTTGTTCAGGGCGGGTAAGACGGCAATCATCAAGCCCACCGCCAGATCCTGCACCACCAAGATGCCCAGCATAATTTGCCCTTGGATCGACTCCAGCTCATTGCGATCCATGAGGCTGCGCAGCACCACTGCTGTTGAAGAGAGGGAGAGGACAGCACCGAGGAAAATCCCCTGATTGGGGGAACTTACCCAGCCAACCCCAACGGAAATGAGCGTTGTAACTGCAATGGTCAGGAGAATTTGCAGGGCACTGCCCCCCAAGCTAACCCCTTGAACTTTGCGAATTTCACCGAGGGAGAAGCTCACCCCTAGGGCAAAGAGCAAAAAGGCCACCCCCAGTTGTGCCAAACCTTCCACTTGAGGTACTTCCTTGAGGAGTCCCAAGCCCGTTGGCCCGACCAACATACCGGCCAAAAGGTAGCCCAGCAGGATCGGTTGTCGCAGCAAAGCCGCCAACACACCCCCCACTGCCGCTGCCCCCAGTACCACACTGAGGTCAATGACAAGGCGAAAATCTTCAGTCATGGGATCTAATGCTAGGGCATCAAGGCTAGCATCTGAGCCACAACGGCAAAACTCTCACTGTAGAGGAAGTCTTGTCCCCAGCGCTGAAGTTCCTGACTCAAGAGCACCTCAGCCGTGAGATCACTCAGGGGAGACACATGATAAGTACGGCACATTTGAGCACTGCCCCCGGCCTCCATGCGCATACAGCCACGGGTTTCTGAGCAAATGATTGTACAGCAATCGGCTTGGAGATTGGAGGAGGTGAGTTTGAGGTCAATTAAATCCCCCAGCACGAGGCCAGCATCACCCGTGGGAATGCCTGCTAATTCTGCCTTAATCAACCGTTGATCGGAGGCCACCAGTTCCACGTGATAGACATCATAGTCACCGCACTCGTGGCGGATCTGGCGCGGCTGCCACTGAAGCCGGGAAGCTAACCAGCCAAGGTACATTAAAGCTTGGGCGGGATTCCCTTTTTCGTAGTCAATGACCACTTGATCAATTTCCTGAATGGCCAAACGGCGTTCGGGGGGATCAAAGGCTTCAGCCGCCAGTTCTTGCCATGCCCCCAGACGGCGCCAGTTTAGATCTGTTAGGGGAAGCGGTTGTTCAAGGAGGGGGGCAATTGCCCGCAAGCCCCGCAGCGGATCGAGAAATTCACTGGAATCCACAATCACGCGGCTAAATTGGGGCGCAAGGGTTTGAAACAGCTCAAAGTTATTGAACAAGTCCCCCTTCCACCACAAAAAGCGGGGGAGTTCGCGAATGATTAAAGACTGCAACAGGGGTTCCACCCGCTGGAAGGCGCTATGGGTGCCCTTGAGGGTAATGTATTCACAGCAAACGAGGGAACTGCGCATCTTTTTGTTGATCGGGCAGTAGGCCGCCACCTGAGCAGTAATTCCCGTATCTTCGCCAAGGGTAGGACACAGGGCAATCACCCGACAGGGATTTTGGCTGGCGATCGCGTCAGCAATGCCACTACCGCGCATATCCACGGCATAGCGATCGCTCCGAGGGGTTCCCTGAGCATATTCTGCCTGCAAGGCCTGCCGCAGTTGGGGCGTGACTCGACCCGTCAAGGGCAAGTTGTGATTCTTTTCAGCAGCACGAATCGCCGACTGCATGCGGGGGCCAAGGATACCATCAATGGGGCCTGTGTAGTAGCCCAAGGCCGCTAGCAATTGTTGGGTATCATCCGCCTCATAGACAACTAGGGTAAAGGTGGTTGCCCGCACTGCTGCTGGCGCCGTACCATCCCCGCCATGGCTGAGCCAAATTTGCCGCAAACTTTGCTCAATATCATCTAACGAGACATCCACGGGATCTTGGAGCGCTACGAGGGGAGTTGATTCAATTGCCATACCTAGGTACCTATCTGTGAATGAAGTTCGGCCTTGATTCCCATCTCTTCCCATGATGGATAAAGATCACAGTCGCCGCCACCGCCGACCATCGGCATTAATCATCGCTTCTGCGGCATCGGGATCCCATGTCCCCGCTTCATAGGTGGGAATCGTGTCTGGATCCGTAGGGGCATCCCAAGCACTGAGCACCGGCATCACCACCCGCCAAGCTGCTTCCACCTCATCCGCCCGGGTAAACAGGGTTTGATCCCCGAGCATGCAGTCCAGCAAGAGCCGCGCATAGGCATCCGCCGTTGCCATTCCAAAGGAGGAGCCGTAGCTAAAGTCCATTTCCACCGTGCGCGTGCGCAGATCTGCACCGGGCATCTTTGCCTCAAAGCGCAGGGCAATCCCCTCATTCGGCTGGATACGCATTGTTAGAATATTGGGGTTGGTTTGGCGGGCGGCCGACTGGAAAATCAGCAGGGGCACATCGCGAAACTGAATCGAGATTTCCGTCACTTTTTTTGCCAAGCGTTTACCCGTGCGCAAATAAAAGGGCACCCCCTGCCAGCGCCAGTTATCAATCACCAGTTTGAGTGCCACATAGGTGGGCGTGGTGGAGGTGGGACTCACCCCCGGCTCTTCGCGGTAACCCACCACAGGTTTGCCCTTCATCCAGCCGGCTCGGTATTGGCCGCGGACAGCACAGGCATCGAGATTATCCAAATCTGCTAAACGGGTGGCTTGGAGCACCTTCACCTTTTCGTTGCGCAGACTATCGGCATCGAGGGCATTGGGGGGTTCCATGGCGGTCAAGGCCAATAACTGAAGGATGTGGTTTTGCACCATGTCCCGCAGAGCACCCGAAGTTTCATAGTAGCCCGCGCGGTCTTCAACCCCCACGGTTTCGGCAACGGTAATCTGCACATGATCTATGTACTGGCGGTTCCAGAGGGGTTCAAAAATAGCATTAGCAAAGCGAAACACCATCAGGTTTTGAACGGTTTCTTTGCCGAGGTAGTGGTCAATACGGTAAACCTGCTCCTCTTTGCACACCGACTGCACCACTTCATTGAGGGCTTGGGCAGAGGTGAGATCGCGGCCAAAGGGCTTTTCAATGACGAGGCGATGCTTTTGGGGATCACTCAATAGACCGGCTGCCCCTAGTTGTTGAATCGCTTCAACGAAAAAGTTCGGTGAGACCGCAAGGTAAAAGACGCGATTGCCGCGAGTTTGGCGTTTTTCATCCAGCTCGGCCAAGAGGGTTTTCAGTTTGGTGTAGGCGGCGGGATCATCCATATTGCCAGAGCAGTAAAACAGGCCTTGGGCAAATTCCTGCCACAGGGGTTCCGCCTGAATGCCACCGCCAAATTCCTCGACCCCTTGGCGCAGATGCTCGCGAAAATAGTCATCACTCCAGTCGCGACGCGCCACACCAACAATCGTGAGTTCTGGGGGCAGACGGCGTTCCAGTTTCAGTTGATAAATGGAGGGAATGAGCTTGCGCTGGGTGAGATCTCCACTGGCACCAAAGATCACTAGAATCAGTGGTTCTGGGGTGCGCTCTTGGCGTAATCCGACCCGCAGGGGATTTTCAAATAGGATTACCATGGGTTACACCTGTGTCACAGTTGCGTTGGCAGGGGTAGGCTGAATAAAGGATTCCACAAGGGCAACGTTCTCAGGGCTGCCAATAATGAGTGGTGTGCGCATGTGCAGATGATCAGGCACGACATCGAGGAGGGGTTGGGTGCCGGTACTGGCTTTGCCACCGGCCTGTTCCACGAGGAAGGCGATCGGTGCCGCTTCGTAGAGTAGACGCAACTTCCCCGCGGGATTTTTCTGGGTGCCCGGATAGAGAAAGACCCCCCCCTGCATGAGGATGCGGTGAATATCGCCGACAAGGGCACCACTGTAGCGGGCACTGTAGCCGGGCTGGCGATGGACATGGCGGACATAGTTACGAATGGATTCTTCCCATGCCCAGAAGTTGCCTTCGTTGACACTGTAGATGGAGCCACTAGCGGGAATTTGCAGGTTCTCGATCGCCAGAATAAACTCGCCGAGGCTAGGGTCAAGGACAAAAACATGGGTGCCCCTGCCCAGGGAATAGACCAGCATCGTACTAGGGCCATAGAGAATATAGCCCGCGGCAATTTGCTTGTGGCCATCTTGTAGAAGATCAGCAGCGGTGCCGTCTAGATCAGTGCCCTCCTGCTGGCGAATCGCAAAAATGGAGCCTACGTTCAGGTTAATGTCCACATTGGAGGAACCATCGAGGGGATCGTAAAGCAGCGTGTAGCGGCCAATGGGGCAGTTTTCGGGAATGTAGTAGGGTTTCTCCATTTCCTCAGAAGCAAGGCGACACACCAAGCCACTTTGCTTGAAGGCCGCAATAAAGACTTCATTGGCATAGACATCCATTTTTTTGACGTCTTCCCCTTGGATGTTCACTGCCCCTGTAAAGCCCAACACCCCCTCCATGAGACCCGCTCGACTCAAACGGCGGGCAATGAGCTTGCCAGCAAGGGCAATGCGATTCATTAGGGCACTCAGGTCTTGGGCAGCGGCGTCAAAGCTTTGGAGTTGCTGGAGAACGTGCCGAGATAGGGTCAAACAATCGCGATCGAGGGCTTGTTCGTGGGCTGCAAAATCAGTCATAGCCCCTCCCTAGTGAGGATGCATCTAGCCCCGATCCTAAACTGTCTCTTTTCAGAAGTGGTAAGTCTTTAGATCAACTAAAGATTCCAAGGAGCACTGCTAGTGGTGATCCGGTGCATGCCGGCAGCAGCAAACTCGGCAAAGGTTGCATTGGCAGTTTCGCTAAAGTCCACGACCCCCGGCACCACCACAGGGGACATACAATCCTCAAGGAGATAGACCCGCTGGGCGAGTTGGGGATCGCGCTGCTGAATTTCACTGAGCAGGTCGGCTACCGTCCAAGCAACACAGTGACTTTTGGCTTGACCGGCAATGATCAGGCGATCGCCCGCCAGCAGATGCTCAATCAAAGCGCTATTCACCGCCACTAAAGGACGCCCTTGGAGGTCATGGCTCACCTCTGGACGCAACACCGAATAATTCTCCGTCAGGGGGTGGCTCCCCTTGAGTTCGATGCGGGTTTGCTGCTGTCGCGCCACAGTATGAAAGAAACAGGCCTCCTCCACAGCAGACACAAGGGCATGGCCAATCCCCCCCAGCATCGAGTGGTAAGGCCAAATCGTCAACGGAAATTTGCCTTTGGCGGCTAACTGGGCAACGTAGTGCCGGGCATAGGCCTGCAAACTCTCTTGATCAGTCATGCCGAGGGAGGTCAGCAGATGGGGATTGGGTTGCCAGCGCCCGCGCTCAACATCGTCAACGCTAATCGTGGTTAGAGGTGGCGGCGGTTCCCCGGTAGCATCTCTCCAAAAGAGGGGATGAAAAATTTGACTGGCGGTATGGGTATCGAGGGTAACGATAATCTCGCTAATGTGGGCAAGGTGGGTGTAGATAAAGCGGCAGAGGCGTTGATTATCCGCAACCGCCCCTTGGACAAATAGCTCAAAGTCGGGTAGGCAAAAGGTGTTTTGCACATCAATGAGCAACAGGATCGTACGCTGCCGATCCTCAGCGGCAGGGGGAATTTGATACTGCTGTGCCCATTGCCGCGCCTGCACTGCTCGCTCTTGGTAGGGAACGCGCCACACTTGAGCAACCTTAGTGGCATCAAAAAAATCGGGGATAGGCAGTTCTTTGATCGGCGCCATAGGCAAGGGATCCGCTGCAGACCCGCTGCAAAATAGTGTAAAAAGTATTTGTGGATACAATTGTTAATTTTTAATAAAAGTCTAGAATATCAGAAATTCTACGGATGCGCAACAATTGATTACCTCTATAAAGTAGAGTTAGTCAAAGCTTAATCTTGATTGGGAAACTCGCAATGCTGGTGCGTACACTCAAGAGTGTTTTAGAGCAACATATTGCCGGAGTTCCGGGTGTGTTAGCTGTGTTAATTGGCCGCATGACGGATGGAGCAACCATTGCCGAAATTAACTACAGTGGCAATAGCCTTGAAAATGAGTCCTTGAGTTCTTTGGGGGCCTATGCCAGCGATCTGCTGCGAGCCAACAATCGCGTGTGCCAAGTGGTGGATCCGGCCTCGGAGGCAGACTATCTGCTAGCGGGTTCGGCAGAGGTGCGATTGGTGATCAAAGCCTTTAGCAAAACTCCCTACTTTGTCCTGTTTCTCACCAAGGGTAGCACGAACCTGAAGCTGGTCTTTGAGCGGATCAAGGCGATCTTGGCGGATGGCAAGCCCCTGTTGCCCCCCGTGCAGGATAACACGACCTCCGTCGCTCAACTGCTGCTTAGCTATGCCCGTCGCTATGCTCCGGATCCCAACTTTGTGACGCTGCGGTTGTCGTTGAAAACGGGCTTGCACCGCGAGCGATTGGAAAAAGGCCAGTTGGATGAACGGGAAGTGCGGATTCTCTACAAGGGCGTGGCCGATATCTTGGGTGTGGAACGCCTGCCGGTTGCCCTTCCCTAGGTTGATTTGACTCACCCTTCACCATTTAACAAAAGATTGGCCCTATGTTTGAGCATCTCCGTATCGATCGCCCCCGCAAGCTGGTGGCTTTTTTTGACGAACCAGTGATTTTCCACTGCCACCACTACAACCTATTTCTCCAGCAAACCATTGAAGACCCCGACTGGATTGATGGCGTCAGTATCCTACAGACCTCAGCCCAAGAGATTTTCTATAGCTTGCTCGCCAATGCCTTTAATACGTTGGGAGTGCAAACGCCAGCGGAACGCCTTGCCACCGCCGCCCAGATTTTTAGCTTTTTGGGCTTTGGCCGCCTCAACTTTGAGGTGACAGAAGAGGGGGGTGAGGTGGAATTAACCCACTCCCACTATGCAGAGGGCTGGCTTGGAAAATACGGTGAGCAGGTGAGCCGCACGAAACCCATTGATCACTTGGCGGTGGGTTATGTGGCCGCAGCCCTAGATGCCACCTTTGCGGCGTTGGGTACCTATGTGGCTGAAGAAACCAGTTGTATGGTAGTGACGCGGCAGGATCACTGCATGATCCATGTGACCAAAGCACCGGTGCGCCGCTCCCTAACACCGAGTCCGCAAATGGGCAAGCTCATTGATCAACCAGCGCCCCTGCCGCAGCCAGAAACCAGTGTGGACTACGATGCGGTGAACGAAGCCCTCTGGGGACTGCCCCTAGAAGGGGATGTGAATGGTCAAATTCGTGCCTTTAATGTGCTGCTGACGCGGATGCCCGCCAACTACTACAACCGCATTCAGTACCGTTTCTTGGATGAGCTGCAAAAGGTAGATCCGCAGCTTCTAGAGGTGGGGCAGGCCTTGATCCGTGAATCAGGCCATGTTTGTGTCTTTTACACCTTTGGCAATATCATGGAGTCTTTGGAGTGGGAAACGGTCGTTGGCCCGATGTTAAAAACCGATACCGATTGGATTCACGGGGGGTATGCTGTTGCCAGTAGTTTGGGATGGGGGCGTTGGCAAGCCCTAGAGGTGGTCGGGAATGAATCCTGTCGGGTGGCCATTGATGGCAACTACGAAACCAACTACTTCTTGGCTTCCTATCCCCATACCCTGCAACCGGCCTGTTATTTTGCCCAAGGGGCGGTACCGGCAATGATGAACATTGTCTATAACGGGCGCATTCAACAGAAGCCTGTCTTAGATGAGGCGTTTTACAATCGTCTCTTTCAACGGGGCGGTGTGTTTCAAGGGGCAGAGGTGAAGGCGCGGGAAAAGGGCGATCCCTGGTGTGAATTTTATGCTCAACGCCTATAAGTTCAGTTCTGAGAATGCCAATTCAACTCTCTAAACGGCGGGAATGTGGCGGTACATGGGTGGTTGATGTGGATCTGGGGCGATCGCCCACCAACGAGGAACTCACTACCCTTGCCCAGCGCCATGGTGGTCGCTGTCGCCAATTTCAACAGTTGGTGTGGCTCGATTTCCCTAGCGGTCGGATTACGGCCTCCCTGCGGCTGTCGCGTCTGACGATTCGCCTTGGGGATAACGCCCTCAAAGCAGCCATTATTGCGGAGTTGCAGCAGCTTGCTGCGGCCAGCGTGCCGGCCTGTGCAATGGATGCTTAGCAGTAATTATGGCGGGTTGGCTCGGCACGTACGACTTCCTACTGGTTTCGATGACCTTGGGGGCGATGCTGGCCTTGTCGCTGTATTTGCCCCTGATGAGTGGCCAACTCTCCCTTGCGAGTCCAGCGTTTTATGCCATGGGTGGCTATATTGCTGCCTTGGTCTCAACCCGTCTTTTTCCTGACCTGAACCCCTATCCCGTGCCCTTGGTGCTGGGGGAAATGGTGTTGGCGGCTGTGGTCTGTGGTGTGGTGGGCTGGGGCTTGGGGGTGCCGGTGCTGCGGTTACGGGGCATTTATTTTGCCATTGCCACGATTGCTTTCTCTGAGGTGCTGCGGGTGTTGGCACTCAATCTGGAGGTGACCGGGGGGGCGATCGGCATCTTTGGCATTCCCCAACCCTTTAGTACACCCTTGGGCTATTTGTGGCTGACGCTGCCCTTGCTGGTCATGGTGGCGATCGCCATCGGTCGCTTGGAACAGACCCGTGCGGGCAAGGCGATGCAGGCCATTCGTGCCGATGAATTGGTGGCACAGACCCTCGGTATTGATACCACTCGCTACAAGGTTTTGGGTTTTGTCTTGGGGGCAATTCTAGCGGGGGTGGCGGGAGTTTTGGCGGCCCATCTTTTGAATACTTGGAATCCGCGTCAGGGCACGTTTGATATGGGGGTGTTGGCACTGACAGCAGTGCTGGTGGGGGGCAATCGCACGTTTGTGGGGGCGATCGCTGGCGGTATGCTCTTTACAGCTCTGCCTGAACTCCTGCGGGGACTCGCCGATCAACCCTATTTGCCAGTGGCAGTGGCCACTTTTTTCCGCGATGGCCGTCTGATGCTCTATGGGTTGCTGATTATCCTCGGCACACGGTTCTTTCCCCAGGGGTTGTGCCAGCCTCCCAACTGGCGATCTCTCTGGTGCACCCTATTGGGCAACAAAACGAGGAAAATGTAATCAGTCCTCCTGCATTTGGCTGCTTCATGTCCCATCTGCGTTGCCCCATTGAACCCTCTTTCTCCTGCAGCCCATCTCAGCAGCCCTCCAGCGGCGAAACGTCTATTCGTCATGGCTCCATTTGCATCCTTTACATTCAGTGGGCAGGGCGAGCTGCGGAGCTGTTTTTGACCTCTTGGTATCCGATCCTAAAGCTCTGCAACTGATTCCACCCCAGCAAGGACAACTCAGCCTATGACGCCTCCCTTCACCACGGTTTCCCTAACCCTGACCAGTGACCTGACCCAACTGGAGGCTCTCTTGGCATGGTTCAATCAATATCGCCCCACGACGCTGCCCATCGAAGAGTGGTTGAAATTGGAACTCGCCCTTGCCGAGGGGTTTACCAATGCTGTGCGCCATGCCCATCGCGATCGCGCCAGCGATACCCCCATTCGCATTGATCTCTCCCTTGCAGACACTGTGATTGAATTGCGCATTTGGGATCAAGGGGATCCCTTTGATTTGATGGCCAAACTGGCAACACTCCCCAGCCAAATTGCCCTCGATGCCGAAGGGGGACGCGGCCTACGCCTCTTGGCAACCATCATGGATGAATTGGACTATCAGCGCGTGGGCAATACGGGTAACTGTTTGATTCTGCGCAAAACCGTGAAGCCGACTCCCCAATAACCCTATTCCTTGTGGGGGAAAAGGCGGGCTGCCAATTCCTCGTAGGTGGCATCAAAGGGACAGCGATCGCCCATCGCACACTGGCGACAGTATTTGCCATCGCTATAGCGCTCGAGGTTTTGACGGTTAAAAAAGTAGGGCTTGTGGCTAAAGGTACTGGCCACCCACTGCCACGAGAGGTTATTACTGGCCGGATCGCCATCGAGGAGATGCTGCAAAAACCAAGCGGCTCCCGCCTGCCAGCGCACCCGACACCAATGCACCACATAGGCCGCCAACCATAACCGCGCATGGTTATGCAAGTAGCCCATTCGTTGTAGGTCGGCACTAAAGGCATCCATACAGGCCAGTCCCGTTTTCGCTGCGATGAGTGCAGGAGGTAAGTCGGTTTGATAATCGGTTGCTTGCCAACCCGTTTTATAGGGTTCGATGTCCTGCCACAGGCGATCGCCCCAACGGGCATAGAGGCGCTGCCAATAGTCTCGCCACGCCAGTTGTTGCAGTAAGGCTTCCGCTTGATGGGGGTGAGACACCACTTCCCGCAGGCGATCGCGCACAGTTGCCAAACTAATCACCCCATGGCGCAAATAGGCCGAAAGCCCCGTTACTGCCCCCGCCAAAAAGTTGCGACTTTTGCCATACCGTAGAGGCTGTATCTTGGCCAAACGCTCTTGGGCTGCTGCTAAGCCACCACGGGTTTCACTGACCGCGTCATCCGCCCCCACCACATCGGCAAAGACTTGGCGCAGATAGGGCACATAGGCATCACGAGTTCCCGCCATTCGCTCCACAGCAGCAGCCGCGAGCAGATCTTTAGCAGAATTTGGCATCGGTCTAAGGGCTTAATAAACGTTGCAGGCGATCGCGATTATCCAAGTGTCCCACAAGGCGGCGCACCGGCTGGGGATAGACCCGCACTAAGGTTGGCGTGGCCTGCACTTGATCCTCCTCCGCCAGATCGGGTTGCTTGGTGACATCCACCACTTTGAGCGTATAGGGCACCTTGAGGGAGCGACTCAGCAAGTCATGGAGATTCTTCAGGGCAAGTTCCGTGGCATGGGTTTCTCCACGCACATAGAGGCGAAAGACATAGCGATCGGGTTCCGAAGGACGCGGTGCAAAACTGCTCAGGGGGGTGGCTTCCTGCAAATCATAGATCAGTTGGTGATGCTCCCACAGTTGGGGAAAGCTGCTGCGGTAGGCCTCTAGGGCTTGGACATCGCAGGGATGCTGCGGATCCTGTACCAACTGCCACGGCAATGTGGGCTGATGAGCAGGGGCAAAGAGGGCATTCAATAGGGGACGATGGGGCCATGCCAAGGGATAGACCTCCGCCGCCACTCGCAGGCATTGCTGCTCCTCATCAAACCAGTAATCTACCGCCGCTGTGTAGCAGGGGGATAGGAAAAGGGGCGGCTCCTCCAAATCCAACAGTTGTTGCAGGGCTTGACAAAGCGACTGATGCCAATGCCCCTGTTTTGATGGGTCACGGCAAAAGACCACATCCTCCCCCGGTGTAAAGAGGGCCAACCCCTTGTATAAGACAGGCTTGAGGCCAACCATTGCCCTAGACACGACCCCGTAGAATTTGCGCCATTTCGTTGGGTTTGGGGGAGTTTTCGATGGCGGTTTCCTCATCAATGCGCCCCGCCTCATAGAGTTCGTAGAGGCATTGGTTCATCGTGCACATGCCGTCATACCGACACTGCGGAATAATCGCCTCAATTTCCTCCACTTCACCCCGTAAAATGTAGTCCTTGATGGCATCGGTGTTGATCATGATCTCGTGAATCGCTGCCCGCTTACCATCCGTCGTACGCACAAGGGCTTGGGCAATGACTGCCACCAGCGACTCCGCCACCTGCATCCGCATCGGTCCTTGTTCATCGGGGTTGTAGAGGTTGAGGATCCGCTCAATCGTTTTCACGGCACTGTTGGTGTGCAACGTACCAAAGACCAAGTGACCCGTTTGCGCTGCTTTTAGGGCTGTATTCACTGTCTCGCGATCGCGCATCTCCCCAATCAGAATAATATCGGGGTCTTCCCGCAATGACGCCTTCAGAGCATTGTCAAACTTCAGTGTATGGATACCCACCTCCCGCTGGCGGATCAGGGCACGGCGACTTTGGTGCACAAACTCAATCGGGTCTTCAATGGAGATAATGTGCTTCGGCATTTCGGTATTGATATAGTCCACCATTGCCGCAAGGGTGGTGGATTTCCCGGAACCCGTTGGCCCTGTCACCAGAATCAGACCCTTGTGGTAGTGGCAGAGATCCTTGAAGACCGGCGGCAAATTCAATTGCTCTAGGGTCAGAATCTTCACCGGAATCAAGCGCAGCACCATGGCGGGGCCTTTGAGGGCGACAAAGATGTTGATCCGCACACGGCATAGCCCTTCGTACTGATAGGCACCATCGTATTCAAGGTGGGTGCGAAACTGCTCAATTTGTTGGGGGGTCAGCAGTTCATTCAGCCAGTAGTTAAAGGTTTCCTCATCAGTAACGGGATAGTTGGTAATTTCTAAACGTCCGCGATCGCGAAAGCGCGGCGCTTCGCCAACCCCAACATGAATATCGGAATAGCCGTGCTCAAAAGCCTCCCGCACCAGTTGTTCCATTGTCGGGCCAGAGATCCGCGCGGCTGGTGTGGGCATCGGTTGGGTCGGTACTGCCTGTTGGGGCATTCCCGGCTGCGGCGGCATTGGTCGTGGCGGCATCCCCGGTTGTGGTGGCATGGGTCGAGGCGGCATGCCGGGCTGTGGGGGCATCCCTTGGGGAGGCGGTGGGGGGGCAGCAGGACGGGGAGGCGCCATTCCCGGTTGGGGAGGCAGCGGCGGAACACCCGCCCCCATTGGCGGCCGGGGCGGTGGCATCGGGGGTGAATTGGGAACACGTGGCGGTGGAGGAGGAGGACTTTGGGGATTCGTCATAGGGAAACTCGTGAGAGGGCTAGCAATGGATCAGGTATTTTCAGTGTGCCACTGTTCTTGGAAAAGGAGAGCAGTCGTTAGCGTTATGTTAAAACTTGGCGGCACAGGAACACCCACAGCGGTAACACCGCCACAAAGCTCAGGGTACTCAGAGCAATCACCGCCGGTGGCAGTTCGGTATTGAGTTCGTATTCCTCTGCCAAAATTAGCGCGGCAAAGGCGGTGGGCGTACCAGTCATAATCGCGATCGCCAGCAACGTATCGCCCCGCAAGCCCAAACCATAGGCGATCGCCATCATCGTCAATGGCAGCAACAACGTCTTCACTAACATAGGCAGCAACCCCATACGAAAACTTTGCCAGCCGGGGAGCCGACTCAAACGAATTCCAGTGAGGACAAAGGCAAAGGGAATCACCAAGTGAATATCCATCTCACACAACTTTTCAATCGCCTCGGGAAAGGAAAGATCATGGGTCGCAAAGCCGGCCATGGAGGCCCAAAGGGTCGGCACGGTTGGAATCACCGCCAAGGCGCGCCACCAAGGTTGATCATTGCCCTTACCGTAGTACTGACCGAGAAATGAACCCAATCCATAGGTGCCGAGGGCATTTTGGGTAATGGCATAGAAGGCCGCCCAGGGCAATGCCGTGGCACTCAGGAGAGGAATCGTGACCCCCAAACCGACAAAGCCCGTATTGCCGAGAATGCTGGCAATCAGATAGCTCCCCTGAAAGCGGCGACTTTCTCCTTCGGGAACTGTACTTGTCAGGAAGGGAGGAGTATAGTGGAGCCATTGGGGCTGAAAGTAGCGTTGCTGCCAATAGTAAAGGCCTTGGGCAAGGGTATAGCCGACAATGAGCGCCACAAAGGCCAGCAGCGGTGCCAACCAAATTAACCCCGCGAAGTTGGTTTGCCGCACCAAAGCAAAAATTTGAATGGGTACCCCGACCCAATAGAGGCTGCGCCCCAACCATTGGGGAATCACTGCTGGCAACCAACGGCCACAGATGAACCCCAGACTTGTCCAAATGACTAAGGGACTAGCTGCGCTGAGTGCACCCACCATCGCGATCGCCCTTAACGATTCTCCACTCAATATACTGTGGACATTCCTAAATTCCTAAATACAGGAGTTGAGTCATGGTTTGCCAAAAAGGCTCCGCCCTCAGGTTTGTCGTGCTCCTAGGGGTGGTTTCCCTCTGTGCCGACGCCACCTATGAAGGCGCCCGCAGTCTTACGGGGGTCTATTTAGGAGTATTGGGTGCCAGTGGTACCGTTGTCGGCCTCGTAGCGGGTTTGGGGGAATTCATCGGCTATGGTCTACGCCTTGGGATTGGCTATCTCAGCGATCGTACCCGTGCCTATTGGCGCATTACCACCCTTGGTTATGCCATCAATACCTTAGCTGTGCCCCTCATGGCCTTGACCCATCGTTGGGAAGTCCTAGCGGGATTCATGATTGCTGAGCGCACCGGTAAAGCGATTCGTACACCCCCCCGCGATGTGTTGCTCTCCTACGGTGCTCGCCAAGTGGGTCGCGGCTTTGGCTTTGGTCTCCATGAGGCGATGGATCAAATTGGTGCCGTTGTTGGGCCGCTGATGGTGGCCGGCGTCTTTGCCCGCACCCAGCACTATCAATGGAGTTTTGCCGTCCTCGCCATCCCTGCCCTGATGGGGCTGGTCGTTTTATTGGTGACGCAGCGGCGGTACCCAGAGCCACGGGACTTTGAAACGGTGGTGCAGGATCTGAATACCAAAAGACTACCAACACTGTTTTGGATTTATCTATTGGCCGTGGCCTTTCTGGGCGCCGGTTATGTGGATTTCCCCTTGATTGCTTTTCATTTACAGCAGGGAGACAGTCTGCAAACGAGCCAAATCCCGCTGCTCTACGCCTTGGCGATGGGGGTTGATGCCGTGGCTGCGCTGCTCTTTGGGTACTTACTGGATCGCATTGGCATCATGGCCTTGATCCTTGCGGTTGTGCTGTCGGTAGGCTTTGCTCCCTTGGTCTTCCTCAGTTCTGCGGTGATTTGGGGCATGGTGCTGTGGGGTATTGGCATGGGTGCCCAAGAATCCATTGTGCGGGCGATCGTCGCCAACCTCGTCCCCCCAGAGCGGCGGGGGTCAGCCTATGGCATCTTTAGCACTGGCTATGGCTTAGCGTGGTTTCTCGGCAGTTTCCTCATGGGAGTGCTCTACGATCGCTCCTTGGGGCTGTTGGTATTGGTGTCGGTAGTGCTACAACTGCTAGGGCTGCCACTGCTGTTGTGGATTAGGATCAGGCGTCCTGGGTAGGGGCTGCTTCTTCGGCAAGCGCCTGTAACCGGTAGAGATGGGCATACACCCCATTGCGGGCCAAGAGTTCACTGTGGGTGCCCTGCTCCACCAGTTGTCCCCGTTTGAGCACAAAAATGCGATCCACATGGCGAATCGTGGCTAGGCGGTGGGCAATCATAATGGCGGTTCGATTCACCAACAGGCGGTTCAAGGCCTCCTGAATCATTACCTCTGTACCCACATCCAAATTGGCGGTTGCCTCATCAAGGACAAGGATTTCTGGATTGCGAATCGCTACCCGCGCAAAGGCTAAAAGTTGTCGCTGCCCCGCTGATAGATTCGTGCCCCGCTGCCGCAGGGGAGTGTCATAGCCTTGGGGCAACTGCTCAATGAAGTCGGCAATGTTCATTTCGGCGGCCACCCGCTGAATTTCGGCAAGGGTGTAGTTGTCACCGAGGGCAATGTTGCTTTTCACATCCCCTGAAAAGAGAAAGCTATCCTGCAAAATCACGCCAATGTGCTGCCGCAGTTCTGCTTGGGTAAAGTCGCGGACATTGCGACCACTAACAAGGACTTCACCGCGCGTTGGATCATAGAGGCGACAAAGCAAGCGAATAATTGAACTTTTACCTGCACCCGTAGGACCAACAATCGCCACCTTTTCGCCAGCATGGATCTGAAAGGAAAGTTGCTTGAGGACATAGTCATCGTCTTTGTAGGCCAGCCAGACATCGCGAAACTCAACGGCAGCGGCTGTATTTTCTGGCTTGGGCAAACGCAAAAAGGTGCGATCGGGATCCTGAATTTCAATCGGTTCTGAGAGCAGATCATGGATGCGCTCAATGGCGGTTAAGCCCGCTTGCACCGTGGTAAATTTCTCCGCCAACTGCCGCAACGGATCAAAAACGCGCTGGGAAAAGAGAATAAACGTGGCCAAAGTGCCAAAGTCAATCGTGCGCTGCTCCACCAAGGCACCGCCCAGCCAGAGAACCCCCGCGATCGCCACAAAGGCAATCCACTCCAACGTTGCTGATACTGCCGAATCGTAGAAAATCGTCCGATCCACCTCTTTGATGTAGCGTTGATTGCGCCGCCGAAACAGTTGGCTATTAAAGGCCTCACGGCGAAACAGTTGCACCACGGTAATGCCAACGATGTTTTCCTGAAGATCGGCATTCAGTAGCGACAGCTCCTCGCGGGATTTGTAGTTGGCCACGCGGTAGCGATGTTGAAAATAGATAATCAGGGCAGTGATCGGCAGTACCAAGGCCAGCAGCAGCGTTGCTAGGAGGCGGTCAATGAAAAACATTGTCAGGATGACCACCAGCATTGAGAAGACATCGCTGAGAACCCCCACGGCGCCAGTGGCAAACACATCCCCCAGAGCATCCACATCACTGGTCAAGCGGGTAATGAGCTTACCGACGGGGGTGCGGTCAAAAAAGCGCGACGATAACCGGAGCACGTGGTCAAATAAGTCATGGCGAATATCGGCAGTAATGTTTTGGCCAATTTTTTGAATCCAGTACCCCTGCACCGCCTGCACCCCAAAGCGCAGCACCACAGTCATCAGCAGTGCAATGCTCAGTAGATCAATCCCTTGGGTCAGGGTCAAAGGTTTCAAAAAGCTATAGGTACTCTCTTCGCCTTTGAGGAAGGCGATCGCCTGACCAATGATGATCGGTTGTAATGCTGCTGCTGCCGCCAAGGGAATCAAGAGCAAGCCACTTCCCACCAGTCCCCAGCGATAGGGCTTGAGGTAAGGAATCAGTCGTTGCAAAAGTTGCCAATCCGTGGAGCGTGTTGCCGCTGTCATGCCCTGCTGAAATTTGTGAACATCCTTTTTCCCAGTCTAGTGGGTGCTTGTAATTGTTTGTAACAATTTACACGCTTTAGGGAGTTGTCATCTGGCCATCCCTTAGCTACACTAAAGGTAGTTCGGGCTATTAATCCCCCGCATAGCCCCACTGAAATCCCCGAAAAGGTAAGTTACGCCGAAAGGGTAACGCACAAATCAAGGATCCTGTAGCCGCCGCTTCAGAAAATGGTATGGACGTCCTTGATGCCGAAGGGATTTTTTCCAAGCTTCTCAACCGCTCTAAACTTAGGGTGTAGGTTAGCTTGGTCGTTGATACGTAGGATAGTCAAGCGATCGCCACCCGCTTCCTATCACTCTTTTGAAATCGCAGTAGGCTAGAACTAGCGGCACCCCGTTCCATTCTATTGATCGGTTTATGAGTGATTCCCGTTTGCTGGATATTGCGCGGCAGGGCGACCCCCGTGCCATTGGTACGCTGCTGAATGCTGTCCTCCTGCCAAAGCGGGTAAAGGCCACTGTGGTACGTCAGGCCGAGGAGTTAATGATCACGCTGCATTCAGAAAAAATACTCAATCAGGGGGCAGCCGTAACCTTGATCCGCACTGCCTTAGAAAAATTGCACTTGCCAGAGATTCAACGGGTTTTCATTGAGTCACGGGTGTTGGGCGTCCCTCTCTGGGAAAGTCATTTTCAGCTCCAAGTCCTGCCACCCACCCAACCCCATCGAGACGTGGTCGAGGATCCATGGGGCACCGAAACGGCAGCGACTGAGCCACCCTCCCCTGAACCCACGCTGCTGGATTTAATGTCTGCTTTTATGACCTCCGAGGTACCTGCCACATCTGAAAGTCAGGATGCTGTGGCGCGATCGCCCGAAGAGAAAGAACAGCCAATTCCAGTAGAGAGCATACCTGAATATGGGGATGTAGCTCCTCCCCTAGAGCAAGTCACTGAGAATGGAACAGGGGCAGAACCCATCAGTGAGCCGCAAGAGCGTTTCCTAGATGAGATTCCAGAAATCGATCCTGATGAGGACATTAGTTTGGCAGATTTAGCTGCCGCCTTTGACCCCAACCCACCCTCACCAGAACCCAATACTGATCGTGAAGAATCTCCATCTGAGTCGCCCCCCCTTCAAGAAGAGCGTATTGAATCCGACACCCTTGATGGGTTCTCAGGAGAATTGCCAGTCTTCGAGGTCGCTGCTGAACCACCTCCAGAAGCTTCTGAGTCCATAGAAGAGAGCATTGCAACACCAGAAGCCCAAGACAGTATTGCTGAGATCCCTGAACCAGCACCCGAACTCTCTGAAGCTACCCTAGAGCAACCGACCCTTGAAGCATACGACTTCCCTGAACCGACGACTGAGGACATTGCCGCCCTAGAAGCCTTAGAGGCGGAGATCGACCCCCAGCCCGCCATGACTGCTGAGATGACGGCTGAAGCTGAATCCTCGCCTGAGGGGGCGATCGCCCCAGACGCTGCCTCTGTTGTTGAGGATCCTTGGGCAGTCTCAGACATGTTGCCCACTGCACCCCCAGTTCCTTCAGAATCTTCTGCCCTTCCCCAACACCAAGAAGCCGCCAACTATCCTCCCCTACGGGATCCTTGGTTAGAGGCCGAGCCTGGGCCACAGGTTCAGGCAGATAAGACACAAGAACCCCCACCACCCCCTGAAACCGCCACAGAACCCCCCCAGCCCCCCTCTGAATCCGAGATTTACACCATTCCCACCATTGAAAAAGTCCCCCGCGATCATCAATCAAAGGTGGCAGGTCTTGCCGGCATAGTCATGGGTCTGGGCTTTTGTGCCACGGGATTAGGAACCATCATCGGTCTGCCGATGGTCGTGGGCAGTATGTGGATGCTTGGGGATGAGGAGGTATGGAGTGGCGAGTGTCCCCATTGTCATCACCCGCTGAAAGTTCCGGTCGGTAAGCTGTGGCGCTTTAGTTGTGAAAAGTGTCAAGGGTTGATTGAAATGAAGAATGGCCGCTTCTACGCGCGGCAAACGCCCCCTGCACCCCCCTCGTCTTGAATCTGAATCTAAACAGAACTCTAGATGTCTGACTTAGGTGTCTAAATTCTCTAAATTCAAACTAACCCGACCCCGTTGGCGACGGGCTTCAAGAGCTTGGGCAATGAGATCCAATAGCCCCGGTGCTTCTTCCTGAATCGTCAGCAATAGGCGTTCGCCCATGGCCAGATCCGCGTCGAGCGGCGGAGGCTCCTGTTCAACCAACTCTCGCAGTCGCGGCACTGTATTGTCAACGATTTCCACGAGTGCCCCCAAGCAGCGAAAAAATTGCCGTTCGGTGAGGGTGCTGTCCTCAATGGGGAATTCAATCATGGCACGCACTTCACCCTCATTGGGGTCGTACTCCCACTGCAACATTTTTGTCTGCCACGAAATGCACAGTAGCGTTTGCAAAATGGCATCACGAAACTGGTGGGTTTTAATCCCCGGCAAAAGATTGGGGGCATAAAGCTTAAAAAACTCGCCTCCCTCATCTAGCTCAATGACGACGATAAATCGCTCAAGGTGATCACCGTTGACGCCCGTAATAATTTGGTGGTTGGCCGCATTCAACCGATAGTTCAGTTGGTGCCGTTGGAGATATTGGGCAATTTGGCTGAGGGCGATCGCCATGCCACGGTGATCCTACACTGCTGCCAAGGGTTGGTGGCTAATCGTTGTTCCCAAAATCTCTAAAAATGCCGCCAACCACTGGGGATGGGCAGGCCAAGCGGGCGCCGTGACCAGATTGCCATCCACTACGACTGCATCCACTGCCACACTGGTAAAGTTACCCCCAGCACTCACGACCTCAGGGCCACAGGCCGGATAGGCCGTACAGGTTTTGCCCGCAATAACGCCTGCTGCCGCCAACAGTTGGAGGCCGTGACAAATGGCTGCAATCGGTTTTTGGGTCTCGCCGAAGTGCTTGGTGATTTCTAGGACCCGTGGATTGAGGCGCAAATACTCTGGGGCACGACCCCCCGGCACCACTAGTGCATCGTAGGTAACGGGGTCAATCTCTGCAAAAGTGGCATTGAGGGTAAAGTTATGTCCCCGCTTTTCACTATAGGTTTGATCCCCCTCAAAATCGTGAACTGCCGTGCGAACAATGTCCCCAGCGACTTTATCAGGGCAGACAGCATGCACGGTATGACCCACCATTTGGAGGGCTTGGAACGGCACCATCACTTCGTAATCTTCCACATAGTCACCCACAAGCATGAGAATCCGTTTGCCGCTCATGATTCGCTGCCTCTTAAACTGACCTGTCTTGATCCTGACATAACTTGTGTTACCGGCAAAAGTTAATCTTAGTAAGGGGAATAATCAGGTGCAGTGTAGTGCTAAAAAGACAGACCTCGGCTGGGGTTTACTTTGTGGGTGCTGGCCCCGGTGATCCAGAATTACTCACCCTCAAGGGACAACGGCTGATCCAAGAGGCCGATGTGATTTTCTATGCCGATTCTCTTGTGCCGACGGGGATTTTGCAGTTTGCACCGCCGAGTGCCACCTGTATTCCCACAGCCGCAATGACTCTTGAAGAAATGATTCCGCTGATGGTTGAAGCAGTCCAAGCGGGTAAAAAAGTGGTACGGTTGCAATCGGGAGATCCGAGCCTCTACAGTGCCATTCACGAGCAGATTGCCCGCCTCACCGAAGCAGGCATTACCGTTGAAGTTGTCCCCGGCATCAGTGCCTATCAATTGGCCGCCGCCCGCCTCAATGCCGAACTCACCCTACCCGAATTGGTACAGACAATTATCCTCACCCGTGCCAGTGGCCGTACACGCGTCCCACCAACAGAAGAATTGGCCAGTCTAGCCGCCCACAAAGCCAGCCTTTGCCTCTACCTGAGTGCGAATTGTGTCCACCGTGCCCAGCGAGATTTGCTTCAGCACTATCCACCCGAAACCCCAGTTGCTGTGGGCTACCGCTTGGGATGGCCCGATGAGCAGTTGTGGCTGGTTCCCTTGGCTGAAATGGCGGCGTTTAGTCAGCAGCAGCGCTTGACGCGCACCACCCTTTACCTGATCAGTCCAGCACTGGCAGTACAACATCAAGGCCATGGCTCATTGCGCTCCTGCCTCTATAGTCCAGAACATCACCATCTATTTCGCCCCCATTAACCTGCGTATAATTGGGATACCTTGTAGGCAAAGGCTGTGGACAACTGGCTAAGCAAAGCACTGATCTTTTTGATTCGCGCTTATCAGCATTGGATTTCGCCCTTATTTTTGCCCACCTGTCGCTATAGGCCCACTTGTTCTGTCTATGCGATTGAGGCGATCGCCCGATTTGGAGCAGTCAAGGGAACCTATTTAGCTATTCGTCGTATTTTGCGCTGCCACCCCTTTGCCGCCGGCGGCTATGACCCTGTACCCGATCCCCACGATGACTCTGTGCCCCCCTCTTCCCCTTGTTAGTGTCCGGGAGAGCCTATCGACCCTCTACGGCATCGGCATAGCGATAAATTTCTATTCCCAATGCTGCGGCAACTGGTCGTGCCCGATCCTCTACCATTGGCGAAATCACGATTTTACGGTCAATTTGGCGTTGGGGGTGGCGTGCATAAAAATTCACCTTGCGATCAAAGATATACATCCCTGCCTTGTCAATTGAAGATTTATAGCTATTTCGAAAAGGAGTGAGATATTTTCAAGAGGGATAGGCTATACTCAAAGCGTCATGAATGTTACTCAAGAATATGAGCTATGGCTTGGACTGACGAGAGCGGGTTGTCTCCTACATCCAGCAAGGTGGCAAAATCAGTGAAGCAACTCAAATCTTCCAGGTCAGTCGCGCCACTATCCATCGCTGGCTGAAGCGAGAGGACTCAGCCCCCACGGTTGTCCCCCGTCGTCCTTGGAAACTGGATTGGGCGGCCTTAGCAGCCGATGTTGCTGCCCATCCCGATTGATGGAGAGCGAGCGGGGAAGCGTCAGAAAAGAGAGAGTTGAGTCGCAGGACGGTATAGACACCAGAAAGACTTCATCGCCCCAATGCTGTTTTGCGGATACTTGAATGCGTTAGGGTTTGTGAGCTGGCTAAGTCAGTACTGTTTGCCGGCGTTAAAGAGACCGTCGTTGTTGATGATGGATAATGCACCGATTCATCCAAAAGGGGCGATTCAGGCAGTGGTGAAAGCGGCGGGTCACGCGGTGTTATTTTTACCGAAATACTCTCCTGATTTGAATGTGATTGAGCACGACTTTAGTGCGCTGAAGCGAGCGCGGATGTATGCAGGGTCAAACAGTTCGATTGATGAAGTGATTCGCAAGTATTGTGCTGGATGATATCTCATTTTTTATTGGAATAGCTATATGTGGTGAATGGCAAGCCTGCCATCGAGTGGGTGATGGATCGCTATCAAGTCACTGTGGATAAAGACAGCCAAATTCGCAATGACCCCAACGACTGGTCAGCAGATCCCCGCTACATTATTGACTTACTGAAGCGCGTGGTGCGAGTGAGCGTCGAAACGCTCCAGATTGTCCAACAGCTTCCAAAGTTCAAGCTCCTCAGCAAAAAGGCAACTGCCCCCTGATTAGCGCCTAGGCAAAGACTGCCGTGCGATTGCCATACACCAGAATCCGATTTTGCAAATGCAGCCGTACTGCCCGTGCCAAGACCACCCGTTCTAAATCCTTGCCCTTGCGAATCAGATCTGCCACCGTATCGCGATGGCTAATGTGCACAACTGCCTGCTCAATAATCGGTCCTTCATCCAAATCCGCTGTAGCATAGTGGGCCGTGGCACCAATGATTTTTACCCCCCGCTCATAGGCACGGTGGTAGGGATTCGCCCCCGCAAAGGCAGGCAAAAATGAATGGTGAATGTTGATCACTTGGGGAAAGGCCTCAATAAATTCTGGACTGAGTACCTGCATATACTTGGCCAGCACCACCAGATCGATGTTGTAGTCCTTGAGCAGTTGCAGCTGCTTGGCTTCGGCAAGGGGCTTGGTCTCTGGTGTCACGGGGATATAGTGAAAGTCAATGCCAAACTGTTCGGCAATGGGACGTAAATGCTCATGGTTACTGATAATCAGGGGAATTTCCGCAAAGAGATCCCCGGCTCGCTGCCGCAGGAGCAAATCCCACAGGCAATGATCTTGGCGGCTCACCCAAATGGCCAAGCGATAGGGAATATCCGACACCCGCAACTGCCAGCGCACCCCCTGCCAACTGGCAAAGACTTTTTCCCGCTGTGCATAGTTGATAAATGTGGCAGCAATCTGATCGCGGGGGATTTCAAAGCCCTCTAGTTCCCACTCGAGGCGGGAGAGAAAAATGCCCGCGACAGCATCCGTGTGGTGATCAGCATGAACAATGTTACCGTTGTAGCGATAGACAAACTGCGCCAACTTGGCCACTAACCCCCGCTGATCAGGACAGGAAATGCAGAGGGTCATGGTGGGCATGGACATAGGAATAAAGGGAATAAAGCAAGGCAGAGCAACCTGTATTCTACTACTGCTGAGGACTGGCGGCGCGATTTAACACCTTGGCGAGGTACTGCCCTGTGTAGGATTGGGGCACCAGTGCCACCGCTTCAGGGGTGCCGACGGCAACCACCTCTCCGCCGCGATCGCCCCCCTCTGGTCCAAGGTCAATAATCCAATCGGCACAGCGAATCACATCCAGATTGTGCTCAATCACCAAAATCGAGTTGCCCTTGTCCACGAGACGCTGCAATACATCGAGGAGTTTATGCACATCGTAGAAGGACAGACCGGTGGTGGGTTCATCAATCAAGTAGAGCGTTTTGCCCGTGGCACGCCGCGACAGTTCAGACGCCAATTTGAGGCGTTGGGCTTCGCCCCCAGAGAGGGTCGGTGCCGTTTGCCCTAGTTTGAGATAGCCCAAGCCCACATCCACGAGAGTTTGCAGCTTGCTCACTGCCTTGGGGATATTTTCAAAAAAGGCCAGTGCCGTCTCGGCGGTCATATCCAAAACGTCGGCGATCGAGCAGCCTTTGTACTTCACTTGCAGGGTATCGCGATTGTAGCGTGCCCCCTTGCACACTTCACACTGCACATAGACATCGGGCAAAAAGTTCATCTCAATCACATTGACCCCTTGGCCAGCGCAGGCTTCACAGCGTCCGCCCTTGATATTGAAGGAAAATTGCCCTAGTTTATAGCCCCGTGCCTTGGCCTCCACGGTTTGGCTAAAGACCTCACGGATAACATCAAACACCCCAATGTAGGTGGCAGGGTTCGAGCGGGGGGTACGACCAATGGGAGACTGGTCAATGACAATCACCTTGTCAATGGCATTTAAGCCTTCAATCTCGCCAAGTCCCTTGGGGAGCGGCACACTGTGACCAAGATGGTGCTGCAGGGCAGGATAGAGGACTTCGTGCATGAGGGTGGATTTCCCCGACCCCGATACCCCCGTCAGACACACCAGCTTACCGAGGGGAATTTCTACGGTGATGTTCTTGAGATTATTGCGAGATACCTGTTTGAGAATCAGGGATTGACCATTCCCCGGCCGGCGATCGCTGGGAGTTTCAATGCGCTTGCGCCCCGACAGATAAGCCCCCGTCAGGGAGTCGGGATGATTGAGAATCGCCTCTAGGCTGCCTTGAGCCACAATCTGGCCGCCGTGGATTCCCGCCCCTGGGCCAATATCAACAATGTGATCGGCAGCGCGGATCGTGTCCTCATCGTGTTCAACCACAATCAGCGTATTCCCCAAGTCCCGCAGGCGAAACAGCGTTTGCAGCAGGCGATCATTATCCCGCTGATGCAAGCCAATACTAGGTTCATCGAGGACATAGAGCACTCCCGTCAGGCCAGAGCCAATTTGAGTGGCCAAGCGAATGCGTTGGGCTTCACCACCAGAGAGGGTGGCCGCACTGCGATCCAGCGTCAGGTAATCTAGCCCCACATCCACGAGAAACTGTAATCGCGCGATCACTTCCCGCAGAGCCAGCTCCGCAATCTGCTGTTGGCGGGCACTCAGTTGGAGCGATCGCAGCCGTGCTAAACACTCGCGAATCGAGACACTGGTGAGATCCGTGAGGCGATATTGCCCCAAGCGCACTGCTAGGGCGGCGGGTTTTAGGCGTTGACCACCACAGGCGGGGCAGGTTTGATTGACTTGGTACTCTTCCAATTTTTGCTTGTAGGCCTCGGAGGTGGTCTCGCGGTACTGCCGCTCTAGAATTGGGATCACCCCTTGGAATTGGCGGTAATAGTCCCGTTTGCGATAGCGGGAATCGGCGGGGATGAGAATTGGGGTATCGGTGCCGTAGAGGATAATTTCCCGTTGCAACTCCGTGAGGCGGTACCACGGTGTATTGATGTCAAAGCCAAAGGCCTCAGCAATACCACAGAGGAGAGCAAGGTAGTAATCATGTTCTTTCTTGGCCCAGGGGGCGATCGCCAGATAGACCGGTAGTTCAGGATTGGGGACAATCAACTCCGGGCTAAATTTGCGCAAATAGCCCAAGCCATGACACTCTGGACAGGCACCGTAGGGGGAGTTAAAGGAAAAGAGCCGCGGCGATAGCTCATCCATCACTGCCCCATGCTCCGGACAGGCAAAATTTTCGGAAAATAGGAGCGTTTGACCCTCAGCCTCACCCTCGCGGGGTACCACACTGACCATTGCCGTACCATTGGCATGGTGCAAGGCAGTTCGCAGCGAGTCCGCTAAGCGTTCCTCAATCCCCGGCTTCAGCACAAGGCGATCGACAACAATTTCAATCGTGTGGGCATGGTTTTTATCCAGTTCAATGGCATCACTGAGGTCGCGCACCTCGCCATTAATGCGAACCCGCACAAAGCCTTCACTAGCAAGACTCGACAGCAGTTTTTTATGCGTGCCCTTTTTCCCCTTGACAATAGGAGCTAGAACTTGAAAGCGGGTCTGAGGGGGCAACTGCATCACCTGATCCACCATTTCATCAACGGCTTGGGGGCGAATCGAGCGATCGCAATGGGGGCAATGGGGTTCACCCGCACGGCCATAGAGCAGCCGCAGGTAATCATAGATTTCCGTCACCGTGCCCACCGTCGAGCGAGGATTGTGGGAAGTGGACTTTTGATCAATGGAAATCGCTGGACTCAGCCCCTCAATGGCATCCACATCCGGCTTATCCAACTGACCGAGGAATTGCCGTGCATAGGCACTCAGGGACTCCACATAGCGGCGTTGCCCTTCAGCAAAAATCGTGTCAAAGGCCAGAGAGGACTTACCGGAACCAGAAACCCCTGTCATCACAATCAGGCGATCGCGGGGCAGATCGAGGTCAATGTTTTTCAGATTATGCTGCCGTGCACCCCGAACCCGAATTTCACCCGTAGGCACTGGATCGCCCATGCTGCAAACTGCGAATGTTAAAAAACGTTACATTGAGGGTTATTATAGCAACGCTGCCAGACCCGTTTGGCGCCACGCAATAAAAAAGCGGGGTGTGGTTTCCCCGCTGTGAGTGTGACTTAGGTTACTTGCGGTGAACCCAGTGAGTCTGAGGGATTCACCAACGGGTTGGGCTTAGTAGTCGAAGTCACCGCCCATGCCGGCACTGGCACCCGCAGGATTGTTGTCCTTGGGTTCGGGTTTGTCAACGATGATGCACTCGGTGGTCAGCACCATACCGGCAATAGAGGCCGCATTTTGCAGAGCCGAGCGGGTGACTTTGGCAGGGTCAACGATACCAGCATCGAACATGTTGACATATTCATCTTTGGCAGCATCATAACCCACATCGAAGGGTTTTTCTTTCACCCGTTCGACAATGATGGCACCGTTTTGACCCGCGTTTTCAGCGATGCGATGCAGGGGAGCGCTAAGGGCACGCTCAACAATGTTGGCACCAATCAGTTCTTCACCCGTCAGGTGCTCAGCCGCCCAGTTGCTCAACTCAGGCGCCAAGTGCACCAAGGTGGTACCACCGCCGGGGACAATCCCCTCTTCAACAGCGGCTTTGGTGGCGTTAATCGCATCTTCCAGACGGAGTTTGCGATCTTTCATTTCGGTTTCAGTGGCAGCACCGACTTTAATCACGGCCACACCACCGGCCAGTTTGGCCAACCGCTCCTGCAGTTTTTCTTTGTCATAGCTGGAGTCGGTTTCTTCGATTTGGCGACGGATTTGCTCGCAGCGAGCTTTGACGGCTTTTTCATTGCCTTCGGCCACAATCGTGGTGTGATCTTTGGTGATGGTGATGCGGCGAGCTTTACCGAGCATATCCAGCTTCGTATTTTCCAGCTTCAGACCGGCATCTTCGGTGATCACTTGACCCGCTGTGAGGACGGCAATATCTTCGAGCATTGCTTTACGGCGATCGCCAAAGCCGGGAGCTTTCACCGCAGCCACATTCAAGACACCGCGCAGACGGTTGACCACGAGGGTCGCCAAGGCTTCTTTCTCGATGTCTTCAGCAATGATCACCAGCGGTTTACCGGCGCGAGCCACTTGTTCGAGGATCGGCACCAGATCTTGCACTAAGGTAATTTTCTTGTCGGTGATCAGCACGAAGGGTTCATCAAGCACCGCTTCCATGCGCTCGGTGTCGGTGGCAAAGTAGGGGGAGATGTAGCCCTTGTCAAAGCGCATCCCCTCAGTGACCTCGAGTTCGGTGGTCATGGATTTGCCTTCTTCGAGGGAGATCACGCCTTCTTTGCCCACTTTGTCCATGGCATCGGCAATCATCCGACCCACTTCTTCATCGTTACCGGCAGAGATCGCTGCCACTTGGGCAATGGCTTTGGAATCTTCCACCGGACGGGCATGTTCAGCAATTTTTTCCACAAGGAAGTGGGTGGCTTTGTCAATCCCGCGTTTCAGGGCAATGGGGTTAGCACCGGCAGCCACGTTGCGCAGCCCCTCTTTCACCATGGCATGGGCAAGAACCGTTGCCGTAGTCGTACCGTCACCGGCAGCATCATTGGTTTTCGAGGCGGCTTGGCGGATCAGCGCCACACCGGTATTTTCAATGTGATCTTCCAGTTCAATTTCTTTGGCGATCGTCACCCCGTCGTTGACAATTTGGGGGGCGCCAAATTTTTTCTCCAGAACTACGTTCCGTCCTTTAGGACCAAGGGTCACGGCCACGGATTCAGCCAAGATGTCCATCCCTTTTTCGAGGGCACGACGAGCATTTTCGTTGTAGATAATGCGCTTCGCCATAGGTGTTTCCTACCTCAATCGTTCAACAGTGATGAAAAATCGCACAGAAATGTAAGGAGTGTCAGCGACTTAGCCAACAATGGCCAAGATGTCTTTTTCCGAGAGGAGAACGTAGTCTTCGCCCGCCAGTTTCACTTCAGTACCGGCATATTTGGAGTACAGCACTTTGTCCCCCACTTTCACATCCATGGGCTGACGCTTGCCGTCTTCAGTGAGTTTGCCAGGACCGACGGCGGTCACTTCGCCCACTTGGGGTTTTTCACGGGCGTTGTCGGGCAGGAGAATCCCCCCTGCGGTACGTTCTTCACTTTCGCTGACTTTGACAAAAATGCGATCGCCCAACGGCTTCACAGTTGAAACGCTTAGAGATACGGCTGCCATAGCGTACTGTTCTCCCAATTGTAAGAGTATGGATTGATAGCACTCACTGCACGGCTCATCGCGCAGTTTCTGGGGGGCAAGAGCATCACTTACAGTTGTTTAGCACTCTCACCCTTCGAGTGCTAATGTAGCGAGAGACGGTTGGCGATCGCAACTCCTGTTGCAGTACGGTTTTCCGAACGGAACTTTAGCTCTTTAGTCCCGTCGTGGCAATGCCGCGAATCAGTTGCCGCTGACCCAAGATAAACAAAATCATCACCGGCACAGTGGCAATCACCGCCGCCGCCATCATCAACGGCCAATCATTGGTGAACTGCTCTTGAAAACTGGCCAAGGAAAGCTGCACTGTGATCAGTTCTGGTTTAGTGGTAAAGACCAAGGGCTTAAAGAGGTCATTCCACTCCCCAATAAAGGTAAAGATAAAGAGTGTGACCAAGGCCGGTCGGCTCAGGGGCAAGAGAATATGCCAGAGGACTTGCCAGCGATTTGCCCCATCCAAGAGGGCTGCCTCCTCAAGGGCAACGGGCAATGTGAGAAAAAACTGCCGCATCAAAAAGACGCCAAAGCCATTGGCCGCCGTCGGCAAGATCAAGGCGCCATAGGTATTGATCAGATGACCCGCCTTGAGGATGAGGAAAATTGGGATCACCAAAAGTTGAAATGGGATCACTAGGGTTGCCAGCATCAGCAGCAAAATCGTCTGTTGCCCCGGAAACGAAAGTCGCGCAAGGGCGTAACCCGCTAGGGCTGAGGTCACCAACTGGAGCGCCGTTACCGCTAAAGCCACAAACGTTGAGTTGGCAAAGGCCAAGATAAAGTGTCCCTCCTGCCATGCTGCCTGATAGCTCTGCCATGTCCAGCCTTGGGGTGGCAACAATTGGGTAGGTAGGGTTCCCGGTGGCCAGCCCGACGTACAGAGCACCACCAGTAGGGGGCTGAGAACCAGCAACGCCCCCAATGTCAATACTAGGGTCAACCCCAAGGAGTGACCTCTGCCCAAGAGCCGTTTCAGCCCATCCACAACCTTCCGCTCCCCAAACAAAACCCTGCGCCCTTCGGAAAGCCAGCCTCTTGAGAGCTGCATGTCCAATTCTCCCTCATCCCTGCTTTAACTGCCAGTGAGGTACATTCTCCTTCCCCCTTTCATAGAGATTGATCTGCCCCACTCAGGGGGTTGGGAGGGCTCTTGAGGACATCCTTGCAATCAAGATTTTGCTCAAGACGCTATCAAGGGAGCACTATACCACCCTTTGCGTCTCGCAAGAGAGTGTTTGACCACCCTCCTGAGGACTTGCTTATTCAAAGTGCTGCAGGCACAGAGACCGATTCCAAGACAAAGCTTTGAGTTTCCTCCCCAAGTTTGCATAGGAGACAAGCTGTGCCAGTTAGAGAAGTTGCAATTGTCCACCCTTGTGGAGTGTCCAGTAATGACTCATCTGTACAACCCAAATCCTGCTGTTATTTACCGCTGGGTGATGAGTTCTTGCCTTGTTGGTTTAGGATGTGCAACCCTGCACTTAGCTCCTGTAACTGCCCAAATTGCCGTCTATGAAGGGCGGCGTGTCACCGGGGATGTTACCATGACACTTCCCGACGGCAGCACCTACAAAGGGGAATTGCTCAATGGTCGTTTTAATGGCCAAGGTATCCTTACAATGGCCAATGGCAACCGCTATGAAGGGGAATTTCGCAATGGCCGCTACCACGGTCAGGGGGTGCTCACCTATGCCGATGGGGGACGCTACGAAGGGGGGTTTGTGGATGGCATCTTCAATGGCAAGGGCACTCTCCAACTGGCCAATGGTCAACGCTACGAGGGCACGTTTCTCAATGGTCAATACCATGGGGAGGGGGTGCTCACCTTTCCCGACGGTACCCGCTATGAGGGGCAGTTTCTAGCGGGCAAGTATCATGGAACTGGAACGCTCTCCTTCGGAGATGGCACAAGCTATGCCGGACAGTTTCGCAATGGCTTATTTGAAGGACAGGGGGTCTTTACGCTACCGGATGGCTCCCGCATTGTGGCCACATGGCGCAATGGTCGCCGCGAACCCCGCTAATCTGCTTCAATCAGGCTGTGAGTGATCCGCTGACGGCGGCGCTAAGTCCCTACGCCCGCTTTGGGGTGCGCCTTGGCCTTGAACCCATCCAAGCGCTGCTGAGTGCTTTGGGGTCTCCCCAGTTACAGGTGCCCTTGATCCACGTTGCGGGGACAAATGGCAAAGGGTCGGTGTGTGCCTATTTGGATAGTGTTTTGCGGGCGGCGGGCTATCGCACGGGGCGTTATACTTCACCCCATCTGTTGAGTTGGTGTGAGCGCATTTGTGTCGATGGTGAACCCATTGCCCCTGAGGTCTTTTTGACCTTGATTCAACACATTGAAGCGGTACTGCCACAGGTGGCTTATCCCCCCAGTCAGTTTGAAGTGATCACGGCGGCGGCATGGTTGTATTTTGCCCAGCAGCGGGTGGATGTGGCGGTGATAGAGGTGGGCTTGGGGGGGCGCTTGGACGCGACCAATGTATGTCAGCCCCCTTTGGTGAGTGTGATTACCTCCATCGGTTGGGATCATTGGCAGCGGTTGGGCAATACCTTGGGGGCGATCGCTGGCGAAAAAGCAGGTATTCTCAAGCCGGGCGTGCCAGCCGTCATTGGCCCTGTTCCCCCCGAGGCAGAGGCGGTGATTGCGCAGCGTTTGGAAGCTTTGGGGTGCCCAGCGATCTGGCCAGAACCAGCCCAGTGGTGTGCAAAGCGGCCGGGATGGGCGATTTGGAGGGGGATGGAGTACCCCTTGCCCTTGGCTGGAGAAATGCAGTTGGTCAATTCAGCGATCGCGATCGCCACGCTACAACAGTTACAATCTCAAGGCTGGCAGATTTCCCGAGAAGCGATTCAACAGGGAATGGCACAAACCCGCTGGCCGGGACGACTGCAATGGTTACAGTGGCAAGGGCGCAAACTGCTCATTGATGGTGCCCACAATGCTCCTGCCGCCGCCTACCTACGGCAATACGTGGATCAACTGGGCTGGACAGAGGTGACATGGGTGGTGGGGATGCTCGCCAATAAGGATCATGAGGGGATTCTCAAACATCTCCTGCGAGGGGGCGATCGCCTGTGGTTGGTACCCGTACCGGATCACGCTAGCGCTGACTTAGAGGACTTGAAGGCACTTGCCTATACCTGTTGCCCTGAGTTAGGGGAATGCCGTCTTTTTAAGGAGGTGACTGAGGCACTCGATAGGGCAGGCGATCGCTGTGTGGTCTGTGGCTCCCTTTACTTAATTGCTGGCGTTTTGGGGGCGATCGCAAGCAAAGGTTCTCAAGCAACTAGACTTTGACGCTCATCCCGCTAACGCTAGGCGTATAGCAGGAGATTCCCCGTTCACAGAGTCTTGACTAGATGACCCGAAAGTCATCCCCGCCAGAACCTCTCCAGGACCGAGCCAAACGATTTCCTCAAAGCCCATGCCCATGAGTTTGTGCCCCAAGGGCAAATTCTCTCCCTCGCCGAAGGGGAAGGGCGTAATGCCGTCTATCTTGCCCAACAGGGATATGCCGTCACGGCTGGGGATGCCTAGGACTGGCGAAAGCCCAGCGCCTTGCTCAAGAACGGGGAGTCGCCATTACTACCTAATCACTGCGATCTGCGGGATGTTGACCTTGGTGAAAATGCGTGGGATGGGATGATTGCTATTTTTTGCCATCTGCCACCGGAGCGGAACGGTAAAATCAAGGTAATGTTGTCCTATTGCTATGCCGCCGCGACGCACCCGTAGCCAAGTCATTATTCTCGATGCCCTTAGAGCCAGTGGCCGAGCGCTCTCGGCACAGGAACTATTTTTGGAACTACGGCAGCGGCAAACTCCCCTAGGACTGGCAACGGTTTATCGCACCCTCGATAGTCTGCGCATCAATGGTGAGGTGCAAGCACGGGCGTTGCCCAGTGGCGAATTGGTCTATAGCCTCGTGCAGCAGGATCAACACTACCTCACCTGTTTGCACTGTGGGGCATCGATTCAGATTAACTGCTGCCCAGTCCAGCACTTAGAAGCTGAGCTACAACAGTCCTACCATTTTGAGATTTTCTACCATACCCTTGAGTTTTTCGGTCTTTGTGCCAAGTGCCAAGTGACGGTGCAGCGCTAAAAGGGTATTCTGGATCAGACAGGTCTTCAGAAAGGGTGTGATTGAATTTGCCAACTGTACTTGGAGACGGGCGATCGCCCAAGGCTGGGAAAATCCCTACCGCGTTCGCTATGCCAGCAATTTAGACGATGGCCCTTGGCATGGCATGCCGCTGGGGGGGTTTGGCGCAGGCTGCATTGGCCGTTCTTCTGCTGGGGATTTTAATTTCTGGCATATTGACGGCGGAGAGCACATTTTTGGCACCCTAGCGGCCTGTCAATTTAGTCTTTTTGAGCAGGGAGAGCAGACACAGGCCTATGCCCTAGGAACTCCCCCCAACGATGGCCGCCTCAGCACTTGGCAATGGTATCCGGCTGGCAAAGGTATCTACGCTGCCCGCTATCCCCGCAGTTGGTTTGTCTATGAGGGGGTCTTTAAGGCTGAGATCACCTGCGAACAGTTTTCACCGATTCTGCCCCACAACTACCAAGAAACCAGTTACCCCGTGGCAGTGTTTCTGTGGACGTTTAGCAATCCCACGGATCAGCCCCTCACCCTCAGCTTGATGTTCTCGTGGCAAAATACCGTCGGTTGGTTTCGCAATACCACCCCTTCCTCTGCCATTGAAATCCGCGATGATGGCAGCCCCGTCTATACCTACACGCCCCCTTGGGGTCAAAGTGACGGCAATTTTAATGAACTGATTCAAACGGAGTCCTACCAAGGTTGGCGACTGCGCCGTACGCCCCACCCGAACCCACCCCAAGAAGGCGATGGTGAATGGGCAGCATTGGTTCCCACAGGCCTTGGTGAGTTTTTTGGCTGTAGTCGCTGGCAGCCAGAGGGGGATGGGGCACAACTGTGGCAATCATTTTCGGGGGATGGTTCCCTACCAATTGTCAATGATCCAACCCCAGCGGCAGCGGGAGAACAGGTGGCCGCCGCCTTTGCTCTGCGCTTTGCCTTGGCACCTAGGGAAACAAAACAAATTCCCGTGGTCTTGGCGTGGGACTTTCCTGTGACTGAGTTTGGTAAGGGCGTGATCTATTACCGTCGCTACACGGATTTTTGCGATCGCAGTGGCACCAATGCTATCACCCTTGCCGCCCGTGGCCTAGAGCATTACAAGGAATGGCAACAGCAGATTCGCACTTGGCAAGAGCCAATTCTCACCCACCCCGATTGGCCCGACTGGTTCAAGATGGCACTGTGTAATGAGCTATACGTCCTCAGTAGTGGTGGAACGCTTTGGAGTACCGCCAGCGATCGCGACCCCGTGGGGCAGTTCGCCGTTCTAGAATGCCTTGACTACCGCTGGTATGAAAGTCTGGATGTGCGGCTCTATGGCTCCTTTGCCCTGCTGCAACTGTGGCCAGAACTGGAAAAATCCGTAATGCGTGCCTTTGCGCGGGCGATTCCCACCGCTGATCCCACCTGGAGAATCATTGGCTACTTCTATCGCGGTGACCCCGAAACCGCCTACAAAGCCCCTCGCAAACTGGCCAATGCTGTACCCCACGATCTCGGTGCGCCCAATGAGCATCCTTGGCAAAGGACGAACTACACTGCTTATCAGGACTGCAATCTTTGGAAAGATTTAGCTTCTGACTTTGTCCTTTTGGTCTATCGCGACTTTTTGTTTACTGGGCAGACGGATCTCGAGTTTGCGCGCGAGTGCTGGCCGGCAGTGGTGGCGGCCTTGGCCTATTTGAAACAATTTGATCGCGATGGCGATGGCCTGCCAGAAAATGGCGGTGCCCCGGATCAAACCTACGATGACTGGAAGCTACAGGGGGTCAGTGCCTACTGTGGTGGCTTGTGGTTGGCAGCCCTCGAGGCAGCGATCGCCCTCGGCACGATTCTCCAACAACCGCAGGTGGAGACCTACCGCCAGTGGCTCAAGCAAGCTCGCCCCCGCTACCATCAACTGCTGTGGAATGGGGAGTACTACCGTCTTGATACCGGCAGTGGTTCCGATGTGATCATGGCGGATCAGCTCTGTGGTCAGTTCTATGCCCAACTCTTGGGTTTGGCGGATATTGTGCCCCCAGACTGTTGCGATCGCGCCCTGCGGAAAATTTACGACACCTGTTTTCTCGAATTTCACAATGGCCAGTTGGGTGCCGCCAATGGTCTTTTGCCCAATGGTCAACCCGAAAACCCCCACGCTACCCATCCCCTTGAAGTCTGGACAGGGATTAACTTTGGCTTGGCCGCCTTTTTGTGGCTGCGGGGTATGACCCACGAAGCATGGCGCTTAGCCGAGGTGGTGGTACGGCAAATCTACGAGAATGGTCTGCAATTTCGTACACCGGAGGCGATTACGGCCAATCGGACGTTCCGTGCCTGTATGTATCTGCGACCCATGGCCATTTGGGCACTGGCTCTCGTCAGCCGGGGATCACGAGCCACCTAAAAGTTTTGTAACCTATTTTACATTGTTTCAGTTTTCTAGGGTAATTGAAACTGCACTCCCTGCGATCGCCTTATCCGTCTCATCATCACATCTTATCTTTCCTCAATTCCCTCTAAAGGCCATAGGGTGTAGGCTCAAGATCAAGAAACAATAGCTTTTCACTGGTTCTGGAGTACGCACCATGACCCCCTTAGCGCGATCGCTAGCTGCCCATCCCACTAGCTTTGCCACTATTGAGCGCTATTTACAGCAAGAAGAAGTGATTATTTTGCCCATGGCTACCGTCTATAGCTTTGTGGTGAATGGCACCAGCCCAAGGGCAATAGCGAACCTACGCCGTCTCAAACACTTTAGTACAGAGCAACCTCTGGCTATTCTCACGCGGAGCGATCGCGCTGCTGAAGTGGCAGAACTCTCTCGAGATGCTAAAACCATGGTGGATCACTTTCCCTATCCTGTGACCATGATTGTCAAGGGTAAACCCCACCTCGATCCACAAATTATGCAGGGGTTTAACTGTGTTTATCTGGCCTGTCCCGACCAGTTCATTTACGATCTAGTGGGGGCTTTGCCCTTCTTTTTAGTGGCAGCAACGGTCAAGGTGGGAACGGAACTGATTGTCAACTTTGAGGATGCCCAAAAATACTACGGCGAGCAACCGCTGATTGTGGATGGCGGCCGCTGTCGCTATGGGCGGCGGGGCACACTCGTGGACTTTACGCTGGCATACCCAACAATCATGAACTTTGGTCCTGTATCGGTGGATGACTTACGACCCATCTTGCCCCATATTATTTTGCCCTCCCATTTAATGAAGTAGATATAGTTCATTTGAGAAGCAGCCCCTTTGACTCCCCACTATGTACGACCGACCAGAACCTGAAGCGGGAGCTATGATGCAAGATCAGCCGAAATAGACTTAAAGATAGCAGGGAGGGTGTAGTCGTCCTTTTGAAGCGGAAATCTTTAGAATGGGGTTACAAGTCGTCTCATAATAGCCAATTTTAATGGAGCGAGAAGAAATTATTGCGCTCATTCAGCGTGAGCTACCGCAGCTTGTGGCTCAAGACCCCAGCTTGAGAGATTTCATCCTGCGCACGGTCTTGGACGTTTCTTTGCCTCGCCGTGAGGCAGATATCAAGTTTGACCGTATCCTCACGGAACTACAGCGCGATCGCGAGGAACAGGCCAAGCGTTGGGAAGAACAGAACCGCAAGTGGCAAGAACAGGATCGCCGCTGGCAAGAACAGGCCAAGCGTTGGGAAGAGCAAGACCGCAAGTGGCAAGAACAGGTTCGACGTTGGGAAGAACAGGATCGCCGCTGGCAAGAGCAGGCCAAGCGTTGGGAAGAGCAAGACCGCAAGTGGCAAGAACAGGTTCGGCGTTGGGAAGAACAGGATCGCCGCTGGCAAGAGCAGGCCAAGCGTTGGGAAGAACAGGATCGCAAGTGGCATGAGCAACTTGCAGAGATTCGGCGTCTTGACAAGCGGTTTGACAGTACAATTGGTGCCCTTGGTGCTCGCTGGGGAATTGCTTCAGAAACCAGCTTTCGCAACGCCCTCGCTGGCATTTTGACGGAATCCTTTGGGGTTGAAGTTTTGAACTTAACCCTCTACGACCATGAGGGTGAAGTCTTTGGCCGCCCTGATCAAGTGGAGCTAGAATTGATTATCAAAAATGGCTTAACCATTGCCTGTGAAATCAAATCTTCTATTGATAAGGCAGGGATGTATATTTTTGACCGTAAGGTAAATTTCTATGCACGGCATCACCAGCGCCAAATTGACCGCAAAATTGTGATTTCGCCAATGGTTGATCCGCGTGCACGACCTGTGGCTGAGGCGCTAGGGATTGAACTCTATAGTTATGCCGACTCAGTGGAGGGCTTGTAATAAACGATAATGCGGGTGAAAATGCCCCACCACTAGGCCAAGCTTGGAGCATTGGAATCCCGCACCTGTATTTACGAGCCCTACAGCACGACTTGGCTGCAGCACGTCTTTATCAGTTTTTGCAGTTCGGGTCAGTTGAGTGGCTGTTGCTCTCTAGGTACCTACAATCAATGCTTCAACCGATGAAACGGAAGCCATCTGTCGGGAATATGCCGCTAAGGATAAACGGATTCGCTACGTGCGACAAGCCCAGAATTTGGGCGCGGCAGCGAATTTCAAGTATGTGCTGGATGAGGCAAGGGGAGAATATTTTATGGGGACAGCGGCAGATGATAAGTGGGATCCAAGATGGATAGAGATTCTTTTGCCTGTCTCTGCTCGCACTCAATGTATTGCCTTTGGCACATTACAAACCATCGATAGCAGTAGTAATCCAATGCCACATCCTGCCAATAGACGAAATTTCAGCTATACAGGATCAATACTCAGTTGAAGATTGAAATACTATCTGGAACCGGCTTTCTTGGGTAAGGCCAACCCTATTTACGGCATACATCCGAGGCATCTTTTATTCTCAGTAGATGTATTTAACATTCTTGTATCAACCAAAACAGCAGCGGACATGCGTTTAATCTATGCGTTGCTCGCACGGGCTGAAATTAGGGGAAACAACGGGGTAGTATTGTATAAGCGCATTCATTCAGACTGCGCGAGTAGTGGTGTTCAGACACTTACCACGAATAAAAACTTCGCCTCAAAAATTTGGGAGCTCTTTTGCCAATCCTCTGAGGGGTTCAAAATTCAAGAACTAAGAAATTACAGCTCGTTAAGCACAGGTTTTGAACGAGCTATTCTAATTACTTTGTTCCCGTTGAGTTTGATATACATTATAGGTGAGAAGTTGAATTTGACATACATCATACGCGAGAAGATCAGGAATAATCGCCGATTTTTCGCAAAATGAATCCCGCGATCTCAGCACCTGATGCAGAAGTGTTGAAAGATAGTTTGAGAGGCAAGAAAAAAAGAAGAAATGTCGTATTCTCCCCTGAAAATAAGAAAAAATAATCAACTTACTAGGTCATCTTTTGCAACTCTTATCAAGTACATTCTCAATCGGCTCAGCCCTTGTGACTACCCCGTCCTGCACTCTCAATTATTTTTCAAAATCTGGTTGACCGACATTCTCGACCAAGGGTTAACTAGCATGAGCGCCTTATTTTATCGCTTGAATCATTCATGGGATTACGGTGGACATGTTCACTTTTTCCAAAGCCAATAAAAGTCGGACAACCCGCTTATTTGAGGGGATTTACACTCAACTGATGTCTCAAGCTCAAAAGAGAAATTGTGCTTCAAGTCTGACGCTGTTTCCTATCGATTGAACCATCATTACCCTGACCAGTAAACTCTTTTGAGTGAGAGGAAGTGTTCATTGATTGTACGTATCAAGAATAACATGAGAATGAAGCTCAATCATGAGAAATATCGCGTGGTTCAATTTTTTGACGAGAATCAAGCGGTGTTTCGTATAGCGACAAATCTAAAGCATCTGAGTGATCCTGAATACTTTGGGAAGAAGCTATTGGACGAGTTGCAATATTTGCAACTGGAACTCAGTCGTCGCTGCTCGATAGGGCATTGGAGCCTTGATTGGCCGCCAGAGCTACTGGTCACTTAGAATGTCAAGTTTTGTTGCAGAATTCAACACTTCTGCGTAGTACTCTTATGTGAAATAACTAAGAAATTATATCACTAGTAAGTTGAGACTCGAAATTTTGTAACCTATTTTACATTGTTTCAATTTGTGAAGCTGCGACAATGGTGACCAATGGGCTGCCCGTTTATGATAGGGGATAGCGCGTCAACAGCCACTTCTTTAGATAACCTATGGATAATCTCAGCCAACGTTACCTACGTCTGTGCCAAGCCTATAGCCAACTGGCAGAACGCTATACCAAACTTGATATTGACCACATGACGCTGCGGGAGAAGCTCGTCCCCTTTTTGATGGCGTTCAAATATTACAAACAAATGACAGAGCAGCTCACGGCTGAAAAAGAGGCGATGCAGCGGGAACTTAATGATTTGCGCGATCGCTACCAGTTGCTCGTGAGTCAAAATGGCAATGCCCCCATCAATGAAGAACTGTTCAGTGCCCTTGCTGAAGCAGAGGAGCAGATGGGACTCATTGAAGAAACCCTCAAAGAACAGGACGCTGACCCCGACCCCAACCTCCTTCCCCTTGAAAAGCAATTGCTGGAAGAATATACAAGGGGGAGTGGTGACTTTCAAGCGCTGCTCCCGCAAGCGTTGAGTCACTCCGGGGGGACTACCTAGATGCTCTGGCCAGCCAGTGAAGAATTTGCTGCCCTCTGTCGTGCCCAATTAGAACTTGTTGTCAATAGCTTGGGTGCCTCTTCGCTGGCGGTCTATCTGAGTGAAACGCTCAACGACTCCCCCTCGTGGTCTCCCGTTGCTGTCTATCCAGAGGCAGCAGCAGCCCTGAGCTTACCAATTCCCCCAACACTGCCACCGCCAACCCAAGCAGCAGAGACCCCGTTAAGCTATCGCCCTCAACAGGTCGTTTCGTCCTTGGCCAATCAACTGATCCTGCCCCTGATGTACCAAAATTGGGTCTTGGGGGTACTGGTGGCGCAGCGGCAACACCGTCCTTGGCTGGCGGCAGAGCAGGCACAATTGCAACAGGTGGCGCAAACACTGGCGATCGCCTGCGTCTTGGATCAACGGCAACAATGGCTCAGCCACTCCCCTGCCAACCCACTGGATCAACAGCAACAGCGCTTTGATGACCTGCTCCATCAACTGCGCAATCCCGTGGCCGCCATTCGCACCTTTGTCAAGCTTCTGCTCAAACGGTTGGAACCTGATCACCAGGGGCGCCCTCTCGCCGAAGGCATTGCCAAGGAAACAGAGCGGCTCATGGCATTGTTGGAGGACTATCGCCAACAGCGCAACGAGATTCCCGCCCTCACGGGCAGCCAGCCCCTACCCCTTGCGGGTAAACCCCTCGATCTAGCTGAAACCCTCTCACCGCTGATCACCGCCGCCCAAGCCCGTGCGGAAATGGAGGGCAAAACCTTTGTCGTGGAGAGACCGCCCCAACTGCCGCCCATCTGGCTAGAGGAACGGGTGCTTCAGGAGGTTGTGGGCAATCTGCTGGATAATGCCTTTAAGTACACCCCCAAAGGCGGCACCATTGGTTTGCGCTTGACCCTCACGCCCGCAGTCTTAGAATTAACCGTTTGGGATACCGGCTGTGGGATTCCTTTGGAGGTGCAGTCACGGCTCTTTGAACGGGGCTACCGCGGGATTCAAGCCGACAGTGGGATTGAGGGCAGTGGCCTGGGGTTGGCGATCGCTCAGGATTTGCTGCGTCCCTATGGCCTCAGTCTGCGGGTCACGAGTCCCTACGAGGGCGATCGCGGTACGGCCTTTACACTGACGATTCCCTTGCCAATGAAGGTGGAACGATGAGTGCTCTGAAACAGCGTCTTGCCAAGATCAGCAGTCAGGGGCATCAATTCCTTGTGGTGATCTTTGCCCTACCCCTATTAATTTCAGCCACAACGGGAATCGCCCATCGTCTTGGGCGCAGTTGGTTTGGGCTATCTAAAGACTTTGGGCGAGCAATGATGACCCTTCATGAAGGCCGCTATCTGGGGGAATGGGGCGTGCCGCTCTATGTGTTGGTCATTGGTCTGGGGTTGCTGGGAATCATTGCCACGGGTTTGGCTCTCCTGTGGGGGCGATCGCTCCCGGCGCAGTGGTCAGCACGGCGGCTGCATCATCTTTTGGCTGCCATTGCAGCATTGCCCTTGCTTGTGAGTGCCACGACAGGAATGGCCTATCGCCTTGGCCGCAACTGGTTTGGCCTCTCCAAAGAACAAGCGGCGATTTTCCTGAGCCTACATCAGGGAACCTATTGGGGCGAGGTGGGGCGTCCCTTCTATGTTCTTTTGGTGGGTCTGAGTTTGTTGACACTTCTGGCCACGGGACTCTCGATGCTGACTCTCCTGCGACGGCTGCCCCACTGGCGTCCTAGGGTGACCCCGGAAACCTAGCTGCGAAATGTTACAAACTATGAGCAAGCGTTGCCAAAGGTAAGCGCCTATGGAGTAATAAATACAGCACTTGATCGCGACTGTTATTCCACAAAGGAGTTGTTCATGGCGCTGACCGATACCCAAGTTTACGTTGCCCTTGTGATTGCGCTGCTGCCTGCGGTGTTGGCATTTCGGCTGTCCACTGAGTTGTACAAGTAGTTGCACCTGTTATCGCTAACTGGCTGCATAACGTCATTTCTCCAAACTAAAATTTATCAGGCGGTTCCCGATGTTGTTGGTAAGACAAAGGGGCTGCTTTTTTCTTTTTATACTGATAGACAACTCGCCGTTCATGGTTTAGTCATGGTTCACTCTCCTCGAAAAATTCCTGCGATCGCTTGGGAAGCGGGTGCCAAAATTGCAGTGAATCTGATCCTGCTCGCCTTTGCCCTAGGGGCGATCGCCAAGCTGGTGCCCTATCAACTCAGTCAACTGCAAAAGCTCCATGCCCTCGAAGCAGAAGTGGCGCAGCTGGAGGCACGAGTTAAGGAGTTGCAATTGGAACAGGAGCGCGATCGCCAACCCCAAGCACGGCAGCGCATTGCCCAAGAGGAGGCCAATTTAATTGCTGCCAATCAGCGGCGGATCATCTGGGTACAACCTAAAAACCCCAAGCAAGAACCGGACTAAGCCCAGCCTACAACAAGGCCAAGACTAAACCACAGACACCACAGAGGGCAGCACTGAGGGACGCATAGGTCATTTTCCGTTTTTGCCGCTTGTACTGCTGGCTAAGTTGATCCTCAACACTCAGGGAAATGATGAATTTTTGTCCCCGCTTTTGTGGCTTTTGCAGGCGGAGTACCCCCCCCTGATCCGAGGCCATGCCCACCACTGAAACAGGTTGCCCCAAGGGCAGCACCCACTCCTGATAGCGATAACCCAGCGTCGTCGTGCTACCAAAGCGCCAATTCAATGACAAGAACCCCAAAGAAAAGGCAAAGGAATGGGGTTTATCCGCAGGCCGCAGTTCGTCTAAGACCTGCATTGCTTCAATCTCGGCACCGAGGGGGTTTACCTCAATTTCCCCCTGATGATCTCGCAGAAAAAATAGGGTTGACTGCTCATGGCGGCCAATAATTTCCGACTGGCGTTCTCGACGATTGTGGCGATCGCTCCCCTCTTTTTCATACTCGCGGCTGATGATTGTTTTGTAATAAACACAGGGAATACGCTTCACTTCCGAGAGCAAGGGTTGAGACGTGGTGACTTGGCCAACCACCTGCACGTACTCGCGCCAACTGCCGCTACCGATTTCTTGAGCCACCTGTTGCTGGCATTGCTGTAACTCACGAATAGAGCTAGGGTTGGCCACCTTCATTGCCTTTAACTTCAGCCGATAATAGCCCTCAAGGGCAAAGAGAAAGGCCGACCCCGTTAAGCAAAGGTGAGCAATAACCCCCATGACTGGCGCTCAATCCCTCTCTGATGGTTTTAGAGAGAACTGTCTTAACTCAAGGATAATAAACCAATGGTGAGGCCAAAGAGACCATCAACAACGAGCGTACTCAAGACAGCGCCCATAAATCCCCACACAGGCAAAACAGCAGGATAGCCACGACGAATCTGGGATTCAAAGAGGGGCAGCAAACCAATGAGGAGCAAACTCAGGCTCAAGAGAACCCCCCACACTTGGCCACTAAAGGTCTGGGCTTGGGCGATCGCCTGTGCCAGCATCTCCTGAACGGAAATCACATCCCCTTCAAGGTACATGATGGCTCGCCAATGGGGGATCACATCAATCAGGTAAAAGTAGGCATCGGTGATGGCGGTGCCCAGAAAAGAACCCAAAAAAAAGAACACCCCCACCAGTTGCTGCCGCTGCCGTAGGTGCCAGAGCATGAGCGGAATGGGGAGCGCCTCAATGGGCAAGTGCCACAGGGGTTCCCAGCGCAACCATCCCCAGTAGAGCGACCCTGCCCCCCAGCACCAGCTAAATCCATAGAGCATCTCCCCCCAATAGCGGCAGTGGGGTTGGCGTTGGAGATAGAAACTAAGACCTAGAAGCAGCGGCGTCAGAGCCAAACTCAGCCAAGGCTGTGTCCGCACGAGGGGCGCTTCAATAAACACGGGAACCGACACCAAGAAGGCAGCAAAGCTAAAGAGCGACCAAGCTAGCCGCGAGCCAAGGCGCAGCGCAGGAAAAACCGAGGGGGAGGTAAGAGCAGTCAAGGGAATATCAGGAATTGTTAACTTTTATTTCTTTCCTTTAAGGTATCACAGGCTGGAACGTCGTGGTTGGGGCGATCGCCGAGGGGCTTTTGAACGCGCTTTGCGCCGCAGTGTTTCTGATAGATCAATAAAGACATCCCGCTGCAAAATGGGGTAGGTGCCAATCCAGAGGCGATGGCGGGGCAGGAAAACTTCAGAAATCAGTTCAATCTCTGCCAGATCAGGACGACGGGAGAGAACCAGCATTTCCGCTGCATCGCCGGGGCGAATCCCTCGATGTTGACGCAGTAACTTGGCCTGCACTCTGGTTTCAAAGCCGGTTTTATCACCAATCTCCAGATTCAAGCAGCGTTCACGGTTCTCGATAATCACCAGTTGCCCCTTGTCGTTCACCGTCTCCTCTTTGCCCACCAATTCTTCGGTGACATAGACATCCAAGACGCGCCCGCGCCAAAAACCCCCATAGGGAAACCGCCGATGGCGACGATTGCGAAATGAGGCCAACACTGCCGGTGCCCAGAGCCAATAGAGACCTGCAATCAGACCCAAAACCAGTTGGGTGCTATCCCCTAAAAAATTCAAACCAAAAGCAACAATGGCCACCGCCACCACAGAGAAGGTTAAGCGTCGTAGAAAGTCCTGAAGTTTGCCCCAAACATAGCGATACTGGGAACCCGTGGCCACCAGTGGCACCAATTGACGGACTTTTTCTTGGGTGAGGGGAATGAGCACAACCAGTTAGGGCGTAGGCGTTGTCTCCAGTGTATTCGTGGCGGGACGAGGCGGCTGGCGATCGCGCCACCAAGCAAGGAGGGTACTGGCAATAAAAATACTGGAATAAGCCCCCGTCGTGAAACCAATGATCAGCGCTAGGGCAAAGTAGCGCAGCGTGTCACCGCCAAAGATGAAGATCGTAATCAGGGGCAGTAGGGTCGTTAGGGTGGTATTAATCGAGCGGCCAAGGGTTTGCACAACCGCCTGATCCACCACCTCTTTAATGCCGAGGTCAGGGTTGAGCTTCAGGGTTTCCCGCACGCGATCGTAGATCACCACCGTATCGTTCACAGAAAAACCAATGATCGTGAGCAGCGCCACAATAAAGAGGCTATCAATTTCCACCCCTGCCACGAGTCCCAAAATGGCAAACACCCCCGTGGTCACCAACACATCGTGGACAAGGGCGACAAGGGCAAAACAGGCATAGTCAAACTGAAAACGCAGCGTGAGATAGATCGTAATGCCAATAAACGACACCAAGAGCGCCAGCAACCCCGATCGCAGGATTTCTTCGCCAAGGGTAGGGCCAACGGTCTCAATCTGCGTTTTCTGGGGGTCAAAGTCACCAATTTTCTGCGTGAGGGCAGCACTGAGGCGAGTGCGCTGATCCACATCGAGGGGTACCGTTCGAATACTCACCCCGTACTGATCAATAATTTGCAGGCTGCTGTTGCCTAGGCCTTGCTGATTAAGCACTTGACGCACCGCATCAATATCAATCGGCTGAGAACAGGTCTGCGTAGCGCTACAGGCCAGTTCAAATTGCAGCCGTGTGCCACCGATAAAATCCAAGCCCAAGCGCAGGGGACTCCCTAGGGACACCCAAGAGATGGCCATTGCCACAAGGCCACTGAGAATGACTACTAAGGATAACCCCCACCAGAGCGATCGCTGGCGATTGACACTAAAGCTCATCGAAAGCTCTCCAGTTTTGGACAGAACCAATTGGGCTGACGCAGACTGGGAATGCTAATGGCGTAAAACAAGAACGTGCGACTACAGGTCAGCGCCGTAAACATACTAATGCCGATCCCGATGGCAAGGGTCACGGCAAAACCGCGCACAAACCCTGTCCCCAAGGCAAAGAGGGCAGCACAGGCAATCAAGGTGGTGACATTGCTATCGAGAATACTGGCAAAGGCGCGATCGAACCCCGATTCAACGGAACGGTAGAGGGTTTTGCCTGCCCGTAATTCCTCGCGGGTGCGCTCAAAAATCAGCACATTGGCATCCACCGCCATACCAATACTGAGAATAAAGCCCGCAATCCCCGGCAGTGTCAGCGTCACCCCAAACAGCAGAAACGCCGCGTAGGTAAAGATGGCGTAGAGAATCAGGGCAATATCGGCAATCAATCCCGGCAGGCGGTAGTAGGCCACCATAAAGATCAGCACCAGCACCAAGCCCGCCAAACCGGCATAGAGGCTATCGCGAATGCTATCTTGACCCAGCGAAGCCCCCACCGTGCGGTTTTCCACCACCTCGAGGGGAACGGGCAGCGCCCCCCCTTGTAACTGAATGGCTAAATCATTGGCAGTTTGGGCAGTGAAGCCACCGGAAATCTCTGCACTGCCGCCAACAATCCCTGTTTCTGCATATTCCACCGCTACCGTTGGCGCACTAATCAGGCGATCGTCAAGAAAAATCCCCAGGCTGCGCCCCGTGCCAGCAATCTCCTTGGTCAGTTGGGCAAAAAGTTCAGCCCCTTGGCTGTCAAAACGGACAATCACACTCCAGTTCGGGGATCCCGGGGCGACGGGACTGGCAAAGGCTTCCCTGAGCATTGCGCCTGTCAAATCCGAGGGCGTGAAGAGGCGGGCGATCGCCTGCTGGCTTTTTTCAAGGGATTCACGGTTTTTGGCCAGCTTTGCCTCAATCTCCTTCAGGGCATCAGGATGATTGGCATTTTGAGCCTGCTCCGCCAAGAGTTGCGCCTGTTCCAAGAGCAGTTGCGACTGAAGTTGCCGCTCAATTTGCAATTGGGTCTCTGTGCCCGGCTTCTGGGCGGCAAAGAGCAGTTGTGCCGTCCCCTTGAGAATCCGTTCCGCCTGCTGAGGATCGGTGACCCCCGGCAATTGCACCAAGAGCTTGTCATCCCCAGCAGTTTGCACCACAGCTTCGGCAACACCCAAGCCATCAATCCGCCGTTGCACCACCCCTTGCACTGCCGCCAGCACTTGGGGCGTAATTTGGGGCACCTTATCCGTTGTTTGCACCTGCAACGTCAGTTGGGCACCCCCCCGCAGATCTAAGCCCAGTCGAGCCGGTGTGCGCACAATGACCCACGTGGCGGCCATCAGCAAGACCAAAATGACAATCAGCCAGCCGCGATATTTACCCATGGTTAGACCTGTCCCTGCACCAGCTGCTGCACGGCCGCTACAATTTGGGGCGGTTGCACAATTGTGAGATTCTCTAGGGTACCGTTGTAGGGGGTGGGAATATCTTGGGAGGAAAGGCGGACCACAGGCGCATCCAGTTCGTCAAAGTAGCGTTCCATAATCGAGGCCGAAAGCTCAGCCCCAATGCCACCGGTTTTCATGCACTCTTCGACAATCACCACCCGATGCGTTTTACGAACCGAGGCACCAATTGTCTCAAAGTCCAAAGGCTTTAGGGAAATTAGGTCAATCACTTCGGGGTCGTAGCCCTCTTTTTCAAGGGTTTTCACCGCTTGCAGCACATGGTGGCGCATCCGCGAGTAGGTCAAAATGGTAACATCTTCGCCACTGCGGACAATCTCAGCTTTATTGAGGGGCAGCAGGTATTCCTCTTCGGGAAGGTCTTCCTTGAGGTTGTACAGGAGTACATGCTCAAAGAACAGCACTGGGTTGGGATCACGAATCGCCGATTTGAGCAAGCCCTTGGCGTTGTAGGGGGTTGAGCAGGCAACAATTTTTAATCCGGGGACTGCTTGAAAGTAGGCTTCAAGACGCTGCGAGTGCTCTGCCCCCAATTGCCGGCCAACACCGCCGGGACCGCGAATCACAATCGGAATTTTAAAGTTGCCGCCAGAGGTGTAGCGCAGCATGCCAGCATTGTTGGCGATTTGATTGAAGGCCAAGAGCAAAAAGCCCATGTTCATGCCCTCGACAATGGGACGCAAGCCGGTCATTGCTGCCCCGATCGCCATGCCGGTAAAGCTATTTTCAGCAATGGGGGTATCCAATAGACGCAGTTCACCATACTTTTTGTAGAGGTCTTTGGTGACTTTGTAGGAGCCGCCATAATGTCCCACATCTTCCCCCAGCACAAACACTGTGGGGTCACGCTCCATTTCTTCATCAATGGCAGCACGAAGGGCATTAAACATTAAGGTCTCGGCCATGGTTGCGCGGCATACACTCATTAAGGACTATTTCCTAGGGTAGTTGAAACTGCACCGCTTGCGATCATGCTTATCAGACTCATCATTAAACGCAATCTATTCTCAACTCCCCCTAAAACCTATTGAGCATAGACTAGAGATCAAGGGCGCATTTACTGCCTAATGATTTTCGGAGTACCAAACATGACCACCTTGGCGCGATCGCTCCCCGCTGATACTCGCAGCTTTCAAACCATTCAAACCCACTTGCAGCAGGATCATGTCATTATTCTGCCCATGGCCACGGTCTATAGCTTTGTCGTCAACGGCACGAGTCCAAGGGCGATCGCGAAGCTGCGTCGTCTCAAGCACTTTAGTACGGAACAGCCCTTAGCCATTCTCACCCGGGGCGATCGCGCGGCTGAAGTGGCAGACCTCTCCCAAGAGGCAAAAACCCTGCTGGCTCACTTTCCCTACCCCGTCACTATGATTGTCAAGGGCAAGCCCCACCTAGACCCACAAATTACGCAGGGTTTTGATTGTGTCTATCTCGCTTGTCCCGATCGCTTTATCTACGATCTCGTGGGTGCCTTGCCCTTCTTTTTGGTGGCAGCAACGGTGAAAGTGGGGACGGAACTCATTGTCAGCTTTGAGGACGCCCAAAAATACTATGGCGAGCAAGTGCCGCTGATTGTGGATGGGGGGCGCTGTGCCTATGGACGGCGGGGAACCCTCGTGGACTTCACCCTTGAATACCCAACCATTATGAACTTTGGCCCTGTGTCTGTGGATGACTTGCGACCAATATTGCCCAACATTATTTTGCCGTCACATTTAATGAAATAGATATAATGATTGAGCATTTTCGCGTTAGGGGGGCGTCACTATTTCTCAGCATTGCCAGTCCCTACTGATTACGGGTGTGGATACCGGTGTGGGCAAAACGATGATCACGCGGGCACTGTGGTCTTACGCCCATCGCTATCGTCCCCAAGAACGCTGGGGCATTCTCAAACCAATGCAGAGCGGTACTGCGGTCGAAATCGGAGACGGTGACTACTACTGCCAAACTCTGCCCCTGCAACAAACCGCCAGTGAAGTGTGTCCCCTCAGTTTTGCAGCACCCCTTGCGCCTCCCATTGCCGCCGAGTTGGAACAGCGCACGATTGATTTAGCCCCTGTGTGGCACACCTACCAGCAGCTTCAGCAGCGATTTGATTACCTTTTAGTTGAAGGGATTGGCGGTCTAGGGTCGCCCATGACTTGGGAGTGGACGGTGGCGGACTTGGCAGCCGCTTGGAAGTTGCCGATTGTCTTGGTGGCAACGGTGCGCTTGGGGGCGATCGCCCAAATTGTGGCCAATATTGCCCTTGCACGGCAGTACAAGCTGGACATTCGCGGTCTGATTCTCAACTGTGTCACCCCCTGTAGCGACACGGATATTGCGCAGTGGACACCACCAGAATTTCTCAGCCGTTTTACCCAAGTGCCCGTGCTGGGGGTGCTGCCCTGTGGTCAACACTCCAATGAGGAGTTGGCGGAAATGGTCGCCGAATGGCCGCTGCATCTGCTTTGGCGTTGAGGACGGCGAGGCAAGAAATTATTTTGCGGCCGATCAAAGCGCATAATAAAAGTGACTTAGATTAATTGACACAACAGATCGCTGAACTGACCTATGCTAAAGCTCTATGGTGGTGCTAAATCCCGCGCCAGTATTGTTCGCTGGTATTTAGAAGAATTGGGAATTCCCTATGAATTTGTGCTGATGGATCTACAAGCCGGGGAGCAACATCAGCCCGACTTTCTCAAACTCAACCCCATGGGTAAAGTGCCTGTGATTGTTGATGGGGATGTCGTGCTCTGGGAATCGGGGGCGATTTTGCTTTATCTTGCCCAAGTTCACGGTGAATTACCTAAGGATGCGGCTGCCGCTGCCCAAGTTTATCAGTGGGTGCTGTTTGCCAATTCCACCTTGACACAGGCAATGTTTCCGCCTGAAACGCGCGATCGCCAGCTTCCCCCTTTGCTTAAGGGCATTGAAACAACCCTTACAGGGCAATCCTACATTCTCGGCAATGACTTTTCCGTTGCCGATGTCGCCCTCGGGTCAGTGCTGGCCTATCTACAGATGCTCTTTCAGGTGGATTTGAGTCCCTATCCTGCAGTGGCGGACTACGTGGCTCGCTTGCAACAACGGCCTGCATTCCAGAAAGGCTTACTGGGGGCTGGGGTATGAATGTGATCTTTCGTGAGGTCGATCCCTTTGATTTATGGATTTGGGTGGAATTTGCCGCACCGCCTTCATCCGTTGAGCAGCAGTACCTTGAGGAAGTGTTTAACTCGTGGTTTTTCCTCGGGAAGCTGGGGGGATTCAATGCTGAGAATCTCCAAGTCCAGGAAACGGGGTTAGACCTCAGTTACCTAGAGTACGATCGCGCCCAAGCCGACAGTTCGATGATGGCCGTGATGCACAATATGGGCGAGTTTGAATACAACGATCGCTGGGCACGCTGCTGGTTTGACTTGGGCACCAGTGACGCTTTAGCCTTGGATGTCCTGATTAATGCCCTCAATCAATTCAGTGAGGACTATGTACCCTTAAAAACGCTTGTCATTGGCGGTGACAACCCCGAATGGCCGATCGCCACCAGTGAACAGCGGGAAATGATTGAACAATCGGCGTGGAACTAAGTGCGCGGCGTCTTGCCCTCGATGCCCTAGAACGGGTGGCCAAGGGAGCCTATGCCGATGTGGCACTTCATCAGGTGTTGCAGCAGCGGTCTCTCAAGGAAGGCGATCGCGCCCTGATCACTGAACTGGTCTATGGGACTATCCGCCAACAGCGCACCCTAGATACCCTTGTTCAGGGGTTTTGTCAGCAACTGCCGCCCTTGAAGGTACAGTTAGTGTTGCGCCTTGGCCTCTACCAACTGCGCTATCTGGATCGCGTTCCCCCCCATGCTGCCGTGGACACCAGTGTTGAACTGGTCAAAGAGATGGGTTTAGGCGGCTTTGCCAAACTGGTGAATGGGGTCTTGCGCCGTTACAGCCGCTCCACCACCGATCCCCTTGAGGCTCTCATTGCTCCCCTGCCCTTGGTCTCCCAACTGGGATGTCGCTATAGCTTTCCCGATGAGCTGATTGCATCTTGGTTGGAGCGTTTAGGACAACAGGAGTGTATTGCCCTCTGTCAGTGGTTTAATCATCCCCCCCGCCTTGATCTGCGCCTCAATCCATTGCGGACAACGACTAACCAACTGATGGCTGACTTTGAGGCAGCAGGTTATAGCCTGAAACCGATTCCCGACTTGCCCCAAGGACTCGTCCTGCCCCACTGTGGCCAACCCATGCAGTCACTCCCTAGTTATGCCGCAGGCCACTGGTCAGTTCAGGATCGGGCAGCGCAGTGGGTCAGTCATTTGCTGGCTCCGCAGCCCGGTGAAGTCGTGATTGATGCCTGTGCAGCCCCGGGGGGTAAAACCACGCATATTGCTGAGTTGATGGCTGACCAAGGCCGCGTCATTGCCTGCGATCGCACCCCCAGTCGCCTGCGGAAGTTGGCGCAAAATCGCGATCGCCTCGGCCTGAAGAGTATTGAAATTCACACCCTTGATAGTTCAACAGCAGGGGATTTTGCAGCGATGGGCGATCGCGTTCTTTTAGATGTGCCCTGCTCCGGTACAGGTACCCTCCACCGCCATGCCGATAGCCGCTGGCAACCCCTGAGAACACGCTTGGCTGAACTAGTGCCCCTGCAAGCTCAACTCTTAGCCAATGTTTGCCAGTGGGTGAAACCCCAAGGTTTGCTTGTCTATGCCACCTGTAGCCTAGAACCTGCCGAAAATGAAGCCCAGATTCAACACTTTTTAGCTCACCATCCCCAGTGGCACATTGAGCCGCCACCCCCAACCTTTCCCCTCAAAGCTACCCCCGAAGGCTGGATCACCGTGTGGCCGCAACGGCACGATATGGATGGCTTTTTTATGGTGCGGTTGCGACGCGGTAGCTAAGCCCCAAAGCCACCAAAATTAAAAGACCTACCCCCATCAGGCCAGCGATCGGGTTGCCATTGATGCCGGTTAGCCACTCTGGCGCTACCCCCGTATAGCTCACCAATTTGCCCACGTTGACACCAAAATAAGCCCAGACCAAGCCACCGTGGAGTCCCATGGGAAAGCCCAATCGTCCGCCAAAGATCCATTTGCTCAAACCAAGAATCCAGCCCAACAGTGCCAAGCCGAAAAACTGCGGCCATGTGGCCAAAATGACCTCCAAGGGATGCAGATAGTGCAACGCGGCAAAGATCAGGCCATTGAGCACCAAGGCAAACCATGGTTGGTACTCTAGCTCTAGCTCCTGCAACAGCCAGCCGCGAAACAGCAATTCCTCAGCAAAGCCCACAGCAACACCGGTGAGGACGCCATCCAACAGCAGTAGCCCAAAGCGATCCGGTAGCCCCTGCCACGTTATCCAGCCCAAGAGTCCTTCGATGAGAAATAGCAGGGCAACCAAAAACATCCCCGCCAGCCAGCCCAGCAGGGTATCCCGCCCAAAGTTCCACCCCCCCTTAAGGCCATAAAACACTAGGGGCGATCGCTGTTGGTGTACCCGCCGTCCCCAGACTCGCAGCAAGAGAATAAAGATGAGGTACAACAGCCCCATATTGACAAAGCTGGCAGCACCGCCCTCTCCCCAGAGAAAATAGATGCTCAAACCGATGGGCAGCCACAGCAGCACCAGCGTTAGGGCAAAACTAACGATGCGAATCCAGAAGGGACGGCGGATCATTTGCCGCCAAAATTGAGCGAAAATTGGCCTATTCAGTCGGTTCAATGGTACTCGTCAGCCCTGCCATTTTCAGGCCTTCACAATAAAATTCAGCATGCTCAAGGGCACAGGTGATCACCAAGGCCACCCCCGTCAGGTGCGCCTCCATCATGATATCCACGGCTTGCGGTTGGGTGAGGCTCGGCACCGTCTTCAGCAATACCTCCACCACATACTCCATGGAATTGACATTGTCATTGTGAAGGAGCACACGATAGCGGGGCGCCAACTTGCGAACGGTTGCTGGTTTTTCAATGGTTTGCACTGACATTGTTGGCCATGCCTCCATTCAGTGGACATTCAGTATCAGGAATTCAGCAAATATGCTTAAGATTTTAGCAAACGGATCAAACTTGACCACTTGCCGATTCCGGACGCAACAGTGGGAAAGCAATCACATCGCGAATACTGGGGGAATCCGTCAGCAACATCACCAAGCGGTCAATACCAATCCCTAGGCCTCCTGTGGGTGGCATTCCATGCTCTAGAGCTGTGAGGAAATCTTCATCAACACTGTGGGCTTCCAAATCCCCAGCCGCTTTGCGCCGTGCCTGTTCCTCCAAGCGTTGCCGTTGATCCAATGGATCCGTTAACTCCGAAAAACTATTGGCGTGTTCGCGACCAACGATAAATAATTCAAATCGCTCCACCAGTCCCGGTTGGCTGCGGTGGGGCTTGGCCAAGGGGGAAATCTCCACAGGATAGTCAAGAACAAAGGTGGGTTGAATCAATGTCGGTTCAACAGTCTGCTCAAACACTTCGTTAAGCACTCGGCCAATCGTGTCACAGGCGTCTAAGTCTTTTACCCCTGCTTTTTGGGCTGCTTTCTTCGCCGCTGCTAGATCGCACAATTGGCGAAAATCAATCCCAGTGGCTTGCAACACTGCATCGTGCATGGTCACCCGTCGCCATGGCGGCGTCAGATCAATCGTTTCCCCTTGATAAGTCATCTTGAGCGTGCCCAACACCTCCATCGCTGCTGTGGTGATGATTGCCTCCGTCAGCGTCATCATATCGTTGTAGTCGGCGTAGGCCTGATAGACCTCAATGGACGTAAATTCAGGGTTGTGCTTGGTTGAGATGCCCTCATTGCGAAAGATGCGCCCCAGTTCATAGACCTTCTCAAAACCACCGACAATCAGGCGCTTCAGGTGCAGTTCTGTGGCAATGCGCAAATAAAGCTGCATCTCCAGCGTGTTGTGATAGGTAATGAAAGGACGAGCCTCGGCTCCCCCGGCTTCCGCCTGTAGCACCGGCGTTTCAATTTCAATAAAGCCTTGTTCATTGAGGTAGCGGCGAATGGCGGCGGTGATCAGTGCTCGCTTGCGGAACGTATCGCGTACGTGGGGGTTGACAATGAGATCCACATAGCGCTGACGATAGCGTTTTTCCACATCCGTGAGGCCGTGCCACTTGTCCGGCAGAGGCAGCAATGACTTCGTGAGCATGCTGTAGGATTCCACCACAACCGAGAGTTCACCCTTTTCTGTGCGCTTGAGGGTGCCCACAGCGCCAAGGATATCGCCGACATCCGTCAGGTGTTTCAAATCGGCAAAGGCGGCTTCCCCCATGCCTTGGCTAATGGTTTGCTTATCGAGGTAAAGCTGAATTGTGCCGCTGTCGTCCTGAAGTGTAAAAAAGGCCAGCTTGCCAAAGACGCGCCGCGCCATAATCCGACCGGCGACACTGACGCGATCGTCCACCGCTTCACCAGCGGCCAAGTGAGCATATTTTTCTTGCAGAACTGCTGCAGTATGGGTGCGCTCCCAACGATAGGCATAGGGGTTCATGCCCTGTGCTTGCAGTGTTTTGGCTTTCTCAATCCGTGTTGCCCGAATTTCGGCTCCCGTTGCCCCCACGTCGGCCATATTGGTAGAAACTCTCCACGATTAGCAAACCTTAACCTTCTCATTGTACGCTCTGGAATCGGTACCAACGCTGCTAAAGGGGAATCGAGTACAGTGGATGCTAGTGCAACCGACAACGTAGAACAAACGGCTATGACCCCTGCGAAGTCCCCTCGCCGTAAAGTGTCTAACCCCATTGACCTCCAGAATCCGCAGTACTACTTCAACCGCTCCCTGAGTTGGCTGGAATTTAATAAGCGGGTACTCCACGAGGCCTATGACCCCCGCACACCGCTCCTAGAGCGGCTGAAATTTATGGCCATTTTCAGTTCCAACTTAGATGAATTTTTCATGGTGCGGGTGGCGGGTTTGAAGCAGCAAGTGGAAAGTGGCATTGTTCAAGGGGGAGCCGATGGCATGCCCCCAGCGGAGCAATTACAAGCAGTGCGGCAATATCTGCTACCAATCGTTACTGAGCAACACCGCTATTTCGACCAAGAATTGCGTGCTCTCTTGGCCAAGGAAGCCATTTTTCTCACCCGCTTTAATGAGTTGACCCCTGAGCAGCAGGCCTACCTCAACGACTACTTCCAAGCGCAAGTTTTTCCGGTGCTCACCCCCTTAGCAGTCGATCCGGCGCACCCCTTTCCCTATATCTCTAGCCTCAGCCTCAACCTTGCGGTTCTGATCCGTGATCCCGAATTTGGCCAAGAGCGACTGGCACGGGTGAAGGTACCGAATCGGTTTCCGCGCTTTGTTGCCCTGCCCCAACATTTGCACTCGCCTCAAGGTGCCCATTGGCTAGGCGTTCCCCTCGAAGAAATGATTGCCCACAACCTTGGGGCTCTCTTTCCGGGGATGGAGATTCAGGCCTACTTTGCCTTTCGCATTACCCGTAGTGCTGATCTTGAACTGGAAACGGACAAGGCGGATGATTTACTGATTGCGATTGAACAGGAAATTCGTAAACGGCGCTTCGGCTCTGTGGTGCGTCTAGAGGTGCAGCGGGGCATTCCACCGCTTCTGAGGCAAACCCTGATGGAAGAGATGGATCTTGAGGAGATTGATGTCTATGAACTGGATGGTCTGTTGTGCCTCAATGATTTGTTTGCCTTTATGAGCTTGCCCCTGCCCCACTTGAAGGATTCGGAATGGCACCCCCAAGTGCCTCCCCGTTTTCAGCGGGTGGAAGAGCGGGAGTCAATGTTTGACACCACCAGTGAGATTACAACTTTGGGCACCGACTACTGGGAAGCCGTGGCCAATGAACTATTTAGCCTGATTCGGGAGGGAGATATTCTGGTGCACCACCCCTACCATTCCTTTGCGGCAACGGTGCAGCGCTTTATTACCTTGGCGGCCCACGATCCCCAGGTGCTGGCGATTAAAATGACCCTCTATCGCACCTCAGGGGACTCGCCGATTGTCAGTGCGCTAATTAAGGCGGCAGAGAATGGCAAACAGGTGGCGGTCTTGGTGGAACTGAAGGCGCGCTTTGACGAGGAGAACAATATCCTCTGGGCACGGAAGCTGGAAAAAGTGGGCGTCCACGTGGTCTATGGCGTACCGGGTCTAAAGACCCACACGAAAACGGTTTTGGTTGTGCGCCAAGAGGCGGGGCAAATTCGTCGCTATGTCCACATTGGCACGGGCAATTACAATCCCAAAACTGCTGGCCTCTATGAGGACTTGGGGCTGTTTTCCTGCCGTGAGGAATTGGGGGCCGATCTCTCGGAACTCTTTAATGTGCTCACGGGCTATTCCCGCCAACGGGATTATCGCCAGCTTCTCGTTGCCCCGGTCACAATGCGCGATCGCACGCTGCAATTGATTTACCGTGAGATTGAACACGCCCGCAATGGTCAACCGGGGCGGATTATTGCCAAGATGAATGCGATCACAGATACGCAGGTGATTCGTGCCCTCTATGAGGCGTCCCAAGCAGGAGTGGAAATTGATCTAATTATTCGTGGCATGTGCTGTCTGCGGCCGGGGGTACCGGGGGTGAGCGATCGCATTCGGGTGATTAGTATCATTGGCCGCTTTTTGGAGCACTCACGGATTTTCTACTTTGGCAACAATGGCGAGCCAGAGTACTACATTGGCAGTGCCGACTGGCGATCGCGCAACTTAGACCGCCGCGTAGAAGCCATTACCCCCATTCAAGATCCAACCATTCAACTGGAACTCAAAGAGCTGCTGGAAATTATGTTGGCAGACAATCGCCAAGCGTGGGAGCTGCAACCCGATGGCACCTACCAGCAACGACAGCCAGCCTCCGGCGAACCCGAACGCGGTACCCACCGTGTTTTAATGGCACGTACCCTCAAGGAAGTAGAAGGGAGCCGCTAGTTAGCGCCTGCATACCCTTGCGCCATGGCTCGGAAGTCTGGACTCGTTTGCAGGAGTTCTTGGTAGCTCCCGACAGCCGCCACTTGGCCATTGGCCATTAGGTACAGGCGATCGCACGCCATGACAGTGCTGAGGCGGTGGGCAATCATAATAATGGTTTTTGCACCACTAAGGGCTTGAATCGCATCCATCACTCCCGCTTCCGTTTGGTTATCGAGAGCTGCTGTTGCTTCATCCATAATGAGCACTGAGGGGTTGTGGTAAAGGGCGCGGGCAATGCCAATTCGCTGGCGCTGTCCTCCCGAAAGGCGCACCCCCCGTTCACCCACAACGGTATCTAGTCCCTCAGGCAGAGTACGGACAAACGTGGATAACTGAGCCGCTTCTACCGCCGCCCACAAAGCCGTTTCATCAATGGCCTCTGCCGGTAAGCCAAAGGCAATGTTGTGGCGCAGCGTGTCATCGGAAAGATAAATGGTTTGGGGAATATAGCCAATCTGCCGTTGCCATTGGGCAAGGTTGTGGTAAATACTCTCACCATCCACACGAATATCCCCTTGAGAAGGTTCTAGGAGTCCCAAAATTAGATCGACAATCGTGGTTTTCCCTGCCCCTGAAGATCCGACAAAGCCAATCATTTCCCCCTGTTTAATTGTGAGAGAAACCCCACAGAGGGCTGGCCGAGGGGCATTGGGATAGGTGTAGTGCAGATCAATTAGTTCGAGGCGATCGCAAAAAGGCTTGATCGTAACAGGTTCTGGCTGATGAATTTCTAGCGATCGTGCCTCTAAAATGTCATCGTAAATAATATCTACAGAAGCAGAGTAAAAAATGACACTATTCAAACTCACCATCAATCGGCTGGCCGAGGGCAAAAGTCGAAACGCAGCAGCCGCAAATAGAGAAATCAAAGGTAAGACCTGAGCCATTGACCCCTGCTGAATCAGTATCAGAATGATAATCAGAATAATGACTGTGACCGCAAGGGTTTCAAAATAGGAGCGGGGCAGTTGGTTAATAAAATTCAAGAAGAAGTTGGCCTTGCGATCCTCAATCAGATTTTCTTCATAGACATCGAGAAAGATCTGCTCACGACCCAAAACCTTGACTTCCTTAATACCCCCTAAGCCTTGATTAATACTTTGCACCACTTTTTGGGCGTAGTGAACCCGTTGAGCACCGATTTTTTTCAGTTTTTTACGGAAGAACCTAAAGAAGAGATAAGATAGAATCGCTAGAATTGCAATGACAACTAAGGAAATAAATGGATTACTCAATATAATTACTGTAAAAATAGCAAAAACAATCAAAGATTCTGAAATAATAATTAGCAAAGGTAGTAAGTAGCCATTAAAAATATTAGTGGTTTCATTGTTGGCATTTTGAATGAGTTTTGCTGTATTATTTTGCAAGTGAAAAGTATAGGGCTTAAAGAGATAGCTGCGCAAGAGCATCACTGAAAATTTGCGCTGCTTTTCATTCAAAAACTTAAACTGAAGATAGTTGCTCCCTGCAATAAATAGGTTTTTACAAATAAAGAGGATAGTGAAGCTAATGCTGAGAATGAGCAGCCATTGATACTCTTCCTGTGGGGTTAAGGGGGCTGCACTGTGACGCCAAAACAGAAGATCATTGAGGCGACTGGGCTTTTCAATAACGGCAATAAAGGGTAGCACCAAGCCTACCCCCAAGGCTTCCCAAATACTGCCAATGAGCATCAAGACACCAATGCCTGCCAGTTGCCAGCGATCGCCCCGATCCAGTAGTCGCCAAATTTTGCCAAGGGAGCGCAGTGCAGGGTGCTTTAACATTCCGTTTTAGGGGTAACAACGCCTTGATCTTAGGCTACTTATGCCCAAGTCGTGCTTCCCAAATCTGGCGGAATATCTTGCCAGCGACCTTGACCGACAGCCCGAACCGCTTCCCGCAAATCCACTGCTTTGGTATAAAGTGCCTTACCGACGATCACCCCCGATAACCCTTGGGGACTGAGGGCAAAGAGACTGAGAATATCTGTGAGGGAACCCACGCCACCCGATGCAATGACCGGGCGATCGGTTGCCGCCAATAACTGCCGCAGTGCTGGAATATTCGGCCCTTGGAGAGTGCCATCCCGCTGAATATCGGTGTAAACCAACCCTGCTACCCCCATTGTTGCCATTTTTTGGGCGAGATCTGTTGCCAAAATTGTTGAGGTTTCTAGCCAACCCCGCGTTGCCACATAGCCATCGCGAGCATCCAGCCCTACCCAAATGCGTCCGGGGTATTCTGCGGCCAAACTGGCCACTAGCTCTGGATCCTCAAGAGCCACGGTACCCAAAATGGCACGATTGACGCCTTGGAGAAAGAGATCAGCCACTGCTTGGCGCGATCGCAAGCCACCCCCCACCTGCACAGGAATTTCAAGGGAGGCGACGATCTTGGCAATCAGATCATAATTTCGCGGTTCGCCCGTTTTGGCTGCATCTAGGTCAACGACATGCAAGCGGGGAGCACCCAACCGCTGCCAGTAGAGGGCAACTTTTAGAGGATCATCATGAAAAACCTTGACCTTACCATAGTCCCCTTGCACTAGGCGCACACATTTGCCGTCAAGTAAATCAATGGCGGGGATAACATCCATTGGCGTCAGAAATCCTTAATTGAAAAATTGAAAATTTGAGCGTAACTCCCATCCTAGCAGTCACAAGGGGTGAAGCGCATCGGAGGATTGCTAACATAGTCCCCTTCGTTCCTGAATTGACAAGAGCCACCCATTGAAGGCCGCGCCCTGTCTAAATTCCTGTGGCGATCGCGTGATTATGCAACAGATTTAATGGGATTCCGTTTGAACATGTCCCCCAGATCCTCGCGCAGCAGGTGGGGAAACCTTCATAGGCGGACAGAAAATTCAGGCTGCATTTCCTCGAGCCTTGGGAATTTGAGTGCTGCTCACCAGTCACGGTAAGCTAACAAACAAAGGATTTGCTTGGGGTACAAGGACATGGCTGTTGCTGCCGCCATTATTCTCTTGTTGTTGAGTGGCTGGGTGAATGACCATCCGTGGGGATGGCTGCTGATTCTTGGTCTAGGGTTGGGCTATTGGTACTGGCGGCGATCGCCCGCTGCGCCAAACCCGGCTCCCCCTCAACCTTCTCTGCATCCTCAATTACTGGAAAAGCAACTGGCAGACACGCGGAGCCTTTTGCAGGAACTTCCCATAGAGCGCCAAGCCTCCCTACAATCAGCCCACAGCCAACTCCAACAGCGGTTAGATAGCCCAACGGTTGAGGTGTGTGTTCTCGGGCAATCGGCCTATGCTCTCAATCGGGTGTACGATGCCGTCGCTACCCTACCCCTCGATAGCTGTACGTTTCAGCAGCAAACATTGGCAACGGTGCCCCAGGCAGACTTAGTGCTTTTGACCGTAACGGGTGCCCTTACCGCCAGTGAGTTTGAGATGCTGCGGGTATTGCAAGCAAGCCATTATCACGTTCTTGTGGTGTGGTATCCAGAAATGGTGCAGGAGCGCGATCGCCCGAAGGGCGCGCTTTGCAATCGCGTGGCAGTGCATTTACAGCAGCAACTGCAACAACTCCAGATTGGACAAGATCAACTCATTCCCTTTACACCCCACAATCCCCAAGAACTCACCTCCGCAGTGCTGCACTGTCTCACCCAAGAGCGAGCGAATCTGGTCTTAGCCGGCACCTATCGCCGTGCCCAACAACTCCATCAACAGGCGCAATCCGCCCTCAACCAGTATCGCCAAGAACGAGCCACCCCGATCATTGAACGCTACCAATGGCTGGCAGCAGCGGCAACGGCAGTGAATCCTCTTCCGCTTCTGGATCTCGTCATGGCCGGGGGGCTATTGGTGCGCCTCACGTGGGATCTCGGTCAAATCTACCAACGCTCCTTTCGCTTGGCGGATGCTGAACCCCTTGCCAAGGAGCTATTGCGGCTAATGGTGCAGTTGGGGGCTGTGGAACTGGGCACCCAATCCCTAGGACAGTGGCTCAAGGGCAATTCCCTCACCTATTTGGCAGGGAGCTGTTTACAGGGGGCAACGGCAGCCTATGTATTGCGCTTGAGTGGCTTGAGTTTGATCCATTACTTTGAGACCGCTCCCCAAGCAAAATCTCTGCCCTTGGTGACTCGATTGCAGCAAAGCCTGCGGTGGGCACAGCAACAGGTGGGACGCTCTCCCTTGCAAACCCTAGGACAGTCTCTTGCCTTGCCGTCGGCCTAGCCAGTGACGCAGGAATTGAGCGGCAAAAAGCATAACAAATGCGGGATTGTTCAGCAGATAGCGTTGCCAGAGGCGGCGGGGTTCTTGCAGGAGTCGAAAGAGCCACTCCAGACCGATCGCCATCATCCAGCGAGGCGCTTGCGCCACAACGCCACTGTGAAAATTAAAGGCCGCTCCCACACCCACCAAGACAATGGGCAGAAAAGGGCTTTGGCGAGCCATCCACTCCTCCTGCTTGGGACAGCCAAGGCTGACAAGAACCAGATCAGCACCGCTATCAAGAATGCGCTGGCGATCGCTGGCCTCCTCCTCAGGGGTCAAAGGACGAAAGGGAGGCGCGTAGGCACCCACAAACTGCATCTTGGGAAAGCGCTCTCGCAGATTTCGTTGCAGCCGCTCTAACACGAGGGGTTCACTGCCATAGAGGAAAATACGCCAGCCTTCCTCTTGGGCGCGATCGCACAACGCCAGCATCAAATCCGGACCATAGACCCGCTCTGCTTGCGGAAAGCCCAAAAGCCGTAAGCCCCACACCAAGGGCATGCCGTCAGAGGTCACCAGTTGGGCACCATTCACCACCCGTTGAAAGGGCGATCGCCACACCCCCGTCATCACCACATGAACATTCGCGGCAACCACATAGCCCCCCTTGCCTTGAGCAATCCACTCAGCGATTAGATCACAGGCTTGGTTGTAGGTGGTGACATCAATCCGTGTCCCTAAAATGTGCGCCGACTCCACGCTGGGGCTACTCCGCATGTTTCACTTGATTCCAGCGTAGGACATTGGTTGCAGAACCGAAGTGAACATCCGACAATGCAAAGCAGATGTCATGTTGTGCCCTGCGGAATGAATTTAGAAGAGTGCTATCGCATTCTGGAGTTGCCACAAGGGGCGTCCTTAGCTCAAGTGAAATCCGCCTACCGACGGCTAGCACGACGCTATCATCCCGATGTCAACCCCGGCGATCGCACTGCCCATGAGAAGTTTATTCTCCTCCAACAGGCCTATGAAAAATTAGTACGAGGACTGCCCACCTTTCGGCCTACCCCTGTTAAATCAGAACCCCAATCTCGCCCACCGCAGCCACCGCCGCCTCTCTCTGCCTTTGAGATTGAACTGAAGCACGCTAGCTATCGCCAACTTCAGGAATTTCTCAAATATCGCTGCTATCAACGTGCCATATCCCTTGTGGAAGGGTTGGCCAGTCGGCTGCCTCAAGATGCCGAAGTACGCCAGTGGCAAGCCGTCACCTATCAGTGCTGGGCGAGGCAACTCATTCGCGATCGCCAACCCCAAGCGGCACGGGAATACCTGCATCGCGCGCTGAAAGCCGATCCGGATAACCGACTCCTTTGGCAAGAAGCAGAAAAGGACTTTCGTACCCTTGATCGCCTCTACGGCAAAGAAATCTAAGTCCAATCCTCCCGTTTATTGCTGCCCAGCTTGTAAACACCGCCGCGAGCGTGAATGGCACGGGTACGCTCAAACAGTTCTTCCTCCGTGAGTTGCCATTTTTCTAGCAGCTCTGCCATTAACTTCTTATTGGTTTCGGCACCGGGGAAGCCATCATAGCGAATCAGCAATCGCCCCAATTCCGCCAAGTTGTAATCACTGATGCCCTCTTGTCCCAAGCGCTCGAGGACTAACCGATCTTGGGCTTCACGGGGATGTTGTAGGTTCTGGGAGTTTGTCATTTTACCCTCCAAGATTTATTGATGAAACTTTAACGGCTAGTTTTGCGATAGCGATTCCCCGGCTGCTGCTCGACCCAACCCGTTAGCTCCAAGTGCATTAGTTCTGCCATCACCACCCCTGTTTCCAAGGGTACGCGCTGCACAATGTCATCAAAGGCAACACTATTGCTGCCTTGGCTCAGTTGTTGAATCGCCTCGAGAATCTGTTGCTGAGGGGGCGATAGCGTTGGCGGTGGGGCTGAGAAGGGTGTTGGATCGAGGGGGGGTGTATGCCCCAATTGTTCGAGGAGAGCTTCTTCTCCCAAGATAATCTGTGCCCCTTGATTCACCAGACTCAGGGCACCCTTGGCACGGTGGTTATCGAGATGCCCCGGCAGCACATAGACATCACGACCATACTCGGCAGCATAGCGAGCAGTGATCAGGGCACCGGATTTGTAGGGAGCCTCTGCAATAATCACCGCACGGCACAGACCAGCAATGATGCGGTTGCGACGGGGAAATTGGGGGCGATCGGCACCCACGCCCCTAGGATACTCACTCAAGAATCCCCCGCGTTCACGAATCTGGTAATAAAGCGAACGATTTTCTGGTGGGTAGATCATATCCACACCCGTGGCTAAGACGGCCAGTGTGGCACCTCCAGCTTCTAAAGAGCCACGATGCGCCGCGCCATCAATGCCTGCGGCCATGCCGGAAACAACAATAAACCCAGCTTGGGCAAGGGCATACCCCAGCTTGTGCGCCCAACGCTGCGCATATTCTGAAGGATCACGGGTGCCGACAATGGCAACAGTTGGTGTGGATTGACTGAGAATTTCTAAAATGCGAGTCCCGCCATAGTAGAGCAAGGGCGGCGGATCGGGAATTTCGCGCAGCAGTGGTGGATAGCGAGGGTCACTCAGCACCCAATGGTGGGGATTTTGCTGGCAGTGGTGCTCGTAGAGAGCTAGGGGTTGGCACTGCTGACGATAGTGGGCGATCGCCCCTTGGAGCTTTGGGCCAATTCCTTCCACCTCTGCCAAGGCAGCTAGGGGGGCTTCCCAAGCCTTTTGCAAATCGCCAAAGTGCTGCCAGAGGCGTTTGAGTAACACCGAGCCAAGGCCGGGTACCTGTGACCAACTGTACCAATAGGCAGCATCAGCGGGAACCAAGGGAGCTTAGTAGGCTTCCTGCAACTCGTAGAAGTCAGGGGTGATGTAATCTTTGCGCAGCGGCCAGCCCACCCAATCCTCGGGCATAAGGATGCGCTTCAAATTTGGGTGCCCCTCATAGACAATGCCAAACATATCGTAGGATTCCCGCTCTTGCCAGTCGGCGGTTTTCCAAATCCAATAGACGGAAGGCACACGGGCATCATCCCGAGGGACAAAGACTTTAATCCGCACCTCTGGGGGGCGATCGGCATTATCACTGAGCTTGATCAGGTGGTATGTGCTCACCAAGTCTTGGCCGGGACCCGAATCATAGGCGGCTTGGCACTGCAAATAGTTAAAGCCGTCGGCATAGAGGGCTTGGCACACCGCCAGCAGGCGATCGCGATCCACTTTGATGATTTCTACGCCAGAGGCATCGGTACCGAGGGATTCCACACTCAGGTTTTGAGACTGGAGAAGGCGGCATACAGGGCCAGCTTCAACAATGGGGGCTTCGGGGGTGTCACTCATGTTCGCTGCTCCAACCTAAAGGCAATCAACTCACTCAAGACCATTCGAGGGCACGTTTGCGCCACGCATAAACTAGAGCCACGACCAGAATGGCAATGAAAATCAAGGCTTCAATAAAGGCCAGTAAGCCCAACTGATGGAAGGCCACCGCCCAAGGATATAAAAAGACCGTCTCCACATCAAAAATGACAAAGACGAGGGCAAACATGTAGTAGCGCACATTAAACTGAATCCACGCGCCACCAATGGGTTCCATCCCCGATTCGTAGGTCGTCAAGCGGATCATCCGCCCGGATTTGGGACGCAATAGCGCAGAGGCAGCTAAAGCCAGTACGGGTACCAGACCACAGATAATCAAAAAGCCAAGAAAATACTCGTAACCACTGAGAACAAACACGGTTGCAGTGTCCCTCGATCTTGGAATTGCTACCATTTTGACACACTCCCCTAGCGATCGCTAGGCTAGGGATCAATAGAAAAAACTAAATTGCCCTATAGCGAATCATTAGCGATGTCCCAACCCACTGTCCTCTGTGCTGGCGAAGTCCTCTTTGACTGTTTAGAAGTGCCCCCTGATCCCCCGCAGTGTTTTCTGGGGGGTGCCCCGGCCAATGTGGCCTGTGGTTTGGTGAAGTTGAGGGTGAGTGCGGCCTTTTTGGGGGCTGTGGGGGACGATGCCTTAGGGGAGCAAGCCTGTGCCGAATTAGCCGCTTTGGGCGTCAATATCGAAGCAGTCGAGCGGGTCGCTGGGGTGCCGACGCGGCAAGTGCGCGTTCAATTGGTGGGGGGCGATCGCCAGTTTGTGGGATTTGCGCCAGCGGGAACTTCTGTCTTTGCCGATATGCAGTTCTCTGGCCAGCAAGTCTCGCCATCGTTCCTAGCTGGGGCACAATTTTTCGTCACCGGCACGCTCGGACTAGCCAGTGAAGCCACCGCCACCACCATTGAACATCTAGTCCAGCAACTGCGGCAAAACGGTGCCTTTATTCTCATTGATGCCAACTGGCGACCAATCTTCTGGCGGGATGCGAGTGCTGCTCCTGAACGCATTCGTCCTTTTTTAGCACAGGCGCATTTCCTGAAACTGGCCAAGGAAGAGGCGGAATTATTTTTCTCTGACAGTGATCCCCAAGTTGTCTATCGTGCCCTTTGGGGGACGGCACCTGACCATGCCGTGGTTATTACTGACGGGGATCAAACTATTCACTACTGCTGGCACGAAAATCAAGGGGAATTACAACCACCCGCCATGCCCGTTGTGGATACCACTGGTGCCGGCGATGGCTTTGTTGCGGGTTGGATTGCCCAATTATTACAGGGCAGCCCGGAAACCTACCGTGACCCCCAATGGCAGGCTGCTTGTTTAGAATTTGCCACAGTGGTGGGGGCGCTCGTGACGACAAAACGGGGGGCGATCGCTGGTCAACCCACCCTTGCTGAGGTCACTCAATGGCTTCGGGATCATCCTCAAAGAAAAATACGGACGCACTCACCGCCCTAGCAGTGGTTGATGGGCTTGTCGCGATCGCTGGCTGATGTTCACGGCTAGGGATGGCTGCCGCCAAGGGACAGGCCCGCCAAAACCCCCGCACCGGCACATTCAGTTTTTCACAGGTACCACCACGCCGCCCTTCGGAATAATAGAAGCGGCAAAAGCGGCAAGTTGTGGGAGTGAGAATTGGGCTGTCCATCGCGGGGATCAACTCCGAAGTAAAATCTTTAGGCTCTCTACCTTCCATCCTATGAAATTGTCCTCAGCGACTTTTGCAGTGATCACAGGGTCAAAGAGGCCTAGGAAGCAGGTTTTAGCGATCCCCAGTGGTCAAAAGTGCTTTTAGATTCTTTTCATACTCCCGCAACACTCCGTAATAATACGGACATCAATTGTAGGAAAAGTGAAAAAAAGGTTACGCCCGCAGACGCAACCCATGGAGATCAGTATATTTTTAAGCCGCAGAGGAAATTAACGCACTGCCGCCGTCGTGGGTGCCTTGGCGGGGATCAAGAACAACTTGATCATTTGCCACACATTCGAGAGATAGAGGGGAAGTTTCTTCAGAAAACCGCCATTTTGCTTACTAATTTCTGTCAGCTTGGCATTGTTTTCGACACACCGCTCTAATCGCTGATAAAATTCTGGATGATCGACATCGAGAATCACCGGAAAAACACGGCCTGCGGTTTCATTGGTTTTGGCAATCACCTCACGATCATACTCGCGGGCATCCAAGCCAATCGCAGCATAGAACTTCGCCCGTTGCAAATCGTTGAGGTACATTGTGGCAAAGACCGAGAGCAGGAAGAAGCGGCACCACAGTTTTGGTGGCAGCCAGCAGACCATGAAGTAGCGTGCCCATTTCTTACCAGAGAGGGACAGGGGAATTTCCTTAATCTTTTGCCAGAAGGTGCGCGGCCGATCCAGCATTTGCGGCTGGGCACGCATCACGGCGTCAAAGAAGTCACCGTGGCGGTTTTCGTCTTGGCACCAGTTCTCAAAGAAGCGGAAGATGGGGTAGATGCGATGTTCGGGGTGCTTCTCCAGATGGCGATAGATCGTAATGTAGCGCCAGTAACCAATTTTCTCGGAGAGGTAGGTGGCGTAGAAGATGAATTCCGGTTCAAAGTAGGTGTAACTGCGGTGCTGCGTCAAAAAGCCCAGATCCAGCGATAGGTTAAAGTCGGCCATCGCTTTATTCAAGAAGCCAGCGTGGCGGGCTTCATCGCGAGACATCAGGGCAAAGCATTCCGCCAATAGGGGGTTGCGATCCTTGAGCTTGCGGCTGAGTTCTTTGTAGAGGAGAAAGCCAGAAAATTCCGCTGTGCAGGAGCGCTCCAAAAATTCAATAAATAACTGGCGGGTTTCGCCATCAATGTGATCCCAAGACTGTTCAAATTCTGCATCCCGCACAAAGTGGTGGCGGTTGTAGTCGCAGCGGAATTCCTCAAGGATGGCCTGAAGTTCTGCTTTGTTTTCAGTAATGTCCATATTGGCCATCGCTTCAAAGTCAGTGGTATAGAAGCGGGGCGTGAGGATGGTTTCCTTGGCGGGGGCTTTAATGCCCGGCCGCAGTTCTTCAAACTCTGGTTTGGCGACGGTATTAACCATAAAAAGCTGCGTCTCGCTCTTGCTAACGGCACTCATAAAGCATGGTAGCGAAAATCCCCAATGCATTACAGGTCATTACAGAACCGTTACATTCCCCACCAGCGGCTGAGTTGATTGCGCCAGCGATCGCCCCAAGAGGCCGCCCATGTGGGTTGGCGATAACGTTGAATCAACTGTTGCCCCAAGGGAGTGAGGCGATAGCGATCGGTGAGGCCTTGGCCATCCACTTCGCGGCGCAGTAAACCGACGCGGATCAACCAGTCCAACTCTGCTTCTGCTAGGAGCACAGGCAAGGGCGATCGCGTGAATCCCGATTGAAGACCCGCTTCGCCCACAATTTCTAGGAGTGCCACACTCCGCTGCTGCATTGTCTGAAACAAGAGGGGCAAAAAGGGACTACAGCGCAGGGCGCGATCGCCCCGTTCCAAAACCTTCGGAGAATACGCGATCGCCACTGCCACCAAACCTACAGAGAATTTAAGTGGCTGGTATCAATGAAGGTTGCCCGGTCATTCACTGACGTACCAGGGGCGGGGGGTGTGCGGGGCGATTGAGCTGCGGGAGAGGTTGATGGCGAAGAGGGAGTTTCTGCCTCCTGACGACGGCGATCGGGTAAGACCACGCGCTCCATAATGAACTCAATCGTGCCCTTGCGCAGCCATCCCCGTGCTACCAAAATATCGCCGAGTCTTGCCCCTGTGGCTCGCTGATCGGCTAAGGCAACTTCAATTTGTGCGGGTGTCACCAATTCTGCTTCAACCAGATAGTTCCCCAAGCGTTTCGTGTAGCTGTCATCATGGGAACGCTGGATAAAGGGGGGCTTTTTCGCAGGTGCCTCAGTCTCTGCTGCCACGCCTGGCAGGCTGTCAAAGTCACGCTGATCCCCCGCTAGGGCAACCAAGCATTCTTTGATTTTCATCAGAATTTCCGCTGCTCGCCGGGGTTGATTTTGCTGGGCTGCCTGCTCCAAGAGCCGCGCTTCTGCCTCAATCAGCGTTTGCCGGGATGCCACTGCTGCAACTTGTAAAATGCGTGCCTGCTGCTGAAGGACAGCCATATCTCGTTCAAGAAGGGCTTTTTTGCACTGCTTGAGAACAAGGGATCCCTGCTTTAGCAGGACTTTGTGGGTAGGAGTAGTCATAGACAGCAACAGCGGGGATAAAGAACATGACTTAAAAGAATATTAAAGCTTGGCAACTGCCTCTGGCGTTGTTTAGGCGATGGTGAACACGCAATCTACTTTTACTATAGCCCTTTGTATTGAACCCATTCCGCTGCAACTGCGTCAAAGTAAAGGTTCTGTAAAGATAGGGTTACTGTTGCTGCCGTAGGACGGTGTTGAAGAGTTCTTTGACTTGTTCCCACGCATCCCGTGCCGCTGCTGCATCGTAGCTATCCCGTTGATCGCAGAAGAAGCCATGATCCGCTGGATAGATGAAGATGTGGTGGCGAATGCCGTGGTGGCGCAGCGCCGTTTCAATTTGCTTCACCTGTTCCATGGGAATACTTTGGTCGCGATCGCCAAAGAAGGCATAGAGCGTGCCGCGAATTTTCGGTGTGATTTCAATGGTGGGTAGGCCACCACCGGGGGTCATGGTTGTCATCCCGGCGCCATAGAATGAGGCCGTGGCTTTAATGTCCGGTAACTGAGCCACCAGATAGGCCACATGACCGCCAAAGCAAAAGCCAATCGTACCAATGGCATCCCCATCCACATTTTCAAGGCCGCGCAGATAGGCAATGGTCGCTTGGGTGTCACTAAGGAGTTCCGCGGCTTTGGTTTGGTTTTTGTACTGCCGCCCCAAATCAATATCAGCGGCGGTGTAGCCCGTTTCAAAGCCGGGGGCAAAGCGTTGGTAAATGGCGGGGGCGATCGCCACATAGCCTTCGCGGGCAATACGTTCGGTCACATCGCGGATATGGGCATTGACGCCAAAAATTTCCTGAAAGACAATCACTGCCGGATAGTGAAAGACAATCACTGCCGGATAGCGGCCGGGGGCAACAGGCTCGGCTAAGTAGGCATCAATCAGCAGATCGCCATTGACTACCTTGACCCAACGACTGGTAATCTCCACCATCGTGAACCTCCTAGGCAGAAATGTCGAGGTCTGGAAACGTGCGCTTGAAGTCGCTAATCAATTCATCGAGTTCGGCGAGGGCGGATTCAATGTCAATGGTGAGGGTGCCATGACCGGGGAGTTCCAAGAGCTTTTTGAGGCTCTCCCGTTTCGCCAAAACAACTGCTAGACGTTCCTGTAGGGTGGGTAACTCCATCTTGTACCTCGCTATCTTGTACCTCACTGCAAAGCTCACTATTACTCTACCGTTTCGTTGGCCAGCTTCTTCCCTTTGACAGGTGTCGGGGGCACCAGTTCCACATTGATTTCATTCACAGGGCGCGGCCGCAGTTCCAGAGATTGCGATCTCGGCAGCAAATCAAACACTTCCCGAAACGTGTCATCGAGGGTTTCAAAGGGCACCACACCGATAAATTCCTGCCGCAATTGGCCTTGGCGATCGAAAATCAGGGTTTGCGGCACCCGGCCTTTGTAGTAGTAGCCCGCTTCATTGGCGGAGAACTGCGCCCCAAAGGGTAAGGCATCGACATCAATAGCGATGAAATCGGTGACGCGACCATAGTACCCCTGCAACTGGGAAATGGTGGAGGCAAACTGCTTGCAGTCGCGGCTATCGTTCACATAAAACAGCAGCAATGTGGCGCGATCGCTCTGACGCGATTTCTCTAGGGTGACCTTTGGTGGCACTAAGGAGCCATTGCCGGCGTAAAGAGCAAAGATATTCCCATCGTAGCGATCGTCTTGTAACCCCGCCCAACTCGGCGCTGTCCACAGTCCCCACAGCAGGAGGACAAGTCCTAACCAGCCCCAAACCCGTTTCATTTTTCGCTCCATCACGCTCTGTAAAGACACTATACCGCCACGCCATCCCCCTCCCGTGCATTGTAGAACCAATGCCACCCCTTCTAAGGTAGGAAGAGTGTCTTTATTGCTTTTGCCAATAGCTACAGGGGTGCTCTTTCTGTGGCTTTTTTCGGCGTGATCAGGCGTGATCAAAGGAATGAATCTATACCAACGTTTAGGGATAGTCACGATTTTCAGTACAGTGCTACTGGCCAGTTGTGCGCCCGCCTCGCAAAAGGGCACTCTCCAGCTCTATGCCAATGGTGAAGAGCGCTTGCAAACGGGATGGACAAGCAAAGATGGCTGGAAGCTCGAGCTTGACCATGTCTATTTGACGTTGGGTACGGTGACTGCCTACCAAACCCATCCCCCTTTTGATCCTGAGGCGGGCGATCGCCCCGACAGTGAAGTGACGGTTGTGTTTAGCGATCCTATGACGGTGGATTTGGTGAGTGATGAGCGTCCCCTTGTAGGCAGTGCTGCGGCGGCGGTGGGTCACTTCAATGCCCTGCAGTGGCAGACCCTCGCACCCAGTTTACAACTGGTGGGAACAGCGCAGCGGGGCAATGTCACTCTCCCCTTTGACATTACGTTGGATCAGCCCTTGGCCTTTGTTTGTGGCGACTACATTGGCGATGAACGCAAGGGAATGGTCACAGCGAACAGTTCCGCTGAGCTAGAGATTACGCTCCACTTTGATCATCTTTTTGGTGATGGCGCTGAACCAGCAACGGCGGAGATCAATCGCGACGCGGTAGGCTTTGACCCCTTTGCTGCCCTAGGCACTCCTGAGGGAGTCACGGTTGACTGGACAGGATTACAGCAAAAACTCAGCCCCAAAGATTTTGAAACACTGCGCAAAGCCCTTAGCGGTCTGGGGCATGTCGGCGAAGGTCACTGTCGGGAGGTTTCCTCATGAAAACAGTTTTAGCGAGTGTGGCTACCTTAGGACTGATAGTTCCCCAAGCCCTTGCCCATGGGGTTGAGTTGCGCTACAAACCGCAACAGGTGATTCACATTACAGCGCGCTATGACAGTGGCGAACCGATGGCAAATGCTAGGGTACAGGTCTTTGCCCCCGATCGCCCCCAAGAAGCAGCAATAACAGGAACCACCAATACCCAAGGGGAGTTTCAATTTGTGCCCGATCGCCGCGGTCAGTGGCAGGTGCAGGTACGTCAAGGGGGACATGGCGGCCTACTCACGATTCCGATAGCAACCGATGCCCAAGCAACGGCTGAGGTTGCTCTTACCGCCGTCCCAGAACCGCCAAGGACGGTTTCCCTGAGTCAATACACTCCCGCACAAATCACGGTCATGGTCTTGGCAGTGCTCTGGGGTGCCATTGGCACAGCTTGCTTTGCTTGGTCGCGGCGGCGGCTGCCAGTGGAGTCGTAGTCATGCACATCCCCGATGGTTTAGTGCCGCCCCTGTGGTGTGGACTGGGTTATGCCGGTAGCGGTGGTCTCCTGTGGTGGTCTTGCCGCCGTTTGCAGCGGGCAACGGTGGATCCGCTGGCGATCGTGCCGCGATTAGCTCTATTAACCGCTGCCTTTTTTACCGCCTCTGCGGTTTATATCCCGCTGCCTCCCGCCAGTGTGCACCTCATGTTCCTTGGCAGTCTGGGGATTCTTTTGGGGGAAGGGGCAATGATAGCCGTGGTGATGGGATTATTTCTACAGGCGGTGATGTTTGGTCATGGCGGTCTGACGACTTTGGGCCTCAATGCGCTGATCATGGGGATTCCAGCGCTCCTTGCCGCTGCTGTTTTTCGGGGGCTGTGGCATCGCTGTCCGCCAAGGGGGCGATCGCTCCTCGGGTTTATCCTTGGGGCGGGGGCTGTGCTGTTGGCTGTTCTCTTATTTGGCGCAGTGATTCTCCTGAGCCTGCCAGCACCCTTGGATCAACAGCGGGAATGGCTAGCGATCGCTGCGATTGGGATTGGCCATTTGCCCCTTGCTATGTTGGAGGGAGTGGTCACGGCTTCACTGCTGGTCTTTTTGGCCAAAGTCAAGCCAGAATTCCTGTCCCAAGGCGTATGCTTTTCCCGTGAAAATTTTCCTTACCCTACTGCCGACCCTCGCTGAACTCTACGGATTAATCTTTCTGTGCATGGGCATTGGCTATGGCAGTAGCCGTTTTTTGCCATCAACGACGGGGGCTTGGCTGGCGCAAGGGTTGTTCTGGGTGGGGACGCCCCTAACGGCATTTAGTTTTATTGTCACCACCCCGATTACGGGTCACAGTACGTTGGCTCCGCTATTGGCGTGGCTAGGAATGGGGATCGGCGTCAGCTTGGCGTGGCTGTGGTTGCAGCAATATCCCGCTCACACGCGGCAGGAGCAGGGCAGTTTTCTCTTGGCGACCATGGTGGGCAACACGGGTTTTATTGGCTTTCCAATTACTTGGCGACTGCTGGGGCAAGAGCACTTCAGTTGGGCGTTGTTTTTTGATCTGATGGGGACGCTCCTCATTTCCTATAGTGCTGGCATTGGCGTGGCGGCGAGTTTTGGCGATCGCGCCATTTCCATCGCAAAACTGCTGTGGCACATTGGCCGGAATCCAACCCTTTGGTGTGTCGGCATCGGACTGCTGCTACGACAACATCCCCTACCCGCGATCGCCCAACAGGGACTTTTAACCTTGGGGTGGTTAATGGTGATTGCTGGATTGATCTATATGGGCATCTGCCTCGGTGAGGCTCCCCTCAAGCTCCGCTGGGAACGCATCATTCCCTGTCTGACGATTAAGATGCTACTGGTACCGCTCCTGTTGGGTCTCGGATTAACCCTCGTAGGCATCAGCGGCCGGCCCCGTCTAGGGATGGTACTCCAAGCTGGCATGCCCCCCGCCTTTATGACCCTAATTCTGGCGGATGTATATCACTTGGACCGGGCTTTCGCTGCCAGTGTGATTTTAACCAGCCTCTTTGCCTTAATTCTTCTATTGCCCCTGTGGCTGGTGCTCTTTGCCGGGTAGGGGCATTTGGTGGCTAATCGTCGGGAGTCAAGCGCAACAGCAGGTAGCCTGCGCCTAAACCAACCAGAACCAGGGTAAACGTAATTACCGCAGTATTGAAAATCTCTTCTGCCATAGGGCGGCCTCAGCTAACAAGAACTCATTGTAACCAATTTGGCTCCTTTGCTTACCACGGCTCCAAAACAGGTTCCCGCAGTAGCTCATGGGTACCACGATTCACGGTCAAGAAGATCCCGCGGGGTGTTTTGGTCAATAGATACGTGTACTCACCATTGACGGCTTCAAAATAGTACCCTTGAGGACTCCAATCCCGCAGGGGCAGCCGAATTGATAGGCGCGGATCCTGCTTGTGTCGTGCCATATAGTAGGCGGGGCGATCGCCCCCACAGATATTCACCCAATAGCTACGAGTCTCCGTGGCCACAAAGGTACTTTCATAGGAGCGACAGGAAAGGGGGCGTGCCAGTGCCGCCAGTGGTGTCATCGTCAATAGGGCAACAGCCGCTAGGGTGGAGCCAACAAACCTCATGGTCATCTCGCAGCAATTTCTCACTCCAGTCTAGCCAAAGAGGCGGGAAAGGGTTTCACCCTCGGTAAGATAGATGATGACGACTGCTGTTTACCTTCAACAGGGATGCAATGACGCTCGCGATCGCCCCCTTTCCGATTACCGCCATTGTTGGTCAAGAAGCCATTAAGCTTGCCCTGCTGTTGGCCGCCGTTGATCCCGGTTTGGGGGGGGTGATCATTGCCGGGCGGCGGGGGACTGCCAAATCTGTTCTTGCGCGGGGTATTCATGCCCTATTGCCCCCCATTGAAGTCATTGATCAAGGGGAGATCCCAGTACCGATCATTGCCAACCCCGATCCCGAACGTCCCCAAGACTGGGATAGCCGCTTGCAGGCTTGGCGCCAAAGTCATCCCGATGTCCCTTTGACCACCAAAGTGATTCCAGCCCCCTTTGTGCAAATTCCCCTAGGGGTCACCGAAGATCGCCTCTTGGGAGCCGTGGATGTGAGTCAATCGGTGCAGCGGGGTGAAGCGGTCTTTCAGCCCGGCCTCTTGGCGGCAGCCCACCGCGGCGTGCTCTATGTGGATGAAATCAATCTCTTGGATGAACAATTGGCCAATGTGCTGATGGCCGTGCTGAGTGCTGGGCGCAACCCAATTGAACGGGAGGGGATTAGTCTGGATCACCCCTGTCGTCCCCTGTTGATTGCCACCTTTAATCCCGATGAGGGAGAAGTGCCGCCCCATCTGCTGGACCGGTTTGCGATCGCCCTATCGGCGGATACGGTTCTGGGCTTAGATGAGCGGGTTGCAGCGGTGGATCATGCCACCCAATTTGCTGATTCGCCCCAAGCCTTTTTGCAGCAGTACGATGCTGAGCTAGAGGATCTGCGCACCCAAATTATTCTGGCGCGGGAATGGCTCAAGGAGGTAAAAATTCAACGGCAGCAAATTGCCTATCTGGTCACCGAAGCCCTACGGGGCGGTGTTCAAGGCCATCGAGCAGAACTCTTTGCGGTGCGGGTGGCCAAAGCCCATGCTGCCCTGAATGGCCGCAGTGAAGTGAATGCCGAAGATCTACGCCGCGCTGTTGAACTAGTGATTGTGCCGCGAGCCACGCAACTGGAACCGCCGCCGGAGCAACCACCGCCCCCACCTCCACCACCGCCCCCGCCGGAGAATCAGCAGTCTAACCCCGAAGAAGAACCCGATGAGCCAGAGACGCCACCGGAAGAGCAGCAGGAAACGCCACCCATTCCTGAGGAATTTGTCTTTGAGGCCGATGGCACGGTCTTGGATGAGTCAGTGCTCTACTTTGCCCAACTGACCCAACGCCAAGGGAAATCGGGGAGTCGCAGCCTGATTTACTCCCAAGATCGCGGTCGCTATATCCGCCCCATTTTGCCCCGTGGCCGAGGGGGTCGAATTGCTGTGGATGCCACCCTGCGCAGCGCCGCTCCCTACCAAAAATCCCGTCGCCTACGCCAACCCCAACGCCGCGTCATTGTTGAAAACAGTGATCTGCGAATTAAACGTTTGGTACGCAAAGCGGGTGCCTTGATTATTTTTGTCGTGGATGCCTCTGGCTCCATGGCACTGAACCGCATGAATTCTGCCAAGGGCGCTGTTTTACGCCTATTGACCCAAGCCTATCAAAACCGCGATATGGTGGCGCTGATTCCCTTTCGTGGCGAGCAAGCAGAGGTGCTCCTACCCCCCACCCGATCCATTGAAGCGGCGCGGCGACGCCTTGAAACCCTGCCCTGTGGGGGTGGCTCTCCCCTTGCCCACGGCCTGACCCAAGCGGTGCGAGTGGGTTTGAATGCCAAGCAAAGCGGTGAGATTGGTCAAGTGATGATTGTGGCCATTACCGATGGTCGGGGCAATATCCCCCTGAGCCGTTCCCTTGGCGAAACTATTCCGCCGGAGACCAAGCCCGATGTCAAAGCGGAAGTACTGGAAATTGCCGCTAAAATTCAAGCCTTGGGTCTGAAGCTCTTGGTGATTGATACCGAGAATAAGTTTGTCTCCACGGGGATGGGCAAGGAATTGGCACGGCAAGCAGGGGGTAAGTATTACCATCTGCCCAAGGCCACCGATCAGGCGATCGCCCAAGTGACGCAGAATGCCCTGCAATTTTAGCCACCAATAAAAAACCCTCCCCCCAGTTAGAGAGGAGAGAACCTAGCAAACTATTGGGGCAGTAAGCCTACATCATGCCGCCCATGCCCCCCATACCGCCATCCGCAGGAGCTGCCGGTTTCGGTTCCGGTTTTTCGACCACAAGGGCTTCTGTCGTCAGTACCATGCCGGCGATCGAACCAGCATTTTGCAGGGCAGAGCGTACGACTTTGGCAGGGTCAATAATACCGGCACTAACGAGATCGTCATAGGTGCCCGTTGCAGCATTAAAGCCATAGTTAAAGTCACCGGCACGGACATTCTCGACGACTACGGCTCCTTCAACACCAGCATTGTCAGCAATTTGAGCCACCGGGGCTGCCAAGGCACTGGCAACAATGCGTGCCCCCGTTTGTTCCTCGGGACTGAGGCTAGGCAGCAGGGCATCAATGCGACTGGCCAAGTGAAGCAAGGTCACACCACCGCCGGGCACGATCCCTTCAGCCACTGCCGCTTTGGTGGCATTGAGGGCATCTTCGAGGCGGAGTTTGCGATCCTTCAATTCCGTTTCGGTGGCAGCCCCCACTTTGATCACCGCTACGCCGCCCACGAGCTTGGCAATGCGCTCTTGCAGCTTTTCTTTGTCGTATTCGGAGTCGGTCTCGGCCAACTGCTTCTTGAGCTGTTCGACCCGCTTTTGAATATCGGCTTTATTGCCTTTCTCGGACACAAGGGTGGTGGTGTCTTTGGTCACGGTGACGGAGGCGGCTTCTCCCAGCATGGTGATTTCCACATCATCTAGGGTCAGTCCCACTTCCTCAGAAATGACTTGACCGCCCGTGAGAATGGCAATGTCTTGGAGCATTGCTTTACGCCGTTCGCCAAAGGCTGGGGCTTTCACGGCAACCACATTGAGGACACCCCGCAGTTTATTCACCACCAATGTGGCGAGGGCTTCGCCTTCTACATCTTCAGCAATGATCACGAGGGGACGACCACTGCGAGCCACTCTTTCTAGGGTGGGAATCAGATCTTGGATACTGGTAATTTTTTTGTCCGTCAACAGCAGATAGGCATTGTTGAGTTGAACAATCATCCGCTCTGGATCGGTGACAAAGTAGGGGGAAATGTAGCCGCGATCAAACTGCATCCCCTCAACAATTTCCATTTCTGTATTCAGGGATTTCGATTCTTCAATGGTGATCACGCCATCTTTGCCGACTTTGGCCATGGCTTCACCAATCATGGCTCCCACTTCGGGATCATTACCGGCAGAGACGGTGGCCACTTGGGCAATCATATCCCCTTCAACGGGTTTGGCCACTTCGGCAATGCCCTCGACAATGGTTTTGATCGCTTTTTCCATACCGCGCTTGAGGGCAATGGGGTTAGCACCGGCAGCCACGTTTTTCAGGCCTTCACGGATCAGGGCTTGGGCAAGGAGGGTGGCAGTGGTTGTGCCATCGCCGACGACATCATTGGTTTTGGCGGCCACTTCCCGAATCAGTTGGGCACCAGTATTTTCGTAGGCATCTTCCAGTTCGATTTCCTTGGCGATCGTCACGCCATCGTTAACAATTTGCGGTGCGCCATACTTTTTCTCAAGCACCACGTTGCGCCCTTTGGGGCCAAGGGTAATTTTCACGGCATCGGCAAGGGCATTAATTCCGCGTTCGAGCGATCGCCGGGACTCTTCATGAAATGCGACTAATTTTGCCATGGGTGGCTATCCTTTAGTAACTTGGAGGTCATGATTGAGGGACTGCAAACTTAGCAGGCTTCAAGCCATTGTTTACAGTACTGTGGAAAACCAGTTGAGGGCAATGGCAGAAAATGTAGGGGATTCCGCACTTGCTCGCGTACACTGACAATAGACTGACAATAGATTAACAAGCTTCGCAGCCATGGCTGGCCGCCACCTCAATCAACAACGCCTACAGGTCTTCTTGTACGTCACCTTAATGCTCGGCATTGCCCTTGCAGCGGCCAAGGAGTATTTTTACTTGAACAATGGCCAAGGGGGGCAAGATTGGCAAATTGGTGCTCCACAGGTGGATGTCATTGCTGCTCAGCCAAAACGCTCCCTTGCGGAAATACGAGCCTTTGCCCTGCAATTGGTGAATCGCGATCGCCAGCTCAATGGACTGCCGCCCCTTGTTGCCGATGAATTACTCACAGAGGCCGCACAACGCCACGCCGAAGATATGCTCAAACGCCAATACTTTAGCCATACCAATCCCGATGGGCAATCCCCAATGGATCGCTTTATCGCCTTGGGGGGACGCGGTGGCGTCGGTGAAAATATCATGGAGCAGAAGGGCACCCCCGGATTGGTGCTCAACTATAAGCTGATTGAGCGGTTCCAAAAAGGCTGGATGTATAGTGAGGGGCACCGCCAAAATATCCTGCGGCCTGAATTTACCCGCTTTGGCTTTGGCATTGCTTTGAATTCAGCTCACGGAGAAGTCTATGCTGTACAGATGTTTGCACTGCCAGCCCAGTAAAGGCAGAGCGTTGCTGCGCGGATAATTTCCAATGTAATCAATGTCAACTTAACCGCATTCGCTATGTTCACTGAAGAGATGTATGTTGTCCTTGAATCTACTGTCAGCGATGAGACCTTTCTCACGCCGATGGAGCTACAGGCCAAGCTGGTGGAGTATTTAACAGGAACCGATGTTTCCCTAACGCCGGATCTACTTGCTTTGCCCGATGTGGAAAGTCGTGCCCACTACCTCATGACAACGGGTTGTGAACTGCAATTACCCAATGGTGGCTACCTTCAGTGGTATGCCGTGCGTTTAGAAAAATAATCGTTACACAGAGTTACGAAACTCCTGCTCGGAAAATTCCGTTCTAATATAGATAAGGCTCTTGGATCAATCAAGGGTTCAGGCGATTATTTATTCTTTCGTGGTGTCCAAATCGTCAGGAATAGTAGGGTAACGAGACTGTGGCCGATCGCCGTCGTCAACAAAAGAAAAAACAGCAAATGACCTACAGCTGGCCGTTGGCAGGCACCTATCAAGCCCTCAGCTCGGCATCGGTGGATTTGATCTGGCGCAAAGTGGTGAATTTGGCCGATGTGTCGTGGCATCCCTTGATTTTGCGCACGAATGTGCCCTACGGACTCGTACCCAAGCCGGGGTTTATTTTCCAAGCCATGACCCGTTGGATTCCGTGGCCGATTCAGATTTTTGTCGAACGGGTATCACCGGGAAAACTGTTGAGTATTCGCATTTTGGTCTTGCCGGGGGTAGAGGAACGGGTAACCTATCGTTTAGAATCAACGGTCTGTGGGAGTCAGATTTCCTGCTCAGTGATGTTGCGGGGGTGGCTGGCGCCGCTGATTTGGTCACTGATTCGCGATTCTGCGGCAGGGTTGGCTGCCCGCTTAGCAGTTGCGGCTGAGGAAGATCCCCCCTCTGCTCAGCCCCCCATTGATCCCTGCTTAGGTTTTTAGACGGACAAAAGAAAACTCTATGCTCAGCGATAGCGATCGCGTTCGTGTTCTCAGTGAAGCCCTGCCCTATCTCCAAGCCTTTGCCGGGCGCACCTTTGTGGTCAAATACGGCGGTGCCGCCATGAAGGAAGAGCAGCTCAAAGATTCCGTGATTCGCGATATTGTCTTTCTCTCCTATGTGGGGATTCGCCCTGTGGTGGTTCATGGCGGTGGCCCAGAAATCAATACTTGGCTTGGCAAACTCAACATTGAACCCCAATTTAAAAATGGGCTGCGCGTCACCGATGCCGCAACGATGGATGTGGTGGAGATGGTCTTGGTGGGTCGGGTCAACAAGGAAATTGTCACCCTGATCAATCAGGCGGGCGGTAAAGCGGTGGGGCTGTGCGGCAAAGATGGCAACCTGATTCGTGCCCGTGCCCAAGGAGAAGAGAGCATCGGCTTTGTGGGTGAAGTCCAAGGCGTGGATACCCGCGTGATTACGGCACTAGTGGAGAAGGGGTATATTCCCGTCATCTCCAGTGTGGCTGCCGATGATACTGGGCAAGCCTACAACATCAATGCTGATACTGTTGCTGGCGAGATTGCGGCGGCTTTGGGGGCTGAGAAGCTGATTTTACTGACGGATACCGCAGGCATTTTACGGGATTATCGTGATCCGAGTACTCTCATTTATCGCCTTGATATTGCCGAAGCGCGGCAACTCATTAAAGAGGGGGTTGTCTCTGGCGGGATGATTCCTAAAGTCACCTGTTGCGTGCGATCGCTCGCTCAAGGGGTGAAATCAGCGCACATTATTGATGGCCGGGTGCCCCACGCCCTGTTGCTAGAAATTTTTACCGATTCGGGGATCGGCTCAATGCTCGTGGGTTCCAATGCAGCCTACGATCGCGCCTTCACTGATTGAAACTTTTTGCATGAAGAAGGGCGTCCTAGGGTATGACGAGGATGTCTTAGCGTCAGGGTCTATTACCTATGAAATTCTTCTCTTTAATCTTAATTAGTAGCAGCTTAGCCACTAGCTTGAAACTGCCAGCACGCGCCATTCCCCAACCCTACCCCCCAGTGGCGGTGAATAGTTTTATGAATACCTGCATCGAGCGTGGCCGGCGATCAGCGCCCATTGTGCCCCGTTCAGTGATGAATAACATTTGTCAGTGCTCCATCAACTACATTCAAGAGCGATTGAGCTACACTGATTTTCAAACCCTTGATCCCAATGGCAGTCAACCGCAATCTCCTGGCCAACAGCGGGCACAGCGGGTTCTCGATGAAAGTGTGAACTACTGCATTCGCCAACAACTGGGGGTCTAGGCACTTTTTGACCCTGCTGCGCGTCGGAAAACTTAGCTGGCGATCGCCAACGGCCAAGGCAAGTCTTTGTGCTAGATTGGGCGTAGGCTAAAGGATCGAAAATTTAGGACGAATCATATGGGAATCACACACCGCACGCTCGTTGTCAGTACGACAGTGGTCATGACGGCATTGGTTGCTGTCACGGGTGCGGGTCTGCACTGGTCCCGTAGCCTAGCAGGTTTTCGCCAAAGTCCTAAGGAACTCGTGGATGAAGTATGGCAGGTCATTGACCGTGAATACGTTGATGCCACCTTCAATGGCAATGACTGGCGTGCCGTGCGGCGGGAATTTCTCTCTCGGAACTACACCAAACCCGAGGATGCTTACAAAGCGGCACGGGAAATGCTCGAGAAGCTCAATGATCCCTACACCCGCTTTATGGATCCGGAGCAGTTTCGCTCCATGCAAATTGAAACCTCTGGTGAACTCACAGGGGTAGGTATCACCATTACCCAGGACGAAAAGACCAAAGAAATCACCGTGGTTTCCCCCATTGAAGGGAGTCCCGCCGCTGAGATGGGTTTAATGGCCAAGGATGTGATCCTGAAAATTGATGGCAAATCCACCAAGGGCATGGATCTCAACCAAGCTGTCAGCATGATCCGTGGCCCGGTGAATACAAAAGTGCGCCTGACGATCCAGCGGGGCGATCAAATCTTGAACTATGAGATCACCCGTGCCCGCATTGAAATTCATCCCGTTCGCCACAGCCTACGCCAAACTCCCCAAGGCCCTGTCGGCTATATTCGCCTTGTCACCTTTAGCTCCAATGCAGCAGCAGAAATGCGCGCCGCCATCCGTGAGTTAGAAAAGCAAGGCGTTGAAGGCTATGTTTTGGATTTACGCTCCAATCCGGGCGGCCTACTCTTTGCTAGTGCTGAAATTGCCCGCATGTTTCTACCGCAGGGCGATATTGTCTCTACGGTCAATCGCCAAGGGGAAGCAGAACGCTTACGTGCCGGTCGCGGCTTCTTGACCAATAAGCCCCTTGTGGTGCTCATTGATGGCGGCTCGGCCAGTGCCAGCGAAATCCTCGCAGGTGCCCTACAGGATAATGGCCGTGCCGTGTTGGTGGGAACGCGCACCTTTGGGAAAGGCTTGGTGCAGTCCGTCCAGCCCGTGGGGGAAGGGGCAGGGATTGCGGTAACGATCGCCAAATACTTTACCCCCAGTGGTCGTGATATTAACAAGAAAGGCATTGAACCCGATATTGAAGTCACACTCACGGAGCAGCAGCGGGAACAACTGACGCGCGATGACATTGCCACTGATCGTGATCCTCAATTTACACGGGCCCTTGCGGTTCTCAATGAACGTATCCTAGCGGAGCGACGCAATACCCAATCAGCGCGTCCTCCCCAGACAGCCAATCCTTAAGTTCACTCAGTTAGGTGAGCACCGTGGCCGACCACCGCCGACAAGCCCAGCGGGTATTGTTCTTGGCGCTAGGGGTCAATGTTGCCCTGACGGCCATTAAAGCCATTGTTGGTGTTCTCAGTCACTCATTGAGTTTACAGGCCGATGCCCTGCATAGCTTGACCGATGCCGGGAGTAGCATACTGGGCTTAGTGGCCATGCAGTGGGCTAACCCCCATCCCGATCGCGACCATCCCTACGGTCACCAAAAGTTTGAAGCCCTCGGTGCATTGGGGATTGCCGCCTTTCTGGGCATGGTGTGCTTTGAGATTTTACAAAGTGCGGTTGAGCGCCTGCTGCATAAAAGCAGTGCCGTGACGATCACAGGGGCAGAACTGTGGATTGTGATCCTTGTCCTTGGCATGAATATCGGCCTTACTCTCTATGAACACCACATGGGGCGCAAGCTGAATAATTCCGTGCTCATTGCTGATGCCAAGCATACCCTGAGCGATGTCTGGACAACGATTATTGTCCTTTTGGGGTTGATTGGGGTGTGGACGTTCAATTGGGATTGGCTGGATGTGGTGTTGGCATTTCCCGTCGCGGCCCTTGTGTTTTGGAGTGCGTGGGAAGTTCTCAAAAGCAACATTCCTTGGCTGGTGGATGAGATGGCGATCGCCCCCGAAGCCATCCATGAGCTAGTGATGACCGTGCCCGGTGTGGTTAATTGCCATGACATTAGCTCGCGGGGAATGGTGGGACGGCAAGTGTTTATTGAGATGCACTTAATTGTCGAGGCGGAAGATATTCCCACGGCCCATGACATTACTGAGCAAATTGAAGCCCTGCTGCAAGACCGCTATGGGCCGGCTCGCATTGTCATCCACGTCGAACCCCCCGACTACGAATCCAGTCAGATCAGCTTCTCTTAAGTGATTTTTGCTATTTTTTGAGCATCTGCGCAAAGCAACTGAGGAGTGACCCTGTGGTGTACGACTGCATTGTTGTTGGTTCAGGCCCTGCGGGCGGTGCGGCTGCCTATCACTTGGCTAGGCAAGGCTGGCGGGTGTTGGTTCTGGAAAAGGAAGCTCTGCCCCGCTACAAGCCCTGTGGGGGAGGTGTGTCGCCCCAAGTGCAAGCTTGGTTTGACTTTGACTTTACTCCTGCTATCTCGCTGAAGCTGACGCAAATGGTCTGTACGTGGCAGGGTGGGGAAGCGCAAGTGCTGGAACTGCCCCCAGAGCAAGCGGTGTGGATGGTGCGCCGCGATGTGTTTGATCATTTTCTGATTCAACAGGCGCAGCAACAGGGGGCGCAGGTAGCGGCTCAAACTCCCGTTACAGGTCTAACGTGGGGGGGCGATCGCTGGCAGGTGCATACGTCCAAGGGGGATTTCACAGCGCAGTATTTGATTGGCTGTGATGGTGCCAAAGGTTCAATGGCCAAGTGGTTGGGCTTCCAACATCGTCAGCAGCGTATAGGAGCAGCCATTGAGGTTGAAGCAGCCATGCCCAATCATTCCCTGAGGGCAGCCCACTTTGACTTTGGTCGCGTTCACAATGGCTACATTTGGAACTTTCCTAAACGGGAGGGCTACTCGATTGGTGTGGGCACGTTTTCCCTAAAACGCAAGCAAAATCTGAGGGCGATCGGGGCAGCATATGCTGAAACCTTTGGCGTTGATTTCAGTCAAGTCAAGGTCTATGGCCACCCCCTCTACTGTTGGCAGCGGCACCAGCGCCTGCACACCCAAAATGCCCTCCTTGCCGGGGAAGCGGCCTGTATCGTTGATCCGTTTACTGCCGAAGGCATTCGTCCCTCGCTGTTGACTGGCATGTTGGCCGCCCAAGCCATCGATCGCGCCCTCAATGGTGATCCAGAGGCTCTCGCAGACTATTCCCGTCAAGTCCAACAGGCGTGGGGAGCGGATATGGTCTGGGCAAAACGTCTAGCGACTCTTTTTTATCGGATGCCCCACATGGCCTATGAAGTGGCCATCAAACGTCCCAGCGCCCTGCAACGGATGGGGCAAATTCTCTGCGGTCAGTTGCGTTACCGCGATGCAGCAGCCAATGGCCTGAAATTGTTGGCAGCGGGGTTGAGAGTGCCGACGGTTTTCCGTTAATGCCGATAGGGATGCTCCCTGAGCTGCCTTCTATAATGTTGGTGCAGCCTAACTTTAGGAACACGAGTGGTGAGCAGTCCCATTGAGCAGCGCAAGGCCGAGCACCTCGAGCTTTGTATTCAAGGTGATGTCAGTCATCAAGAAATCACCACCGGTTTCGAGAAGTATCGCTTTCGCCATTGTGCCCTGCCCGAACTGGACTTTGCCGAGATTGATCTGAGCGTCGAGTTTTTGGGCTGGCGGCTTGCAGCTCCGCTGCTGATTTCCTCCATGACTGGTGGAACGCCTGAAGCGGGAGACATCAATCGCCGCTTGGCACGGGTGGCGCAACAAAAGGGAATTGCCATGGGGGTCGGTTCCCAGCGAGTGCTGCTGGAGCATCCAGAGGTGGCGACCACGTTTGCCATTCGTCAAGAGGCACCCACTATCCCCCTCTTAGCCAATCTTGGCGCGGTGCAGTTGAACTATGGCTGTGGCGTCAATGAATGCCAAAAGATTATTGATCTCCTAGAGGCGAATGCCTTGATTTTGCACCTCAATCCCTTACAAGAGGCCGTCCAAACGGGGGGCGATCGCAACTTCAAGGGACTGTTGACGAAAATTGGTGTTCTCTGCCGTGCCCTACCGGTGCCGGTGATTGTGAAGGAAGTGGGCAATGGTATCAGTGCCGATGTGGCCAAGCAACTCGTGGAGGTGGGAGTAGCCGCTATTGACGTGGCGGGGGCAGGGGGAACCTCTTGGGCTAAGGTGGAAGCAGCGCGTGCTCAGGATGGGCGTCAGCAGTACCTCGGAGAGGCCTTTGCCGAATGGGGCATGCCTGCGGCGCAGTGTCTGGAGCAAATTCATCCTGCCCTACCAGATACGCCCCTAATTGCCTCCGGCGGACTTCAAAATGGCATTGATGTGGCCAAGGCCCTTGCCCTCGGTGCTAGTCTTGCCGGTTTAGCGCGCCCCTTTTTGCAGGCCGCCCATCAATCAGAGGAGACACTTGCGCAACGCATTGATTTTATCCTTGAGGAATTGAAAACCGTGCTGTTTTGTACCGGCAGTGCCACTCCCCAAGCCCTCTATCAGCGTCGCTGTCTCGAAAGGATCTAGCGGGGGTCTTCAAGGATCGTGCGCAGCCACGGGGGCGGATCCGGAATCGGATTGCCCAATCGCTCCAACAGCGTCCATGCCAAAATATGCACCACTAAGGCATACACCGTGGACTGGAAAAAGACAAGTAGCAGTGCCACGACTTGGATCAGGGTCACCGTTGGCTCCAGCAGCAGGTTGAGGTTGACCAGCACCCAATCAATGAAATTCGTGACCTGCTGATTGAAGTAAATCCAGAGGTTTTCCCCGAGCAGAATGGACACAAGACTAATCTGAAAGAAAAATCCTGCGGTGCCAATCACAGCGCCACTGAGAATCGAGCGTTCCCAGCTCTCTTTTTTTGCCCAACAGCCGCCAAAAATCACCCCCATCATGCCGTGGGGCAAGAGAAATTGCAGACTGCGGGGTGGCCCCATCAACACAGAAAGGAGCAAGGCACTGACAATCGCCGCCATCCAAGCCGCTCGGCGGTTCCAGCGTAAATACACCAAGGCAATGGGAATTGGAAAAAATAGGCGCAAGACTGGACCAATGGGCAAATAAAAGTTAATCACCCACAGCAGGGCAGCGGTACTGGCAAGGAAGGCTGTTTCTGTGATCACCAAGGTGCGCTGAATTTGCGATCGCCCCAAGGCTTGGGACTGCTCAGGGGGCACAATGGCTTCGACGTCGGGAAAATCATCCTCTAGGGAATCCGTTGGGTTCATTGATTGCAGATAACCTTTTTTCTCTACACTCTAGCAAGCTTTACTGCCAGCTCTCAAACTGGATATAGCGCCCTGAAAAATCCTTTGCTGAAAGTTAGAATCGGGGGTAAGGTATTCCTATCAAACTTACATGTTAATTTATGTGCCGTCTTTATGCCTATATGGGGCGCAAAACGTCCCTTGCCCATGCCTTGGTGGATGCTCCCCATTCCCTGTTGGTGCAAAGTTATCAACCCCGCGAAATGACGGCGGGACGCTTAAATGCCGATGGCTTTGGGGTGGGCTGGTATGCTGCCCGCCAAGATGTGCCCCCCTTTCTTTATCGGCAAACGCTGCCCATGTGGCATGATATTAACTTTACTGAGCATTTAAGCCGCTACATTCAATCTACCTGTTTTTTGGCCAATGTCCGCAGTGCCACACCGGGTCAACCCGTGCAGATGACGAATACGCAGCCCTTTCGCTGGGGACGCTGGCTGGGGGTGCACAATGGCTTTATCGAGAACTTTCGCCAAACCCTCTACCGCCCTATGCGCGATCGCCTGTCGGATATTTGTTACAACATTGTTGAAGGCTCTACAGACTCTGAGCACCTCTTTGCCCTGTTTTGCAATGAATTGGTGTTGAATCCGCAACTGTCACCGTTGATGGTACTGCGGCAAACACTGCAAATTGTTTTTTCCCTAGCGCAGGCAGCGCGTACTAGTGTCAGTGCCGCCATGATTCTGACTGATGGCGTCTATATTCTTGCCACCCGCTGTGCGCGGGGCACACCACCCCCCACCCTGTACTGGAGTCAGGATGCCGAGAAAATTCAACTCACCTCAGAGCCGGTAGATCAGCAAACGGAGTGGTATCCTTTACCCGAAAATAAACTGCTGTTGATGAGTTTGCAGAGTGAACCAGAGATTTATACCTTCTGAGACCTCAACCCCGTTTAATCCTTGGGATCGCGAAGCCCTTTGGCAAGCCTTTCAGAACCAGCGGCAATTTACACGCCAACTTGTGGCTGAGTTGAGCGAGGCCGTCCTTTGTGCGCAGCCCCATCCCCTCTATAGTCCCGTGGGGTGGCATTTGGGACACATTGGCTACACAGAAGCTTTTTGGCTCTTGCCGGAATCCTCAGGGGTGAGCGATCGCGATCGCTATTGGTATGCCGCCGATGGCCGCCCCAAGGCCGAACGACAGCATCTACCGCCGCGTGGCCAGCTACTTGACTACTTAGCAGAGATTCGCCAAAAGACGGGCGATCGCCTCTACAGTCTTAGCGACGAGCAGTGGCAACGGGAAGTCCGTCTCTGGTGGTGGATTTTGCAGCATGAAGCCCAACACAGTGAAACGATGCAAATGGTGCTGGCGATGCAGGGGATTTTCACCACCTTACCCCCTCTCCTATCGTCGCCTCAGTCTTGGCAACGGATTGCCGCTGGCAGTTATGTCATTGGCAGTGAAGACCTCTTAGCCCTTGATAACGAGCAGCCAGTCCAGAGTGTCGAACTACTTCCTTTTACGATTGATGCGGCACCGCTGACCTGGCGGAAATTTCTCACCTTTGTGGAAGCGGGTGGTTATCAGCGGCGGGAATGGTGGTCCAGCAGTGGTTGGGAATGGCGCGAAGCAGAGGGGATCACAGCACCCTTTTACCCCGTTCCTGAGGATTTGGACTTACCTATGTGGGGACTCAGTTTCTATGAGGCTGAAGCCTATGGCCATTTCCAAGGCAAACGTCTCCCCAGTGAACGGGAATGGGAGATTGCTGCTCAGCAGGGACTCTTGAATCAGGGCTACGTTTGGGAGTGGACGCAAAGTCCCTTTGCCCCCTATCCGGAGTTCCAGAGCTATCCCTACCAGGGGTATTCTGCCCCCTACTTTGATGGCGAGCATTTTGTCCTAAAAGGCGGTAGTCACTGGACGCGCCCCATTCTCAAGCGACCCTCATTTCGCAATTGGTATAGCCGCACCACCCGTGAGGTGTTTGCCGGCGCCCGCTATGTTCAACTAGAAGCACTCCCGATTGAGTCTGAGGCCTAGACTGGGTGAAGTGGGTTAATTTTGTGCCCAAGTTCCCCGTGATCCTGTGATCCTTTTCACGGGCACTCTCCTTAGGCTTCGCCAGAATCAGACTATCAACTATCCTCTTGCGAGGCATCTTATGAGAAACATTGAAGCTGAGCAAACGAAGCACCGTTCCTCAGTAAAGAAAGTTTGAACAAGATGACCCCCAAGCGATGAGTGCGACTCAAACTCCCTAAACTAGGGACAAGGGCATAGGGGCGTTTTGATGTCAATTGCTGAGGAATTCCGCCAACTGCAAACGCGACTCTTGGAGTGCTGGGACGGGACAGAAACGTTTATTCCTGAACTACCCAAGGGTCCCGGCGGCATTGAGCGCGATATTGTGGTGGTGCCTTCCCTGAGCTTTCCCCAACCGGAGCTGGCCAAGATCACCGGCTATACCCACTACGAGGAGCGGCAACTCTATACGCTGATCCAGTTGCGGAATCCGCGTACCCGCATGATCTACGTGACGTCCCAGCCACTGCACCCCAGCATTATTGACTATTATCTGGATTTACTCCCCGGTGTACCCAGTTCCCATGCCCGCGATCGCCTGCTGCTGCTGGCCACCTACGATCGCTCCGATAAACCCTTGACTGCGAAAATTTTAGAGCGGCCTCGCCTTTTGGAGCGTATCCGTCAAGCCCTGCGTCCCAACCAAGCCTACATGGTGTGTTTTAACTCCACCCCTTTGGAGCGGGAACTGGCGGTACGCTTAGGCATTCCCCTCTACTCGACGGATCCCGACCTCCTCTACTGGGGAACCAAGGCGGGCAGTCGGGAACTTTTTGCGGCTGCAGGCATTCCCCATCCGATGGGCAGCGGTTTTTTGCAGGGGGTACCGGAACTGGTGCGCGCGATCGCTCACCTCCAAGAGAAATCTCCTGAACTGCAACGGGTGGTGGTGAAACTCAATGAGGCTTTTTCCGGAGAAGGCAATGCTCTTCTTGATCTGCGCCCACTGCGCCCCCTTGGCAGCCCACACACCCCCGATCATCTACAACGGATTGAAAATAGCCTAGAGGAGATGGTCTTTCAGGCGCCTAATGAAACTTGGCTCTCCTATCGGCAGCGATTTATGGATCTGGGTGGCATTGTCGAAGCCTTTGTGGAAGGGACAGTCAAGCGATCGCCCAGTGTCCAAGGCTGTATTACCCCCAAAGGCAGTGTTGAAATCGTCTCCACCCATGAACAGTTACTCAATGCCCCCACAGGTCAAATTTTCATTGGCTGTGAATTTCCCGCCCATGCCGACTATCGCCAACAACTCCAAGAATTGGGGCAAAAGGTAGGGACGTACTTGGCACAGCAGGGGGTGATCGGCTGTTTTGGTGTGGACGTTGTTGCAACCCAGACAACAGCAGGGTGGGAGCTTTACGCCATTGAAATTAACTTGCGCAAGGGTGGTACTACGCACCCCTTTATGACCTTAAAATTCCTCACCGATGGCCACTATGAGCTAGCCTCTGGACTGTTTTACAGCAAGCACCGCCGTCCCAAGTATTACATTGCCTCCGATAACCTCTGCCAACCCCACTATCGCGGCCTCCTGCCCAATGATCTCTTGGATATGATTGCCCGCTACCATCTCCACTTTGACTCCAGCACCGAAACGGGCACTGTCTTTCACCTCATGGGGGCACTCTCGGAATTTGGTAAGCTGGGACTCGTCAGCATTGGTAACACCCCCGAAGAAGCCCAAGCCATCTACGACCAGACCATTGGCGTTCTCGATGCTGCGGCGCTATAAGTCTCTCATGTGCCCACCCCCTGCATAGACAGGGGTCTGAGAATCTCGCTACAATTGGCAACGTTCACTGTGAAGAGCAGCCTGTAGGGAAAATCCAGTGCAAGTCTGGTGCTGTGCCGCAGCTGTGATGGGGAACCCCCCTCAGCCAGAATGCCTACTTGCTGTGGTTCACTCTGTTTGCCTGCGTCGCACGGGCATGGAGTTTCAACGTGGTTGTTACGCTCAACGATTCCATTCTCAATCCCCTCGGTTTTAGCCTCGATTTACCCCCTCTCCCCCAATCTCGACCGCTTTTACTCGTCGGTCATGGGACGCGCGATCCGGAAGGTCGCCAAGCATTTTTGGACTTTGCCCAAGCCTATTATCAACTGGATCCCTGCCGGCCTGTTTTTCCCTGTTTTCTGGAGTTAACGGAACCCTCGATTTTTGAGGTGCTCAGCCAGTGTGCTGCCGCAGGCCATACAGACTTGTCAGTGCTGCCAGTTTTACTCTTTGCTGCTCGCCACAATAAGTTTGACGTTACCAATGAGTTGGATCGGGCACGGCGGGCGTTTCCGCAATTGCGCTATCACTATGGCCGCCACTATGGCATTGCCCCCGAAATTTTAACCCTGTGGCGATCGCGCCTTGAACTCTTGGACTCACCAGAATTTAATCCCCAAGGCATTGGCCGCGAAGAAACCGTTCTCCTAGTGGTGGGACGCGGCTCCAGTGATCCCGATGCCAATGGCGATGTCTTTAAGCTAGCCCGCATGCTCTGGGAAGGCAGTGGCTACAAAACCGTTGAGGTCTGCTTTATTGGCATTACCCATCCCCGCCTACCCGAAGGATTTGGGCGGGCGAATCTTTACCAGCCCCGCCGCGTCATTGTCCTGCCCCACTTCATGTTTACAGGGGCACTAGTCAAGAAAATCTATACCCTTACCGCAGAAGCCCAAGCCGCCTATCCCAGTGTTGAATACGTGAACCTACCGGAAATTGGCCTGCATCCGCAACTATTTTATCTCACGCGGCAGCGGGAAATTGAAACCCATACGGGGCAGGTGGCCATGAACTGTGAAGCCTGCAAATTCCGCTTGGTGGCAGGCCATAGCCATCATCACCACCATCATCAGGATCATGAGCACCCCTCCCACAGCCATGATCACGGGGGTCATCACCCTCACCACCATCGCCATGGATCAACCGTGGACTTGGATCACTTGCCCAGTTACCACCAACGCATTTGGCAAGTTCCCTAAGCATCGCTCCCCAGCGAAAATGTTAGAGTAAATGATGACTGCTACTCTTTCTCAAGCTTAGATAGGGCTTGTCTATGCGTATTAAATATCCTCCCCAGACGGTTGACCGGGTGTTAATTTTTGATACCACCCTGCGGGACGGTGAACAGTCGCCGGGTGCCTCGCTGAATGTGGATGAAAAACTGGCGATCGCCCGTCAACTGGCGCGACTGGGGGTGGATATTATTGAAGCAGGCTTTCCCTTTGCCAGTCCCGGTGACTTTGAGGCGGTGCAGCGGATTGCTGAAACCGTGGGCACCGAAACGGGGCCGGTGATCTGTGGCTTGGCTCGTGCCACCCGCCAAGATATTGAAGCAGCAGCAAAAGCCCTCAAACCCGCCTACTATCCCCGCATTCACACCTTTATTGCCACCTCGGACATTCACCTAGAGTACAAACTGAAGAAAACCCGCGCTGAGGTACTGGAAATTGCCCCCGAAATGGTGGCCTATGCCAAGTCCTTTGTGGATGATGTTGAGTTTTCCCCTGAGGATGCCGGGCGTTCGGATCCTGAGTTTCTCTATCAAGTTTTGGAACGGGTGATTGACGCCGGTGCCACAACAATTAACATTCCCGACACGGTGGGTTACACCACCCCCGCCGAGTTTGGCGCCCTGATCAAAGGCATCAAGGAAAACGTGCCGAATATTGATCGTGCCGTCATTTCAGTCCATGGTCACAACGACTTGGGCTTGGCCGTTGCCAACTTCCTCGAAGCAGTCAAAAATGGGGCACGGCAACTGGAGTGTACGGTTAACGGCATTGGGGAGCGCGCCGGCAATGCTGCCCTTGAGGAATTGGTGATGGCTCTCTATGTGCGGCGGCAGTACTTCAATCCCTTCCTAGGCCGTCCCCCCGAATCGGAAGCACCCCTGACCAATATCAACACCCGCGAAATTTACAAAACCTCCCGCTTGGTCTCCAATCTAACGGGCATGCTGATTCAGCCCAATAAGGCGATCGTCGGTGCCAACGCCTTTGCCCACCAATCAGGCATTCACCAAGATGGCGTCCTCAAGCACAAGCAAACCTATGAAATCATGGACGCCCAGCTCATTGGCCTAGCCGACAATCAAATTGTTTTGGGCAAACTCTCTGGTCGCAATGCCTTTGCCACCCGCCTGCGCGAGCTGGGCTTTGAACTCAGTGAAACGGAACTCAATAAGGCGTTTTTGCGCTTTAAGGAACTGGCCGACAAGAAAAAAGAAATCACTGACTGGGATCTAGAAGCTATTGTTAAAGATGAAACCCAAGCCATTGATGTTCAAGGCTACCAGCTGGAATTTGTGCAGGTCTCCTGTGGCGATCGCGCCCGCCCCACCGCCACCGTAACCATCCGTCTGCCCAGTGGTGAGGAGCTGACAGATGCCGCTATTGGCACAGGCCCTGTGGATGCCGTCTATCGTGCCATTAACCGCGTGGTGCAAATTCCCAATCGCCTCATTGAGTATTCCGTGCAGTCAGTGACCGCGGGAATTGATGCCATCGGCGAGGTGACCATTCGCCTGCAACACGGGGATCGCATTTACTCGGGCCATGCCGCCAATACAGATATTATTGTTGCTTCGGCTCATGCCTATATGAATGCCCTCAATCGTCTCTATCGCGGGCTCCAGCAGCAACGCCTCCACCCCCAGACCGCTGAGGTTCATGGTGGAACCACTCCCTAAGCCCCTTGAGCACCACGGCATCTACCCCTGCCCCATTTGCCGCCATGGCCAAATTGCCCCAATGGTGCTCATGGAAACCCATGCCTGTAACTTTTGCCGCCACATTTTTACCCTTAATCCTGAGCGCCAAACGGCTCGCCTTGAAGATGGGGCGATCGCTTTTCGCTGGCAGTGGACGGGTACAGGCTGGCGATCGCTCCACCGCCCCTCTTCTCAGGTCACCGTTGTTGGCCTTGTGTTAGCTATTTTGCTCATCATTTTACCGCCAACCCTCATCTGGCTAGCCTATGCCCTGTTTCCGCCCCTAGAAGCAGGAGTTTGGCGCTGGCTTCCCCTTCTTTGGACCGGCCTCACCTTAGCTGCCCATGCCCTACTCTTTGGGCCTGTTTTAATGGCTATTTTGTCCCCCGAAAGGGAGATGTGAGACCTTAGACAGCGAGGGGTACCACCGCTGACTCAGCAGCACTGTTCTGATAACCTCTGAAATCTCGGTGGTTGACAGCTACACCATTGACGACAATCCCAAGCAGCTTTTGCTGTAAGCTCAGATCACAAGCCTGCAGTGCCTGAGCAAAAGCTTCGCGTCGCGTTTTCTTTAACCGCACAACCAAGAGCGCCCGCTCCACCGCTGCCAGAACCCGATGCGCCTCCGCAGCAGCCAAGATCGGCGGCACATCCAGAATCACGCAGTCAAAGGTATCCTTAGCGCCCTCCAAGAAATCAAACCACCGCGCAGAACTCAGCAGTATCATCGGCTCTTGCTGAACCTGACCCGCCGTCAGTACCCAGAGTCTTTCCGCACGGTTTGCCAAAAGACTGAACCAGTGGGGAAAAGGCATTTCCCCTTGCAACAACTCCCCTAGGCCTGCGACATTGGGAATGCCAAGTCCTTGATGCATGCTGGGCTGACGCAAATTGGCATCCACCAGTAAGACCCGTTTTCCCATCGCCGCTGCTGCAACCGCAAGGTAAATCGCAAGGGTCGTTTGTCCTTCTTTGCCCGCTGTACCCGTTATTGCCAAAGAGCGCGGCAATCCCAACGACTCTAGCTGCGTCAACAGGAAGTAAAAACTTTCCCTAAAAGCAGGTGTGGCACTCGGCAAACGGTGCTGCAATCCCCAGAGCGTCAACGGTGTTTCTAGGCGACTAAAGGCCAATTGATCAAATGTCTTCGTCAGAGGAATCTCGCCAAGAATCGGCAAGGGAGTTTGTTGGCGAATCTGCTCCACTTCTAGGAAGCGATCATCCAACCAATCGATCACTAGAGCCAAGAATAGCCCCGACACTCCCCCCAGCATCAAAGCTATCACCAATGCCACTAATAAACGCTGGGTTACCTGATATTCTTCCTTGTTGTCAATATCTGAGAGGACTCGCCATGTGAAGTCTCGTTGCGCAATCTGCAGTTGGAGGGACTGTCGAGTTTGCAGTAATAACCTCAGAGATTCCTGTGCTGCTGCAAAACGTTGCTCAATCTTGCGGTAAGGATTGGCAAGGCGTATTACTCGCGATATCTCTGCCTCGGTGGCCTGAATTTGGTTGCTTAATTCAGCATCCGCCCTCCGCAGCGCTTCAAGCTCAATTCTAGTCTCTATGTACTTCTCGATTAGAGACCCAGAAACGGCACTTTGATAACCAATCAGCGTTTCGGGTTGACGAACTTGATCCTGATTTCTAATCGTAATCTGTCGCGCTTCCTGTCTGGCCTGCTCTAGCAGTAGTCGTTTTTCTTCCTGTAGCGCTTGCACCGTCGGTGAGTTTTCATTCACCTTGGCCTGCTCCCCAGCTAGCTTGGTTTCCGTTTCTGTTAATTTTAAGAGCAACTCCTGATAGCTTTGAGAAGCAGCTAGATTGGCGGCAGCAAGTGCTTCAGTAGGAGACAACCTTAACTGTGCTTCGAGGGAGTTAAACGTTGCCTGAGCTGACTCCAATTTTACTCTATTTTCATTTCTTGCAGAGATCAAATTATCCAAAAGACTAAGATAAGTTTCAAGATCGCTCCTGCCAGAGGTTGCAGAGGTAAACTGGGAAGCAACTAAGTCAGGTCGTACTACCCGATTCTGAAAGCGAAATTGGTTAAGTTGATCCTCCAGATCATCAATTTGACTCAGGGTCTTCTGAATTTCTTGGTTAACATAGCGCAGATTATCCGCTATTTGGTTCTGCTTTTCTTCTTCACTAAATCTTTTTAATTCTTCAACAAGGATTCCTAGGAGTGATTCTATCTTTTCTTTTTCTCTTGCAGAAAATTGGATTTCTATAATCTTTTGACTTGACTGATCTAGTAGTCTATTACCTGAGGTTAGTTTCGCTGGCTGAATTTTCAAGGATCTAATAAAAGATTGATACGAATATTTTTTTGGATCTAGATCAGGATTTGCTACTAAAAATTTCTCATAAATTGGACGCAAAACAATGTCGCTATTGAGTACCTGAACCAAAGTTGCCACATCACCTTTTGTTTCAGCTGACAAAAGGGGCAGGGATATTGGAGCAAGCTGACGGAGTGACTCTAAAGATGTTCCTGGCCGAGCGCCTGAGGATTGGATAGGTTCAACCTGCACCAACACAGAGTGTCGATAGCTTCTCAAAAAGAGGTAAGAGTATCCCAAAAAGCCAATTGAGACTAGTGCACCTGCCAATATGCCAACTGCTGAGCGCCGCTTCAGCCCGCGAAGTACTTGATCAATGGTCACTTTATCAATTGGCTGCGGCTGCCACAAACTTGCCCGAGCGGCTTCAGAGGGCAAAGACAGATGGTTATTTTCACTTGACATAGGGCAAACTCAACTCGTTAGATACCATAGTACTCACGATACCAGTGGACAAATCGCTGTACGCCTATCTCAACAGGAGTTGTGGGTTCGTAGCCTGTGTCTGCCCTAAGTTCGAGCACATCCGCGTAGGTATCGGGGACATCGCCCGGTTGCAGAGGCAGAAGATTTAACTGCGCTTTCTTCCCAAGATAGGTTTCTAAGAGTTCAATATACCGTAGGAGTTCGACGGGGCGGTGGGCACCAATGTTGTAAACACGCCAAGGTGCGAGACTAGTGGCCGGATCAGGATTTTCGCCACTCCATGAAGGGTTGGGTGTGGCAGGTCGATCCAGCACCCGTAGAATCCCCTCGACAATGTCATCAATGTAAGTAAAGTCGCGGCGATGGTTACCATAGTTAAAGACAGGCAACGGTTCATTATTCAAAATGGCTTTCGTAAACTTAAAGAGTGCCATGTCGGGGCGCCCCCATGGGCCATAGACGGTAAAAAAGCGCAGTCCAGTAGTGGGCAGGTCATAGAGGTGGCTGTAGGTATGTGCCATCAGTTCATTGGCTTTCTTGGTGGCCGCATAGAGACTCAAGGGGTGATCAACATTATCGTGAACCGAAAAAGGCAGTTTTTTATTGGCACCATAGACGCTTGAGGTGCTGGCATAGACGAGATGCTCTACCTGATGGTAGCGACAGGCTTCCAAAATGTGGATAAAACCTACAATATTACTGTCAATATAGGCCAAGGGATTCTCAATCGAGTAGCGTACACCCGCTTGCGCTGCTAAGTGGATGACCCGTTGGGGGGTAAAGTCTCTAAAGAGTTGGTTCACCCCTGTACAATCTACGAGGTCAATTTTTCTGAATACAAATTGATCACCTGCCGTGAAAGGGCTGAGTCGCTCAAGGCGAGCTTTCTTAAGGTTGACATCGTAGTAGTTGTTCAGATTATCGAGACCAATCACGCGATCGCCCCGCTTAAGTAGTTCCAGTGCTACTGCATTGCCAATAAACCCAGCAACACCCGTCACCAAAATATCCATCTTGATTCCTCAAATGACAAAAAGTAGCTAAAGGCGGCCGTCCACATCTTCCTTCGATAATACCCACTTCACATCATAAAGAACTCCCGGTGTTTTCAAGAGAGCACGAATGCCAGTACTACCCATTTCATGAAACTGCTGGTGGGCAACAGCAATAATGATTCCGTCCCACTGATGAGATAACTCTTCAATAAGGGAAATTCCATATTCTCTCTTGGCCTGTTGGGGATCTACCCAAGGATCGTAAATATCAACCCCTAGGCCATAACTTTGCAGTTCTTTGATAATGTCAACGACACGTGTGTTGCGTAAATCGGGGCAATTTTCCTTAAAGGTTAGTCCCATAACAAGTACACGAGCATTAGGTAAGTCAATTCCCTTTTTGACGAGTAACTTCAGAAATTGCGCTGCTACATAAAAGCCCATGTTATCGTTGATACGGCGACCAGCCAGAATCAGTTCAGGGTGATAATTGCAAGCTGCTGCTTTGTAAGTTAGATAGTAGGGATCAACACCAATACAGTGGCCACCGACCAATCCCGGACGAAAGGGCAAGAAATTCCATTTTGTGCTTGCAGCAGCTAACACTTCTTCTGTATCAATGCCCAATAGGTGAAAAATAATAGATAGCTCATTCACAAAAGCAATATTAATGTCTCGTTGAATATTTTCAATTACTTTTGCCGCTTCGGCCACTCTAATCGAGCTTGCCTTGTGTGTTCCCGCTGGAATAATTGATGCATATAGGCGATCAACTAAATCAGCAACTTCAGGTGTTGAACCAGAGGTAACTTTTTTAATTGTGGTTAGACGATGATTATGATCCCCCGGATTTATTCGTTCAGGGCTATAACCAACAAAAAAATCTTGATTAAATTTTAGTTTGGATTCCTGCTCAAGGATGGGAACACAAACTTCTTCTGTTACACCCGGATAAACAGTAGATTCGTAGATAACTATAGACTGAGGTGATAAAATCTGACCAACACTCTTGGAAGCTTTTCTTAAAGGTTCAAGATCTGGAACTTTGTAATAATCTATTGGAGTGGGAACAGAAATAATAAAAATATTACATTTTCTTAAATCTTCGAGATAGGTTGTGTACATTAGCAAGGAACACGCTTGCAAATCAGTGTCACTGACTTCTCCTGCTTCTGTCATATCCCTGCTTAAGTTCAGCGATACGTTGGCTATTAACATCATAACCAATAGTATAGTACTTCTTGCCAAATTCAACGGCCAAAGGAAGACCAACATAACCTAAGCCAATCACAGCAATCTTAAAAGTATCAGAAAAATTAAGCATCATGCACTCACCTTCGCTAATTTCGGCATCTTTCACTTTTTTGAAAAGAGTTGCAATATCCTAATAAAACTAACATGAACTGAGCAATTTGAGGTATTGAGCATTAATCTTTTTGACATCAAATAAGTCCAAAGCCATTTGATAGCTATGATACCCCATTGAAGGAATCAAACTAGGTTGTTCAATAAATTTCCGCATTGCAGTTATCAAGGCATTCACATCCCGAGGCGGAATAAGGTAACCATTATAGCCGTCAATAACCGTTTCACGGCAGCCTGGCACGTCCGTAGTAATCACTGGTCGACCCATAGCCATTGCTTCTTGCGTACTGCGGGGAACACCCTCACGGTAGGAAGGTAAGACAAACACACTAGTACTGGGTAGATACTCTTTGATATTAACAAAGCCAAACCACTCAACTATACCAAGCTCTGTAAATTCCTTAATTTGTGCTTCAGATAAGCTCCCCGGATTGCTATCTAGTCCACCAATTAACCAAAATCGAACTTGAGGATACAGAGCTTTTAAGTATTTAGATGCCTCTAAAAACTCTAATACTCCTTTTTCAATGAGTAATCTTGCAACTAAAGTAAATGTTAATGGACGAGAAAAAGGCTCGCAATACGACCATTCTTGAAGATTAACGCCTGTCCCTTTAATGATTAAAGTTTTACAAGGATTTAGGCCACATGCTTGAGTAATTTCATGACAGTCATCTTTATTTTGAAAGATAATTTTATCCGCAATAGGTAAGCATATCCTGTATAAAAAAATGAGAATGATCTTCAATTTTTTTGATTTTAATTGATGGTCAGGAGTAAATGCATAACCTAAGCCCGTGAATAATGCAGAGCGGAATTTTATACCAACAAATCTCGAGGCTAGTAATCCCCAAATAATTGGCTTCGAGCTAATAGCCAAGAGACTATCAGCATTAATTTTTTTTATTGTTTTAATAATAGAGAAGAGAGATTTAATTTCTTGACAAGGATTCATGCCATTACGAACAAGGTAAAAATGATGACATATGGCACCTATTTCACTTAGTTTTGAAATTTCTGCTTCTGTATAATCTGGAGCTAAACAATGAACCTCAGCACCTGTATGAATTAACTCTAAAATCAAATCTCTTCTGAAATTAATTAACATCTGAGCATTGTTGCAAAGCAATATCAATGACAACCCATCTAGCTTGGGTATTCCATAGTGATCTTTGATTGCCATCTTAAATAAAAGGATACATGCGATAGGGTAACCACGCGAAAGCATGATCAGCAAATTGCAGCCATACCCATAATACTAAAAAACTGTAACCAAGTACTAGAAGCATCCATCGATAAAATATTTCTCGGCTTTGAATGAGAAAGAGGTAGGGCAGATTTCCTAGAACATAGATCTGAATAGGTATTAGGTACAGCGCAAGGCGATCGGCAGCAGTTGAAGAACCTGTTAGCAAGAGTGCAAAAGAAAAAATAACTAGCCAAGATAAAGCAAGATAAACTTTTGAAGAAGTTCTAAAGAAATTATGCCCTGTATAGTATTCGATTAAAAAAATAGTTGCAGGTAAGAGATTCATGGATAGTCGAATTAAAGCACCTGAAGATGACATTCCTGCTCCGATATAGTGAACTAAAAATTTATCGCTGATGCTAGTAATCGCAATTGCACCAGATAGAGCTATCAATAATAATGCTGACACAAGTAGAATATTAATTATTTTTCCTGTTTTTAGTGAGTCAAATAAAAACATTAATATCGGCACTAATATCAGAAATATTGCTGTCTTATGAAACAGTAATGCCAAAATAAAAAACAGAATTGAATTTATTTTTTTATTGGATTCTAATGCCATTAACGCTAGTAGCTCTAAAGCGATCGCTCCTGCTTGGCGAGTATAGCCCATTGCTACAACAGTCGTTAAGTATGGGAAAGCAACTGTTAAACCCAAGTAAGGATTTTTCAGTTTTTGACAAAAAGCAAATAAACAGCTTGTGTAAATCACTGCAACACATAAGTTTACAAAATAAATTTCCTGATTAAGGGCAGCAGCAATCTTATTAATCCAGTGATAGGCAGGGTCACCAAGTAGGGCTTCAAAGCCTACCCATGGCTGATATCTAGAAGCTTCTAATATATCTATATACGTCAACCAGTCTCCACCAACTTCAAATCTCAGACCAATAAAAGCGACATAAATACTAAAAAGAAATACCCAATACCACTTCGGCATTTCTATAACCGATGGTGTTAGCGTGAGTAAGAAAACAAAGAAATAGGGAAACATATGCTAGGGCTAGATATTCAGAAACAGCGCTCTAACCATGACTGAAACATTAATACTTCCCATAGTTGTCCTGCCCAGTTGCGTTTTCCTGTTTGATGCTCCTGCCAGTATTGCCAAACAAGGTCAGGGTGTAGGTAGCCCTCCTGCTGAAGACGGGTTGGGTTCAACAAAGTTGCTCCCCAGTCTCGCAGTTCAGAACGCAACCACTGAGCTAGGGGAATACCAAACCCCATTTTAGGGCGTTCAATCAAAGGCGGCGGGACATAGCGATACAAAAGTTTACGGAGTACCTGCTTGCCCTGCCGCTGTCTGATTTTCATGTCAAGGGGGAGTGTCCAAGCAAACTCAACAATTCGATGATCTAGAAAAGGAATACGGGTCTCAAGACTCACTCCCATGGCGGCGCGATCGACCTTGACAAGGATATCATCGGGAAGATATGTCAAAAGATCAAGTGCCATCATATAGGATTCAAAAGGCAGTTGATGGCTCAGTTGGTCAAGCTTTTCTTGGATTAATAATGGTTCTTGACTATTAAGGACGAACTGGGAAGGTAAATCAATCAGTGATAGAAAAGAAAGATAGACTTCTTTGTCAGAGGTCATTTCACAGAGCTTAGCCAGCTTAGCGATTTTATCCCCTATGGTTGTATATCTTAAATTCTGAGGCAGAAAGATACTAAGTCCCCCAAAAAGCTGATCCCATTGTCTAGGGGATAGTTTTTTCAGCAAAGATGCAAGGGTGCGGCGCACTGGTTTCGGCAAGCGTTCTATTTTTCCCAAAATCGCAGGGGTCAAAAGGTACCGCACGTATCCGCCAAATAGTTCATCCCCCCCATCACCGGACAAGGCAACTGTCACCTCTTGGCGCGCAATCATTGACACAAGATGGGTAGGGATTTGAGAGGAATCAGCAAAGGGTTCGTCGTAAAGGTGGGTAAGTTTGGGAATGACATCCCGCGCCTCTTGACCTGTAAGGTAATATTCAGTGTGATCGGTACCCAAGTGTTGGGCAACTGCTTTAGCATATTGGGCTTCGTTATAGGCGTCTTCATAGAAGCCAATGCTAAATGTTTTAACGGGCTGGGAAGAAAGGCTTTGCATTAAGGCTACAACGGTTGAAGAATCTACTCCCCCCGATAGAAAAGCCCCTAAGGGAACATCTGCCAACAGTTGCCCTTGCAAACTCTGCCGCAGGAGATACTCTAATTCAGTAGCGGCATCTGCTTCTGTCCCCTGAAAGGTGTGAGTCAGCCCTTTTTCAATAACGGTTTGCAGTGACCAGTAAGCTTGAGGTGTCCCTTGAATGTTGGGTCTGAGAGATTCAGCAGACCACTGGAGATAGGTACCTGCTGGTAACTTCCAGATATGTTCATAGATGCTGTAGGGAGCCGGAATCCAACTGTAGCGGAAATACAGCGCTAAGGCATCGCGATTAATCAAGTTAGCAAAGGCTGGGTAAGCCCGAATCGCTTTGAGTTCTGAGGCAAAAACCAAGGCTCCATTGACCCAACCGTAGTAGAGGGGCTTTTCACCAATGCGATCCCTAGCTAGGGTTAATGTACGAGTCTTGCGATCCCAGAGGGCAAGGGCAAACATGCCAACTAGCTTTTCTAGGGCTGTGGTCACGCCCCAATGGCTAAAAGCCGCCAGTAGCGTCTCGGTATCGGAATGTCCGCGCCAAGGGGGGGCTGCACCAAGCGCTGTTAACTCCTGACGCAGTTCAAGGTGGTTGTAAATTTCACCATTAAAGACGAGGACATAACGGCCACACGCAGAAGCCATCGGCTGATGTCCTGCGGGGGAAAGATCAAGAATTGCTAGACGACGGTGGCCTAGGGCGATACCTGCCGCCTCATCTATCCAGACTCCCTCATCATCAGGGCCGCGATGGGAAAGGGTGCCATTCATCTTGCGGATAGTTGCTGCCCAGTCACCTAAAAAGGCAGCGTTGAGAAAACCAACTAGGCCACACATAAGCCTTAGAGGACTCCTTGAGCTTTGGCTACTACAGACTCTAGCAGATGCGCCAATTTGGGTGCTGTCACTTGAAGAGCGTAGTGCTGCTCAACTCGGCGACGGCCTGCAAGACCCATCCTAGTGCGCAAGTCAGCATTTTGAATTAAGGTTTCAAGGGCAGTTGCCCATTCTTCATTTGTAGAAGCTAAAAAGCCATGGACACCATGCTGAACAATATCAAGATTGGCTCCGACAGGAGAAGCAACAACAGGTAACCCGCAAGCCATATACTGAATCAATTTGAGGCCACACTTACCGCGCTCCCAAGGCTCATCGGGAAGGGGCATAATGCCAATATCGCACTGGGCAATGTCTTGAGCTTCTGTTTCTTCTGACCATGGAACAGAGATAACTTCAGTTTTTGGCAAGTGAAGATTATGGGTACCGATCGCGATTAACTGAATTTTATAGCCATTTCGAAAGGAGATGAGATATTTTCAAGAGGGATAGGCTATACTCAAAGCGTCATGAATGTTACTCAAGAATATGAGCTATAGCTTGGACTTACGAGAGCGGGTTGTCTCCTATATCAAGCAAGGTGGCAAAATCAGTGAAGCCACTCAAATCTTTCAGGTGAGCCGCGCCACTATCCATCGCTGGCTGAAGCGAGACGACTTAGCCCCCACAGTTGTCCCCCGTCGTCCTTGGAAGCTGGATTGGGCGGCCTTAGCAGCCGATGTTGCTGCCCATCCCGATGACCGTTTAATCGACCGTGCCCAGCGATCGAGTGGAGTCTGAGTATGGGTGGTCAGCGCGAGGCCAACGAATTGATGGAGAGCGAGCGGGGAAGCGTCAGAAAAGAGAGAGTTTAGTCGCAGGACGGTATAGACACCAGAAAGACTTCATCGCCCCAATGCTGTTTTCAGGATATTTGAATGCGTTATGTGAGTTGGTTGAGTCAGTACTGTTTGCCGGCGTTAAAGAGACCGTCGTTGTTGATGATGGATAATGCACCGATTCATCCGAAAGGGGCGATTCAGGCAGTGGTGAAAGCGGCGGGTCACGAGGTGTTATTTTTACCGAAATACTCTCCTGATTTGAATGTGATTAAGCACGACTTCAGTGCGCTGAAGCGAGCGCGGAGGTATGCAGGGTCAAACAGTTCGATTGATGAGTTGATTCGCAAGTATTGTGCTGGATAATGTCTCATTCTTTATTGGAATAGCTATATTCGAAAAATGCATGCCAAATGGCACCCAAACACCGAAGTGATTATCGATGACTTCGGTAAAGGGCGAGATTTGAGATTTGCCTGTCGCCTGGGCGAGCACATGGGGAGCCAAATCTATTGGCGTGGCACATATTCCGGCTCGCAGCTCCAAGTGTTGGCTTTATTTTTGCCGCCTGGCGGGGTGTTTATCGATTTGGGTGCCAACCAAGGCGAGTTCACCATTTTCGCGGCAGGTTTGGTTGGCAAGGAAGGGCACGTATTTGCTTTCGAGCCGTCACCCATCATACGAAAACAGCTCTTAAAAAACATTCAGTTGAACGGCTTCGAGCAAGTCAGCATTGAGCCGTTTGCTGTCGCCGACAAGCCCGGCCGTTTGTCCTTGTATTCACCAATCGGTACGTTTGATGATGGCACGATAAACGATGGATTGCCCACCCTGTATCCAAAGGCTAGGGCGGCGGCCAGCACCGCGACAGAAGTTGAGGTGACTACACTGGATGCGTGGCTATGGGAGCGGAACCTAGACCGTGTCGATGTGATCAAGATGGATATCGAAGGTGCAGAATTGCCCGCCTTACAAGGCAGCTTGGGGCTTATCCAGCGTTTTCGGCCTGTGGTGATCATCGAGCTCAACGCCGCCACTTATCGCGCTGCGGGCTATACCATGCAGGATCTGATCGCCTGGCTGTGGGCGCAGAATTACGATATTTTTAAGATTGAGGAAAACGCTGGTCTGTCGCATTTGAATCCCGATCGACTAGCAGCATTTCAAAACCTCCTTGCCCGCCCAAGAGTTTGAATATGCGAGTGCTTTTTTTTATCTCCTCCCTCTCTTCCGGTGGCGCCGAGCGTGTTGTAGCCAATCTTGCAAATTATTGGGCGGAGAAAGGCTGGGAAGTGACTGTTGTCACTTTATCCGATGGCGCGGACGATTTTTATGAACTATTACCTTCAGTGCACAGAATAAAGCTGGGTCTGCAACAAAATAGTGGCAATGTGCTGAAAGGCTTGATCAACAACCTGCGCCGTGTGTCTGCCCTGCGCCGGGTGTTGCGCCAAGTGCAACCGGATGTCGCACTGGGCATGATGGATTCGTCCAATATCCAGCTCGCGTTAGCGGCAACCGGCCTACATGGCTTGGTGACCGTCGGTTCGGAGCGTATCCATCCGCCGCAGATGCCTTTGGGTGTGGTTTGGGAAACCCTGAGATCCTATTTCTATGGACGGTTAGATGCGGTAGTCGCGCTCACCGATGAATCCGCTACTTGGCTGCGTCAAAATACCCGAGCGCGCAAGGTGCCGGTGATCCCGAATGCAGCAAGCTATCCCTTGCCGGCGCAAGCGCCATACATGATGCCGCCGGTCAAGACCGGTAATACAAAACTACTGCTGGCGGTCGGCCGTTTGAGTCGGCAAAAGGGCTTTGATCTCCTGATTGCTGCGTTTCAAGGCTTGGCGGCGGCATTTCCGGATTGGCGTCTAGCCATACTGGGCGAGGGGCCGCTGCGGAACGAACTTGCGGCGCAAATCAAGAATGCCAGGCTGGACGAGCGCATCCTGCTGCCTGGGCGGGTGGGCAATATAGGTGATTGGTACCAAGCGGCGGATCTTTATGTAATGAGTTCCCGCTTTGAGGGATTCAGTAATACCTTGGCTGAGGCTTTGGCTTATGGCTTGCCCGCGGTAAGCTTTGATTGCGATACCGGGCCGCGCGACACCATCCGTCATGAAGTGGATGGCCTGCTGGTGCCGCCTGGCGATGTGGCCGCGTTAAGTGCGGCATTGAGCCGATTGATGGGCGATGAGGCCTTGCGCCAGCGGTTTGCTGCCCGCGCCATCGAGGCACGTGAGCGATTTTCGATGGTTAGCATTGCAGGGATGTGGGAAGCGTTATTTGAGGAATTGCAACATGGAAAATAATCAGGAATCTCGCCTTGGGCGGCTTTATCGGCAAACTTATGAGGCACTTTGCGGCAAACATACGCACTTGCGTCCTTGGCATTTTCAATGGCTGGATACGGTTTATCTGGTGCGTACCCTAAAGTTGCGGCTGCCGCAATTGACGGGACGGGTGCTGGATGTCGGATGTGGTGACAAGCCTTATCGCCCGCTGTTCGCGCAAGCGACCGAGTATGTCGGAATCGATGTTGCGGGGAGGGAGGCAGATTATATAGTTGCGCCCGATGCGGTGTTTCCGTTTGATGACGCCTCCTTTGATGTGGTGCTTGCGACGCAAGTGGTCGAGCATGTGGAAAACCTACCGCACACGCTGGGGGAGATTTCGCGTGTGTGCAAGCCGGGCGGGATGATTGTGTTGTCGTTTCCGTTTTTGTACAACGAACATGGCTCGCCCTATGATTTTCAACGCTTTACTAAGCATGGTGCAGCGCGTTTGCTGCCGTATGAGGTTCACACGCTGGAATGCCAAGGCGGGTTTGGCAGCACGGTGGTGATTTTGACCTTGAACTGGCTAGAAAATAGCTTCAACGCCAATAAGCTGACTCGGCTGCTTAAGGCGCTGACCCTGCCGCTGTGGATACCGTTTTGTCTGGTTATGAACGGCTTGGGGTTGCTGCTGGATCAAATAGACCGGACGGAGAAGTTTTACAACAATGTGTTTGTGATGTTTCGTAAACTGCTATAACGAAATCGAATGAATTTGTCTTCATTAGATCCTCGGGGGCGATCCCGTATCGCTATTTTTTTACCCTCCCTCACCGGCGGCGGTGCCGAGCGGGTGATGGTGACGCTAGCCAACGGCTTTGCGGCGCGGGGGTACGCCGTCGATCTGGTGCTGGCCAGCGCTGTGGGGCCGTATCTCAAGGATGTTGCGCCCGCCGTGCGGGTGGTAGATTTGCGTGCCGGGCGGGTCATTAAGGCCCTGTGGCCGCTCATACGCTATCTGCGGTGCGAACGGCCGTTGGCGATGCTGTCGGCCATGAACCACGCCAATGTGGTGGCAATTCTGGCCCGGCGGCTTGCGGCAGCCAGCACAAGGCTGGTCGTGTCGGAGCGCACCACCATTAGCGTGCAAGTGGCGCGTGCGCGCGGTCTTTCGGCGCGGGCGGTTTATGCCCTGGTGCCGCGGCTTTATCCCAAGGCGGATGGGATTGTTGCCGTCTCGCGCGATGCGGCGCGCGATCTGGAGCGCTTCGCCAAGCTACCTGCGGGCAGCGTCCGCGCCATCTACAACCCCTTCGATCTCGAACGCATCGCGCAGCTGGCCAATGAGCCGGCGCCCCATCCCTGGCTGGGGCCGGGACAGGCGCCCGTGGTGCTGGCGATCGGCCGCCTGACGGAGGAAAAAAACTTCACCGCGCTGCTGCAGGCCTTTGCCCAGCTCCGCGCACGGAGGGATGCGCGTTTGCTCATCTTGGGCGAAGGCGAATTGCGAGAAGAGCTGGAGCGTCTGGCCCATGCCCTAGGCTTGGGGTCGGATGTGCTGCAGATGCCGGGGTTTGTGGCCAACCCGTTTGCGTATCTCTCGCGAGCCGCGCTGTTCGTCTTGTCCTCGCGCTGGGAGGGGTTGCCGAGTGTGTTGATCGAGGCCATGGCCTGCGGCACGCCGGTGGTGAGCACCGATTGTCCAAGTGGCTCGCGGGAGATTCTGGAAGATGGGCGCTGGGGGCGCCTAGTGCCGGTGGGGGATGTAGAGGCTTTAGCCCGGGCGATGGAGGAAACCCTGACAATGCCGAGAGATCAGTTGCCTGACGTGCGTCAGCGCGCGCAGGACTTCGACCAGACGCAGGCGATCGATGCTTATCTCGATGCAATGGGTTTGCCCCCGTGGGCAGACGAGAAGGGTCGCGAGTGAAAGTCCTGCACATCATCACCAGCCTTTCCGACGGCGGTGCGGGGAGCCGTTTTGTTCCTCATGATGTGGAATGATTTTTAGTGCACATACCATGTCACTGCATTCATAGAAGCAAGAAGGAACTTTTCTAGTTGTCCCAAAAGCACATTGTTCAAGGTGCAAGCTATGTTGTGGCTCAAAATAAAAATATGGTAGTTCTTCGGGGTGTGATGTGATTAGCATTTCGGTTGTTATTCCGCTCTATAACAAGGCTCCTCACATAGATAAAGCGCTGGATAGTGTGCTGGCGCAGACTAGTCCGCCCGATGAGATCATCGTCGTCGATGATGGATCGACGGATGGAGGTGCTGAGCTTGTCGTTCCCTACATCGAAAAACACGGTGTGCGATTGATCCGCCAGGCAAATGCGGGTGTAAGCGCAGCGCGAAACTGCGGCGTCTCCGAATCAAATGCAGAGTACATCGCTTTTCTTGATGCCGATGACTTCTGGCTGGATAAACACTTAGAAATGCTTAGGAAGCTTATCGAATCGTTTCCTGATGCTTCTCTGCTGAGCACTGCTTATGTGCTCGAGCGAGGAGGCAGGCAATATCGCCCGAGTTCTTCATATGAGGATGGTTTCTTTGGCTTGGTTGACGATTTCTTCGTGCGTTATGCACATGGCCTATGCTTGATCCACTCTATAACGGCATGCGCTAAGAAACGGGATCTCTTAGAGATTGGCGGTTTTCCTGTGGGTGTGCGCCGCGGAGAGGACATTGTTTGCTGGATCAATATGGCTCTGAAGTATCCAGTGGCCCATGCGGAAGTGGTGACAGCTGTTTACTACCAAGACGCGGTCAATCGCACCGACCACCGCCTTCGTGAAACCGAGCCACCTGGCTCATTGCAGCACATAGCTGCGCTTTTGAAGACGGACTGGCTGACCGATGAGCAGCGTAAGGGGCTTGCGTTGCTCTTTGACCGCATCGCATTTTTCACCGCGGCAGGCTTTCGCGCCCAAGGGGATTGGGCGGGGCTTGCGGCTATCCGCCGGCTGGCCTGGGCCACGGGGCGATATCGCGTAGGGATGCTAGCCGCGGCGTTGCACTGGACGCCGGCCTTACTGCTACGGGCAGCGAAAACAATTCGGCATCCGCGCGTCAGGAGGAAGGCAGCTTGTGTACGAACGAAAGCAGGTGGGTAACAGATAGATCATGTGTGTGTGCAATAGAAACTGATTTGACAACTTTGAGAACTCACTTCGCGTTTGGGAAAAACTGGGCTGCCTATGCCGAGAAGGTGACGGCGGCCGAGATTGCGGAGGCCGAACGAGGGCTGATCCGCTTGCTGGGGTCAGACCGCCTGGACGGACAGCGCTTTCTCGATATCGGCTGCAGGTCGGGGAGGTGGTGGTGGTGGACCTCGACCCCGATAGTGTAGCCACCACCCAAGCGCTGCTCGATCGGTATGCCCCTCGGGGAGCCGCCTTTCGTGTGGAGGTGGTTAGCGTGTTCGATCTGCATCCTGAGGCGATGGGCGCCTTCGATACGGTCTATTCTTGGGGTGTGCTGCACCACACCGGGGACATGGAGCGCGCCATTCAGTGTGCTGCGGCCATGGTAGGGAAAGAAGGCCGGTTTGCGTTTGCCCTGTACCGGCGGGTGTGGATGGATCCCTTCTGGCGGTGGGAGAAACGTTGGTATGCGCATGCGTCCCAAGAGGTGCAGCGCCGCGCCCGCGCCATCTACGTGGCCTTGTCTCGCTTGCGCTTTGCGGTCACGGGCAGAAGTTTCACCCGATATGTCAATGAGTACCGTTCCAAGCGCGGGATGGATTTCCACCATGACGTGCATGACTGGCTGGGTGGCTGGCCCTACGAGTCGATCTCGCCTGAAGAGGTCGAGCGGCAGATGAAGATGTTGGGCTTCCGTGCGGAGCGGGTTCTGGCCAGGCCGGGGCAGTTGTGGGGGCGCAACCCTGGGTTCTTCGGCTCGGGCTGTGACGAGTACGTATACCGCCGACAGGGGGTGTTGTAGGTACGCTACCGAGTGGATTGACGTTACATGGGGAGCCGAGCAATGACAGATCCCGACATTCGCTGGAAAGAGCGCTTCGACAACTTTCAGCGGGCCTTGCGCCAGCTCACGGCAGCGGTGGGTCTGTCTCGTGTGCGCCCTCTGTCGGATTTAGAGCGGCAGGGGTTGATCCAGGGGTTCGAGTTCACCCATGAGCTTGCTTGGAATGTACTCGAGGACTATTCACGCAGCACAGTGCGCGAGGCCTTCAAGCACGGGCTGATCGAGGTTGGGGAGGTGTGGATGGACATGTATCGACAAGCGCAGCCTCTCCAGCCACACCTACAACGAGGCGATCGCACTGGCGGTGGCGCAGGCGGTGGTGGAGCGTTACCACTCGGTGTTCCTGAACCTCGGACGTCGCCTTTCGGAACTTACATGAGTGAGGAGGACTAGAGCTTGCCAGCCGCCACCATAGCGGCCATCCGCGCTATCTTAGAACAGGAACCCAAGGTGGAAAAGGCCATCCTGTTCGGTTCCCGCGCCAAGGGCATGCACCTGCCGGGGTCGGACATTGATCTGGCCTTGGTGGGGGCGGACTTGAACGTCGGCACCTTGAAGCGCCTCATGCGCCTCTTCGAAGAGTCATCAATCTTGGTGGATTTGGTTTGGCTTGCGGCCGTTGACCACCCCCCCTTGGGCGAGTATATTGAGCGGGTGGGACAGTTTATGTACATACGAGATTCTGATGAGTGGCAGTGAGGGGATGGGCGCATGTGCGGAATAATCGGTGTTTGGCGACCCGGCGGCCTTACTCGTATTGAGGCTACGGCCAATGTTCGTCGCATAACTGACTCCCTCACCAACCACGACCTTGGCGATGGCAAGACCTAGCTTGAATTGGGCACGCACTTGATCTCAGAGAAATCAAATCTTTAAGTTCAAGAACAAAGGAGGAGCATAGCCAATGTCTTTCAATTATGATCCTAAAGTGGTGGAGAGTTTTGGTAGTGAATGGACTAGCTTTAATCACCTTGAAGTTAGTGAATCTGAATTAGAAAAATTATTTCTTGATTACTTTAGAATTTTCCCGTGGGACATTTTACCTCCAAATGCAGTTGGTTTCGATATGGGTTGTGGTACAGGTCGTTGGGCAAAGTTTGTCGCACCAAGAGTAGGCATACTAAACTGTATTGAACCATCTGATGCTATTGAAGTTGCTCAGTCAATGCTAAGAGACTTCCACAATATAAACTTTTTTAAAACGACAATTGATAACATCGATTTACAGGCTAACAGCCAAGATTTTGGTTATTGTCTTGGAGTTCTACATCATATACCTAATACACTTGAAGGTATTAAATCTTGTGTAGCCTTACTAAAGCCAAAAGCCCCATTTCTTGTGTATATTTACTACAAACTGGATAATCGACCTTTTTGGTACCTGTGTTTGTGGTATATGACTATTCTTCCCCGATTGTTTATTTCTAGGCTACCTAATAAAGTAAAAATTTTTCTAACCGACCTGATTGCTATAGCCATCTATTTTCCTTTGGCTCGACTATCATATCTTCTTGAAAAAGCTGGCTTCAATGTAAATAGCTTACCACTTAGTTATTAACGATTCTCAAAATTAGAGATTCAACACATGCTTGAGGAAGCTGGATTAGAAAATATTCAATTTTCAGATAGTCCTCCATTCTGGACGGCATTAGGCTATAAGAAGGTGGAGATACCGAAATTTTATGAATAGACTATGTGTGGCCTAGTTGGTTTTCTCAACGCTGCCTTTTTAGGTGACTGGGCAGCAACTATCCGCAAGATGAATGGCACCCTTTCCCATCGCGGCCCTGATGATGAGGGAGTCTGGATAGATGAGGCGGCAGGTATCGCCCTAGGCCACCGTCGTCTAGCAATTCTTGATCTTTCCCCCGCAGGACATCAGCCGATGGCTTCTGCGTGTGGCCGTTATGTCCTCGTCTTTAATGGTGAAATTTACAACCACCTTGAACTGCGTCAGGAGTTAACAGCGCTTGGTGCAGCCCCCTCTTGGCGCGGACATTCCGATACCGAGACGCTACTGGCGGCTTTTAGCCATTGGGGCGTGACCACAGCCCTAGAAAAGCTAGTTGGCATGTTTGCTCTTGCCCTCTGGGATCGCAAGACTCGTACATTAACCCTAGCTAGAGATCGCATGGGGGAAAAACCTCTCTATTATGGCTGGGTCAAGGGGACACTGGTGTTCGGCTCGGAGCTGAAGGCAATCCGTACCTTTCCCGGTTTTGACCATAGCATTGAGCGGCGGGCACTCGCACTTTTGCTGCGCTACAACTACATTCCCACACCGTGGAGCATCTATGAGGGCATCTGGAAGCTGCCGCCAGGGTGCTATGTACAGTTTGCTGCAGGCTCCTTGCCCATTGGCAGCCGCGGCGACATCCGAACCTACTGGTCGCTGCGGAAAGTGGCGCAGTGGGGGTTGCATCATCCCTTCAAAGGATCAGCGCAAGACGCCATCGACGAACTGGAAGGGCTTGTCCGCAGTGCGGTGGCGGGGCAGATGGTGGCTGATGTGCCCTTGGGGGCGTTCCTTTCGGGGGGAATCGATTCTTCCACCGTGGTGGCGCTCATGCAGGCTCAAAGCCCACAGCCAGTGAAGACCTTTACCATTGGCTTTCATGAGGGCGACTACAACGAGGCCGAGCACGCCAAAGCGGTGGCGCGGCACTTGGGCACGGAGCATACGGAACTGTATGTGACGCCCAAAGACGCAATGGCGGTGATTCCACGGCTGCCCGCACTCTATGACGAGCCCTTTGCCGATTCATCCCAAATTCCCACTTTTTTGGTCTCTGAGCTGACCCGCCAGCAGGTGACGGTGAGCCTGTCGGGGGATGGCGGCGATGAGCTCTTTGGCGGCTACACCCGCTATTTCTGGACCCGGCGGTTGTGGCGGCGCCTGGCGATGGTGCCACGCCCACTGCGGCAGCTGGCGGCATCTGGGGTGCGGGCGCTTTCCCCCGCGGCGTGGAACAGGCTGTATGGGTTCGCAGCGCCCTTGTTGCCGCACCGCCTGCGCTTTCGGCTGCCTGGTGATAAACTGCATAAGGCAGCACGGTTATTTTCAGTGCGCCGCCCGGAGGAAATCTATCTGCGCCTAGTCTCCCACTGGGAGTCTCCCACCGAAATCGTGCTAGGTGTGACAGCAGAGCCACCCACCCCCCTTACTGATCCAGCCGCTTGGCTTGAGGATTGCGATTTTGAGCAGCACATGCTGTATCTTGATAGCATCACCTATCTTCCCGATGACATCCTAGTCAAGGTGGATCGGGCGGCGATGGGGGTGAGCTTGGAAACACGCGTGCCACTTTTGGATCACCGTGTGGTAGAGTTTGCTTGGCAGCTGCCGTTGGCAATGAAAATCCGTGGAGGTCAGAGCAAATGGCTGCTGCGGCAGGTGCTTTACCGCTATGTCCCCAAGGAACTCATCGAGCGGCCCAAAATGGGCTTTGGCGTGCCCATCGAACACTGGTTGCGTGGACCCTTGCGGGAATGGGCGGAGGATTTGCTTTCGGAGGCGCGGTTGAAACGGGAGGGTTTCCTAGCACCAGCACCGATCCGGCAACGCTGGCAAGAGCATCTCTGCGGCCAGCGCAATTGGGCGTATTATTTGTGGGATGTGCTGATGTGGCAGGCGTGGCTGCAACAATGATCGGTTACTTTAGATCCGATAGACTGCTTGGCTGGGTTTTCCCGGCAGCAATGCGCGGAAGCAATACCTCACACACAACAGTGGCAGAGGAAGATGCAGCTGAGGGGGGTGCGCCCAGAAAAGAGGCCTTCAAGGTTGCCCTGATCAGCAATGCCGCCTATTCCGTGATCAATTTTCGTCTGCCATTGATCGCGGAGTTGGTGCACAGGGGGTGCACCGTCGATGTCTTGGCGCCCACTTGGTCTCAACAAGAACGGCAAAAAGTGGAGAGTTTGGGTGCCCAGTGCCTTTGTTACCCCTTGGAACGCAAGAGTTTGAACCCCTTGGGTCATCTGCGAACATTCCTGAAGCTGGTGGGCATCTTTCGTACCAACCGTTACGATGCCTTGCTGAGTTACACGGCCCAGGCCAATGTTTGGGGAACCCTAGCCGCAGCCTGGGCAGGGGTACCGCGGCGGGTGGCGATGGTGGCAGGGTTGGGCTATGCTTTTACGGCTGATCCTGAGGGACGCAGTCCACTCAAGCGCAGGGTTTTATCCTGGGTGCTGACGCAACTGTATCGCTTGGCATTCCCCTTGGCGCATCGGGTTGTGGTGCAAAACCCGGACGATTTATGTTTGTTGCAAAAAATCTGCGGCTTACCAGCCGAGAAATTTCAATTGATACTGGGCACGGGTGTCGCGCTGGACGAGTGGCCCATGCAGCCTGCGCACCTGCAGCCATTGACTTTTACCATGGTGGCGCGGCTGCTGCGCGAAAAGGGGGTCATGGAGTTTCTGGCCGCCGCCCGGCAGGTAAAGGGGGAGTATCCGTTGATCCGCTTTTGTTTACTGGGCTCCTTGGATGACAATCCTGGCGGCTTGTCGACTGCAGATTTACAGCCTTGGCTGGAGGATGGCACGGTGGAATGGCCTGGAGCAGTAGATGTTAAGCCTTGGCTGGCGCAGACCAGTGTATTTGTGCTGCCTTCTTATTATCGGGAAGGGGTGCCGCGCAGCACCCAGGAGGCCATGGCCATAGGGCGGCCAGTCATTACCACCGATGCACCCGGCTGCCGCGAGACGGTCATCGATGGTGTCAATGGATTCTTGGTACCACCGCGGGATGTTGCAGCACTGGCAAACGCTATACGTCGCTTCATTGAACAACCCGAGCTCATTCCATCCATGGGGCGCGCAAGTCGGCGTCTGGCGGAGGAGCGGTTTGATGTGGGGCGGGTCAATGGGGTATTGCTGCCACTGTTGGGTGTGGAAAATGGGTGATGGGTTTTGAAAGCCATGCCATGGGGCGTGTACAATAAGCCCCAGAGCTGTATCACGCGGCAGCTGGGGATTGCTAACAATGAATCGGAGCGGCGGGATTTGAACCCACGACCCCCACTACCCCAAAGTGGTGCGCTACCAAGCTGCGCTACGCCCCGTTAAGCTTTACCAGTATAACACGAGTTCAGAGAACATCCTAGTCAGTGATGGAAATTTTGCGCAACCATTTCAGACTGTGGGCATTCACCTGCTCAGGTGCTTCATCTTGAGGGCAATGGCCCACCTCTGGTAAGGCGACAAACTCCTGCACACAGGGAAATTGAGCTAGCTTCTGCCCTTCATCAATGGGTTCCCAAGGGTCGGCGGCACCCCACAGAAAATAGGTGGGGCAGATAATCTGCGGTAGCAAGTCTTCGGGTAAGGGACCTTGGGAATAGCGAACAAAGGCTAAGAAGACCTCGGCAGCACCCCTATCTTGGGCAGGGGTGAGTAATATCTCTACCAGTTCATCGGTGACGGCGGCAGTGTTGGCATAGGCTTGGTGGAGAATACGGCGCACAGTACGGGGTTGGGCAATTTGGCGGAAAAAGTAGGTGCCAAGGGTGCGATTGCCTAAAAGTTGCTGGAGTAGGCTGGTTCCCCAACGGCGGTACCAAGGGAGTTGCGATCGCTTGCGATCGTGGAGCTGACGCAAAGAGCAGTTCAGCAGGATCAGTTGACTGACCCACGCAGGCTGGAAAACAGCGGCCTGTAAAGCAACGACGCAGCCAATGGAGTTGCCGATTAAAACCGTGGGCTGACCAATGACCTCGCGGCAAAAGTCTAGAACCAAGGTTGCCCACGTCTCAAATGTATAGGGGATGACCGAGGGAGCGGGTTTGGCGGAGCCACCAAAGCCCAGTAAATCAATGGCATAGACTTGATGGTGAGCTGCGAGGGCAGGGATGTTTTTGCGCCAATGCAAGCTAGAGGCACCAAAGCCGTGAATCAGGAGTAGGGGGATGCCCTGAGTCCCTTGATGCCGATAGAGAATTGGGTAACCGTGCCAATGCCACGTTTGAGCTGGGAGAGAGAAAGTCATTTAGTCGGCTTGCAGAAATTGACGGTAGCGATCGCTCAACTCCTGAACAGCCCGCTCATAGAATTGCTGTCCATGCTCAGGGGTGGCCAAGCTGGAATCTGCCCCCATACGACCATCGGGATAACGGCGGCGAAAATCTGCGGCACCGTAGATGGCATGACTGGTGTTGACTTCGGGATTGAGGGGAACGCGTTTAATGGCCTCTGGATAGAGAAATTGGGTCACCGCCACTTCACTGGGGGTGGCATGGGAACCCTCGCGATCGCCATACAATTCCCGTGCTAGTTGCATCACTGAGGAACACATAAACCAATTGGCCAACTCACAGCGCACCTGATCCGCCTCGGGAATGTGCAAATCGGCTAAGACTGCATAGGTTTCCGCAAAGGCCGCCTTCACTGTCGCGATATTGCCGCCATGACCATTAATAAGAAAGAAACGTTGAAAGCCTGCCCGTACCAAGCTCACTAAATAGTCGCGAATGACGAAAATCAAGGTACTAGGACGCAAACTAATCGTGCCGGGGAAAGCCGTATGGTGTAAGGCCATGCCCACGGAAATTGTCGGGGCAACAAGGGCATGAGTTGCTTCCCCTACCCCTTTGGCGATCGCCTCGGCACAGAGGGCATCGGTGCCAATGAGACCCATAGGGCCGTGCTGCTCCGTGGAGCCAATGGGAATAATCATCCCCTTGGAAGTGTTGAGATAGGCTTCGACCTCTGGCCAAGTACTCAAGTGTAGTAGGGGCATTCCTGTCTCCTAAATCGCATCCTCAAGAACGGCTCGTGTATTCCGCCATGCCCAAATGCCCGCGATCGCCACCACGCCCCCCATCCCCACCATGACCACTGTGAGGCCAAGGAAGTCCGAAAGAATCCCGGCGATCGCCAAAGGCACACTGAGGGCAATATTGACAATGTTATTTTGGAAGCCAAAGACCTTACCCCGCATCGTCGCCGGCGTCCGAACTTGAATGAGGGTCTGCATGGGAATACCAATTAAAGATGCCCCCATTCCCAGCAAAATACTTAAGCCCAGACCCACCCACAGATGATGCACAAAAGCAAAGACCAGTAGGACAGCTGCCATCACCAAAAAGCCAATCAAAGGCAGGGGTCGATGATGCAATTTTTCCCCCCATTGGCCCAAAACCCCCGCCCCTAAAATTAACCCCAGCCCTGCGGCGGCCAAGAGAAAGCCAAACTGATTAGGACGCAGGCCAATTTCTTGGGCTAAACTGACGGCCAACACCGTCAAGGCGGCAAAGACACAATAGAGGATCGTTAACTGGAGCATGGCATTCCCCAAGAGGCGATTTTTGCGCACGTAGTGAAACCCCTCCTGCAAGTCCTGCCATACATTGAGGTGGCGATCGCGCTCATGAACTGCTTCTCGGTAGCGAATCGAGGCTAAAACCAATCCCGCCATAACGTACAGCACACCGACAACGACTTCACGGGCATAGACACCCCCTATGGCCACAGCACCACTCAGCAATGGCTCACCGATGGCAAACCCCACTACGAGTGACCCCATCATTGTTGTGATAAAGAGGGCATTCGCCGAGAGCAGATTTTCCTCCTTCACTAGCAGGGGAATCGCCGCCTGTTCTGCCGGGGCAAAGAATTGCGTAAGAATGGACTCAGAAAAGGCAATCAGGAGCAGCAGCGTAAACCGCTTCGGAATAAAGATCAGAGCAAAAACCAGTAGCCCGCGCAAAATATTGGTAATACTCATTAGCTCCCGCTTGGGGTAGCGATCCACAAAGGTGCCCGCCGTTGAACCAAAGAAGACCGCTGGTAGCGTATTGGCAATCATTACGGCTGAGGCCTTAGAGCCGGGCAGTTCATAGCTGGCGTCGTAGGAAACCGCCAGTGTAATTAGGAGGACGAGAAAAATTTTGTCCGCCAGTTGGGAGATGATTTGACCGCCCCATAACTTGAGGAAATTCTTGTTCCGCATCAGAGCAGCAAACCCTTCTGGACGGGGCTTGGGACCAGAACTTACCATTGCTGTTGCTCACTGACCATGAACACAAGTTTCCTCACCGTTACCAAAGATTGGGGCTGGCAGTCTGAATCCAATATACCGTCAGACCCTTGCCGGCGTTTGCCCTGTCTCTGTATCCTTTGAGGTTCGTTTTGGGCATTCTGAGGAGTACAGGTCGCAAAAATCACCAGATAGGAGGAAGTAAAAATACCAAAAATTACCCTTGCCTGTGTAGCATATAACACCCTACCATCTGAGAGTTAATAACCATTTAATTTTCTGCCAATAAGAAATTATCGTTTTAGAAGCAGAACTAAATCATCGTCCCAATCTGGCTTGCCTGGAGGAGCAATTGGGAAATACCAAGGGGGCGATCGCCAGCCTAACGATGGTACTGAAGCACGTCAGTTTATTGCAGACACATTACCCCAGACTTGGCTAGAACTCGGCTTCCCAGCCAACCACCAAAATTATTCGGCATTTATGGAGACGTTAAAAACGGAAATTGCTGGGTCACTCTAGAATAAACTTAAGTCCCCTTGAACTCCACCCATGAGTGAACCCGTCACCCAATCGCAACTGACAGAAGTCCTCGAGACCATGAAGGCCATGCAGTCGCAACTGGCGGAACTTACCCTTGAGGTGAAAGTCGGTCAAGCGGAAATCCGTGAGAAATTTAACACGATTGATCAAAAATTCCAGACTCTGGAGGCCAAGTTTGAAGAGAAACTGAACACGCTGGAAGCAAAATTTGATGAGAAATTCAACACCATAGAAGCCAAAATCGAGGCAGTACGCTTGGAAGTACAAACCAATCGCGAGCAGTTAGTGGACTTAGGGAAGCGTCAAGGTTCAACGGAAAACCGCCTTTGGGCACTGCTAGTGGCGCTCTTTTTGATGGTGGCGGGACTATTGGCCAAGATTACCCTGTTTGACCAAGTCTAAGGATGAGCAGCATGAGTGAACCCGTCACCCAATCGCAACTGACAGAAGTCCTCGAGACCATGAAAGCCATGCAGTCGCAACTGGCGGAACTTACCCTTGAGGTGAAAGTTGGTCAAGCGGAAATCCGTGAGAAATTTAACACGATTGATCAAAAATTCCAGACTCTGGAGGCCAAGTTTGAAGAGAAACTGAACACGCTGGAAGCAAAATTTGACGAGAAGTTTAACACGATTGACGAGAAATTCAACACCATAGAAGCCAAAATCGAGGCAGTACGCTTGGAAGTACAAACCAATCGCGAGCAGTTAGTGGACTTAGGGAAGCGTCAAGGTTCAACGGAAAACCGCCTTTGGGCACTACTAGTGGCGCTCTTTTTGATGGTGGCGGGACTATTGGCCAAGATTACCCTGTTTGACCAAGTCTAAGGATGAGCAGCATGAGTGAACCCGTCACCCAGTCTCAATTCGCAGAAGTTCTCGAGACCATGAAAGCCATGCAGTCGCAACTGGCGGAACTTACCCTTGAGGTGAAAGTCGGTCACGCGGAAATCCGTGAGAAATTCAATACGATTGATCAAAAGTTCCAGATAGTAGATGAGAAATTGAATGCTATAGAAGTCAGATTTGAAGAAAAGTTCAACACACTAGAAGCCAAGTTTGAAGAGAAGCTGAACACGCTAGAAGCAAAATTTGACGAGAAGTTTAACACGATTGACGAGAAATTCAACACTATAGAAGCCAAAATCGAGGCAGTGCGCTTGGAAGTGCAAACCAATCGCGAGCAGTTAGTGGACTTAGGGAAGCGTCAAGGTTCAACGGAAAACCGCCTTTGGGCACTACTGGTGGCGCTCTTTTTGATGGTGGCGGGACTATTGGCCAAGATTACCCTGTTTGACCGAGGCTACTAAAACGCTTGGTCAAAAAAAGAGGGCTGAGGGGAAAGTCCCAACCCAACCCTCTTGAATCAGTTTTAGTTGCACCTAAACAGTTGCCAGTTCCGCTTGACGCCGGAAGTTGAGGCGTTCGTTTTCGCCCACATCCACCAGAATCGTGTCGCCATCGAAGAACTCGCCCCGCAGGATAGCTTTGGCAATCGGGGTTTCCAGTTGTTTCTGGATGGCACGTTTCAGCGGACGGGCACCATAGACGGGGTCGTAACCCACTTCGGCCAAAAAGTCGATCGCCTTCTCTGTGAGGGACAAGGTAATGTGGCGATCGCTCAAGCGTTGCTGCAACCGCTGCACCTGCAATTGAACAATTTGCCGCAATTGATCCTTGCGCAGGCTGTGGAAGATGATAAATTCATCCACGCGGTTGAGGAATTCAGGGCGGAAGTGGGCGCGCATTGCCTCCATGACGCGATTGTACATTTCCCCGTAGCGGCTGTCATCGCCGGCCACATCAAGGATGTACTGAGAACCAATGTTGCTGGTCATGATGATGATGGTGTTCTTGAAGTCCACCGTCCGCCCTTGGGCATCAGTGACGCGGCCATCATCGAGAATTTGCAGGAACACGTTGAAGACATCGGGATGGGCTTTCTCGATCTCATCGAAGAGAACCACGGCATAGGGACGGCGGCGAATGGCTTCTGTGAGTTGACCGCCTTCGTCATAGCCCACATAACCGGGGGGCGCCCCAATTAACCGCGATACGGCGTGTTTCTCCATGTACTCCGACATGTCAATCCGCACCATCGCCTCTTCGGTGTCGAACATGAAGGCCGCCAAGGCTTTGGCCAATTCCGTTTTACCGACACCCGTTGGCCCAAGGAAGATGAAGCTGGCAATGGGACGGTTGGGATCCGCTAGTCCGGCACGGGAGCGCTGAATGGCTTCTGCCACTGCGGTGACGGCCTCATCTTGACCGACAACCCGCTTGTGCAGCTCTTCTTCGAGGTGCAGCAGTTTTTGGGCTTCCGACTCCACCAGTTTGCTGACAGGGATGCCCGTCCACTTGGAGATGATTTCAGCAATGTCGGCCTCGGTCACTTCATCCCGCAGCAGAGAGCGACCCCCCACTTGAATCTCCCGCAGTTTGGCTTCGGCTGCCGCCAGTTGTTTGTGGAGTTCTGTGAGTTTGCCGTACTTCAGTTCAGCGGCACGGTTGAGGTCGTAGTTGCGCTCCGCTTGCTGGATCTCGATGTTGACTTTTTCGATTTCTTCTTTGATGGCTTGGAGACGGTCAATGACCTCTTTTTCTGCTTGCCACTGGGCATTGAGGCGGCTTTGCTCCTCCTTGAGATCCGCTAGCTCTTTTTCCAGTTTCTCAAGGCGATCGCGCGAAGCTGCCGAGGTTTCTTTTTGCAAGGAGAGCCGCTCCATTTCCAGCTGCAGGATTTTGCGGTCAATCTCATCCAGTTCCTCCGGCTTGGAGGTAATCTCCATTTTCAGTTTCGCGGCGGCTTCATCGACCAAGTCAATGGCTTTATCGGGCAAGAAGCGATCGCTAATGTAGCGGGTTGAGAGCGTAGCTGCTGCCACCAAGGCGGTATCGGAAATTTTCACGCCATGGTGGATCTCATAGCGTTCCTTGAGACCCCGCAAAATCGAGATCGTGTCCTCAACGCTGGGCTGATCCACATAGACCTGCTGGAAGCGCCGCTCTAAGGCTGCATCCTTTTCAATGTACTTGCGGTACTCATCAAGGGTGGTGGCACCAATACAGCGCAGTTCCCCCCGCGCCAACATCGGTTTGAGCAGGTTGCCGGCATCCATCGCCCCTTGGGTTGCCCCGGCACCAACGACAGTGTGGATTTCATCAATAAAGAGGATGATTTGGCCGTTGGAGTCGGTGACCTCCTTGAGAACTGCTTTGAGGCGCTCTTCAAATTCACCGCGATACTTGGCACCGGCAATCAAGGCACCCATGTCGAGAGCAATCAACTGGCGATCGCGCAGGGAATCAGGCACATCCCCCGCCACAATCCGCTGTGCCAAGCCTTCAGCAATGGCGGTTTTACCAACGCCGGGTTCACCAATGAGCACTGGGTTATTTTTGGTACGGCGGGAAAGAATCTGAATCACACGGCGAATTTCATCATCACGGCCAATGACGGGATCCAGTTTCCCTTGACGAGCCAAGAGCGTCAGATCACGGCCATATTTTTCCAGCGCCGCATATTTGCCCTCTGGGTTTTGATCCGTCACTTTTTGGGAGCCGCGAATTTGCTGAATCGCTTCCCGTAGGGCTTTTTCGCTCAGGCCGACCTCCTGAAGAAGTTTTTTGCCAAAGCGATCGTCTTGGGCAAAGGCCAATACCAAGTGCTCAATCGAGATAAACTCATCGCCAAACTGTTTGCGTGCCTCTTCGGCGCGATCGAGGAGCTTGTCAAGGCTCTGTCCTAGATAGACGCCACTGGGATTACTGATTTTCGGCTGACGGTTAATGAATTCATCGGTGAGATCGCGAATGCGCTGCACCGAACAGCCAGCTTTTTGGAAAATTTGTGTCGCTAGACCCTCTTGCTCGAGCAGCGATTTCATCAGGTGTTCACTTTCGAGATTCTGGTGCTGTGCCTGCTTGGCTAGATCTGGTGTGCGGGCGATCGCGGCCCATGCTTTTTCGGTAAATTGATTTGGATTGGATGGTTGCATAGCTGACCCTTTGACCCCTTTTTCCAGTTTTTAACTATTTATATTGTATGAATTGCAAGAAAAACGCTTTTTCGGACTTCCCTACTTTAAGGGTAGAATAAACTCCCCAGAATAAGTTCGAAAGAATTAGTGCAAATTAGTTCCAGCGTAGCGTCTAGAGGCGGGGTTGGGGAAAGCCTCTTTGGGAAGAGAGACCGTTTCTCTATAGAATGTAAGGCACTGCAAGTTGGCAACACAAGCTATGACAAACTCCCCTATGACTGAGCGCTCACCGCGTCAAGAGGCGGTTCTGTACTATCCGGTGCTGGGTTCCCGTCGCCCTAGTAACTACTTTTGGGCAACAGCGGTCTCCATTGGTGGCTTGGGCTTCTTTTTGGCTGGTCTTTCTAGCTATTTGCACCGCAACCTACTGCCCATTGGGAACCCAATTGATTTGGTCTTTATTCCCCAAGGCATTGCCATTGGCTTTTATGGGGTGGCGGCGCTGCTGTTGGCAACGTATCTGTGGCTGGCGATCGCTTGGGATATTGGCGGTGGCTTTAACGAGTTCAACAAAGAAACGGGCGTTGTGCGCATTTTCCGCTGGGGTTTTCCGGGGAAGAATCGCCGCATTGAGGTCAGCTGCCCCATCAGCGATGTCCAATCCGTGAGAATTGTGATTAAAGAAGGGCTAAACCCGAAACGCGCCCTCTACCTTAAAATCAAAGGTCGCGGCGAAGTCCCCCTAACGCGCGTAGGTGCGCCCTTGCCGTTGGCAGAACTCGAAACCCAAGGCGCCACAATCGCCAGCTTTTTGGGTGTCCCCGTTGAGGGACTCTAGCTTTAGTCTTCGTGATCGTCAAAAGGATCCGCTAACTCCTTGGAAGGAGGGCCAAAGGAGAGGTAGATAGAGTAGCCGGTCACGCCAATGCAGATGGCAGCGAGAGCAATGCTAAGAACTGTTGCAGGTTCCATAGAAGCGTTCTCAATGGGAGCAAGATGTGCTTCTATAATATTACGAAACATTAAAACTCTGTTCATCTCGTTCAAAAAAGGGATTTATGGCACGACGGACTTGGCTAGGGGATCTCCTGCGCCCCTTGAACTCTGAATACGGTAAAGTTGCCCCCGGCTGGGGTACCACTCCCTTGATGGCGGTCTTTATGGGGCTGTTCCTTGTCTTTTTGCTGATTATTTTGCAAATCTACAACTCGACACTCATCCTCGATGGTGTTAACGTGAGTTGGAAAGCACTAGGATAACCCATGAACGTTTTTGGTATCGGTCTGCCGGAACTGATTGTGATTCTGGTGGTGGCGCTTTTAATCTTTGGCCCTAAAAAGCTGCCGGAAATTGGTCGCAGCCTTGGCAAAACCAAGCGTGCCTTTGAGGAAGCCTCCCGTGAATTCCAAGATGAAATGAAACGGCAGACCGCTGCCCTCGAACAGGAACAGCAGGCCAAGGCAGAATCGGAATCATCGCGGGAACCCTCTGCTTAGGTGGCATGGTTCTCCAACCCTGTGTGATTGTCGGCCTTGGGAATCCGGGGGCAGAGTATGCGACGACGCGCCACAATATTGGCTTTCGTGTCCTTGACGCCCTTGCCGATCGGTATAAGGTGCAGTTGACCCCGCAGCGGCGCTTCTTGGGAGAGGTGGCAGAGGTTCTGATTCATGGTCAAAAGGTACGCCTCCTCAAACCCACTACCTATATGAATAGTTCGGGGCAGTCTCTCCATGCCCTGCTGAATTTTTATAAGCTGCCCCTTGAGCGAACCCTTGTCGTCTATGATGATGCCGATTTGCCCTTGGGGCGGCTGCGCTTGCGCTTGAGTGGCTCGACGGGCGGACACAACGGCATTAAGTCAATTATTCAACACTGTCATTCGCAGCAGTTTCCCCGCCTCAAGGTGGGCATTGCCTTTGGCGATCGCCTGCAGCAACAAACCGGGCCGCGCAATGCTGTGCCCTTTGTTTTGGGACATTTTTCGGCTGCTGAACTCGCCATTTTACCTGCTGTGCTTGACCTTGCCGTGGATGCGATTGAATTAAGTATTCAGTCTGGGGTGGAGGCAGCGATGAACCACTTCAACGGCAAAAGCATTCCCCTACCGCAATCCTGAACCCCCCACTAGAAGTCTGAGGAAAAAGAAGATCTCAAGTTAGATTAAAAACAGGTGTTTTCGGCGCAGAATCATGGACATTGCTGAAAGTGTGCGCATGGCGATCGCCACCCTCAAGGCCAATCGACTGCGTAGTGGCCTGACGATGCTGGGGATTATTATTGGCAACGCAGCGGTGATTGCCATGGTCGGCGTGGGTCAGGGGGCACAGCGCTATGCCGCCAGTCAGTTTGAATCCCTTGGTCCGAATACGCTTTTTATTGTGCCGGGGACGCCCCAAGCCCGCAACCGCACGTTTAATGTGCCGCAAACCCTTGTCCTTGAGGATGCTAAGGCGATCGCCACCCAAGTGCCCACCGTTAAGGAAGTGGCACCCCAAATTCAAGTGCAACAACGGGTTACCTATCGAGGACGCAACACGAATGTGCTGATTGTGGGGACCACCCCCACCTTTCCTTCAGTGCGCAGTTTTACAGTGGCGCAGGGGCGCTTTATCTCCGATAAGGATGTGGAACGGCATCGCCGCGTCGTCATTTTAGGCTCGGATTTGGCGAGGAAGCTCTTTATTAACGAAAATCCTGTGGGTCAGCAGGTACGGATCAAGAATCTTTCCTTTGAAGTGATTGGCGTCATGGCCGAAAAGGGTGCTTTCCTTGGCAACAATCAGGATGAGGCCGCCTATATTCCCATTACGACGATGTCTTCCCGTATTGTGGGGCAGCGCTCCCCCTATGGGATTTCCCTAACCTTTATCTCGGTATCTGCCCGTGATGAACAGAGCATTGATGCGGCTAAGTTTCAGATTACCAACCTCCTGCGGCTGCGCCATCAAATTGTTGATGAGGACGATTTTACAATTCAAACCCAAAAGGAAGCTCTGCAAATCATTGGCAATATCAGCAATGCCTTGACCTTGATGTTGGCGGCGATCGCCGGCATTTCCCTGCTGGTGGGGGGGATTGGCATTATGAACATTATGCTGGTCTCGGTAACCGAACGCACCCAAGAAATTGGCCTGCGCAAGGCCATTGGTGCCACACAGCGGGATATACTGGCACAGTTTATGATTGAGGCGATGATCCTCTCGGCTCTCGGTGGCCTCATTGGCACGGGAGTGGGCGTAGGTGGTGTGATGCTAGTGGTGATGTTGACCCCCTTGGAGGCTGGGGTTGCTCCCGTTGCTGTGGCTCTTGCTGTGGGCGTTTCGGGCAGTATTGGCCTCTTCTTTGGGGTGGTTCCCGCTCAACGGGCGGCGCGGCTGGATCCGATTGTTGCCTTGCGCAGTGTCTAAAAGTACCCTTGGGAAATTACCGATGGAAACGACAACTCTAGACTGGATTGCTGGCGGCCTTGCGATCGCCATTGTCATTGGTGGCCTGTTGATGATGTTTACCAATCTTTGGACACGGCGATGACCTTGCGGCGAGGCTTGACCTACCTGCTGTTGGTGGCGATCGCGATCGTCATGCTGCTGCCTTTGGTGTGGCTCACCAGTACCGCCTTCAAGTCTGCCAATGAAGATATTTTTGCCTTTCCGCCCCGCTGGCTGCCGGCCGAACCAACCTGGGCGAATTTTGTCACGGTTTGGCAAACGAATCCCTTTGGCCAGTACCTGTTCAACAGCACACTGGTGGCAGTCTTAACGGTGGCCTGCAATCTCCTGACCTCGGCCTTAGCCGCCTATCCCTTGGCACGGCTGTCCTTTCGCGGACGTGAGGTGATCTTTACGGCCATTTTGGCCACGATCATGATTCCCTTTCAAATCACCATGATTCCCCTGTTTATTTTGGCGGTGCAGTTGGGGCTGCGGAATACCTATCTGGGAATGATTCTGCCGAGTTTGGCCTCTGCCTTTGGCATTTTTCTGTTGCGACAGGCCTTTATGGCGGTGCCCAAGGAACTAGAGGAAGCGGCTCGCCTCGATGGCTGCTCAGAATTGGGGCTGTGGTGGTTTGTGATGCTGCCGGCCATTCGCCCTGCCCTTGTTACCCTTGGCATTTTTGTGTTTATTGGTGCTTGGAGTGATTTTCTCTGGCCCCTGTTGGTCTTGGATCAGCCAGAACTTTATACCCTACCCATTGGCGTGGTGACTTTAGCGGGGACGTTTTCTTTGGATTGGCGACTCATTGCCGCTGGCTCGGTGATTTCAATTGTGCCTGTGTTCATTGTGTTTATTTTCTTGCAGCGATATATCATTCCCTCCCAAACCACTGCTGGCCTGAAGGGCTAGCTTCCTAGGCCGCGATAGCGAATTGGCTGGCGGTGGGCATATTGGTGAAAGAAGGTTTTAATTTCCGCTGCTCGGCCAAGGGCAATCAAGGTATCCCCCGGCGCTAGGGGCAAGGTTAAGGGGGGATGGGTCACCAAGGCACCGTTCTGATGGCGGACAGCAACAATAATAAAGCGGCCTCGGCCTTTCGCTTCCACATCGGCGATCGCGAGCCCCACCAGCGAGGACTCCAAGGGCAGGGTAAACTCCTCAATCTGAAGATCGAGCTGGCTGAGTAGCTCAATCAAGTGACTGCGCTCATCCTTTTCCTCAAGAAAATCCAAGACTGTCGGGCGAGTAATGAGCTGCACCATGCGTTGGGCACTGATACTCGAGGGCAAGACCACATGATCGGCACCGGCAAAACGCAGTTTGGACTCTGTGGCTGGCAATTCACCATAGGCCAAAATTTGTAAGTTGGGATTGAGGCGACGGGCAATCAGGGTGATAAAGACATTACTGGCATCATCGGCCAAAACCGCCACTACAGTGCGAGCGCGATCCACCCCCACCGCCAACAGCTCATTTTCATCCATGAGATCGTCACCGCGATAGAAAAGGTGCCCTGACTGCTGGGCAAGCCGTAGTCGCTGCCGCTGGTTGTCAATCACGACAAAGGGGATTTGGGCAGCAGCCAAGTTCATCGCTAAGGTGCGACCAAGGGGACCATAGCCGCAAATGATGACGTGATCCTTAAGGTCAGCGAGATGAGCGGGGGTTGTCATTGGGAGTGGCGGGAGCGGGCAGTATATTTGCGAATGAGCTTGGGGGTATCTTGAGCATGCCCCAATAGAATCAATGTATCGCCCACTTCCACAAGGGGATTGGCGCGGGTCGGGAATAATTGGCCATCACTTTTGCGCAGGCCAACAATAATAAATGCCCCTTGGCCGCGTACCTCAAGTCCTGTCAAGCGCGTACCCACGTAGGGGTAATCGGCAGTAATCTCCAGTTCCTCAAGGTGAGCATCAATGTGGCTCAAGAGGTCGTTGAGGGTCTCGCGATCGCCCGTTTGCTCAAGAAAGTCAATGCGTGGCCGCCGAATCAGGTTAGTCATTTGAATGGCACCAATTTTTGTCGGCAAGACTACGTGATCCGCTCCTGCCATACGTAGCTTTGCTTCTGTGCTTGCCAAATTCGCCCGCGCCACAATCAGCAGGCTCGGATTCAGGGAGCGCGCTGTCAGCGTAATAAAGACATTGATCGTGTCATTGGGCAGCACCGTCGCTAGGGCGATCGCCCGCTCGATCCCCACCACGCGCAGCGTTTCTTCCTCCGCCGCACTCCCCAAATAGGCCAAATAGCCCAACTGTATCGCTAGATCAATGCGCTGTTCATTGACATCCAAAATCACAAAGGGGGTTTTTAATGCCGATAATTCCTGAGCCATTACCTGACCAATGCGGCCAAAGCCACAGACAATGACATGGCGGTTGAGTTTGTTGATGTCGCGGCTCGCCCGCTGAATATCCAGTAGGCGTTTGATCTCCCCTTCGGTAAACAGTTGCACCACCGCACCGATGGTATAAACCGTTGCTGCACTGCCGGCCACAATGATCAGCATGTTAAAGAAGCGTTGCGCCGGCGTAATCAGGGGTCGCACTTCACTGTAGCCAATGCCAAAGACGGTGATCACGTACATGTAAAGGGCATCGAGCCAGTTCCAGCCAAAACTGGTGTAGCCCACCACCGCCACCAACATGATCAGAACAAAGAGGGTGATGCCAATAATAAAACGGTTGAGGGCAGGGGTCGCAGGTAACCGTCGCATGGCTTTAATACTTGCGCTCTTGGGGGGGAAACATGGTGATGGTGACGGGCAGATAGTCAATCCTCATGCCGTCGCTGTGGTAGGTGGCTAGGGTGTGGCGTAGGAAGTTGACATCATCCCGCTGCGGATAGTCTTCACGGAAGTGGGCACCACGACTCTCTTGGCGAGCAAGGGCGCTGCTCAAAATCACTTCCGCAACCACGAGGATATTTGCTAACTCAAACGCCTCTAACAGCTCTGTGTTCCAGTAGCGCTGGCGATCGTCGAGACGAATCCGCGCATAGGCTGCTTTCAGCCGCTGCAATTCTTCCAAACCTCTCTGCATCAGAGCCGCGGTGCGAAATACGCCACAGTATTGGGTCATACAATCTTGAACCTGCTGCCGTAGTTGGGCAATGCGTAAATCCCCCGCTTGACTAAAGAGGTGCTGAATCTGTTGCTCCGCTGCCTGTAGATACGGCTGGGGGTCAAATTGGGGTTGGGGCAAGCTCGGTAAATCTTGGGCGATCGCCCCACCGGTACGGCGGCCATAGACCACACATTCTAGGAGGGAATTACTCCCCAAGCGATTGGCACCATGCACCGAGACACAGGCACACTCACCAGCGGCATAAAACCCGGTCACCAGTTCCGTGGCATTGGCACGCACCTGACCATTGACATTGACCGGAATCCCCCCCATTGAATAGTGCACCGTCGGACGTACAGGAATCGGCTCCACCACGGCATCTACCCCCGCCAAGCGATGGGCTTCCTCCCAACAGAAGGGAATGCGACTCATGATTGTTTCGCGACCCAAGTGGCGGACATCGAGATAAACAAAAGGCCCGCCGGCTGAGCCATCACTGTGGCTGCCGCGCCCTTCGCGAATTTCGATGGCGATCGCCCGCGAGGTAATATCACGGGGAGCCAGTTCCATGCGACTGGGGGCATAGCGTGCCATAAAGCGTTCCCCCTCGGCATTGACCAAATAAGCCCCTTCACCGCGCACCGCCTCAGAAATCAAAACCCCCGCTGGATACAACCCCGTGGGGTGAAATTGGACAAACTCCATATCCTCAAGGGGCAAGCCTGCCCGTGCCGTCATCGCTAAGCCATCCCCCGTGGAGGCAAAATCATTAGAGGTGGTATTAAAGACGCGACCATAGCCCCCTGTGGCAAAAAGAATGGCAGGTGCCCGCAGAATGTCCAGTTGACCCGTTTCAATGTGGTAGGCAACGACCCCCTTGGCCTGCTGATCCTCGACAATCAGCCGCAGCACATACCACTCACTAAAAAAGGTGACGTTGTATTTCAGGAGATTGCAGTAGAGTTCGTGGAGAATGGCATGACCAGTTTTGTCGGCTGCATAGCAAGTGCGCTGGTGCGTGTGACCACCAAAGGGACGTTGGGCAATGCGGCCATCGGGCAGGCGAGAGAAGAGCACCCCCAAATGCTCAAGGTCAATCACCACATCGGGCGCTTCTTGGGCAAGAATGGCGACGGCATCCTGATCCGCAAGAAAGTCTGACCCCTTGACGGTATCAAAGGCATGGCTTTCCCAAGAGTCTTCGCTGTCGACATTTTTCAGCGTAGCGGCAATGCCCCCTTGGGCAGCAACGGAATGGGAACGAATGGGATGGGTTTTGGACACAAGGGCAATCGGGGTCTCTGGGGCCAGGCGGCAAATTTCCAAAGCAGCACGACAGCCTGCTAAGCCACCACCGACAATCACAACGCCAAAGTCTTGCATCGTCCGTTTGTCCAGCATCTTTTCCTATACTAAGTTGGCGCTTAAGAGAGCGGCGGCGGCAGCAAAGATGAAACAAAGATAAAAACAGTAGCAAAATGATCTTGCGAGCCTCACGCTGAATCGTTAGAGTGGCAGTACAGTTCTTTTGGGGGCACAGCGGTTTCGATGCTTTTGTGCGTGTTCTCTCTCTGTGAAAAGGACTGTAATTTTATGGGAGGCAGCTGTCCTTGAGTGCATTTTTTCTTCACTATGGGGATTGTGGGGTGCGCCATTGGTGCGATCGCGATCGCGCAGCGGTCATGCACCTCATTGCTAATGTCCTCAGTGAGTTTGGCCTTTCTTGGCAACCCGAAGGCGCCGATGCCGATGTGGTGCATGTTGAAGACTACTACCACCGCCGGGGCGGACAATTTTGGGTGGTGGAGCAGGCCTCGGAAGTTGTGGGCACGATCGCCTTCTACCCCATTCAGCGGGGCGAAGCAGCTGTCGAAATTCGCAAAATGTATCTCCATCCCCGCGTACGCGGCCAAGGCCTAGGGACATTTCTCCTGCACCATCTGGAGGCAGCCATTGCAGCGGCCGGCTACCGCAAAATCTGGATTGAAACGGCCTCGATTATGACTACAGCCGTCCATTTGTACGAAAAGGCGGGCTATCAGCCGGCGACGGGTGTGGAAACGCAGCGTTGCGATCGCGTCTATGTCAAGGATCTAGTGCCCCATGGCATGGCTTCGATGGCTTCTGCCCCCTGCTAGTTTGATTGTCCTGGTGGTTTCACCTGCCGCCTTCGGTCTCTGCCGCCAAGACTTGGCTCGTGCCCTGCAACAGGAAATTCAAAATCCCCAATGGCAACGGGGTCAATGGGGCATGGTGGTGCGGGATTTAACCACGGGGGATCTTCTCTACGACTACCAAGGGGAAAAGCTCTTTCTGGTGGCCTCGAATGTCAAGCTAACGACAGTGGCTGCCGCCTTAGACTATTGGGGAGCTAATCATTTCTTTGAGACCACCCTCAGCGCGCGATCGCCCGACAGGACAACCCTGCGTCTTCAGGGCAGTTTTGACCCTAGTTTCAGCAGCCAAGACCTGCAACAAATGGCACTCCGCCTTAGCCAACAGGGCATTCGCCAGATTCCAATCTTGGAAATCGGCGGTGTAACTCCTGTGAGGATGGAACCCACATGGGCGATCGAAGACCTGACGATGGGCTATGCAGCGGTAGTGACGCGCTTTAGTCTCAATCAAAATGCCCTGAACCTAGAGGTCATACCACAACAGTTGGGGCAACCCTTAGCACTACGGCAGCCGCAGACTCATTTTCGAGTGGTCAATGAGACCCGCACCGTGACCCCCTCTGAGCCAGAATTTCTGGAAAGTGAGGTGCGCGGCCAGCAGATCATTGTGCGGGGTCAACTCCACATTGGCAGTGAACCGGCAAAACTGCGCATTCCTCTCAGTGAGTCGATCCCCTATCTTCAACAACAGGTGCAGCGGGCCTTTGCCCAAGCCGGTATTCAAGTGCAGCAAATTCGCCTTGTGGAAACAGCAGAGCCGTTACCCAATGTGTTGGTGCGCCATGCCTCACCCCCCCTAGAAGCGTTAATTTTGCCGGTTCTCCAAGAGAGTGACAATTTCTATGCAGAAATGCTCCTTGCGGCTCTGGAGGCAGCACAACCCGGCTATCGCCAACGCTATCTAGAGCGCATCGGTGTCCAAGCAGCGGTTTTAGTAGATGGTTCGGGACTCTCGCGGCAAAATTGGCTGACGCCCAATGGTTTAGTCACGCTGCTGCAACATATAACGCAAACAAAGGATGCCTCGCTGTGGCGGCGATCGCTCCCCCTTGCCGGACGATCCGGCACCCTGCGACAGCGCTTTCGTGATACAGCGGCTCAGGATCGTGTCTGGGCGAAAACCGGCACATTGCGGGGGGTGGTTGCCCTAGCGGGCTACGTGGAACCGTTGCAGGATCGCCCTTTCGTCTTTAGTCTTGTGGTCAATCAAGGGGGGGAGGCCACGGCTCAACTCCGTGCTGGTTTGGATCGCATAGTTGTTTTGCTGGCGCAATCGCAGAACTGTCCTCACCGCCCATAGAAAAACCCCACATCCATTCAGTAGCTCGAACTACAGCCCGAGACAGGTTCAAAACTGCAAGAGCGGGAGAGGATCGCGTACCCGTCACGTGTCTCATATTCTAAAAAAGGGTTGTATTTATTGATTCTGCTAATACCAGCTCTTTGTAACATTGAGCTTAATAAATAGGTCTTAAACGAGGCAATTGTCTATCCTAAAACTGAAGTCATCCCAGTAGGAGACCTTCATGGCTCGCCCGCTCGTCCTCACAATTACAGAAAGCTCTGAAGAACTGCAGCGGCGCCTACAACATGAAACCAATGCCCGACAGCAGGAACGCTTGCAGATGCTCTACTGGCTGAAGCAAGGACTTGTCCACAGCTGCCCACAAATTGCCCAATTGCTCCATTGCAACGAGTCCAGCATTACTCGCTGGCTGAACGCCTATCGCCAAGGAGGACTTCAGCGGTTATTGGCAGTCAAGACGCCCCCAAAGCCGCCCGCATCATCCCCCCAACAGTGATGCCACAGTTGCAGAAACGCCTACAAGACCCCAGCGGGTTTGACAGTTACAAGGCTATTGTGCAGTTGCTGCGACAGGAGCATCAGCTTGAGGTCGCCTACCCGACGGTGCATCGCATTGTGCGCAATGTTGTGCCTGTGTTTGCCCCCGAGGTCAATCCCATGGAGCGGTTGTGGCAACATCTGCGAGCAGCATGAGCATGGCAGTCCTTCGAGACCCTAGAAGCCGTGCGTCAAAACCTGCAAGCTGTATTGTTACAACTGATGGCGGCAGTGATTCGTTCTTTGACGGGCTGGTTCATTCTCATTTAATCTACTTCCCCGAAGAGAAGCAAGAGTACCTTGAATATAGCCTCTCCCAGAGCGGATTGCAACCCCCTGTTCCGAGGGATCCCTTGCGAGGGGGGTGAAATTATTTTCTACAAGACCACTGAAAATACTCAAATCCTCTCCTAGAGAGACTCCGGTGGATTCCACGAGAGAATGGGCTTGCGGCAATTTGCTGAATCTGTCGGACGCGGCTCAAACCCTGTGCAAAGGGCTGTAGGTGACATTAAGGGAGGAATTAATTTCTTTTTAACCTTGATATATTTTGGGGCTGATAGAAAACGTTAATTTTCTTTGCAAGGTGTTGGGTTCTGTAGTCTGGATCGCATGGGTAAGGGAAAGCGAGAGGCTATGATGATTGTCAAATTGCTTCTGAGTTCGGGTTATGACACTGTACATCGGCAACCTCTCCTATGAGGCGACAGAAAACGATCTTCGCGAAGTTTTTGAAAAATATGGTGCTATTCGCCGGATTGTGTTGCCGGTGGATCGAGAAACAGGCAAACGGCGTGGCTTTGCTTTTGTCGAACTGGTGGATGAAACTCAGGAGGCCGCTGCCATTGATGATCTCGACGGTGCAACATGGCTAGGACGGGTGCTCAAGGTCAACAAGGCGAAGCCAAAACAAGCAGGGGGGCAGTCAAACCCTGCCTTCTAAGGGCATACTGGTAGGGAAGTGCTGTTCACTCTTCCTGCTATGCCTCGACGTTCGCCATCCCCACCGCGTCCGCGTCCCCAAACTCGTCGGCCTCCCCAGCCAGAATCGAAGTCACCAGTGAATACCCGCACTCTGGCGGTGTTGGGAGGGGTCTTTATTATTGGCGTTGGTGTGGGTGTCACCTTTAGCAAAACGACCACCCTCAATCCTGATAACGTGGCCTCAACGCAGTTTATTGATCAGGCGGCGCCCAATCCTGATATTTGCGTGCAATTTGGTGCGAGCGCGATCGCGGTGGATACGCGGATTTTTGTCACTTTTAACCCCTTTTCGGTCTTTGTTTCCCAACCGGTGATGCAACCGGGCTGTGTGCTGCGTGCCAATAACGTTGCCCTGCTAGAACAGCGACAACTCATTACCGGTGAGCAATTGCGCAGTTGTCGGCAGCGGCTGAATACCTTTGGCTATGTGGGCAACCTTGAAGCCAATCCTGAAATCAGCTGTGTTTATCAGAGCACAACAGATAAAAACCTCTTCCTCAAACTCTCAGGCTTGGGTAATGGTGCTGCGGGTGAAACCGGTAATTTCTAGGGCGCAACAATGAAGGCGAGGAAGTGGCCACGGCTGCGCTGGCGTGCAAGTCAGGGCATACAACGCTTGGGCACAGCCTTTCTCTTGGCGGGTCAAGTCACCTATCATTTGCTGCGGGGGCGGATTCCGCTGCGCAACTCGATCGAGCAAATGGCCTTGGTGGGGCCTGCCTCCCTCAGTGTTGCCCTAATTACAGCGGCCTTTGTGGGCATGGTGTTTACGATTCAGGTCGCCCGTGAATTTATTACCTTTGGTGCCACCTCTGCGGTGGGTGGGGTGCTGGCGATCGCCCTAGCGCGGGAACTGGGGCCGGTGCTGACAGCGGTGGTACTCGCCGGGCGAGTTGGCTCTGCCTTTGCGGCTGAAATTGGCACCATGAAAGTCACTGAGCAAATTGACGCCCTCTATATGCTGGGCACGGATCCCGTAGATTATCTGGTGGTGCCACGGTTTATTGCCTGTGTGTTGATGTTGCCGATTCTCAATATCTTGGCATTGGTAACAGGGCTGTGGGGTGGGCTAGTGATTGCCGATTATCTCTACGGCATTCCCCGTGGGGTCTATATTGAGTCCATTCAGAACTTTCTGCAAACTTGGGATCTGTGGAGTTCAATTATCAAGTCAGGCATTTTTGGCGGTGTGGTGGCCATCATTGGCTGCAATTGGGGCATTACAACCACAGGGGGCGCCAAGGGGGTCGGTCAATCCACTACGGCGGCTGTGGTGATCTCGCTATTGGCGATCTTTATTCTCAACTTTTTCCTGTCTTGGGCCCTCTTTGGCGGCAGCAGTAGCCTCGTACCCACGTTTTAGAGGGCTAGCCTATGGAACTGCGGGTGGGGGAAGACTGGCGGGTGGGCTGGCGCAATGATCAATTCTATGCCGCTCTGGTGGGCGCTGAGGATTGGGCCACGGAACTTACTGCCGCAGAATTCAAGGCATTTGTGGATTTATTTCGCCAACTCCACGGGCAGCTTTTGGCGATCGCCCCCGAATTGATGGCAGAGGAAATGATTACCCTCAGTGGCGGCAACGATGCTGTGCATTTGGAATTGGAGGGCTATCCCCATGCCTATAGCCTGCATCTGATTGTGTTGGGCGATCGCCGGGTTGAGGGGACATGGCCTGCCCCGGTGCCCCCAGACTTTCTCCTTGCCTGCTGTGAGTTGCAGCACAGGATTGCGGAGGGGCAAAGTTTAGAATAGAAGACATCCTTCTCGGTTGCGATCGCCCCTATGACCTCTGCCAAATCCTCGAAGGTCAGCCCCGCTTTGGCGGCACTGGTTAACACCATTAAGCAACTGCAACAGCAAGAGCAAATTGGCGGACTCATTGCTCCCTTGGTCAGTTTTGTCCAAGAAACCCTCGGCATGTCCTTTGTCTGGCTGGGACTATACAATGAAGCCGCCAAACAACTCATTGGCCAAGGGGGAACCACGCCCGTTGGCGATCATCCCTTCCTCAAGCAGAAACTGACCCTTGCCGCCGGTAGTCTTCTCGATCAGGTGTTGATCAACCGCAAGCCGATTAGTTTGCCCAGTCTCAAGGAGGAACCCCGCCTAGGCGAGTTACGAGAAGCCGCCACCCGTTTGGGCATTCAAGGCACGGCCATCTATCCCATTATCCGCCATCGTCAACCCCTCGGCATTCTCATGATCGGTTCTACCACTTGGGGCGATACCCTGCGGGGCGATGATTTAGCGCACATGAGCTTACTGGTGAGTGCCCTTGGGGCGGAATTGGAACGCTTGACCGCGGCAAAACCAGCCCCTGAAACCAAGCAAGCGGCGGCGCCCACAATGACGAGTGATGATCCAGTGCGCCATCTTCTCCAAGAGGCCAGCCGTGCCCCTAGTTTGGGTCAACGCATTGAAGCCCTGTTGCTGGCAGTGCACCAATTCTGTCAACCTCAACGTACCAGCCTCTTTTGGCGAGATTTGGAGCAACCCCTCTATCGGCGGCGCAGTTACACTGTTGGTAAACCCCAGAGCCGCGAGAGCCAGCGGCAACCCTTAGCGATTACACAGCAGGAGTTAGCAGGTTGTTATACTGCCCTTGCCAGCGGCCAAACCGTGAGTGTCAGCGATAGTCAAAGTGTGGTCAGTGCTACCGCACCCTTACGGTTAATGCAAATGCTGAATTGCCGTGCCCTTGTGGCAACCCCGATTCTGGTGGGCACCGATGTCGTGGGCTTTCTCACATTCGAGCGCAGTGAGCCTTACCCTTGGAATGACAATGAAAAGAAACTCCTCCAAGTCACCGCAGAGCTATTGGCCTTGGCAGCCCCCACTGAACGCCTTGAACACCTCTTGGCACAGACCCAGCAGGCCCAAAGCTTGGTGAGTGAGTTGGCGCAAGCCATCTGTGATGAGCAGGACTGGAAGCAAGTGCTCCACCATGCGGGCGAAAGGTTAGCGGCAGATTTAGGGGCACAGTGGGTCTTTTTGTTAAGCTACAACTCCCTGACCCAAGTCTTTGATGTCCTGTTTCAGTATCCGGCGCCCCGGGGGCGCGATCGCCATCCGCCCTTCCCGCCCTTACAAAAAATGGATTGGCAACTTCTGGAAACGGCAACCACAGCCATTGCCCTTGAGGACTGTAGCCATGAACTGCGCCTCTACTCTTGGAAAGAGGTTCTCGACAAGCTGCATATCCAGTCCCTTGTGGTAGCAACCACCACCCCCGGCCATTCTTTGGAAGCACTGCTGTTAGTGGGGCGCACTGAACCAACGGCTTGGGGCAAAAGTCAGCAAACCCTTGTACAGGAGGTGGCGCGTACCCTTGGCCTCATTAGCCATCAGTGGCAACTGCAAAACACCAATACGCAGCAGGAGCAAGTGCGATCGGCGATGCTGGCGGGGTTAACGGCACTGCAACGCACCCAAAACTTGGAGCGCATTGAACTGACGGGCTTACAGCAGCTCATGAACTTAATGCAGGTACCCCTTGTGGCCTTAGTGACTTGGCGACCTGGTCAGACGGTTGGCTCGATTGTGGCACCGCCCCCTAGCCATCCCAAATTTGCGATTCGCAACGACGCGGAAATTGCCATCTATGAGGATCCGCTGATCCACAGTGCCCTGATGGCCTCCCAAGCCGATGTCACCAGTAATCCCTACACTTGGTTGATTCAAACCACAGCAGCAGAACTAGATCCGCGTACGCGGGAATGGCTCTCAGGGCCAGACATTGGTCAAATTTTGGCGATCGCCCTACGCACTGATCCCGAATACGAACCTTCAGGGGTTCTCATTGTCGCTGATCGTCGCGATCGCCAGTGGTCAACCTTGCACCTAGAGGCCTTCATTACCCTTGTCAACCATTTGGCTTGGGCACACCGCAGTACTTCCCTCATTCAAATGCTCACCCAAGGCTGGCAAACCCTTGAAACCCTCAACTGGTACAAGCACCGTCGCCTTGAACAGGTCTATGGTCAACTTGCGAGTCTCTGCCATCAGCTGATGCAATCGGTTCAGCAACACCCTGAGGCAGCTCCCCTGCTGCGGCGGTTGGGCACGCTCCTGCAAACCCAGTTGGAATCCCTCCATCCCCTCTTGAGCCATGAGGTATGGCAACTGGACAAAACGACTGACACAGCAGGCCTAGCGGTGCTCCTCAAGCGAGTGATGGATCGCATCGAAAATTGGAAGCAGCGCAAACAACTGTGGATTCAAGTTCACAATCAACCTGTCCTCACCCTCAATGGTGACATTAGCAAGCTGGAGTTAATCCTTTATGAGTTGTTGCTTTTTGCCTGCCAGCGATCGCCCTCCCAAGGCCGCATTGACATCTGGTGCCAACAAATTGAAGGCATGGGTCAGGGGGGCAAAATGCAGTCTTGGCTGGAACTGTCAATCACCGACAATGGGGAAATAGAGCCACAGTTACTCATTAAACTGCACCAACTCGAACATCTCGACTGGCTTGCTCCCTCCAGCCTTGATCAGCCCCCCGGACGACACCTCAAAGTCTGCTTTAACCTGTGTCAACGCCTAGGCTATAACCTCGATATGTATAAATTAGAGGATGGCCGCTTCCTGAGTCGTCTGCTCATTCCCCTGAATAGTGGCGACACGGGTACCTTTGAATTGCAATCCTCACAGCCGCGCCAATGACCCCAAGCACGATCGCCCTTCTTGGCCTCCCGAACACGGGTAAATCCACATTTTTCAATCGCATTGCCGCTGCCCGTGCCCATGTAGGCAACTGGCCGGGGATGACGGTGGACTTAGCAGAAGCCGAGATTTCCCTCAATGGTGAAATGGTTAAACTGGTGGATTTGCCGGGCATCTACGATCTGGCGGGGACGGCTGCCGATGAAACCCTTGTGCGTGAGTTTTTCCAACGGGTGCCGGTGCGGCTGGTGTTGGTGATTCTCAATGCCAGTCAGATTCAGCATCAATTGCGCTTAGCCCTGCAGGTGAAGTCTTGGGGACTACCAATGGTGGTGCTCCTGAATATGGCCGATGAAGCGCGGCAACTGGGGATTCAGATTGATACCGAGAAATTGAGCGATCGCCTTGGGGTGCCGGTGGTGGCCCTCAGTGCCAAATATGGTGGCGGCTATTGGGAGGCCTATGAAACAATTTGCCATGCCCTCAAAGAGGCACCCGTTCCCCAAGCCCCGCTCTTCAAGCCAACGTTGCCAGAAATTGAACCGGGGGCGATCGCGCCCCTATTGGCGGGCACCGTTACTTTCCCCAGTCGCACCGTTCGCAGACTAACAGAACAGTTGGATCACTGGTTGCTACACCCTTTGTGGGGACTGCCCCTCTTTTTTGCGGGGCTATACCTTGTCTTTCAAGTGGTATGGGTGCTAGGGCTGGGGGTTCAAGGCTGGCTCAGTGATGCGTTTGAGACCTTTCAGGGACAGGTGCTGGCGCCATTCCTGGCGCGGCTGCCCCCCTTGCTCAGCAGTTTGCTCATTGAGGGCATCTATGGCGGTATGACCACGGTGGCAGCGTTTGTGCCCTTAGTCACCATCTTCTTTATTGTGATGGCGATCGTTGAGGATAGTGGCTACCTTGCCCGTGCCGCCTACCTGATGGATGGCCTGATGGCACGCTTGGGTTTAGATGGACGCAGTTTCGTCCTCAGCTTGATGGGCTTTGGCTGCAATGTCCCCGCCCTGATGGCCACCCGCATTATTCGCTCGCCGGGGCTGCGGCTACTGACGATGCTGATCATTCCCTTTTCCCTCTGCTCAGCGCGGCTACAGGTGTTTGTCTTTCTCATTGCCTGTTTGTTTCCCCCGCAGTGGGGGGCAGTCGTCCTGCTGTCTCTCTATGGCTGGAGTATTCTGGCGGCCTTGCTCACTGCCCTCTGTTTTCAGGGCTATTTCCCGAATACGGATCCCTTTTTGCTGGAGTTGCCCCCCTATCGCTGGCCGACGGGGCGACAGGTGATTCTGCGGGCCTGGGGCGAGGTGCAGCATTTTCTCTCGCGAGCCACGGGCTTCATTATGATAGGTGTCTTGGTGGTGTGGGCATTGACCCATTTACCCCTGAATGCAACGCCCTCAAGTCCAGAAACGTGGGCGGGTCAACTGGGGATAGCGCTACAGCCGCTTTTGGCACCGGTGGGCATTACACCTGCCCTAACGATCGCCCTGATTGTCGGCTTTGTGGCCAAGGAGATTGTGATTGGCGCGTTGGCGGTGATCTATCACCTTTCCGGTACCTCGTTACAGCAGGCGATCGCCCAAGATTTAACGCCCCTACAGGCCTACAGCTTTATGCTTTTTACTCTCCTGTACACCCCCTGCTTGAGCACCCTTGCCACCCTCTGGAGTGAATCGAAACGCGGGCAGTTTACGATTTTTGCGACCCTCTATGCCTTGGTGATGGCGTGGGTGGTGAGTGGCAGTGTCTATCAACTGGGGCACTGGTGGGGATGGGGCTAATGGCCACCCTTTGCGGCATTGGCGTAGGGCCGGGGGATCCTGAACTCATTACCCTCAAGGGTTGGCGACGCCTACAGCACGCAAGGGTGATTGCCTTTCCGGCGGGACTACAGGGACGGCGCGGCATTGCCGAGGAGATCATTTCCCCCTACAAAGACCCCCAGCAAATGTATCTGCCCCTCGAATTCCCCTATGTTCTTGCAGAAGATGTCTTAGAACAAGCATGGCAAAAGGCGGCAGAGCAAGTCTATGCCTATCTCGCTCAAGGCATTGATGTGGTCTTTGTCTCTGAGGGGGATGTCAGTTTCTACAGTACGTTTTCCTATCTGGCGGCAGCCGTCCAGAGCCTTGACCCTCATATTGCGATTGAAGTGATTCCGGGAATTTGCTCGCCTTTGGCCGCAGCGGCTAGCTTAGGGGTGCCCCTGACCTTGGGGAGCGATCGCCTAGCGATTTTGCCAGCAATGTACCACGGGGATGACCTCGAGCGGGTGTGGGCATGGGCGGAGGTGGTGGTTTTAATGAAGGTGCGATCGGTCTATGGCCACGTCTGGCATTGGCTCAAGGAACACCACCTCTTGGAACAGGCGGCAGTGGTGAGCTGGGCAACAACCCCTCAACAGCAAATCTACACCCCCCTGACGAACTATCCAGAGTTAACCCTGCCCTACTTTTCGCTGCTCATTGTTTGGCAGCGGCGCCCCATCTTGCAGAATTTCGCGAGTGCTGAAGTCAATCCTATGTACAACAGTACCCAATGATTCTTTATCGGTGCTACGGGGGTGGGCGTCTCCTCACGATAGATCAAGTGGTGTGAATTTTCTTAGCGTGTCTCTGTACCTTCATTTAATATGTTTAGGTAACTATGATAAGCGAACACACGGTTACGTTCCTGCCCCGTTATCTCACGCACTAAGTCAAGTTTTTCTAGGGATTGCATGGCTTTGGCTGCCGCTGGAAAAGAAAGCCCTGTATGATGGCAGACGTGTTTAAGGTTCAGTAGAGGACGACGACACATGACACGAAATACCCTCAAGATTGTGGAAGCGCTGCGGCCAACGGCGTGAATCTTCTGTTCATCTTTTTGAAAGAGGATAAACAGTCGCTTAGCTGCTTCCACTGCATTAGTAGCCGTTTATTCCACTAAACGAAAGTGCGATATCGTTAAATAAGACTTAACAATCTAGCTTTGGTGTTCATGTCAATCCTAGATGTCCACTCAAATAGTCCTGTAACTGTTGGGCATGGTCGTGGGCGAGATCGGCTAAGGGGAGGTCACTGAGGGGAAAGGCTTGTACTGCACGCACTTCCTTGACATCCAAAACCTGCGGCTCACCGACAACGCGGGCAGCGATCGCGATACACACGGCATGAACACGGGGATCTCGCTTTGGGTCAGAGTAAACCCCCACTAAGCCTTCAAAGCTCTTGAGGCGCAATCCTGTTTCTTCCGCGAGTTCGCGAGCGCCGGTATCGAGAATCGTTTCTCCCCAATCCATCATGCCCCCCGGCAGCGACCATTGACCCGTATCGCGGCGTTGGATCAAAATCAGGCGATCGCCCGCTGTCAAGGCAATCACCGACACCGCCACAAAGGGATGCCGCCAAAATCGCTTTAGGAAAAAACGGACAACTCGCCAAAACCAATTCACGCTTGTAGCTGCTCCAGATCCGCCAGCACTTGCGCCACATGGGCATCGGGCTTCACCCGCCGATAAATAGCCGCAATTTTGCCCGTGGGATCGATGAGAAATGTATCCCGATAAACACCGAGATATTCCTTGCCCATGAACTTTTTCGGGCCATAGCTACCGTAGGCTTGGGCAACGCTGGTGTCCACATCGGCCAGCAGGCGAAAGGGCAAGTTAAGCTTTTGCTGAAATTTGGCGTGGGAGGCGACACTATCGGGGCTAATGCCTAGGATAACGACGTTGCGATCGCCCAAGGTGGCACTGACATCGCGGTAAGCACAGGCTTCTTTGGTGCAGCCGGGGGTATTGTCACGGGGATAAAAGTAGAGAATCACCCACTGACCTTGAAAGTCAGCCAAACGCACCCGCTTACCCGTAGCATCCGCCAGTTCAAAGGAAGGGGCGATCGCCCCAACGGTCAGGGACATTTCTGAGCAATTTCCAATGGTTGGCCATATCTATCTTCCCCCAGTTTGGCTCCTGCTGTGGTGGCCAAGGGGTGTAGCCTTTAGCCCTCAGAGATAAAGAGGCGAATGAACAGGTACAGCATGAGCTGGCGATAACGATAGAGCAGGAAGGCGATCGCCGGTGTCAGAACCACAAAAAAGCCGTAGAGGCCAACCACCGTTGCTAAATCAGTGTGCAGAAAATCGCGAGCCAAGCGAACAAAATCGTGATCAATGCCCCCTTTGCCCATCAGGTACATCTCTCGAAACACAGGATTAAACTGCAACTGCCAAGCAAAGCGCATATTAAAAAACACAATGAAAAACCCCACCATACCGTAGAGGGGACGTTCAATGGGATAGCGGCAGCCCCAACCACTGAGGGCACGGTAGAGAAAAATGACGGCAAAAATGAGTTCAAAGCCATGCCCCATCGCTACAAAGAGCATTTCATGGACTGGACTAAAGGCCACAAGGGTATAAAGCAGCGTAAAGACCCCAAGGCAAATAAGGGTCAGCCGATTGTGACGGTAGAAATAGGCCAAGGCCAGCAATACCGTATAAATAAGCAGGATGATGCCGCCCGCGCGATCGCCATGGAGAGTGACGCCACCACCGTAGCGAAAATCAAAGGCGGGAACCGCTGGATAGCCAAAGAGCCACGCCATTACTGCATGACCCATTTCGTGGACAAGGGTAATCAGCGGACTGAGCAAAAACGTCACCTGCTCTGACGTAAGAAGAAGGAGTGATAGACCCAACCCCGCCGCGATCACTTGCCAATCTTTAGTGCTGAGGGGTTGGACAGGAATGCCAAACTCTTCCTTGCGAGGAGGAGAAGGGAGGGAGAGAGTCTGACGTAGATGCTCCCCCTTGGCAAGGCGTTGTAACTCATGGCGACTGGTGAGATCAAGCACCGCTTCCCAGAGTTCATGGCTGTCTTGGCAAACCGTGATCAGGATGCTGCTGTGGGCATAGCTTGGCCAGTGGATCAGTTCGCGAGCGAGTAGTGTGAGCACAATTGCAGTCGGGACACTCGTTGGACACTGCAGGCGCAACAAGAGACATTCGCGCCGCTGGTTTACGGTCACTGCGATTTCTTTAGGGGCAAGTGCCGCTTCTAGGAGGGCTTGAATGGCCTCGAGATCTCCTGTGGCAGCCGCTGGGCGCAGGGAGGAGCGGGTCATGATCTACTCCGATTCCAGTCGGCGTAACCATTCGCGATCGATGGCTTCCGATTGGGCGAGTTCCTGCTCCACTAAATCTTGATCGGAGCGATAGATGACATCCTGTTCACGGATTTGCCGCTGCTGGGCATAGGCTTGAGCTGCCCGTACTTTGGCACGCAACTGCGGTGTGGGATTGGCCAGAATATTGGCGTAGTGGTAGCGGCGGGCATTGCGATCGCGAATGCGTTGATTTTGCCACAGTAACCAGTAGTACCGCCCCAAGGGAATACCCAAAAAGCCAATACCATAGCCCAGCAAAATCCAAAAGATGGAGGCCACAAAGGCCACCAGCCCCCCCAGTTCTTGGGCGATCGCTCCATCTCCCAAGAGGTACCACAGCATCAGCGCCCCGATCAGATTGACACAGCCCAAGCCAATGGCCACCATAATTTGCCAAGCGGGTGCCCGACTAAAGCGCCAGCGGTGCTCTTCCAAGATGGGGGGAAGCGTCTGCCGTTGCCCTTTGCGAGTTTGAGCCGTCGTTTGTAACTCAGGAAAGCGATAGATCATCTGCCCTGTCTCTGTGACTTCGGGGCGACCGTTAAAGTGGGTGAGCACCGGCAGCATATACCACTCATCGTCCCCCGGATCTGTTTCTAAATCGAGATAGGGGGCAATTTGCTCTGCCGTGACTGCCCCGCCATTGTTGCGGATCACTTGGCCAATGAGTTGCCAGCGGCGTTCTTCGAGGTCGGCATTGGGATTGCCATCGCCAAAGAGGAAAGAATAGACCCCCTCAAAGAAGTTCATTTCCTCGTCATTGTCCTGTGACCGGGGGCGCGATCGCTGGGGAGAAGGATCGCCAAAGAAATACCAAAAGTCGGGAAAGACCCAAAAACTGATGCCACCGCCCCCCCAAGAGCCACCTTGGCCGCGATCCTCACCGTCTCGCCCTTGACTAGAAAGGGCAATCAAAATGATGGCGATCGCCAGAAAAATCAGAACTATCGAAACAATGAGAAAAATGCCAAAGGAAATGCGAATCAGATAGAAAACAACACCCCAAACCCGCTGCGCCACCGCCCGCAGTCGCAGTTGCCAGTATTTTGCTTGCAGGATACTGCGAAAATTTCTTGGGAAGACGTAGGCAATATCGCCACTTTCGGCCACTTGTAGCGTGCCGCCAACATCGGCAGCCAAGGCCATTAATCCTTTTTCAGCCGTTTGCAGTGGTAATCCCACCGTACCCGCCACATCCCCTGCGGTCACTCGGTACCCCAGTGTTTCTACAGCTTGCATTAGGCGGCGATCGACCGTCATGTTTGCCTCCCTCTTCGGCAAAAGGCCTCCTGTTCCACCCTAACGTTTTCCTACGGGTCTTGGCGAGACAAAAAAAGAACCCACCCCAAGGGCAGGTTCACAGCACGGATCAGTCTGAGACAGAGGGGCAATTAGCCCACCGCTTCAAAATACACTTTGGATTTGACAGGGTCAGGGTTCATCGTTTTGTCGCCGGGTTGCCAGCCAGCGGGGCAGACTTCGTCGGGGTGAGCTTGGACGTATTGAATCGCTTGTAGCACCCGCAGAGTCTCATCAACGCTGCGGCCAAAGGCCAAGTTATTGATCGTTGCGTGTTGGATAATCCCTTCTTTGTCAATGATGAAGAGACCGCGCAGTGCCACCCCTTCCTCGGTCAGCACGTTGTAGGCGGTGCTGATTTCTTTTTTCAGGTCAGACACGAGGGGATATTTGAGATCGCCCACACCACCAGCTTTGCGATCGGTTTGCGTCCACGCCAAGTGGGAGAACTGGCTATCCACAGACACGCCAAGGATTTCGGTGTTCAGTTTGGCGAATTCATCGTAGCGATCGCTAAAAGCGACAATTTCTGTGGGGCAAACAAACGTGAAATCCAAAGGATAAAAGAACAAAACAACGTACTTACCGCGATAGTCCGAGAGCTTGACGGTTTTGAACTCTTGATCATAGACAGCAACTGCTTCAAAATCAGGGGCAGGTTGACCCACGCGCAGACAGTGAGACATAGCAAACCTCGTACTTTTAGCAACGACCAATTAACAGGGCTGTTTACATTTTTTAACAGCTATGCCTACTATATCATACTCATAACGGTTTTGATTATGAAATAGCCGATCGCTGCCACCGTTGCTCAAGGAAGCGGGAGAGCCGTGACAGAGGAAAACAGAGGGCAAAGTAGAACATCGCACCCAAGACATAGATAAAGAGCTTCCGCTGCGGATCGGTCATGGGATTGGCAAAGGTGCTCGTCATATTGCTCGTCATATTTTGCAGTTCGGGCACGCCAATCACCACCAAGAGGGCGCAGTCCTGCATCAGCGTAATGAAGTTATTGGTAAAGAGAGGCAGGATAATCAAAATAGCTTGGGGCAGGATAATCCGCCATAGAGTTTGCCGACCCGAGAGGCCAAGGCTGAGGCTGGCTCCCGTTTGTCCCTTGGGAACCCCCTCTAGGCCACTGCGAAAGACCTTACTCAAATAGGCACCATAGTTAAAGCCCAAGCCAAGAATGCCGTAGAAAATGTAGTTAAAAAGTGGCGACACCAAGCGGTTGCTTTGCAGCACGGTCATGACATCAAAGGCAATTTGCCGAGGATCAAAACCCCATTGACTCAAGAGCCCACCAATGCCAAAGCCCCACACCAGCAGTTGCACCAAGGTTGGGGTACCGCGCACAAATTCAATGTAAACCGTACTCAGCCAGCGCAATGGCGGGACAGGATGCAACCTCGCCCAGGTGGCGATCGCCCCCAAGATGACCGCCAAGAGCAAACTAAAGACTGAGATCAAAAACGTCGTAATTGCCGCCTGCAGGAGAAACGGCGCGTACAGTATCAACGTCTCACGAAAGTAATAAAGGTAGCCACAAAAGGCAAGAATGCCCAGCCCTAGGCACACCAAAAAGATGCCATTGAGCCATTTTGCCCAAGGAGGAATAAACGGTGCCACTTGCTGCATTCTCGAAAAGCCATCATTTTTGTCAGGATGATGATACCATCTCGTTCTCTAGGGAAGCATTCCCCACAGCATGACAAAAAAAATAAGCAAGGAATTCTTGATTGCCCGCAGGCCCTAAAATCGGCGAGGGAGTCACACCGTGGCACTGCCACCCCAACGCTTCGGCGGCGGCAATCACCTGATCCACGGCTTCTTGACGCGCCTTGGCATCGCGCACCACACCATGTTTGCCGAGGCGATCGCGCCCCACCTCAAACTGTGGCTTAATTAGCGCAATCAAGTCTCGCGGCGGCAGCAGTAATTCCCATAGGGCGGGTAAAACTTTAGTCAGGGAAATAAAAGAGACATCCACCACGCCGAGATCGGGGCGGGGCGCATCGTCAGTGTAGAGATCAGTGGGGGTTAAATAGCGCAGGTTGGTGCGTTCCCTGAGGATAACGCGCGGGTCTTGGCGCAGTTTCCAATCCACTTGGCCATAGCCGACATCAATGCCATAGACCCGTTTGGCGCCCGCTTGCAACAGACAATCCGTAAAGCCGCCCGTGGAAATACCGCCATCTAAACACACGCGATCGCGCACCACCACAGGAAAGACCCCTAGGGCATGGGCAAGTTTTTCACCCCCCCGCGAAACATAGGCGGCTTTTGCCTTCACTTGAATCGTGGCATCCACTGCCACCAGCGTGCCCGGCTTATCAATGGGGACATGGTTTACCTGCACTTCCCCAGCGCGAATCCAACGTTGTGCCTGTTGGCGGCTCTCACACAGGTGCCGCTCCACCAGAAGACTATCCAAGCGTTGCTTTCGGGGACTCATTGATCTTTTGGTGCTTTCTGCAGGGGGGCAAAGGCAAAGAGCTGGTTGACATCAAGGATTAACCCGCGCAACTGGGGTTGGGCAAAGAGGGTGGTTTCACTCTGCCACAGGGGCAAAAAGGCCACGGCCTCGGCATTGAGTTCCTGAAGCTGACGCAATAGTACCCCACGGCGTTGGGGATTAGCCTCACGGCGACTGGCAACAATGAGATCATTGACCTCAGGGCTATAGAAAAACGACCCCCACGCCGCACTGGCACCACTTTCACAGCCTGTTTCCACAGAACCATGCTCGCAACTCAGGAAAGGTTCAAGGTAATTGTCAGCATCGTAAAAATCACCATACCAATCGAGCAAGACCAAGGGGTAAGCCCCACTGTCTAAATTGCGGTAGATCGTAGCCGAGTCAGCGCTGTCCAATTGCACCTGCACGCGATCGCCCAAATCCCGCTCTAGTGAAGCTTTAAGAACCGTTGCCGCCAGCACATTACTGGGAACATTGGCACGGTACCAGAGATTGACGACGAGGGGTTGCTGCGCTGAAATAGAGGTCTTGGCTAGCCAGTGAGCTATTTGAGCGGCGTCTCCATCTCCATAGCGATCGCGAAAAATCGGCTCACTCTCAGGAAATAAACTCGGCACCAGCGAGTACAGGGGTTTTGCTTCCCCCAAAAAGACCCGTTCCGCGAGGCGTTGACGATTGACACTGGCCGCCAAAACCTGCCGCGCTGCCAATTGATCCCAAGGGGGTTGGCGCAAATTAATGCTTAGGACAGTGACAGCGTTACCTGCCCCGGTAATGACCTGCCAGTGCTTTGTTGCCGCTTGAGTCTTGAGGGCACGAATTTGATTGGGATCGAGCGCACCGATCGCCACATCCACTGCCCCCGTGCGAAAGGCATTGTAGAGATTAGCGCTACTGGAAAAGATTTGCAGGCGAATCCCCGTATTTTGGGGCTTGGTTCCCCAATAGTCGGCAAAGGGTTCAAGGCGTACCCCATCGGTACCGTAGGCCGCTAAACGGTAAGGGCCTGTGCCCACAAATTGCGTCGGCAAAAAGCGATCGCCCGCTGCACCATAGGCTGTCGGCGAAACGGCACACAAGCCACTAAAGGCCAGTAAATGGGGAAAAGCCACAAAGGGTTCCTTGAGGCGAATTTCCAGTAAGTCCTCCGCGATCGCCTGAATTTCTTTAACGCGCCCGGCCAAGAGGGAGGCGGGTTGGCCACCACTATTCATAAATCGCTCAAGGGAAAAGGCCATGGCGGCTGCATTAAACGGTGTGCCATCGTGGAAGCGAACCCCCCGCCGCAGGGGAATGCGGTAAGTCAGGCCATCCTCGCTCACTTCAGGTAGCGCTGTGGCCAGTTGGGGAATGAGGTCTTTGCCTTCGTAGGTATAGAGGCGATCGCCCAAATTCAACAGCAGCAGTCCCGCCAAATTTTCGTAGGCATCAGCGGGGTCTAGGGTGCGCAGGCGAGCCGTGGTACCAATGACAATACTGTCATCCCCTTGGCGAGGCTCATCACCGCCACAGGCAACCAGCAGCAGGCTCAACAACAGTACCAGACATCCCCACAGTAGCCGTCGTGTCACGGATACACCCGCTCGGTACATCATCCACTAGAATAAAGGGCGAGCGATGGGACTCGAACCCACGAATGGTGGAACCACAATCCACTGCCTTAACCGCTTGGCTACGCTCGCCATGCTTCCTGAGCTAGTCCTCTAGCATAGCATAGAGAACTCTCTTATGAAAGTGCCTCTCCTTTCCCAAGTCATGGCACGCCCTCTTTGGTGGGGCGGTGGCGCCTTCTTGCTCTTGGGGATCATTGCGGCGGTTCTGACGAATCCCACCCCTGCCGACTATCAACGCCGCGCCGCAGCGGAAATCAATACCTTCCTTTTGACTCAAGTGTGTCCAGAGATCATCAATCGCGATAGCGCGATCGCCCAAGTGGCTTTGGAAGTCTGCGATCAACTGGAATCCCGCCCAGCAGAAGACATTGAACGCTACATCGCCTACAACACCCAATCCTATAACCTTGGCGTTGCCACCCTCTTTGTGACAGAGTTGCCCATTGACACCGTCTGGAGCCTCGGCCTCTTTGGTCAAATTATTCCGCTAACGCTATAAAGCCCCCTTTTAGGTGCCAAATGCAAGAATCCATCGCCCAAGATATCAACCTAGTTCTTTGGGGAAATGCTGTCCTAGGAGCAATTGCTGCCGATAACCCCTCAAGGGAGGAGTTGGAGTTCCCCCAGCCCGCGACATTTCTTGATCTGCGTAAAGAGGATTCCTCGTGGCGGCAAATGCCCTATGCCCCTGACCCCATGACTTGGTTGGAACGCCTGCGGGGGGAGGGTGCTGAAGCCTTGCAGTTACTCTACGAAGCCTCCCAAAATTCAGAGATTCCCGATCGCATAGCGATTGTCTTTCCCGGCGGTGGTGGCCACTGGTTAGTTGAGGTGGTGAAGTCCACGGGGTGTGACTATTGGCGGAGCCGCTGGCGGTGGAGTGAACGCGATCAACGCTGGGAGGTGGCCTATGGGCGTATTCTCTGCAATCATCCCCGCTTAGCCTCGCCGATGAGAACGATTCCCCCAGACACCATCCGTGCACAGTTACTGACCCACCTCGACCGAATGACTGAGTTTGCGGCTAACCATGACCAAGAGACCTTTGCCCGCACCTTTGACCTTACCCGACAAATGCTCAATAGCTGTGGTTCACTCACGGGGGAGGAAAGGCCTTGGCCAGTGAGTCGCTTAGCCGAGCTTTGCCAACAACTCCTGAGTGCCGTAGAGGTGGCTTGGGTCTTTGGCGGCATGGGGTCGTGGAATGATCTGACCTTTAGCGGTGACAGCCAAACGGAATACGAAACCCTATCGGATACCCTCTATCAGTTACTGAATACTGCCATTGTTGTCGCTGTTAATTCCAGCGCGATCGCCCCCGTTTCCTGAACCTCATCGTCGGACAGGGAGTATCTTTATGGCCTCTAATCGTTCACTCCTGTTGCTGCTATTGCTCCTCCTCCTTGGGGCGCTAGGGTTGACCTTGATTGCCCATTGGCGGCGCATCTCCCTCTGGAGCTATTGGGCTGTCCCTTTGGGAGCTATCCTGCCTTGGCTACTGGTCACTGCGCTGCTCCTTTTTAGGATGAGCTTCATCCAAGACGCCGATACCAAACAGGCAGCGATCATGACCGCCCTCTTTCCGATCCTAGGGAGTATGGGCTGTTTCCTGCTGAGCCTTGTGATCAGTCTAGTGATTGATCCGAGGATGACGGCAACGAGTCGTTTTATCTCGTCCTTTGTAATTTCTGGGGGTGCAGGGCTGGTTTTCCTATCTCCTGTGCTGTACGCCGTCTTTACTGCTGAATAGCCGCTGTATCAAGGGAACACTGTCATGGTGGAGCAGGGAACAGCTGTGCCAAGATATATCAACGAGGAGAAGCCGGTGAAAGACAATTATCATGATCGGGAAAACCCTTGGCGGGCGCTATAAACTCATTCGAGTCTTGGGGGCTGGGAACTTTGGCCAAACGTTTCTTGCTGAGGATGTTCATCGCCCCATTCGTGCCAAGTGTGTGGTTAAGTACCTGCGCCCTGCCCGTACGGATGCGGCCTTTCTCCCTTTGGCGCGATCGCTCTTTCAGCGGGAGGCACAAATTCTAGAGCGGCTGGGCAGTCACGAGCAAATCCCCCGCCTCCTTGCCTACTTTGAGGAAGACAACGAATTTTACCTTGTCCAAGACTTCATTGAGGGTCAAGTCCTACGGCACGAATTGTTGCCGGGCTGTGCGTGGTCAGAGGCACGGGTGATGGCGTTGCTCCAAGATGCCCTGCGGGTTTTGGCCTTTGTGCATCAATGTGGTGTTATCCACCGCGATATTAAACCCGATAATCTCATTCGTCGCCAATCGGATCACCGCTTAGTGCTCATTGATTTTGGGGCAGTGAAGGAGATGGGGGTCTCCATTGGCGGCGGTACCTTGGTGGGAGAGACCAATCCACAGACAATTGCCATTGGCACACCGGGGTATATGGCTCCAGAGCAAGCCCAAGGGCGTCCGCGTCCGGCCAGCGATCTCTATGCCTTGGGGATGGTGGCGGTACAGGCATTGACGGGGTTGAGTCCTCTGCAACTCACCCAAGACCCCTACGGCTGTTGGTGTTGGCAAGCTGCTGAACCAGTCAGCGATCGCCTAGTGCAGTTTGTCAATAAACTAATTCACCCTTCTCCCTACGAGCGCTTTACCACGGCTACCGATGCCCTTGCCAGCCTGCAACAGGTGGAGGTGCCCAAATCCTTTTGGTTTCGCCTTGGCAAATTTCTCAAAACTCCTGTTCAAGACCTCTGGCGATCGCCCGAAGGGCGCGCTGCGCGATCGCCAAAGGCAGGTGGGGGTGCTTCTACAGTGCCGCCCCGTCCACTACCCGCTATTGCCACGCTGCCGCCGCAAGCCACCGAACCGAAACCAGTGTCCTCTCCAGCGGCAGCCACCGCCGCCCTTTCCAACCAAGGTCGCCATGTTTTTATCAGTCACTCCAGTGACGGCACCGATTTGCAGTTGGCCAGTGCCCTCCAAGAGGTGTTGCAAAAAGCGGGTCACCAACCCTTTATGGCCAGCCAAAGTATCCGCCTTGGGGAGGCATGGGCACAGCGGATTGATCAGGAGCTAAAGCGGTGTGATTTCTTTGTTCTGTTGCTCTCACAAACGGCGGCGCAAAGTGAAATGGTGCTTGAGGAAGTCCGCACGGTCAAACAGTTGCAAGCCCAACGGGGCGATCGCCGTCCCTTTATCTTGCCTGTGCGGGTCAATTTCCCCCTTGATATGCCCTTGAACTATGAGTTGCGGGGCTACCTGCATCGCCTACAACAGCGCTTCTGGCGATCGCCAGCGGACACCGACACCCTGCTGCAAGAGATTCTCGACTTGGTGAATGCGACCACTGCCCCTGTAGCCACCAGTAGCGATGCCGTCCAAGAAACCATTGCTGAATCTGCGCAAATTGGCACATTGGTGGGTGATGGTGCGCCTGTTCCCGTGGCTGAGCCAGAACTCCCAGAAGGGCAGGTGGAAGTGGCCTCGGCATTTTATATTGAGCGCCCCCCCATTGAGCAACGCTGTCGCGAAACCCTCTTGCAACCCGGCTCCCTGATTCGCATCAAAGCCCCCCGCCAAATGGGCAAAACCTCACTCATGGCACGGCTGCTGTACCGCGCGACCCAAGAGGGCTATGGCACTGTTCCCCTCAGTTTTCAACTGGCAGATGCCCAAGTCTTCAGTGATTTAGAAAAACTCCTGCGCTGGCTTTGTGCCAGTGTCGGGCGGCGATTAGGGCTAGAAAACCGCCTCAATGAGTATTGGGATGACATTTTTGGCAGTAAATACAACTGCACTACCTATTTTGAGGAGTATCTCTTACCCAATTGCCAAAAACCGGGGACGCAATTTGAGAGTCGCCCGCTTGTCCTCGGTCTAGACGAAGTGGATCGGGTGTTTGAATATCCGAAAGTGGCCAGTGACTTCTTTGGCCTGTTGCGGGCATGGCATGAAGAGGGCAAAAACCGCGATATTTGGCGCAATCTCCGTCTAATTGTGGTTCATGGTACGGAGGTCTATATTCCCCTAGACATTAATCAGTCCCCCTTTAACGTTGGCTTAGCCATTGATCTGCCGGAATTCAACCAAGAACAAATTGCTGAGTTGTGTCGCCTCCACGGCTTGAGTCTGTCAGAGGAGCAGCTTCAAGACCTGCAGCACTTGGTGGGAGGTCATCCCTATCTGATTCGTCTGAGCCTCTATCACCTCGCCCGCCAAGATCTGACATGGCAGGAGCTAATGACCAATGCGGCCTCAGAAACGGGGTTATATCGGGATCACCTGCGGCGACAGTGGTGGCATCTCCAGCAGCAGGCAGACCTAGTGCCTGCCTTTAAGGAGATTCTGCAAGCGGACAACGGCAATATGGTTGATAGCACCGTTGGCTTTAAGCTCCACAGTTTGGGACTGATTACCCTAGAGGGAAATTTAGCTAAGGTGCGCTGTGATCTTTACCGCCGCTATTTTGGCGATCGCCTGCATTAGTTGACCAAACCATGGGCAGGACAGGTAGCGGTTGTGTGAGCAACAACTCCCTTGCTAAGCTAAAGAAGGAGGGGTTCGGTTATCCGCCAATGACTCTCACCGGTCTCGGATCTGTATCCCGCTGCCCAGTTATGCTTCGCGGGTTGTGCCGTCTATGACGTTGATGTACGTTGCGCCTCAATGGCAAACCCTAGCATTTCCCTCAACGCTTTTTCTCCAACCCATCCTAGACATTCTACTCAGTGATCTTCCCCCCCAGTACAAAGATGAAATTAGGCTAGGCCTCCAAGAAGCCCTCGTCAATGCGGCTCGCCACGGCAATCAACTCAATCCCGAAAAGCTGGTTTTTGTGCGTTATACCTTCTTCCCTGATCAATGCTGGTGGGTGATTACGGATCAGGGGGACGGTTTCTCACCGCCGAGTAATGTTTCTGAGACCGCTGATGAGTTGTTGCCAGCCGCCGACTGTGAATGTGGTCGGGGATTGTTTTTGATCTATGCCATCTTTGATGAGGTCTATTGGAACCCCAAAGGAACCGAATTAAGTCTATGTAAGTACCTCACCTGAACGGATCACAGCCGCTAGAGGGGAATAACATCAACCCAGTGGCGATACTGTGGCTCCCGTCCTTCAACGATCGCCTGTAGTTGTTTTTGCAGTTGGCGTGTCAGGGGGCGATCGCTGGGCAGCGTGTAGGTCTCAATGCGACTGACGGGCACAATTCGCGCAGCCGTACCCGTTAAAAAGACCTCATCGGCAATCAAAAGTTCCGTACGATCCACAGGCCGCTCAATCACCTTGACACCAGCCGCCTGTGCTAGCTCAATGACACTGCGGCGGGTAATGCCCTCAAGAATGTCTTGATCCACGCTCGGCGTAATCAATTGCCCATCCCGCACCAAGAAGAGATTCATTCCCGACGCTTCGCAGACTTTCCCTTGGTCATTGAGGAGAATCGCCTCATCAAAGCCGGAGGAAACAGCCTCTGTTTTTGCCAGTGCCGAGACAATATAGGAAGTGGTCAACTTGCCCCGTAGGGGAAACGAGCGATCGCACTGCCGCTGCCATGAACTAATGCGACAGGTAACGCCTGCAGCTGACAGGTAATCGCCAAGGGGCATGCCGTAAATAAGAAAATCCTTCTCAATGTCATGGAGCCGTGGTGCAATGCCCAGCCCAGAGGTATAGACCAAAGGGCGAATATAGAAGGGCACGCTAGGTTGGTTTTTTTGCACCCATGCAACAATTTTCGACTTAATCTCGCTGGTGGGCAATTCATAGCCGAGATAGTGGGCACTGCGACTCAGGCGACGACAGTGATCCTCCAGACGAAAGAGGAGAATTTCCCTAGCGTTGGCCGGATTAGGGAGACCGCGCAAGCCTCCTAGTGCCGCTGTTCCGTAGTGAAGGGCATGGGTGGCCACGGAAATTTTGGCCTCTGCAAAGGGCACAAACTGACCGTTGAGATAGGCGTAGGGGAGAAAGTCACTCATGCGTCAATGGGAAGCGTTGACAAAGGACAGATGCAACCAAAGATCAGCTGCAGTCTCAATAGTCTAACATTTTGGCTTAACGCTCAAAAAACTAGGGCAACGGCTCCTCTGAGGTGATCTCTTCAATGCTAGACACCTGTAGGACTAAACGAAAAGGGCGATTCATCCGCTGTTGGATAAACTCTTCCATGAGTGCCACCTGTTTTGGGGTGACCGGCTCGCGGGCACGCACATTCACCCGAATCACGGGTGGGTTACTGACCCAATTCGTTTCCATACCTAACAGATCGAGGCGTTGAAATGTCAGCGTTCCTCGAGTCAGTGCCTCTCGTACTTGCTGTTGCAACCGTGCTTGTTCAATGAGCCGACTGAAGCTAATGGCGAGGGGAATCACCAACAGAGCGGTGAGGGCAGCGGCAATGGTGAGGGGACGGCGCCCTTGATGCAAAGGGATATAGCCAACAATGACAAAAACTACCATGCAGGCCAGCGTAATTCCTAGCAGGTTTGTGAAATATAGCAGCGTTGCCCCCACACTCAGACTCGTATTCAACTGCGCTATCCCAAGGCCAACGGTGCAAACGGGCGGCATGAGCGCAACGGCGATCGCTGTCCCCGCCAAGGTGTTTGAAACACGGGGTTCCGCCACCGCATAGGCACTCACGGCACCTGCGGCCACCGCAATGCCCAAGTCCAGCAGATTGGGTTGGGAGCGGGCCATGATCTCACTGCCATAGACCTCAAGACCCACCATGACACCAATTGTCCAAGACATGCCAATGGCCATGAGGGTGCCGACAATCAAGGCAATCGCTGCCTCACGAAACATCTTGAAGTCGCCAATGAGAGCGGCTAAGGCCAATCCGCGAATCGGCAGCATCAGCGGTGCAATCACCATCGCCCCAATAATCACAGCGGCACTGTTGGCGAGCAAACCAAATGTGGCGATCGCGCAGGAAGTAACAATCAAGACCACATAGGGAACATTCAAATGGGATTCAGCATACAGTATCCGAATCAATTGATTGAGGCTTTCTGGCGTACGGCGGTGATAGCGGAAGGCTTGAACCTGATGCAACCAATGGGCAAGGAGTTCTTTCATGGACAACCTTGTACAGTCACTTATACGCAAGAGGTTAGATCAATGCTACAGGAACTGCCATTGATTAAACGTTGCTGCTTGGCCAACTGGATTGCCCGCTTCATCCAAAACAGTCCAAATCCAAGCATTTTCAATGCGAAACCGCCGCCCAGAACGAGAAATACGAACACCACTGTAGTTGTTGGCATAGCCTTGGCGGGCTGCTTGGGCAAGGAGGGTTGCTCGTTCAGTTTGAGCCATGGGTTCTGCCGTCAGCCGCGAAGGAAGCTGCACCAATTCCGGCCAAGAGAGTTCCCACAGGGTGAGAGCGGCTTGGTTGCCATAGTTGAGGATGGGATCGGCCTCACACCCATGGGAGAGAACGGGCTGTGACCAGTGAAACAACTGCTGTGCTAGGCTCAAGTCATCCCCAGCCGGAGCAGCTAGGAGCGATCGCCCCGTCCAGTGCTGAAAACTGGCGCAAATACGTCGTGCCTGCTGGACTGCTGGTGGCTGCAACCAAGGCTCCATCACTTAGGCCGTGGTCAATACACGACTGGCAGCCGCTACCCCAGCGCCGGGGCTAAAGTTGCTATACCCCAATTCGCCAAGCACAGCTTCAAGCGCACTGATGGCTGCCAAAATATCGCGATCGCTGACAAAACCCAAGTGACCCACTCGGAAAATTTGCCCCTTGAGGTGATCTTGACCACCCGCTAGGGCAATGTCAAAGCGTTTTTTCATTAGGCTGCGAATCTTTTCGGCCTCCACTCCTTGGGGTGCCACCGCCGTAATCGCGGGACTGGCACAGTGATCCGCCGCATAAAGGGGCAAGTTGAGTGCCTTCATGGCGGCGCGGGTGGCCTGCATCAAGCGCTGGTGGCGGGCAAAGATATTCTCTAAGCCCTCCGCTTGCATCATCTCCAGTGCGGTCTTCAGGGCAAAGAAGAGATTCACCGGTGGCGTAAAGGGGGTTGTGTTCTTGGCAGCGTCCTTGCGGTATTTCCCCAAGTCAAGATAGAACTTCGGCAACGTGGCTGTCTTGTAGGCTTCCCAAGCCTTGGCACTGACGCTGACAAACGCCAAGCCCGGCGGGATCATATACCCCTTCTGGGAACCAGAACCGACAACATCTAACCCCCACTCGTCAATGGGCACACTCACAGCGCCCAGACTGGTCACGGCATCCACAATGATCAGGGCTTGGCCGTGGGCTTTGACGTGGCGGTTGATTGCCTCTAAGTCGTTGATCACGCCCGTTGAGGTCTCACTGTGGGTAATGATCACCGCTTTGATGGTTTTGGCCGTGTCTGCCTCGAGGGCGGTTTTGAAGTCATCGGGGTTGAGGGGTTGTCCCCAAGGTGCCGTAATGCGCTCCGTTTTCAGGCCATAGGCATCGCACACCTCTGCCCAGCGATCGCCAAACTTACCATTACAGCCTACGAGCACGCGATCGCCCGCGCTGAGAAAGTTAATGATCCCGGCCTCCATTGCCCCTGTGCCACTGGCCGCCAAAATCAGCACATCATTCGTGGTTTGATGCAGCCATTTCAACCCTGACGTCACCGCCGCCATGATCTCGCTAAAGTCACCGCTGCGATGGCCAATGGGATGTTTGCTGAGGGACAGAAGAACCGACTCCGGTACCGGCGTAGGCCCCGGAATCATTAACATCGATTTATCTTGCATCGTGAGTTGCGAACCAATCCTTAAAATGAAACGACTAAGCCCAGTGAGCGGCCATGTGCTCTGCCAAGTCCAGAACCCGCTGGCTATAGCCCCACTCGTTATCGTACCAAGCCACCACTTTCACTAGATTGCCCCCCATCACCATCGTGAGGGACGCATCCAAAATCGAGGAGGCGTTGTGACCCCGATAGTCCGAAGACACCAGCTCCAATTCACTGTAGTGGATAATCCCCTTCATTGTGGTTTCCGAGGCTTCCTTGATCACTTGGTTCACCTGCTCAGCAATGGTGGGTTTTTCCACTTGAGCAACAAAATCAACCACAGAGACATTGGGGGTGGGTACCCGCAGGGCAATCCCGTTCAGCTTACCTTGCAACTCGGGAATCACCAATCCGACTGCCTTAGCAGCCCCCGTAGAGGTGGGCACAATGTTCATCGCTGCTGCCCGTGCCCGCCGCAGATCGCGGTGACTGGCATCGAGTAAGCGCTGATCCCCCGTGTAGCTGTGGGTCGTCGTCATCATCCCCTGCTGAATGCCAAAGGTTTCATGGAGCACTTTGACAATGGGGGCTAAGCAGTTGGTGGTGCAACTGGCATTGCTGACGATATCTTCACTGGGATTGTAGGTGTGGTGATTCACTCCCACCACGTATGTCGGAATATTGCCTTTACCGGGTGCTGTAATCAAGACTTTTTTCGCACCGGCACTCAGGTGCTTGCTGGCACCTTCACGGCTGGTAAAAACCCCGGTGGCTTCAATAACGAGATCAATTCCCCACGAACTCCAAGGCAGATTTTCGGGGTTGCGATCAGAGACACATTTGACCGCATGGCCACCAGCATAGATGCAGTCGTCGTCAGCACTGATTTCGGCATCTTGGAAAATGCCTAGCATCGAGTCATACTTCAGCAAATGGGCATTGGTGCGGGGATCGGAGGTATCGTTGATGCCTACAATCTCTAGCTTGCTATTGGCTTTCCGCTGTAACCAGCAACGCATGAAGTTCCGACCGATGCGCCCAAAACCATTGATAGCGACTCTAACCACCTGATCCCTTCCTCTGTTTACTAACTCATTGCCAGAAATGATCTAGGAAACATTCTAAGGGGGAATGGTCATTTTATTGCGTTTTTTTTAACGATGCACAAGACGAGTCTCCGCAAGGGGTGCTGACAATGCCGCCTCGAGAGGGGCACGGCCAAATCGCTCCTCCAGTAGATCCATGACCGTGCGGCCAAAGTCATTGGGATTGAGTCGCCAAGCCGCTAGGCACACTTCGCCAAAGACGGATCCCATGGGTTCTGGGTTCCAGAGGAGTTTCTTGGCCGTCCAAGGCATCAGGCTCATAGGGTTGTAGCCGGGGCGCAAAATGCCGTGTTCAAGGGCATATGCCTCAAGATGGGTGTGGGGTTGCAGACCAATAAAGAAAATGGCTGGCTCCACCTTGTCAGCGCCAAAGATGCCTTCTAGTTCACGGTGGTAGGCAATGGTCTGGGCGATGGTTTCGGGTCGCTCATCAATGACATTGAAGGAGTAGTTCACAGAGACGAGGGCGTTGAAGCCGGCGGCTTTCAAATCGCGGCAGTTTTGCAGCACGGTGCGCAGGTTATAGCCCATGCGCATTTTTCGCACCAATTCTTGGGAGCCACTGGTAATGCCGATTTCAAAGTAATTCATCCCCGTTTGCACCATCAGGTCACACAGTTCGGGGGTGAGGTTGTCAGCACGAATGTAGGCTGCCCAGTGAATATCATTCATGCCTGCTTTCAGGATTTCCTGCAGCAGGGCGATCGCGTCGGGGATAAATTTGCGAGCGGGGATAAACTGGGCATCGGTAAACCAAAAGTTGCGCACACCGCGATTGTAGAGCTGGCGCATTTCGGCGACGACTTCTTCAGCAGGGTTGATGCGCACCTGTTTGCCTTCAACCACGGTATAGACGCAGTAGCAGCAGTTGTGGGGACAGCCGCGCTTGGTTTGCACGCCAATATAAAAGTCACCCCCCTGAAGGTAGTATTCAAATTCTGGCCAAGTCGTCTCGATATAGTCGTAGTTGCAGGCGGTTTTTTCGATGGGGGTTGGCCATTCGTGGATCAGGCGATCGCGGGGCTTTTCCACACCCGCAATGTAGCAACGCTCCCCGGCAATTGGCTGGTTCGTTAGGACTTTGTGCAGCAGCGTTTCCCCTTCACCAACGGAAACAATGGTGCCTTTGGGCAATTGAGACCCCAATTGTTCATAAAAAACACTGACGGCACCGCCACCGACAATGGTCGTGACTTGCGGATGGTGACGCTTGGCATGGTGGAGTCCCAAACGGATTAAATTGAGGTTTCGCCAGAGTTCACCATAGTAGGCACTCATCACCCGCAGACCCCCGATCGCCCCCCGTAGCTTCACCAAGGGATTGCGGGCGTAATAGACCTCAAAGGCATGTTGCAGTGGATTGCCGCCCCGTCCCCCCACAGGGGCATAGATTTGAATATCCCGCCAAGAAAAAACCAGATGCGTGGGTTCAAAGTCATCAATCACTTGGGCAAGGGCACGACGAAAATCCAAGGGCGGTACCGTCCCCAGATCAAAAATCCGCTGCTCGATGCTTGGCAGTTGCTTGTGGATGTAGTCAGCCAGATAAACCACGCCAATGGGAAAAATGGGATTGCAGGGGAGACGGACGTAAAGGACACGCGGGGACATAGGCTAGCCCAAGATCTATGGAAACGCTAAATTCTTAATAAATCTCTATCGCTGTTTAGGTTTTAACACATTTGCGCCTTTCCAACAGGGGATCACGGGAACTCAAGGAAAGGATGAACTGTCCATCCTGTAGTTGAGTTTACAACTGGATCGAATTGGCAATGTTAGGCTAACAAGGGTAAAGACACGTCCCTATAAGAAACCATTACTTCCTATGCCGCAAATCTTTGATCCCGTCCCTAGCGATAGTTGCGATCGCATCCTCTGCTGTTATGTCAACGCCACTAGCAGAATTCAGGTGGTGCGCATTACTAATATTCCCAATTGGTATTTTGAGCGAGTCGTTTTTCCAGGACAACGGCTTTTCTTTGAATCACCGCCAGCGGGACAACTGGAGGTTCACAGCGGCACCATGGCTAGTGCCCTTCTTGCCGATACGATTCCCTGTTGTAAGCTGCAAGTGCAAGAAAGGGCAGATCATGTTTTTGTCCATGATGGCAACCCCCAGCCTTGGCTACAGTGGTATGATGAGTCCGCTGCAGCAACGGAAAAAGTGATGCTCCATTGAGTCAACCCAATAGTTATCGCCCCTACACCATTGCAGTTTTGGCCAGTAGTTTAGATGGCCGCCTTGCTCGTGCCGATGCTTTGGGTCAGCGCATTGCCTCGGCCTATGACTTTCAGCACCTTGAACAGCAGGTGGCACAGGTGGATGCGGTACTCTTTGGGGCGACAACATTGCGTTTGGGGGGGACAGCGATGCGCCTTCAGTCTCCCCATCTGATTGCTGAGCGTGAGCACCAAGGGCGATCGCCCCAACCGCTGCAAATTGTCTGCTCTGCCCGTGGTGAATTAGACTTCAATCTTCCCTTCTTTCGCCAGCCGATTCGCCGTGCCTTACTGACCACCGAGAAAGGCGCCAGCCGCTGGCAAGGATCCACTGCCTTTGATCACTGTTGGTCTGCTGGAGTGGCGGAGATTGACTGGCCACAGGCGTTTAGGCACATTCAAGGGGCTGGTGTACAAACCTTGGCCGTGTTGGGAGGAGGACAGCTTTTCGCCTCCCTGTTGCAGATGGCTGCCATTGACGAATTGTGGTTGACCCTCTGCCCCCTCCTCCTAGGGTCGGTAGCGCCTAGCCTCTATCCAGAGGAGATTGCCTTCTCAGGGAGGTTGACGCTCCTGAATGTCTTGCCTGTGGGCAATGAGGTTTATCTGCACTACCGCCTTAATTATGCTTGACTCATTGCGAGTAACCCTCAATCACCACTGAGTCTAATTAGTTCTCAGTCAGCACTAATCTGCATCTCCAAGGGTGAGGCAAGGATGCAATCACAGTAATTGAGCACTGGTGGCCGATGCCAACCCCACGTAACACCAATGCTGCCCGCTGCACCCCCCCGCTGTGCCATGAGGCCATCACTATCGGCATCGCCAATAACCACGGTTTGATCGGGTCGCACCCCAAGGCGATCGCACACCCTCAGGAGTACCTGCGGATCGGGCTTCGTGGGTGGCTCATCTCCCCCCTGCCAGCATTGGAAAAAGGGCTTCAGGTGATAGGTGTCTAAAAAAGCCTCGATTTCCGACCTGCGATCGCCAGAAATAATCGCCAAGGCACAGTTCATTCCATGCAACTGTTGTACCAATTCAATCACCCTCGGCAGGGGAGGGGTTAACGCTGCTTTGGTTGTAAATTTTAGCTCTGCTGCTTCAAAGGCGGTGCTCACCAGCTCTAGGGCGGCAATCCATGAAACCCCTTGGCTGGCAACAAGGGCTGCTGCGGCAATCAGATTCTCCTGCCGTGTTCCTACAGCTTGCAATCCCCCTGCATCCAAGTGCTCCCCCCTCACACCAAAGGCTTGGAGCAACAATTGCTTGAGATTGGGGAAATGATCAGCAACTGCCGCAGCGCGGGCGATCGCCAGCTCTTTCAAGTACTCAGCAACATCTGCTAATGTGCCATCTTTATCAAAGATCACCGCTGCCACAGGTTCAAAAGCGTGTCCGCGACAGGAGAGCCGTACCATTCAGAAAACCTCTGGGTAGTAGGATCATAAAGAATAAAAACGATAGAGGACGTTGCCCCCTTGCTTATCGTTATTGATAACTACGACAGCTTCACCTACAACCTTGTGCAGTACCTAGGAGAGCTAGCGCAGGAGTTCCCAGTTGCTGCGGATCTGCGCGTCTTTCGCAACGACAAGATCACCCTCGATGAGATCGCTGCCCTCGCCCCTGCAGGTATTGTGATTTCTCCTGGTCCGGGTCGCCCTGCGGACGCTGGAATTTCTAAAGCCCTGATCCGCACCTATGCTGGCACACTACCCATCTTGGGGGTTTGCTTGGGACATCAAGCGATTGGTGAAGTTTTTGGCGGCACGGTGACGCTCGCACCAACCCTCATGCACGGCAAAACGTCAGAAATTTACCACAGTGGTGTGGGGGTGTTCCAAAATTTGCCCCAACCCTTTACCGCAACCCGCTACCACAGCCTTGTTATTGATCGTGACAGTTGCCCTGATCTATTGGAAATTACGGCTTGGACAGAGGATGGCCTGATTATGGGGGTGCGCCACCGCCACTATCCGACGCTGGAAGGGGTGCAATTCCATCCGGAGAGCATTCTCACCACCTGCGGCAAAGACCTGCTACGGAACTTTTTGCGACGGCTGTCCAGTCCATCATTGTGAGCCAGCCACTTTTCGGTACACTGAGCTGGAAATAGGAGTGTGGGGAGAGAAAATGGAACGGCGGCAGTTCTTGCGTTGGGCACAAATTGGGGCGATCGCCAGCCTGAGTGGACACTGGGCAGCCCATGCCCAAGGGGGGGGTCTCTCTCTGCAATGGTTTGGCCACACCTGCTTTCTCTTCACCGGCAGTGGTCAGCGGGTACTGGTGAATCCCTTCCGTCCCATTGGTTGCACCAAAGGATTGCGGCCTCCCCGTGTCACTGCGGATATTGTCATGATTAGCAGTCGCCTCCTGGACGAGGGTTACATCGAAGGCTTACCCGGTCGGCCTAAACTGCTTTTTCAACCCGGTTCCTATAAAGTCAATGGTTTGAGTATTCAGGGCATCCGCACCAGTCATGATCGCGTCGGTGGCTTGCGCTTTGGCGTCAACGTGGTTTGGCGCTGGCAGCAGGGGGGCATCAATCTTTTGCATATGGGCGGCATTGCCATGCCGATCACGATTGAACAACGCATTCTCATGGGACGGCCTGATGTGATGATTGTGCCAGTGGGAGGAAGTGACAAAGCCTATAGGGCTGAGGAGGCCAAGGCAGCCATTGAAGTTTTGCAACCCCGTTTGGTCATTCCTTCCCACTATCGCACGGCAGCGGCTGACCCCAATAATTGTGATCTGACGGGGCTAGAGGACTTTTTGAAAGTTATGGAGGGAACCCCGGTTCGCCGCAGTGGGGGTGCCTCCCTCAGTCTATCGGCAGCCAATCTGCCCCAAAATACCACTATCCAAGTCCTCAGTATTTGATGAGGAAAACGGCTATATTGTGTGTCAATGTTTCCCGTAGAACGAGTTGAGGAAACGCCATGATTCAGGTCGAACACCTGACCAAGGTTTACGGTACAACCGTCGCGCTGCGGGATGTCAGCTTTTCAGCGGCCAGTGGTGAGATTCTCGGTCTCCTTGGCCCCAATGGCGCAGGCAAAACCACCACAATGCGGATTTTGGCGGGGTATCTACCGGCAACGAGTGGCACAGCATCTATTGCAGGCTATGAAGTCCACACGAATCCGATGGCGGTGCGGCAGCGCATTGGCTATCTGCCAGAAAATCCCCCCCTCTATACGGAAATGACGGTGGCGGGCTATTTGCACTTTGTGGCTCGCATCAAGGGCGTCAGTGCGGGCGATCGCCCCCAGCGGGTGGAATATGCCCTCAAAAGCTGCGGCCTCTGGGATCGGCAACGCACCATTATTCGCAAACTCTCGAAGGGTTATCGGCAGCGGGTCGGCATTGCCCAAGCGATCGTTCATGATCCGCCAGCCATCATTCTGGATGAACCCACGGTGGGTCTCGATCCGCGGCAAATTATTGAGGTGCGCAACCTGATTAAAAACTTGGCGGGACAGCATACAGTGATCCTTTCTACCCATATTTTGGCGGAAGTGAGCATGACCTGCGATCGCGCCGTGATTATCAATAAAGGCGAAGTGGCGGGCATTGGCCAACTGGATGAACTGCTGCAACGCCTCAGCAGTAGCTACACCTATGACCTCGAACTCGTGGGCGATCGCGCCGCTATTGAATCCCTCCTCCAACAGTTGCCTGCTCTGCAACAGATCACATGGGGCAATAGCACTCCCCAAGGGCGACAGCAACTTCAGGTCAGTAGTCCTTCAGAAATCGGTGCCGATCTCGCCAGTCTCCTTGTCCAAAATGGGGTGCAACTCTTTGAAATGCGCCGCTCCCGTGCCAACCTAGAGGAGGTGTTCTTGAAGCTAACGACCGATGAACCCACCGCAGAACCCAGCGATACCACCGAAGAAGCCCGTGCTTAGCGTTTCCCTCCACGGGCTGCGTGTCCTCCTTGCTAACATTCTTGCCATCTATCGCCGCGAACTCCAGAGTTACTTTAGTGCCCCCTTCTACTATGTGATTGCCGGGGTGTTCTGGCTGCTCAGCGGCCTGTTTTTCCTCGTTGTGATGACGACAATTATTAGCCAAGTGGCTCAGCAGGATTTGCTGCAACAACAGTTTGGGGCGCCGAGCCAAGCCATTGACGTTCCCAAGCTCATCCTCGAAAGTTTCCTTGGACTCCTCGGCTCCATTTCCCAAGTCATTTTGCCCATGCTCTCGATGGGACTGTACACCGAAGAACGCAAACGCGGCACCCTCGAACTTTTAGCCACCTCACCGATTACGAACTGGTGTGTGGCAACGGGTAAACTCTTGGCAGTGCTCACGTTTTATACCACGCTGTTGCTGCCCGTGATTGTCTATCAGTTTGTGGCGCTCCAGCAGAGTACGCCCCCCCTCTCCCCTTGGCTCATTCTGGCGGGCAATGGCGGATTGATTCTTTTAGCAGCAGCCATTCTCTCCTTGGGGATGTTTCTCTCATCGTTGACGGATAGCACGATCTTGGCGGCCATTTTGGGATTTGCGGTGTTGCTGATTCTTTGGGTGCTGGATGTCTTGGCTAAAAATACCGGCGGGAATCTCAGTGATATCCTCACCTACGTCTCACCCCTAGAGCACTTTACCAACCTGACACGGGGAATTTTTCGCAGCAGTAGTCTTGTTGTCTTTGGTAGTTATATTTTCCTCGGCATTTTCCTCACGGCACAGTCCATTGATGCCTTTCGTTACCAGCGCAATTAGGGGGTACCGGTCATGAAACGCTTTGCCCTAGGCTCACCCGAACAATTGACCACGGTATTGCTGTGGGCGGCGCCACTTTTGATCATTGCTGGCTTGAGTGCTGGCATCGTCACCAATCGCTGGAATTGGTTACCCTTGAGCCTTTTAGCTTTGGGGGGGATTGCCCTACTGCTGTGGCTGATCCAGCAAAGTCGTGTCTCCACAGGGTTTTGGGGGCGGCGTTCCACCCAAACCAGTACGAATGCCATCCTGACTGTGATTGCGGTGATTGCTCTATTGGGCATCGTCAATTTTTTGGCCGATCGCTACAGTGTTGAAATCGATCTCACCGAAAACCGTGCCTTTACCCTAGCGGCAGAAACCCGTGATGTTCTGCAAACTTTGGATCAGCCGGTGCGGGTATTGGTGTTTGATGCCAATGCTGCCAGTCGCGATCGCCTGTTGCTGGAACAGTACCGCCGTCAGGCCAACAACCAGTTTTCATTTGAGTTCATTGACCCCCAAGAGCAACCCGCCCTTGCTAAAAAGTACAACGTGACTCAAGTGGGGCAAGTGATTGTTGTGGCGGGCGAGAAAACGCAGCGCATTGATGAAGACCTTTCCGAAAGTAACCTCACCCCTGCCCTGATTCGGGTGACGAGCGATCGCACGATCCGTGCCTATTTCACTACGGGGCACAATGAACTTCCCCTCACAGGTGGCTCCGCCAGTCTCAGTGAAGTGGCTAAACTCCTCGAACAGCGAGATGTGGAACTCCTGCCCCTGAATTTGCTGGAGAAGGGCAAAATTCCTGAGGATGCGAATGTCATTGTGGTCGCTGGACCGCGGCAACCCTTTTTGCGTCTGGAGCAGGATCTGCTCAAGGCGTACCTGAATCGGGGTGGTAGCCTTTTGCTAATGCTCGATGTCGATGTCAACGCCGGTCTGGATGATTTACTGAAAAACTGGGGACTCACCCTCGATAATCGCTGGGTGATTGACGGCTCTGGTGTGGGTCAACAGGTGGGACTCGGTCCCGATACGATTATTGTCACCACCTATGGCAATCACCCGATTACTCAACGCTTTGCCCAAGGTCCGAGTGTCTTTCCCCGCGCGCAAGCCATTCGCATTGATCCTGTGAAGGATGATGACATTGTGGAAATTGCCCTCTCGGGCCCGCAAACTTGGGCGGAAACCGACTGGCAGTCGGGCAACCTTGAATTCACTGAAGGTGTAGATACCAAAGGGCCGCTGCCGATTGGTGTAGCGATTACCCGTCAGTTGAGTGATAACCCACCGAAGGAAGCCCGCTTGGTGGTCTTTGGGGATTCGGAATTCGCCACCGATGGTGTGATTGCCTACCAAGGGATTAATAGTGATCTCTTTGTCAATTCCGTGCTCTGGTTGGGCGATCGCGACCAAAAGGCACTCTCGATTCGTCCGCGCGAAACCACCAATCGCCGCCTGCAACTCAATGTCACCACCAGTCGCTGGCTAGAGATTATCAGTGTCTTTCTGCTGCCCCTTGTCGGGTTTGGCTCAGCCGTTTTTGTCTGGTGGCGGCGCCGCTAACTCTTCTTCTATGGCCAGAGCCTCCTGCCCTTACTCTTGTTTGCTCCTGTATGCCCTAATCGTTGGTCTGCTTGGTGGCTGCGTGGCCACGGCTTTTTATCTCGCTCTTAAGCTGGGGTTTGCGCTGTTGTGGGGGACTGATCCTAGCCAAGTGAGCATTGGCACGTGGGCGCACCTCTATCCTTACATGCCGCTTTTGACGGCCTTTGGTGGCTTGTTGGTGGGCTTATCGGTCAAATTCTTGGGGGCAACGGAGGGACTCGCGGATGCGATCGCAGAGTTACACCACGAGGGTCGGTTAAGTTATCGCTTTCTACCGGGTATGGCATTGGCTTCTAGCCTATCTTTGCTGTTTGGCAGTAGTGCTGGCCCTGAAAGTCCCATGATTGATATCAATGGCGGCTTGGGCAGTTGGTTCGCGGAGCGTTTGCATCTACCCCCAGAGAGCACCCGTATTCTCACCCTCTGCGGTATGGCAGCGGGCATGGGCGTGTTTTTTGAGTCCCCCCTCGGCGCCACACTGTTTGTTTTGGAAGTCCCCCATCGCCGCAGTGTGGAGTTTTATGAGGCAATCATTCCAGCCCTGATTTCTGCGGCTGCTGGGTTTACCCTTTTTCGGGTCATTACAGGCACAACCATTGGTGGCATTTATCGGTTCCCTGCCTACGATACGCTGCGTCCTGAGGATATTGGCTTTGCAGTGTTGCTCGGCATCATTGGTGCGGCGGTGGGAACACTCTTTATCCTTGTAGATCGGCAGATTCAACGCTGGCTGAACCCCTATCGACAATATCCTCTTGTCTTAATTGTGGCGGTGGGTTTTCTGATTGGTTTGATTGCCCTGATTCATCCGATCACCCTGTTCTACGGTGAGCGGCAAATTGAACAAGTCATCCAAGTGGTCAACCGCTACAGCATTGGCATTCTGCTGAGCGTCGCTTTCTTTAAGCTGGTTGCCCTGAGTCTCTGTCTGCGGGGGGGCTTCCGTGGGGGGGTCGTCTTTCCCCTATTTTTTGTAGGTGCTTGTGTGGGCATGGCCGTACATGAGGCACTCCCGAATACACCCTTGAGTGTGGCCTTGGCTGGCATGATGGCGGCAATCACGGTGGTGGTGACCAAAACACCTTTGGGGCTGGCGGTGATTCTGACGGTGATTTCCCATACATCAATGCTGCCCTTGATTACGATCGCCACCTTAACCAGTTATCTATTGACCTTACCCATTGCTTGGATTCCCAGCCAGCGATCGCGCGAGGACACCCCTGATCCCTGAGAAATTATTAACAGAATATAAAATTTAGACACAACCCTTTACATTTTCCTGAGAGATTGGTTAATATAAGGTTACATTCCGTTGCACAACACCAGCGGGTGCTCCTAAGGTCTCTCAGGGACTCGATTTGGGAGTGTAAACGGTTTGTAACATTCATTCATCTTGTTCAACAGGACTTATCACTATGACGACTGTTTTACAACGTCGCGAGCAACTGAACCTGTGGGAGCAATTTTGTAGCTGGGTTACCAGCACCAACAACCGCCTCTATGTGGGCTGGTTCGGTGTGTTGATGATCCCCACTCTGCTCGCTGCTACCATCTGCTTCGTGATTGCTTTCATCGCTGCTCCCCCTGTGGACATCGATGGCATCCGTGAGCCTGTCGCTGGCTCCTTGATCTATGGCAACAACATCATCACTGGTGCGGTTGTCCCCTCCAGCAACGCCATTGGCTTGCACTTCTACCCCATTTGGGAAGCTGCTTCCCTTGATGAGTGGCTCTACAACGGTGGCCCTTACCAACTGATCATCTTCCACTTCTTGATCGGTGTCTTCTGCTACATGGGTCGTGAGTGGGAACTCAGCTACCGCCTCGGTATGCGTCCTTGGATCTGCGTGGCCTACTCCGCTCCTGTGGCTGCCGCTACCGCTGTGTTCTTGATCTACCCCATTGGTCAAGGCAGCTTCTCCGATGGTATGCCCCTCGGTATTTCTGGTACCTTTAACTTCATGCTGGTGTTCCAAGCGGAGCACAACATCCTGATGCACCCCTTCCACCAACTGGGTGTGGCTGGTGTCTTTGGTGGTGCTCTGTTCTCCGCCATGCACGGTTCTCTGGTGACCTCCAGCTTGATCCGTGAAACCACCGAAACCGAGTCTCAAAACTACGGTTACAAATTCGGTCAAGAGGAAGAAACCTACAACATTGTGGCTGCCCACGGTTACTTTGGTCGCTTGATCTTCCAATACGCCAGCTTCAACAACAGCCGTGCGCTGCACTTCTTCCTCGCCGCTTGGCCGGTGATCGGTATCTGGTTCACCGCTCTGGGTATCAGCACGATGGCCTTCAACCTCAACGGTTTCAACTTCAACCACTCCGTTGTGGATGCTCAAGGCAACGTGATCAACACCTGGGCTGACATCATCAACCGTGCCAACTTGGGTATGGAAGTGATGCACGAGCGCAATGCTCACAACTTCCCCCTCGACTTGGCCAGCGCTGAGTCTGCTCCTGTGGCCATGATTGCTCCTAGCATCAACGGCTAATTCCTAGAGCAACGCTAACTAGCGTTTAGTTAAAGGAACCGCCTCTTCATCGGGGGCGGTCTTTTTTTATGATGATGGTCAAAGGGTAGAGACTTTGTTAATGAATGGTTGGACATCCCTCTTGGCAGTGGCAGTGCCTCTTGTGGTGCAAGCAGCAACACCAGCTCCAGAGATCATTACGCGGGCGATCGCGATCGCTGCCGAGCAGTTTGGTGAGGAACCAGAGCAAATTAGCGTGGTTCAAGTTCAGCCCAAAGTTTGGTCTGATGGCTGTTTGGGCTTGGGGGGATTGCGGGTGGATTGTGCTGAGCGTTTAACCCCCGGTTGGGAAATTACCCTGACAAATCCCAAGGCGCCTTACCCCCAGCAGTGGGTCTATCGCAGCAATCACAGTGGTTCCCTGATTCTTTGGGATGCCGCTGGCAGTCGGATGATGGGTACCCTGATTCAGCGCCCCCAACGCCTGAGTCTAGAGGAGTTACCACCCCCCCTTCCTGAGGGCGTGAGTTTTCGCGTGATTCGGCAAAGTGATGCCTTTGGAAATCGTTCACCCTCAACAACAACGACACTGCTTTATAACGATGGTCGGATTGTGCAGCAAACCACCAATGCTCGCGGGGAAACCCTCAGCCGCACCCTACGCACAGTGACACCTGCTCAAGTCAGTCAATTTAATCAATGGTTGAGCGATCGCCGCTTTGAGCGCTTCAATGGCTTTGACTTTGTACCCACACCCCTAGAGCGACCGGTGCCTATTCATCTCGTCTCGACCCCCACCGCAACGGTGCGCTTTGCTGAAGCCAATGAATACCGCCTTGCCTCTGATTTGGTCGCTGTTTTGCGGGCATGGGAGTTATTGGTTGCCAAAGGTCGGCTGCCTGACCAGATTTCATCACAAACCAGTTAAGAAAACAATGACTAGAGCCGCATACATTCATCTGCCCTTTTGTCGGCGCCGCTGCTTCTACTGTGACTTTCCGATTACGGTAGTGGGAGATTCTCCGACGCTGGCAGAGTCACTTATCCAAGAGTATGTGGCTGCACTCTGTCAAGAAATTGCCCACACCCCTGCTGAGCCGCCACCACTCCAAACGATTTTTTTTGGGGGGGGAACACCGTCTCTAGTCCCGCCTCAATACATTGGCCAACTGCTGGAAGCCCTTGATCGCCAAATAGGCATTGCCCAAGGGGCAGAAATTTCTATGGAAATGGATCCGGGAACCTTTGACTTAAAACAATTGCAGGGCTATCTCAAAGTAGGGGTGAATCGCGTCAGCTTGGGTGTACAGGCCTTTGACGATGAGCTATTGCGGGTATGTGGCCGTAGTCACGATGTGGCCGATGTTGAGCAGGCAGTTGCGATGCTTCATAGGGCGGGGGTAGCAAACTGGAGCATGGATCTCATTTCAGGCTTGCCGCAACAATCCTTAGCAGATTGGCAGTTCTCCCTCGAGCAAGCGATCGCCCTCAACCCTGCCCATCTATCCATCTACGACCTGATCATTGAACCCAAAACCGTCTTTAGCAAACGCTATCAACCCGAAGCAGACCCCCTACCCACTCAAGAGCAAGCCGCTGCCGCCTACTGCCTTACCCACAAGAGGCTAACAGCAGCAGGGTATGAGCACTATGAAATTTCCAATTATGCCCGACCGGGGTTTGCCTGTCGTCACAATCAAGTGTATTGGCGCAATCAACCCTACTATGGCTTTGGCATGGGCGCCACCAGTTATCTCGGGCATCGTCGCCTCAGCCGTCCGCGTACCCGCCGTGAATACTATCAATGGCTGCAAAGTTTACCCGAGAGCCTCAATCAAGTCAGTCCAGATGCCCAGTGGGATCGCTGGTTGGAAACCCTGATGCTGGGCTTGCGCCTCAGGGATGGCCTCTCTTTAACTGCTCTGGCGGATGAATTTCCGATGTCGTGGGTTGAAGCCCTACAAGCAGCAGCGGCAAACATGTCTCCAGAGACACTTTCTTTGACGGGCGATCGCCTGCACTTGACCCAGCCAGAAGGATTTCTGATGGCCAATACCGTCATTGTCACTCTTTGGGAGGCGATGGAGAGATCGGTTTTCCACCAACAGCAAGGGCAACCCCTACCGATACACTAGAGGTTGTCTGACCAAGAATACACTCACGGGAAGCATCATGTTGGAACAGGGAACCATTTCAATCCATACTGAGAACATTTTTCCAATCATTAAAAAGTGGCTCTACTCCGATCATGAGATTTTCCTGCGGGAACTGGTCTCCAATGCGGTAGATGCAATCCAAAAACTGCGGATGGTGGCACGTTCTGGGGAATATAGCGGCGATGTGGATCACCCGGAAGTGACGATCACGATTGACAAAGAAAACAAAAAGCTGGCGATCGCCGACAACGGCATTGGCATGACCGCCGAGGAAGTCAAAAAATACATTACCCAAGTGGCCTTTTCCAGTGCCGAAGAATTCGTTCAAAAGTACAAAGGGGAAGGGGAAGACGCAATCATTGGTCACTTTGGCCTTGGCTTTTACTCCGCCTTCATGGTCTCAGAACGGGTGGAAATTGATACCCTCTCCTACCGCGAAGGTGCCGTCCCCGTGCATTGGACCTGTGATGGTTCCACTGAATTTACCCTCTCCGATGGTCAGCGCACCAGTGTTGGGACAACCGTCACCCTAACCCTGCAAGAGGGTGAGTTGGAGTACCTAGAACCCGGCCGCATTCGTGAATTGGTGCGCAAATACTGTGACTTTTTGCCGGTGCCAATTAAGCTAGAGGGTGAGCAAATTAATAAACAAATTGCCCCTTGGAAGAGTTCTCCCAATAGCCTCAGCAAAGAAGACTATCTCGAGTTTTACCGCTATCTCTATCCCTTTCAAGAAGACCCGCTGCTTTGGGTTCACCTCAATACCGACTATCCCTTTGTGGTCAATGGCATTCTCTACTTTCCCAAACTGCGCCCCGATATTGATGTCACCAAAGGGCAAATTAAGCTCTACTGCAACCAAGTCTTTGTCAGCGATAACTGCGAAGAGGTGATCCCGCGCTTTTTGCTGCCTTTGCGGGGGGTCATTGACAGCAGCGACATTCCCCTGAATGTGTCCCGCAGTTTCCTGCAAAACGATCGCACGGTGCGCAAAATTGCCGACTACATTGCCAAAAAGGTGGGCGATCGCCTGAAGGAGCTATACCGCGAAGACCCGGCGGCCTACGTACGCTCGTGGCAAGACTTGGGCACCTTTGTCAAATTCGGTTCCATCAACGATGAGAAGTTCAAAAAGCAGGTGGAAGATATTCTCATCTACCGCACCACGGCCGAACTCATCTCCAAAGAGAGCGAGGATGTCTGGGCCAGTGAGGGGGGCATCCAAGTGGATGGCAAAACCTACACCACCCTCAAGGAGTACCTCGAGCGCAACCAAGAGCGCCAAGGCAAGCGCGTCTATTACTGCACCGATGAGGTGAACCAAGCCACCTACGTGCAACTGCTTAAAAGCCAAGGGATTGAAGTCCTGTTTATGGACAGTTTCATTGATACCCACTTTGTGCCGTGGCTGGAGCAAAATTACCGCGATGTCAAGTTTCTGCGGGTGGACGCTGAACTGGATGACACCCTGATTGACAAGAGCAAAGAGAGCGAAATCATTGACCCAGCTACCAACAAAACCCGCAGTGAGCAGATCAAGGCGCTCTTTGAATCTGTGCTGAAAAAGCCGAAACTGACCATTCGCACCGAGGCCCTCAAGGCCGATGCCCCCCCGGCAATGATCCTGTTGCCCGAAACCAGTCGGCGGATGCAGGAGATGATGGCGATGATGCAGCAGCAACCCAATGCGCAGTTGCCAGAGGAGCATATCTTGGTTGTCAATACCGCCCATCCCTTGGTGCAAAATCTCCTCAGCCTCAACCAAGGCACGATTATTCAAACCAGCGGCACCTCAGAAACGGGTGCATTGGTCGAAAAGCTGTGTCAGTATATCTACGATTTGGCTCTATTGTCACAGCGGGGCTTTGATGCCAATGGTATGCAGCAATTTACAGAGCGTGCCAGTCAAGTTCTGACCCAACTGACCACTATGGCCACGCGCTAACGTTTGCAAACGCGGGAGGTAACGCATGATTATTACGGTAGGCCTATTGGCGGGGGCGATCGCCCTACTGGCGTGGGGACTGTACCGCAACCTGCCCTACGGCAAGCTGGGCATTGTGGCTTGGCTGCAAACCCTTGTCCTGATGCTCCCTTGGCTAGTGGTTTTTGGCAGCCTCAGCTTTGGGATTGTGATTAACTTTGCTGCCGTGCTCTTTGGGCTGGTGTTCTCGATTGTGGCCTATGTTGCCCTTGGCCGTTGGTTGCGATCGCTGGCGGCCACCGCCGAATTGCCCCTACCCTCTGCTCCCTCTGGCCGTTCGGAACTAGAGCAAGCCACCACAGAGCAGACGACCCCAGCCCAGCCTACTGCACGACCCAGCCTTCCCGCCGAAGACCTACAAGCCATTCAAAGTATCTTTAGCGTGGATACCTACTTCGCCACCGACTACATTCCCTACAAAGGGGGCGTGATCTGCCCGGGGAATCTGCGGGGAGAGGCCAAAGTGGTGCATCAGCAACTCACTGAACGCCTACAGGCCGCCTTGCCCGATCGCTATCGCCTTTTTATGGTGGCCAATGGGGAGGGCAAGCCGATGGTCGTGATTTTACCAATGACGACCGAACCAATTCGCTCGGGCAATCTTCAGAAGCTGGCAGCGGTTTTCTTGGCGGTGGCCACCCTTGGAACCTGTCTCGAGACCAGTGCCATCCTGCAGGGGTTTAGCTTACTGGGAAATCCAACCACTGGCCTCTTCCAGCGATCGCTCCCCTTTGCCTTGGGTCTCTTTGGCATTGCCGCTATACGGGAAGGGGGTCACTGGCTAATGGCCAAACGCTATCGGGCACGCTTGGGGCCGCCCATCTTTTTACCCGCGTGGCAGTTGGGGACTTTTGGGGCCATGACCCGCATTGAATCCTTCCTTGCCAATCGCAGTCAACTCTTTGACATTGGTGCAGCAGGGGCGATCGCGGCTGGTAGTGTTTCGCTGCTGCTGTTGGCCATTGGCCTTGTTCTCTCGCCCACGAGTCAGGGGTTAGAGGTGCCGACCCTCTTTTTCCAAGGCTCGATTTTGGTGGGGACGATCGCCAAGCTCTTTTTGGGGCAGCAGTTGCAAAGTGAAGTGGTGCTGGTGCATCCCTTTGTGATTTTGGGCTGGCTGGGCTTGATCATGACGGCCTTGAACTTGATGCCCGCAGGACAACTGGATGGGGGGCGGATTATTCAAGCCATTTACGGTACCAAAACCGCCAAACGACTGACGATTATTACCCTTGTGGTCTTGGGCTTGGTGGCGATCGTCAACCCCTTGGCCTTGTATTGGGCGTTGGTGATTCTGCTGTTGCAGCGGGATATGGATCAGCCCAGTCTCGATGAGATCACCGAACCCGATGATACCCGTGCTGGTCTTGGTCTGCTGCTATTGTTCCTGATGGCCGCTACCTTGATCCCGATGGCGCCGGGGCTAGCGGGTCGCTTGGGAATTGGAGGCTAAATGCCCGATTCACTGCGGCAGATTTTGGCGGCAGTCGCCCAAGGGCAACTGAGCGTAGAGACCGCCTATCGCCAACTGCAACATCTGTCCTACGAACCCATTGGCGATTTTGCACGCATTGATCACCAGCGGCAGCAGCGCACCGGCTTTCCAGAGGTGATTTGGGGACCCGGCAAAACCCCGCAGCAGATTGTCGAGATTCTGGAGCGGATGCGTCCCCACTATCCCTGTGTGATGGCGACACGGATTTCCCCAGAAGTCTTTGAGGCAGTGCGATCGCGCGTTGGGGGACTGCACTATTTTGAAAAGGCACGGATTTGCAGTACAGCCCCCATTTTGCCGCCGCAGTTTCCCCTGCCGGTGGGCTTGGTCTGTGCCGGCACAGCGGATCTACCCGTGGCTGAAGAAGCGGCAGTGACGTTGCAACTGTCAGGATTTGGGGTTGAGCGATTTTGGGATGTGGGGGTGGCGGGGATTCATCGGCTGTTGAGTGTGCGCGATCGCCTAGAGGAGATGGCCGTGCTCATTGTGGTTGCGGGCATGGAGGGGGCACTGCCCAGTGTGGTGGCGGGGCTAGTCTCGGTACCCGTGATTGCTGTACCCACCAGTATTGGCTATGGCGCGAATTTTGGCGGTTTGGCAGCGCTACTGACAATGCTCAACTCCTGTGCCCCCGGCATTGGTGTCGTCAATATTGACAATGGCTTTGGGGCGGCAATGCTGGCGGCCAAGATCTTGCGATCGCTCAGTCAACGGTTATAATGGTTATTTGTTCTTAACGTGTGATTGATCATCAGGTGACCTGTGGCTAACATCAAATCTGCCGCTAAACGTGCCCAAATTGCTGAGCGCAACCGTCTTCGCAACAAAGCCTATCGCTCGGCAGTGCGGACGCTGATTAAAAACTACTTGACGGCTATTAGTCAGTATGCTGCCGATCCCACTCCGGAAAAACTGGCGGAAGTCCAGCAGCGACTCAACTTGGCCTTTAGCAAAATTGACAAAGCGGTTAAGCGCGGTGTGCTCCATCGCAACACCGGTGCCCGTCGTAAAGCGCGGCTGACCCGTATCCTCAACAAAACGCTGCAACCGGCTGCCTAATCCCCATGTTGGTGGATACCCACGTCCATCTCAACTTTCCAGAGTACGCATCCGATCTGGACTCAGTGGCTGAACGCTGGCGATCGGCGGGAGTGGTGCGGCTGGTTCACTCCTGCGTTGAACCCAGTGAATTTCCCACCATTCAGCGCCTTGCCGCGCACTTTCCCGAACTCTTTATGGCAGTGGGTCTCCATCCCCTAGATACAGAGCAGTGGCAGCCGGATCTCAAGGAAAAAATTGCCCGCCTTGCCGCCAGTGAACCCAAGGTGGTGGCCATTGGCGAAACAGGTTTAGATTTTTACAAAGCCACGAATCGCGAAGAACAGGAAGCGGCCTTTTGGGCACAGTTGGAGGTTGCCCACAGCTTGAATCTGCCAGTGATTATCCACTGTCGGGAGGCAGCCGCTGCCGCGCGGGATCTACTTCAACAGTTTGTGCGCGATCGCGGGCCGGTGCAAGGAGTGATGCACTGCTGGGGCGGTACCCCCGAAGAAACGGAGTGGTTTCTCGATCTGGGTCTTTTTATCAGCTTTAGCGGCACCGTCACGTTTAAGAACGCCAAACAAATCCATGCCTCGGCACAAATGGTTCCCAGCGATCGCCTACTGGTGGAAACGGATTGCCCCTTCCTTGCCCCTGTGCCCAAACGCGGCGAAAAACGCAATGAACCCAGCTATGTGCGCTTTGTGGCTGAAGCCGTCGCCCGTCTGCGACAATGTGACCTCTTGAAATTAGAACAGCAAACCACCCTCAACGCCTGTCAGCTCTTTCGCCTCCCCCTGCCCCCAGAAGTTGCCGCATAAATTGCTCAGGCATTGGGAAGTTTACTGAATTGAATCAACGTTAAAAAATCTAGCGCATTTGCGAGCCTAGCCGTTTCAGCATCCTAGGATGGGGCTGTAGGCTAAAGACGATAGTTTAGGATGTGTTTCGATTAGTAAGTAGGCAATTCGTGGATTCTTGATCAACGCCGTTAGCACTTTGATCTATATGATCTCGGTTGATTTTCTTGATACTCATGCTGACTTGACGAGGATACTGTATGGTTAGCTCTCCTCCCCGTCCCACCGAACTCACCGCTGATATTCATGCTTTTGGTTCTGCTCGCGCCACGATTCAAGGACAGCCCTTGAGTGATAGTGAAGTTGAGGCCATGGATGCCTTCTTCCGTGCCTGTAACTATCTGGCCGTGGGCATGATCTATTTGCTCGATAACCCCCTACTCAAGGAACCCCTCAAGCCTGAACACATCAAAAAACGCCTCCTTGGTCACTGGGGATCGAGTCCGGGTCTGTCCTTTTGCTACCTTCACCTCAATCGCATTATTAAAAAGTACCAACAGGAGGTGATTTTCCTAGCGGGTCCCGGTCATGGGGCACCGGGGGTTTTGGCACCTGTTTACCTTGAAGGCAGTTACACCGAGATTTACCACAACATTAGTGAGGATGCCCACGGCCTCAAAAAATTCTTCAAGCAGTTCTCCTTCCCCGGTGGCATTGGCAGCCACTGCACCCCAGAAACGCCCGGCTCGATACACGAAGGGGGAGAATTGGGCTATGTCCTCTCCCATGCCTGTGGTGCTGCCTTTGACAATCCTGATTTAATTGTGGCGGCAGTGGTTGGCGATGGGGAAGCAGAAACGGGGCCTTTGGCCACCTCATGGCACATCAATAAATTCCTCAACCCGGCGCGCGATGGGGCAGTCTTGCCGATTCTCAACTTGAATGGCTACAAGATTAACAACCCGACGATTCTGGCACGCATTCCCCATCAAGATTTGGAAAGCTACTTCCGCGGTTTAGGGTATGAACCCTGCTTTGTGGAAGGTTCCGATCGCCCCTCAATGCACCAAGCAATGGCCGCCACCCTCGATTACTGCGTGACTAAAATTAAGGAGATTCAACGGGCGGCTCGGCAAGAGGGCGTTACCACCTTACCCCGTTGGCCGATGATTGTGCTGCGTACCCCCAAAGGTTGGACAGGCCCCGCGGAAGTGAATGGCCACAAAGTGGAAGGCTTCTGGCGAGCACACCAAGTGCCCATGGCCGATGTCCACACTAACCCTGAAAACCTTAAGCTCCTTGAAAATTGGCTGCGCAGCTACCGCCCCGAAGAACTCTTTGATGAGAATGGCACATTTCGTCCTGAACTCAAAGCCTTGGCGCCAACCGGCAACTACCGTATGGGCATGAATCCCCACGCCAATGGTGGGCTATTGCGCAAGGATTTGAAAATGCCCGACTTTCGGCAGTACGGCATTACGTTTGAGAAACCCGCCCAAATTGAGGTGGAAAATACCCGTCCCCTTGGAGTCTTCCTGCGGGATGTGATGCGCAATAACATGACCAATTTCCGTGTCTTTGGTCCCGATGAAAATACCTCGAATAAGCTCAATGCCATTTACGAGGTCAGCAAGAAATTCTGGATTGCGGAATACTTTGAGGAGGACGCCGATGGCGGTGAATTGTCCCCTAATGGTCGCGTCATTGAAATGCTCAGCGAGCACACAATGGAGGGGATGCTGGAGGGCTATCTGCTGACGGGTCGCCATGGGTTCTTCTCCACCTACGAGTCCTTTGTCCATGTCATTGACTCGATGTTTAACCAACATGCCAAATGGTTGAGCATCTGCAATGAACTCTCGTGGCGGGCGGATGTTGCCTCGTTGAACTTGCTGATTACGTCCACGGTGTGGCGGCAGGATCACAATGGCTTCACTCACCAGGATCCGGGATTTTTGGATATTGTCTGCAACAAGAGTGCAAAGGTTACGCGCATTTACTTACCGCCTGATGTCAACTCACTGCTGTCGGTGGCGGATCACTGCCTGCGGAGCAAAAACTATGTGAATGTGATTGTCTCCGACAAGCAGTTGCACTTGCAGTACCTGACGATGGATCAGGCAATTATCCACTGCACGAAGGGGCTAGGCATTTGGGATTGGGCCAGCAATGATCAAGGCTGTGAACCCGATCTGGTGATGGCCAGTGCCGGGGACATTCCCACCCAAGAGGCGTTGGCGGCGATCGCCCTCCTGCGGCAGGAGTTTCCAGAGCTGAAGATTCGCTATATCAATGTGGTGGATCTCTTTAAGCTGCAACCGGAAACCGAACACCCCCACGGCCTGAGCGATCGCGACTTTGATAGTCTCTTTACCCTCGATCGCCCGATTATCTTTAACTTCCATGGTTATCCGTGGTTGATCCACCGTCTCACGTACCGCCGTCACAATCACCGTAACTTGCACGTGCGCGGCTACAAAGAAAAGGGCAACATCAACACCCCCCTTGAGTTGGCCATCAATAATGAGATTGATCGCTTTAGTCTTGCCATTGATGCCATTGATCGCCTCCCCGGTCTTCAAGTGGCGGGTGCCCATGCCAAGGAGAAATTCCGCAACATGCAAATTGAAGCCCGCAACTACGCCTACGAGTACGGTGTGGACAAGCCGGAGTTTAGCCACTGGACTTGGCCATTTTAGCTTGATCCTCTAGGTTGATGCTCTGCCCCTCTCTTCGCTTATCGGCAAGGGAGGGGTTCTTCTTGGCGCACGGGCACTTGGTGCTGATGGAGATAGTCCTTGATCTGGGCGATCGTCAGTTGGCCATAGTGTAGGAGCGAAGCCAACAGTGCCGCCTCTGCTTTCCCTTCCACAAGAGCCGCGCGAATATGCTCACAGGTACCCGCCCCCCCAGAGGCAATCACAGGAATCTCCACCCGCTCAGCGATCGCCCGCGTCAATTCGAGGTCGTAGCCCGCCTGTGTCCCATCGGCATCCATACTGGTCACCAGCAGTTCGCCCGCACCCCGTTTAGCCATTTCCACCGCCCATTCAATCGCATCTAGCCCCGTAGCTTCCCGTCCGCCGCGCACATAGACTTGCCAACGGGGGTTTTTAGGATCCCAATGGGGTTCGCGCCGCGCATCAATGGCGACAACAATACATTGGGCACCAAAGCGATCGCTGGCCTGATTCACGAGATCGGGTTGCCGCACTGCCGCCGAATTCAGGCTGACTTTATCTGCCCCGGCGCGCAATAGGTCTTTGATCATCGTCAGGGACTGAATCCCGCCCCCCACCGTCAGGGGAATGAACACCTGATCCGCGGTGCGATAGACGACATCAATAATAATGTTCCGCTCTTCATGGGTGGCCGTAATATCGAGAAACACCAGCTCATCCGCACCCGCTGCATTGTAGGCTTGCGCCAGTTCGACCGGATCGCCGGCATCGCGCAGGTTGACAAAGTTCACGCCCTTGACGACGCGACCCGCCTTCACATCCAGACAGGGCAAAATTCGTTTGGCAAGCATTTAGCCTCCTTGGGACTACTGCACAGTGACACGGCGACCCCCGCCACTGACAAAGATAATGGCGCGACCCTCCGCCATCGGTTCCCAACCGACATCAAAGCCACTGCGCCAAGCCACTGCACGGGCTGCCCGGAAACAATCAAAGCTATCGGGACGCACAAAAAAGACAAGGGAATAGCGGCTGGGGGAGAGGCGATCAATGGTACGCCGAAAGTTGGACGCGGGTTTTTCCAGCGTGCTAAAGGATTCGCCACCGCTGCGATCGCGGGGTTCAAAAAGGGTTTGCAAAATTGGTTGCCCTTGGCTGTGCACCAGACTCAGGCGCACATCGTAGTAGCGGGTACGGTGGCGAAAGGACTCTAGTTGTTGCTGAATTTGGCGGGGATCTGCAAAGGGATTTTCTGTAATGCGCCGCAGGTGGCGATCGATGGCCTCACTGGCTTGATCCTCCTCAAGGGGCAGGGCACGATTTTCACGACACTCAAAGAAATACACCTGCTTGCGGGTTTCGCGGGCAATGGGCGTGCGCACAAGAGCAGGAGACACCGCTGCTGTCAAGCTGGCAAAGAGGCAGACAAAGATCATCACCCCCACGGTATTGGTGAGGACATCGAGGAACGAGTCGAGATTTTGACTGGGGGCTTGGACTTGGGGACGGCAGCGCGATCGCTTCATGAAGCGGCAGTACAGAGACTTCTTCTAGGGTATCGGAATTCTTGACCTCTGGTCTTAGCGCATCTGATAGAGTGGCAATACAGTGGCAATTAGCATAGATCACTCATCAACTCCTCGCAACTTATGGCAATGCTAAAAACGCGCCCCCCTCGTCCCCTCACCTACCAAGCCTACGATCGTGTGGTTGGCAAACAGGGGCGGGTCTTGGTATTGCTCTCGATCATGACCGTATTTTTGCTGGGGGGTATTGGGAGTCGCTTGGCCTACCTGCAAATTGTCGAGGGCGATCGCAACCGCCAGATGGCCGATGAAAACCGTATTCGCCTGATTCCCAAACCGCCGGAGCGGGGGAAGATTTTGGATCGCAAAGGGCGGATCCTCGCGGGAAATAAGTTCTCCTACTCGGTATTTCTCTGGCCCCTTGCGGCGAAAAAGCCCGAATGGCCGCAGACGGTGAACATTCTCTCGCGGGTGCTCAATATCCCTGCCAGTGAGATCGAAGCGCGAGTCAAGCAAGCAGGGGTGAATTCTCCTTCGTTGATTCGCATTGCCCAAGGGATTAGCCAAGCCCAAATCATTGCCCTTGAAGAACACCGCAATTTCTTGACAGGGGTGGAAATTGACCGCGAAGCCCTGCGCTTTTACCCCCATGGCGAAACGGCGGCTCACATCATTGGCTACATCGGCGAACTGAATGAGGAGGAACTAGCGGCTCGTCGAGATCAGGGCTACCGCCTTGGCGATGTCATGGGCAAAATGGGTGTCGAAGCCACCTACGAAAACGTACTGCGGGGGACATGGGGTGGTCAGCAGGTGGAGGTGGATGGTCAAGGCAAAGTGATCCGCATTTTGGGTCAAAAGGTAGCCCGACCGGGAAATGACATCACGCTGTCAGTGGATTTGGACTTGCAAAAAGCGGCGGAAGCAGCCCTAGGGAGTCGGCCGGGGGCGATCGTGGCCATGGATCCCCGTGATGGAGCGATTCTGGCTCTGGCCAGTTACCCTGCCTTTGATCCCAATTGGTTTGCCCGCCGCATGACCCAAGCCCAGTGGGAGGAGCTGCAACGGCGGCAGTTTCCCTTTGTCAACCGTGCCCTTCAGGGGTTTCCTCCCGCGAGTACCTTCAAAATCGTGACAACGGTGGCCGGCTTGGAGTCAGGGAAGTTTAGCCCCGATACCGTACTGATGACCTATCCTGCCCTCTACACAGGGGGCTTTGCCTTCCACGATTGGAACCGGGCGGGCTTTGGCCCTCTGGGCTTTGCCGGTGCCATGGCATGGAGTAGTAACACCTTTTTTGGTCAAGTGGCGCGCCGCATTGGACCTGAAACCCTGATTCATTGGGCGCATCGCTTTGGAATGGGGTCTAAAACCGGCATTGACTTACCCGGTGAAGCTCCCGGATTTGTGCCAACCCCCCAGTGGAAGCAAGAAACCTTTGGCGAGGGGTGGTACGACGGCGATTCCTTGATTACGGCCATTGGTCAAGGGGCTTTGCAGGTGAGTCCGCTTCAAGCCGCGGTCATGTTTGCAGTGCCTGCCAATGGGGGCTATAAAGTGCGGCCGCACCTAATTGCTTCCGACAATCCCCATCGCTGGCGGCAATCCCTGAATCTAAAGCCCTCTACCATTCAAGTGCTGCGTCAAGGCCTACGGCAGGTGGTGACCAGTGGTACAGGGGCTGCCCTAAATGTTCCTGAGGTGGCGATCGCCGGCAAAAGTGGTACCGGGGAAGACCCACCTCGCCCTAACCACACTTGGTTTGGTGCCTATGCCCCTGCAGACAAACCGGAAATTGTGGTCGTTGCCTTTGCCGAAAACTCTGGTGGTGGGGGTGGGTCTGTGGCAGGTCCGATGGTGCTCAAAGTGATTCAGACCTATATGAAAATTCGCGATCGCTAGCCCCTTGCGGCCAAGCAGATTGTCATTCCCCAAGGTTGCGCCTAGAATTTGAAGGAATGCGTGTGATGGGATGAATCATGATGGAGCAGCGGGTTATTGCCCTTGGGCTGACAATAGGTCTCTTGACAACCGCCTTGGGGACTCGCCAGAGTGTTGCTGAAACGATTCCTGCTGAACCAGAAGCGGCTGCACCGATCCTTGTCAATCCTGTTCAACCGGTGGACAGTGAGCCTCTTGTTTTTTCCACAGAACCCGTGGATCCGCCCCCTGGCAGTGAACCCCTCGAAAACCTTAAGCCCGCCCGCTCCATCCCCGTGGTGATCCAAGAGCGCTCCACAGGCTGTCAAGCGATCGTTAGCGAGGGCGTTCCCCCCAACATTTGCCAAGCCCAAGGTGCTCCACAACCCCTAGTGACCCCCACGGCTACATCACCTTCTGCTCCAGCTTCTCATCGCCCCTTGGTGGCTGCAAACCCAAGAAATTTTGTGCCATCTGCCCAAACGGCTGCACCGACCTATGTACGCCAGCCCTTTCCGGGACCGAATCCCTTGCGTTGGCTAAAGGTCAACAATGGCCAAATGCTCTTTCCCTTGCCGTTTCCGGTGCCCATTACCTCAACTTTTGGCTGGCGCATCCATCCCATTTTTGGCGATCGCCGCTTCCATTCGGGAACGGATTTGGGCGCCCCTGAAGGCACACCCGTGTTGGCGGTTTTTGATGGTCGCGTGGTTGAGTCCAACTGGCTAGGGGGCTATGGCCTCACCGTCATTTTGCAACACCCGCCAGAGCAGCACCAAACCCTCTATGCCCACCTCTCACAGCGCTTTGTCAATCCCGGTCAATGGGTGAAGCAGGGGGATGTCATTGGCCTCGTGGGTAGTACGGGCAACTCCACTGGTCCGCACCTGCATTTTGAGATCCATGAGATGACGGCTCAGGGGTTGATTCCTGTTGCCCCCGAAGCGCGGTTAGAATTGGCCTTAGCACAGTTAAAGCAGGCGATCGCCCAAGCGCGTCAGCAATCGAATCGCAGTTAGTAGGATACCGATGGTTATTGCGACTTCCCCTCACACCGATAATCCCCTCTTGCGGGGCGATGGTTTTCCCCCCTTTGATCAGATTGAGGTGAGCCATGTTGAGCCAGCCGTGCGCCAACTCTTGCAGGAACTCACCCAAGAATTAGAGACCCTCGAGCAATCCTTCACGCCCACGTGGGAAGGGCTAGTGGAACCCCTCGAACGTTTGAGCGATCGCCTCGGTTGGACATGGGGGATTGTCAGTCATCTCACCGGCGTCAAAAATAGTCCCGAATTGCGTCAAGCCTACGAAGCCGTTCAACCCCAAGTAGTGGAGTTTTACACCCGTTTGGGTCAATCGCGCCCCCTCTATGAAGGCTTTAAGGCACTGGCTGCCAGTCCAGACTTTCAGAGCTATCCCCCTGCGCGCAAACGCATTGTTGAGGCCGCCATTCGTAACGCCGAACACAGTGGCGTCAGTTTGACAGGAGCCGCCAAAGAGCGCTTCAACACCATTCAACTGGAATTGGCGGAGCTATCTACCCAGTTTTCCAACAATCTTTTGGATGCCACCAAGGCCTTTCGCCTCAAGCTCACCCAACCCGATGAAGTGGCTGGACTTCCCCCCAGCTTGCTGGCGCTGGCTGCCCAAACCGCTCGCCAAGATGGCATTGAGACCGCCACCCCCGAAACAGGGCCATGGCACATTACCCTCGACTTCCCCAGCTTTGGTCCCTTTATGCAGCACAGCCAACGGCGGGATTTGCGGGAGCAGGTCTATCGCGCCTACATTTCCCGTGCTAGCAGTGGGGAGTGGGATAACCGTCCCATTCTTGAGCGCATCCTTGCCCTGCGGATCGAAGAGGCACAGCTTTTGGGATTCAACACCTATGCTGAACTCAGCCTTGCCAGCAAAATGGCCGATAGTGTGGCCAGTGTGGAAAAGCTCCTCGAGGAACTGCGGCAAGTCAGCTATCGTGCGGCGGCGCAAGAACTGGAAGAACTGAAAGCCTTTGCTGCTGCCCAAGGGGCACCTGAAGCCACCGATCTGCAGCACTGGGATATTCCCTATTGGGCTGAACGGCAGCGGGAGGCGCTCTTTGACTTCAATGATGAGGAACTGCGTCCCTATTTTCCTTTGCCCCAAGTGCTGGAGGGCTTATTTGGGCTAGTGAAGCGACTGTTTGGGGTGACGGTGGTGCCTGCGGATGGTCAAGTACCCGTTTGGCATCCTGATGTGCGCTTTTTTGCCATCCTCGATGAAAATCATCTGACGATCGCCCACTTTTATCTTGACCCCTACAGCCGTCCTGCCGAAAAACGCGGTGGGGCATGGATGGACGATTGCCTTGGCCGTGCCAAATATCGCATTCAGGGGGAATGGCGCACCCGCTTACCCGTGGCCTACTTGGTGTGCAATCAAACCCCCCCAGTGGATGGTAAGCCCAGCCTGATGACCTTTAGCGAAGTGGAAACCCTCTTCCATGAGTTTGGGCATGGTTTGCACCACATGCTGACGCAGGTGGATGAAGCGGGGGCAGCGGGCATCAACAATGTGGAGTGGGATGCCGTCGAACTTCCCAGTCAATTTATGGAAAATTGGTGCTACCATCGGCCGACACTCTTTGGCATGGCACGCCACTATGAAACGGGGGAACCGCTGCCAGAACACTACTATGAAAAACTGGTTGCCGCCCGCACCTATCGCGCAGGCAGTGCTCTATTGCGGCAGTTGCACTTTAGTTTGTTAGATTTAGAACTGCACCATCGCTATCAACCGGGGCAAGGAGAAACCCCCCAACAAGTGCGCGATCGCCTAGCGCAGACCACAACAATCTTGCCCCCCCTGCCAGAAGATGCCTTTCTCTGTAGCTTTAGCCACATTTTTGCCGGGGGGTATGCTGCGGGTTACTACAGCTATCTGTGGGCAGAAGTTCTCAGTGCCGATGCCTTTGCCGCCTTTGAGGAAGCAGGCCTAGACAACGAGCAAGCCATTGCTGAAATGGGACGACGCTATCGCGAAACCGTGCTTGCCCTTGGCGGCAGCCAACCCCCGATGGAGATCTTCAAAGCCTTCCGCGGCCGTGAACCGATCACTGAGCCTCTCCTACGGCACCGAGGATTGTTGTCGAACACTTAGTTTGCCACTTACGGAGCCTTTGGCAGGCGATCGCCCCGCGTTTGATCCAGCCACTCAAAAATCCGATCCAACTGCTCCAAGGTAATCAATCCATACTGCCAAAGAATAATCGGCAACGATCCCCGTTGCTGTTGCCATTGCCGCACCGCCATTGCAATGCTCTCTGGTGGCAGTGCCAGTTCCTGTTCGAGATAGTGCAGTAGCTGAGAAGAGTAGGGCATCGTAGGTGAGGAGTGGCTGATGAAACAGGGATATAAGGTTTAGGTATTTAGACTTGCAGTATAGCAATGGGATTCTCAGGATAGGGTGAGTTTAACAAAAGCTGCATATTGTCTGAGAAGACGGCAGCGCTGATTGCAATGTTTCGCAGCATACCCTTAAGATAATTAAAAAAGATGCCCTATTTGTAAATTTTTATTACGATGCTTCAGCAATTGCGGCGCTTGTTTTACCAAGTTGGTTTAGGGATGGTGCTGGTTAGCCTCTGCTGGTTGGGGGCGATCGCCCCTGCCCACAGCTTCAACAATCCAGAGTTGTTGCCCGCGGAGCCAACCAATGTCGTTGACTTAGCGCAGATTCTGACACCCGTTCAAAAGGAACGGCTTGACAGCGAACTGGCAGAATTTGAAGCACAGACGGGCTGGAAGTTGCGCGTCCTCACCCAGTACGATCGCACCCCCGGCCTCGCAGTGCGGGATTTTTGGGACTTAGACGATCGCAGTATTCTGCTGGTGGCCGATACGCGCGGTGGCAATCTTTTGAACTTCAATGTTGGCGACACCGCCTACCGCGTCCTCCAGCGCACCTTTTGGGTTGAATTGCAAACCCGCTTTGGCAATCAATACTTTGTCCGAGACAACGGCGAAGATCAGGCCATCCTGCAATCGCTTCATGCCATTGAAACCTGCCTCTCCCAAGGGGGGTGCCGTGCCGTACCGGGATTACCCCAAGAGCAATGGCTGCTCACCCTTGCCACCTCCATCTTTGGCGGCATCATTTTGGGCTTTGTGGCGCGTCCCCGCCGTGCGGATCAAAAAGTGGCTTGGACGTGGATTCTTCTTTTTTCACCGCTGTGGGGCATGCTTTTCTTTGCCTTTGGTTTAGGGCCAGTGGTGGTGCGCACCCAAGAATGGCTACCGGTCTTGCGCAATGTTGCTGGTTTTGCCCTTGGTGCCATTGTTGCCTTTTTAATTCCTGCCCCCAGTGAGCCGCCGCCCGTTCTAGAAGAGTAGGCGCCGTCAGGCTCTCAATTGGAAAATCGCGTAGGATTGAGGTTAACGACATTAGCTCTCTTTACTCTCTTTGGGTTACCCGTCCTGTGCGATGAACAGTAGCCACCCTTCTTCTCGCCACATTGTCGGCATTGTCAAAGGCCCCGGTGATAGCGGTAGCGAGTATGTTTTTATTACTGCCGATGCCCAGCCAGTGCGCATTGGTGAATTTGTCTATTATGAGTTGAGCCATTCCCCAAGTGTGGCCTCAAACTCCCATGCTGCTGCGGTTCACCAAGTCTTGGGCAAGATTACTGGCTGCCGTCTGATTGAGCATCTACCGGATCGGATGTTTGCTGATCACGAACTGAATCCCGGTGCGGTGGCTGCCCTGATTGGTTTTACCTGTGAACCGGCGGAACTCTACGAAATAACCGTAGAAGTGATGGGGGAATTTCATGAGGTCTTTGGCTTTAATAATTTGCGGCGGCTTCCCCTGCCGGGTGCCAAGGTCTATTTGGCTGACGACGCGCTGTTGCGGCATGTCCTCAATAAGAAAAAGCCAGAGGAGGTGGGGGCTGCCCATATCGGTTCACTGTTGTTGCGGCAGGAGGGTGCTGTGCCCATTGCCCTCGATGTCAAGGAACTGGTGAGTACGCATGTGGCCATCCTTGCCGGGACAGGTTCCGGGAAATCCTATACCGCAGGGGTTTTGGTGGAGGAATTGCTTTTACCGAAAAATCGCGCCGCAGTGCTGATCCTCGACCCCCATGGTGAATACCACACGCTGGCGCAGCTGAGGGGACACCCCGCTTTTCAAGGGGCGGATGGCTATCAACCTCAGGTGAAAATTATTACGCCCCAAGAGGTCAAAATTCGTGTTTCTTCCCTAGAGTTTCACGATATTCTGACGCTGCTCCCCCCGATGAGCGATCGCCAGCAGGCCATTCTCAAAAAAGCCCACGATGCAGTACGCCGCCTCTATCCCAATGGCCATTGGAGTACGCGGGACTTAATTACCGAAGTCTATGCTGTGGATCGCGTTGAGGATGAAGAGGGCAATGTCAAGCAGGGCTCCTCTGCCGATGCCTTGGCTTGGAAGCTAGAAAAAATGCAGCGCTCTGACTATTTCCATGCCAATGAGCATTTGCCCCCTTGCGAGTTGTTTGCCCCCGGCCAAGTCACCATCCTGCAAATGAATGAGATTCCCCTTGAGGAGCAGCAGGTGATTGCCACGGCAATTTTGCGCCAAACCAACCATGCCCGCATGAATACCCAAAAAGACCGCGTCTTTGAGGGGGATGAGCAGTACCTCCCCTACCCGGTGTTTATCTTAATTGAGGAGGCACACCGCTTTGCCCCTGCCCATGAACCTTCCCAATGTAAGCAGGTGCTGCGGACAATCCTCAGTGAGGGTCGTAAATTTGGCCTTGGGGTAGGACTGATTACTCAGCGTCCCGGCAAACTGGATAGCGATGTGCTCTCCCAGTGTATGAGCCAGTTTATGCTGCGGATTGTCAACCCTGTCGATCAAGAGAGCCTCAAACATGGGGTGGAGGCCGCTGGCCGAGATTTGCTCAAAGAACTGCCTGCCCTCAGCAAGGGGCAAGTGATTATTGCCGGTGCCTGTGTGAATACGCCTGTCCTCTGTCGGGTGCGGCAACGCTTAACAACTCATGGGGGTGACACGCTGGATGCTCCTGACCTGTGGCAAAAGTATTTTGCCCAACACAAACAGTTGGATCGCATGGTGGCGATGGCAGGCCCGGCACCCCGTCCTAAACCGCGAACCATTGGCCGGCGATCGCTCGAATAATTAGCCGTTGTCAACTCCAAAAAAATGCGCTAGCTTAGGAGTAGCTCTATTCAAGGGGCTGAAACGGCTTCGACGTCCTAGTGAAAGTTGGGCTGTGATGCAGGTCGAGAGTGGGCTATCTCTCGTTAATCCAGAGTCCAAACCAAAAGTAACTGCGAACAACATCGTTCCTTTCGCTCGTAAAGCTGCTGCGGTAGCCTAAGACCTCTATACAGGTTCGAGCACTCGTTGTCCGACTCCGTTAAGGGCAGCGGGTTAACCCCAACGGATGCGCTAGGCAGTTCTCTCTGGTGGGCTGTTTAGCAAAGACTCTACCAGAGCATCCTACTGTTCGGGATAAGGAACAGTTCCCGCCTGAGGGTCAGAAAGGCTAAACCTGTGAAGGAGCAGTCGATGAATAGCTAGGGCGGACACGGGTTCGACTCCCGTCAGCTCCATCATCTTCCATGCAAAAAGTTCAAAATGCCTTGGGCGATCGCCCGTGCCATCTGCGTCCGCCACGCAGGATTCTTGAAGTTTGCGGCATCCTCTGCGCCCGTGACAAACCCTGTCTCGACAAGGGCAGAATCCATTGACGTATTGCGAATCACATAGAATCGTGCCGCCCTCACCCCGCGATCGCGAATGTTCAAGGAATTGAGAATACTATTGTGAATGGCAGATGCCAAACGACTGGAGCGTCCGGGGGCAAAGTAGGTTTCTAAACCATTGACATCGGGGCGAGCCAGACTAATAGCATTGGCGTGAATACTCACAAAGGCATTTGCCCGTGCCCGTTCCGCAATGGCGACCCGAGGAGCCAAGTCTAAGTCAATGTCTGTGGTGCGGGTCAGAATCACCTGTACCCCCTGCTGCTGCAAAAATTGGGAAACTTGCAGGCTGATATCGAGAACAATATCCTTTTCACGAATGCCGCCAATACCAATGGCACCGGGATCGCGTCCGCCATGTCCGGGATCAATGACCACCACAAACCGGCCGCGGGGGACGGGCTGATTGGGGGGCTGAGGGGTTGCTGTGGGGGGAATATCAATTGGGGTGGGCGTACTGCTCGGAGGGTCATTTGCTCCCTGAATTTGCACCACAAACGCTTCAGCTGACAGGGGACGAGGGCCAAGGATGCGAAAGTTGGGCGCTGGGGTGAGCAGAATCGAGACGGTTTGGTTATCCTCTTGGCGAAATTCAATATTGCTGAGGGGACTACCGGTAACTAGGCGGGGTTCGCGCAGATTACTGTCCAACTGTGCTTGCCGTAGGCGAATGCGATAGCGATTGCCTTCCCAGCCCACGTTATAGAAAACGGTGCGATCGCCCTGAATCAGCAACTCTCGTCCCCCCAAGTCAACGCGCTGAATCGTTGTGACAGGAGTTTGCGCACTGGCCGCAGGAATCACACTAGGGCGTTGGGACGGTGGCGGAGGTGGGGGTGTAATGGCCGTGGTTGAAGGCACAATCAAAAAGCCATCATAACGGGGCGTCACTTGCCAATCGGCATCTTGAGGGTCAATGTCGAGGGTAATTTGGACTTGGCGATTGCTCTGAGTCCGTACCTCTGCCCGGACACGATCCCGACCAAAGCGGCGCAGTTCCAAGCGCCGAGGACTAAAGTTGCGAATCAATTCACTATTGCTGAGGAGAATTTCAATGCGATCCCGACGGGGGCGGCGCAGGGTGTAACTGCCTTCGGGTAAGGGGCGATCGGCTAGCACTAGAAAACCTGTGGCATCTGCTCGCCAACTTCGCACTTGCAGCGGCCCTGTGGGCGTTACGGGAGGAGCAGAAGGAGGAGACGGTGGGGGTGGCGGCGGTAGCGAAACTGTTTGCTGCTGGGGGGTGGGCAGTTGCACCAACCAGTTATTAGCCGTGACTCCCCGAAAGCGCACCTGCTGCGGATCAATTGTAAAACCGTCCGCATATTCCACCACAATCCGCGTCGTTTGGGGGTCAAACTGAGCAACCCGCACTTGGCGAATGGCACCACTGTAGTTTTGACTGATCTGGGGGCTACCGAGAACGACACCCGGCAAGTCAATGACAAGGCGGGTCGGGTTATAGACCAACTCAGCACGGGGCTGAACAGCACGCTCCGTGCGAATTTCCAGTTGATTGGTGGCAGGGTTAAGTCGCCACAATTGTAGACGGCTGGCTGAAGCAGGCTGAGCCATGACCAGTGCAGCGGCAGGTGCCCATAGCAAACTCACTACAGCTCGAAATTGCCAAGAACGCCACGGTTGATCCATTCACGCTTCCTCCACCAGCGATGCACAATACCCTGCCAAGTTGGCTAGCCAAGCCGCTCGCTCAAACGTGCTCAGCATACTTGATCGGGGACAGGTATGTGAACTGGCACACCCTGCGATTTAGTTTTGCGCGATCGCCCTTCATCAGATTCAAATTTCAGCCGAGTTGCTTCAAGCTCACTTAGACGCCCACCGCACTCAATAAGTTCGCCGATTGCATGATCTAGCCCGTTTTGCCGTAGCTTTGCCCTAGGAAATATCTGCGGAATCCTCAATGCCCAGTGGCCGTACCCACGATCGCCTGACTTGGATCGGCATGCCCCTTGTGGGCTTCACCGCCAGTGCCCTCACCCGTGACTGGATCTGGGGGGCAATTGCCAGCAGTAGCTTTGGTATTGGCGGCTTTCTCCTCAGTCCAGACCTCGATACCCCCTCTTTACCCTACTACCGTTGGGGCTGGCTGCGGGCAATATGGCTACCCTACCAAAAAGCCTTTCACCATCGCTCCTTTTGGACCCATGGCCCAGTGGTGGGCACGCTGATTCGGTTGCTCTATCTCAGCTTTTGGTTGGGGTTAGGATTGGGTCTGGTGGCCGGGGTCGCCGCATTCACAGGCCACCTTTCCCTTGTGCAGGAATGGCTACATCGTTGGCAGGGAATTGACTGGCGCTGGGGAGTTGCGATCGCCCTTGGCCTAGAGCTATCGGCACTGCTTCATGTCACAAGCGATCTGGTGGTTTCTCGGTGGCGACGCTGGCACCGCTAATGGTGGTGCGTAGGGCAAGGCGGCGCACTAATGGAGCGATCGAGCCAACCCACTGCCTGTTGGAGATGCGCCAGTGCCTCAGCATCATTTTCCTTGAGGAGATAGACCAGAGCAGCAGCCGCCTGTTCGAGGGCGCGGGCACGGCGATTTCCCTTGAGGCGATGCCAATCTTGGGGAGCAATCCTAACCGCATCAAGGAGGGCAGTGGCTAGTTCTTCTGCACGGGGGGTCGTTTGCACCATGACTTAAACTTGATCTAAGGGGAGAACTATCCTCTAGTTTAAGCAGTGGGCAACTGCCCCTAAGGCCACAGGCACTGGAACTTTACCCTTGAATCATAGCGTCTAAGGTAGAGGCAGGTGCATCCCGCCAAGGAGAGATCGTGATGGTAGCAAAAGTCACCCGCTCCCGCCCCGCCTTGATTGTGCTGGCGGTTATTGGCCTTGCCTCGGCTGGTACAGCAGCATGGCTAACCTTGAGTCCCCCCCGGCAGGGAGATCCGGTTCCTAATCCGGCGGAAGTTGCCCAGCAGCAGGAAACTCAAATTTTTTGGGTCAAGAATGAAGGGGATAGCCTCGTTTTAGTGCCCTCTACGGTACGGATCAATACCCCGGCAACGCGGCCAGAACTCTTTATTCAATCTCGTCTGGAGCGACTTTTGGCGGGTCCTGCCAATCAAGATGTCACCACCAGCATTCCGGAAAATACCCGTGTCAATCGTGTAGAAGTCAAAGCCGATGGCATCCATGTGGATCTCTCTCCAGACTTTACCAAAGGGGGGGGAAGTGCTTCAATGCAAGCACGTCTAGGACAGGTACTGTACACAGCAACAGTGAATGATCCCAATGCGCCAGTTTGGATTTCCATTGGGGGTGAACCCCTGCGCGTCCTAGGGGGTGAGGGGCTAGAGGTGACGCAACCGATGACCCGGCAAGACTTTCAAACGGCCTTTGCCCTCCGCACCCAGTAGTGCCAAGCAAGTCCAAGAAGAATGAGACCACACCCCGACAGCCACACTTGGACTTCGACCCAAAAAGCCAGCCCTAGACAACCGATTAAACCTGCAACCGCAAGCCAGCGGGGAAATTGTGGCTCCTTCAGTTGCAGTGTGGCAAGGTTGGTAATGGCGTAGTAAATCAGCACGCTAAAGGCACTAAAAGACCACGTAGTTTTTACATTGCCAATCAGGATCAAGAGGGCAATCCCCCCACTCACCGCAAGAACGGCAGCAACAGGTTGTTTTCCTTGGGCTGGAATCTGAGCCAAAATTGCCGGTAAATCTCGCCGCCGCGCCATTGCCAACACCACACGGGAGAGGCCGAGCAACAGATTGAGCAGAATCCCGACCATGGCCGCGATCGCCCCCAGCGTAATCAGAGGCGGCAGCCAAGAGACACCCAATTCACTGGCGACAATCTCTAAAGAGGCAGCCGTAGTCAACTTTCCAGAGCCATGACTCCCCAGAACAATCAAGACAACACTGAAGTAGAGCAGGACAACAATACCAATGGCTAGGGCAATGGCTCGTGGAATGGTTCGCCGAGGAGTCTTGACCTCCTCCGCCAGCACAGCAATACGGGCATAGCCGGCATAGGCGACAAAGAGCAGTGCCGTTGCTTGGAGAAGATTCTTGAGCGAGAGTGGTTGCGATGCTGCCGACCAAAGTAGCCCTCCCTGTTGTTGGACGTGGCCAATGCCGACAAAGAGCAACAAACTGGTGAACGTGACTAGGAGAATCCCCAGATTCACTTGCGCCGATCGCCGGATGCCCAAAAGCACCACACAGGTCAAGACCGCCAGTAGCCCCAGAGCAGCCATGATTTGCCAGCGCCCGCTATTGTCCTCTAGGCCGAGCCATTGGAAGAGATAAGCCATACAGCCAAGGGCAGCAGTGGCTGCAGAAGCCGATTTGGCCAGTAAAAACATCCACCCCGCTGTAAAGCCCAAAGGGGGAGAAAGATAGCGATACCCATACTCGTAGGTGCCCCCACTCACAGGATGGGAGGCCGCCAATTGGGCACTACTGAGGCCATTACACAGCGCGATCGCCGCGGCAAGGATCAAGGCTATCAACACCCAAGGGCCAGCGAGGTCGGTGGCAATGCCTAAACTGACAAACAGCCCCGTACCAATCATTGAGCCTAGACCCGTTAAAATGGCGCCCCACAGTCCTAGTTCGCGTTTGAGCATGGAGTTTCATTCGAGAACTGAAGAACGCCTTCTAGCCTAGAGGATAGGGACGGCGATCGCTATAATTGGAGCAATTCTTAGCACGCGCGCAGGTATCAGGATCATGGCCAGTCCAGAACCCCCTAGCAACCAACCCGACGATCTCCTAGAAAACATCATTACTGATTTGGGTGAGTTGGACGAGCCTCCTGCACAGGATATTGATCTCAACTCCCTGACGGCTGAATTGGAGTCACTCACCCTGACTGCAGAACAGCGGGCGATCGCCCAAAACCAAGCCCTACAGGAGCAAATTAGGCAGCTCACCGCAGAACTGGAAAACGTTCAACAGCAGCGAGATCAACTGAGCCAAGACCTTGTCCGCCTCCAAGAAGAAAATGCCACCTTGAGCGGCCTGCGGCAAAATCTTGAACAGGAACTGGCACAGGCGCTCATTCAGCAAGACGAACTTCAGCAGCAACTGGTGACACTGCAACTGCAAGCCTCCCAGATTCAGGAACTGCAAAGTCAAGTGGCAACCCTGCAATTCCAAGTCTCACAAATTCAAGAACTTCAAGATCAACTTGCCTCGCTGCAAACAGAAAAAACAGCTCTCGAACAGCAACTTCAGGCGGTATTGGCTGCTTCACCCCCCGCTTCTTTGGAGGATACCGCCCTTCTCGGTAATCCCCCAGACGCCGGCCTTGCCCAACAACTGGCGGAGATAACGCGGCAACTCACCCAAGTGGAAAGGGAGCGCGATCGCCTGCAAGAGGAACTTGCCCAGGCGCAAAATGAATTGCACGGTCTGCAGCACGATTTAGAGGTGCTGCGCAACCAATCCTCAACCGTTGTCCCCACTGAACTCACCCTTGCTGCCCAGGAAAATCACCGCCTGAAGCGACAACGGTGGCGGCGTGACACCGTGCTTTGGATCAGTGGCATTGCAGCAACGGTGGTTTCTGCTTTGAGCGTCAGCTTAAATCTGCCACAGCCCATTGGCCGCATCATTCCCCCTGTCGCCGCTTTGGCAGTTCCTGTGATTACAACGCTGGTTGGTAGGGGTGGGTCAAGTGAAAAGACTGCTTAGGCGATCCCCCTCTGGGCTAAAATCTTAGGGCAGGGACGCTTTGCTTAGGAGTTTAGATTACCGTGCCCAATCTCAAAGCTATTCGCGATCGCATCAAAACGATTAAAGATACCCGCAAAATTACCGAAGCTATGCGCCTCGTGGCGGCAGCAAAAGTTCGCCGTGCCCAAGAGCAGGTCATGGCGAGCCGTCCCTTTGCCGATCGCTTAGCTCAGGTGCTCTATGGCTTGCAAACCCGACTACGCTTTGAGGATGCCAATTTACCGCTATTGGCCAAGCGTCCTGTGAAGACGGTGGCGCTGCTGGTGGTGACGGGCGATCGCGGGCTGTGCGGCGGTTACAATACCAACGTTATTCGCCGTGCCAAGGAGCGTACCCAAGAACTCGAAGCCGAGGGCGTCAAGTATATTCTGGTGATTGTTGGTCGCAAGGCAGCCCAATACTTCCAGCGCCGTAATTATCCCATTGATGCCGTGTACTCTGGCCTAGAGCAAATCCCCTCCGCCAGTGAAGCGGGTCAAATTGCCAGTGAACTGCTCTCCCTCTTTCTTTCGGAAACGGTGGATCGGGTGGAACTCATCTACACCAAGTTTGTCTCCCTCATTAGTTCAAAGCCCGTTGTCCAAACCCTGCTCCCCCTCGATCCCCAAGGGCTAGAGGCGCCCGATGATGAGATTTTTCGGCTGACGACGCGGGGTTCGCATCTGGAAGTTAACCGCGAGAAAGTCACCTCAACCTTGCCCGCTTTGCCCTCCGATATGATTTTTGAGCAGGATCCGGTGCAAATTCTCGATGCCCTGCTGCCCCTGTACTTGAATAACCAGTTACTACGGGCACTGCAAGAGGCCGCCGCCTCGGAATTGGCAGCGCGGATGACGGCAATGAATAACGCGAGCGATAATGCTCAAGCGCTGATTGGAACCCTCACCCTCTCCTACAACAAAGCGCGTCAAGCTGCCATTACCCAAGAGATTCTCGAAGTGGTGGCGGGTGCTGAGGCTCTGCGCTAGGAGTTGACCTCTGAAGCTGCTTTTTGTTTCCACTTCGGTTGGCCCTCTAGGCACAGGAAAAGGGGGCGGTGTTGAATTGACGATCCTCAATATGGCTCAGGCCTTGGGCGATCGCCAGCATACCATTCACATCCTTGCCCCCGAGGGTTCCCACTTGCCAGTGGCGGCAACCATTGAACCAGTAGCGGGTGCCCTTCAAGTGCCAGCGCAGCATCAAACCCGCGATCAACCGATTACACTGCCGCCCAATAGTGTGTTAGCCAATATGTGGGCACGGGTGCGGCAGCTTCAACAGGAATTTGATGTCATTGTCAACTTTGCCTACGACTGGCTGCCCTTTTACCTGACGCCTTTTCTCAGCCGTCCTGTGGGGCATCTGGTGAGCATGGCCTCAGTTTCCGATGTCATGGATCAGGCGATCGCCCGTGTCATTGATGACTATCCGGAAACCATTAGTGTCTATACCCGTACCCAAGCCGCCACCTTCCCTTTTGGCGATCGCTGCGTGTGTTTGGGCAGTGGTCTTGATCTGTCCCTCTATGACTTTTGTGCAGAGCCAGAGGATGCCCTGTGCTGGCTGGGGCGCATTGCTCCTGAAAAGGGACTCGAAGATGCTGTTGCTGCCGTCAATGTCACCCGTACCCCTTTGAAAATCATGGGGCAACTGCAAGATATAGACTATTGGCAGCGCATTCAAGCAGATTACCCCAACGCCCCCATTGAATATCTGGGCTTTTTGCCAACACGGGAAATGCAAGCACAGCTGCGGCGCTGTCGCGCTTTGTTGCTGACCTCCCGCTGGGTCGAAGCCTTTGGCAACGTTGTCATCGAAAGCCTTGCCTGTGGCGTTCCCGTCATTGCCTACGATCGCGGTGGGCCGAGTGAAATTGTCCGTGATGGTCAAACCGGGTTTCTCATTACCCCGGATTCTGTCGAGGCCTTAATTGCTGCCATTGGCAAGATTGATCAAATTGATCGGGCGGCCTGTCGGCAGCAGGCGGAACAGGAGTATAGCTTAGCTGTTTATGGGGATAGGGTGGAGCAATGGCTACAACGGGTAGCAGCCTCCTCTCTGCCCTAAACCAGCAAATGTTGCATGGCAAATTCCGTACTCCCCTATACAATAGGCAAGGTGCTAGTGGAGATGACACCTGAATGGGCTGGGTTCTGTTCCAAGGGACAAAGCGAGGACACTCACCCTTGCTCATTTCCTTTACGATGGCCACGATCGCCAGTGCCGGCCTAGGGTTCTGGTTTTTGCGGAACCTATCCCCGACACCGATTGCTCTTTCAGAGCCAATTCCTTTACCTGACCCAATTCAACTTGAACGACCTCTGCCTCGGCCGATTTTGGATGGCCGCGATCCCCTATTAGCAACTGTCCCCAACAAAGTCCCCCAACCACCAGCGGCTGCCTCTACCCACGCCAAGGCAATCTTGCCCACAGTGCCCCCTCCTGCCCTGCAACCCGTGCCTCCGAGCCAAGGTCCTGCCCCTCAAGTGCGGGTGGCGATCGCCCGCGATCAAAGTCAACTGACCGTTGGCACCGCCGTAGCTACCGCTGTCACCAATGATCAACAGCAAGTGATGACGCAGCTTACCCCTTCCCAAGGGGTCGTGGTCACAGCCCGCGATGGCTTTTTGCTCTGGAATGGCCAACCCCTTGCCCCCTCCCTCTGGATTCGCCCCAGCAATCAACTTGCGTTTGTTGCCGGTAAATGGTATCGCGGTGTGGTGCGCCTCATTGCTCAGGGAAACACGGTTACAGCCGTCAATCAAGTGGACTTGGAACAATACCTCGTGAGTGTGGTGGGTTCAGAGGTCTATCCCGACTGGCCAATGGAAACCCTCAAAGCCCAAGCGATCGCTGCCCGTTCCTATGCCCTTGCCCAAATGTTTCAACCCGCCAGCCGCTTTTTTGATCTGGGGAACGACGAGCGTTGGCAGGTGTATCGTGGGATTGAAACCGAGTGGAACACCACTCAAGCGGCAGTCCAAGCCACACGGGGCATTGTCCTCACCAAAAGTGGACGAGTGATGGTTTCGATGTATGCAGCAACCGACGACATTGTGCGCGATGTGTTTGGCGGGCGTGGAATGAGTCAGACGGGTGCCTATGAACTGGGCAAGCGCGGCTACAACCACCTGCAAATTTTAGGCACCTACTATCCGGGGGCGGGTCTATCGCAACTGCAAACCCAATAACTCTTTGGAGGCCAAGTCCATGAAATCTCCTCTTTTAGCGACTGCCCTTGCTTTGACAACGGTGGTCTGCCTTCAGTACAGTGGGCGAGCAGATTCGCCCTTGACCTCCACCCCCTTCTACGAAGCCTATACCGATGTCCCCATGGTGATGCGAGCCAAGCGCAGTGGCCGCCTTGATCTGAAAATGTCGGAGTGGCTCTCTTCGCCGCAGGTTTCCACAGATCACAAAGCTGCCCTGATCAATGCCCTCGGCTGGGATTTCAACGGCAAAGCCAATGGTCAAGCCTACCGCGCCTATCTTGCCCTAAGACAGGGTACGACCCCTGAAAATGTCCCGCTGGAAAGCCTTACCGCCGATGAGTTAATGGCCCTAGGGTATCTCACAGCAATGGACAACTACTTTCAACCACAGCGGGGGATGTCTTTTCTCAATATGGCACAGGAACGTGACCCCGAAAACTATGCGATCGCGATGGTACGCGGCCTTGTGGAAGCACAAACCCTCTTTGATGTCAGTTGGTGTCAAGTCTGGCAAGCGGTGAATTGCGTGGATGAAAATCCGCAACTGAAACGGGATTTACGCCCGAAGGCACGGGAGATTATCCTCAAATACATGCGCTTATACCGTCGGGATTGCTAAGTTTCAGGTTATGGGGTGTATCGAAGAGTTCATTGCAAGAACGACTCAACAAAAAGGCCACCTTGCCTTTGCCAAGGGGTGGGAAAAACTGGCGATTGATAAGTGGAGGATGAATGAGTATCAAGCAGTGATCTCAGCCCTCAACCATGCCTTAGCAATGGATCCTACCATGGCAAGATGTTGGTACCTGTTGGGCATGATCAGTGGTGTTGATAGTGATTTACAACAGGCACTAGCAGCCTACGAAAAAGCGATTGAACTGAGACCTGACTGGCAAATTGGCATTGACTTTCTCAAGTGTACGAGGTACTTGATTTACGTTTATAAAGATGTAGAAGAGCTACAGGATTGCCGTCAAAAAATCAGAGAATCCGTTGCCGAGTTCTATCAAACGTTTCAGAGTTTCTCTTTAGATAAGAAACAATATCTCTCGAAGTGGCTGGGGAATGTGAATACATTTTTACTGCCCTATCAAGGGAAAGAAACCCGCGATGTCCAACAACAGTATGGGCAGATGATCTACGAAATCATGACCAGTGTGATTCCAGCCGCCAAAGAACGCCCCCCAATGCCACCAGTGAAGGCCAATGAACCTCTACGGATTGGGTTTGTTTCAGGGCACTTTCGTGGGCATACGGTTTGGAAGTTGCTGCTCCACGGCTGGCTTAAACATCTTGATAAAGCACAATTTCAGCTTTATGGCTACTACGTGCGAGATGATGGCGATCGCTGTACGGAGCAAGCAAAAACCTACTGCCATCGCTTTGTCATGGGCACCAAATCACCCGCAGAATGGTTTGAGCAGATTCGTGCCGATCAATTACATCTAGTGATTTTCCCCGAACTGGGCATGGATCTGGAACTGATCAAGATTGCCGCTCTGAAATTAGCGCCGATTCAATGTATGTCTTGGGGGCATCCCGACACCTCTGGCTTACCCACAATTGATTATTTCCTCAGTAGTGAGTTGATGGAACCGCCCGATGGCGAAACGCATTACACAGAAAAGCTGATCAGGCTAAAAAATTTGGGGATTGCCTTTAGTCCGCTACCCCCCGGCCCGCGATCGCCCATTACGCGGGAGGAATTCGGCCTCAAAAGCGATGCCGTTATCTACGGTTGCCTGCAAAGTGTCTTCAAGTATCTCCCCCAGTTTGACGACATCTATCCCGAAATTGCCGCAGCAGTGGGGAATTGCCAATTTGTCTTTATAACCCACTTTATGACCAAAAACAGCCGCCAGCGGTTTGAAGGACGTCTAGAACGAGCTTTTGCTGCCAAAAACCTTGACTATAGGGCGTACTGCTTCTTCTGCCGCCCCTTAAACTTCTATGGTTTTACCTCAATGCTGCATTGTCTCGATGTTTTCCTAGACAGCCTTGAATGATCAGGGGGGAATTCTACCCTTGAAGCCCTCTACTATGCCCAAGTCCCTATGGTGACCACACCAGGACGCTTTATGCGGGGGCGGCATACCGCTGGTATTCTCACACTCCTAGAGCTACCGGAATTAATTGCACCAGATGTTTCTGCCTATATTCAAAAAGCCATTGAACTGGGTCAAAGTGCTGAGTATCGCCAATTTATCCGCGAAAAAATCCAAAACAATCTGCCGAAGGTGTTCGAGGATCAAGCCGGGGTACGCTCCCTTGAAGACTTTATGCGCGCTGCGGTGCAGGAGTTTGCCACCTCTGGCCGCCTCCTATAACCAATTGGAGTTCTAGATTCAGAAGCGGCTCAAGAAGCCCTTGGCATCCCTTGCAAGGCGGTAACAATCGCGAAGATTAAAAATAGGGCACCACCGCCCAAGGTCAATGTCCGTTCGGAGATGCGTCCAGCCATCAGGCCGCCGCCTAGAACCGCGATCGCGGCACAAATCCCGTGGCCAACAATGGCACCAAGGGCAACGCCCAAGGCATGGCTCGCGGCAGCAAGGGTAATCGTTGCAATTTGGGTGCGATCGCCCCATTCAGCAATGAAGGTGAGACTAAAGGCCTCCACAAAAGTCGCCCAAGCAGGGTTACTGCCCCAACGGCTGAGATTGGCTTCCGCCTTTTCAACGGTTTCCACTGCCGCTTCACACTCATCCTCACAGGGGCTATCCCCCATTCGCCAGCCTTGAATTAGCATCTTGAGACCAAAAACAGTGAAGAGCAAAATCGCCGCATAGAAGGTGAACTCTCGCGGTAAAAGTTGAAAGACCTTGCCCACGGCCACTGAAAGCAGTGTCATCACAATTAAAGCCGCCCATGACCCTAGGAAGACCCACCGCTTGCTGTGACGGGTCGCCAAAATCATGGCAATAAAGAAGGTCTTGTCTCCCAGCTCAGAAATCGTGATGAGGGCCAGCCCCGCAGTAAAAGCCGTTAGCATGGAAAAGAATTCAAACTTTACCATGCCTCAGATTAGCACGCTGCCATGACGACACCGAAGAATTTCACCGCCCTTTTGAATCAGGTGAATTTACCCCTTGATTGGCTTGGGCTGCGTTATGTTGAGGAGATTGTCACGACTCGCAGTGCTCGGGATGGCTACCCCGAGGTGAACCAGCGATCGCGCCAGCGGGGTGTCATGGTTGAGGTGCTCGTCGATGGTCAATTTGCCTATACAGCAACCCCAAATTTGCAACCCAGTGCTATCCATCGGGCGATTCAGCAGGCCTATCAACAGGCGAAAACCGCTGCCCATTGGCGAGTCTTTAACTTTACGCCAGCGGCACGGGGCAAGGGCAAGGGACACTATCGATCGCCCCAGCGGCAACCTTTTGACCAACTTTCAGCCGCTGAATTGAATCACTTACTCCAAGACCTTTGCCATTGGCTCAAGGTTAGTGACGACATTGTGCAAACCCGTGCCTTTGTGCAAACTGTAGAGACCACCACTCAGTGGTTGACCAGTGATGGCAGTCAAATTGAACAGCAATTTTATCAAGTGCTCACCGATATGAGCGCCACGGCTCAGGGGGCAGGGGTAGTGCAGCAGCGAACCGATCATGGTTGGTTAGCCCGCTGTTATCAAGGGGGTCTGGAATGGCTGACGACTGATCAATTGAGCGATCGCGCCCGCCACATTGGCGAGCAGGCCGTTGAACTCCTCAGTGCCCAAGAGTGCCCAGAAACAACGACAACACTGGTACTCGCCCCCGATCAAATGATGCTGCAAATCCACGAGAGCATTGGTCATCCCCTAGAGCTAGACCGCATTTTGGGGGATGAGCGCAACTATGCCGGCAGCAGCTTTATTCGCCTTGAGGACTTTGGGCAGCGGCAGTACGGCTCCCCCCTCTTGAACGTCACGTTTGATCCGACCGTTGCCGGTGAACTGGCCAGCTATGCCTTTGATGATTTGGGGGTGGCGGCTGAACGCATCTATCTCATCAAGGAAGGACGCCTCCTGCGCGGTCTGGGCAGCCTTGAAAGTCAGCAGCGAGCGGGTGTCCCTGGTGTTGCCAATGCCCGTGCCTGTTCTTGGAATCGTCCCCCCATTGACCGGATGGCGAACCTGAATATTGAGCCAGGGACACAGTCCTTTGCCGAGATCATTGGCAACATTGAGTCGGGGGTGTACATGGAGTCCAATCGCTCTTGGTCAATCGATGACTACCGTCTCAAATTTCAGTTTGGCTGTGAATATGCCAAGCGCATTGAAAATGGCCGCCTGACCCGCACACTGCGCAATCCCAACTATCGCGGTACCACCCCTGAATTTTGGCATAGCCTCATTGCGGTGGGAGATGCCTCCACCTTCGGTATTTTTGGTACACCGTTTTGTGGTAAAGGCGAACCCAATCAAGCCATTCGTGTCGGTCACGCTTCACCGGTGTGTGCCTTTGCCAATATCCAAGTCTTTGGCGGGGGTTGAATCAATGGGCGAGGTCAGACTCGAACTGACATGGGGAATTCCCGCTACATTTTGAGTGTAGTGCGTCTACCATTTCGCCACTCGCCCTCAGACTTATTACTATACCATGCTTTAGGACGACTGAGTCATCTCCAGAGCGTGACAAGCGCGATCCACAAGGGTCTGTAGGGCAGGCAGTTGCTCGGTGTGTTCTGAGTAGTACAAATTGGCATTGCCGCGATCGGTGTCCTCCCAAAACTTGGGCTGAGCCTGGCGCAGGCGATCGCAATTTTGCTGAAAGAGACGCTTAAACCCCGCCAAGCCGAGAACCGCTGCATCCTCCACCATATCCTCAACAATCCGCTGCGCAAACTGAGGTTGCTGCCGTGCCAAGTAAAAGAGGGCGAGTCCCATTTGTAGGAGGCGAACCCCTGTACTTTTGCCATAGGGGCGATCGCCATTTTGGGGTTGACGCAGTTCCGGTGGATTATCTAGGCGAAGCATTTCCTCCAAGAGTTCCAGTTGCAGTCGCTCCTCCCACTGCTGCTCGTTCACCAAGATTAAGACCTTCTTTAGCTCAGCGGCAAAGACATCAACAATGAAATACAGTGCAGGACTATTCTGTGCTAACTCATAGACTTCATTCCCGTAGGCACGTAGATAATTCACACACTTTTGGGTGAGCTGGGGGCGCTGGTAATGCACCAGACTCTCAATAAACCGCCGATAGTGAAAGGCCAAGTTATAGAGATTGCGTGCCTCGTTGTAACGACTGCCGTGTTTAATGGCAAAGCGCATCATTGTATTAAAGCGAATAATGATTAGGTCCAGCAAAATGTCATCCCCCATACTGAGAATGCGGTGGGCGATCGCGCACATCTCAGAGCCACACAGCGACGCGAGAGGAAACTGCTCCTCCTCCAAAAAGCGCACATAGGCATTGCCGAGGAGCCGAAAACACTTTTGCTCATAGAAGGTATGGTTCTCTTCAATCTGGCTAAATTGGTCAAACATCGTCTTGAAGGCAATATCCCCCATCACCGCACCGCTGAGGCGAAAGAAATAGGCTGGGTAGTCGGGCTTGCAACTGATGTAGTGCTGAAGCAGTTCACTGACTGCACCAATAATCTCGGCCTGCGCTCCCCGAAACGCCACATAGGCCAGCAAATCATCCAATTGGTTCAATCCCGCGATCAGGTGAGCCTGACTACGGCGCAAAAACTGCGGTTGATAGGACACCCCATCCTTGAGAACAATGCCCAGTTGACTCATGTAGTGATACTGGCGGCGGTAAATTTGCTGAGCCACACTTTCTGGCTGGATGGACTTGAGAATGTAGAAGATGTAGGGGAGGGCCGTCAAAATTGCCAAGGGCAAGAGGCCGTATAAATTCAACAGGATGCTGCCGACAGGATGCCGTCCCAAGTCCTGCAAAACCTTGATGTAGAAGATATGGGCACCCCCCAAAACCAGACACCAGACATAGATCAGGCTCGTCCAGTCCTGCATGTACAGTTCAGTAATTTTGGGGATATTTTGCGCCGCAATGGAAATCACAATGATTAACGTACCGAGGGTGAGGCCGATGACCGAGAGCCACACCTCTGGGGCAAAGCCAGTATCAAAGGTACCAGCAACCAAGCCAGCAAAGAACCTTGGGGCAGTTGCTTTTAGATGAGCGAGGACAAGATTAGCACTGCTATCCAAGAGGGCAAGGGCAGCCAGACTCAGACCAAAAGCCACAAGCGATCGCGGCAGATGGGGAGTGGTCAAGAACCAGCGGTGGAGTTTCTTCAGCATCTATCCGTTTGAGTCAAGGGTCTCCGCTCCCGACTATGACACACCCGCGCGCAAATTTCCTGTCGCCCCTTTGATCTCTCTGGGAATTCATGCTAGGATAGTGTTCCTGACTTGGGCTTGTAGCTTAGTGGATTAGAGCGGCTGACTACGGATCAGCAGGTCGGGGGTTCGAGTCCCTCCAAGCCCGTTGAGTAAAGCTGAATAAAACTATAGAGCTATTATTTTTTATTCAAATCAAAAAGGGTGACCGTAGCCACCCTCTATCACGTTACTTATCGTTGCTCAGCGATCGCAGAGTGCCTAGACCACCACGGTTTTCTGAGTCACTTGTTTCAGTTCACCTTTGGCATATTTGGCAGCATAGTCATCAAGGCTGAGTTGCTTAATTTTGCTGGCATTGCCGGCGGTACCAAATTGCTGATAGCGTTCAGCACACACTTTTTGCATGTATTTAATGGAGGGCTTGAGGAAGTGACGGGGGTCAAATTCCTTGGGTGCCAAGGCGAGAGCTTCACGCACCGCAGCGGTAATGGCCAAGCGGTTGTCGGTGTCAATGTTCACTTTGCGGACACCGCTTTTGATGCCTTTTTGGATCTCTTCCACAGGCACGCCGTAGGTTTCAGGAATTGTGCCACCGTACTGGTTGATGATGTCAATTAATTCTTGGGGCACTGAGCTAGAACCGTGCATCACCAAGTGGGTGTTGGGCAAACGACGGTGGATTTCTTCCACGCGGCTGATGGCGAGGATTTCACCCGTGGGTTTGCGGCTAAATTTATAGGCACCGTGGCTGGTACCAATGGCCACTGCAAGGGCATCCACTTGGGTACGCTCCACGAAGTCCACAGCTTGATCGGGGTCAGTGAGCAGCATTGAGTGATCGAGGGCACCTTCAAACCCATGACCATCTTCGGCTTCCCCTTTACCGGTTTCCAAAGAACCAAGGCAGCCGAGTTCCCCTTCCACGGAAACACCAATGGAGTGCGCGACTTTTACCACTTCGCTGGTGACGGCCACGTTGTACTCATAGCTGGCGGGAGTTTTGGCATCCGCTTCAAGGGAGCCATCCATCATCACACTGGTAAAGCCGTTGCGAATGGCGGAGTAGCAGGTGGCAGGCTCGTTACCATGGTCTTGGTGCATGACAATGGGGATGTGGGGGTAGGTTTCCACCGCAGCCAAAATCAGGTGACGCAGGAAGTTTTCCCCAGCATATTTACGGGCACCCCGCGATGCTTGCAAAATCACGGGACTGTCGGTTTCATGGGCCGCCTGCATGATGGCTTGGATTTGCTCCATGTTGTTGACGTTGAAGGCGGGAATGCCGTAACCATTTTCGGCTGCGTGATCGAGCAGCAAGCGCATGGGTACGAGTGCCATAGGGTTATGTCCTCCTTAGTAGAGCGGATGTATCGCTTCGTTAACCTTACCGATAATCTTAGGCTATGTTTGCTCGTTTATGTTACAGGGGAGCGATCGCTGGCCTATTGAGAATACAGTCCTTTTCTATAGATCAGCCGTACCCAAAGAGGGTGAGGTTCAAAAAATCTCCCGTACGGGAACTTCAATGCCGTTAATCATGGGTACGGCAATGCCCCGCGAGACATGGAAGTAGATCCAATCCTCTAAGAGTTCGGAGAGATGCTCGCGGCATTCAAGCACTGTCTTGCCATGGGCCTTGACCCCCTCAAGGTCTGGAATTTCACCGTAAATCAGGCCATCCTCTGCATTGAAGTGATAGATAGCCCGCTCAAGAGCCGCATTCATATAGTCCGACAGCGACATCCCTAGGGCTGGCCTCCTGAAAGGTAGGCAGCAACAGCAGCAGCGGTTCGATTGCCATGTTCAACACGATCGCCCAAGGCGACACCCTCAGCATAGTTACTACACAGGAAAAGGCCGGGGGTTTGACTGAGGGCATGGGTCACCTGCTGCCACTGCTCAGGGTAGCCGACAATATATTGGGGAATCGCCCGTCGCCAAACCTTCATACCGAGTAAGCGTGCCTTGGCTGCGGGTAAATCAAGGAGGCGGCTCAAATCCTGCTGCACCTGCTGGACAATGGTTTCTTCGCTGAGGCTTGCCAAATCAGGATCCGTGGCACCGCCAATAAAACTCGTAAAGACTTGCCAACCGGCGGGAGTGCGTTGGGGAAAGAGACAGGACGACCAAATGGTGCCAAGGGTGCGGATGCCCTGACCGCGAGGAATGAGTACCCCAAAGCCGGGGCGGACACTGCGCCCGAGTCCAGCGGGGTAGGCCAAGACCACACAGGCCACGGTGGGATAGGGGATGGTAGCCAAAACACGGGCGATCGCTGGCTGAAAAGGCGCTACCAACTCTGCAGTTTGATAGGCGGGCGTTGCCAAGACCACACTGCGGGCGTGCCACGTTTGCTCACCACTGCGCAGCAGGTAGCCACCCTTGGATTCTGGGGTAATTTCCTGAACCGGGGTTTGCAGGTGAATCGGTGCCTTCAATTGTTGGGCGATCGCCCGAGGTAGCACAGCCAAGCCTTCCTTAAAGGAGCCAAGTTCCCCCGGTCGCATCTGCACACCCGTAGGCGGCTTCGGTTTAGGGGCTTGTTGACGCCGTAGGCGCAGGGCACCGGCAATGAGACTGCCACCCAGTTTTTCCAGTTGGGCAATACGACGAAAAGCAGCAGCGGCACTCAGTTGTTGTGGATCACCCGCATAAACCCCAGAGACAAAGGGCGCCACCAGCCGTTCAGCCACCTCTTGCCCCAAATGGCGACGGAAAAATGAATGAACTGATTCATCGCCACTGCCCAGATAGGGGGGCACAAACCCCAAGGCACCAAGGGCTGCCCGCACTTTTCCCCAAGGGCTGAGCAGATTTGAAGTAGCCAAGGCAAGGGGACGGGTGGGTTCTAGGGGGTAGAGGTGTCCCCGCCAGTAGATGTAGCGCGGTAGGTGGCGATCGCCCCGAATGAGTTCCGACTGCAAGCCCAGCTCAGCAATGAGTTGTAACAGGGCAGGGGTCGGTGCAAAGCTATTGGGACCCAGTTCCCAGACAAAGCCCTCCGCTGCTTGTGTCGTAATATTCCCCCCAAGGCGATCGCTGGCCTCTAGGACAACCACACTGTACTGGGGGGCGCTTTGCTGCAACCGCCAAGCCAGACTCAGGCCACTGAGGCCACCACCTACAATTGCGACATCTACCTCACTCACCCGTTTTGCTACCCTCCAACGTGTTTAGGATCGCTTGAACAACGAGTCGAGATAGACCCGTGCTGTGCGGCGATCGCATTCTCCATTTTGCAGCAAAAAGAGGGACAGTGCGGCCACAAAGACGCGATCCTGATCCCAATCGGGATGCCGCTCGAGGTAGTATTTCAGGGTCTCGTGTAGCTCCTCTGGAATCTCGGCAAGAATACTAATCGTGGCTTGAGCGTTCATACCGTGAGTTACCTCAATAAAACCAAGACAAAATTGCAGGCGCCATCAGCTCGCCCTGGGTAAACCTGTGGAAAACTCCCATAAAAGTTCTGACCAAATCCCCAGACCCCTGACTCAGAGCGGGATTTAGCCCTACATTCACAAGGTTTCAGAGCAAGTGAATCTCTATCCGTGGAACTCCATTGTCTGGGTTGTCCTAGGGTCTGTCAATCCTTGTTTTCACCGATCTTGGCGATCGCAATCCACGACAGAATCAGCGTTTCCGGACTTTTGACGCTCCTTGCGTTTTCCCCAAGGCTCCAGCAGCAGTTATCCCCAGAAATGCCTTGAAATCCGATCACACCGTCAAGGCCTGTGGAAAACTTTGCCCCAATCTGTGGAAAACCTTGGGAAAATTGGGGAATTTTTGGGGAAAGTTAGGGGAAAATTAAGGTTCTATTAAGATTCGCTTCAGAGAAAATAAAAGCAGCAAAAGTCAGGGATTCATGACTTTATTAACTTTTGCGGGATTCGCGGAGCGATAAGTCCTGCCCTGTACCCGATGGCCTGAGAGGTCATAGACGGGCTTCAGGGGGCGGCCAGTCATCATCTTCAGGGGGAGTATGTTCTGGATTTTCGATGGTTGTCCCCTCTGACGTTGCCTCATCGTCAATATCACTACTTTCGGGAATATCCCCTAGGAGATCGGCAGCAGCGGTGCGCGATTCTGGCACTGGAGGCGGCGTTTCTGTCGGTTCAGCATCGGGAGCAGATTCAGAGACTAGAGGCGGTTCAACCACTCCTTCAGAGGTCGCCGTCGGTTCTGGAGTCTCAACCACTGTTTCAGGAACTGCCTGTTCTGCCACTGGCTCAGGAGTGGCCGTGGGTTCTGGGGCATCAACGACTGTCTCAGGAGGCGTCACTGCTGCCGTTTCAGGAGGGGCTGGTTCTGCCACTGCCTCAGGAGTCACCGTGGATTCTGGAGTCTCAATTGCCGTTTCAGGAGATGCGTGCTCTTCTGGTGCTTCGGCCGTCACTGTGGGTTCTGGAGCGTCAACTGTTGTCTCGGGAGGGGCTGGTTCTTCTGAAGCAGTAACCGTTGCTGGTTCTGACTCCTCTGGGGTACTGGCAGTGGGCGGCTGCAGCGTTTCAACACTAGGCGTTTCTGGGGGAGTCATTTCGGCAACCCCTTCGGACGGCAGATCAGCCGGTGCGTCTGTGGGAGTGTCTGCGGTGGGGCTGGCTGTTGTTTCTGCGACTGGCGCTGGTTCAGCAGATTCTTCTGGGACGGTGGCTGCTTCCTCAGTGGCTGGGGTGGGTTGTTCGGCAACGGTACTGGGGGTGCTGGTTTCCCCTGTCCACAGATCTTCTTTAATGTCGCCAGTATCCATCGGCGGTGGTGGGGTATCCACAGGAAGCTGGGGGCGATCCGGCTGTTTCTGGAGGCGATCGCGCAAGCTACTGATGAAGCCTTGCAGTTGCTCACCGATTTTTGCAAAGGTACCTTCGGGCAGCAGAGACTGGACTTTTTGCCAGAGGGCTTGAGCTTTTTGGGTGTCGGTGCGATCGCCCGGGTAGGTGAGTTGCCAGCGATAGCTGAGGGTCTGCCAACCCAACCAGAGAATTAAGGCCACTGCGGCTGCTGTTCCTAGGAGCAATCCACCGCCAATGCGATCGCCATAGATCCACAGAGTCAGGGCAAAGAATAATCCCGCGCCACTGGCCACCAGATCAAACCTACGGTACAGTTCCGGCAGGAAGAACCCCAACAGATACAAGCCTAAACTGGCGATCGCCATACTCCAAGCCAGCAAGTTCGTCAGCATTCCCAGTCCTCAGAAAGATAACGGCACACCGACAAGGCGGTATCAACCTTCTACCTTACACCGCACTGAATTTGTCTCTGCTAGAGTTTATTCTTTGTCGAACTGCTGATCCCCAAGGAAGAGGGTGCCACGGGCTGAATAAACTGTTTGCAAAAAATTTTTGGCTCAGGGTGACATATTTGCCTTGGATCTGCCAGTATTAGCCCATGAGGATTGAGGGTGACCTGCTATGATGAGCCTAAGAATTTATGCCTATTGATACTAATCTATTGATATTAATTAATTATTGATTCAACGTATTTCTTTTTGGTGGAGCAAAGGAGTTGTTTGTGGCAAATCAGCCAGTGATGGAGTTTAGTGAGCGTCCATTCCACTTCATTGGCATTGGTGGTATTGGTATGTCAGCCCTTGCCTACATTCTCGCCAAGCAGGGCTTTAGGGTGTCTGGATCCGATTTGCGTCCCAACCGCTTGACTGAGCAACTGGCTGAGTTAGGCGTGCAGATCTTTATTGGTCAGAGTGCGGCCAACCTTGAAACGTATCCCTTTGCCCCGCTGCCTCAAGTCATCTGCTCCACCGCCATTCGTAGCGATAACCCTGAATATCAAGCGGCTCAACGGTTAGGCTGTCCCATTTTTCACCGTTCCGATGTGCTGGCGGCACTGATGCACCGTAGCCAAAGTATTGCCGTTGCCGGTACCCACGGTAAGACAACCACCAGCAGCATGATTGCCTATTTGCTGTTGCAGGCCGGGCTGGATCCAACGATTATTGTCGGGGGTGAAGTGGCGGCGTGGCAGGGCAACGCCCGCGTGGGTCAAAGTCCCTACCTTGTTGCTGAAGCGGATGAGTCCGATGGCTCCCTGCGCAAATTCCATCCCCATATTGGCGTCATTACGAATATCGAGCTTGACCACCCCGATCACTATAATTCCTTGGAAGAGGTGGTGGCCACGTTTCAGCAGTTTGCCAATCAGGCAGACATTGTGATTGGCTGTGCCGATTGTCCAAATATTCGCGATCGCCTGCATCATCCGCGCCTGTTGACCTATAGCCTGCAGCGACAAGCGGCGGTGGACTACTGTGTGGATCATATTCAATACACCTCTGAGGGCACCACGGCACGGGTTTGGGAGCGGGGCACCTCCCTTGGCATTCTACAACTGAGTGTCTTAGGTGCCCACAATCTCCAAAATGCTCTGGCAGTGATTGCTGTGGGACGTTATCTTGGCATTGACTTTGCCACCATTGCTGCTGCTTTATTGGAGTTTCGCGGTGCCCGCCGCCGCTTTGAAGAACGGGGACAGGTGAATGGGATTCGCTTTATTGATGACTATGCCCACCACCCCAGCGAAATTAGTGCAACCCTAGAGGCAGCCCGCCTGCAAGTGGGGACGCAAGCTCCTTGGCAACGGGTCGTGGCCGTGTTTCAACCCCATCGCTATAGCCGCACCCAAACCTTTCTCGAGGCCTTTGGCCAGTGCTTCACCGCAGCGGATCACGTGATCTTGACGGATATCTATAGTGCGGGTGAACCCAATCCCGGCACAATTAGTGGTGCCGATGTGGCTACCTGTGCCCGTCAGTATCATGCTGCAGTGGATTATTGCCCCACCTTTGAAGCGGTACAAACTCGCTTGGCGCATCTGCTGCAACCGGGGGATCTGGTGATCTTTCTTGGGGCTGGCAACCTCAATCAACTGATTCCGTCTGTAATGGCGGATCAAGAACAATTAAGTGTCTCTTCCCTCACTGAGGCGATCGCCCTATGACCTTGTCCTGCTTGCCCCAAACCCAGTGCCCTCTGCAACGCCACATCTCCCTTGCCGAGTTTACGACCCTGAATGTGGGTGGCTGTGCTGAATGGTTTGTGGAACCGCGTACGATTACTGAATTGCAGGCAGCCTACATTTGGGCGCAGGAACAGGAACTGCCAATTACGGTTTTGGGGGCAGGCTCTAATCTGCTGGTGAGCGATCGCGGTGTGGCGGGTCTCGTGATCGCCACCAAGCATCTGCGCTATCTCAAAAGTGATCTAGAAACTGGACAACTGACGGTGGGTGCGGGGTATCCCTTGCCCAAGTTGGCTCACTATGCCGCAAAACTGGGCTGGCGCGGTCTGGAGTGGATTGTTGGCATTCCCGGTACGGTGGGGGGGGCGGTGGTCATGAATGCCGGTGCCCATGGTGGCTGTACAGCGGAGCGACTTGTGTCAGCGGTGATTTTGGAACCCGATGGCACATTGGCGGTGGTGGCGGCACGGGAGTTGGGCTATGGCTACCGTACCTCTTGTCTTCAAAACAGCCAGCGATTGGTGCTGCAGGCCACATGGCAGCTGGAACCGGGACATGACCCAGCCCAGGTCAAAGCAGACACCCAAAAACACCTGAGCGATCGCCTGCGGACGCAGCCCTACGATTTCCCCAACTGTGGCAGTGTCTTCCGCAATCCCCAAGAGCGAACAGCGGGTTGGTTAATTGAGCAAACGGGCTTGAAGGGCTACCAGATTGGCCGCGCCCAAGTTTCCCAAAAACATGCCAACTTTATTCTCAACTGTGGCGGCGCAACAGCCATGGATGTCTATCGCTTGATTCGCCATGTACAAGCTGCTGTTGCGGATCGCTGGTCCGTGTGGTTGCAGCCGGAAGTGAAGCTGATTGGTGACTTTGCCTAGTTGCTATGGCCATTACCCTCTGTATGATTGTACGGGATGAGGCGGCACGCTTACCCCAATGCCTTGCCAGTGTGGTTGGTGTGGTGGATGAGGCGGTGATTGTGGATACGGGGTCACAGGATGAAACGGTGGCGATCGCCCGCCAGTGGGGAGCACGGGTCTATGAAGTTCCTTGGCAAGAGGATTTTGCTGCCGCTCGCAACATTGCCCTGCAATATGTCACTACCGAGTGGGTACTGGTTCTCGATGCGGATGAAACGCTGACACCGTCATTTGCCGCAGTGCTGCCTGAGATCTGCCGACAACCGAATTGGCTGGTGGTGATATTGCTGCGGCAGGAATTGGGCGTTGTGCCCCCCTATACTTATGTGTCGCGCCTCTTTCGTCACCATCCCGATCTCTTTTTTCAGCGTCCGTACCACGAAACGATTGATGACAGCGTTCTCGCCCTGCAACAGCGGGAACCCCATTGGCAAATTGGTCAAGTTAACCGTGTGGCCCTTGTGCACAGTGGCTACCTTGGTTCCCAGCGACAACAAAAGCAGGAACGGGCGGAGCGGATCATGCGCCGCCACCTTGAGCAGCACCCTGAGGATGCCTACCTGTGGAGTAAATTGGCAGGGGTGTATCTGGCTAAAGGAGCTTGGCAGCAGGCTCAGCACTGTCTGGAGCAGGGGCTAAAGGTCAAAAGCGTCCCCCCCGCCGTTGCCTACGAACTCCACTATCAACAGGGCAATCTCTACGCCGAACGCGGTGAGTGGCCGGCAGCAATCCAAGCCTATGAAACCGCCCTCAGAACCCCCACCCCTGAGGTGATGCATCTGGCAACCTATCTGCGGCTGGCGGAGGCCCAAAAGCAATTGAAACGCTGGGGCGATGCCCTTGCCACCTACGATCGCCTGCAAGCCGTGGATCCCACCTGTGCCTTAGCCTATCAAAATCAGGGAGCCCTGCTGCTGCGTTTAGGACAACTCAGACCGGCCCTTGACAAACTGCGGCAAGCCATTCATTTACTGCAGGGTCAAAATCCCCAAGAAGCGCAACGCCTCAGCCAAGAACTGCAAGCCATGGGACTGCTGTAGCTTACCACTGGGCGGCAATCGGCATCCGCCAACCTGAACCAAAGGCGCGATCGGTCACTTTCAACCCCGGTGCCGCCTGCTGACGTTTGAATTCTGCCCGTTGAACCATGCGGCGCACCCGCTGCACTAAGTCTAGATCATATCCGGCAGCGGCAATTTCCTGATCTGACTGGTGGCGATCGATCATTCGTACCAAAATGCCATCGAGAATGTCGTAGGGCGGTAGGCTATCCTGATCCGTTTGGCCGGGTTTGAGTTCGGCACTGGGGGCTTTGGTGAGAATGTGGGGGGGAATGACAACGGCACCAGCGATCGCCAGCTCGGGAATCGGATGCCCTTGGGCGGCCTGCTGATTCAGCCAATGGCAGAGTTCATAGACACGGGTTTTGGGCACATCGGCAATGGCTGCAAGGCCACCATTCATATCGCCGTAGAGGGTGCAGTAGCCCACCGCTAGTTCAGATTTATTACCCGTGGAAATAAGCAAGTGGCCAAACTTGTTGGCGATCGCCATCAGCAGCGTACCGCGAATACGGGCTTGGATATTTTCCTCGGCAACTCCACTGGGGGTACCAGCAAATAGAGGCGCCAGCACCTCACTGTAGGTCTGCATCAGGGGCGCAATCGGTAAGATCTGCGTGGCAATGCCCAGATTTGCGGCCAAGTCCTTCGCATCGGTTATCGAGTGATCGGAACTGTAGGGAGAGGGCATCAACACCCCCAGCACCTGTTGGTTGCCCAAGGCTGCCGTCGCGATCGCCGCCACCAAGGCGGAATCAATCCCGCCACTGAGGCCAATGACCACTTGTTGAAAGCCACATTTGCGGACATAGTCGCGCACCCCTAAAACCAAGGCTTGCCAAATTTCCTCAGGTTCGCCCGTGGCTGCAGGGGCGATCGCCGTTGGTTCGAGGTCTCCCTTTTCCCAGCGCACGGCTAGGTAGTCCTCACGAAACCCCTTGGCTTGGCTAACGATCTCACCCTGACGATTCACCGCTAAGCTGCTGCCATCAAAAATCAAATCATCATTGCCTCCCACCTGATTGGCATAGATTAAGGGACAGCCATATTGGCGAGCCGTATGTTCAATCAACGCCTGCCGTAACTTCGGTTTCCCCACACAGTAGGGCGATGCCGAAAGATTCACAATCAGATCTGCTCCCTGGGCCACCAATTCAGCAACGGGATTGCGCTGGTAGTGCCGCTCTCCCCAAAACTGCTCATTGTTCCAGAGGTCTTCACAAATGGTGACGCCAATTTTGAGTTGATCGCTGGCCGTCGTTAATGTAAAGAGATTCTCCGTACCGCCGGGGGCAAAATAGCGACATTCATCAAAGACATCATAGGTGGGCAATAACTGCTTCGCAAAGGCCTGCTGCACCTGTCCCCCCTTCAGCAGGGCTGCGCCATTGTAGAGGGGCTTTTCTCCCTTGACGCCAGCGGCGGGATTGGCTAGCACTGTGCCCACTAAAACCGCCACATCAGCCGGTAAGGCAGCGGCAAGGCGGTGCAGTTCTGCTTGAATCGCTTCAACAAAGTAGCGGTTGAGGAGCAGATCCTTGGGGGGGTAGCCACAAAGGGCGAGTTCAGAGGTGATCAGCAAATCCAGAGGGTGCTGGCTACGGATCTCTTGGACTGCGGTGAGAATTGCTTGGGCATTGGCTTTGAGACTGCCGACGGTGGGGTTGAGTTGCGCAATCCACAGATGCACGGCCATAGGAACTCCTCAAAAAGTTTAGACAAAAACTAGGGGCTTATCCTTAAGCGGCGCAAAGGCCTCGCGATCGAAACGGTAGAGGGTTGCCGGTCGGCCCGCGCCGCGGATCACTTTTTGGTGCGTATCCTGCAAAATGCCGAGTTTCAAAAGCCGTGAGCGGAAATTGGAGTAGTCGGAGAAGTTGGCTCCCAAAACGGTGCTGTAAAACTGATAGAGATCATTGAGGGTGAAGTACTCTGGCAGCACATCAAAGGCAACGGGGCTGTACTCCAGCTTATTGCAGAGGCGGCGGTGACCATAGGCCAAGATTTTGCTATGGTCAAAGGCCAGTTCTGGACAGGTACTTAGGGCAAACCACTGCACTGGAGATTCGCCCACCGCAATCAGTTCCGCATCAGCAAAGCGCACCAAGGCAAAGTAACTCACAGAAAGATAGCGCTTGCCATAGGTGCCCTCGCGGGGATCTCGCGCCGGTTCGCCAAAGGTGTACAGTTGCTCCAGATAGAGGTTACGGACGCGAATTTTTTCCGCTAGGGTGCGATAGGCAGCGGCTTCAAGGGATTCCCCCTGCCGCACGAGGGTACCGGGGAGGCTCCAATACCCGGCAAAGGGCACCTGTTGTCGCTGAACCAGTAGCACAAGAAGGCGATTTTGATCCGTATCTACGGAGAAAATAACGTTGTCCACGCCAACAACAAATTCCGCAAGGGGTAAAGGGGAGGCGCTCATGGCTGGGAGTAGAGTCCTTGCTGCTGAATGTACTGGGCGATCGCCGGCAGGAGTTGTTGTTCATCGCGCTGTTGCCGATAGGTCGTCGAGGAGACCGCCGGCCCCCGATAGTCAGCCAGTTCCACTTGGGGACATAGTGGCTGCACGGCTTGCCAGTCCTTGGGGTCAATGACAACACCGGGACGCTGTAAGACCAAGAGTTGCACCTGTGCAAGCAGTTTCTCCGCTTGATACCACTGCGGCAGTTTAGGCAGAACATCACTGCCCACCACTAGGGTAAGGGGTTCATTTGGCCACTGCTGTTTTACCTGCTCCACGGAATGGATGGTGTAGGGGTGGCTGAGTTCGGGGTGATGCTCGACATTAGCACGGTTGAGGCTGCGCACCAAGAGATTGAGCATGGCTTGGCGATAGGGCAGGGGGGTTTGCTGCCCTTTGAAGGGATTATCGGCTGCCCACACTAGGACGCGGTCATAGCGATCGCTCAACCACTGGAGAATATCCCCGTGGGCGGCGGTGGGTGGATCAGCACTGGTACCAAAAAGGGCGATCGTCATGGATGCTGTCGCAACTGTTGAATCAGGGCTTCCAAGGCAGGGGAATAGACCACGGGCTGGGTGACATCGAGGAGCGTCTCTGGCAATTCTGCCAAACTGGCACGGTGGCGATCGCGAATTGTCGCCAAGGACTCCGGGGGAGAGAGGGGGCGCCCTGCCTTCATGACGGGTTCGAGGAGCGGTCTGCCCCAAACATTTTCCTCGCTGGCAAGGGCAAGGCAATCCCCACTGGGACGGCGATAAATTTGCTTGCGTCCGGGTAGGGTCATTTTGCCACTGGAGACCTTCATCACCCCCTGACCATTGATCTCGACTAGCTTATAGACCCCGTTGACGGGATCTCCCGTTACCAGCTTCGTGCCAATGCCATAGGCATCAATACAGGCACCCGCTGCTCGCAGGCGGCGAATTTCCCCTTCATCGAGATCCCCACTGGCAATGATTTTCGCTTGGGGCAGCAGTTGACGAATTTTCTGGGAGAGGCTAAGGAGATCCCCTGAATCAATGCGAACAGCCTTGACAACAATTTCCCCGGCCGCTTGGCGATCGGCAAGGGTGGCAACGGCAGCGAGGGTGTCGTAGGTATCGACCAACAGTGCGCCTTCGGGATAGTAGCGCAGGAAAACCGTAAAGGCATCCTGTTCTGTACCAGCAAGGGTGGCGATCGCCATCACCAGAGAATGCGCCATCGTGCCTGTGGGGGAAACCCCCAACTGCTGTGCTGCTAAGACATTCGAGGTGGCTGTGAATCCGGCGGCGAGGGCTGAGCGTGCCGCCCATAGGGACGCTTGGGGACTAAAAGCACGCCGTGTGCCGAATTCCAGCAGATCTACCTCTTCTCCCACCAACTGTCGCAGCCGTGAAGCGCGGGTAGCCACAAGGGTTTGGTAGTTCACGATATTGAGCAGACAAGTTTCTAGCCACTGGGCTTGCCAGAGGGGGGCTTCAATCCGTAGCAGCGGTTCTTGGGCAAACACCACTGTCCCTTCCGGAACCGCCCAGACATCCCCACGAAACTCACTGTGGCTCAACAAGTCCCAAAATGCTGCAGGTGCCCGCTCAAAAACCGCTAGACTTTTCAAGTAATCAATTTGCTGGGGGGTGAATTGCACCTGTTGTAGGTATTCCAGTACCTGAGCCAACCCCATGGCCACCAAATAGGTGCATCCCCGGGGCAGTCGCCGCACACTGAGTTCAAAGCTGGCGGGCGTCCAAGCCAAATCCTCACCTGCGTAGGTGGCTACCATTGTCAGTTGGTAGAGATCCGTCAGCAAACTGTAATCACTGGCGGCCAAGGTGAAACCTGTCATGGCTTTGAGAGGTGAAGGGTGTTTTATTTATAGTAACTTTTACCATAATTGTCAAGGCGATGCCATTCTGCGTCGTAGTCAGCCAAAGAGGTGAGCAGGGGTGCCGATCGCCAGCGTTCGACGCCAAAGCCAAGAGCACGACAGGGTTGCCACGTTTCAAAGCACTGAAAAATTGCCGTGCGGGCGATCGCCCCTTCGAGGGCAGAGGAAAAGACCAGCCGTTGCGGTTCTAAACCTTGACGCAACAGGACACTCAAGCGTTCTGGAGAGCCAAACAGCGCTGGCTTAATCACAAAGCGTCCCGGCCAGCCGCGCTCTAACCAACGCTGCAATTCTGTTGCACTCACTACGCTCTCATCGAGGGCGATCGCGGTTGTCACCGTCTGAGACAGCCTCAATAGGGCTTGCCATTGGTCAGGGGGTAGCGGTTGCTCCACATACTCAATTTTGCCGTTCCCATGGCGATCGAGCCAAGCAAACCACCGCTCTGCAGTGGCCAAATCCCAACCCCCATTGGCATCAAGGCGTAATTTAGCCCCCTGAGGCAGGGCTGCCAGTAAGGTCGTGAGGATTCCTTGCTCCTCCTCTGGGGACAGGACACCGACTTTCCACTTGAAGGTGGTTTGCCCCTGCTGCCAAGGCTGCTGCCACTGCTCAAGGGCGGCTCGACCACTGCCTAAAAGGGCGCAGATTGGCCAAGGGTGAATCCTATAGGGCAATTGCCCGACACTTTGCCATGCGGTGGCAAAACCAAACTGGGCGGCGGGTAAGTCCTCAGGAATTGCGGCAATGATCTCTGGGCTGAGGTGACAAGGCAGTTGCTGACACAGGGCAATAGCGGCACTGAGGGTTTCGCTGCCCCAGCCGGGAAGGGGGGCAATTTCACCGTAGCCCACTTGACCTTGTTCATCTTCAAGGCGTAGATAAATTCCTGAGCGCGATCGCCAGACCCCCTGCGCCGTTGCCAAGGGTTCTCGAAGGAGTTCCTCATACACCCGCCATTGCCAGCGCATCCGTGCAGGCCGCTAAACCCGTTCAAGCGTTGCCTCGAGCAAATGTTTGAGCTTATGGCTGTTGTGAATCCCACTCAGCAGCGTGTAGTGATTAGCATCCAGTTGCCAGTAGTGCTCGAAGCCTGTACAGCGGTTGGCATCCCCCAGCAAAATAAACTGCTGCACGATCGCATGGGGCGTAATCCATCCCTCTCCCTCCAGCCGACCCAAGAGACTATGTTGGAGCACATAGGTAAACACCTGCTCATCCACTTCCAACTTCCCCCGCGACTGCAACACTAATTCTGGCTTAACTTGATCGGGAAAGGTGATCTTGGCGGCCATTGAAAACCAGTCATCTTGGCCGTAGGAGACGAGAATCCTCCCCGTCACCGGAATCGGCTCCTGATTTGCCTCTAACCACATTCCCTTGAGCAGCCACCGCCCCCCATCAACTAAAAACGTATGATTCACGTTTCTCATATCCCCAATGGCTGTCCTGATTGTAGCCTTCCCCAATTTTCAGTGCTAGAGATCAGCAGCAATTTTTGGAAGTCTCTCTGGCCGCAGGGGGCGATCGCTATGATTAAAGGAATAGTCAAAGAATATCTTTGCTGCCCTTCCCTAGAAACTGAACTTCCATGCAGCGTCCTTGGCAATCCTGTTCTGCTCACCCTGCCCCCTTAGAGTTTATCGAGCAAGTCAAGAGCCTCCACCCCGATGCGGGGGCAATCACTGCCCAGTTGCTTTGGCAGCGGGGCTATCGCGATCTTCATCGGCAAGTGCCCGCTTTTTTAAATTGGCGACACTACCAACCTGCCTCTCCCTTTGAGTTTCCAGAAATGCAAGCTGCCCTAGCCCGTTTGCAGAAAGCCCTAAACAATCAAGAAAACATTGCCATTTGGGGAGACTTTGACACCGATGGGGTCACGGCCACCGCCGTTCTCTGGGAAGGGCTAAAACCCCTTTTGGGGGCGCAATTGGTGGACTTTTATATTCCCAATCGCCAGCACGACTCCCATGGTCTCTCGCGCCATGGCCTTGAGGAGCTTCAAAAAAAGGGGGTCTCCCTGATCATTACCTGTGATACGGGCTGTACCAACGGTGCTGAAATTGCCCTTGCCCGTCAGTTGGGGATGGAGGTGATTGTTACCGATCACCACACCCTTGAACCCGCTTCCTTGGGGGCTGTGGCGCTGATCAATCCGCGGCAGTTGCCTTTGGAGCATCCGCTGCGCCATTTATCCGGGGTCGGCGTCGCCTACAAATTTTTGGAAGCCGTTTATGCAACGTGGCCAGAGAAAACCCAGGGGTATGCCCTCGAAAACCTCCTTGATTTGGTGGCCATTGGCCTGATTGCCGACTTGGTTGAATTGAGGGATGAGTGCCGCTACCTTGCCCAGCGCGGCTTGGAACAACTCGGCAAGCGTCAGACCCTCCGCCCGGGGATTGCTGTCCTTTTGCAGGGCGCGTCCAAAGACACGGCTCGGCAACGGCAGATTAGTTTTACCGTCGCACCCCGCCTCAATGCTGTCAGTCGTGTAAAGGGAGATGTGCGGCCTTTGATTACGCTGTTGACTACCCAAGATTGGCGCCAAGCGCGGCAGTTGGCACAGCACATTGAAAAAGTGAATGCAGAACGGCAGCGACGCCAAAAAGAGATTGCTCAGATGGCCCATGCCAAGGTGGCTCAGTTGGACCTCTCAGCATCACGGGTGATTCTCCTCACCGATGACAGTTGGCCCTTGAGTCTTTTGGGGCTGGTGGCAAATGAGATCGTGAAAACCTATGGCCGCCCGGCAATTTTGCTTCAGACCAATCCAGAAACGGGCATGGCCGCAGGTTCAGCGCGCTCCGATGGCTTTGTGGATCTCTATGAGGCACTCCACAGTCAACGGCACTTATTTGAGGGATTTGGCGGGCATCCCTATGCAGTGGGCTTTCGGCTGAAGGTGGCGCATATTCCCCTTTTGGAAGCCGCCCTCAACCAATTCTTGGCACAAAAAGAGGGCACGGCGATCGCGACACCAAAACCCTTGAGGATTGACTTGGAAGTGAGCTTGGATCAACTCAATGAGCGATTGCTCAAGGAACTAGAAGTGCTGGCTCCCTTTGATTCTACTCACCATCCTCTCCCCCGCTTGCTGGTGCGAAATGTGAAACTTACTGACCTCAAAGATAACCAGAACAGGGGGAATCAGAACATCAGAAAATACGTCTCAATGCTGCTCCGCGATCCCCAAGGGAAGTCCTCCTTTCCTGCCAAGTGGTGGGATCATCAAGTGGCGGATTGTCCCAAAGAACGCTGTGATCTGGTGATTGAGCTAGAGCAGTGGCAAAAGTCCCTATCAGCCATCATTAAAGAGCTGCGACCCAGTGCAACCAATGTCATCCAATCGGCCTCTTTTCAGTCCCTCATGGATTATCGCGATCGCCCCCACGAGGCAAGCGGCAAGGGTCTGCGCGTCGAAACTTGCCCGACATCACGGGAAAGCTGGCGCCAGTGGATTCAGCGAGCGAAAAGGGAACAGCAACCTTTAATTCTGGCCTACTCTCTCCCTCCAGAGCAGGACGCCCTAAAAGTCTGGCAGGCATTTTTGACGTTATGCCAACAGGCCAGTCAGCAGGGAACATCTTTACAACGCGAGGAGTTGCGGGAACACCTTGGCATTGAAATGGCCACCTTGAACTATGCCCTCAATGTGCTGGAGACACTGGGGGTTCAAGTTATGCAGAGCGGAGAAGAGTTTTGGTGTGAGTGGCCACCTGAAGTGAAATCTTCCCGCCATACGGCAGTGGCCTTAGAGACCTTCACAGCAGCGATCGCCGAGGAAAATTTCCGTCGTCGCTATTTCGCCGCCGCCCCCCTCCCAGCGCTTCAGGAAACACACTAAAAACTGGCTACAACTTTTTTCAGCAGGGAACCTGAGGAACACACACGAGCCGACAGGGGAAACACACAAAGGCGGGAACACACAGGCAATCAACGTTGATTGAGAGAAGAAGAGCGATCGCTCTAAGGAGAGCCTCAGTCTGGTTACACACAACGTGCCTCGGTGCAATGCCTGCAACCGTACTTTTATGCTCCCACGGCTGCCTTTGGCTGCCCACCGTGTTTCCACTCAATTTTTTGCGTCTCAGCAGCGCAGAAATCTTTGCCAAAATCCCGTAAAACCACGGATGCCTAGACGTACATCGCCTCCATGAGGGCATCGCTCATCGTGGCGTTGGTGGCCACACTTTGAATATCATCGAGATTTTCGAGGGCATCCATCAACTTGAGGACGCGCCGCGCGGTATCTTCATCGGTGATTTCTACCGTATTCATTGAGACCCAGCGGCTTTCGGTGTCGAGGACAGTGTAGCCGTGTTCTTTCAGGGTTTCGCTGACGGTTTCTAGGGCAGGCACGGGACAGCGCACCTCAGCTACATCCCCTAGCATTTCATAGGTTTCCACATCAGCCGCTAGGAGTGCCTCAAGGAAGGCTTCCTCATCTGTAGGGGCGGTAACAGTAACAATGCCCCACTGCTCAAACATCCAGCCCACACAGCCGGTTTCGCCGAGGTTGCCCCCTTGCTTATTGAAGGCTGCCCGCAGATCCGCTGCCGTGCGATTGCGATTATCCGTGAGGGCCTCAATCAAAAACGCCACACCCCCCGGCCCATAGCCTTCGTAGCGAATTTCCTCTAGGGGGGCATCACTCTCAAGCGTACCCGTCCCTTTGGCGATCGCCCGCTCAATATTTTCACTGGGAATCCCCGCGGCTTTTGCCTTCTCAATCGCACTGCGCAGTTGAAAGTTGCCCGCTGGATCCCCTCCCCCATGCCGCGCCGCGATAATAATCGCTCGCGATAGCCGCGCAAAGGTCTTGCCCTTTTGGGCATCCACCCGCGCCTTTTGCCGTTTAATGTTTGCCCACTTACTGTGACCTGCCATAGGGGAAACACATGCCAAAAGTCAAGAAGAACCCCGCTGAAATCAACGGGGCAAGTCAACAGGGTTATTTTGATCGAAGCTATCTTTAACGGAAACCGACAGCGGCTTGCCAAACAAAGGCCAAGGCCAAAAAGAGCACAGGAATTACCGGCAGCACATCCACGAGGGGATCAAAAATGGCGTAGGCTTCCGGGAGTTTAGCAACCAAAACTAAAGCATCAATCATGGTGTTTTCCTAAAAGAATTCAGCGATCGCAAGAGAACTGAAAAAATAGTACCATAGCCACTGCGGCAACGGGATCGCCATGCCAGACATTCTCCCTTTATCCGAAACAGACCTGCATGACTTTTGGATGCAACAGGCGATCGCCCTCGCAGCACAGGCAGGAGCTGCCGATGAAGTGCCCGTAGGCGCGGTGATTGTCAGTGCCGAGAATGAACTCATTGCCACGGGGGAAAATCGCCGCCAGCGAGATCATGACCCCACTGCCCATGCGGAAATCATTGCCCTCCGCCGCGCGGGTCAACGTCTAGGTACGTGGTATTTAACGGGCTGCCGCCTCTATGTGACCCTAGAACCCTGCCCGATGTGTGCCGCTGCCATTGTTCAAGCCCGCATTCACACCCTCATCTACGGGACGACCGATCCAAAAGCTGGGGCCATTGATTCAGTGCTGCAACTTCCGCAAAGCCCAGCGGTGTTCCACCGGATTCAGGTGATTAGCGGGGTTCAGGCGGCGGCCTGTCGGCAGCAGTTGCAAACGTGGTTTCGCCAGCACCGTCAGAGAGAACGGCAATAATGCCCGCATCCCCCACTCGCTCCCGTAGGGTTTGGATGGTGTCACCCAGTAGGGGGTGTCGCCAGTGGGGGGCGATCGCTGCAAGGGGCACAAGGACAAAGGGTCGCTCGGCCAAGCGGGGATGGGGCAGGGTGAGTTCGGCAGTGGTCATGACACGATCGCCATAGAGCAGCAGATCCAGATCAAGCGTGCGGGATCCCCAATGCTCTTGCCGTTGGCGACCAAACTGCGTCTCAATCCTTTGCAGCGTTTGCAGAAGTGCCCAAGGGGAAAGTTGCGTTCGGGCAATCAGACAGCCATTCCAGTAGTCCGGTTGCGGGGGGCCTACGGGGGTCGTGCGATACCACGGCGAGCAGGCTAAGACATGAATCCCCGGCGTTTGGGCAAGGATTTGGACGGCTGAGCGCAGTTGCAGCAATGGCTCACCAAGGTTGCTTCCGAGGGCGATCGCCACGAGGGGGGGGTCAGACGGGGATATACTTAAGTCAGTGCATTCTGCCATTGTGCCTGTGTAGAGTGCCTGCCACTCCTCCTGTTATACCTGCACTGTTCACCTATCGCCGAAATCGTTGTGGATCTCCGGACTCTCTTTCACACTGCAACCCCCGTCATTGGTGTTGTCCACCTCCTTCCCTTACCCACCTCTGCCCGTTGGGGGGGGAGCCTGAAGGCCGTTATTGACCGCGCAGAACAGGAAGCCACAGCCCTCGCCTCAGGGGGAGCCAATGCCATTATTGTTGAGAATTTCTTTGATGCTCCCTTCACCAAAGATCGGGTGGATGCCGCCGTCGTCAGTGCCATGACCTTGGTGGTGCAGCGGTTAAAGAATCTGGTGGCCTTGCCCATTGGCCTGAATGTGCTGCGCAATGATGCCTTCAGTGGTCTGGCGATCGCTGCCTGTACCGGGGCACAATTTATCCGCGTTAATGTGCTCACTGGGGTAATGGCGACAGATCAAGGCATTATTGAAGGCCAAGCCCATCAACTCCTGCGCTACCGCCGCGAACTGGGGCAAGACATCAAAATTTTTGCCGATGTGATGGTAAAGCACGCCCAGCCGCTCCACAGTCCGAACCTCGCCACTGCGGTACGGGACACCTTTGAACGGGGACTCGCCGATGGGGTGATTCTCTCCGGTTGGGCAACGGGACATCCGCCTACTGAGGAAGATCTATCCGTGGCCGCCAGTGCCGCCAAGGGACAACCCCTCTTTATTGGCAGTGGTGCCTCTTGGGACAATGTGGAGCAATTAGTGCCCTACGTCAACGGTGTCATTGTTGCCAGTTCTCTGAAGCGCAATGGCCAGATTGAACAACCCATTGACCCCATTCGTGTCAGCCGTTTTGTCGAAGCATGGCAGCGAGCCCACCACAAGATTCAGGAACTCAATCGCGCCAATGGCAACTGCCGGGGGTCGATCAATGAACCCCTGCCAGCCATGGTTGTGCACGGCCAAAAATGAGATCAGGCGATCGCTCCTGTTAACTGCGGAACGTAGTGTCCAAGACCATTGAGGTTGAGGCGATAGCTGCGGGGATGGGCAATCAAGTAGGCTGTGCTGCTAAAAATTTGCTCTAACTCCACAAGGCCATTTTCCTTGAGGGTGCGCCCCGTCGAGACCAAATCTACAATCGCCTCTGCCATCCCCGTAATCGGCCCCAGTTCCACTGAACCATAGAGCGGCACTATATCCACGGGCAAATCCAACTGCTGGAAAAAGGCATCGGCACAGCGGACAAACTTTGAGGCGACGCGGCAATGGGGGGGCAAATCGCGGGCACTGCGGTAGGGGCTAGAGGCTTTGACGGCCACCGATAGCCGACACTGACCAAAACCGAGATCCGCTAGCTTGGCCACGTGGGGATTTTTTTCCCGCAGCACATCGTAGCCCACAATGCCCAACTGCGCTTGACCATACTGCACATAAACCGGGACATCTTGGGCACGTACCAAAAGGGCGCGGGCACGGCCATCCTGAGAAAGCACCTGAAGTTGGCGATTTCCCGGCTCGAGGAGCGCTTCAAAATTTAAGCCCACCCGTTGGAAGTAGGCAATACTATCTTTGAGTAGGGCACCTTTGGGTAGGGCGATCGTTAGCATGGCCTAAACACTCTGAATCTGCAAATAGGTTGCCCCATCACTGAGGGCTTCGATCTGCGGTGGCGCATCACTCTCAATCCAAGCAATATAGGGAATCTGGCGATCGCGGGCATAGGCGCGGATTTGTTCTGGCGTCAGATCTAGAAGTGCCAACTCCACCCGCGTCGAGCCATCCAAGCGTAGGGTTTGGGCATGGTGGAGGGCAGCAGCGAGGGCGTTGCTTGTGCGGGGAACCACCAGCCATTGACTACGGGGAGCTAAGAGGGCGGCTGGGGGAATGGCGATCGCCTGCAGGAGCGCCTCGACATTAAAGACAAAACCAATCCCCGGCACTGTGGCACCGTCCGGATGGTAAATACTGAGCAGTTGATCATAGCGCCCCCCTTGAGCCACCAACCGCAGTTCCGTTTCCGTGGGAATTAAGACCTCAAAGATAATCCCCGTGTAGTAATCAAAGGACTGCACAAGGCTGAGATCAAGGGTAATCGCCAAAGACTCAGCCACCAAGCCCAACAACTGTTGCAATTCCCCAAAGCGATCGGCCACCCCTGCCACGTCAGACCACTGCGCTAAGCGTTCCCCCACTTCCCTTGGAGTGCCCCGCAGATCAAAGAGGGCAAGGGCGCGATCGCGCCAAGGGGTAGGGAGAGCCTGCAAACTCACGCGGTCTAAATTAGCCAAGCACTGGCGCACCGTTTTTTGCAGCTCCGCTGGAAAGGGACTGAGCAACTGTTGCGTCAGGTGGGCATCCCCCACCAAGAGATAGGCCTCCTCAACCGCTAGTGCCCCAAGGCACTCCTGCACCAGCCAGAGAATTTCTGCATCCGCCGCTAAACCTGTTGCCCCCAGTAGCTCCACTCCCGCTTGGAAAAATTCCTGCTGGTTGCCCAACTCTGCCACGGTTGTCCGCCGAAAGACATTGGTTTTGTAATAGAGCCGTTGGGGCAGTTGCCTGCCTGCCATACGAGTCACAGCAGCGCGAGCGATCGAAGCCGTTAATTCTGGCCGCAATCCCAAGGGTTCATCACCGCTTCCTTGGACTTGAATAACTGTTTCTGGATGAACGGTTCCCCCTGCCGTCAATGTGGCCAAGGTCTCGATCGTCGGCGTAATAATTTCTTGATACCCCCAGCTTTGAAAGACGCGCTCCAAGCGCTGCTCTAGCCACCGTTGCCGTGCCACATCAAGGGGCAAAATATCGCGGGCACCACAGGCAGGTTGATACACCATAGTGAATTATTTTTTCCCAAAAAGACCAAAGAAGGAGGATTTCTTTTTCTCCGGTTTTGGCGGCTCAGTATTTTTTTGCTGTTGCTGGGCTTTACGCTCCCTCTTGCTAATTGCTTCGAGTCCCTGTATGGCCGTCACCTCTTGAGGATTCAGCTTCAGGGCTTGATTAAAGTGAATTTTGGCCATACTGAGGGAGCCTTGTTGCAGATACACCTTGCCTAGGAGAGCATTGCAGCGGGCACTGCGGGGGTCAATTTTCAGGGCATCCTTCAATTCTTTGATGGCTTCCAGATAAATGCCTTTATTAAAGAGTTCTTCTGCGCGTCGGAAGTATTGCTCTGTAAATTGCTCTGTTTTGGGAGCCTCTGTCGGCGGTGTCGTCCCTGTGGCGGCTGCTGGTGTGGCACGCACTTGGGTTTCATCTGATTTGGGTGGGGGTGCAGGCGTAGAAACCGTGGCTGTGGTTGCCTTGCCGCCTGCCGATCGCCACAGATAAATCAAATTGAGTTCACTAATTTGTTCGCTAATTTTCAGGACATTGTTTAAGTCTTTGTACTGATCTTGGGCAAGGGTATTGAGCGCCTTTTGATAGGCTTCTTCAACATTGGCAGCGTTAAAGACTTCCTGTGCCAAATCAAAGGTGGGCGTTGGCACAATATTGGCCGTTAGCAGTTGCTTTTCAAGCAAGCGCAAAATGACTTGATATTCTTCCCGCTCTTTTTCTTGGGAAAGCACCTCATAGGCAGGATTCACAAACTTGGAGAGCAAATCACTGGCCATTTTTTTGCCCGATTCATCATCACGGCTGTCGGGGTGCAGTGTCTTGGCAATTTTGAGATACCGCTTGCGAATTTCCCCGGGTGCTGCCGACAATGGAATGCCTAGGGCAGCATGGAGATCCCGTTTGGAGTTAAAGCGACCCAGACCGTGATTGATCTCGAAGGGCATAATCAGTGAAACCGCAGGGGCAGAACATCATTAGATTATACCTGCTGATAGAGGGGGTTGGTGGCCAAACAATTGGGTACCTTCATGGCTCCGCCACGCTAGCGCGAAAGGGCAGCTTTAAATCTCTGAAATGCCTCAGAGTAACGCATTTTGGCGGTTTTTAGGGAAAGCGGACGATGGGACTCGAACCCACGACGTTCAGCTTGGGAAGCTGACATTCTACCACTGAATTACGTCCGCAGTCTTGCAGTCTATAATTTTAGCACGAACTGTCCGGCTGGCGATGGTGTTCGACTGTAATAACGGTATGCACATTGCCACGGGGGGCAAAGTCCCCTTTGATTTTCATGTAGAGGGGGTCGCAGGCGGCCACGAGATCATCGAGGACTTGATTCACCGCTTCTTCGTGGGAAATGTAGCGATCGCGATAGCTGTTGATGTAAAGCTTAATCGCTTTTAGTTCCACCACCTTTTCATGGGGAATATAGCTAACGTAAAGCGTGGCAAAGTCAGGATAGCCAGAAAATGGACACTTACAGGTAAACTCCGGCAGGGTAATCTCAATGGTGTATTGCCGACCGGGACGTGGATTGGGAAATGTAATCAGTTGCCCTTCTTGAATGGCGCGTTCGCCGTACTTCATTTCTGATACTTGCATTGTTTGGTTCCAACAGCTTGAGAACGACTCAGAGATTCTCTTTAGACCATAAGTAAAGTTTATCAAGATTTAAGTTCCTAGCCCCTCGACACCAACGTTGCAGGGTGAGAATAGGGTAGAGAGGTTGTTGAGGCGAGAGTGCCATGGAACGTTATCAGCCAAATGGAACCCCTCTCTCAGAGGCCGATAAAGCAGAACTAGCCCAACTCAAACAACTGCTAGAGCGAGCGATCGCCGACGGCGTATTGACTGCCGACGAAATGGCGCAAATCAAGCGACAAATTCGCGCCGATGGCAAAGTCACCTATGAAGAGCTAGAGCTTTACCGCCAGTTTGTGGAGGAGAAAATCCGCCAAGGGCTTTTGGTGCGGGAAATTCGCTAACGCCCTAGACTTTGTAGGGGATGTTGGTGTCCTGAAAGGAGTGGGCTGGATTCAGACCCATCAAGATCACGGTGTCAATGACATGGATAATACCGTTCTCCGCTTCAATATCAGCGGCAAGGACAGTGGCGTTTTTGACTTCCAAGGGATGATCGCCATGAATCGGAATAGTGGAACCTTCGAGGGAAGTGACAATTTCCATCTTTTTCAGGTCGGCGGCTTTGTAGGCACCGGCAACCACATGGTATTTGAGAATCCGCGCTAACTGGGGAGGATTTTGCACAAGGGAGGTAATGGTGCCATCGGGCAACTTGGCAAAGGCATCATCATTGGGGGCAAACACCGTAAAAGGCCCCGGCGATTGCAGGGCTTCCACCAGATTGGCCACCTTGACAGCAGTCACTAGTGTGGAAAAGCCGCGAGTATTCACTGCAATATCAACAATGGTTGCCATAAAAGCGTGCCCCAAAACTGCGATGAAAATGCACAACAATGGTTTGCGATCGCCCCATTCATCAAGAGGATGGGGACTGTAACAAACGCTAGAATTAGCATACTGAACCCACGTCCTAGGCGCTAGCGATCGCTGGCGTCAGCCAGATAGGGAAATTTAATCATGGCAATCGCGTCGGTTAATCCCACAACCGCTGAGGTCTTAAAAACTTTTTCCCCCTTAGGGGCTGAGGAAGTGGAGAGGGCGATTGCCCAAGGGGCGACGACCTTTGAGACCTATCGTCTGACAGCCTTTGAGCAGCGTGCCCAGTGGCTAGAAAACACAGCAAATCTCCTGCAACAGCAGCGGGATGCGCTTGCTCGCCTCATGACCCTTGAGATGGGTAAACCAATGACAGAGGCGCGGGCTGAAATTGACAAATGTGCGTGGGTGTGTCGTTACTATGCCGAGCAGGGAGCAGCTTTCCTGCGGCCTGAATTAATTCCCACAGAGGCAAGCTACAGCGCGATTCATTACCAGCCCCTTGGCATTATTTTGGCCGTGATGCCGTGGAATTTTCCCTTTTGGCAGGTGTTTCGCTTTGCGGCCCCGGCCTTGATGGCGGGGAATGTGGTTCTGCTCAAGCATGCTTCTAATGTGCCTCAGTGCGCGCTGGCGATCGCCCAGCTCTTGAGGGAAGCGGGCTTTCCTGCGGGGGTCTTTCAAACCCTGCTGATTCCCGGCAGTGCCATTGCTGATCTGGTGGCGGATCCGCGTATTAAGGCAGCGACTCTCACGGGCAGCGAAGCAGCGGGCAAAAGTTTAGCCCAAGCAGCAGGTCAGCACCTCAAGAAAACCGTTCTGGAACTGGGGGGAAGTGATCCCTTTATTGTCATGCCCAGTGCCAATATCCCTCAGGCGATCGCCACCGCTGTCCAAGCCCGCATGATTAACAATGGCCAATCCTGCATTGCGGCTAAACGCTTTATTGTCCATGAGGCTGTCTATGACACCTTTGCCGAAGGCATGAAAGCTGCCTTCGAGACGTGGGTAATTGGCGATCCCTTGGAACCCACCACACAACTGGGGCCTCTTGCTACTGCCGCCATCCGTGATGAACTCCACGCCCAGGTTGAACTTGCCCTTGCCCATGGTGCCAAGGTCTTTTACCGCCGCAACCTTGATCTGCCGAGCCATTGTCAGCAGGGGTATTTCTTTGCGCCGACGATGTTGGCAGAGGTCACTCCAGATAACCCCGTGTTTCATCAGGAGCTATTTGGACCTGTGGCGATGCTCTTTCGGGTACCGTCCCTAACTGCGGCAATCGAACTGGCCAATGCCACACCCTTTGGTTTAGGCGCCAGTGCTTGGACACAGGAGAGCGATGAAGCGGAGATCCTCGTGCGGGATCTCGAAGCGGGTGCTGTCTTCATTAACGCGATGGTCAAGTCGGATCCACGTTTGCCCTTTGGCGGGATCAAGACCTCTGGCTATGGCCGTGAACTGGGACGGGCAGGACTGTTGGAGTTTGTCAATATTAAAACAGTGTGCCGCTACGGCGATACCTAACTGAGGGCATAAAATTTCCATTCGCGATCGCCCTTGAGTTCTAAAACGTACTTGTGGTACTGCATCAGGCTCTCACGGTGGCCAACACTAATGTAGTTGCGGGTGGTGCGCTGAATGTGCTCATAGACCCGTTTTTCGTTGGCTAAGTCTAGGGCGCTGGTGGCTTCATCCAAAATGGCGTAGGGGCGGTGATTGAGCAGCAGGCGGGCGATCGCCAGTCGTTGTTGTTCCCCAAGCGACAGCACATCATCCCACGCTAATTCCACATCCAGACCACCGACGCGATCCGGCAAATGTGCCAAGTTGACTTCGTTAAGGGCGTGCAAAAGCACATCGTCTGGGGTTTGGCGATCGCCACTGGGGTAGAGCAGTTGGGTGCGCAACGTACCCAGCACCATATAGGGGCGTTGGGGCAAAAAGAGCACTTCATCTACGGGGGGACGAATAATACGGCCACTGCCACTTTGCCAGAGTCCAGCGATCGCCCGCAGGAGCGAACTTTTACCCACCCCACTCGGCCCCATAATCACCACACTTTCCCCCGCCTCAAGGGCAAATGTGACATCTTCCACCAGCCGCCGTGCCAAGTTCGGTGTATCCACAGCCACGTGTTCTAGGGCAATGTAGGACTTCTCCACCAATTGAATTTGGGATTGGGGGGGCACTGGGGGCGTTGTCAAAACCTCATCAAACTCTGCCAAACGCTCAATACCCGCAATAAAGCCCGTGAGGTTCGTAAACTGGTTCACAATGATTGAGAGTGCCCCCAGCACCTGCGAGAAAGCAAAGCTGGCTTGGCTAATAGCACCAAAGTCAATCTCACCAGCAAAGTAGCGGGGAGCAACCACAGCTGCTGGCACAATCACCACAAAGTAGTTGTAGGCCGTGGTGAAAAACTCCAGATTGCGCTGCCAACCAATCAAGAGGTTAAAGTTCCGCAGCACCTCGAGAAAGCGCTGACGCACCTGCACCGACTCTTGGCCTTCACCGCGATAAAAGGCAATGGACTCGGCATTATCGCGCACATGAACCAAGCCATAACGAAAATCGGCTTCGCGCCGCAGTTGGTTAAAGTTCAGCCAAATCAGGCGTTGTCCAATCAAAACGGTCACAATCGTACCGACAATGGCATAGCCAACCAAGGTCAGCGTTAGGGTTTGGGAGATACTCCAGAGAATGCCACTAAAGGCAATGAGGTCAATAATTTCGCCCAGAATGATCAGTAGAAACTGGAGTGAGGTTTGGGTAAAGGAGCGGATATCCTCGGTGATCCGTTGATCAGGGTTATCAATCTCGCCTTGGTTTTCGATGGTGTAGTAGGCTCGATTCTGGAAATAGCGATCCAAAAAATGACGGGTGAGCCAATCCCGCCAGCGCAACCCTAGATATTCGCGCACGTAGCGATAAATGACGACAATCGGCGTCCCCACCACAAAAACGCCAGCATACACCAAGAGGAATCGCCAGTAGGTTTCAGCATTTTTCTCCGCCAGTGCCGTCTGGAAGAAGCGCCCGACAAAGCTAATGATCACGTTGAGGCCACTCACGGAGAGGGAAAGCATCAGCAGTAACCCCAAGAGTGCCCACGCTTGCCACCGAGGCAGCAGGGGTTGCCGCAGCAGCGCAAAGACGCCCAAGGGGAGAATCACCGTCCCCAGCAGAATACTACGGCTGAGGGGCTGTGCCCACAGGGATTGAATCATCTCCATGAGACCGCCGGCAATTTGTCCCATCAGTTCGGGGGCAAGGGCATTGAGGCCAAAGGTGATAGCTGCTGTCAGGCCAAAGAGAACACCAAACATGAGGGCAATGACCAGAAAAAGCAGCAGGATAAAGATCACACTGCTGCCCCAGCGATCGCGGGGAAAGAAATAGGGTTGGGCAATCCGCAGAAACTGCCCCCAAACACGGAGATTAAAGCGATGGGTCGGCTGCGACATTGGCTTGTTCCTCGACAGTGGCAAGGGGCTACAGGCCTACTATTGTAGTGGGGGCAGCTACAGAGGAGAACGGATGCGCCATAAAAAAACGGCACCCACCACATCTCATATCTCACCGTGGCTCTATTGGGGGTTATGGCCAATTCATCGCCTATTTTTGCCCCTTTACTTTTCGCGGATTACGATTGTCGGTCGCGAGCAGTTGCCCAAGGAGGGTCATTTCTTGCTTGCCCCCAAGCACTGTAGCCGTTGGGATCCGGTGATTTTGCCCTTGGTGTGGCCTTATCCGCTACGCTTTATGACCAATGCGATCGAGTTTGGCGGGGTGCAGGGCTGGTTTATCCGTCGTCTGGGTGCCTTTGCTGTGAACCTCAACCGTCCTCAGCCCAGTAGTTTGCGCCATGTGCTGGAGATTCTCAATGCAGGTCAGCCCCTAGTGATCTTTCCCGAGGGTGGGATTGTGCCGGATCAGGTAGTACGTCCCCTGAAGCCCGGTCTTGCCCGTCTTGTCTTGCAGGCCGATCGCCCCCTGCCGATTTTTCCCGTTGGCATTGCCTACGATCCACAGCCGCAGTTTCGTGCGCGGGTAGCCCTTTGGATTGGAGCGCCCCTGTGGACGCCCGCTGAGCGCGAGGGCAACCTCAAACAACAGGCACAGGAATTGACCCAGCAACTGGAAGCAGCCTTACATGCAGCCGTGCTTGAGGCCCGCAAATGTGCGGGATCGCAGGGCGAGTAGAGCTACTTTGTCACTAATCACACAATTGGCCTAGATCAAGAGAATTTTGTAGAATAAAGACAAGATTGAACAAGTCCTCAAAAGCCTCAATCTTGATATTTTCCAAGCTTTGAGCGAGCGATCGCCCACCAATAGGGGTGTACTTAAAGACTCTTTATTAAGTTAGGCAACGTTGCGAAACAACCACCAATCCTAAAAGTTAATTAAGACAGCAGGCAAATTGTGCTTCTGCTTTTATGCTGAAATTATAGTTTTACCAAGCGCAGCACTGTACTGCTCTTTTCCCAAGAATGGAGCACGTTCAAAATGGCTAGCTACATAACAGATGTACCCCCTAGGCCGTAGGCAAGACGTAGAGAGGAATTGAAAACAGAGTTTTTGTTAACTGGGATACTTTCTTAAGGGATTAAAATTTTAGCAAATTTTTTAGAAAGTTCTCTTTAAATCCATAAACGCTATCTCAAGCAATCTGTTGTCACCGAGGTTTCAATGATGGTTTCCATACTCCCTGAAAAACAACCCGAAAAACAAAAGGTGACAGGTTACATTCACTCCGTTGAGACCTGTGGCACGGTAGATGGCCCCGGCATTCGCTATGTGATTTTTACCCAAGGGTGTCCACTGCGCTGTCTGTACTGCCACAATCCCGACTGCCGCGAACCCCATCAGGGCAAGCTCGTAACCGTGGATGAACTGATTGCCGATATTCAGCATTACCAATCCTATCTGCGCCAAGGGGGCGTAACGGTTAGTGGCGGCGAACCACTGATGCAGCCGGAGTTTGTGCGTGAAATTTTTGAGCGCTGCCACGAATTAGGATTGCACACCGCCCTAGATACGTCGGGCTATGTGGTCTTGGAGGCGGCTAAACCGGTTGTGGCGGCAACGGATCTGGTGTTGCTCGACATTAAATCCTTTCTGCCGGAGACCTATCGGCGGGTCACCAGTGTCACGATTACCCCCACCTTGGAGTTGGCCAAGTACCTAGATGAGATCCACAAACCGACGTGGATCCGCTTTGTCTTGGTACCGGGGCTGACGGATGATCCCGAAAATATTCGGGGATTGGCGCAATTTGTGGCGGGTCTGCGTAACGTGGAGAAAGTGGAGGTGTTGCCCTTTCACAAAATGGGGGAATACAAATGGCAGCAATTAGGGCTGCCCTATGAACTGTTTGATACCCCAGCAGCGAGTCCCAAAGATGTCCAACGGGCGATCGCCCTTTTCCGTGAATATGATCTCAACGTTCAATAACTTGCCCATTTAAGAAATTTCTTTCCTCAGGAGTCGCCCATGACTGCCCAAGCCTTAACTCATTCTCAACCCGTTCAAACCATTGCCGATCTCGAAGCACTCATTGAGCGCGTCCAAAGGGCACAAACCCAGTATGCTCAGTTTACCCAAGAGCAGGTGGATCACATTTTCCACCAAGCGGCCATGGCGGCCAACCAAGCGCGGATTCCCCTTGCCAAACAAGCCGTTGCCGAAACGGGCATGGGGGTTGTCGAAGATAAAGTCATTAAAAATCACTTTGCCTCGGAATATATCTACAACAAGTACAAACATGAGAAAACCTGCGGCGTAATTGAGGATGATCCCATTTTTGGCATCCAAAAAATTGCTGAACCCGTGGGGATCATTGCCGGTGTGGTGCCGGTGACGAACCCAACTTCGACGACCATCTTTAAGGCCTTGATTGCCCTGAAAACTCGCAATGGCATTATCTTTTCGCCCCATCCCCGAGCAAAGGTCTGTACGGTGGCCGCAGCCAAGGTGGTGTTGGATGCAGCAGTCGCCGCTGGCGCACCCCGCGATATTATTGGCTGGATTGATGAGCCAACCATTGAACTCTCCCAAGTCCTGATGCAGCATCCCCAAATTAAATTGATTTTGGCCACGGGTGGGCCAGGCATGGTGAAGGCCGCCTATTCCTCTGGTCATCCGGCGATCGGGGTCGGGGCGGGCAATACCCCGGTGCTCATTGATGCCACAGCCGATATTCCCACAGCGGTGAGTTCGATTCTCCTCAGTAAATCCTTTGACAATGGCATGATCTGTGCCTCGGAGCAGGCGGTGATTGTCGTTGATGAGATCTATGACGCGGTCAAAGCGGAGTTTCAACGGCGGGGGGGCTACATTCTCTCCCCTGAGGAACGGCAGCGGGTGGCACAACTGCTCCTGAAGGATGGTCGCCTCAATCCTGCGATTGTCGGTCAATCAGCAGCCACTATTGCTGCAATGGCCAATATCCAAGTGCCGCCAGAAACGCGGGTACTCATTGGTGAAGTGAGTGAAGTGGGGTCGCAGGAGCCATTTTCCTATGAGAAACTCTGTCCCGTCTTGGCCTTGTATCGGGCACCCCAGTTCCATAAAGGGGTGGAAATTGCCGCACAGTTGGTGAATTTTGGCGGCATGGGGCACACCTCTGTGCTCTACACCGATCCCCGCAACCAAGATGACATTGCCTACTTCAAATACCGCATGCAGACGGCACGGGTTTTGATTAACACCCCTTCTTCCCAAGGGGCGATCGGGGATTTGTACAACTTCAAGTTGGATCCCTCGCTGACCTTGGGGTGTGGGACGTGGGGCGGTAATGTCACGTCGGAAAATGTCGGTCCCCATCACCTGTTGAATATCAAAACGGTGAGCGATCGCCGCGAAAATATGCTCTGGTTCCGCGTGCCGCCGAAAATTTACTTCAAACCCGGCTGCCTACCCATTGCCTTGCGAGAGCTAGAAGGGAAAAAACGCGCCTTCTTGGTTACCGATAAACCCCTCTTTGACTTGGGCATCACTGACCCGATTGTGCACACCCTCGAAGAACTGGGCATCAAGCACGACATCTTCCATGAAGTGGAGCCAGACCCGACCCTGAGTACGGTGAATCGCGGCCTAGAACTGCTGCGAGACTATCAGCCCGATGTGATTATTGCCGTGGGGGGTGGCTCACCCATGGATGCGGCCAAGGTGATGTGGCTGTTGTATGAGCATCCAGAGGTGGAGTTTGACGGCTTGGCCATGCGCTTCATGGATATTCGCAAGCGGGTGTATCAACTGCCCCCCTTGGGTCAAAAAGCCATGATGGTGGCAATTCCCACGACCTCGGGGACGGGTTCCGAAGTGACGCCCTTTGCAGTGGTTACCGACGATCGCGTGGGGATTAAATACCCCTTGGCGGACTATGCCCTCACGCCCACCATGGCGATTGTGGATCCCGACTTGGTGCTGCACATGCCCAAGAAACTCACGGCCTATGGCGGCATTGATGCCCTAACCCATGCCTTGGAGTCCTATGTATCGGTGCTCTCGACGGAGTTTACTGAGGGACTGGCATTAGAGGCAATCAAACTGCTGTTTACGTACTTACCCCGTGCCTATCGCTTGGGGGCGGCTGACCCAGAAGCTCGCGAGAAAGTTCACTATGCCGCCACGATCGCCGGCATGGCCTTTGCCAATGCTTTCTTGGGGGTCTGCCACTCGATGGCCCACAAACTTGGCTCCACCTTCCACGTGCCCCACGGCCTTGCCAATGCGCTGATGATTTGCCATGTCATCCGCTATAACGCCACGGATGCCCCCCTGAAACAGGCAATCTTTCCACAGTACAAGTATCCCCAGGCCAAGGAACGCTATGCCCAAATTGCCGACTTTCTTGAATTGGGTGGTAGCACGCCAGAGGAAAAAGTGGCGCGCCTGATTGCCGCTATTGAAGACCTGAAGGCGCAGTTAGAGATTCCAGCCACCATTAAGGAAGCCCTCAACAGTGAGGATCAAGCCTTCTATGAACAGGTGCAAAGCATGGCCGAACTGGCCTTTGACGATCAGTGCACGGGGGCAAATCCCCGCTATCCGCTGATTCAAGACCTGAAGGAGTTGTATATCCTTGCCTATATGGGGTGTCGGCGGGATGCGGCAGCCTACCATCCGGCAGAAGCAGCTTCTGAATGAAGTGGCGTTATATTCCCCCCTTTGGGGCGCCGGGAAAAGTGCAAATGGCGGTGGATCGGTGGTTGTGGCAGTCTAGCGATCGCCCCTGTCTGCGGTTTTACACTTGGTCACCGCCCGCCATCTCCCTTGGCTACAGTCAGCGGCAAATTCCAGAGCACTGGCAACATCTGCCTTGGCAGGGGCAAGCCATCGAACTGGTGCAGCGACCCACGGGGGGGCGGGCTGTTTTGCACCAAGGGGATCTCACCTACAGTCTAGTGGTGTGGGGGTTGGGGCAACGGCGGCGACAGGTTTATACCGATCTGTGTCAATTCCTGAGGGTGGGGTTTGAGCGCCTAGGGTGGCCTCTGCAGTTGGGACAAGACCCCTATTCCTCTCAAGCGCCGATCAATTGCTTTGCCCAAGCCACCGTGGCCGATTTGGTTTTACCTACGGGCGAGAAAGTCATTGGTAGTGCCCAAGCTTGGCGGGGCGATCGCGTCCTGCAGCATGGTTCAATTGTCCTGACCCCTGACCTCGATCTATGGCAGCAGGTATTTGGCAGTGTTCCCCATCGGCAGTCCCTTCCCCCTTTAGAGGTGGTGCAAACGGCTCTCTTGGACGCCTTTGAGGCGCAGTGGCAAGTGAAACTGACCCCGGAACCCTTGAGCGATCGCGAGTGGCAAGAGATTAATGCAGAAATTAACAAAGTATCAAACTAGGGCTGTGGCTTCCCCCTCTAGGCTATGATTGGCTTGTTGTCTTGGGGATTCACATGGCACGCTGGCTGACTGCGCTTATTTTAACCCTGACGCTTCTCATTACCGGTTGCGCCCCTACCCCGCCCTCTCCCTATGAGCAGGTGCAACAGGAAAGCACTCAGCGCAATGCACCACCGGCAGTGAGTCGTGAAGCCACCCAAGGGAGTGAATTTAATCGCTTCTTTCCGCCCGAGGGGAATGGCTTTGAGCGCATCTATGTCCAAGAGAAAAAGGGCTTTGCCGAGGCTAAGCTGAAAAAAGAGGGCAAAGAACTAGCGATGCTGGCCATTTCCGATACGATTAGCACCCCTGAGGCTGCCGCCAAGTTTCAAAACAGTACGATGCAGATTGCTGGCTATCCAGCAGTAGAGGTGGGAACCACACAAACGGCCATTCTGGTGGCCAACCGCTATCAGGTGAAGGTACTCTCCCGTGATCCCAGTTTTACCGCCAGCGATCGCCGCGAATGGATTGAAAAATTTGATCTTGCTGGTTTAGCCCAACTTGCCCCCTAAGGAGACCACCGTGAGCGCAGCTATCTATAAAATTGTTGATCAACTCCCCACTGGGGGCATCACCGTTATGGCCCTCAAGTCCTTGGATTTCATCATTCCCGGCCAGTGGCAAAATATCGTTGGTTTTGATAACACGATCCGCCATGTAACTGGAGAAACGGATCCTGCCTTGATCCGCCAAATTGGCGATCGCGCCGTGCGGCTCTTTAATGACAAATCCCAAGGCTATCAGCGGGCACTGTGGCTCTATCAAACCGTGGACAACACCGATGCTCTCCTAGGAGCGGCTGCCCTTGCCAACAAAGTGGGCGAGAAAATTTCCTTCCTCGGCTTCTTGGATAAAATGACGCCCAAGCCAGAGCGGGCGCAGTCCATTGATCTCAGCATTAAGCTGATTGTGGAAATTCTGGCCTTTTGTCAAATCAATGGCATTCCCGGTGACAGCCTCGGCGACTTCCTGCGTGCCCTTGCCGACTACAGTGGTGAATCCCTGATGCGGATGGCCGCCCTCATCTGCTTTGATGGCCTGATTCCCCTAGGGCCTGACTTTCTTCTCAAATGCTTGGGCACACTGCAAAGCTTGCAACCCAATGATCTACAGGAAAACCCCACCTTCAAAGCAATTGGCAGTGTCGTGCCGGGGGGCAATCCCAGCGGTCAATTGGGCTTTATTGTCGAAAGTTTTAATGCCGTGCAGGGGTGGATGCATCAATTTGTCAGCAGCCACGAGTTAACGCCGCAAAAGGTGATCAATAGTCTGCAAAGCTTTATTGAACTCTCGAAGGATAACCTCGACTACTTGGGAGCCTTTTTGGACATGAGCACCAACTACTACTACCATACGGGCGTTCAGACCCTAGCTCGTCGCCTGATTGAGCGAGCAGTTGCTGAGATTTAAGGGAGCTGACACCCTTGGTTTAGGACATTTCCAGCATGCGTTGGATGGGTTTGAGCGCCGCAAGGCGGATGTCTTCTGGTAGTTCAATCTGGGGCTGGCGATCGCGCATACACAAATAGAGTTTTTCTAGGGTATTCAGGCGCATAAAGGGGCACTCATTACAATTGCAGGTCTGATCCTGAGGGGGCGCAGGGATAAAAGTTTTCTCTGGGTTGCGCCGCTGCATCTGGTGGAGAATCCCTGGCTCGGTGACAACGATAAAGGTATCGTGATCTTGGCGTTGGCTATAGTTGAGCAAAGCCGTTGTCGAACCAATAAAATCGGCATGGCGGAGTACGGCTTCTTCGCATTCGGGGTGGGCAATCACCTGGGCCGTGGGGTAGGCGGCCTTGAGTTCGAGGATGCGTCGCTCGGAGAAGGTTTCATGGACAATGCAACTGCCGTCCCACAGCACCATCTGCCGTCCGGTTTGTGCCATGACATAGCGGCCAAGGTTGCGATCGGGGGCAAAAATCAGGGGCTGATCCGCAGGCAACTGCTGCACAATTTTCACTGCATTAGAACTGGTGCAAATAATGTCACTCAGGGCTTTGATTTCAGCAGTGCAGTTAATGTAGGAAATCACCCAATGGTCAGGATACTGCGCCTTAAAAGCAGCAAAGGCGTCCGCAGGACAACTGTCTGCCAAAGAACAGCCCGCCGCCAAATCCGGCAGCAACACCAGCTTATCGGGGTTGAGAATCTTGGCGGTTTCGGCCATGAAATGCACCCCAGCAAAAACAATGACATCGGCATTGGTACTGGCGGCCTGCCGCGACAGCCCAAGGGAATCACCAATGTAATCGGCCACATCTTGAATGGCGGGGTCTTGGTAGTAGTGGGCTAGAATCACTGCATTCAGTTCCCGCTTCAGGTCTTGGATGGCCGCAATTAAATCCAACGGCAGGGACGGTTGGGGGGCAGCGAGAGTCGCAAACACAGGCAGTGGGTTCCTTTCGCAATTGGTAACGAGTCTCTCTATTATAGTGATTTTCACCAAAATAGGAATCCCTTAGGCATCATTGGCGAGCAGTTGCTGCACAAGGGCACGGGCACCATAGCTGACACCGGCCGTACCTTCCCCCGGATGCACGGAATCTCCCACTAACCACAGGTGAGGAATCGGGGTGCGGGTGGCCAAGCCAAAGGGGCCAAAGGTGCTCAGGCGTTGACTAATGCCCCCGACAATGCCATCTAGCCGCGCGGTATAGCGCCAGAAGGTGCGGGGGGTCGCCGCTTCACAGTGGACAATGTGCTCAGGCCGCAGATCAAAGAATTCCCCGAGGTGTTCAAGAGCTGTTTGGGTGTATTGCGCCTTGGTGGCGGCATAGTCTAAGTCAGGCTGACGCCAAAAATTCGGCTCAGTAAAGCTGGAGGCAATCAGGGTACGATAGCCCCTGGGGGCACGGCCATCCTGCGGCTGACTCACAGAGACAAACAGGGAGTTATTTTCGCCAATCGGCCCTTCCGCATCGTAGAGAAACTGCAAGTGGAGCGGACAACTTTCGGGAATGGCGGCCTCTTTAACGCCAAGGTAAATCACAAAGGCACCGGCGGCCGGCGGCAGCCTTTTGAGGCGGCGGGCATAGCCAGTGGGAATGGCATCGCCAAGGAGTTGGGGCAGGTTTTGGGCAGGGACATTGGCCACAATGTGATCCGCTGCAACGCGCTGCAAGGTTTTTGTTTTCAGATTCTCCACTTGGACGGCGACGGCACGCCCCCGCTCGACTTCAATGTGACGCACCAAATGCCGGGTGTAAATTTGACCGCCATCGCGCTGCAAGGCATTGGCGAGTAAATCACTGAGAACCTGCATGCTGCCGTGGAGATGGTAGAGGCCGTGGGGGTCTTGGGACAGACAGAGGGCGGTGGCGGCATAGAGGAGTGCGGTTTCACTGGCATCTACTTGGGAGTAGAGCTTGAGTTGAAGATCCAGAAATTGCCGCAGCCGGCGATCGCCCCCGACACCGCAAAGACGCATCCAATCGGTCACCGTCATCAGGCTAAAGGGCAACGTGAGAAGCGTCTCCGGACGCAGGGCTTGCACCAATTGCCACAGATCAAAGCCATTGCGCGGGGGCAAAATGGGCTGCCGCTGCTGAAATCGCCAACTAATGGCAAAGAGGTGTTCAAGGCCTTGCCAAAACCGCTCACTGTGGGGAAAGTGGCGTTGACGTTCCAGTTGCCAGCGATCGCGATCGCGCCAAACATTGATGGGCGTCATTTCCTGCGGCAGATACACCGCACAGGCAGGATCGCAGGGGGTTGCTGCCGGCAGAGGCATCTCCAATTCAGCAAAAATCGCCGCGTGAATCCCCCCCGGCTCAAGGCCAGCCACTTGGGTGGCGCCAACATCAAAGGTAAAGCCCCGCCGCTGAAATGTGGAGGCACAGCCCCCCAGTTGGGCTGCCTGCTCAAACAGCTGAACCCGATAGCCCCGTCGTGCCAACAATGCCGCTGTGGTCAGACCCCCAATGCCGCCGCCAATGACGACCACCTGCTTTGCCATTTGTATAGTTATGTAAATTACCTGTATCTAGCACTTTAACGACGTTGAGCCAGTGCTGACAAGGAAAACGGCAAGCAACTAGCGCCGCCGCAACTGAAGCTGCTCATAGACCTGCCGCAGGGACACCCCATGATAGGCAAGGGCAACTAGCGTGTGGTAAAACAAGTCCGCTACCTCACCGGCGATCGCCTCGGGGTCATCGTCTTTGCAGGCCATCACCACTTCTACGGTTTCTTCGCCCAGCTTCTTGAGAATTTTATTATCACCGGCTGTGAACAGGCTGGAAGTGTAGGACTGTAGCTGCGGAAAGTCGCGCCGCTGACAGACCACGTTATACACTTGCGAAAGGGTATCTGCTGGTGGGTCTTCTACCCGTTCTCCGGCCTCCCCATGGCGGTGGAAACAACTGCGCTGCCCCGTGTGGCAAGCGACTTGGCCCACTTGCTCTACTGTTAACAACAGGGCATCACTATCGCAGTCGTAGCGGATACTTTTGACCCACTGGACATGGCCAGAGGTTTCGCCCTTGGGCCACAGTTCTTGGCGCGAACGACTCCAAAACCACGTACGACCGGTTTCAAGGGTTTTCTGTAGCGATTCCCGATTCATCCACGCCAGCATCAACACGGTGCCGTCCAAATAGTCTTGGACAATTGCTGGCACTAAACCCCGTTCATCGTAGCGAATCTCATCGAGGGGGAGGCTAAGGGTAGTGACAGGCATGAATCGTTCGCAGGTCTCAAGAGGGTGACCCGGAGATCACGCCTACCGCAAGCATCCCGTATTGCTGCTTCCTTCCGGACCTGACAAGGTTGAGGCGTTGCGATCGCATGATTCCGAGCCAACTTGTATCCTAGCACACCCCATCGAGGTACATAAATCGCCCTATTAGGAATCTTTATCTCTCGTTTCTTAAAGAAAGTTTATATTAAAGAGGTAACAGCGTAAGATTTGGTAATGCCTATGACCCTTGCTGCACTGATGGTGACGCAGGCTGAGACTCTCCGTGGTCTCTTTCGGATGTTGACGGCAACCAGTTGTCCCTATCGCTATAACTTTCATCTCCATACCATCTGCTCCGATGGGCAACTGACACCGCAGCAAGTGGCGCAACAGGCAATGATCCATGGCCTCAAGGGATTTGCCATTACCGATCACCATGCCCTAGAGGGCTATTTTCAGGCTCGAACCTACGTAGAAGCCTATCCAGGAACGGATCGCCCCCAAGTTTACACGGGCATTGAAATTACGGCTCAACTCTTGGGTACTGAGGTGCATATTCTGGGCTATGGCTTTGACCCCTATGCGCCGATCCTGCATCTCTATACAATGGGCACTGCCCCCCAAGGGGACTTGGCACAGGCAGAACGGGTGATTGCCGCACTCCATGAAGCAGGAGGCTTGGCGATTTTGGCACACCCGGCGCGCTATCGTTTGCCTGCTGAACAATTGATTCCTGCAGCTGTGGCGCGGGGGATTGATGGGGTGGAAACCTACTACTGTTACAGCAATCCCGATGTGTGGGAACCCACCCCTGAAACAACCGCCCTTGTGCATGCTTTGGCCGTTGAACACCAGTTGCTGGAGACCTGCGGCACGGATACCCATGGCCAAGATATCTTGGTGCGGCGATGACCGTGACTGAAATCCTGATCACCTTAGGGGCGATCGCCATCAGTTGGTTCGTGCTCCGCTGGCTGATCACTGTCCTCAAGGTCACTCTCGGTACGGCGATTAAAATTGCCCTGATTGTTTTCCTGTTGCAACTCTTTTTTGGTATTGGTCCCGATCGCCTGTGGGAGCAAGCACAGTTTCTATGGTCACAGGTGGCGAGTTATTTGCCGATGCCTTCTTTGCCCTCCTCGCAATAATGATAGGTTTCTGCGCCGGTTGAGCTTTGGCGGGCGTCTTTTGTCAGATCGGCCAGAATCCAGTAAACTGACTGGCATCAAGCCCCTTTGCCCCAAGGTCATGACTCAAACAGCATGGTTAGAACTTGTCAAATCCGTCAGTGAGCAGGGGGTTCAGCTACCCGCCAGCGGCCTCAAAATTGGCCGTGCCCCCGATAATGACATTGTCCTGAATGATCTTTCCGTCTCCCGCTACCACGCTTTCTTGGAGTGGCAAGAAGGGAAAGTTCACCTCGTAGATCTCGGCAGTAAAGCGGGCACCCATCTCAATGGCCAACCGGTTGTGCCTAATACCCCCATTCCCCTTGAAGATGGCGACTTGATAACGCTGGGCAACTCTGCTGTGCGCTTTCGCCTCATCTGGCACTACCACGACTATCAACCCCGTACCACTGAGGTCAGCAAAGAGACTGAAGTCCCTGTGATTGAAGTGCGCACCAAAACATGGCAGCAACGCTGGGGGCTACAGGAGCAAACGACGCTTTTAGGCACCCATCCCGCCTGCGATGTGGTGGTGGATACCCCTGAACTTTTGCCCTGCCACTTGAAATTACGCTTTGCGGATCAGCATTTGCAGGTGGTAGATCTCAGTGACCCGCAGCCGGCAATGAATGTGCATTTGGGAATCGGGGAGAGTTATGCCCTGATGGAATTTGTGACGCTGACCTATGTGGGGCAGGAGTTGCCCGATCGCATTGACACAGAGCGTCATGCCGTTGTCTTTAGCCCCGCGACGGAGTTGAGCACAGCAACAGTACTGGCGATTCCTGAGGCCGATGCGACATCCACTGTCCCCGTGAAGACGATTTCGCTGGTGGGATACAACACGTTCACGATTGGCCGCGATCCAAGCAATGATCTGGTGATTGAGCATCCAACGGTGTCCCGTCACCACGCCAAAATTGAGCGCCGCAATGGCGATTTCCTGCTCACGGATCTGGGGTCGAGTAATGGCACGTTTGTCAATGGCCGCGAGGTAGAAGAACCCACACTGCTGCGGGTGGGGGACAGTATTCGCATTGGTAGCGATCGCCTTGTCCTCAATGTTGATGAAACCCTGACCCAATATGCCGAATCGGGTCACATGCGCCTAGATGCCATCAACCTCAGTAAGGTGGTGGGCAAGGGAACGCAAATTCTCCACGATATTTCGCTATCGATCATGCCCAAGGAGTTTGTGGCCATCTTGGGGCCTAGTGGTAGCGGCAAGTCAACGCTCCTCGATGCCCTCAATGGACTGCGGCCAGCAACAACGGGCACGGTACTGGTCAATGGCACAAATTTCTACCGCAACTATCAGGCCTTTCAAGCGCAATTGGGCTATGTACCGCAGAAGAATATCATCCACGAGGAACTGACGATCGCCCAAGCCTTGGAATACGCGGCAAAACTACGCATGCCCCCCGATACAACCCCAGCGGAACGCCAACAGCGGGTGACCGAGGTGTTAACAGAATTGGGACTGAACCATCGTCGCGATGTGCCCATTTCCCGCCTCAGTGGCGGTCAGCAGCGGCGGGTGTGTATTGGTGCCGAATTGCTCACGCAACCCAGTCTCTTCTTCCTCGATGAGGCCACCTCTGGCTTAGATCCGGGCACGGAAGCCGACCTGATGTTTTTGCTGCGGCAGTTGGCGGATCAGGGGCGAACGATTCTGATCATTACCCACGCCACCCAAAATATTCGGGAGTGTGATCTGGTGATCTATCTAGCGGAGGGCGGCCGGCTGGCCTACTTTGGTCCTCCTGATCAACTGCTGCCCTATTTCCGAGCTACCTTTGGCGATCGCTTTAGTGGCATTAAGCTCGAGGATTTCTCTGGCATTTATCGTGCCCTAGACAAAGAGAAAAACCCCAATGCCCCCACTTCGGCAGAACTAGAGGAAGCCTACCGGCGATCGCGCCTCTATCAGGAATATGTGGTCGGGCGACAGCAGGTGCTAGCTCACATGCCCGATGAAAGTCAACGGCGCACCAAGGGCAAATCCCGTCGCAGCAGTGAACCCAAGTCGAAAATCTCCCCTTGGCAACAATTTCTCATTCTCACCCGCCGCAATCTCACAATTCTTGGCCAAGATCGCAGTAACCTGCTGCTGACCCTCTTAATAGCCCCCCTCTTGGGGAGTTTGAGTTTTGTTTCTTGGCAGCGGGATCTCTTTAATCCGGAAACGGGGAATGCGGGTCAAGCCCTGACGATGATTTTTGTCACCAGTCTGATTGCCGTCATGATTGGCGCAATGACAACGATGCGGGAATTGGTTAAGGAGGTGGAGGTTTATCGGCGGGAGCGGATGATTGGCCTGCGGCTGTTGCCCTACATTGGCTCCAAGGGGGCGATCGCCCTTGGGCTAGCTCTTTATCAAGCGGCCACTTACCTTGCGGTGACAAAGCTGGCGGTGGATTTACCGGGAGATTGGGGGGTTACTTTTGCCATGTACGTCACCCTTGCCCTTGCCATTTTTGGCGGTATGGCGATGGGTCTTTTGGTCTCTGCCTTTGCCCCTAGCCAGAACATTGTGCCGCTGCTGGTGCTGATGTTTTTAGTGCCCCAAATTATCTTTAGTGGCGGGATTCAGCCCGTTTCTTCCTTCGGGTTACCGGGGCAGATTATTAACCATCTGACGGTCATTAAGTGGCCCTTTGAGGCGATGGTCAAGCTCACAGGCATCGGGGATGATATTGCCAATGACCCCTGTTGGCGCGAACCAGAGGAGGAACGGGAAAAAATGACCGAGGAGATGCAGCGGGATTTTTGTCTGTGCTATGGTCCCGGTCTCTTTAAGACCTGTAACTTCCCCGGTATCCGCGCCAAGTATGTCCCCGAAGTGGATGAACCCGCACCGCCGCGGCCAGAGTCTCCGGGCGATCCCCCCAATGATCCAGCAGCGCTCCAAGACTATCTGCAACGGCTGCAAGCCTATCAGGCAGCCATGGATGAGTGGGAACTAAAATATTCTGAGTGGAACCGCCAACGCAGTCGTGCCATCAATGAAGCCCAAGGCATTATCAGCCGCTTCCAACGAGATCAAGGCTACATGTTTACCGTAGATGTGCAACGCCATTGGCGCAATCAAGGAATTGTCATTCTAGCGATGCTGGTGGCTTTACCCTTCTGCCAAAAACGCCGTGACTTTAGCCGTTGAGACTCTGCCATTTTCAGGGGTGGGGGTTTAGACCAATTTTTTGAATAATGGAAAAGTTATCCCCCGCCGTTTCCTGTCCCCATGCCTTCTGCCAATCTCTTACTCATTGATGGTCATTCCTTGGCCTTTCGTGCCTACTACGCCTTTAGTAAGGGGCGAGAGGGGGGGTTGCGTACCTCCACGGGGATTCCCACTAGTGTGTGTTTTGGCTTTCTTAAGACGCTGCTGGAGATTCTGGAGCAGCAGCAGCCGGATCATGTGGCCATTGCTTTTGACTTGGGGGAGCCGACATTTCGCCACACAGCCGACGAAAACTACAAGGCGGGGCGGGCAGAAACGCCCGAGGACTTTATTACCGATATTGCCAATTTGCAGGCGTTGCTGCGGGCACTGCGTCTACCCCTGTTGAGTCAGCCGGGCTATGAAGCCGATGATGTGATTGGTACGGTGGCCCATCGCTTGCGACCCCAAGGATGGCGGGTGTCCATTGTCAGTGGCGATCGCGACCTCTTTCAATTGATTGATCGCGAAGGTCAAGTACAGGTCTTGTATCTGGGGAATACCCTTGGCCAACGCAAGCAGGGTCTGGAGGCCTTTGATGCCCTCAAGGTCAAGGAAAAAATGGGGGTTTGGCCCGAGCAAATTGTGGACTATAAAGCCCTCTGTGGCGATGCCAGCGATCGCATTCCCGGTATTAAGGGGATTGGCCCAAAAACAGCGGTGCAGTTACTCAATCAGTACCCCACGCTAGAGGAAATCTACGCCCACATCAATGAGATTACGCCCCCTAGCCTAAGAACGAAGCTGATCAATGGGGAGGCCGATGCCCGCCATTCCCGCACCCTAGCTCAAATTATCCTCGATGTCCCCTTGGAACTCCCCCTAGAGGAACTGCATCTGAGTCCCTTTGACTGGCCAACGCTGGATCAGCTATTGGATCAGTTGGAATTTCGTACCCTGCGGATGCAACTTCAGGACTGGCACCTCCGCTTGGGGGGGACACTGCCGGATGTAGAGAGCGATGCGGATGCAACATGGTTTTTTGCGCCGACGGACACCCCCGATCCAGTGAATGTGCAACTCATTGAGACGCCAGAGCGACTGCAATGGCTGATCGCCCAGTTAGAAACCTGTACCGATGCGAACCATCCCGTGGCTTGGGACACGGAAACCACGGCCTTGAACCCCCGCGATGCTGCCTTGGTGGGCTTGGGCTGCTGTTGGGGCGCAGCGCCTGATCAGGTGGCCTATCTACCGTTGGGGCACAAAGAGGGGCAGAACCTACCCCTACCAGAGACCCTCGCCGCTTTGCGACCGATTCTTGAGGGCGATCGCTACCCCAAAGTCTTGCAAAATGCCAAGTTTGACCGCTTGGTGCTGCGGTTTCAGGGGATTCAATTACAAGGTGTCGTATTTGACACGATGCTGGCGAGCTATGTGATTAATCCCGAAGCCAGTCACAACCTCAAGGATCTGTGTCAACGCTATCTGCCCCTTCAAGCCCAAACCTACCGTAGTCTGGTGGGCAAAGATCAAACCCTTGCGGATCTCCCCCCTGCGGTGGTAGCGCAATACTGTGGCCTCGATGTCTATACCACCTATCTTCTCAAGGACAAACTAGAGGCCGACTTGCCCCCCCGCCTGCGCCAACTCCTCCTAGAGGTGGAATTGCCCCTCGAACCCATTCTGGCGGAAATGGAAGCCACGGGGATTCGCATTGACAGTGACTATTTGCGGCAACTCTCCCAAGAACTCGAACAGCAACTGGCAGCACTGCAACAACAAGCATGGGATGCCGTGGGACAACCCTTTAACTTGGCCTCCCCCAAGCAACTGAGTGAACTGCTCTTTGGCATTTTGGGGTTAGATACGAAAAAGACCCATAAAACGAAACTGGGCTACTCCACCGATGCCGCAACCCTCGAAAAACTGCGGGGAGATCATCCTGTGATTGAACTCATTTTGAACCATCGCACCCTCGCCAAGCTCAAATCCACCTATGTGGATGTGTTGCCAACCTTGGTGCGTCCGGACACAGGCCGTGTACATACGGAATTCAACCAAGCGGTGACCGCTACGGGGCGCCTTTCCTCCTCTAATCCCAATCTGCAAAATATCCCCATTCGCACCGAGTTTAGTCGGCAAATTCGCCGCGCCTTTATTCCCGAGCCGGGCTGGTTGCTGGTGGCAGCGGACTATTCCCAAATTGAGTTGCGCATCCTTGCTCATCTGAGTCAAGAGCCGGCCCTACTAGAGGCCTACCAAAAAGGGGAGGATGTCCATCATCTCACAGCTCAGTTTCTCTTAGAAAAAACCGACATTAGTTCCAGCGAGCGACGCTTGGGCAAAATTATTAACTTTGGCGTCATTTACGGGATGGGAGCACAGCGGTTTGCCCGTGAGGCCGGGGTGAGTGTGGCCGATGCTAAGGTGTTTATTCAGCGGTTTTACGATCGCTATCCACGCGTCTTTGACTATTTGCGGCAAATGGAACGGCTTGCCCTCAGCCAAGGCTATGTGGAAACCATTTTGGGACGGCGGCGCTATTTTGAATTTCAGAGTTCTGAACTGCAAGCCCTGCGGCGCAAGCCTTTAGAGGCGCTAGCCGATGTCGATCCCAGTAAACTAAAAATGAGCAATTACGAGCGGGGACTATTGCGGGCGGCAGCCAATGCCCCGATTCAAGGTTCCAGTGCCGATATTATTAAGTGTGCGATGGTGAAACTGGCTCCCCTACTTTCCCCTGAAGAAGTCCGCCTGCTGCTCCAAGTCCACGATGAATTGGTGTTGGAGATGACCCCTGAAGCGTGGGAACAACTGCAAACTACAATTCCCGAAGTCATGAGTACAGCAGTACCCCTGAGTGTGCCCCTTGCGGTGGACATTTACGCGGCGGCCAACTGGCTGGAGGCCAACTAGGTTTGTTGATGCGGCAGCAACGCCACTGGCAAGTTTATTTCTGGCAAATTCTCCTCTGCCTTGTTTTGGGGGCGATCGCCCTCTCCTTGCCGGCCGACGCCCAAACGATTCGCCCCTACATTGACCGTGCCATGGATCAAATCAGTGAATTCTATCTTGACAATGGGATGCACTTCATTGTCATGGAGCAACACCAAGCCCCGATAGTGTCATTTCTCACCTACGTGGATGTAGGGGGCGTTGATGAACCGGAAGGCCAGACCGGTGTGGCACACTATCTGGAACACTTGGCCTTTAAGGGCACCCGCCGCATTGGGACGACGGATTATGCCGCTGAAAAAGAAAAACTTGCCCAACTGGATCGCCTCTTTGAGCAACTGCAAGCCACGACGGATGAGCGGCAACGTCAGGCATTGATTACAGAATTTGCCGCTGTGCAGCAGGCTGCCGATCGCTATGTGATTCGCAATCAATATGGCCAAATTGTCCAGCAGGCCGGGGGCGTGGGTCTCAATGCAACCACATCTGCCGATGCCACCCGTTACTTCTACAGTTTTCCCGCCAACAAATTGGAACTGTGGATGTCCCTAGAGTCGGAACGCTTTTTGGAACCCGTCTTTCGTGACTTCTATCAAGAAAAGGAAGTCATCCTTGAGGAGCGGCGGCTACGCACTGAAAATTCCCCCACTGGCCAACTCTTTGAGGCCTTTTTGGCCACCAGCTTTCGTCAGCATCCCTACCGCCGACCCGTCATTGGCTACCGTGAGGATATTCAAAACCTGCGCCGCGCCGATGTGGAACGGTTTTTTCGCCAGTATTACACACCTGACAAAATGACCATGGTGCTTGTCGGAGATGTTGATCCCCAGAAGGTGAAGGAATTGGCCAAGGTTTATTTTAGTCGCTATCCCAAGGGCACGGGCAAAACCACAGCCATTCCCCCCGAACCGCCGCAAACGGAATCTCGGCAGATTACCCTCGAATTGGCCAGTCAACCCCTCTATATTGAAGCCTATCCCTGTCCACCTTTGAGGGATCCCGCGTACCTCACCTATGAAATTTTGACACGTCTCCTCAGTGGCGGTCGCACCTCCCGTCTCTACCGTTCCCTTGTCCTAGAGCAAAAATTAGCCCTCAACGTGCAAGCCTACGTGGGGTTTCCCGGCAATAAATACCCCAATCGCTTTCTCATCTACGGGGCACCGGCGCCGGGTCAAACGACGGCTGCCCTTGCGGCAGGTATTGCCCAAGAACTCAAGGCACTGCAAACAACACCCGTGACGGCGGCAGAGCTGGATCGGGTAAAAGCGCAACTGCGGATGGAACTGCTGCAAAACCTAATGTCCAATGAGGGGATGGCCAAGCTCTTGGCGGAGTATGCTGTAAAAGGCGGCGGCTGGCAGCAACTCTTTGCCCGTTTAGAGGCCATTAATGACATTACCCCTGCCGACATTCAGCGGGTGGCTCAATCCCTGCAACCCCAGCAGCGGACAGTGGCGCAAATTCAAACCCGTTCATGAAGACCCTTTGGATGGAATGGTTGGGGGCGATCGCCTTCTATACCTGTTTGCCCATTCCCCCTAACTGCCCCATGCAATTGGCGGGAGCTGCCAAGTGGTGTCCTTGGGTGGGGCTACTGTTGGCAATGCTTCTCTGGGGGGCGCAGTGGCTGCTGGCATTTTTGCACGTTCCCCCCCTCGTGGCCAGTGTCTTGGTTGTGGCACTTTGGCTAGGATTAACTGGGGGATTGCACTTGGATGGTGCCATGGACACGGCCGATGGTTTAGCCGTCAGGGATCAACAGCGGCGCCTTGAGGTGATGGCGGACAGCCGCACGGGTGCCTTTGGCGTCATGGCAGGACTCGTCATTTTGCTCTTAAAAGTAGCGGCCTTGAGCAGTTTAGAGAGGGGTCAGGTCTTGGTGTGGGTATTGGTGATCGGGCGCCTTGCTCAGGTGTGGGCGATCGCCCGCTATCCCTATTTGAAACCCCAAGGCACGGGTCAGATCCATAAAGCCAGTAGTGCCTTTCCCCGCGATTTTTGGCCGAGTGGTTTACTGGTGCTGTTACTCAGCTTCCTGCTACCGCTTCCCTTCGGACAATTGCTTTTTGGTTTGCTCCTCATCCTCTTGATCCCGGCATGGTTTCAGTGGCAGTTGGGCGGTCACACGGGGGATACCTATGGTGCGGTTGTTGAGTGGACAGAAGCCTTGATGTTGGTTGCCTTCACGGTGGAATCGACCAGTTGATCCGGCAGCGCCACGGCCACGGTGATGATCCCCAAGACCTTGTAGCCAGCCCCCCGTAATACTGCGGCTGCAGTTCGTGCCGTTGTCCCCGTGGTATAAATGTCATCGCACAAAAGGAGCCAGCGCCGTCGCTGCAGCCCCTGCCCTAGGCGAAAGGCATTCTCAAGATTGGCTTGGCGTTCTGTGAGTGAAAGCTGAAACATGAACTGGGTTGCTCTTTGGCGGATTAGTCCCACTGGGGCAAGGGGTAGCTCAAGGGCACGGCAAAACCCCTCAGCAATGAGCGCTGCTTGATTAAAGCCCCGGCTCTGCAATTTATCGCGATGGAGAGGAATAGGCACAATCTGCAACGGGAGGCGTTGGGCGATCTTCGCTTCCAACCAACTCAGGGCTAACCATTGGCCAAAGAGGGTACCTAGTTCGGGGTGATTGTTGTATTTCATGGTGGCGATCGCCCGCTTGAGGTCTTGCTGATAATACCCCCAGGGAAAAAGGGGGAGACTGCCCCGCCAGTAGCGTTGGCGTTGGCGCACTTCCCATGACCTCAGCCGCCGTTCACAATCCCTACAGATCGTTTGGGGACTGGCTCGACCACAACAGGGACAGGGCTGCTGAAATAGGAAGGAGGCTAGCGATCGCCACACCAGCACACCCCCTAGGTGCTAACAGTAGGCACTAATATCTTCATGGCACTCATCCGCCAAATAGCAGAGGGCACGGTAGCGCAACAGCATGAGCTCCTCGTAAAGGGGATTGAGGTGGCACAAAGGCGGAATGTGAATATGCCATTTTGCAACCACAATATCGCGTTCAAAGGGACACTGGGCGGGGATCAAGCGGCATAGACGATGCGCTAGCTGGCGATCGTGCACTTCTAGATGCTCTAGCCACTGCCGGACAGGCCACAAAATTGTGCGGAGCATGCGTTGCCCCAACGTCAAAATTGTCATCAACTCAACACCTCAACTCAATCATTGAAGTTGGCAGCGAAAGCTCCCCTTCCTCAACTGTTTAAGAAGGCAATTTCAGTTACTTAAAACCCTTTCTTGAGAAGGGGAAATGTGTCGCTGCATTCGATGGGAAAAAAGTCGTTGCGATTCTGATTTAACAGCTCTTAGCGAGGGGCGAAATCCCAGAAAAATCTCAATGAAAATCGCATCACGATAGACAATCTCCTTGTTTCACAGGGATTTAGTAGTAATGGATACATTATTGAATTTAATGATGACTCTGTACCCATCCCTATTTTAGTGACTCCTGTTGAAGTTGACGATGGGGTTTTCCGAAAAGTTGCCCCTAAGCAACCGTTTTCTTCTCTATCAGTTGTCTGTATAGGGTCGCGCAACTGCCCCCAAGACTTTGGCAGTGCCCTTGCCATTTGCTAGCAGAGACCCCTGCGGCTTGCGAGGGGGTAATTATTTTATTCCTTAAAAAGAGAAAAGAACTGAGTAGCGCGCCTCCCCCTTCTAAGGTAATCTGCAATTAGAGTTTGGCATTGGGGAGCACTGGCATGTTCAAGAACATATTGATTCCAACCGATCTCCATGATGGTCTCCCCAAACTGACCCACTACCTTGAGGCACTGAAAACAGCGGGTGCTCGCAGGTTGATCTTCTTCCATGCCCGCCCCATTGACGAGGATGGCGATAAGCCTCGGCTGCGGGAAAAAAAGCTGCAACAGGCACGCGAATTACTCAAAATCGACGCCGCAAAAGTTCCAGCGGATCTTAAAGCAGAAGTGATCATCGAAAACCGCCGCCCCGCCGATGCCATTCTGGACACCGTTGAAAAACATCAAATTGACTTGGTGCTGGCCAGCCGTCCCATTCGCAATCTCTTGGACGAGAAGCTCTTCGGCAGTACAACCATTGAGGTGCTGCAACGGATTAAAGTGCCAGTGATGATTATGCGCCCGCAACTGTTGTGGGTGATGACAACCGCAGAACTGAATCTCCGCTGTCAAAATCTCTTTCGCCACCTACTAGTGCCCTACGACCACAGCCCCTCTGCCCAACACCTTGTTCAAAAACTGCGGGAAGGCGTGCAAAAGCGCGATCAAACGAGCATTGCTGCACTGACCTTCTGCTGGATTATCAGCGATGCCGGCAAAGGGGAACTGGGAGTTGGCGAGCAACGTCCGAAGGCTGAAAAAATTCTTGCCGAGCTAAAGCAAGAATTCACTGGCTATGGCCTGAGCATTGAAACCGAGATTCGCTTTGGTAGTCCGGTGGTCGAAGCACAATTGGCAGCCCACGATCGCGACATCTATGGGATTGCCGTTTCCTCTGGTTCCGTCGGTAAAATTTGGGAATTATCAATCCCTAGCTTTGCCGGGGAGATCATTCGTCGTTGCGTCTTTCCCGTGATCTATTTCCCGCCCGCTGGTCGCTCATTAAAATAAAGATGGGGCAGCAGAACTACCCCAAAGGCATTTCAATTAGGCACTAAAAGTAAAACTTAGCTAATCGTCACTTGGCGGGGTTCCTCAGGCGCGGCGGCCTTTGCTGCTTTTTGCTCCATCATTTCTGAGCGGGCTTCGGCAACCAAGTCTTGGAAAGACTCACTGGCTTCAGCGACAGCCGTCTGTGCCTTTTCATAGGCTTCAAACGCCCACATCAAGCCTGATTTTGCCGCATTGCGAGCTTGCTCTGCCAAGTTGTGACCAGTCATTGAGTCAACGGCACCCACAACGGGGGCAACAGCAACAGCACCCACCCCAAGGGCAAGCACGGTAAGTGGTTCTAAACCAAGTAACAGGGCTTCAAACTCCATTCTGCGGCATCCTCCAAAGGAAAAGCAATGATGAGCACATCGCACCCATGATAGCAAAGGTGCAGAGAGGGCAACGTCCCCACTGGCTTAATCGCTCCACTGAGATTCTTATGCAGGGCTGAGCCAAAAGATTAGCAGAGCTTGAGGGCAGTACTGGGAACCTCATCCCAAGAGGCCACCGTACGCAGACGCACTTGCCAACCGGCGGCTTTTTGTTCTGTTGTTAAGTTTTTCTCAAAAGACTGCACACACTCCCTCGCCTGAGCTTCATCACGACAGGCAATACAGGCATAAAGCAGGCCAGAGGGATCAATTTGCTCGCTTACCCAAATCCTCATCGCTCACTCCTTGGCGCAGTTTGCCGATTTCACAGAACTATCTCCAGCCTAGGCGAAATACACCGAGACCGTCAGCCCTTCTTAACAGCACTTTAACAACTCAGCCAATGCTGCCAGCAATTGCGCAATGTGCTCAGGGGTGTGATCGGCTCTTAGGGTGATGCGCAGCCGACTAAAGGGCACGGTCGGTGGCCGTACCGCCGCCACCCAACATCCAGCCTCTTGTAATTTCTGACCCCATTGGAGAACAGTGGCTGGATCGGGAGCAGGCAAGCAAAAGATGGGGGTCGGTAGCGGACGGGGCAAAACGGGGCAACCCAATTCTTGCAGTCCTTCTTCGAGTTGTTGAATGCGCTCCTCAAGGGCTTGGCGTAGGGAAGGCTCTGTTTGTAGTTGCTCAAGGGCAGCAAGGGCAGCAGCAGTGTCCGCCGGTGAGAGTCCAGTGCTATAGATCCATGTGCTGGCACGGTGTTGCAGATAGGAGATCAGAGCTTGGGAGCCAGCAATGTATCCCCCTAAACTGCCAAGGGCTTTGCTGAGGGTACCCATTTGAATGACGATCGGACTCGATTGCCCCAAGGCGACTAAGGTACCGGCACCGTTGGTTCCCAAGACCCCTGTGCCGTGGGCATCGTCCACTAGCACCATGGCTGTGTAGGTCTCGGCTAGCGCCAATATCTCCTCTAGGGGGGCGACATCCCCATCCATACTGAAGACACCATCCGTGAGGATCAGACAACGGCGGTATTGGCAGCGATGGGTTTCTAGGAGTTGGACAAGGGCAGCGACAGCGTTGTGGGGGTATTCATAGAACGTCGCATGACTGAGACGGGCACCTTTTTTGAGACAAGCATGGTTGTAGGCATCCCCAAGCACCAAGTCCCGTTGATCCACAAGGGCAGCAATGGTACCGAGATTGGCGGCAGTACCCGAACTAAAGACTAAGGCAGCTTCTGTGCCTTTCCACTGGGCGATCGCCCGCTCTAGTTGTTCATGAAGACAACGTTGACCACTCAGAAGGCGAGACCCGGTCGCCCCAGTACCCCATTCGTCAATCGCCTTAATGGCGGCTGCTTTCACCTGCGGATGGTTGGCCAGACCCAGATAGTCATTGCTGCAAAAGTTAATCAATGGTCGGGGCGGCTCGCCAACACTCACCACTGCCCCCGGTGCGCTACTGAGAAGGGGTTGGCGATACCAATGGGCACGGTGCAGGGCATCTAGGGCAGGTTCTAGCCACGCAAAGGGATCGCTCATTTGAGAGAGAATATTTTAGGAAGACTGGACAAAGTCTAAACCAATACGTGGCGGGGCGATCGCGGGGGACGGGAATGGGGTTTATTGCCATTCTGCTGGTAGCGCCCATTCAATGGCTCAAGGTGCAGTCGATAACCGACATTGCGCACGGTTTGAATTAGGCGCGGCTGCTGCGGATCCACTTCGATTTTCTTACGCAAAGATAAGATATGCGTATCCACGGTGCGAGGGTTGTCAATGCTCTCTGGCCAAGCTCGCCGCAGCAATTCCTGACGACTCAAAGGTGTGCCCCCCATTTGCGTCAGAACATAGAGTAGGCTAAATTCCTGCGGTGTCAAATCCACTGGCACATTGCGTACCACCACTCGCCGCTGCACTAAATCGACTTGTAACTCACCCAAGTTCAGGACACTGGGTAAACAGGGGCGTGCTCGCCGTGCCAAGGCCTCGACTCGGGCAAGAAATTCCTGCATCCCAAAGGGTTTGGCCAAGTAATCATCGGCACCCGCCCGCAGCGCCGTCACCACATCCGCTTCATCCTCATGGCCAGAAAGAACTAAAATCAAAACAGTGTTTTGGTAGTGAAGCCAGCGGCATAATTCCAAACCATTGCCCTCATTCAAGTCCAGATCGAGAACAACCAAATCGGGATGTCGCAGTTGAAATACTTCCTGCCCCTGTTGACAACCACTGGCAAGATGAACGATGTGCCCCACTTGCTGTAGGTGCCAGCCAAGGAGGGAACGCAGGTGGGGGTTACTTTCAATAATTTCAACGTGCATCAACATCAATACATCCCCACAACAACGGCGGAGTACAGGAAAAAGAGATTTCTTCTACATGTCTGGGAGAAGGTGCAACAGAGTGGCAATGTCTGGATGAATTGGATGCTAATTTAGCAAATTTAATCCCAATGATTTCGTAACGACTAATACTTTAGGGTTTTTTCTTGTTCCTGTAATAGAAAATTCTTACTCTGGCTCTAGTGACAAAATGAAGTGGGGTTTCTAAACAAGCGGTATGGCAGTGCCCATTCTCAACCTTTTAGCGGCTGATGGTTCACGACAGCAAATTCAACTGGGGCGCGATCGCCTGCTTATCGGTACCGACCCCCAAAGCCAAGTGATTCTCGTCGGTGAGGGGATTTCCCGCCACCATGCCTTGATTATTCCCACGGAGACGGGTTATCAAGTGGCGGATCTCGGGAGCGCCAGCGGCACTTTTTTGAATGGTACGAAGCTGCGGCCACGCACCCCTGTGGCGCTGAAGGCGGGCGATCGCCTACAAATCGGTGAGTTTGAAGCCATTTTTGATCCAGATGGCATAGCAACAACGGAACTGCCGGGCACGGTGGTGATGGGGGCTGCCAGTACGCCGATCTTGCAGGTGGCGACGCCCCAGTGGTTGCAGGAGTTTCCGCTGCTGAAGGAGGAACTGGTTCTCGGTCGGGATCCGAAGGCGGACATCACCATTGACCATCCCTTTGTGTCCTTTCACCATGCCAAGCTGGTGCGATCGGGAGAGCATTACAAAATTATTGACTTGGGCAGCAAAAATGGTCTCCACTGGCGCGGAAAAACGATTAGCGAACATGCCTTGGCACCGGGGGATGTGATCCATGTGGGGGAATTCCTGCGGCTGACCTACTTGTTGATGCCCGCCACGGAGGTTGTGGAGCAAACGCGCCCCCTCCAACTGCGCGATCGCCAGCAGATTCGGATTGGCCGTGACCCCAGTAACGATATGGTGCTGGATCATCCGGTCGTCTCGCGATTTCATGCCCGCCTCTACCTTCAGGAAGGACAGTGGTACATTGTCGATCTCGACTCTGCCAACGGCACCTTCATCAATAACCAGCGCCTTGAACCCCGCAAACCTATGCCTTTACCCACGGGGGCCTTGGTGCGCATTGGCCCCTATAGCTCGCTGTTTACCCCCGATGAAACCATTGTTCCCCACAACGACAGTGGCAATCTGCGCCTCGATGCCATCCACCTCAGCAAAACCACCGCCAAGGGGGCAAAGCTGCTGCAAGATATTTCCCTTTCAATTTTGCCCCGCGAGTTTGTCGCGATTGTTGGCGGCAGTGGTGCCGGTAAATCAACGCTCCTCGATGCCCTCAACGGCTTTCGTCCTGCTACGGCGGGTACGGTACTCGTCAACGGCTATGATCTGTACCGCTACTTTGGCACCTATCGCACCCAGATTGGCTATGTGCCTCAGGATGACATTATCCACAGTGAGCTAACGGTGGCTCAGGCCTTGGACTATGCGGCACGACTGCGCTTACCTGCTGATTTTAGCGATCAAGAGCGACAGGAACAGGTGAACCGCGTCCTTGCGGAATTGGAGTTAACATCTCGCCGCAATGTACTGGTGAAACAACTGAGTGGCGGTCAGCGCAAACGAGTGTCGATTGGTGTGGAATTGCTCACCCGCCCCAGTTTATTTTTCTTGGATGAGGCCACTTCTGGCTTGGATCCGGGCACGGAAACCCAGATGATGCGGCTGTTGCGGCAGTTGGCAGATCAGGGGCGAACAATTTTACTGATTACCCATGCCACTAAAAATGTGATGCTCTGCGATTTGGTGGTGTTTTTAGCACGGGGCGGCCACCTTGCCTATTTTGGGCCACCGGATCAAGCCCTCAACTATTTTGATGTCCAAGATTTTGATGAAATTTACCTCAAGATTGAGAGCGAACCTAATCCAGCCGTATGGCAGCAGCGCTATCGCCAGTCTCATCTGTATCAAACCTATGTGGTGGAGCGGCAGCGTCCCCTCAACGTGGATACGGGGGCAACCCGACAAGTCCAACCCCAACGCCAAAAAGCAACGATTCCCCAAGTGGCACCGTGGCGGCAGTGGTGGATTCTCACCCAGCGAAACTTGGCCATTTTGCGACAGGATCGGGCGGCACTCATTCTCATGCTCTCCCTCGCGCCGATTTTGGGAGCCTTGGATTTTGTCCTCTGGAAGCCAACGATTCTCGATCCGGATCAGGGGGATGCGGGGCAGGCATTTACGATGGCCTTTGTTACTGTGCTGATTGCGGTGATGGTGGGCAGCCTAGCGACAATGCGGGAAATTGTTAAGGAACTGGAGATCTATCGCCGGGAGCGGATGGTGGGGTTGGGGCTGTGGCCCTATATTTTCTCCAAGCTTGGCCCAGCAGTGGTGCTGGCACTGTACCAAGCAGCGGTTTTTTTGGCGGTGAAGTTTTTGGCGATCGATCTGAGCCTCGGTATTGGGGCGATCGCTGGCTTGTATCTAACGCTGTTTCTGGCCACCTTTGGTGGCATGGTGATGGGGTTATTGGTCTCTGCCCTCTCGCCGACGCAAACCGTGGCTCCCTTGTTAACGATTCTCTTTTTGGTACCCCAGATTACCTTTGCTGGAGCAATTATTCCTCTGAAGGATCTAGGGGGCGTGGGCAATTTGATCAGCGATGTCACCCTGACCCGCTGGAGTTATGCCAATGTGGTGTCCCTGTTCGGCTTTGGTCAGGATGTGGCGCGGGATGCCTGCTGGCAGCAATCCAAATCTGAACGGGAGAAACTCAGTCCTGAAGCCCTAGAGCAATGTCCGTGTTTTGATGATAACCTCTTTCAACGTTGCCGCTTTCCCGGCGTGCGCAAGGAGTACCACCCCGCTGTAGATGAACCCGAACCCCCACAACCTCCGGAACCGGGTGATCCACCGCCACTGCCCAATTCGGTCTTAGAGTTTGATCAGGCCTATCGCGATCGCGTCGAGGAATACAATCAACGGGTCAAAGACTATCAGAGGGCCATGGATCGCTGGCAAGACCAATTTGCCCTCTGGAAAGAGCAGCGGGGGCGGGCGATCGCCAGCGGTGAAGCTCTTATTGATCGCTTTTGGAGTCTTCAGGGGCACACGTTCAACGCCAATGTCACCGTCAATAACCTGCGCTTAGGGGGCATTATTGCCCTCATGCTGGGACTAGTGGGGGTTTTTCAAAAACGCAAGGATGTGCTTTAGGCTGCTAAGTGGGCAAAGGCTCGGCTCACTGCCCCTAAGGCCATATCAATCTCGGCAGCACTGACAATGAGAGGAGGGACAAAGCGCACCACCTGCGGCCCCGCGGGCACCAGCAATAGCCCCTCAGCAAGGGCAGCTTTGACGACTTCAGCAGCGGTGAGGGGGGTGTCGGGTTGCAGTTCCAGACCGTTGATCAGTCCCCAGCCGCGCACCTCAGCAATGAGCTGGGGATAGGTTGCTGCTAGTTCGCGTAGTCCTGTCCGCAGTTGCTGCCCGCGATCGCGCACATTTTCGAGGAGATTCTCTTTTTCAAGGGTTTCACAAACCGTGAGCGCTGCTGCCGTGGCCAAGGGGTTACCGCCAAAGGTACTGGCATGATCCCCCGGCTGAAAGACAGCACAAAACTCCTTGGCAATCATGGCACCAATGGGAACTCCCCCCGCTAGGCCTTTGGCCAAGGTGAAAATATCGGGTTCAACACCGAGGGTTTCATAGCCCCACAGGGAACCCGTGCGCCCCATACCCGCTTGTACTTCATCAAAAATCAGGAGAATGCCTTTTTCGGTACAGAGTTGGCGTACCTGCTCAAAGTAGGGGCGATCGCCAGGACGGACTCCCCCTTCTCCCTGTAACGGTTCCAACAGAATAGCGGCCACTTGGGGCTGGGACTGATCTAGTTGCTCAACAAGAGTCTGCAATGCCGCAAAATCGTTGTAGGGAACATAGGCGAAGCCGGGCACCAGGGGGTCAAAGTGTTGTTGGTATTTTGGTTGACCCGTAGCAGTAATCGTGGCGAGGGTGCGTCCGTGGAAGCTAGCCTGTGCCGTAATGATGATCGGGTTGGCAATGTGGCGAACCGTATGGGCATATTTGCGCGCCAGTTTAATGGCGGCTTCGTTGGCTTCGGCACCGGAATTGCAGAAAAACACGCGATCGCCACAGGAGTGATCCACAAGCCACTGCGCTAGCGCCCCCTGTTGAGGAATGTAATAGAGATTGGAAACATGGTGCAGGGTTTGCATTTGCCGACTGACCGTCTCCACCAAGGCCGGATGGGCATGACCCAAGGTACAGGTGGCAATCCCCGCCACAAAGTCCAGATAGCTGCGGCCTTGATCATCCCAAACGCGGCAGCCTTCACCGCGCAGCAGCGCAATGGGAAAACGACCATAGGTGGTCATCACCACTTGGTCAAAGGCATCGGTACTGAAGGACGTTGGGGGAGCAGCAACCATTGACTCTGGACTCAAAGCAAAAACTTCCTGCTATCTTAGCATCTCCCTCTCGCTGTGGCAGGGGAGTTACGGGTCGCTCTAGAATTAGTGCTTATTGACCCCCAAGGATTGCTTCGGTACACTACACCTAGTATTCCGCCATTGAGTCCTGCCCCTATGGTGCAAAATCCTCCCCGTCCTCAAACTAGCTTCCCCGCTACGGCTCCCACCGCCTATCCCGTGTTTTACCGCACCTACAGCCGCCAAAATGAAGCGGGTGAGCGGGAGAGTTGGCAACAGGTGTGCGATCGCACCCTGCAAGGACTACAGGAAGTGGGGCACCTCACTGCAGCAGAAGTTGCCCTTCTTCGGGAAATGCAGCAGGCGCTAAAGGCGTTGCCCTCTGGGCGCTGGCTGTGGGTCGGAGGAACGGATTGGGTGCGCCAGCCCGAGAACTTTTCCGGTGCCTACAACTGCACCAGCACCAATGTCGTGGATTGGGATTCCTTTGGCCTGATGATGGATCTGGCCATGCAGGGCTGTGGCACAGGGGCGATCCTAGAGCAGAAATACATCTCCCAGTTGCCGCCGATTTGCAATCGCCTTGAGGTGACTGTCATTGGTCAAATTGGTCAAACCCCCAAGGAAGCGCGTCAAGAGCAAACAACTGTAATACTCACGGGGCAGACCTGTCACATCAAAGTGGGGGATAGCCGCCAAGGGTGGGTGAAGTCCTACCAAACGCTGCTTGAACTCGCCAGCAACCCTCAACTCGGTGGTTTAGTTCAGGTGACGATTGACATTAGTGATGTGCGTCCCACCGGTGAGCGGCTCAAGGGGTTTGGGGGAGTTGCCAACCCAGTAAAGCTGCCAGACCTCTACCATCGCTGCGCGGCACTGTTGAATGCGGCGGTGGGTCGCCAGTTGACCTCTGTGGAGTGTTGTCTGCTGATTGATGAGGCAGCCGTTGTGGTTGTTGCTGGCAATGTGAGGCGTTGTTTGCCTGAGGATGCTTTGGTACACACAAGCAAGGGACTGATCCCGATCAAAGACATCCAAGTGGGGGACTGGGTGCAAACGCCCTTAGGGTTTCGGCAAGTAACCCAGAAATTTGACCAAGGCTACCAAGAGGCTTATGAAGTAATAACCAATGGTCCCTTGCTGCGAGCTACCCTAAACCATCGGATTGCAACTCTTGCGGATGTTTCAGGGGGAATTCACTGGAAATTTGTCAATGCCTTAAACCCGGGCGATCGCCTGCTTCACAACACTCAAGTTTTACCCGGTACAGTTACTCATTTGCCATCAGACTTGACTGATTCTCGACCACGCGGTAGTCATACTTCTCAAGCAATCACTATTCCAGAACTGACGGCTGATGTTGCTTGGTTAATTGGCTTTACCCACGGGGATGGTTATGTTAGCTTGGGACGCAACAAGTACAACAAACCCTTTGGTAGCATTTGTTGGGTTTACAACAGTTTAGATTCCAAGCTTGCTCAGCAGATTCATACTAAAATCAACTGTGCTCTTACTCTCTTCGGTGTACAAGCCAGACAAGAGTGTATTGAAGGTGAGAATACCTTGCGATCGCGAGTAACCTCTATTCATCTTGCAGAATACTTTCACCGCTATATTAAGCAACCTAAACAACCGTTAGAAGTCCCTAGCTTTATCTTGCAGGGAACGGTTGAGGTGCGTTGCGCTTACTTAGCAGGTCTAGTGGATAGTGACGGTTCTGCCTGTGGGCGGCCACCTTACCTATTAACGACTGTATATCCTAAATTTGCTCGTCAAGTTAGCGCTCTTTTATCTAGTTTGGGAATTGCTACTCGAATCGGTGTCACACTCCCCCAAAAAGAGCATTGGCAACTCAAATATCACCTTAAACTACCGGCTTTTAAGGCTCGCTACAACAGTCTCATTGCACCGTATTCCTTGAAAGGCCAAATTCATCAAGGACAGGAAGCCCATGGCTTTACAATTCCTGCAACTATGATGCGGGAAACCTATACCTATAGCCAAATGCGGGAAATGGGTTTTGAAGGTTCCCGAAGCGTGGATACCAATTACAAGAGGTATATTGCTGAAGCTGAAGTTAGTCTTGATATTCCCGTAACAGTAAAAGAACTAGGCAGCTATGACTATGTTCAGACCTATGATATTGAGGTCGAAGATGCCCACTGTTTTTACTGTGATGGTTATCTGATGCACAACAGCGCTGGTATGCGTCAGGGGGCAAGTGAGGATGAGGCTTTTGCCCAAGCTAAACAAAATCTCTGGCAACAGGATGAGCAAGGCAATTGGCGAATTGATCCGAAGCGGGATGCGCTGCGGATGGCCAACCACACCCGTGTCTTTCACACCAAGCCCAGTCTCGAGGAATGTATCAATGCCGTGCGCAGTCAGTTCTATTCAGGAGAAGGTGCCATTCAATGGGCCGGGGAGGCGATCGCCCGCGCCAATGCCGATCTTTTGACTACAGCGGATCTCAAGCAGGCCTTCCTCCGTGCCTATGAAAATCAACAGGGGGAGGCGTTTTTGCGGCAACTGTTGCCCACTATCGATCAGCGGGAGCTGGCTCACCGCTTGGGTCGTTATGGCCTCAATCCCTGTGTTACAAGCGATACGTGGGTACTCACAGAAGTAGGGCCGCGCCAAGTCAAAGATTTGATCGGCCAACAGCACGGCACCTATGTCAATGGCGAATTGTTTAGTACCACCGCCGCTGGCTTTTTCCTGAGTGGTATCCAGCCAGTTCTCAAACTTACCACCCGTGAAGGCTATACCCTACGGCTCACCGCGAACCATCGTTTGCTGAAAGTGACCGCCCAAACCCCGAAAAGACAATACACGGAATGGGTAGAAGCAGGTCAATTGCACGCGGGCGATCGCCTTCTTTTGCACAATCACCGTGATCTAACCCCTTGGGGTGGTAAGGGAACTTGGGAAGAAGGCCGTTACGCCGCTCAAGCCCTTTATCAAGTTGCCATAGGAAGCGCTGCTGTGCAAACCCAAGCAGCAGGCTGTTTCACAGGGATTAAACACCGCCAAAACGACTGGATAGCTGTACTCCCCCATAGCTTAGAAAAGAACTTTCGCCTAATCACGATCGAGGAAGGCAGCTATGCATTCTACTGCGGGTTCCTCCGAGAGATTTTCGTTACGACTCAGTTAACATCAATACCACGGCTGCATGTCACACTGGGGGATCGACAACTAGCCTCACTTATTCAGCGCATGCTACTGCGTTTGGGAATCGTTTCGGTGGTTGCAGAATCATCCCTAGTTATCCAAGGGGATAATCTCACAACGCTGGCTCGGGTTCTGGAATTGGGGGCGATCGCCCATAATGACTCCTTACCTCCCGAACGCTTTACAGTTGTCGTTGAGTCAATTACTCCCGATGGCATTGAGCCAGTGTATGACTGTACCGTGCCCGGCCCGAATTGCTTTGATGCCAATGGCTTTGTTGCTCACAATTGCGGTGAAATTATTGGTGCTGATTTCCACTGCAACCTTGCGGAAATCCACCTGAATCAAATTGATCCAGCGGATACGATCACACAGGAAAAAGCCTTCAAGGCTGGTGCGGTCTCAGTGGCAGCGCTGTTGAACCATCGCTTTGTTGTCGATCGCTATCAATACTCCCGCGCGATTGATCCCATTGTTGGCGTCAGTTTTACGGGGCTATTTGACTTCTGTGTTCATGCCTTTGGTGTGCCTTGGCTGGAATGGTGGGCCGCAGGACGACCGGATACCCCCCAAGGGCGCGAATTCAAAGCCCAAGAGGCAGCCTTCCTACAACACTGGCGGCAAATTGTCCATGAGACCGTCTGGGAGTATTGCGATCGCCACGGCCTCAAGCGCCCCAATCGCTGTACCACCGTCCAACCCTCCGGTACCAAATCCCTGTTGACGGGTGCCTCTCCCGGCTGGCATCCCCCCAAAGCCCAACGCTTTATTCGACGGATTACCTTCCGCAAGGGCGACCCCGTGGCCATGGCCTGCTATGACTTTGGCTACAATATCATTCCCTCCCAGTCCGATAAGGATGAGACAGGGAAACTTCTTGATGATCCCTTTGATCCACGGTGTACCGAGTGGCTAGTGGAAATTCCCGTTGCCGTCTCTTGGGCAGATCTGCCGGGGGCAGACACGATTGATATTAGCCAGTTTTCGGCCTTGGCGCAGTTTGACTTCTATATGCAGGTGCAGCAGCACTACACCACCCACAACACCAGTGCCACCATTGAGCTACGGGAACCTGAAGTCGAACCCCTTGCCACGGCAATTTACACGGCGATTCAGCAGGATCAAGGGTATATCTCTGCGGCGCTCTTGGCACGCTTTGATGCCCATGAAACATTCCCGCGTCTGCCCTTTGAGCCCATTAGCAAAGAACGGTACGAGCAAGAAGTCGCTGCGGTTGCTCGGCGCAAGCGGATCCATGATTTCCATGCAGCCCTTTCCCGCTATACCCAGCCCGTGATGGAAGCAGGGCCTGCCGGCTGTGACTCCGACAAGTGTCTCACATCCTAGGACAGCTGGGGGGATGCCCCCCTGATTGAGTTCGGGTTTAGTATTTAGGCAACTTTGTAAACCAATTCTTTTTGGCGCGATCGAGTTGGCCTTGAACCATTCCAGAGACCATACTGAAGTCTGCCCCAGAAATATCGGCACCGGTAAAGTTGGCTCCTGAGATCGAGGCATCCTGCAATTTTGCTCCCTTCAAATTTGCCCGCTCAAAGTTGGCTTGCACCAGATAGGCACCGCAGAGATTGGCATCACTCAGGTTGGCCCCCTGAAGATTGGCTTCCCGCAAGACCACATTGGTGAGGATACAACCCTTCAAATCAGCATTGGTAAAATTGGCATTGGCAAAATTGGCACCGGAGAGATCGGCATTGCGCAATACCACATTGGAGAGATCGACATCCACAAAATCCCGTTCTCCCCGCTTATAGGCCGTTAGCACTTGGGCAGCCGTCATCCGTACGGTGACTTTGGGGCGCAGATGCTGACCCGAGCCTACCCCCACAACTGGCGGCCCACCCCATGGAGATCCTGTCATCCGCGATTGGCGCAACCGAGCTGCTGCAGCATTTTGACGCACAGAGGAGGCATAACTAGAGGACTGAGCTGATCCACGGGGTCGGCCTTGGCTGGGAGGGGCTGCAAGGGCATTACTGAGGTCATCATCCTCTGCTGTAACGGTAGGGGCAGCCAGCGCAGGTGTTTCTTGGCAATCAAGGAGCTGGAGATCGGCTAGGACATCGATCGCGCTTTGGTAACGGTTTTTAACGCTATCCTCCAGCATTTTGTCGAGGAGAGCGGCAAACTCAGGGGAGATATTTTTGACGTACCGCTTCCAATGCCATTCCCCCGTGTGCGGATCTCGCTCAATCTCTTTGGGTGATTTACCAGTGAGGAGATAAACACAGGTGACACCCAGAGCGTAAATATCGCTGGCATAGATGGGACGCATGGCCATTTGCTCCGGCGGCGCATACATGGGCGTTCCCACGGCAAAGCTGGTAAATGTGGATAGCTCTGGGGCATTTTCCACCATCGCCTGGGTGACTTTGTCTTTGACTGCACCAAAGTCAATGAGCACTAGCTTGTTGTCAATATCACGGCGGATCAAGTTGGCAGGCTTAATGTCACGGTGGATCACACCATTTTTGTGTAGGTAATCAAGGATGGGCAGCACTTCCTGCAAAACCTGCTTCACCTCTTCTTCACTTTTGGGGCCAAAGCGTTTGACCTCCTGTTGCAGGGTGAGGCCACCCACATATTCTTGGATGAGATAGAACTCATTTTCATTTTCAAAGTAGCCAAGCAGACGCGGCAGTTGGGGGTGATTGCCAACTTTGCCGAGGGTGGTCGCTTCCCGCAAAAAGAGTTCCCGCGCCATAGCCAAGATATGGGGGGCGGTGGCGGCTGGCCGTAATTGTTTAATCACACAACTGGGATTGCCGGGCAACTTTGTATCAATCGCCAAGAAGGTCGTGCCAAACCCCCCTCGCCCCAGCACTTTAATGGCTTTGTATTGATCGTTGAGCAACAATTTGCTGCCACAGGATTGGCAAACCTCTACATCATCGGGGTTTTCTGGCTTGACACAGTTTGGGTTTAGGCAGTAACTCATAAGCAGCCAAGGGGATGAACAGCACGTTCAACAGGGGGAAGGGTGATAGGGTGACCTGTTTTCAAGTCACAGCTCACAGGAATGTGCCCCCACCGCTAGTATGATTCAATAGCTTCCACAGGACGACTCCGTACTTTTACGATACTCTTTTTTCTTTGCCTTACCCTATCCGTGAAATTACGGAAGTTGGACAAAACGCTTACAGCCTTTTCTTAAAAAAAATATGGGATGCATAAGGAGAAAGTTTATCCTGCTCTACAGTTGCTTTGACGGTTTCAAGAGTTTCCCAACCTTGTGAAAAGAGCCTTCGGTATGATACAAGGGTAGCACTTCATCATCCCTGCTGTGGCTTTGGCTATGACCCCGCTTGTGACAACTGATGCTAAAGATTCGCTGTGCGATCGCCAGCAGGTTTTGGCGTGGTTGACGGAGAATGTGCCGGCACCCCGACTCCAACATATCCTGCGGGTAGAAACGATGGCGGCGGAGCTGGCTCTCCACCATGGCTTGGATGTGGATCGGGCGGCGTGGGCGGGGTTATTACACGATTTGGCAAAGTACTTTCCGCCGGAGCGGCTATTGAGCATGGCACGGGAGGCGGGGCTGCCAATTACGGAGGTGGATGAGGCGGATCCCCACCTGCTTCACGCGGATGTGAGTGCCCTTGTGGCGCGACAGCAATTTGGCATTACCGATGAACAGGTCTTAGCAGCCGTTGCCAACCATACCTTGGGTCAACCGGGAATGGATGCCTTGAGTTGTGTTGTGTTTCTCGCGGATAGCTTGGAGCCGGGGCGAGGCCAGACGGTAGAGCTAGAGGAATTGCGCAAGGTGGCTCACCAAAATTTACAGGAGGCGGTGTGGCGGGTGTGCGATCGCACGCTGTTGTGGTTGGTTGGCCAGCACCGTTTAATTCACCCCCGCATGATCCTCACCCGCAACTGGGCAATGCAGGTGGCACCAGCAAAACCGAAAAAGAGCGAAAAGAAAGGCGCCGCCAAGGTTTAGAGGCCTTGCTACCCTAGAAAACAGGTTTGATCTCGGAGTTGCGTTATGACCACCGCTTCAGCAAGGGCTGTTCCCGGTATTTTCTCAGGTGAATTCATTCAGGAAACGCTCGCTTTGACCCGTCGCCTGTTTATCCAACTGCAACGGCGCCCTTCAACACTGGTGGCGGGGGTGGTACAACCCTTGATTTGGCTGATCCTCTTTGGTGCCCTCTTCCAGAATGTGCCGCAGGGTCTGTTTGGCGAGAGTACCAATTATGGTCAGTTTCTCTGTGCCGGTATTATTGTCTTTACCGCCTTTAGTGGCGCCCTCAATGCGGGGCTGCCGGTGATGTTTGACCGTGAGTTTGGCTTTTTGAATCGGCTGTTGGTGGCGCCATTGGCTTCGCGGTTTTCAATTGTGTTGGCCTCGGCTTTGTTCATCACAACCCTGAGTTTGATTCAGGTGGTGGCGATCGCCAGCCTAGGGGTGCTGCTAGGAACGGGGCTACCGAATTTAGCGGGCATTGGAGTTGTCTTGGCCACCGTACTAATCTTGGTGTTTGGTGTGACAGCCTTGAGTCTCGGACTCACCTTTGCCTTGCCTGGTCACATTGAACTGTTGGCGGTGATTTTTGTGATCAACCTGCCGTTACTCTTTGCCAGTACTGCCTTGGTGCCCCTGTCGTTTATGCCGCGCTGGTTGCAGTGGATTGCCAGCCTCAACCCCCTCAGTTTGGCGATTGAACCGATTCGCTATGTCTATTTACATCCTGACTGGCAGTTTAGTGATGTGGTCATGGTGGCGCCTTGGGGATCCCTAAGCTTGGGAGCAGCGCTGCTGATTCTTTTGGCGGTTGCCGTGGGGATGAGCCTACTCATTCAACCCCTGTTGCGGCGGCGCTTGGCCTAGACCACCCGCAGCGTGAAGCCTTGGGTACACCACTCCCGCACATCCAAGCAAAACTCATTCCCTTCCGGTTCACTGCTGAGATCCCCTAGCAGACCGAGAACCAAGGCAAGACTATCCTCACCAGAAATTAGCAATGGCTCTGAATGGCTAGGGTGGCTACTCAGTTGACTAAAACGAGTCAGGGGGCGGTGGCTGCTGATGATAAAAACCTTCAGCCATTGGCAAGGGCGATTCAGCGTCCACGTATAAAGGGGAATATTCAAGCCCGGCGCAACCGCCAACTGCCACGACTGTGTTTGCAGCGGCAGGAGGAGAATGCCCTGACTGCTATCCCATGCAAAGGCGACAATGTTGAGGGAGCGATCGCCATAATTGTAGAGGCTCCAGCGGCAAGTATCCCCCTTGGCCAAGGTGAGGGGCGTGTCTAAGTTCGTGGCTGGCAGCTTGGTGCTCAGGACCTCCGGCAGGGAATTGGGGCTGCGGGGTGGGGATTGGCGGCTTAAGAGTTTTGCGGTTGGCGATAGTTGCTCAAGGGTTGTACACACGGCCACCTGACTAGAGGTGGGGTTCAAGGTCAGTGTCAGCCATTTTTGAGCCAGCAGGGCATTCAGCAGGGGGTTCAAGCGACGGATGCTGGCTTTAGCAGCTTCATTGGTACCTGTGCAACTGTGTTGGAGCAACGTTCCCACCGGCCATTCCAATCCATAGCTACCCCCTGTGGCACTTCTGGTGAGAACCACATCTGGCAGCGACTCACTGCCGTTGAGCACAGCAACGTTCTCTTCGTTGGTCAGCGCATTGATGGCATCTACCCGCTCAATCTTGCTCAGCTTGGGGTCTAGTGCCACTTGTAGCTGCAGATTTTTCCCTAGGCGCCGTTGTTGCTCATAGAGGCGATCGCCCACTTGCAGGGGCTGACCACTTACCCCCTGAGCCATGATGCCATTAAAACTAACCATGTCAACGACCGTGGCACCATCGGCAGTGCTCCAACGACTGTGGGGATGACAATGGGCTAATAGCCAAGGACTGAGGCCGCCACACCAGATTTGAAGGGCGCGATCGTGACCGGTACTTTGCACCACACCGTCAAAGCCGTGGGATAGGGGGACATTCCCCGGCAAGCTATCGCTGACGAGATGAATTTCTGCCCCAGTTTGCCAGCGCAGTTCATCGGCGGTGTACATCAGGCTCGTCGCCAAGGGGCGATCGCCCCCCAAAGCCGCTAGATAATGGCTCAAACTAGCAGTAAAGAGTCCCATAGGAACGCCATTCAGGTGCGTTTCTACCCCCAAATCGGCCCAAAGCAGATGATCCTTGGGAACTCGGCCTGCGCCACGGCTCTCTACAGGCTGCAACGGCACAAATCGCCAGCGCAACATCTCCCCCTCAATGGGTGGCGGGCTAAAGCGGGTGTCGAGCCATACCTGTACCCCTTTGGTACGCAGTAATTCAGCAAGCGGTAAGATGCCCTCACCTGCTGCTGTGGCATCGGCGAAAACCAGTGCTGGTTGTTGCTGCCAAAGCGTGCCGTAGCCACTAAAGTAAACTAACAGGGGCTGACCCGCGTGCTCCAGCACCCCTAGGGTTTCTTGAACCGCATCGAGGGTTGCCGCCTGTTCCGTCAGTAGCGTAATGTCACTGTCCGCTAGCCCCCAGCCATCTAGCAATAGGTTTTTCACTAGCTCAACATCCGTTAGACAACCGCCTAAAGGGGGCACACCCACTAACTGGGGATAGTGGTTAATGCCAATCAGGAGTGCTCGCCACGGACGAAGAGAGTCTGCCAAGGAGCCGCCTGCCGTTTGCCAAACCCACGGCATCAGTGTCAGTGCCGCAGCACCGTACAAAAAAGAACGACGGCTTAACCTCATGCCTTACCTCCCAACAGGCCCATCCTCAGATTCGAGCACAGGCACGACAACACTTATGAATTAGGACTAGTTCTATTCTCAAAGGTTGTGGACGCAATTCAGCGCACAGCGAGCATAAAACGTCAATTTTTCCTAGGGGTCTTCCCCCCGCACAATGAAGCAGACGCGCTGGCCAATGGTTACCGCATGATCACCAATGCGCTCTAGGTTGCGAATCAGCAGCAGGAGGATTAAGCGCAATTCCACTGGTTCTTGCGGATCCAAAGGGGTGCAGAGTCGCTCATAAAGACGTTGATAGTCGGCATCGACGGCATCATCGCAGTTGGCAAGGGCTAGCCCCACCTCAGGATCCAAATTGGCAATGGCGGATAGGGCTTCCGATAGTAACAGTTGCGATCGCTGGAACATCAAGCAGATGTCCTCAAGGTAGGGTGGGGGTGGATAGCGCAGCAGCGTTTGACCCGCACGGCCAATTTCAAGGGCATAATCGCCGATCCGCTCTAGATCGCGGCAGAGGTGCGAGAGCATGACCAAAAATCGGAGATCCTCGGCCACAGGAGCTTGCAATGTCAGCAGGGCGATCGCCTCACGATTGAGTTCCTGGGCGCTGCGGTCAATGTCCCGCTCCCTTTGGATCAACTGCTCGACACTGAGGAGATGTCGCTCAATCAAGACACCATAGGCCAACTGACAGGCACTTTCCACCAGTGTCCCCAGTCGCAGCAAGTCACTGCGCAGACGTTGTAATTGCCGTTCAAAATGGGTGGCCACGGCCTCAGACCAGCTCTTTGTAACATTATAGCTATTTCGAAAGGGAGTGAGATATTTTCAAGAGGGATAGGCTATACTCAAAGAGTCATGAATGTTACTCAAGAATATGAGCTATAGCTTGGACTTACGAGAGCGGGTTGTCTCCTATATCAAGCAAGGTGGCAAAATCAGTGAAGCGACTCAAATTTTTCAGGTGAGCCGCGCCACTATCCATCGCTGGCTGAAGCGGGACGACTTAGCCCCCACAGTTGTCCCCCGTCGTCCTTGGAAGCTGGATTGGGCGGCCTTAGCAGCCGATGTTGCTGCCCATCCCGATGACCGTTTAATCGACCGTGCCCAGCGATTTGGCGTTCAAGTTTCCACCATTAGTTATGCCCTCGCCCAGATGGGCATCACCCGAAAAAAAAACAGATGCGTTACCAAGAACGGTGTGAAGAAGAGCGGCAAGCGTATCAACAGCAGCTCAACACATGGGTAGAGAGCCATGGGGAGGAAACGGTAGTCTATATCGATGAGACGGGGTTTGACTCTCGAGTAGAGTGTGAGTATGGGTGGTCAGCACGAGGCGAACGAATTTATGGAGAGCGAGCGGGGAAGCGTCAGAAAAGAGAGAGTTTAGTCGCAGGACGGTATAGACACCAGAAAGACTTCATCGCCCCAATGCTGTTTTGCGGATACTTGAATGCGGTAGGGTTTGTGAGCTGGCTGAGTCAGTACTGTTTGCCGACGTTAAAGAGACCGTCGTTGTTGATGATGGATAATGCACCGATTCATCCGAAAGGGGCGATTCAGGAAGCGATCAAAGCGGCGGGTCACGAGGTGTTATTTTTACCGAAATACTCTCCTGATTTGAATGTGATTGAGCACGACTTCAGTGCGCAGAAGCGAGCGCGGATGTATGCAGGGTCAAACAGTTCGATTGATGAGGTGATTCGCAAGTATTGTGCTGGATGATATCTCATTCCTTATTGGAATAACTATATCTGTCCACTGGTGCATCAATGGAGCCGACAATGTGTCTTTTCATCCGCCTAAAGTCATTAAAGAGAGATATTCCTAATAGGCGCGACCTAAGGGGGGTGTCCAAGGGGTCTCCGGTGTTGTGACTACCGACAGGAGGCTGCCAATGCCTTCAATTTCGACGCGCACGCGATCGCCCACCTGTAATGCACCAATTCCTGCGGGTGTCCCCGTCAATACCACATCCCCCGGCAGCAGTGTCATCACATAGCTAATGAAACTCACCAACTTGGCGGGTGAGAAAACCATTTGATCAATCGTTGCTGATTGGACGGGTTGCGCGGCCTCATTAATAAAGGTTTGCAACCGCGCATCGCTAGGAACCTCTCGCACAATCCAAGGCCCTAGGGGGCAAAAGGTGTCAAACCCCTTGGCCCGCGTCCATTGCTGCTCCCGCTGCTGCAGATCCCGAGCCGTGACATCGTTGGCGATCGTGTAACCCCAAATATGCTCAAGAGCTTCATTTTCAGGGCAGGCACGGGTACGACGACCAATGACCACCGCCAATTCCCCCTCATAGTCCACCCGCTTTACTTGGGGCGGATACCAAATGGGACAGCCGGGGGCTTGAACCGTTGTCGGCGGTTTTAGAAAAATTAATGGCTCAGGGGGCACGCTATCGCCCATTTCGGCAGCGTGCTTCACATAGTTGCGTCCGACAGCAACAATTTTTGAGGGGGAGCAGGGAGCCAAGAGTTGATAGCTATCGGGACTGAGGACTTGGTTCGTGGGTTGGCCGTGGAGCCACGGTGCCGCATCCCAAATCATCACTTCGCGGTTGAGTTGCAGTGTGCCGTAATGAATCTGTCCCCCCGTGGTCTGTACCCGCACAAACCGTTCCACCATAGTGAATTAGTCCCCTTTTTTCCTTGCCAAGAATGGCAAACTGCGGTGCTAAAATTATAAAGCCTTGCTTTTTGCATCCGTCAAAAGGCCATTTGTCCAAAGGGAGTTGACCTCAGTGATTACACGGAACTACGAAACGCTCTATATTGTTCGTCCTGATGTGGGCGAAGAACAACTGGAACAAACCATTAGCCAATTTCGCACTTTTTTAGAAGAACAGGGTGCGACAAAGCTTAAGGTGCAAAATCGCGGCAAGCGTCGGTTTGCCTACCCGATCAAGAAACTGCGGGAGGGCTACTACATTCTGATGACCTATACCGCTGCTGGGACGGCGATCGCCCCCCTAGAACGCGCCATGCGCCTCAATGAAAACATCCTCCGCTTCATGACGATTGTCCTTGAAGAAGAGGCCGACACCGAAGACGCCGAAGACGACAATCCTGTTCTTGCCCGTGCTTAGGACAGTACACTGATCCAAATTCACTTGAAAGGGGGGCATCATGGCACCATCTCCCGGTTCTTGGAAGTGCGATGGCGTACCTAAAAACGGTAAATCCTACCCCAATGCCAGCGGTGCCCACCCCCCCTATGAAAACTTTGGCCCCGACTGTGATATCTGTGGACTACCCCGTGAGGCCATGAATCCTGCCAGTGGTAATAGTGCTGCCGGGGCTGGAAAGTGGAAACTACCGCTAGTTGCTGCTGCCCTTGGGGTGGTTCTATTACTCGCGGGTGGTATTGGTTTCCTTGGCTATCGAATCTTTATTGCCAACCGCAACGGCACTACGCCACTGCCGATAGGAGGGACAACCAGTGGCAACCACTTGGTGAGCAAAACCACTGCCCGCAACACAGCCTATATTAGCCAAGGGGAGCGCATCCTGATCAGTGAACCCAATCCGCAGCGAGCAGCCCTGAAGCAAGAAGCCGCCCTTGCCTTTGATCAGGGAGATTGGGCACAGGCGATCGCCAAGTATCAAGAACTCGTCACCCTCGATCCCAATGATCCAGAGGCGCGCATTTATCTTAACAATGCCCGTGCCCGCCAAGCCGGCAATCCGATGACGATGGCCACCGTTGTTCCCATTGGTACTAGCCCCGATACTGCCAAGGAAATTCTGCGGGGGGTCGCTCAGTACCAAGAGCGCTTTAATGCCAGTGGCCCCAGTCGTGCCCTTGAAGTCGCCATTGTCAATGAAAACAGCCCCAATGGTGTAACCAGTTTGGCCGAAGATTTGATCAACAGTTCAATCCAAGGGGTACTGGGTCATGGCACCGACGCCAATAGTCGTGCCGCTCTACAGGTTTATGAGCAAGCGGGGATTGCGGCTCTTTCTCCCCTGACCACGAATGTCATCCCCCAAGACAACGGCACGGTTCAAGTGCAAACCCTATCTTTGAGTGAAAAGGGGCAACAACTCCTCAATACCTACCTTGACAATGCCGCCAATACCCTCGCCCAAGCCGCTGCGAAAAAAGTCCCTAATGCCAAAGTGGCTGTTCTCTACAACAGCGATAGTCCCTACAGTGATGAACTGAAAACTAAATTAGTCGCTGCTCTGCCTCGGTTTGGTGCGCAAGTGGTGCAACAGATGGATGTGGCCGCCCCCGGCTTTAATGCCAATACAGCAATGACCACAGCACAGCAAGCGGGAGCCAATGTGGTCATTTTGGCCATGAGTCGCGCCCGGGTGAATGATGCCGTTGCCCTTGCTATTGCCAATCAAACCCAAACTACCCCCGTGCAGTTGTTTGGTAGTGATCAACTCTACAGCCCTGATTTACTGATCAAGGGGGATAGCGCCATCAATGGCATGATTCTAGCAGTGCCTTGGAGTACTAACCCCAATGATCCCTTTGCGCAGCAGGCCGCACAAGCGTGGCGGGGGCAAATTAGTTGGCGCACCACAACTGCCTACGATGCAACTCAAGCCCTTGCCCAAGCGATGGTTCAAGGGGGCGATCGCGCCAGCACCCAACAACTGCTCCGCCAAGGGGTACAAATTCAGGGGCAAACCGCCAGTGGTACCTTTGATCGAGTTCCTCTGGTGCAAGCAGCACCGGGACCCAATGGCCCTAAAGGCTCCAACTACCAGTTCAACCCCCTCGGTAGCCTCTAAACCATCAAAATTGGGGCAACTAGTGCTAAGCTATTGCCGATTGGTGTTTTAGGAATCTCCATGACTGCAAAAATTGGCATTATTGGCGGTAGTGGTCTCTACAAGATGGAGGCCCTCACCGATGTCGAAGAGGTACGTCTGACTACGCCCTTTGGTGATCCTTCCGATGCCTTTATTTGCGGCAAGATTGCTGGGGTTCCAGTCGTCTTTTTGGCACGTCATGGCCGCGATCACCATCTACTGCCGACGGAGATTCCCTTTCGTGCCAACATCTATGGCTTCAAATCCCTTGGGGTCGAGTACCTGCTTTCTGCGTCTGCGGTGGGTTCCCTACAGGAACAGGTGAAACCCCTTGATATGGTGGTGCCCGATCAGTTTATTGACCGTACCCGTAACCGCATTTCCACATTCTTTGGGGATGGCATTGTGGCGCACATTGGCTTTGCCGATCCGGTGTGTCCTGCCCTTGCTGCTGTTCTTGCTGATGCGATCGCCGATCTCAACCTGCCCGATGTCACCCTGCACCGCCAAGGTACCTATGTGTGTATGGAAGGGCCTGCCTTCTCGACACTTGCGGAGTCGAATCTCTACCGCTCTTGGGGCGGAACGGTGATTGGTATGACCAACCTACCAGAGGCCAAATTAGCTCGCGAAGCGGAGATTGCCTACGCAACCTTGGCTCTGGTGACTGACTACGATTGCTGGCACCCAGAACACGACTCCGTTACTGTGGAGATGATTGTGACCAACCTGCAGCGCAATGTCAAAAATGCCCAAGCCATTATCTGTGAAACCGTCAAACGCCTCCATGCCAATCCACCAGCCTCTAAAGCCCACCGTGCCTTAAAGAATGCCATTCTCACTCCCCTTGACAAGGTACCCGCAGCCACCAAGGAGAAACTGCATCTGCTCTTGGCTAAGTATCTCTAGGTCATAGACTCTGCTGTATTCTGATCACCCTCAAAGCTGATCTGCTCACACAGTTGCGGATAGGTGGTCTTGGGACTGAGGCAGCGACAGCGGTTGAGGGCCGCGGCAAGGGCTTCAATTTTAATCGGTTTACTGATGTAGTCATCCATCCCCGCCGCAAAGCAGCGTTCGCGATCGCCAGCTAGGGCATTTGCCGTCATGGCAATAATCCAAGGACGCTGGCTGGGAGGCCATTGGGCACAGATGCGTTCGGTGGTCTCGAGGCCATCCATCTTTGGCATTTGCACATCCATCAGCACAACATCGTAGGGGCGCTGTTGCAGTGCTTCAAGCACCTCTAGGCCATTGGCCGCCACATCAGCGCGGTACCCCATCCGCTTGAGAATATGCAGTGCCACCTTCTGGTTCACCGCATTGTCCTCGGCAAGCAAGATGCGTAGGGGAAAACGGCTGCCCAAGTTCAGATCAATACCGGTTCTTGTCAGTGCTGGTTGGGTCGCTGACTCACTGCTGAGTACTCTAATCAGCGTTTGCCGTAGGGTGAGAGGGCGAATGGGTTTGGGGATGTGGGCTGTGATCAACTCCTTGCGACTAGCGGTTTCCAGCCAACTCAGGGGTGTGAGCAGAATAATCGGCTGTTGATTGAAGTGCGGCTCTGATTGCAACCGCTCTGCTAACTGAAGCCCCGACATTTGCGGCATATTCAAATCAATGACTGCCACATCCCACTGGGGCGGTGCTTCTAGCACCAGTTGCGGATCTCCATATCCGACGGGAACCATTCCCCAGTTTTGCAGCAATGTACAGAGATTATCGCGGCTGGCGGCATTGTCGTCCACTACAAGAACCCGCTTGTCTGCCAAAGCAGCATGGATTGTCGGCGGCACATAGGGTTTTTGTCCTTCAGCGAGGATCGTAAATGTAAATGTGGTGCCCTGCCCCTCGACACTTTCAACGGACATATCGCCGCCCATCAACTCACAGAGGCGTTTGCTGATCACAAGGCCTAGGCCGGTACCGCCATACTCGCGCGTCGTCGAGGCATCCACTTGGCTAAAGGGCTTGAAGAGCCGATCCAAGCGATCGCTGGGAATGCCAATGCCCGTATCCTGAACTTGAAATTGCAGAAAGGTTTTCTCCTCTTGCTTGACCACGCCCACATGAACGAGCACTTGACCTTGGTGGGTAAACTTAATCCCATTGCCTACTAAGTTAACGAGAATTTGCCGCAGCCGGGTCACATCCCCCTTGATTTGGGCAGGGGTTTCGGGGGTGCAGGTGTAGAGCAACTCTAGGTCTTTCTCCTCAGCTTTACTGGCCAGTAGGCTCAGGACATCCTCCACGCACTCACGCACATCAAAGGGCTGCTGCTCCAGTACCAACTTGCCCGATTCAATTTTCGAGAAGTCAAGAATGTCGTTAATAATTGTTAGGAGTGCCTCGCCGGCTTGGTGCAGAGTTTGCAAAAAGTCCCGCTGCTGCTCATTGAGGGGCGTATCCAAGAGCAAATTCGTAAAGCCCAAAACCGCATTCATGGGGGTGCGGATCTCATGGCTCATGGTGGCCAAAAACTCACTCTTGGCTCGGTTGGCCAGTTCTGCTTGCAGGCGGGCTTGTTCGAGTTCGTGGTTTTGCTGAGCCAATAATTGGCGCTGCTGCTGTTCATGGCGCAGGAGTTCCGCTTGGGCGATCGCAATCCCCACTTGCGCGGCCACTGCTTCCAGAAGTTCAATCTCATCGGGAGTCCACTGCCGCTGGCGATCGCACTGATGCAGGCCAATAACGCCATTGGGTACGCCTTTATAGGAGGTGCGAATAGCCAGCATTGACTTGATTTGAAGTTGATGACACAGCTCAATGGCATTGCCCAGTAGGGGGTCTTGAGTCACATCGTGGGAAACAACAGCGGCATCACTCCTGAGAACCTCCAAGGCGTGGGGGTTGTTTTCCACGGGCACACTGACCCCCCTCATTGAGGGGTAGCCCGGTTGCAGGTATTCAGCCACATCGGGAATACGCGGCGGTGGCCCCGGCTCGTAGCGGTGAATTAAACAGCGACTGACCCCAAAGGCCTGCCCAATTTGGGTGACGGTTGTTTCAAACACCGTTTCCGTATCGAGGCTCTGGCGAACCTGTTCAGTAATTTGATTCAGAAGCAACGCCCGCTGCATTTGCTGTTGCAGTTGCTGACGTTGGCGGGTTTCCTGTTCAAGGAGTTGTACTTGGGCAAGGCCAATCCCCACCTGTGCCGCCACACTCTTGAGCAAACTTTTAATGGCCGCCGTCCACCGCCGCTGGCGATCGCACTGGTGCAAAATGAGTAAACCATTGGGTTGATTGCGATAGGCCGTGCGCACAATCACCGCAGATTTCACACTCAGGGCTTCGCAGTACTCATGAAGTGAGGTTAGACGACTGTCTGTTGCCACATCCTCGCAGCTAAACACCTCATCGGAGGCAAAAACCGATTCCAAAAACGGTCCCCGCATCTGGCTCAAATCGAGAGGGCATTCCTTGACGGAAGACACCCCCGGCGCACAATACTCTGCCACCAATTCCATCGGCGAAGGGGCATTCTCCTGATAGACAAATAAGAGGCAACGACTGACATTGAGGGTTGCTCCCACCTGCTGCACTGCTGTACGACAGATGTGTTCCCGTTCAATTTGCTGGCGAATTTCCTCAGTAATGCGATTGAGCAGGAGCGTGCGCTTCACCTGCTGCTGTAAAAACAGTTGTGCCCGCTGCCGTTCGGTGACATCACTTTGAATGCCAATGTAGTGGGTAATTTCACCAAATTCGTTATAAATCGGCGAGATGGCCAGTTCATTCCAGAAGGGTTGGCCGTTTTTGCGGTAGTTGCGCAGCACCACCCGGCAGGATTGGCCTTTTTTAATGGCATTACGAATGGCTTCAGCCCCCGGTTGATGGCGATCGCGCCCCTGCAAAAAGCGGCAATTTTTGCCAATCACCTCCGTTGCTCGGTATCCCGTCATCCGCTCAAAGGCGGGGTTCACATAGATAATTGGATTATCGGGTTGGCGGTAGTCGGTAATCACAATGCCATTAGTACTGGCAATGATCGCTCGCTCCCGCAGTCGCAGCTCTGCCTCAATTTGCTTCTTGTCGGTAATATCAACCGCTAACTCCAAAAAGCCAATCAGTTGCTCTTGGCTATCATGAATCGGGGTGACTGACAGGGACACAGGGAAGCGAGAGCCATCCCGTCGTATAAATGTCCACTCCTGCTCATCGGCCAAGCCCCGCCGCGCCCGAGCCACGAGAGTCTCAAACCCCGCAGGAATGGGTTCTCCCAATTGCGCACTGAGGATCTGGGCATAGCGCTCCACCTCTTGAGGATCATGGAAACGTTCTGGCGTTGCTTTACCCACCAGTTCTGAGGCAGGATATCCCAGCCATTCCTCAGCGGCTCGATTCAGCAGCGTGATAGTGCCATCGGTACGGGTGGCAATGATGGCGTGATTACTACTATTGAAGACCGCCTCTTGGAGGCTGCTCATCTGCTGAATGTAGGCCAGTTGTTGCTGGGTGACCTCTAAGTGATGGCGGATTTCCAGTTCACTAATGACTTGGCGAGCAAGGGTGCGCAGGGTTTGCTGTTGAACGGGGTTTAGCTCACGCGGCTTATAGTCCACCACACAGAGGGTACCAATGCCATAGCCATCGGGCGTCATCAAGGGCATCCCCGCATAGAAGCGGATATAGGGCGGCCCTGTAACAACGGGATTATCGGCAAAGCGGGGATCCAGCCGCGCATCCGGCACAATGACGAGTTCTGGTTGCAGGATAACGTGAGCACAAAAGGCAACATCCCTAGGGGTTTCACAGGCATCAATGCCTACTTTGGCTTTAAACCACTGCCGTTGACGATCAACAAGACTAATGAGGGCAATCGGCGCTTCGCAAATTGCCGCCGCCAAGTTGGTAATTTCATCAAAGATAGGTTCTGGCGGCGTATCTAAGACTCGATACTGCTCAAGGGCACGTTGCCGTTCCGGTTCATTTGCTGGCAATGGGGCAGCAGGCATAGCCCAAGTGTACCGCCTTTTTGTAGGAGCAAGTCTTTCATTATTATATGAATTGCACTGGTTCTAGAGAGGATTCCCTAGGGGATGCAGAACACAACATCTATCTTTGCAGGACTTGGAGGGCAGTCACAGAATAAAAAAAGGATGTAGCACCTACGCCTACACCCTTCATCAATCGTTTTTTCAGACGGTGGCAATCTTAGCCTGCCCAACCCTTGGCAGCTTGATCGAGCACGTAGGCGGCTACATTCTGAATTTGTTCATCGGTGAGACGACCAGCAAAAGCGGGCATGGCATTTTTGCCGTGCTGCACTTGGTAGATAATGGCATCCTCGGAGTACATACCAAATTGCTCAAGGGCTTCTTTTTTCAGGGTTTTGTTGGCCATCACCACATTGCCACCCCCCATGTGACAGGCTGCACAGTTGCCGCTAAAGACTTTGGCACCATTGGCTAAATCTGCCGCAAAGGCCGCAGGGGTGGGGTTGACAAACAGCGCGATCGCGATCGCGCAAACACAAATGAATAGCTTTTTCAACGGAGTTCTCCTTTCATGGAATGCGTCAGGGTATGGATAAAGCCCCAAAAATCAAGGGGTGCAAGGTTCACAAAAGGTCAGTGTAGCAAAGTTCCCAACCTAGGGGACACTGTCCGGAAAGCTTTCTACGCCCCAACCGGGCGCCACGGCTGCCGCTCGCAAAATAAAGGCAGCTAAGGTCTCAAGCTGTTCCGTGGTCAACCAGTCCTCACTCACGCGGCGGCAGGAATAACTCTCTTCGCTGCCATCGTAGGATCTCGGCGATCGCTGGAAGGCCACCAGACTGGTAATTGTATCCCGTGGAGGGGTGGCTCCCTTGAGATCCTTCAGGGAGAGGGAGACCAACGGATTGGGGAGTGTACTGCCGCCAACGTGGCAGTTTTTGCAGTTTTCCTCAAAGAGCCGTTTCCCACGGGTCAAGTCCACGGCTGTAAAGGTTTTGGTCTCACCGCGGTCATTGAGGGGCAGTTCCACCGTATCTGTGACCTTCAGGTATTGGATCACATAGTTATCTACCCCAGAGGCCGCCAGCGCCGTTGCCGGGGCGATCGCCCAGCCCAGCAGCAAGAACAGTAGGCCACTGCAGAGCCAGACAACAGGCCGAAGCCGAGAGTGAGGTTGGTGCATGAGTTGGGAAGATCCTTCTTGAGTTGTGACTAGTAGTAAATTTTACCGCCTCCCCATTTATCCCCAAGAATCTTGGGTTCGACGAGGATGTGACCGGCAATCGCCACCAAATCTTTCTCCGTCAGGTTGCGCATTTTCGGGAAAATGTCGGCACTGCGCAGACTGGGGTGCACCTCAGCAATTTCCTGCTCGCCATCGTAGGTGGTGGGGTTTTTCATATAGTCCACCAAGCCTTCGATGTTATCCCGTGGCGGTGTGGCCAAAGCCAAGGTTTCAGTGCGCAAATCCAAATTGGGGTTGGTTTTGGTGATCCCCCCCACATGGCAGGAGGCGCAAGCATACTGGAAGAGACGCTTACCCTCAACGTATTGCTTTTCCGTCAGGGTAATGGTTTTTCCTTCACTGTTGAGGGGAACGGTCAGGACGTCAGGGGTCAGTTCAGCGGCCAGTGCTGTACCTAGGGTCAGTTGCCAGAGGCAGAGGCAAAGGGCGACCGCAAGCCAAATGGATTTTCTTAACATAGTTCTCCCAATAAGCAGGTCTTACGAGTGCGGTGATGTGTCCCGTTGATCGGTCGGTGTAGCAGAGTCCGTCAAAGCCAAAATGATTGCTTTGGCATCTTCAAGGGGCAGGCGCGTTTGCGGACTGGTATAGCGAATACCCAAGCGATCGCACAACCCACAGACGGTTTCGACCGAGACGCCGTAGTCCGCTGCCAAATCAGCGATCGCAATATCCACAAATCCCATGCTGCTACTCTCCGCTTGGGATCAACGACCAAGTATCATTATCATGCCATTGCGCGGCTTCTTTACCAAAAAGCGTCCCCTTCGCAAAGAGAAGTGCCACCACAGCGTACACTGTTGATGTGGCCGTTCAGATGGAGTTTTCAATGAAACGAGTCTTGGCGATTATCCTTGGGGGCGGTGCCGGCACACGTCTCTATCCCTTAACCAAGCGTCGAGCCAAGCCTGCGGTTCCCCTTGCTGGAAAATATCGCCTCATTGATATTCCTGTGAGCAATTGCATCAACTCCGAAATCAATAACATTTACGTTCTTACCCAATTCAACTCGGCCTCCCTCAACCGTCATATTGCTCGTACCTATACCTTCCCCGGCTTGACGGGCGGCTTTGTCGAAGTGTTAGCAGCCCAGCAAACCCCAGAAAATCCCAACTGGTTTCAGGGCACTGCCGATGCGGTGCGTCAATACCTGTGGCTGTTGGCCGATTGGGACGTGGATGAATACCTGATTCTTTCAGGAGATCACCTCTACCGCATGGACTATCGCCTTTTTGTGCAGCGCCATCGCGAAACGGGCGCCGATATTACCCTCTCCGTCTTGCCCGTCGATGAAAAAGCCGCCTCTGGCTTTGGCTTGATTAAGGTAGATGGCACAGGGCGAGTCATTGAATTCCGCGAAAAACCCAGCGGTGATGCCCTACGGGATATGCGCGTGGACACAACCCGCTATGGCCTTAGTGCCGAGGAAGCCCATTGCAAACCCTACATTGCCTCAATGGGGATTTATGTCTTTAAGCGGCAAGTGCTGATTGATCTGCTGCAACAGATGGCCGATGCCACCGACTTTGGCAAGGAAATCATTCCCGCTGCGGCCCGTTCTCATCTTGTCCAAACCTACGTCTTTAATGGCTACTGGGAAGATATTGGCACGATTGGATCCTTCTACGAGGCTAACCTTGCCCTCACCCAACAACCCCAACCGCCCTTTAGCTTCTACGACGAAAACGCCCCCATCTACACCCGTCCCCGCTATTTGCCCCCCAGTAAGATTCTCAGTTCCACCATCACAGAGTCGATCATTAGCGAGGGCTGCATCCTTAAGGAATGCCAAGTTCACCGTTCCGTTTTGGGGGTGCGATCGCGCGTAGAATCCGGTTGTGTCATTGATCATTCCCTGCTGATGGGCGCCGACTACTACCAAGACTCGGCGCAGCGCAGCCAGCTCCTGTTGCAACATAAAATTCCCATCGGCATTGGTGCCAACAGTGTCATTCGCGGGGCAATTGTCGATAAAAATGCCTGCATTGGCCATGATGTCAAAATCATCAACAAAGACCATGTTGAAGAATCCAACCGTGAGGATCAAGGATTTTATATCCGCAGCGGGGTGGTGGTGATTATCAAAAATGCCGTGATCCCCGATGGCACCGTTATCTAAGCCATAAGCAAATTTGAATTGGCAAGCGGGGAAAACCTGTGTAGCATATCAAAAGAACAGCCCTTTTCACAGATGGAACAGGCTTAAAACCGCGAAAGCCACTATGGGAGGAAATTGCACTTCCTTCATGTATGCCACATTTTAGAAAAGGGCTGTAAAGTAAGCGTCCAACCCTCTAGCGGAACTGCCATCTATGCCCACGATAGAGACTCGCACAGAACCCATGGTCATCAACATGGGGCCGCACCATCCCTCAATGCACGGGGTTTTGCGGTTAATGGTGACCCTTGATGGCGAAGATGTCATTGACTGCGAGCCGGTGATTGGCTACCTCCATCGCGGCATGGAGAAAATTGCTGAAAACCGCACCAACATTATGTTCATCCCCTACGTCAGTCGTTGGGACTACGCCGCCGGGATGTTTAACGAAGCGGTTACCGTCAACGCTCCCGAAAAGTTGGCTGGTATTCCTGTGCCCAAACGCGCCAGCTATATCCGCGTGATCATGCTGGAGTTGAACCGCATTGCCAATCACCTGCTGTGGTTAGGCCCCTTCTTAGCGGATGTCGGTGCCCAGACGCCCTTTTTCTACATCTTCCGTGAGCGGGAATACATCTACGATCTCTTTGAAGCTGCCACAGGCATGCGCTTCATCAACAACAACTACTTCCGCATGGGGGGAGTGGCCGCCGACCTCACCTATGGCTGGGTAACCAAGTGCCGCGACTTTTGCGATTACTTCCTGCCCAAAGTGGATGAGTACGAGCGCCTGATCACCAACAACCCCATCTTTGTGCGCCGCTTACAGGGGGTGGGCAAAATTAGCCGTGAGGATGCCATCAACTGGGGGCTATCGGGGCCGATGCTCCGTGCCTCTGGGGTGAAGTGGGATCTGCGCAAGGTGGATCACTACGAGTGCTATGACGACTTTGACTGGGATGTACCCGTGGCCACCGAAGGTGATTGCCTTGCCCGCTACATTGTCCGTATTCAAGAAATGCGCGAATCGGTGAAAATCATTCGCCAAGCCTTGGATGGTTTGCCCGGTGGTCCTTATGAAAACCTCGAAGCCAAGCGGATGCTCGAGGGTGCCAAGTCAGAGTGGAATGGCTTTGACTACCAATACATCGGCAAGAAGCTGGCTCCCACCTTCAAAATTCCCAAAGGCGAACACTATGTGCGGGTTGAATCGGGGAAAGGGGAGCTAGGGATTTACCTGATTGGGGATGATAATGTCTTCCCTTGGCGCTGGAAGATTCGTCCACCGGATTTCAATAACCTGCAAGTCCTGCCCCAGTTGCTGAAGGGGATGAAAGTGGCGGATATTGTTGCTATCCTTGGCAGTATCGATGTGATTATGGGATCTGTTGATCGCTAGGAAAATGTTGAGCCACCAGCGAGGGCGCCATGGCTGTTCAATTACCGTTTTTTACCTCCACCAACTTCAGTGGCCTCTTTAATGAGCGGTTTTGGCAGAATGCGTGGCCACTGCCGCCCCAAAATCAACTACAGCGGGGTGCACTAGTGCCTGATGGGGAGCTACCCGGCGTAGGGCTAACCGTGCCCGTGCGCCTCTCAACGGTGTGGCAAGAGCAGCCGCTCCTACTGGTGTTTACTCGTATCTTTACGGAGCATCAATACTGTCCGCTGTGCTACCCCTATCTCAAGGCCTTGAATGAACACTATGAAACATTCCAAGGCAAGGGAGTAGCCGTTCTTGTGATCACCAGTACCGATGCCCAGCAAAGTCAAAAGGTCAAGGACGATATGGGCTTGAAGATGCCCCTGCTCTATGACCCCAGTTGCCAAGTCTTTCGCAAATACCGCACGGGTCAAGCCTTGGGGGCACCACTGCCCGCACAGTTTCTCATTGATCAGGAAGGTAAGCTGCGCTACAAGCATCTCTTCTCGTTTTTAGAACCCAATGCTCCCCTAGAGCGCTTGTTTCAGGAAATTGATGCCCTGAGGGCAACAGTGGCGACAGCAGCTTAGGGGCGATCAAAACTCGCTAGGATAGAAGGTATCTCTTTGGGGCTGTAGCTCAGTCGGATAGAGCGAGCGCCTCCTAAGCGCTAGGTCGTGCGTTCAAATCGCACCAGTCCCGTTCTTGCCCTTAGAATAAAAAGCAAATCTTTGTAACGTCAGTGTTGCATCTGTGATAGAGCGATCGCCAGCGAATTCTCTGCTGAAGGAACTTCAAGGCACGATTGATGACCTTGAGGCCTACCAAAGCGCCCGCAGCTACGAAGCGGCCAAAAGTGCCCTTGAAAAACTCCTGTTCGAGTGCAAAGCGACTGGCAGCGAAAAAGCCTCCCTCGCCCGCGCGATCGCTGACCTCGAAGCAATGCTCGACAAGCTCCACTATGGTGTCGTGCAAATTGCCGTCTTTGGTATGGTGGGGCGGGGAAAGTCCTCTCTACTAAATGCGCTGCTAGGGGAACCCTACTTTGCGACTGGGCCGATTCATGGCGTCACTCAAGAAGAAGCCAGTGCCCTGTGGCAAATTTCGGAAGCTCAGCGTGGCAATCCCATCCGCCTCATTGATACACCGGGGTTAGACGAAGTCAATGGCGCCGCACGGGAGCAACTAGCACGAGAGGTAGCGGCTCAAGCGGATTTGATTCTCTTTGTCATTGCTGGCGACTTGACCCGTCTGGAATACCAAGCCCTCAGTGAGTTGCGGCAGGCGGGCAAGCCGATGATTCTGGTCTTTAACAAAGTGGATCAGTATCCAGAGGCGGATCGCGAGGCCATCTATAACAAAATCCGCGATGAGCGCGTCAAAGAACTCCTCTCTCCCGAAGAGATTGTCATGGTAGCAGCAGCGCCCCTTGTCCCCCAAGTGAACCGCGATCGCCAAGGACGAGTACAGGTGAAAATGACCGTCGGTGCTCCCCAAGTGGAACCCCTGAAGCAAAAGATCTTGGAGGTGCTCAATCGCGAAGGGAAGGCCCTGATTGCCCTGAACTCAATGCTTTTTGCCAATAAAGTCAGTGAAGAATTAGCCCGCTACAAGCTGGAACTGCGGGATCAGGAGGCCAACCAACTGATTTGGAAAGGAGCTGTCGCCAAGGCGCTGGCGATCGCCCTCAACCCCGTCACCGTGCTCGATATGGTCAGCAGTGCCGTCACTGACTTGACCACGATTCAACTACTCTCGCGCCTCTACGGCATTGAACTCACAGAAGCAGGCGCCAAGGAGCTATTACAAACAATCGCCCTCGCCATGGGCAGCATCAGTTTAGGGGAATTTGCCGTCAATTTGGGACTCAGTTCCCTCAAGGGACTGTTGGGATTAGCTACGCCCATGAGTGGCGGCATTGCCCTTGGCCCTTACCTCTCAGTCGCCATGACCCAAGCGGGGATTGCTGGCTTTGCCTCCTATACGATGGGGCAAGTAGCCAAAACCTACTTTGCCAACGGCGCAGGCTGGGGAACTGCTGGGCCGAAAACCGTAGTGCAACAAATCCTCAGCCAGTTGGATCAGCGCCATATTCTCAATCGGCTGAAGTCAGAAATTCAGGCTCATTTGAATTTAGCTTAGTCTAGTGTTTAGTGCATTCTTGCAAGCGTTTGGTGGCTGCTCGCTTTACTTCTGCGTGAATATCCTGACTGAGAGCCTGCAAAAGATGGCTAGGGCATTGGGGGTTATTCACTATGGCTAATCGTACTTGCCAGTCTTGGTCATTAGCCAAAGTCTCTAGCAGGTGGGGTAAGAATCCTACTCGTTCTGCGATTGCTCGCCTTACCTGACTTTCCTTATCTTGGGTAAGAGTAGCTAAAATTTGAGGAGGACACTTCGGGTTTTTCACTACAAGTTCGCGCACAACCACATCTGGATGTTTAGCAAAAGAGCATAAAATCTGCTCAGAACACTCCGGATTGCTAATGACTGCTCGCCAAACTTCACGACAGCTATCTTGGGCTAGGGCTAACAAAATGTTGGCAGGACAATCGAGTCGGTTAGCTACTGCGACGCGCACTTCAGATACTGGATCCTGAGATAGTAGCTCTATTGAGGAAAAAGATAAAGTACTTTTACTTAATGCTACTGCAAGTCTTACTTGGGCATATGTATCTTTGGCTAGAATTTCCAGTACTTGGGAAGGACATTTTGGATTTTTGGCAACAGTTTCACGGACACTAGCCTCTTGATCTTGAGAAAGGATAGTTAAGACTTCAGAAGAAACGTTCAGTGTACTAGCTAACTTTTGCCGTTGGGGATTCTTGGCGACTGCTTTCCGCACCAGTGTATCTGTATCCTTCAGTAGGCTTTGGAGAACAGGTAAGGGACAATCCTGACGTATAGCTACTGCTGCTCGAACATGGGCATCCTGATCTACCGCTAGCTTCTCTATAAGTGATAAGGGACAATTCAAACTGCTAGCAGCTGCTTGGCGCACGTGCCAATTAGTATTCTGAGATAAACCCTCAAGAAGAGAGGGGGGACAATTGGTATGATGAGCAACTGCCAAATACAAGCTCAGCTTCTCATCGTCAGTCAGAATCTGAAATGGATGGGGGGTAGATACATTTCCACTCGCTATCACTGTATCTAAAGGCTGATGCGCACCTTTAACTAATACCTCTAAAAGATTGGGAGGGCAATTCGGATTTTGAATAGCGGCTAAGCGTACTCTGGCAGAGGTATCAGCGGCTAATATCTCTAGGACAGAAGGTGAACAATTCAGGTGCCGAGCAATAGTCTTGCGGACAAACCAAGAGTCACTCGTCTGAGCACCTATAGCTAATGTCTGCGGTGGACAGTCTGGGCGCTGGACAACAGCTAGTTGAACGTTAATGTCTTTATCTTGAATAAGAGTGTGTAGCACTTCAAACCAAAAGGGCAGGGTTCTGACTACCTGTAACCGCATCCTTTGATCTGGATCTTTCGCTAATGTTCTCACCAAAGCCTCAGACCATCCCTTGGAACTTTTAATCACCCAATTGGCTACTTGTTCTTTGAGAAAAAATGGTAACCATCTTAAAAAAGAATAGATGTATTTCTGTAGAAACCGATCCAAAAGAATAGTTTTTTCCTGATTGAGCATCGCTTCCCAAAGCTGAGGAGGACACTGTGGATTCCTTGACACCTCTAACCATAAAAACCGTTCTCTTGCTAGAATTTCTATAGCAGTAGGAGGGCAGTTTACATTTTCAGCAACTGCTTGTCGTACTTGCCAACAAATATCTTGGGAAAGTCTTTCTAACAAATGTGCTGGACAGTCAGATCGCTGTGCAATAGACTGACGCACTTCACTGCTCTTATCTTGGGCAAGCGTCTCTAGAAGATAAGGAAGACATTGAGGATGACTAGCAGTAGCCTGACGCACTTGCCATGAGCTGTCCTTGGCTAGATTCTCTAAAACAGATAGGGGACATTTGGGATGTTTGGCAATAGCTTGACGCACTCTCCAATGTTGATCCTTTCCTAGCTCCTCAATAATCCAAAGAGGACAATATCTGCACCCAGCAAGCAACCGTTTTACAAAGAGAGAAAAACCCAGTAAACTTAAGTGCCTGTTTAGTATTTGGTGAAGAATAAAAACTCGTCTGTCATGTTCAAAAGTCTGCTTCAGGGTAAGGGGGCATTGAGCATTTCGAGCGACAGCTATACGTACCTGCCAGTACTGATCCTTAACAAGCTGAGCTAGGATAGTTTCGGGACAGTTGGGATGGGCGGCAACAGTGGCTCGTACTTGCCAGTAGTCATCCTGTGCTAGCTGCTCAAGGGGAGAAGAGGTAAGTTTTTGCAGATTGCTAGCAGCAGCCTGCCGCACTTGATAGTATTGATCTTGAGCAAGGCAGTTGAGAATGGCGGGGGGACATTGAGAATGAGCTGCGACCTGCTGACGCACCTGAAAATAGCTATCCATTGCCAGTGTTTCAAGACAGATTGGAGGACAATTAGGATTGGCAGCAACCGCTCGTCGGACTCGCCATTCAGTATCTTTAGCCAAGGTTTCCAAGAGTAAAGGTGAACATTCCGGATTTGTTGCTGCTGCTTGACGCACTTGCCAGTGAGTATCTCTAGCTAGGGTCTCTTGAAGCAATGTAGGGCAATCATGCTGGTGAACAATCCAGCGTTTGAGGAAGCTAGGTATAAAAACAGATTCGAGGTGGGTAGCAGTAAACTCAAACAGAATTTTTCTGCGCATAGCTTCTAGGAAAGACATGATCTTCAGAACATAGGAGTTCTACTTTTTTTGAGGATAGACGATCCTTTGTCACTATCGCAAAGTCTGATACAGCTCTTTTGACAAGGATAGAAGACACACAAAACCGCACAAGTCACCCTAGAAGAGGATGACATTCATTTTATGTGCTCAACTTTTATAGTAATTCCAATAAAGAATGAGACATTATCCAGCACAATACTTGCGAATCACCGCACTGAAGTCGTGCTTAATCACATTCAAATCAGGAGAGTATTTCGGTAAAAATAACACCTCGTGACCCGCCGCTTTCACCGCTTCCTGAATCGCCCCTTTCGGATGAATCGGTGCATTATCCATCATCAACAACGAAGGTCTCTTTAATGCCGGCAAACAGTACTGACTCAGCCAGCTCACAAACCCTACCGCATTCAAGTATCCGCAAAACAGCATTGGGGCGATGAAGTCTTTCTGGTGTCTATACCGTCCTGCGACTAAACTCTCTCTTTTCTTACGCTTCCCCGCTCGCTCTCCATCAATTCGTTCGCCTCGCGCTGACCACCCATACTCACACTCTACTCGATCGCTGGGCACGGTCGATTAAACGGTCATCGGGATGGGCAGCAACATCCGCTGCTAAGGCCGCCCAATCCAGCTTCCAAGGACGACGGGGGACAACTGTGGGGGCTAAGTCCTCTCGCTTCAGCCAGCGATGGATGGTGGCGCGACTGACCTGAAAGATTTGAGTTGCTTCACTGATTTTGCCACCTTGCTTGATATAGGAGACAACCCGCTCTCGTCAGTCCAAGCTATAGCTCATATTCTTGAGTAACATTCATGACGCTTTGAGTATAACCTATCCTTCTTGAAAATATCTCATCTCCTTTCGAAATGGCTATATGTATCCAATCTTTGTCAAATATTTAAGAAAAGGGTTGTAATTTATCAAAAAACAAACATAACTTTATGATTGAGCAAGACGAGCTGTTCCATAGGCGGCCTCTGTTTGAGGTGAAACGGCCACGGGAACCCCTAGGTATTGCTGGCGGAGGGCTAACCATGCGGGATTACGGGCACCGCCCCCAGCCGTCCAGACCCGTTTCAAGGGCGAGGCACCCAGACGTTGTAATTGTTGATAGCCTTGGGCTTCAATGCGGCTGAGACTTTCGAGAAGTCCCTGCAAAAAGAGGCGAGGGTCGTCGGGTCGGGGTTCTAGGCGCGGTTCAAGATGCGGATCGTTGATGGGAAAGCGCTCACCCCGCTTGAGCAGAGGATAGTAGTCCAACCCCGTGGGTTGATTGACATCTATTTGGGCGCTGAGGCGCTCTAGTTCCGCTGGGGTAAAAAACTGGGCTAAAGTTGCGGCGCCACAGTTGGAGGCACCCCCGACTAGCCAGCGATCGCCTACGGCGCGCGAGCTGCGATCGCCCAAGCGATGACTGTAGATACCTGCTGCCAAATCCTCTACCCTAGAGGCACTCAAGAGCTTGAGCACAAGGGTTGACCCCAAAGATGTCACCGCCTCACCCACCTCCGAGGCACCACTCGCTAAAAAGGCGGCAATGCTATCGGTGGTACCGGCACACACCTCACACTTTGGGGACAAGCCTAAATCGGTGGCTGTGACCTTTCCCAGAACTGTACCGGGGGGAATGACCTTAGGGAGCAGCGGCTGCAAGGACGCAAGTGTGGGGTGGCTGAACCAGTCGGGGTAAGCTTCCTTTGCCGGGTCATAGCCCAACTTCAGGGCATTGTGCCAGTCGGAAATGCCCAGTTGACCATGGAGCAAAAAGGCCAGCCAATCCGCTTGGTGTACCAAAACAGCGTTGACCGTGGGGTAGTGGGTCTGGAGCCACAACAGCTTAACGAGACTACTGGTGGCACTCAGGACTAGGTGATCCGTGGTTAAAATCTGCCGCAGCGTTTGAACCTGATCTTGGGCGCGATCGTCGTTGTAGAGGAGAACGGGTGAGCAGGGCTGCCCCTGAGCATCACAGAGGAAAACGGTGCTAGAGGTGGCATCAATGGCAATCCGCTGAATTTGCCGACGGATAGCGCTTGGAATATCTAAAATCAACGCCCGCAGGGTTGCTGCCCATTCTTGGGGGCGATCGGGCTGGTGCAACGGACGACGGGCAGTGGCGAGAATCTTGCCTTCAGGATCGATGGCGATCGCCCGCGCTCCCGAGGTACCAAAATCAATCCCCAGTGCGATGACCGCCATAGCGCTAGGGAGCCTTCAAAACTCAAGGAGGTCAAAAAGAGCCGTATCTAGCTCATAGCCAAACATCGCTGCCATGCCTTTAATTTTTTCAGCAGCAGGATAGCCCTGTCCCTGAAGCCATTGCCAAAGGGTAAAGACCTTGGCCATCACAAAAATATCAAGGGCTTGGGGGTTGAAGATAATCCCCTGTTGCGGATGAAATTCATGGGGAACGAGCATCGCTCCATAACGCACGAGCTCACCCGCTGACCAATCCAGTAAATAGGGCAACCATGGGTAGCAGACATCAGCACGAATGAACCAAAGGCGCACAGCTGGCAATTCCGAAAGCTCTAGATCAGGCTCATCCGCTGGCCGAGGATAATCAATAAGAAAACGCAGTGCTTGGTGATGATCTAGAAGCCGCTGCTTTGCAAGCAGGGGAGCAAGGACTTGTTGCAGGGGAGATAGATCAAGACGATCAATCTGATCTGGCGTTAACTGGATCGCGATCGCCACGCTCTATCTCTCCCCAGCAGCCAGCGAGATTAAAGAACCTGTTGGACTTCAGCAATCTCTGGAATCGCTTCTTTTAACTTGCGCTCAATACCCATGCGCAGTGTCATCGTCGAACTGGGGCAGGAACCACAGGCACCCTGTAAGCGCAGTCGTACCACAGGTCCTTCAATTTCCACAAGTTCCACATTACCGCCGTCGGCCATCAGGTAAGGACGGAGCTCATCAAGGACTTTTTCGACGTTTTCTTGACTGAGTTCAAGGGTTGCAGCCATTGTTAGTGTCCTTGGATCATGAATGAGATTAACAGCTTCAGTTTATCATCCCCATGGGCGATCGCCCTTTGGGAATTGCAAGGGATGGCAATGGATCTGACTCTAGGGAAATCTGCTGAACAATGTTTAGGAAGGGCAACGCTCAAGGATACAATAATAGCTTGGTGAACTGCACGGTAGGACATGATTTCCAGTAATGATTTTCGCCCCGGTGTAAGTATTGAGCTGGATGGTGCCGTCTGGCGAGTCGTCGAATTTTTGCACGTCAAACCCGGTAAAGGCTCAGCCTTTGTGCGCACAAAATTGAAGAATGTGCAAACGGGCAACGTGATTGAGCGCACCTTCCGCGCCGGCGAGACCGTTCCCCAAGCCACCCTTGAAAAACGCACCATGCAGCATACCTACAAAGATGGCGAAGACTATGTCTTTATGGACATGGAAAGCTATGAAGAGGCTCGCCTCACGCCCGCACAAATGGGCGATCGCGCCAAGTATCTCAAAGAAGGAATGGAAGTCAATATTGTCAAATGGGGTGAGCAAGTCCTTGAGGTGGAGCTACCCAACTCCGTTGTTTTAGAAGTGGTGCAAACCGATCCGGGGGTTAAAGGGGATACTGCCACTGGTGGATCGAAACCCGCCATTGTCGAAACCGGTGCCCAAGTCATGGTACCGTTATTTATCTCCGTAGGCGAGCGGATTCGCATTGATACTCGCTCAGATACGTATCTTGGCCGCGAATAGGAGTAATGGGTGTGGAGCTTGACCTCAACCAAGTACGCGAACTGCTACTAATGTTTGACCAAACCAGCGTCACCGAACTCAACCTTAAGAGTGGCGAACTGGAACTTCAACTCCGCAAGCGTGAGCAGATCAGTGGCAGCGCCCCCGTGGTTGTGGCTCCAGCTCCTGCATCAACCGTCACGCCCACCCCTGTGCCCCCTCCAGCCGTTACCCCCGATCCGGAACCAACGCCACCTCCCGCCAACCGTAAAACCGTGGATATTGTGGCGCCAATGGTAGGTACCTTTTATCGTGCCCCCGCTCCCGATGAACCCCCTTTTGTCGAAGTGGGCGATACAGTCAAAAAAGGTCAAGTGGTTTGCATCATTGAAGCCATGAAGCTGATGAATGAAATTGAAGCCGAAGTTAATGGCCAAGTGGTGGAAATTTTGGTGCAAAATGCTGAACCAATTGAGTATGGCCAAACCTTAATGCGCATTTTACCTAACTAAATCAACAGCGTTCTTTCAGCAAGGAGAGGCAGCTACTAATTGCAAAGATATGTTAAGCATTGAGGAGTTTAAGGCCAAGAATTCAATGCTTTCAAGCCTTTGCGCTCTTGCCGAGACCCTAATTGAAAAATTAGAATTTAGAAACATCTACCACCACTGCCTGACGAGGTTGGCCTGTGCAAGCAACTGGAGCATACATTCTTATTGATACCCTATGCCGTCACGGCGTTAAGCATATTTTTGGCTATCCTGGTGGCGCAATCTTACCGATTTATGATGAACTGTACCGTGCTGAGTCAAAGGGAATCATTCAGCACATTCTGGTACGCCACGAACAGGGGGCAGCCCATGCCGCTGACGGCTACGCTCGTGCCACAGGTCAAGTGGGGGTGTGTTTTGGTACTTCAGGGCCGGGGGCGACGAACTTAGTGACAGGCATTGCCACAGCCCACATGGATTCCATTCCGCTGCTGGTAATTACCGGTCAGGTGCCTCGCTCCGCCATTGGTACCGATGCCTTTCAGGAAACGGATATCTTTGGCATTACGCTGCCGATTGTCAAGCACTCCTACGTCGTGCGCGAAGCCAAGGACATGGCACGGATTGTTGCTGAAGCCATTTACATTGCCACCACCGGTCGGCCAGGGCCTGTGCTTGTGGATATTCCCAAGGATGTCGGCCTAGAAGTCTGTGAGTATGAACCGATCGAGCCGGGGCAAGTCAAGCTAAGGGGCTATCGTCCCACGATTCGCGGCAATGTCCGCCAAATTGCCCAAGCGGTTCAACTGATTCGTGAGGCCAAGCGACCCTTGCTCTATGTGGGCGGCGGTGCAATTACAGCGGGTGCTCACGAGGAGGTGCTCAGGTTAGCCGAGCTATTCCAGATTCCGGTGACAACAACCCTGATGGGCAAGGGGGCGTTTCCTGAGTCCCATCCCCTCTCCGTGGGTATGTTGGGGATGCATGGCACCGCCTATGCCAACTTTGCCGTCAGTGAGTGTGATCTATTAATTGCCGTGGGGGCGCGGTTTGACGATCGCGTCACCGGTAAGCTGGATGAATTTGCCTCCCGCGCTAAGGTGATTCACATTGACATTGATCCTGCCGAGGTGGGCAAAAACCGCGTGCCGGATGTGCCGATTGTTGGCAGCGTTAAACCGGTGCTGCAGCAACTCCTCAAGCACATTGAAGACAGTGGTGAAGCCATTGAACCCGTCACCCAAGCGTGGCTCGAGCGCATCAAGGTCTGGAAAGAGGACTATCCCCTTGTCGTGCCGCAGCCCAGTGGTGAACTCTCACCCCAAGAGGTGATTGTTGCCTTTGGCCGCCATGCGCCTGATGCCTACTACACGACTGATGTGGGTCAGCACCAGATGTGGGCAGCGCAATTCCTGAAAAATGGCCCTCGGCGTTGGATCTCCAGTGCTGGCTTGGGCACGATGGGCTTTGGCATGCCCGCAGCAATGGGGGTGAAGGTGGCACTACCCGATCAACAGGTGATCTGTATTAGTGGCGATGCCAGTTTTCAAATGAATTCCCAAGAGTTGGCCACATTGGCGCAGTACGGTATTGCTGTCAAGACGGTGATTATTAACAATTTTTGGCAGGGAATGGTGCGCCAGTGGCAGCAAGCCTTTTACGAGGAGCGTTATTCCCATTCCAATATGGCCAAGGGGATGCCCGATTTTGTGAAATTGGCGGAGGCCTACGGGGTTAAGGGGTTGCGGGTGAGCGATCGCCACGATTTGGATGCAATTGTCCAAGAGGTTTTGGCCTACGATGGCCCCGTGCTACTGGATGCCCATGTCACCCGCGATGAAAATTGCTACCCGATGGTGGCCCCCGGCAAGGCCAACTCGCAAATGCTGGGGCTGCCGGAACGGAAGGTGCTGCAAAAGGCTGCCGAATTGATCTACTGCGCCAACTGTGGGGCAAAGACAATTTCGACCCATCGCTTTTGTCCAGAGTGCGGCAGTAAGCTCTAGGGAGTTGGACAGGCTTGAGCAAACAATCGCCTTGGCAGGGGCTGGCGAAAATGGAAGCGAAGTGTATTTTGGCGGCGATCGCGCGGTTCGGGACCACGCCCCCATAACGTCTCAAAGGAGAAAAAGGACACCCCTAACCCTGATCGCAGCGCGGCTTCTACCTTGGCATCCACCAGTTCGATGGGCACAGGGTTGGTACGTAGCCCTGTAAGGACACCAACGGCGGTGGGAATTTTGGCTTGGGCGTGGAGCATCTCCGGCTGAGTCAACTGCTGTACAAAGCTGGCAAGATTGTAGCGATAGACTTGTACAATCACTTCATCGAGGAGTCCGAGGGCGACCCACTGCGGCCAATCTTGGAGAAATGTCTGGTAGGCGGTGGGCAATGTGGTCGGTGAGACGGAAAAAATGGCATTGGGAAATTCTTGTTTGACCTGCTGCCGCAACGTTTGCACAAAGGCGGTGAGTTTGTCGGCACGCCAGCGCATCCAGTCTGGATCACGGGGATTATCGGGAACGGGCTTTTGGGTTTCCTGCTGATAGAGGGCACGGGTATAGGTATCGTAGCCAAACTCCACGGGCAGGCTGAGGTGGTCATCAAACTGTACACCATCCACTGGATACTGCCGCAGCACCTCAAGGACAATACTAGTGAGAAAGGCTTGTACCTGCGGATGAAAGGGATTGAGCCACGCCACTTCCCCGGCCGCCGTTAAGCGAGTGGTTTGACCATTGACCCCTTGGGTAAGCCAGTCTGGATGGCCAAGGGCGAGTTCTGAGGTTTCTGGCACCATGAAGCCAAATTCAAACCAAGGAATGACCAAGAGATTACGGCAGTGCGCCTGCTGGGTGAGTTCTCCGAGAATGTCGTAGTCTTGGATTCCCCGCAGGACAAAGGGCTGAATGCCCAGATTCCTAGCCGTGGCACTGGGGAAACTGACATAGCCAGAGTTCCAAACAACGGGATAGAGAGTGTTGAAGTTCAACCGCTGTAAATCATTGAGGGTTGCCTCCAACCGCGGGCGATCGCGCAGGATCGGTAAATCATTGGTTGTCAGCCAGACGCCGCGAATCAGCGTTGAGTTTTGTGCCTGTACTGGCCAAATCGTCCAACACAAACTCCAACAGAAGAGAAAAAATAACAGCCAAACGCGACGATGCAGCATAGGTTACAACGCCAGTGGACGGAGATGTCCTGACTCTAGGAGAAAAATCTGAGTACAGACTCTGCGTAAAAATGCAGGGTCATGACTGACGATGAGACCGGGGGTGGTATCCGCCTGCAAAAACTCGATCAACGTGCCACAACTTCGCTGATCCAAAAAGGCCGTGGGTTCATCATAGAGAATCAACTGGGGCTGCATGGCTAAAATGCCCGCGATCGCCACCATGCGTTGTTCGCCTCCCGACAGTTGATGGGGCATGCGATCGGCCAAGTGACTGGTTCCTGTCTTGGCCAAGGCTTGGTCAACTCGCTGCTGCACTTCTGCGGTCGGACAGCCCAAGTTTTCAGGGCCAAAGGCGACATCCTCGGCCACGGTAGCCCCAATTAACTGATCCGCTGGATGTTGCAGCACGACCCCCACCGCCGGTTGAAACTGTCCAGCCACCACTGACTGTCCCAAGCAGGTGATCGTTCCTCGCTGTGGCGCAAGAACAGCCGCACAGAGCAGCAGGAGTGTGGTTTTGCCAGAACCATTGTCCCCCATGATGCCTAGGCGATCGCTCCCCTGCACCGTGAGATCAATCCCTTGGAGTAGTGAGGGGGTTGCCCCATAGCCAAAATGGAGATCCCTGATTTCCAGCAGGGCAGTCACAGTTTAGAGCGTCAGGGCTTGGGGATTGGTTTCAATCAGTTTCGCCAAATCCTGCAGGAAAGCGGCAGCATCGGCACCATAGATCACACGGTGATCACAGGTGATATTCACCTTCATCTGCCGTTTTACCCCCAGCAGGCCATCCTCGGTGGCAACCACCGTTGGACGCGACGCCCCCACCGCCATAATGGCTCCTTGACCGGGGGTGAGAATGGCGTCGAAGAAGTCAACCCCGAACATGCCTAAATTGGAGAGACTAAAGGTACCTGTGCTGTACTCCTCAGGTTGCAGTTGCTTGGCGCGCGCCCGCTCCACCAAGTCTTTCCAAGTGCGCGAGAGGCTGTAGATGTCAATTTGATCAGCGTTCTTCAACACTGGTGTAATCAGCCCACCCCCCGGCATCGCCACAGCCACAGCAATGTTAATGTCGCGGCGATATTGAATCCCTTGCTCTGTGTAATAGGCATTCATGATCGGGTGTTTTTGCAGCGTCAGGGCGATCGCCTTGGCAAGGAGCGCCGTCATTGTCACCCCTTTTGACTTGATTTGCTGGTACAGCCGATCCAACGCATCCGTTGTAATCGTGTAGGCCACATGGAAGTCGGGAATGCCAAGGCTGGCCACCATATTCCGCACAACGGCATTTTGTAGCGTTGTCAGGGGCACCAGATCCTCTTTGGCGACGACCGGGGCAGTCGCAGGGGGGGCTGTGGGGACAGGGGGTGTCGCTACTGGTGTAACGGGAGTTGCAGGCGCACCAATCAAGGCTTCCACATCAGCGGCGGTAATCCGACCATTGGGGCCCGTTCCCTTGAGCGTCTGCAAATCAATTTTGTGTTCCTTGGCCAATTTGCGGGCACGGGGGGAAGCAATCACTCGCCCAGTAGTTGCAGCGACAGCACTGGGGGGAGAAGCCACTGCCACAGGAGCCGTTGCGGAGCCATTCGTGGTGGCCGCCGCGGTTGTCGTCGTCGGAGTCGCAGCACTCGTGCCGCTACCAAGGGACTTGGCCTTTGCCTCTGCTTCCGCAATTTCTGCTTCTGTTTCTGCCACAAGGCCAATGGTGGAACCGACGGGTGCCACTTCGCCAGCAGGCACGGTAATCACCGCCAAATAGCCGTCGTAGAAGGACTCCACATCCATATCGGCCTTGTCGGATTCCACAATCAGCACGGTTTCCCCTTTGGCCACCTTATCGCCGGGAGATTTCACCCAAGAGACAATTTTCCCTTCGGTCATGGTGGAGCTGAGGGCGGGCATGAACAGTTCACGAATCATAGAGGCTGCTATCCTTGGTTGGCAATCGAGAGGGAGTCAAATTCACTAAAAATGAAAGGTAAAAGTTAGAGCGTGCCGCGAATTTCTTCGATGACGCCATTGCGCAGGAGAATCTCCACCTGCATTTTTTGGATCAAGTTGTCTCCTTTAGTGACATAGAAGAAGTTATCCACCTGCCCTTGATCGACTTCCTGACCCATTTGGAGGCGCTGTACCTGATCGAGTTGCTGCAGAATCAGATTTTTTTGCTGCAACAGTTGCGCCTTTTGATTGTTGGCTTGCCCTTGAACCTCTTGAATGCGGGCATTGATTACGTCTGGCGCTTCAGTGCTTTTGCGCAGTTCCTCAATCACCTGCTGCAATTGAAAATCTAACTGCTGAATTTGGCTATCCACTTGATTTAGTTGTGTCTGAAGCTGCCTTTGGGCATCGTCTTTCCACTCGGGAGTGACGATTGCTTTCACCATAATCTGGCGCCGCAGGAGCAGTTTAGTATCCATAGGGTCTGTCATGGAGATTACTCAAACATGGCGTTAATCATATCGCGGTAGCGATCGCTCACGACATGACGACGAATTTTTAGGGTTTGGGTCAAAAGACCATTCTCTATCGTAAAGGGTTCGAGGACAAAGCGAAATGTGGCAATGCGATCATCTGGGCGATAGCCGGGGCGATTTTGCACTTCCCGCAGCAGTTCTTGGCGGTAGAGATCAATAATCACTTTGCTCTCCAGCGTCACCAGTTCACCCGTGCCTGCTGGTGCCGGTCGGTTCGGCAACTCTAGCCGGTACCCCTTGGCAGCCACCCACTGCTCCAGCGCTTCCAAATTAGGCACAATCAAGGCACCCAAGGCTTTTTGATCTTGACCCACCAGCATAATCTGGTCAATGTAGGCGCTGCGGATACAGGCATCCTCAATGGGCTGCGGTTCAATATTTTCGCCGTTGCTGAGAACAATCGTGTCCTTCTGCCGCCCCGTCAGCACCAAATCGCCATTGGGGGTGAGGTAGCCCAAGTCGCCCGTGTCAAACCAGCCCTCACCATCCAGCACCTTGGCAGTGGCCTCCGGTTTGTTGTAGTAGCCGCGCATCACTTGTGGCCCTTTGGCCATCACCAGTCCTTTTTGGCCAAACTCAACGGGGGCTTTAGTTTCGGGATCCACAATTTTAATCGCGGTATCGGGAATGGGACGGCCGGCGGAGCCGCGTAGATTTGCCCAAGAGCGGCGAGCGGTCAGTACCACAGCCGTTTCTGTGAGGCCATAGCCCACTAGTACTTCTAGGTTGATGACTTCATAGAATGTGTCCAAATGGGGGGCAAGGGCACCGCCACCACTAATCACCTGTTTAATTTCACCGCCCGTGGCTTCACGAATTTTGCGATAGACACGCTTCTCCCCCAGTTCGTAGAGAGGCTTGAGGAAAAAGGTTTGCAGACGGGCAACCAATTTTTGCCAACCGCTGGGATGGGGGTTGGTCAGGCTGAGGCCGGTGAGCAGTTGCCGTTGCAGGACATATTGCTGGCCAACACTGAGGAAAAACTGGGCAAGACGCCGCTTTGTGGCCGGGGCATCGCGCAGTTGCTTTTGCACCCCTTCATAAAAGCCTTCCCAGATACGAGGTACGGCAATCAGGTAGTGGGGCTTACACCGTTTTAAGTCATTCTTGAAGTGACGGAGGTTAGTATAGGTTTGGCTACAACCACAGGCAAAGAGAAAGTATTCGGCCACCCGTTCGTAGGCATGCCAAATAGGCAAGATACTGAGAATGCGATCGCCCACCTGCGGTTGCACAATTGCCCAGAGATTGACAATTTGACTCAGTAGCCCCCCATGGGTGACCATCACGCCCTTGGGTTGACCTGTGGTACCGGAGGTGTACATCAGCGTTGCCAAGTCATCGGGGGTAATGGCGACTGCCCGCACTGTGCCATATTGTCCTTCCGTAAAGACTTGACCAAAATTCAAGAGCCGCAGGGGAAAATGCTCAAGTTCTGGGGATTCTGCACTTAAGAGCACAACAGTTTCCACCCCTGTCTCTGCTAAACCCTCTTGAAGTTTGCGCAAGGTGGCCAAGTTTTCAATCAGCAGCAGGGTTGCCCCACTATCACGGAGAATGTAGAGAAGTTCTTGGGCCTCTGCGGTACCACTGCGCACCACATTAATGGCACCGGCCATCATACTGCCTTGATCGGCAATCAGCCAGCGGGGACTATTGTCAGCAAATAAGGCCACGCGATCGCCGGCAGCGACACCCAGCGTTTGTAGGCCAGCAGCAAAGCGTTGAATGCGTTGATAGAGTTCACTGTAGGTAATGCGAGTGGCCGGCTCTTCGTAGGGCGCATCAACAGCAACCACCTCCCCATGGCGTTGCGCTAGGAGAGGCCAAATTTCCGGCAGCGACTGGAGGGTTTTGTAGGCCAAAAAGTGATCGGGTAACGAGGCATCTTGGGGGAGGCCGCCGGGGGGAGTGTAGGTGTAGGCCGCACTGGTCATTGGTTTGGCTCCAGACGCAACACCTAGATAATAAACCCTCAATGGGACACCTCATGCAGGTTTAACAATTTCAATGTGAGATCATAAGAATCGGTTACTTAGCAAGCAGTCCTATGGTGCCCTTTGTTCTTGCCTCTGCCTCGCCGGCGCGCCGCCAACTGCTGCGACAGGTTGGCATTGATCCCATTATTCAACCCAGTCACTTTGATGAATCCGTGATTCAGGCAACTACTCCCACGGAACTGGTGCGATTACTGGCACGGTGTAAGGCAGAAACAGTGGCTCAAACCTACCCACCCCCCGCCCTCATTTTGGGCTGTGATTCTGTGCTGGTTCTAGGGGGAGAAATTTATGGTAAACCAGCCTCGCCAGAGGTGGCGATCGCCCGCTGGCAACAAATGCGCAGTCAAACGGGAGAATTGCTGACAGGCCATGCCTTGATTGACTTGGCACAGGGGCGCACCTGTGTTGAGGTCGAGTCCACCCAAGTTGTTTTTGCCGATATTAGCGATGCCGAAATCGCTGCCTACGTCGCTTCTGGTGAACCCCTTGCCTGTGCTGGTTGTTTTGCCCTCGATGGCCAAGGTGGTGCCTTTGTCGAGAAAATTGTCGGGACTCCTAGTAATGTCATTGGCTTGAGCTTGCCCCTACTGCGGCAGATGCTGCTGAGCTTGGGATACACCCTTGGCGATGTGCAAAGCAAGAAATGAAAAACTGGCCTAGACAAGTCTAAATGCTTAGGGTATGCTAAGAGATTGCGAGTTAAGGAACTGTCATGAACGCCCAAGACATTATTCGCTCGATTGAAGCGGAGCAAATGAAGACTGACTTGCCCGTGATTCATGTGGGCGATCGCGTTCGGGTTGGTGTCAAAATTCAAGAAGGCGGTAAAGAGCGCGTCCAACCCTACGAAGGGGATGTGATTGCCATGCGCAACACGGGCATTAACCGCACCATTACCGTGCGCCGTGTCTTCCAAGGAGTGGGCGTTGAGCGCGTCTTTTTGCTACATTCGCCACGAATTGATAGTATAAAAGTAATCCAGCGGGGTAAAGTCCGCCGTGCCAAACTCTACTACCTGCGCAACCTCGTGGGTAAGGCCTCGCGCATCAAAGCACGGTTCGATCGCCCTCTGTAAACAGCCTTGCGTCCTTAGTTCAGTTGGTAGAACGTCGGTCTCCAAAACCGGATGTCGGGGGTTCGAGTCCTCCAGGGCGCGTTAGTTAATCTGATCTGAAGGTTTTGGTGTCTTAAAGTCCTTTGCAACAGGGATGTACTGGACTAAATGCTTGAGTATCTGGGCGACGCGGATGAGATTGCGATCGCTATCGGAAAGCAAAGTAAAGTTATGAGATAGCGCAAATTCATTGCCAATGAGTTTCACAAAAAGATAGTCATAGCCATTCGTCACCAAGCCAAAAATAGGGAGATTGCGGTCGGGACAGGCAGACATATAGGCAAGGGCTTGGGGCACAGCCCGTAAGACACTAAAGCCACTCCGTTTACCTTCAATCACGACTAGCCAGAAGTTGTCCCGAATCGTCAGCGCATCTATCCGTCCCTCTAGGCTGACTTTGCCCTCCTCACTATCAACTTCCGTTTGGATTTCTACCCATGTTTCACCGCGAATGCGATAGGGGGGGTCACACAGGCCTAATGCGTCTAGTAAGGGGGATAGCAAGATAATGTTTAGCGTTCCCTCGCTCACTTCACTTTCTTCTAAGTAGAGTAAATACCGTTGGGATAAGCGGTTTAATGCCTCTATTTCCCTATCGCTGAGCTGTGCTGTTTCCGATTGCCACTCAGGAAAAAAGTTAGGGTTGGTGGATTTAACGAGACCTAATTTGGTCTCTAAATCCCGAAAGTTGATGATTGCTCGAGCGATCGCGGTTGCAGTAGCCATTATTACCCATTAAAAACGATACCTAGCGAACTTCAGAGACGAGGGGTGTGCCGCGATCGCTCCCCTGAAATTGCAGCGCTGTTTTTGCCAGTTCCAATAATTGCAGTTCAGGGGGATAGTGCCTTTCTTGCTTGAGGCGTTGAATGTCCTGTTTCCCCAGTTGCCAGTGCAACCGTTTGGCTAGAGCCAGTAGGACATCGCCGCGATCAATGACGCCCGCCACGGCATCGGCAGGGGTTAAAACCGTAACAAAGCGCTGTTGCTGCTCCTCTAGGGTGCAAACCGTCTTGGCGAGAGAGTCTGATTCTTTGACGGTGGCGATCGCCCGCAGGGGGACGGCTAACTCTTCGACTGGCGTCACTTCCCAGCGGCTGCGCTCCACATGGTTCAAGGCTTGGGGATCCAAATAACCGCGGTAGCGACCATCGGTGGCGACAAAGTAGGCTGTGGGCTGGCGATCAGCTAGGAGGAGATAGCAATCGGCAAACTCCCGCAGAGAGAGCGTGCCCTCAATGACGCGAAAATCCCGTGTCATGGCCTCGGCAGCCGTTAGAGTGAGCAGCGTTTCTTGGAGCTGGCTGAGACGGTGGTAGAGTATCGCATTTTGCAGGGCAAACCAACCCAACAGTCCCAACCACAGGCCATTACCACTGCCAAGGAGGGTCACAAACAGCCCAAAACTAATGGCCAACCAGCCCAACAGTTGTCCCGATCGCGCCGCCCAACGCATCCCCTGAAAGCGATTGCCTGTCAATTTCCAAACGGCTGTCTTGAGCACTTGACCCCCATCGAGGGGAAGTCCCGGCAGAAGGTTAAAAACCCCCAAGACAAAGTTGATATTGGCCAGATAGAGCAACAGTTCATGGAGGGGATGATCCCCCGGCAGTACCACGGCTGCCCCTTGCAACAGGGCAAAAAGGGCAAAACTCACCAAAGGCCCCGCGATCGCCACCTGAAGAGCTTGACCGGGGGTATTGGATTCCCGTTCAATGGCCGCCATACCACCAAAGAGAAAGAGGGTAATCGAGCGCACCGTAATCCCTTGGGAACGAGCCACCAAGCTGTGCCCCAATTCATGGAGCAAGACTGAGGCAAACAACAGCAGGGAAACGACAAATCCCATTCCCCATGCCAGTGCTCCCCACTGCGGGTAGGTGGCTTGCCAGTCACTGCCATTGAGAAAGGTAAACAGCAGAATCACCAGAAACCACGACCGATCAATGTAGAGGGGAATGCCAAAGACACGCCCCACTTGCCAACCTTGTCCCATGCCCACCTCAGTGCATCGCGCTCTATCTCCATTATCGCCCCAGATTCTGAATACACATGATTTACAAAAATTTGCGTCTCAAAACGTGACCTTCCCATCTCTGGCCTAAAATAAAGGCAACGCTGCTAGAGGATGGTGCGATGTCTCAAGCCCCTGTACTGGTGTCTGCCAATGGCCATGTCCTAGACGTGCCCTTTGATTCCTTTTGGCAAGGGTTGCAGGAGTTTGGCTCCCATTTGCTGTGGTCATTGTGTCTCTCACTGCTCCTGAGCCTTCTCCTCAGTCTGATCAGCTACTGGCTTAGCGTGACTTTTGGGATACCCGTACTGCCCTTCTTTTTGATTGTTGTTTAACTTGTGAGGAGCTGCGTATGTGGGGTTTACTCATTACTTGGATTGTGACCAGTATTAGTTTGTTTATTGTGTCGCGCCTCTCGTTTTTGGGCGTGGAAATTGATAAATTCACAACCGCGCTGTGGTCGGCGATTGTCTTCGGCTTTTTGAATGCCACGTTGGGGGCTATCCTGAAATTCTTTGCATTCCCCTTTATTTTTCTGACGTTTGGTTTGGTTGCGCTGATTATCAATGCCGCCATTTTTGCCCTTGCAGCAGCCCTTGTCGATGGCTTTAGACTACGCAATGGCTTTTGGAGCGCCTTTTTTGGCTCGATCGCCCTCAGTATTGTCAACTGGGCTTGCTTTAGTCTGCTGGGTCAGGCCGGCTTGCTCTAGGATGCCTTTCCTAGATAGCCACGAGGGGTAATCAGCCAATCATGGAAGCGGTGGGTACTGGCATTGCCGATCAGCACCAAGCTGAACATATCCACCGTTTCCGGTTTCAAGGCGCCAAGGGTGGTGAGGGTGATCTGCTCCTCAGGGCGATAGGCGGCACGCACGATCGCCACGGGTGTTTGCGGTGAACGATATTTTAAGAAAATGGCTTTGGCGTCCACCAATTGCTGCTGGCGATCGCGCGAACGCGGATTATAAAGGGCGGTCACAAAATCGGCTTCAGCCGCCGCCCGTAAGCGCTTCTCAATCACTGGCCAAGGGGTCAGGCGATCGCTGAGGCTAATGGTACAAAAGTCATGCATCAGGGGTGCCCCTAGGCGGGCAGCGGCAGCATTCACGGCACTCACCCCCGGCAACACCTCTACGGGTAAATCGCTGATACCCGCTTCTGCCAATAGCTCTAGCACCAGACCCGCCATGCCATAGATGCCACAGTCCCCAGAAGAGACCACGGCGACATTGAGTCCCCACTGGGCTAGATCGATGGCATCTTTGGCGCGTTGTCGCTCTTGGGTAATGGCATAGGCAGCAACCATCTGTCCTGGTCGCCGCAGGGGGGCCAGCAATTCTAGGTAAAGCCCATAGCCCACGAGAATATCGGCGGCCAAAAGGGCAGAACGGGCTGCGAGGGTGAGTTGATCCAAGGCTCCCGGACCAGTGCCAATCAGGCTCAAGGCACCTTGGCGGGGAATGAATTCCCGTTCAGACTGGGCAATGGCGATCGTCACCGCACCGGGTTCACCCCCTTGGCGGTAAATCTGCTTAGGAACAATTAAACGCCCCCCCTCACTGGCTAATACTGCTGCGGCTTCAGCCACACTGGGCGTTCCCATTTCTGCGGCGACAATGGTTGAGGGGGTGGGTACGCTAACAGGCGCCAATTCTTGAGCGGAAAACCAGCGGCTTGGCCAATGGTGCGCCGCAGCCACCTGACATAACCCCACTTCATCGGCTTTGCGATCAATACTGGCAAGGCCGGCGATCGCCAGCGGGCTTAACCCGGCTTGGGCAAGGGTATGATCAATGGCCTGCTGGATCAGGGCTGCGGATGTTCCCCGTTCACAGCCAATGCCGAGCCACAGTACCCGTGGATGCCAAGCCACACCTGAGGTCAAAGAGGCGGGCAACGCTTTTTCGGTAATCCAAACCGCATTTTCTAGGGGTGGGGTGCTGACAAACTCAAGGGGGTGATCTGAACTAAGAGCCGTGCGCCACAAAGAGCTACCGCAGGTTTGATACACTTGCAGCGGTTTTCCTTGAGCTTGTTGGCGGGCGATCGCGTTCCAGTCGCCGCTGCCTCGTTGCCACCCCAAGGCCGTTCCCCAGGTATCCACAGCAAAGTAGCCTTGGGCATGACTTGCTCCCGTGAGAATGGGTGTCGCGCCAATGGCGGCGCTGAGCATTTGACACAGGCGATCGCCCCCAGCCCCATGACTACCTAGCAAACTCACGATCCATTGACCATCCTCAGACAGAACGCAGACCGCCGGATCCTGTCTTTTGTGGGTCAACAGGGGCGCGATTAACCGCACCACCGCACCGCAGGCTAGGGCAAAGACCCAAGCGCGATAGTGGCACCAGTGTTCCTGCAAATGGGCTGCAAGGGGGCGATCGTAGGTTTGTACCCTAGGGTGAGTGGATGCTAAATGGCTGGGTACCCAGATGTTCAGGGGAATCCCCGTGTCAACAAGGCGTTGCAGTTGAGCCAGCCCTTGGGCAGTGGTGGCGATCGCCCCAATGGGTTGAAACTGGTCTAACCGTGGCATGAACTAGACATCAAAGCGATAGCGCACTGCGCCCGTTTCTGGGTCATTAAACACAGTGGCATACCCCAGCCGTTGGGCTTCAAAGAGCAGTTCCTCAACGGTTTGGGCATCAAAATGGGTATAAAGTGCGGCTTGGGCGGCAGAAAGGACGCCACCGTGTTCCTTAGCCACTTGCAGTAAGCGGTGCATGGGCGTCGTGGGGTTGAGGTCGGCTTGTTCCCATGCGGTCAGATAGCGCCCCCGCAGGTAGGTATTGCGGTGATCTACCATCCCCGGAATTAAAAAGAGATCAATGAATTGGCCAATGCCACAAAAGCCAAAGGTGATCAGGTATAAAAAGCCAATCATCGGCTGGCCAACATAGAAGCGTTGCAGGCCACAGAAACCCACAAAGTTCAAGCACCACAGCAGATAGGCAACCCCCACCTTGAGGAATTTTGGCTGCGTTTGCCAGCGTTGGCGATGCTTGGAAAAGGAGAGTGTTTGCCCCATGATCTCAGGAGGATTCCGCTATTTCTCATCCTAACCTAAGTTTCTGAAAACCACTGCGGGGGCTAGCGATCGCCCCCCAAGGATACGTCCTAGAAATTCGGCTGATGACGAATCAGATTCAGAAACTCCTCACGGGTCTTTTGATCTTCACGGAAAACCCCCAGCATCGAACTGGTCACCGTCCACGAGCCGGGTTTTTGGACACCGCGCATCACCATGCACATATGGCTGGCTTCCATGACCACAGCCACCCCCTTCGGATCGAGAACGGTTTCAATGGCTTCGGCCACTTGACGGGTCAGGCGCTCCTGCACTTGCAGCCGCCGCGCATACATTTCCACAACCCGTGCCAGTTTGCTCAGGCCGATCACCCGCTGGTTGGGGATATAGGCCACATGGGCTTTGCCAATGAAAGGCAACATGTGATGCTCACAGAGGCTAAAGAAGTTAATGTCGCGCACTAAGACCATTTCATCGTGGCCTTCATCGAAAATCGCGCCGTTGACAAGGGTTTCAAGGGATTGACTATAGCCACTGGTGAGAAATTGCATCGCTTCAGCAACCCGCTTGGGGGTTTTCAGTAACCCCTCGCGATCGGGATCCTCACCCACATTCAGCAGAATTGTGCGCACTGCGGCCATCATTTCTTCTTTGGCAACATCTGGGGGGGGTGGGTGGGGAATCGCTTCTTTGCCTTGGTGGGTGTTGCGATCGGGCAGAATTGCCGGAGTGGTCGCTTTACCGTTAATGATCGAATCAGGCATATTGAACGTTGTCATAGAAAGAGTGACAAGTGAAGGACAAAGGGATCCTAGAGGGTTCCGCCAAGGGGCATCACCACTAGCTCTTCCACAAAAGCCGTTTGCGGCAATTGAGTCGTGTACAAAATCGTGTTAGCAACGTGTTCAGGGGTTAACATCCCCGTGCGGTCAAAGTCTCCTGCTACGTCTTCCCAAATGGGGGTATCAACGGCGCCGGGACAGATGGCAATCACGCGGATACCGTGGGCGCGTTCTTCAGCCGCCATCGTTTTGGTCAAGGCCATGAGGGCAAACTTCGAGACACAGTAGGCGCCCCAGTCGGGAAAAACTTGGCGTCCAGCAATTGAAACAACATTTACTATCGTACCGCACTGGCGGGATCGCAGTTGCGGCAGTACCGCTTGCGAGCAAATGAGGGCACTGGTGAGGTTGACGTTAAGAATTTGCTGCCAGTCCGCCAAGGGTTGATCAATCAGGGGCGCAGTCCTAGCCATCCCCGCATTATTCACCAGTACATGGACATCGCCAACACGAGCGAGAATCTCATCAAGGCGCGATCGCAGGGGTTCAGGATCGCTAAAGTCCACGCTAAAGGTATGGGCTTCAACCCCACAGGCCACCACTTGGGCATGAACGGCAGCAAGTTTGGCGGGCGATCGCCCCAACAGCACGACATTAAACCCCGCTTGGGCAAAGGCAATGGCCGTGGCGGCCCCAATGCCACTACTGGCGCCCGTGATTAAGACTTGTTGGGTCATATCGCTTCACTAAAGACGCCCATGCGCCGAAACTTCTGATAGCGCAACTCCCGCCGTTCACTACTGCTGAGGGCTTGCACTGCCGCCAAATTTCGCAGGAGAGCCGCCTTGAGATTTTCCGCCGCTTCTACGGGGTTGCTATGGGCAGCGCCGACAGGCTCGGGCACAATTTCATCAATAATCCCCAGCTTCAGCAGGTCGCGAGCCGTAATTTTCAGGGCTTCCGCCGCTTGGGGCGCTTTTTGGGCATCGCGCCAGAGAATTGCGGCACAGGCTTCTGGGGGCGCCACACTATAGACGGCGTGCTCAAACATCAGCAGGCGATCGCCGACACCAATGGCCAAGGCTCCCCCTGAGCCACCTTCACCAATCACGGTACAGATGATCGGCACCTCAAAGCGAAACATCTCCCGCAGATTGTAGGCAATCGCTTCCCCTTGGCCAAACTTCTCCGCCTCTACCCCAGCCCAAGCCGCTGGTGTATCAATAAAGGTGAGGATGGGCATCTGAAAACGGTTCGCGTGCTCCATCAGACGCAGGGCTTTGCGATAGCCCCCCGGTGAGGCCATACCAAAATTGCGAGCCACATTATCCTTGGTGTCGCGACCCTTTTGCTGCCCCAGCATCACGACGGGTTGACCATTGAGGCGACCAATACCACCGACAATCGCTGGATCATCGCTGCCTCGGCGATCGCCATGGAGTTCAATCCACTCTTCGCTAATGGCTTGGATGTAATCCAGCGTGCTGGGACGGCGCGGATGACGAGCCACCTGCAGGGTTTGCCCCGGCGTCAGCTTACTGAAAATTTCATAGCGCAGTTGCTTGGCGCGCTCTTCCAATTCACGGATTTGCTCCGAGACATCAACGCCAAACTCCGAGGACTTATCCCGCACCTGCTGAATTTGGGCTTCTAGCTCCACAAGGGGCTTTTCAAACTCCAACAGAAGCGTGCGACGTTCGTTTGCCATAGGCGATTGGGTTCCTTTTGGTTTTACTGAGGGTTCAACAGTAGGGGCTGAAATCCGTGTTTACGGGAGACCTCACCAATTTGCTGCATCTTTTCCACCGTGATTTGATTGCGCCCCCAAGAGAAATTGGTGTGCCAGCCCTCAAACTCCAAAAGCATGGCTTCCGCAAAACAGGCAAACATCTGCCGTGAGGGCACATCCATATTCACAATTTCCATAATTTTCCAGTCAATATCGAGGGCATGCTCAACAATGCCACCATTGAGAACATGAATCTCTGGGTGCTGAATTTTGGTGCCCATATTTTTCGGGTAGCCGCCATCAATCATTAGCGAGGGGCGTTTTAACTGCTCAACACTCAGCTCGACGCCCTTGGGCATACTGGCCACCCAAACCACAATATCGGCAAGGGGCAGGGCATCCATTAAGTCTAGAATTTTCCCCCGTCCCAATTCCGCCTGTAGATCTAGCAGGCGATCGCGATTTCGTGCCACCAGTAAGAGATCCTGCACATCCAAGCAGGTATTCAACCAACGGCAGACAGCACTGCCAATATCCCCAGTAGCCCCACAGACAGCCACAGTTGCCTGACGCAAATCAATCCCCACTTGGGGCGCCGCCTGCTCAATTTGTTGGCAGATGATATAGGCGGTGTGGGTATTCCCCGTGGTAAAGCGGCGAAAGTCTAGCTCGATATTGCGAACGTGGGACATTTTCTCCAGATCAAAGTTCTCAAAGATGATCGAGGAGAAGCCCCCCAGCGCCGTAATGTCAATATCATGCTTTTGGGCATGGGCCATGGCGTTAATGATTTTGCGAGTCGCCGCCTTCACCCGCTGGTTGGCCAGCATTTCCGGTAAGAAGCAGGACTCGACGTATTTGCCATAGATAGTTTTGCCCGTGACGCTTGTCACCGTAATCTCATCGACGATCTGCGGCGGTGCCATACACCAAAATTCCAAGCCTTGATCGGCGTATTCGGGATAGCCTAACTGGTGGGCAACGGCTTGGGCGTGCTCCAGATTCGTCAGATGACCAATTAATCCAAACATACAAGCGTGCGGTGACTAAAATGTAACGATATGTTAAGCCACCCTTATGCCGCAGTTAGGCCATAAACCGACATCTTCATAATTTCGCGGGTGGTAAAGCCGATATTTTCTAGGGCACCACTGTACTGAATCATGAAGTCTTCCACAAGGGCGTCTTTTTCCATGCCAAGCACTTTGGCATCTGCTTCCACTTGGTTGAGCATTTTCCAGACCAAGGGCAGGTTGGCGCGATTGGCTTCTTCAACTTCCGCTTTGACGCTCTCAAAGTTTTCCTTTAACCAGATTTCGCCAAAGTTGAGGTGGCTGTACTCATCTTTGACCACACCCTCAGTAATTTTGCGGGCAAAGGGATCTGCCATCGGGATGTAGATGTTGTAGGCGGCGATCGCGAAGCACTCGATGATTAAAGCTTGAATCAGTAAGCAAGTCGCAATTTTCCCCTCTGCGAGTGCCGCTTGAAAGTTACCGTGCAGTTTTTCAAAGAAGGCCTTGGCAAATTCCATATCTGGGGTCACGCTCAGGTTGCGACCACAGGCCTCAAACCCCTTTCTGTGGCGGGCTTCCATCTTGGCAAGGCGGGTGAGTTCTTCTTGGTGCTCGGGCAGCAGCTTGGCTAGGTCAATGTAATTGTCGTGAGCTTCCTGTTCACCTTCAATGACAATGGCGTTGATGCGGCTGTAGGCATCCTTGTAGCGATCGCTATGGTAGTCCAACTCAGGGGTAGCGGTAGCCGTTGTCATTGCAAACTCTCCTAAACACAAATTTATTAGAAGTTATGAGGTAGCAGGGCTTCCGTTATCATAGCGCAGCAGCGATCCCCTGACGAGGGGCAGCGTGCCAGAGATTTTCGAGTTCCTGAATAGGCGAATCTCTATGCACCGATAGCACTAGAAACTGCCCATATTGCTTGGGGGTGGCACTTCTGGCAACGGCTGAGGGGGAGGAGCGACCGACTGAATAGGGCCATTGTAGTCAATGCGAATCATCGGATTGCTGGGGTCGGGGTTGACCGTGACAATACTTTCAATAGTTGGTGGTTCCGCAGGTGCCCCCCCTAGAAAGCGAAAGGTAAACGTACCATCACCATTGTCCACGTAGGGGGATTGACTCGCAGGCCCAAACATGGATGCTTCAGCGCGGTAGCGACTCAACCCGCCATTCGCCCGCTCTGCTGCCTGTCGTGCCCAATTCCGTGCCCGCTGGAGGACTGGATTATCTACCCCAAAGGGATTAAAGTTTTCCCGTGGTGGTAGCTCTGTCTGTGCCAGCACTGGACTGATACCTGTCAACGCGCACGCTAGAATCAGGCTGAATGTCATGGGGTGAAAGGACATCAACGCAAACTCCCACTCCTAAACTTTGCTTTGGCAGTCATGCCCTTAAGTGACGAGCAACTGAATCTTTCAGTTCCAAACCCAATATGAACCTTGTCCTAAAATAGGGGATCCATAAAGGGGAGGCAATCCTCTTCCATAGTGCCCCTCAGGTTTTTGGCTGCGTGCCAGCCTTGGGAAAAGAGCCGTAGTAGAGAAGTCCGTAATAGACGGATGCCTCGCCCCTATTGATACAATGGGTAAAGTGATAGGCTAAAACGATTGCACGAGTTAAACGCACTGCGGTGCGCAATCCACAGTCTAGAGGGCATAACCTGAGTCAACCTATGAGTGATGAAACCCTAACCAACCCCGCTGCTGAAGCCCAAGAAGGCGAAATTACCCCCGATGTCGTTGAGAATCATGCAGAGGCCACCACGAGCGAAGAGGGTCAAGCATCTGAGGCGACCTCTACGGATACTCCTGCGGATGCAGCGGACTTGCTAGAGAAAATTGCTGCCCTTGAAGCTGCCAAGGCTAGTCTTTCGCAGGTGGTGGAGGAGCGCAATAGCCAATATATGCGCCTTGCCGCTGACTTTGAAAACTTCCGCAAACGCACCCAGCGAGAAAAAGAGGAACTAGAGCTACAGATTAAGTGCAGCGTCATTGCTGATTTACTGCCGGTGGTGGATAGCTTTGAGCTAGCCCGCACCCACATTCAAACCGAAACAGAGGCGGAAGAAAAAATTCACCGCAGCTATCAGGGGGTTTACAAGCAACTGGTGGAATGCCTCAAGCGCATTGGTGTTTCGGCGATGCAGGCCAGAGGCAAGCCCTTTGATCCCAATCTCCATGAGGCTGTGCTGCGGGAAGCAACGAATGAGCACCCTGAAGGCACGGTGATTGAAGAACTCAAGCGGGGGTATATGCTGGGCGATCGCGTGTTGCGCCATGCCATGGTCAAAGTGGCCGCTCCTCCTGAAGAGGGTAGTGCCAGTGACACGAATCCCACCAATGATGTGACGGACGTATAGGGGCACTTCAAGGGAATGCCACGCCGCTACTACATCACCACCTTTGGCTGCCAAATGAACAAGGCCGACTCCGAGCGCATGGCCGGGGTCTTAGAAGCAATGGGCTTAGAACCGGTGGCCGAGCCGGATGAGGCCGATGTCTTGCTCTACAATACCTGCACGATTCGCGACAACGCCGAGCAGAAACTCTATTCTTACCTAGGGCGGCAAGCCAAGCGCAAGCATCAAGACCCCAACCTAACGCTGATTGTGGCCGGTTGTGTGGCTCAACAGGAGGGGGAACAATTGCTGCGGCGAGTGCCTGAAGTGGATCTGGTGATGGGGCCGCAGTATGCCAATCGCCTTGGCGAGCTGCTGGAGCAGGTGTGGAATGGCAGCCAAGTGGTGGCAACGGAGCCACTGCACATTGTTGAGGACATTACCAAACCCCGCCGCGATAGTACGGTCACTGCTTGGGTCAATGTGATCTATGGCTGTAATGAACGCTGCACCTACTGTGTGGTGCCGGGGGTACGGGGGCAAGAGCAATCCCGCCGCCCCGAGGCAATCCGCGCCGAAATTGAGGAACTGGCGGCTCAAGGCTACAAGGAAGTGACGCTCCTTGGGCAAAACATTGATGCCTACGGTCGCGATTTGCCGGGAATTACCCCAGAGGGGCGACGGCAGCACACGTTTACGGATCTGCTCTATTACATCCACGATGTGGCCGGCATTGAGCGGATTCGCTTTGCCACCAGCCATCCCCGTTATTTTACAGAACGCTTGATTCGAGCCTGTGCCGAACTGCCCAAGGTGTGTAAGCATTTCCACATTCCCTTTCAGTCGGGAGATAATGAGATTCTTAGGGCAATGGCACGGGGTTATACTCGCGAGCGTTACCTACAAATCATTGAAACGATTCGCCGCTATATGCCAGATGCCGCCATTAGTGCCGATGCCATTGTCGGCTTTCCCGGCGAAACAGAAGCCCAATTCCAACGCACCCTAGATCTGGTGGCGGAGGTGGGCTTTGACCAACTGAATACGGCAGCCTATTCACCGCGCCCGAATACGCCAGCGGCCACCTGGGACAATCAAGTACCGGAAGAGATTAAAGAAGATCGTCTGCAACGGCTGAATCATTTAGTGGCCACGATCGCCAGCGATCGCTCCCAACGCTATCTTGGACGGGAAGAGGTGGTGCTGGTGGAGGGGGTCAATCCCAAGGATCCGCAACAAGTCTATGGCCGCACGGATGGCAACCGCCTCACGTACCTGCCCGGCGATATTGAGACCCTACGGGGACAACTGGTGCGGGTCCGCATTACCGAGGCGCGAGCCTTTAGCCTCAGTGGCATGCCTCTTACAGCTCATTCCTTGGTTGGCTGATTTAGGGGGGGCTAGATCGCACAAATCACTTCATCGCGGCAGAGGGTGGGATCCACGTAGGGCAGCATCGGCTTATCGCCAACGTAAATTCCTAGGCCTTGAGCCGTGCGAATTAAAAAGCTATTGGGATCCACATGGCGTGGGCATTGAGCCACCACATCGGCAATGGGAACAGTGACCACCTGTCCTGCCTGCCAGGCTACCATGCGATCAAATGTCCCTTGAGCGGCTAAATCCACAGCGGTATGGCCCATGCCCGCTGCCAACAGCCGATCCATGGCCATGGGGGCACCCCCCCGCTGAATATGCCCCAACACCGAAACCCGCAGCTCAATGGGGATGGGACTGTGCTGGGCAATTTTATCGGCAATGTACTGACCAATACTGCAATGGCGGCGCTGGTGGGCGTCCTGCTCCAGTTCTTTGACACCCTCGGCAACGACGATGAGGGCAAACTTACGTCCCCAGCGATCGCGCAACTTTTGCAGATGCTGGCAAATGCCTTCAATGGAGTAAGGAATTTCTGGGATGAGGATCATATCGGCACCCCCAGCAATCCCCGAATACAGAGCCAAGTGACCGGCAGTGCGCCCCATCACTTCCACCACAAAGACGCGATCATGGCTAGCGGCGGTGGAGGTAATCCGACTCAGGGCTTCCACCACAATGTTGACGGCGGTATCAAAGCCAAGGGCGCGATCGGTCAAGGCGACATCGTTATCAATGGTTTTCGGCACGGCAAGGAAATTCCAGTTTCCCTTTTGCGCCAGTTGATGCAAAATTTTCAGGCTGCCATCGCCACAAATGGCAATAAGAGCATCCAAGCCCAATTCATAGTACCCAGCAATGACTTCATCGGCATGGCCAAGGGTATCGCCCTTATTAATTGCTCCGAGAATGGTTCCCCCCATGTTGAGCAGTACATCCATTCCCCCGAGACCCTCGGCATTGAGGGGGATCGCCTTCCGCTCAATTAACCCCTGAGTGGCGTGGAGAATGCCAAGCACCTCCCAACCGTAACTTAAGGTAGCATGGGCAACAATAGCACGGATGGCCGTATTTAGACCCGGGCAATCTCCGCCACTCGTAAACACACCAAGTCGTTTGCGGCTGGTACTCATGAATCCTTGCTCCCTATGTGAACGGTTATGGCCTCAAAGCCTGCCTCTGCGCCTAACAACGACACCGTCAACATCCTAGCGAAGGTCAATCGCCCTTGACTGCTTGAGTTAAGAGCTTGCAACATCCTTAGGAATCGTTAAATTTTGCAGCGGGGAATCTCTGATTAGGGGGATCGCTTAGACTAGTGATCTATGGAAATTCCTCGCCTACACCCCGATACGATTGAGGCGGTGCGCCAAGCGGTCAACATTGTCGATGTGGTGGCCGAGCACGTTGTCCTACGCAAGCGTGGGCAAGAATACGTGGGTTGTTGTCCTTTTCATGAGGAAAAAACCCCCAGTTTTACGGTGAGTCCCCTGAAGGGCTTTTATTACTGTTTTGGCTGTGGGGCGGGCGGCAATGCCATTAAGTTCCTGATGGAACTGCAAAAACGCTCCTTTGCCGAGGTGGTACTCGACCTTGCCCAACGCCATCAGATTCCAGTGCGCACCCTCGATAGTGAGCAAAAACAGGCCCTACAAGCGCGGCTCTCCCTTCAAGAGCAACTCTACGAGATTCTGGCGATCGCCACTAGTTTCTATGAACATGCCCTGCGGCAACCCATTGGCCAAGCCGCCCAAGACTATTTGCAGCGGCAACGCCATCTGCGAGAGGAGACGATTCAGCAATTTCGCTTGGGCTATGCCCCTGCGGGTTGGCAAGTGCTCTACACCTACCTTGTGGAGCAAAAAGGGTATCCCCCTCAGCTGGTAGAACAGGCCGGTTTGATTATCCCTCGGCGGACAGGGGACGGCTACTATGACCGCTTTCGCGATCGCCTGATGATCCCGATTATGGATGCCCAAGGACGGGTGGTGGGGTTTGGCGGTCGCACCCTCAGCAACGAAGAGCCAAAGTATCTCAACTCTCCAGAAACCCCGATTTTTAACAAGGGGCAGTTGCTCTTTGGGCTGGATAAGGCGCGGCAGGCGATCGCCCGCAAAGATCAAGCAATTGTTGTCGAGGGTTACTTTGACGTGATGGCGCTGCACCAAGCGGGGTTTTCCCAAGCGGTGGCCAGTCTAGGAACAGCCCTCAGCCAAGCTCAAATTAAATTACTGCTGCGCTACACCGAGTCGAAGCAAATTATTCTCAACTTTGATGCTGACCCAGCGGGAGAACGGGCGGCCGATCGCGCCATTGGTGAGGCTGCCGATTTGGCCTATCGGGGTGATCTGCGACTGCGAATTCTCACATTACCAGCGGGCAAAGATGCGGCTGACTTTTTCAGCGCGGGTGAAGCACAGCGGGAGCACTACCAAGCTCTCTTGGATCAAGCGCCCCTGTGGCTGGATTGGCAAATGCAAACCATTGTGCAGCAGTACGATCTCAAGCAAAGTGATCAATTTCAGCAGGCGAGCCAAGCCCTGAGCCAACTGTTGGGAAAACTGCCCAATGCCACACTGCGCAGCCACTACATTCACCACTGTGCTGAGCTATTGGGAGGCCATGATAGTCGCTTCGTTCTCCGTTTAGAAGAATCCCTGCGGCAACAGGTGCGGGGTCAACGTTGGCAGGGGCGATCGCAAAAATGGCAACGTCCGGCGGACTATAACCTCCGTCAAGCGGCGGAAGAACAACTGCTGCGCCTCTACCTCCACTGCGGCGACTATCGTCCCCTGATTCGCCAAGCCCTGCAAGCGCGGGACATTGAATTTAGCCTCTCCCACCATCGTTGGCTGTGGCGGCAGATCTTGGCCATTGAAGAAGCGTACTGTGCCGGTCTGCCAGCGCCCGATGATCCCTATACCACTGAGTGGCCCCTTCATTCGCCCACGGAAACAGGAACCCAACTCACGGATTTAGATTTGGTCACGCACCTTTTTGATCGCCTCGATGAGGCGGAGGAGGCCGCCCTCATTACTCCACTACTCCATTTGGATGAAACGACTGCCGTGAGTCTGGATCGTCCTGAACTCGTGATCCAAGCAGCGGCAGCAGCCCTTGAGCGCATTGCTGTTGAAAAGCGATGTCGCTATATTCTCCGGGCTTGGCAGGAAACTGTCGCGCTGATTTTAAGTGAATCCCTTGCCAGCGAAGCCCTGCGCCAGTATTTGGATCGCCTACTCACCGACAACGAACCTGCGATTGAGGACATCCCCGGTGTGGCGCCAGAGCGACTGCAAGTGCTTGCCCAACTGCGCCGTGACTACTACCAGCATCGCCAATACCTGCAGCAATTGGATCAGCAGCGCTGTCCGCCGTTGGCCGCAATTCGCAGCTATACCTAGGTCTAGTTCTGGCGCTGTTCAATACTGAGCCCCTTCATCGCTCCCCAAAATTGTTTCTGAAGGTTTTGAGCCGGTTGAGCCTTGGGGAAAAAGCTCGACTATTCTTCACTCAATCTTTGTAGCCGCTGGCGATCGCAGATGGTAATCTCATTGCCCTCTACCTTCAGAATGCCTTGGGTATTCAGGTCGTAAAACGCCCGCGACAGCGTTGCAGGAATAGTGCCTAGCAAAGCGGCCAGCTCTGTTTTTTTCAAATCTAGGGTAATACTATCTGGGCGATCGCTAGTGGCCAATCGTTGCAACAAATAGGCTGCTAGGCGTTGGGGCACCTGTCTAAAGGAAAGGTCTTCTATAAGACTCACCAAATGACGCAGATGCCTAGCAAAGCTAGCTAGCAAACGAACACTTAGATCCGCATCTTGGTGGAGCAAATTCAAAAAAGCGAACCGCGGCAAAAAGATCAGTTCAACGTATTCAATTGCTTCTGCCGAGGCAGGATAGGGCTGGTTATCGAAGGCCACCACCTCCGCAAAGCTGTCGCCCGGTTCAAAGATATTCAGGATTTGCTCCTTCCCTGCCGCTGAAAGATTAAAGACCTTGACCCGCCCGGTTTTCACAACAAAAAACCCCGCAGCGGCATCGCCTTTTCTAAAAATGATTTGCTGCCGTTGCCAAGTCTGTAACTGCGAAATTGCAACCAACCGCCCTAGCTGGGGTGGCGAAAGCTCACTAAACATTGGTGACTGGCGCAGACATTCCTCAATACCCGCTTTCATGACCCACCGTAAAAGTTAAATATTTCTCAAGGTTCCTTTTGACCTAAGTCAAGGCGCTACCCCCCAAGCCGCAGCTACCTTAAGTCTCAATAGCTGCCGAGAGGAAGTGTCTATGGCAAACGTCCCCTTCAATATTACTCAAGCAGCTCACCTAGAGCGAGGGTGGCACTTGCGGCTGCCCGCTTGGTTAGTGCTAGTCTGTGTCATTACCTTTAGTGTGCTGCTGACAGCAGGCGCCGTTATTTACCGGCATGCCCCGCCAATACCGACAACGATTGTCTCGCCCCAACAGGAGGTGCTTTTTAGCCGTGAGAACATACAGCGAGGTCAAGAACTGTATTTGGCACGGGGCGGCCAGCACATTGGCAGCATCTGGGGTCATGGCAGTTATCTGGCTCCAGACTGGACAGCGGATGTGCTGCACCGCTGGGGTCTAGCCACCGCTGGAATTCTCTACCGCGGCGATGCGAGCTTTAGCCAAGCAGATTGGGAGGCACTCTCTGCCTCTGAGCGGGCTCAACTACAGGTGCAAGTGCAAGAGCAATTTAAGCCCAACCGTTACAATCCTGAAACAGGAGTGCTGACGCTCACCCGTGCTCAAGCCCAAGGACTGCGCCACGTCTTTGAGCAGTACAAAACACTGCTATCCCAAGGTGCTGCGGCGCACTCTATTCCGCGCAACTGGTTTACTGATCCCGCACAAATCCGCGATGTGACTGCTTTTTTTGCCTGGACCGCTTGGGCAGCAGTCGCCACTCGTCCTTTGGCGCCCTTTTCCTACACGGCGAATTTTCCCCATGATCCACTGGTGGGCAACCAACCCCCAGGGCAGTTTGTCATTTGGTCGATTGTCTCAGTCGTTGTGTTAATTGCTGCGATCGCCGGCTTTCTCGTTGTCTATCTGCTCCAAGGGGAGGATGCGGTTCAAGCGGTAACAGAACGCCCCGCCATCCGCCTTGCCACCCCCAGCCAAAAAGTGACTACCCTTTTCTTTGGGGTGGCCATGGGTCTGTTTCTCCTGCAGATCCTCATGGGCATGGTTACTGCCCACTATGCCGTGGAAGGGGATGGATTTTATGGTGTGCCGATTCAGCAGTATCTCCCCTACGCTGCCTCACGGACATGGCACCTGCAACTGGCGGTCTTTTGGATTGCCACCTGTTGGCTGGCGGCCGGTCTATACTTTGGCCCTCGCTTTGCGCGCCATGAACCGAAGTTTCAGGCTTGGGGAAACATGGGGCTTCTGATTGCCCTCACCGTAGTGGTTCTTGGTTCCCTTGGGGGAGCTTGGGCAGCCGTTCAGGGCTATCTGGGTGCCCAGAGTTTTTGGTTGGGCCATCAGGGCTATGAGTATGTGGAGCTAGGGCGACTTTGGCAACTCTTGCTGATTGGTGGCATGGTATTTTGGTTATGGTTGATGTTTCGGGCGCTGCGACCTGCCCTTCAGGCAGAAGGGAGCAAGACAGGCCTCAACCACTTTTTCCTTTACAGCGCCATTACCATTCCCCTCTTTTATGGGGCAGGGCTGATGTACACCAACCATACCCCTCTCAGTGTGGCCGAGTATTGGCGCTGGTGGGTGGTTCATCTGTGGGTAGAGGGCTTCTTTGAGGTCTTTGCCACGGTGGCGATCGCCTACTTGTGCAGTGAACTGGGATTCCTAAGGCGCTCCGCAGCTCTGCGGGCCACTTACTTGACCACCATTCTCTACCTCGGCAGTGGTGTCATTGGCACACTCCATCACCTCTATTTTGCGGGTACACCGGTTCTGATCACTGCTTTGGGCGCTGTGGCCTCAGCGTTGGAAGTGGTTCCCTTGACCCTGATTGGGTTTGAGGTTCTGAAGTCGCTGCAGCTTTCCCAAGAAGCCCAAGGGTTCTATCGGCTACCCCTGCGATTTTTCATTGCTACCTGCTTTTGGAATTTGCTGGGGGCAGGGGTCTTTGGTTTTCTAATCAATCCACCGATAGTTCTCTACTATTCCCAAGGACTGAATACGACGCCAATTCATGCCCATGCCGCCCTCTACGGCGTATACGGCTCGCTGGCGATCGCCTTAATGCTCTTTGTTCTGCGGGAAATCACCCCGGAAACTGCTTGGGATGAAAAGACCTTCAACTGGGCATTTTGGTGGCTCAACGGTGGCTTGGTGGGCATGCTGGTGCTCGGTCTGATTCCCAATGGCTTCTATCAGCTGGTGCAATCCATTAACCACGGTACTTGGTATGCCCGCAGTGGAGCCGTCATTCACTCCCCCTGGATGGAATGGACCGTCTGGCTGCGGATTCCTGGGGATGTCATCTTTGCCGTTGGTGCCGGACTGCTCATCTATGGCGTAGGACGCGCCCTCTGGGGGATTTGGCGGCAGCCCACTGTTGCGGTCTCCCTCGACCTTACCCCCTAGATTCTCTCTCCACCTTGCATTTGGAGGCCTGACCATGACATCTTTACAACTGACGGATACGGTGGGTGCCCTTGTGCGGGATTACCCTTCCTTAGCGGCCTTGTTTGAGACGGCAGAGATTGATTACTGCTGTGGCGGTCAGCAAACCCTTGCTGAAGCCTGTGCCCAGCGGGGCATCGATGCCCAAACCTTCCTTAAGGAGCTAGAAGCTGCCATAGAAACTGCTCCTGAGCCGGCGATCGCTGACCTTTCACTGACCGCCCTCGTTGACCACATTGAAACAGTGCACCATGCCTACTTGCAGCGGGAACTCCCCCGTCTCGAGGCGCAGGCGGAGAAGGTGGCGGCCGTTCACGGCTCGCGGGATGCCCGTCTCCAGCAACTGCACGCAACCGTCGTGGCCTTGGCCGCAGAGCTAAAAACCCACCTCCAAAAAGAGGAGCAAGTTCTGTTCCCCAGGCTGCGGCAGTTGGAGAAAAGCTATGATCAGGCAGTCAATGTCTTGATCCCAGCTGCGATTGATTGTATGCAACGGGAGCATGCAGAGACGGGCGTAGCCCTCACCCAGTTGCGGCGCCTGAGCGATGGTTTTACGCCGCCTGAGTGGGCCTGCAATACGTACCGCGTGCTTTTGGCAGGGCTGTTGAGCCTTGAGAAAGACTTGCACCAGCATATCCACAAGGAAAACAATCTCCTGTTTCCCAAGGCGATCGCCCTCCTTGAAGCCAAGCGTCTAGCCTGTGCGTCGTGATGTTATTCAAACTCCTGGTGATTCTCCATACCCTCGGCGCAACTGTATGGGTGGGCGGGCACCTTATTCTTGCCCTAACCGTTCTGCCCAAGGCCCTCAGGCAGCAGGATGCAACGCCCATCCAGCAGTTTGAGCAGCCTTTTGAAAGGTTGGGTCTGGGGGCATTATTGCTGCAGCTGCTGACGGGTATTGCCCTAACCCTCATTTATTTTCCCGGCGGGGTGGGATTTTGGCCACCGCAGTCTGTGGTCTCCCAATATGTTCTCGTGAAGTTGGGACTGTTGCTGGCAACCCTTGCCCTCGCTGTACAGGCTCGGTGGTTCATTTTGCCCAAGCTGACAGCAGAAACACTGCCCCGGCTGGGGTTTCACATTATGGGGGTCACAGTTCTGGCTGTTCTGTTGACTATTTTTGGTGTTGGTATTCGTCTAGGGGGATTGGTTTAGTGGAGGATGCAATTATGACCATTTCAGAGCCATCAGCGGTTGCGGAAACTGCATCAGCAGCAAGGAGGGGAACACCTTGGTACGTGCCCACCTTCTCCCCAGAACATGGGGTTTATGTGATGTTGATTGTGGCGTTTCTCACGGGGGCAGCAGCAGCGCAGCACTGGAGTTGGAGAACCACGCTGGCTCTGGTGACTGCCTTTAGTGCCTTTCAGGCGGAGCATCCCTTAACACTACAAATCAAGCAGCGGCGAAGTTGGAAACCCCGTTGCCTGATGTGGGGAGGCGTCTACAGTGCCCTTGCCCTTGGCATTGCTTTTTATCTTTACCTTGAGGTGCCACGGTTACTTTGGATTTACCTAGGGGCGATCGCCATTTTTGTGATTGATAGTATTGCCGTAGTTTATCGTCAACGCAAAGCCATCTGGAACGAGTTACTCACCTTTGCAGGGGTCTGCTTGGTGGCTCCCCTAACGGAGATGGCCACCACTGAAGAGGTCTCTTTCCTGTCTGTTGGATTATGGCTGTTGAATACCCTTTTCTTTGGCAGTGCGATTTTTGCTGTGAAGCTGCGTAAGCACAAAACCGCCTTTTGGCTCCCTGGTTTGATTTATCACAGTGTTGCCGCTCTCCTCATTGGTCTTTTGTGGTGGCTAGGGTGGTTGCCCCCCTTGGCAGCGGCGGCCTTTGCCATTGCACTGCTCAAGTTTGGCCTCATTGTTTGGCAAGCCAACTGGTACAGAAACACAGCCATAAAAAACGTTGCCTTGCTGGAAACAGGCTCAGCATTTTTATTTCTCAGCCTGATCCTTGCGGCGCTGTTGCCTGCCCATTTGCCTCGACCTTAGCTTTTTTAGCGGTTTTGGCCCAATGCGCCGCCCTTCAGGAGGGGGAGGATTCAAAGCTGTGGAGAGCCTCAGGGGTGCCAACGATCCCCAAGGCTGTAGCCCCTAATGGGAGTAGGAACTACTGTCCGAGGTAAGCGGTCAGAACCTCAGGATTGGTTTGAATCTCAGTGGGGGAACCATCAGCCAGATTTTTCCCCTCTGCTAAGACCCAGATGTGCTGACACAGGGACATGACCACGTCCATATTGTGTTCAATAATCAAAAATGTCACGCCCTGTTGGTTCCACCGCACAATGTGCTCACAAATTTGATGGATCAAGGTGGGGTTAACACCTGCTGCTGGCTCATCGAGGAGCACCATGCGGGGATGGTGCATCATCACCCGTGCCATTTCTAAAAGTTTGCGTTGCCCTCCCGACAAGGCGCCAGCGTAGTCATGGGCCTTAGCGGTTAACCCCACAGACTCCAAAATCTCCCACGCCCGTTGCCGCAGCTTTTGTTCCTCTTGACGAATGCGCAGCGGTTGTAGCCAACTATTCCAGAATTTCTCCCCTGTTTGCAGCGGCGCAGCCAAGAGCATATTTTCGAGAACCGAGAGGCGCGAGAGCACACGGGGCACTTGGAATGTTCGCAGGAGTCCTTGGAGAGCAACTTGGTGGGCGGGCAAATGGCTAATTGGGACGCCGTCAAAGATCACGCGGCCTTGATCGGGGATGAGGAAGTTGCACAACAGGTTGAATAGGGTGGTTTTGCCCGCACCATTGGGGCCAATGAGACCGGTGATGCTGCCGCGGGCAACCCGAATTTCCACATGATCGACAGCGCGAATGCCACCAAAACTTTTGCACAGCCCCGTGGCCACTAGGAGATCCGAAGGCAAGACTTGACTGATACCGCTAGAGACGGGCGCAAGAGAAGATTCATCGACCAAGGCTGAGTTCCTCCTTTTTGCCCAAAATACCTTGGGGTCGCCACATCATCAAGATAATGAGGACAAGGCCAATGAGCATCATCCGCAAGGCCTCTAGGCGACCGCCATCAAGGGGAATAAAGCGGGTCAGGGCAGTGTAGGCCCAAAAGAGAGCAGCGCCGAGGAGGGTACCCATGTTATTGCCTGCGCCCCCCAAAACCACAATGGTCCACGCCTGAAATGTAATCAGGGATACAAAGCCGTCGGGGTTAATAAAGGTCAGCTGCCACGCATAAAACGACCCGGCCACCGCCGCGATCGCCCCCCCCAGAAGGAAGGATTGCATTTTGTAGGCAAAGACATTTTTACCCAAGGCCTTGGCCACTTCTTCATCCTCACGGATGGCTTTGAGCACCCGTCCCCAAGGAGAACGGATCAAACGCTCCAGCTGCCACACCACCAAAGCAAGCACCAATACCAGCAGCCACAACAACCCAGCGCGGTAGCTAAAGGCCCACAGACCAAGGGTCAGGGCTTTGACCACCAGACCCACCAAAGCAGCGGCCAAGGTATTCAGGGCAATGGGAACCACGGCTCGTTTTTCTGGATGGCAATCATAGCTCACAAGGGCGATCGCCCCACCCAGCGTCACCAGTGTCAACCCAAGAGGAAAAATGGCCATTCCCCGGCCTAAGCTTAAGGGGAGTAACGTGGCCCAAAGGCTGAGGGTACCGGCAATGAATAAAGCTGCATAGCTAGGCAGTAACCAGCGGGGGTGCGATCGCCCATACTGCCGCTGTAGCCATTGCCACCACTGCCCTGCAGCCGCCCCCACCACAACCCAAAAAAGAGCAATCATCCCCAGTTTGGTCGGCAGATTGGGATTGAACTGAGCAAGGGGCAGCGGAAACCCATACACCCCCCGACCGCCTCGGGTTAGCCAATCCTCATTGAGGGCAATCAAGCGGACAATTTCCGCCATGCCGATCGTCACAATCGCGAGGTAATCTTCCCGCAGCCGCAGCGTCGCAATCCCCATTAAAAAGCCCAGTCCCATCGCCAGCACCACGCCAGCAAGGACAGCAAAGAACATGGGGACGCCAGCAATCCCCAACAAAATCGTGGTGTAGGAACCAATAGCCAAAAAACCAACATGGCCAAAGTTAATTAGCCCCGTATAGCCCCAGTGCAAATTCAGCCCCAAGCTAAAAAGGGCAAAGGTGGCAGTAAAGATACCAAGGGAAATGAGATAGCCAGCCATTTAGATCATCGAAGTTAAGGGCGAGACAGTTGCGCTGCGCTGTTGCGATCGCGCCAGTGGATGAAGGAATCAAAATGAATATATTTTATACACCTGCCTAGCGATAACCATAGAAGCGGGTGGCAAAGTTTTGCGATCGCGTCGGGGACAGTTGACGCGCTTTCAAAATCGCGGCGGTGAGAAATACATAGGCCAAAATCCCCACCACTGCCAAACCCATCGGACCAAAACGGGCGGCAGCCGTATTCCAAAGGGCATGCAGAAAGGCCGCTAGACCTAGGCCAACCATTAAAATCAAGGGCGCTCGATGGGGGCGCAATACACTCAATCCCACACAATAGCCCAAGTAGCCCGTGTAGGCCATGTGCCCCGTTAGGGATCCCAAGACCCGAGGAATCAGTACTTGCAGACCAGCTAAATTACCAAATTGACCGGCAATACTAGGGACATACTGCCCAAGGGTTTCTATCCAAGTAAAACCGAGGCCGGCAGCCGCTCCCAAGAGAATGCCATCGAGGGGTTCCCATACGCCCACCTTTTGTTTCCACGGACTCGGCAGCCATCGCCCTAAGCCATAGGCCACAACAATGGGTAACGCCTTGAGGAGTTCTTCCATTAAGCCGGCACCAATGAAGTTGCGGCTGAATAACACCCAAAATGAAGGATGGGGCGGATGCAGTTGGCCGGGTAAAATGGTGCGAAAGAGATAGATCATGGCTGGCAAAATTGGGCTTTGCAGAATCAACATTTCCAGCGTCAATGTGCCCAGTAGAACCCATGCGGGTTTGCGCTTGCCACAGAGTTGATAGATAAAGTAATAGGCAGCACTGCCCAAATAGAGCGCCAAGATGACCTTGAAGGCATCGGGGGAGCCAGCCGTGGCGAAAAGGAGGATAACCGCAACAACCGTAACAATCCCCGGTACCAGATAGGCTTTGCGTACCCAGTCGGGATGAATGGCAAAAATAGGCAGGAGTTGGGTAAGGGTGAGGGGTTGATCGGGCTGGGTACTCACGACTTCGGTGAGGGGAAGATATTCTAGGACAAATTCAGGCCCTTGGCGCCCCAATTGAATGCGATCGCCGGCATTGAGCACAGTTAAGCTCTCTACTCGCTGTTGATTGACATAGGTGCCATTGACACTGCCGAGGTCAGCGATCGCCCACACGGGAATACTGCCACGCTTTTGACAGGTGAGTTGGGCATGGTGGCGGGAAACAGAAGTATAGATGTGAGCGTCAAGGACAATGTGGCAGGTAGCGGGGTCACGACCAATAATGGTCACCTCCTCCTGAGACAGCCAAAACTGCCCCATTTCAGGGGAAACTTGCCGCAGCACACCCGCATACTTCAGCGTTGGATGGAGAGGGGAGCGATCGCGATTCATTGGTACCCGTATCAACTGCAAGGGGGACGATGAGACTCCCAAAGTCCGACCTGCTCAGCACTCACACCCACTATACACTGGGTACTTGATACTTCCTTTGAGCGAAAGGGCGATCGCGAGGGGAAACCATGGTTGTCCATCCTAGGCAGAGGGTTACTTTGGGGGCAGGAGTTGACAAAGGGCAGCATTTTGCGCAATGATAAAGTTCTGCTGATGCGGGGCTATAGCTCAGTTGGTAGAGCACTTCAATGGCATTGAAGGGGTCAGCGGTTCGAATCCGCTTAGCTCCAGTGGAAACGCAAACCATGCTTTTTGTTAGACCGAGGGGTGCAGTCAGTATAGGCTGTCACTTCAAATTAGCACTGCAATGAACCATGGCACCCGCGATCGCATCCACCCGAAACAAGGAGCGCTTAATCCTCCCTTCCAGACCGACCCACAGGCCGAACCGTTGCCCACAGGTCGAGATTCAGGTTTGACTTCCATGTTGGTGAGCGATGAGAACCATGACAAAATCCAGACAGCGGGTTGTGGATTACGGCGAGGTTCTGACGCCGCCGCATATCGTCAACGCCATGCTCGATCTGGTTAAACAGGAAACAGAGCGGATTGATTCGCGCTTCCTAGAGCCGGCCTGCGGCACGGGGAACTTTCTCGTCGAAATCCTGAACCGGAAACTACGCGTGGTGGAAGCGCGCTATGCTAGGGTCCAACTGGAATACGAGCGCTACGCCATCTTGGCCGTGTCGTCGCTCTACGGGATTGACATTCTGGAAGACAACGCTGCGGAATGCCGGCAGCGGCTGTTTGCCGTTTTTGATGAAGCCTACACGCGGCTTTTCAAAGACAAGGCCAAAGCGCCATGCCAAGAAACAGTGCGCTATATCCTCAGCAAAAATATTGTTCATGGCGACGCGCTGACCTTGAAAACCGTAGGGGCGAACCCCCAACCGATTATTTTTCCTGAATGGTCGCTGGTCAATGGCAGCCTGCTCAAGCGGCGGGACTTTGCCTTCCATGAACTGGTGAACCAGGGAGCGATGCGGGAGTTACCGCTCTTTTCGGATGCCGGCGAGGAGGTATTCATCCCTGAACCGGTCAAAGACTACCCGCCGGTGCATTTTCTGGAGGTTGCCCATGCCTACGATGAGTAGCCACAACCCGGACGTGCTCTTGTGCCTAGCCAATCTCTCCAGCGACGAGGTCTTCACCCCGCCGGCGCTGGCTAACCAGATGCTGGATCTGCTGCCGCCCGATCTCTGGAGTAACCCCGACGCCCGTTTTCTCGATCCGGCCTGCAAGTCGGGGGTGTTTTTGCGCGAGATCGCCAAGCGGCTGGACAAGGGCCTGGAAACCCAAATCCCCGATCGCCAAGAGCGCATCAACCACATCATGAAAAACCAGCTCTTCGGCATCGCCATCACCGAACTGACGGCGCTCATCGCGCGGCGCACGCTCTACTGCTCCAAACACGCCAACGGCAAATACTCCATTTGCACCGCCTTTAACACCGAAGAAGGCAACATCCGCTACCGCCGCACCGAGCACACTTGGCGAAACGGCCGCTGCCTCTTCTGCGGCGCCAACGAAGCCAACTACGCCCGTGGCGAGGAACTGGAAACCCACGCCTATGAGTTCATCCATACGGAAAACCCACTCCGTCTTTTCGACGAGTACAGCGAGCCATGTCATTTCGACGAGCACAGCGAGGAGAAATCGATGAAATTCGATGTCATCATTGGCAATCCGCCGTATCAGTTGAGCGACGGGGGGTTTGGTAGAAGCGCAACGCCGATTTACAACAAGTTTGTCCACCAGGCAAAGAAACTGAATCCACGTTACTTGCTGATGATCATCCCTTCCCGCTGGTTTGCAGGCGGTAAGGGCTTGGATTCCTTCCGAGCCGAGATGCTTGGCGATGATCGCATCCGAAAACTGGTGGACTTCGAGGATGCATCAGAGGTCTTCCTCGGCGTAGATATTGCCGGCGGTGTGTGTTATTTCCTTTGGGAACGGGACGCGCGTGGGCCCTGCGAAGTGATCAATATGCACAAAGGAGAGAACGTCGTTTCGATACGAAAACTCGATGAATTCCCAACCTTCATCCGCCATAGTCAGGCCGTGTCCATTGTGAGAAAAGTACTCGCTAAGAAAGAAAGGAGATTGAGCGAACAGGTGTCCAGCAGAAAACCTTTTGGAGTACCTACCAATGCTCGACCCCAAAAAGCTGGCGATCTCATCCTGCGCTGGCAAAACGGCGAAGGATCGTACAAAAGGGAGGACATAACCGTTGGCGTGGAAATGATCGACAAATGGAAGGTTATTACATCCTACGTGGGCTATGACCATGCCGGAAATCCAGGATCAGACGGAAGGAGAAGGGTTTTCTCCAAAATAGACATACTACCTCCGAGAACCATCTGCACAGAAACGTATCTGGTAATTGGGGCTTATGCTTCCCAAAAGCAGGCTGAACATTTGGTCGCTTATATGAAGACTCGGTTTTTCCGTTTCTTGGTATCCCAGTTCATGTATTCCCATCACATTACAAAAGAGGCCTACGCCTTCGTGCCCATCCTCGACATGAACACCGAGTGGACCGACGAAAAGCTTTACGAGCGATACGGGCTTACGGAAGAAGAAATTGCCTTTATTGAGTCGAAAATTCGCCCGATGCCGGCGACTAAAGAAAACGGCGCAAAAAACGAAGAAACGGAGCCTGCCGATGAGTAGCCATCTTGCGTCAAATCCCTATGAGCAGTTAAAGACGCAAATTGGTGAACTGCTCCGTCAGGGAAGGATTCAGGCGGGCCGGGCCATCAACACAATCCTTGTGCAGACTTACTGGCAGATCGGCCGACACATCGTAGAGTTCGAACAAAAAGGAAATGTGAAAGCCGAGTACGGCAGCGAACTGCTCGACCGGCTATCAAAAGACCTGACCGCGGAATTCGGCAAGGGGTTTAGCCGCTCAAATCTGGTCTATATCCGCAAGTTTTACCTGACCTTCCCAAAAAGTGAAACACTGTCTCACCAATTGAGCTGGAGCCATTACTTTGAAATCCTGAAGGCAGACAGTGACCTTGAGATCAGTTTTTATGCAAAACAATGCGAGAAAGAGGGCTGGAGCGTGCGTGAATTGAAGCGGCAGATGAAGAGCATGCTCTTTCACCGTCTGGCTCTGAGTAAGGACAAGGCCGGCGTACTTGAGATTGCTCAAAAGGGCAGCGATGTTCAGCATGCCGAAGACCTGATTAAAGACCCCTATATTTTCGAATTTCTTGGCATTCCACCCCAACACCACTATCTGGAAGGCGAACTGGAGCAAAGGCTGATTCAAAACCTGGAGTTATTCCTACTGGAGTTGGGCAAGGGATTTGCCTTCGTTGGCAGGCAATACAAAATCACGCTGTCAAACCGCCATTTTTATGTGGATTTGGTGTTTTATCACCGCATACTCAAGTGCTTTGTACTGATCGACCTCAAGCGTGGGGAAATCGAGCACACCGACATCGGGCAGATGAACATGTATCTGAATTATTTTGCTAAAGAGGAAAATGTCGAAGGCGATAATCCGCCCATCGGCATCGTGCTTGGAGCTTACAAAGACCATATCCTGGTGGAATATGCTACCCAAAACATCAGTAATAAACTCTTCGTGAGCAAATATCAGCTTTATTTGCCAGACAAAAAACAATTGCAGGAAGAATTGGAGAGGCTTTTGACCCATGACGCATAAAGATTTCTTTCCACAACGGCCCAGAATCGAGCCGAAAATCTACGCCTACGAGGATACGAATCCCCAATATGCGGGCCTGCTCAAGATCGGCTACACCACGAAGAGCGTGCAGGAGCGGGTGGCGCAGCAGTATCCTACGCTCCGTCCTAGCGAGAAGCCCTACCGCATTGTGCTGGAGGAGCCGGCCATCCGCAACGACGGCACCGGGTTTACCGACCACGAGGTGCACCGCATGCTACGCATCAACGGCATCCCGCAGGCCGGCGGCGAGTGGTTCCGCTGCACGGACAAAGATGTGCAGTCCGCTATCAATGCTGTGCGGGCAGGTCAATTGATAGAAGAACAGCGATCGCTGAGTTTCGGCTTGCGTCCCGAGCAGGAAGCCGCGATTCAAAAAACCGTCGCCTATTTCCAGACCTGCCGCCGGGAAAGCGACAAGCCGCCCCATTTCCTCTGGAACTGCAAGATGCGCTTTGGCAAGACCTTCGCCGCCTACCAACTGGCCAAGCGCATGGGCTGGAAAAAGATGCTGGTGCTCACCTTCAAGCCGGCGGTGCAAAACGCCTGGGAAGAAGACCTGCGCACGCATGTGGATTTCGTGGGCTGGCAATTCATCAAACCCGGCGGATTGACCTACGAGCAGGCGGATAAAAATAAGCCTATCGTCTGCTTTGGCTCATTTCAAGATTACTTAGGGCGCAATCCCAGCACGAACGGGATTAAAACCAAGAATGAATGGGTGCATACCACACACTGGGACTGCGTGATGTTCGATGAATATCACTTCGGCGCGTGGCGAGAGAAAGCTAAAGACCTTTTTGAATCCGAAGACGAGCGCGAGCGCAAAGCGGCAGAAGGCGAAGCCATCGACTACTTTGATGAAGACATTCTGCCCATCACCGCGGATTACTACTTGTATCTCTCAGGCACGCCGTTTCGAGCCATTGCCACCGGCGAGTTCATCGAGGAGCAGATCTACAACTGGACCTATTCTGACGAACAGAAAGCTAAAGAAGAGTGGCAGGGAGACAATAACCCCTACGCCGCCTTGCCGCGGATGGTGTTGATGACCTATCAACTGCCGGATGACATCCGCGACGTGGCGATGAAAGGCGAATTCAACGAATTTGACCTGAACGTATTCTTTTCAGCAGAGGGCGTCGGCGAGCAGGCGCGGTTCACGTATGAAGAGGAAGTCCAGAAGTGGCTCGACCTGATTCGCGGCGCACACTTGCCAACGAGTTTAGACAACTTGCGTTTGGGTGCGCAGAAACCGCCCTTGCCTTATTCTGATGTGCGGCTGTTGAATGTGCTGTCGCATACGCTTTGGTTCTTGCCCAGCGTGGCGGCTTGCTACGCGATGCGCAACCTTTTAGCCAAAAGGCACAATCATTTCTATCACGATTACAAGGTCATCGTGGCGGCAGGAAGCGCGGCGGGCATTGGCGCAGAGGCTCTGCCGCCTGTGTTGGAGGCAATGGACGACCCGCTCCAAACCAAAACCATTACGCTCACCTGCGGCAAGCTCACCACCGGCGTGACGGTTCGACCTTGGACAGGGATTTTTATGCTGCGCAACACCTCCAGCCCAGAGACCTACTTTCAGGCCGCCTTTCGCGTGCAAAGCCCTTGGACCATCAAAAATCCCGACGGCGTTTCGCCTAATGAGGAGCTGATCCTCAAAAAGGAGTGCTACGTCTTCGATTTTGCGCCGGATCGGGCCTTGCGTCAGATCGCCGACTACAGTTGCCGCCTGAACGTCAACGGGGAAGACCCGGAAAGGAAGGTGGCGGAATTTATCCAATTTTTGCCGGTGTTGGCCTACGACGGCAGTTCCATGAAGCAGATTGACGCCGCCGGGGTGCTCGATATGGCCATGGCCGGGACCACGGCAACCCTGTTGGCTCGCCGCTGGGAAAGCGCGCTGCTGGTGAACGTGGACGACGACACGCTGCGGCGGTTGATGAACAATGAAGAGGCGATGCAGGCGCTGATGCGCATCGAGGGGTTCCGCAATCTCAATCAGGAGATCGAGACCATCATCAACAAATCTGAAGCGGTCAAGAAGGCGAAGAAAGAGGCAAATGACCAGAAACTTTCCTCTCAAAAGAAAAAGCAGCTCACAGAAGAAGAAAAGGAATTCAAGAGCAAGCGTAAGCAAATTCAGGAAAAACTGATCAAATTTGCCACCCGCATCCCCATTTTCATGTACCTGACCGATTACCGGGAACGAACACTGCGGGACGTGATCACGCAATTGGAGCCGGGGTTGTTCAAGAAGGTCACAGGGTTGACGGTCAAAGACTTTGAACTGCTCGTCAGCTTGGGGGTGTTCAACAGCGCGTTGATGAACGATGCGGTGTATAAGTTCAAAAGATATGAAGACCCGAGCTTGGCTTACACAAGGATTAATAAGCATGAAGGGAAAGAGATCGGCTTGTATGATACCGTCCTCTGTCGAGGAAATTGCCCCTCATCCCTGCCTGAAGTTAGCAATTTATAGGGATTGATTCGGAATTGAGCGCTTGCTGGCGCAATATCCGCAGTAGTTTTTCTAAATGCTCTGGCAGAGGGGCGATCGCCACAATCTCCTCACCTGTACGGGGATGCTGCAACGCTAAGCGATAGGCATGGAGCGCTTGGCCGGGCAGTTTTACTTTTAGCGGTGCACCGCGGCCATAGACAGGATCCCCCAACAGCGGCCAACCCAAGTGGGCGGCATGAACGCGGATTTGATGGGTGCGACCGGTTTCAAGGCGAAACTCCACAAGGGCACAGTGGCGGAAGCGCTCCTGCACGTACCAGTGGGTAATTGCTGTGCGGCCTTTTTCTGGAGGCACCACCGCCATCTTTTTGCGATCCACCGGGTGACGACCAATGGGCGTAATTACCGTTCCACTGTCCTGCGGGGGCTGGCCATAGACGACACCAAGGTAATGGCGCTGCATTTGCCGTGCTTTCAATTGCTGTTGCAGATGGTGTAGGGCAAACTCCGTTTTGGCAACAACCATCACCCCAGAGGTGTCTTTGTCTAGGCGATGCACAATCCCCGGTCGCTGGACACCGCCAATGTCTGTCAACTCAGGGCAATGGGCTAACAGACCATGAACCAGGGTGCCGTGGCGATGACCGGGCGCAGGATGCACCACTAGATCCACGGGTTTATTGAGAATCAGTAACTCATCATCCTCATAGAGAATACTCAGGGGTAGGGGTTCAGGGATTAAATCCAACGGCTCTGGTTCAGGGAGCACCACCTGCAGTACCTCACCACCACTGAGGGGCTGATTTTTGCGATCGCACACTTGGCCATTAATCCGCACATAGCCCTGTTGGATCAGCTGCTGCCAGCGCGATCGCGAGAGTTCAGGATGCCGCTGTGCAAGAAACGTATCGAGGCGATCGCCCCCCTGTTCTACCTTGAAGGTCAGCGATGTCGTCATGCCCCCCAACTACACCAGTGTATGCCCAAGGGCTAAACCCACCACTAGCATCCCTAAGACGAGAAAGGGTTGAGCACTGGCTTGGTACTTGACATCGTTTTTCAAGGGATCCCGCAGGAAGTACATATCCTGAAAGACAATTTGGGGAATAATCAGCAAAATCAGCAGCACTGCATAAAGATTGGCATGAATCGCCATCAGGTAGCCCGCAATCCCCAACTGGAAAATGTCAATCATCAGAACACAAATCCATGCAGCAGTAGTAACGCCAAACATCACCGGCAAGGAAGCCAAGCCGAGTTGGCGATCGCCCTCAACGCTTTTGAAGTCATTGACAATGGCAATACCCAAGCCCGCCAAACTGTAAATCAACGTCAAGATCACAATCGTCGGTGTCAATTCGCCAAAAAGGGCGTGACCTGCCCACCACGGTAAAGCAATGTAGCTGGCTCCGAGGGCATAATTTCCCAGCCAACCATTCTTTTTCAGCTTCAGGGGCGGTGCGGAATAAATATACGCCAAAAAGCCTCCCAGCAAAGCAATTTTGGTCACAGGGAACGTGGGATGGTCAGCCCATAGATCGAGTAGAACAGCTAGACCCAAACCTGCGACAACGAGGAAGATAATCTGCGCCCGCACTTGGTTAAGGGAAATCGCCCCTGAAGGAATGGGACGGTAGGGTTCGTTAATCGCATCAATCTCGCGATCGTAGTAATCGTTGAGCGTTTGCGTATAGCCCGCCATCAAAGGTCCCGACAGCAGCATACAGGTCGCTGCCTTGAGCATATCCTCCAGACTCCAAGTAAATCCCCCCGACGAGGCTGCACCACAGACCACGCCCCAAATGAGGGGGATCCATGTAATCGGCTTCATTAGTTGCAGGCGAATTTTCCAGATATTGGTCTCGCCGCTTTTGGCACCCTTCATGCCCAGCAGTTGCCGTGCGGCTGCAGTAGTGGTTTCCGTGGATGTTGAAGTCGTCGTTGAATCGGGGGTTTCCGTCATAGCGCTTGTTGTGCTCAGCAATCACCTCAATGATTATAGTCGTTTCACCTTCCGCCACCTAGGGGGATCATGTTGCCCTCTAGCGTGGGCAGGATGTTAAAAGTTGTCCTCGTAAATTTGCCGATCGCCCGTGGTGTAGGTCAGGATAGAAGCGAAACTCCTTTTAGAATCCTTCTAGAATCCTTCAGCGTCAGTGGAACAACCGCAGATTGTGCCATGACCCCTGTCTCCATCCCTGATTATCTTAAACGCGCTCTACCGGCGGCCATTGCCACGGCGATCGCCACGGTGGGTGTCCTTGCGCTGCGAGTGGGGGGCCTGCTGGAACCGTTGGAATTAAGAGCCTATGACCAATGGCTGCGCTGGCGATCGACACCGGCCACGTCCCAGCGACTGCTGATTGTTGAAATTACCGAGGCTGATATTCAAACCCTCAAGCAGTACCCCATTCCCGACGAGGTGCTCATTCAAGCTGTCAATGAATTGCAGGAGCACCAACCCAAGGTCATTGGCATTGACATTTTTCGCGATTTTCCGGTGCCCGATCGCTTCAAGCTGCCAAGCGATGTGCTGCCCTCCCTCGGACGGGTGATGATGACCCAGCCCAACACCGTTATTGTCTGTAAAGTGGGGGGCGAAACAGATCCCGGAATTGCCCCACCCGCTGGACTGCTCAATGATCAGGTGGGATTTGCAGACATTCCCATTGATGAGGATGGTGTGGTGCGGCGGGCGATTTTGGCAACTCAACCCGAAGCCAGCGATCGCTGCTCTACCCCTCAATCTTTCGCTTTAGCTTTGGCGCGTCTTTTTTTAGGGGTGAATCCCCAAGCAGTGACTCAGAACCGCCTTGACTTGGGAACGGCTCGCTTTCAAGCCTTAACCAGTAACTGGGGAGGCTACAGCCACTTAGATGCAGCCGGGTTTCAAATCCTGATCAACTACGCCCGCCCAACCCAGCCCTATGAAACCGTGACCCTGAGCGAGGTGCTCAAGGGGCAAGTCTTGCCCTCTAAGGTGCGCGATCGCGCCGTCCTCATTGGCCTCACTGGCAGTAGTAGTAACGATAAGTTTTTGATTCCAATGACACTGCCGGGGCAAACCAACCGCCTGACCCCCGGTGTTGTGGTTCAAGCAGCGATCCTTGAAGATTTGCTAGCAGCGGCTCTCGATAACCGTTCTCCTATGGGTACATGGCCGCAGGGGGCGATCGCCCTTTGGATTCTGGCTTGGTCTGGCCTTGGTGCCCTGATCATCGCCAAGGGACAGCGCTGGGTGATTGTGCCGCTGTTGGTTGCTGGGGGACTGGGTCTCAGTGGCCTGACATTCCTCCTCTTTTTACAGGGGAGTTGGCTTCCCCTGGTGGCACCTCTGGTTGGCTTTGGCAGTGCGGCGGTTTTAATGCTGGGCTATCGTGCCTTCAGTCCTGCAGAATCCACCCCTACCCCCTCTACACCGACGGCTGTTCCCAGTGGCCGCTCAGCAACTCCCTTGGAGTTCATGACTGAAGGCATCAGTCAATCAACCACACCTGAATCAGCCCCCATTCTGGAAATCCCCGAAACCTCGCCAACAGAAGTCTCTCGCCTAGAGACGGATGCCAATGAAACGGTGCTGCAACCGGAAACAGCAATTTCCTTTACCCCCATCGAACCTACCCCACCCCCTAGAGATCAACCCCACACCGCACCTACCCTCCTCACCTCCGTCGTTGATCAAATTCCCCCCACAGAGATCCGCGAGACACCACCACAATCCATCACTGAGCGGGAAACCTTCTTAGTGGTTCACCCTGAGGACGCTGCCACTGCCGCCACCGAATTGCCAGAAACTCCCACAACTGCTCCTGAACCTACCCATATTGATCTTCCTGAAACCCAGAGGGTGGTTCCTACCCCGCAGCCAACAGTTCCCTCAGAGATCCCCTCGACACTGCGCCCTGATTTACCAGAAACCCAACTGACGGTTCCCGAAGCCTTAACAACGATGCCAGAGACCCCTAGCATCCCTACTGTTGATTTACCCGAAACGCAACTCACCCTACCTGAGCCACTAACGACCCCAGAACCGACCTCGACGCCCTCAACCCAATTTGCAACCAGTGTGGACTTGCCTGAAACGCAACTATCCATTCCTAAGACGGCACCGGACATCACCTCAACTCCACCCACCCAATTTACAACCAGCGCAGATTTGCCCGAAACCCAATTGTCAATCCCAGCCACCCCCAAGGGAGACCTACCAGCAACCCAGCCATCCAACCCTGACCCCTTAACCGCGGCGCCTGTGGATCCCACCCAGCGGCCAGAGGTGATTCCCACCACGACAGTCCCCTCGCCGCCCCCCCCAACGACAGAGACGCAAACACCGAGCGGCACCCAACCCAAAACCACCGTCATTTCTGACATCAGCGAAGAACCCAGTGAACCCTTACCACAAACTGTGGGGGGACGCTACCGTGTCCTCAGTCAACTCGGCGAAGGGGGATTTGGGCGCACGTTCTTGGCTGCGGATTTACATCTGCCAGATCATCCGATCTGCGTGGTCAAGCAGTTGGTGCCCTCCCGTAAGGATGAACGTTTTTTGGCCATTGCCCGTCGCCTCTTTCAGCGGGAAGCAGAAACCTTAGCCCAATTGGGTCAACATGAGCGTATCCCTCGATTACTGGCTTACTTTGAAGAGGGGGGATATTTCTATCTCACCCAAGAGTATGTGGATGGGGAATCCCTCAAGGAGGAGTTTGAAAAGAAAATTACCCTCTCCCAAGCCGAAGCCCTCACCATTCTCAAGAGCATTCTGGAAATTTTGCAGTATGTGCATCAGTTTGGGGTGGTGCATCGCGACATTAAGCCTGCCAATATCATGCGCCGCCGCAGTGATCAACAACTGTTTTTGATTGACTTTGGGGCGGTACGCCATGTCCAGCCCGAGGAGTTGCTCCAGCACGGCAAATATACGATCTCCATTGGTACCCGTGGGTATGCCCCTAGCGAGCAAATGGCAGGACGACCGGTGATTGCCAGTGATATTTACTCTTTGGGTATGGTTATTGTTGAAGGTCTGACGGGGCTCGCCCCGATGGATTTGCCCTCTGATCGCAACACGGGTGATATGATTTGGCAGCCGGGACGGCATCTTTCGCCGCAGTTTGTTGCCATTATCAATAAAATGATCAAGTATAACTTTCGCGATCGCTACCAGAGTGCTGCAGAGGTGCTCACCGATTTGACCAAGGCTGGACTTTAGGCCTATAGACCCAAGTTTTAGCGCTGTAGAGGGGGTTCGCAGTTCTTATTTATGCGGCTCAATCGTTGTGAAAAAAGGCTGTATGATAGATAGTACCGTTTCCTTTTTTTAACATTAGACACTTTGGAGGCATCGCAACGTGGCTGGAACGACAGGAGAACGACCATTTTCCGACATTATTACCAGTGTCCGTTATTGGGTGATTCATAGCATCACCATTCCGGCGTTGTTCATTGCTGGCTGGCTCTTTGTCAGCACCGGTTTGGCCTATGATGTGTTTGGCACACCACGCCCCGATAGCTACTATGCTCAGGAACAGCGGTCGATTCCTCTGGTGACCGATCGCTTTCAAGCTAAACAACAAGTTGAAACCTTCTTAGAACAGGTGAAGTAGGATTGCCATGACCAGTAATACCCCCAATCAAGAACCCGTTTCTTACCCGATTTTTACGGTCCGCTGGTTGGCCGTTCACACGCTTGCTGTGCCCACGATTTTCTTCCTCGGGGCGATCGCGGCTATGCAGTTTATCCAACGTTAGGAAGGTGCAGCCATGGAACCGAATCCCAATCGTCAGCCGGTCGAACTGAATCGCACATCCCTGTACCTAGGGTTGTTGCTGATCTTCGTCCTTGCGTTGCTCTTTTCAAGCTACTTCTTTAACTAAATTCTTCTCTATAACTGAATCTGCTTAGGAGGAATTGATCATGTTGTCTGAAGGCGGACGCATTCCCCTGTGGGTTGTGGCCACGGTGGCTGGCATGGGGGTCATTGTGATTGTCGGGCTGTTCTTCTACGGTGCTTACGCTGGTCTTGGCTCCTCTCTCTAACGATTGGGGTCTTGGCGCGTACGCAATTGTAGCCAGATCAGTCCTAGGGTGACTCCCAAAAGAACCGTTGCTGCGGCAGCGGCATAGCCAAAGTCAAATAACGCAAACGCCTGTTGGTAAATATAAAATACCAGCAGGTTTGTTGTATCTAAGGGGCCGCCACCGGTCACCACATAGACCTGTTCAAAACTGCGCAATGTGAAAATCGTTGTTGTGACAAACACCAAAATTAAGGTGGGTCGCAACCCCGGCAGCGTAATGTAGCGAAACTGTTGCCAAGCATTGGCACCATCGAGAAGTGCCGCTTCATAGCGATCGCGAGGAATGGTTTGCAACCCCGCCAAAAAGACCACTAAATTAAACCCCAACTGCTTCCAGCTACTGAGCAAAATTAGCACTGGCATTGCCCAAGCGGGATCACTCAGCCAAGCAATCGGTTGTCCCCCCAAGGTTTGCACCAGTTGATTCACGGGGCCATCGGTTTGAAACAGCCAACGAAACCCTAAACCCACCGCCACAATCGAGGTCATTGTTGGCAAAAAGTAGGCCGTGCGCAGCAGATCCCGTCCCCTGATCCCTTGGTTGAGACCCACCGCCAAGAGTAAGGGCAGCACAATCGTGGGGAGCACCGTTGCCCCTGTGAAATAAACGGTATTGCCAATCACCTGCCAAAAGTCTGGACTCAGGAGCAATTGCTGATAATTTTGCAGGCCAACCCAACGCACCCCTTCTTGACTAAAACTCCCCGTCGTAAAACTAAGATAGACAAGGTACAAAATCGGCAAAAAAACAAAAATTGTCAGAAACAAAAGTGCAGGTAAAAGGAATAACCAAGCGACTCCTATCGGTGACAAAAAAACATCCCCCAATCGTGGGAGTTGCGATCGCGCCATTGGCAAAGGTGATGACCTCAAAATTCATCTTTCTATAAATTCAATCCTAGGGTAGTGGCTCCCAAAATTGGAAATGATAAGATCAAAATCAAAATGCACGCCATCTTGGGGAGATGCTGTGATTCACACTGCGCCATTGCCCACGACTACCCCCTCTCACATTTCTGATCATAGTCGTCTAAAGCTGTTTTCGGGTTCTGCCAACACTGCCCTTGCTCAGGAAATTGCCCGCTACCTCGGTATTGATCTCGGCCCAATGGTGCGCAAGCGATTTGCTGATGGCGAGCTGTATGTGCAGATTCAAGAATCCATTCGCGGTTGTGATGTCTATCTGATCCAGCCCTGTTGCCGACCCGTCAATGACCACCTGATGGAACTGCTGATCATGGTGGATGCCTGCCGCCGCGCTTCAGCCCGCCAAGTGACTGCGGTGATTCCCTACTATGGCTATGCCCGTGCCGATCGCAAGACCGCTGGCCGCGAGTCCATTACCGCTAAACTAGTAGCCAACCTGATTACTCAAGCGGGAGCGAGTCGCGTTCTGGCCATGGATCTGCACTCAGCGCAAATTCAAGGCTATTTTGACATTCCCGTGGATCATGTCTATGGTTCACCCGTGCTCCTTGACTACCTGCGCAGCAAAAATCTTGAGGATATTGTGGTGGTGTCCCCCGACGTGGGTGGGGTGGCTCGTGCCCGTGCCTTTGCCAATAAGCTTGATGATGCGCCCCTAGCCATTATTGATAAACGACGCCAAGCCCACAATGTGGCTGAAGTGATGAACGTGGTGGGGGATGTTAAGGGCAAGACAGCGGTGCTCGTGGATGACATGATTGATACAGCCGGCACGATTTTAGAAGGAGCACGGTTACTGCGGCGGGAAGGTGCCAAGGAAGTCTATGCCTGTGCCACCCATGCGGTTTTTTCACCGCCAGCGATCGAGCGACTCCAAGGAGGCGATTTTGAAGAGGTGATTGTCACCAACACGATTCCTGTACCGGAGACGCAACGCTTTCCCCAACTCACGGTGCTGTCGGTGGCGAGTATTCTCGGCGAAACCATTTGGCGCATCCATGAAGATAGCTCTGTGAGCAGTATGTTCCGCTAAAACCGCTAAAATAGGTGTTCTTAGTCGCCTAGGAGGATTGCAGGCATGGGGCGAATGGCCTTACTCAGCACCAGCAATAAGCAGGGACTGGTGGCGTTGGCTACGGCCTTGGTGCAGGAGTTTGGCTTTACGCTCCTGAGTAGTGGTGGCACCGCAAAGACCTTACAGGCAGCGGGGATTCCCGTGACAACGGTCTCGGAGTACACAGGGGCACCGGAAATCCTTGGTGGGCGGGTCAAGACCCTGCATCCCAAAATTCACGGCGGTATTTTGGCACGGCGCGATCGCCCCGAAGACGCGGCTGATCTGCAAGCCCAAGGGATTCATCCGATTGATCTGGTGGTTGTCAATCTCTATCCCTTTGCCGAAACAATTGCCCAGCCCAACGTGACCCTTGCCGAGGCGATCGAGCAAATTGATATTGGTGGGCCGACGCTGATTCGCGCTGCTGCCAAAAACCATGCCCATGTGACAGTATTGGTGGATCCCAGCCAGTATGAAACTTACCTTCAGGAATTACGATTACACGGGGAAGCTCAACCTGCTTTTCGCCTTGCCTGTGCCCAGCGGGCGTTTGCGCTGACGGCCAGTTACGATCAGGCGATCGCCGAGTATCTCCAAGAAATCACGTCCCCTGGTACTGAACCAGAAATTCTGCCGCCGGTCTTCCACCTGACGGGGCAGCAAAAACAAGTCCTGCGCTATGGCGAAAATCCCCATCAACGGGCTGCTTGGTACATCAGTGGGGCACACCCCAGTGGTTGGGCAGCCGCCGACCTGCTTCAGGGCAAAGAACTTAGCTACAACAACCTGCTAGATCTAGAAGCGGCACGGGCAGTGATCAGTGAATTTTTAGGGGAGGGTGCCCCCGCTGCCGTCATTATTAAACACACCAATCCCTGTGGCGTGGCTGAGGGCAAAACCCTTGTGGAAGCCTACGAACGTGCCTTTGCAGCCGACAGTGTTTCTGCCTTTGGCGGCATTGTTGCCCTGAATCGCCCCTTGGATGTGGCCACCGCTGAAGCCTTAACCCGTACCTTTTTAGAGTGTGTGGTGGCTCCCGCCTGTGAGGAAGCAGCGCTACCGATCCTGAAAACCAAACCCAAGATGCGGGTTCTCACCTTACCTGAGTTGCAGACGGCTCCCACGACGGCGATTCAAACCATTGCTGGCGGCTTTCTTGTCCAAGATATTCACCCCGTCCCCATTGATCCAGAGGCGTGGCAAGTGGTCACCGCCACCGCACCCAGTCCAGAGTTGATGGCAGAACTGATCTTTGCTTGGAAAGTGGTGAAACACGTTAAGTCCAATGCCATTGTGGTCAGTCGCGATCGCCAAACCCGCGGCATTGGCGCCGGTCAAATGAATCGGGTGGGTGCTGTACACATTGCCCTCAGGGAGGCCGGTGAGGCTGCCCGCGGCGCTGTACTGGCCAGTGATGGCTTTTTCCCCTTTGCCGATTCTGTGCAAGCCGCTGCCCTTGCTGGTATTGCGGCGATTATTCAACCGGGGGGCAGTTTGCGGGATAATGAGTCTATCCAAGCAGCCAATGAAGCGGGAATTGCCATGGTCTTTACCAACCGGCGACACTTCCGCCACTAGGAAATAGCGATGGCGGTGCGGCTCGGTATTATCAGTGATCCCCACATTGCTCTGCCGGAGACGATTCCGACGGATCATCCCCCCATTTTTCTCTATGAAGTGAGTATTCCTGCTTTTGAAGCAGCCGTCACTCATCTTCTTGATCTGGGTATTGATGCTTTGTTGATGCCCGGTGACCTGACACGGGATGGCGAAGTCGTTAACCACCGCTGGCTCAGTCGCTATCTGCAAACCCTGCCCATTCCCTGCTATGTGATTCCGGGGAATCACGATGTGCCTCTGCCGCTAGGAGATCACAAGCGTATTGGTTGGGCTGACTTTCCCCAGTGGTATCCCCATGCGGGCTATGGCAAGGGCGCCAAGCATTACTATCAAACCCTGCTTGCAGACAACCTACAACTGATTGCCCTGAATTCCAACCAATTTAGCCCGACAGGTCAGCAGATGGGGGCAGTCGATCAAGGACAACTGGCATGGTTGGCGGCTCTATTGGCAAAACCTTTTGCCGGACTGCGCCTTGTAATGATTCACCACAATGTCCTTGAGCATTGGCCACAACAGAGCCAAAGTCCAATGGGGCAGCGCTACCTCTTGGAGAATCGGGTGGAACTCCTCAACCTCCTGCGATCGGCGGGGGTGGCCTTGGTCTTAACCGGACATCTCCATGTCCAAGACATTGCCTATGAGCAGGGGCTGTTTGATCTAACGACGGGTTCCCTCGTCAGCTATCCCCATCCCTATCGCCGGCTCATTTTGCAGCAACATCCCCAAGGGGGCTGGCAAGTGGATGTGGAATCCTACCGCATTGAATCTCTGAAGACCTATCCCACCTTGAGTGATCTCTCCCGCCAATGGATGCTGCAGCGGGGTGCGGGGTTTATGGTGCGCTTTCTCACCTTACCGCCCTTTAATTTATCGGAAACTGAGGCCCAGCCCCTCGCCCAAGCCCTATCGTCCCTCTGGCCAGAAATTGCCCAAGGAGATACCCAAGTCACACTACCGACCCTACCCGAACCCTTGGCCGCCTACTTTGCTCAGTTTAACCACAGAGCACCAGCGGAGTATCCCCAGCTGCGGGACAACAATACGGTCTTTGTCATTTAGCACCTCGCAATTCCTTTGGTTGGGATGGTAGAGTCCCAAAACCTGCTCTAATAGGGGGTTGAGGCACGAATTGGACGCAAAGTAGTGACGTTTGGTCAGTGGATTGGCTTGCTGGTACTGGGGGTGTGTCTCTACATCCTCTGGGAAATTCGCCAAGTGTTACTCTTGGTCTTTTTGGCAGTGGTCTTGGCAACGGCACTCAACTGGCTGCAACTGCGACTCCAGAGCTGGGGACTACAACGAGGCCGGGCGATCGCCATCAGTATTAGCTTGACTTTCCTGATCATCTTTGGTTTCTTTTGGATGATCATTCCCCCCTTTTTGCAGGAAGCGCAGCAACTGGGTGTATTGATTCCCAAGGGGTTAGGACGGGTGGAAGCATGGCTGGATGAGATGGCTTACCTTTTGCCAAGTAGCGGCTTTGATGATACCCCTGTCATTAATCGGCTGATTACCCAGTTAGAGCCATTCCTTGAGCAAATCTTTAATAACTTCCTTGCCCTCTTTTCCAATACACTGGCGGTCTTACTAAATACGCTGTTGGTCTTGGTGCTGACGGTGATGCTAGTGATTGATCCTCAGTCCTACCGTCGGGGATTCATTCGCCTCTTTCCAGCGTTTTATCGGTCTCGCATTGACACGATTCTCACCGAAAGTGAACAGGCGCTCTTGGCATGGCTGGCGGGCACAGGCTTGAATATGCTGGCCATTGGTGTGGTCAGTGGCATTGCTCTTGCGCTACTGGGGGTGCGGTTGGTCTTGGCCAATGCTTTCTTGGCCGGTCTGCTGGAGGCGATTCCCAATATTGGCCCTGCCCTGAGTGTGATTCCGCCGATGATCATTGCTTTTATTGACAATCCGTGGCGGGCGGTGGCCGTTCTCATTGCCTACATTGTGATTCAACAGTTGGAGCAATACCTGCTGGTGCCTGTCGTCATGGCCAAACAGGTGGCTCTACTGCCCGCTGTGACGCTGGTTTCACAAATTATTTTTGCCATTTTCTTTGGCTTTCTGGGCTTACTGCTGGCACTGCCTCTGGTGATTGTGGGTCAAATTTGGTTTACAGAAATTGTGCTCAAGGACATTCTCGATCGCTGGCAGCCCAGCCCGCCACCTGCAGGGTCAAATCCACCAATTTTGCCGCTGCCCCCGCCGCCCCCACCTGCTGCCGCAAATCCTGCCGCATCTGATGCAATTTCTGAGGATGGCTCAATAGAGACTTAATCTGATCAGCAACCACCGCCGGCTCAATCGGACCCACCAGTTCTGGTACAATTTCTCTGCCTGCCCAGATATTCGGCCACGCCTTGTAGCCGAGACCCTGTTTCACTAAGTCCCAATCCATCTCTGGCGATCGCCACAACTGCCAAAATCGCCGCCAGCCCAATCCCTTGGCCACCAGTGCCCAAAACACCAATGCCGTCCACTGTCGCCCGATCGCTGGCAAGCCCACCAGCAACCCGGCTAACCCATCCCAAGGGTGTGCCCGCTGTACCCGCAGTTGTTGGGCCGGCAAAAGAACAATCATCGGCACATTCAAGGCGGCCAGTTCAGCGGTATTGGCGCCAACGGTCGTCACACAGAGGGCAACCTGCCGCAGCAGGGGATAGTTGGCTAACTGCTGCCAGAGATAGACCTTCGTACCCCTCGGCGTCTCCAGATAGGGTAGCCCCTCCCTGGGTTGGATGAGTGTCGCCGTCGTGCCCTCAACGTGCTTGAGTTCGGGGTTAAAGCGGGGATCGGCGTAGCAACTGAGGGTCTTGAGCGTCAGGGTGGGTGCCACGGGAATCACACACTGAATCGGGGGATGAGCAGCAGCTAAATGGTCGGCGATCGCCAGCGAAAGGGGCACCCCCAGCTTGAGCTTATTGGGCTTGGAACCCACCATCAGACCCACAAGGGGAGCATCTGCAGCAACGCCTAACTGTTGGCGCACATCAGGCAGAGAATCGAGGGCAAGGGCTTGCACATCGGTCATCAGATCCCCCACCACCGCCACCTTAGCTCTTGTTTTGCCCACGGGGAGAGGACGCCGCAACCCAATGCCATCCACCCACCCTTGCCAGCGTGCCTGCCACTCACAGTAGAGCACACAGCGATAGCCCAGACGCTTGGCCAACAGCACCGCAAAGAGTTGATCGCCCCCCAAGAAGACCACAACCCCTTGGGCAAACCAATCCCAATTACTACGGGTGGTCTTTGTGCGCAGGAGGTGCCAGAACTCTGCCGCGGGCAGCACCCGATCCACCCCCGCATAGCGGCGCGCAATCTCCGCTTCTTGACCACTGGCATGGGGACAGGGAACAATGACCACTGAAACCCGCAGCCCCTCTCTGACCTGTTGCCGCAGCGTTGTTACAAAGGGATACACCCAAGTGGCCAGTTCACCGGGGCCATTGCTGACAACCACAATTTCAAGGGGAGATGTCATGGGTTATGTTCCCCTTGAATGCAAAATTGGCTGCCGTCAGTCTCCCTAAGACATTTCTTGAATAATGTAGTCAAAGTAGGGTGCCGCCACTTCAGCATCTTCAGTGCTGAGCAGTGCCAAGGAGGCGTCCTTGAGGCAACGAATGGCTTCTGCCATCCCTGTCATCGGCACACCAAGGGAGTTGTACATTTCCCGCACCCCAATAATACCCGTGCGCTCAATGGGGTCTTTGTCACCCGCGAGGATGCCATAGGTAATCAGGCGCATGTACCAGCCATAGTCACGCAGACAGAGGGCACGCTGTTTCTGGCCGTAGGCATTGCCCCCCGGTGAGATGAAGTCAGGCCGCTTCTGCCACAGTTGTTTGCTGGCTTGCTCAACAATGCGTTTCTCATTTTCGGCCAGTGTCGTGGCAATGCGGAGGCGTTGCTCACCCGTTTGGAAAAAGTCACTAATCGTCTGGAGTTCGCCCGTGGTGGGGTAGCGCAATTCATCGTCCGCTTTAAGAAGAACCTGACTAATGACACTCATATTGCTAACACCGCTTAATACATCCCTCATTTTAGAGGACGGCGACCCCTTGTTGACGCCACTCCTGATCAAAATCTCGACGGTTGATAGAGGAATTTAGCGGTGTCGATGGCAAACCACAGCAAGACAGCCCCCTAGAGCCAATCTGCTCCCTTGGTGATAGGATCAATGCGGTTTGCACTGGTTTTCGTTCACCTGTGATTGATCTCAAACAACTGCGAGAAAATCCCCAAGCCTTTGGCGATCGCCTGCGGCGGCGCGGCGGTGACTTTGACCTTGACCGCATTTTAGAATTGGATGCCCAGCAGCGACAGCTTGAACAACAGCGATCGCACCTCCAAGCCCGCAGTAACGAAATTGGTGCCCTCGTCGGCAAAAAGATCAAGTCCGGCGTTGCCGCCACTGACCCCGAAATTCAAGCCCTCAAGGCCGAGGCCAACGATCTCAAGCAGCAACTCAGTGATCTTGAACCCCAAGAACGGCAACTTAAGGAAGAATTGGAACGCCTGCTGCTAACGATTCCCAACCCCCCCAGTGAGACCACCCCCATTGGCCGCGATGAAACCGAAAACGTTGAGGTACGCCGCTGGGGTGAGGAGTATAAACCGAGCCAGCCTTGTCAGCCCCACTGGGACATTGCGACTCAATTGGGACTCTGGGATGTGGAGCGATCGGTGAAAGTAGCGCAGAGTCGCTTTGTTACCCTCTTGGGCATGGGGGCTGCCCTTGAGCGAGCCTTGATCCAATTCATGCTTGATACGCACCGCGATCGCGGCTATGTGGAGGTCTTGCCGCCCTTGTTGGTCAATAGTGCCTCACTGACGGGAACGGGGCAGTTACCCAAATTTGCCGAGGAAAGTTTTCGCTGTGCCGATGATGATCTCTGGCTGATTCCGACAGCGGAAGTGCCGGTGACGAATTTCTACCGCGATGAAATTTTAGCTGCCGATCAATTGCCCATTTACCACTGTGCCTACACCCCCTGTTTTCGCCGTGAAGCGGGGAGCTATGGCAAAGATACACGTGGCCTGATTCGCCTACACCAATTCAACAAAGTGGAGTTGGTCAAGTTTGTTCACCCGGAAACCTCTGCCGCTGAACATGAAGCCCTTGTGGCCGATGCCGAGTATATTCTCCAAGCCCTGAAGTTGCCCTATCGAGTGATTGAACTGTGTACTGGCGATTTGGGCTTTGGCGCCATGAAGTGCTACGACTTAGAGGTGTGGCTGCCCGCTGCCGGCTGTTACCGCGAAATTTCCAGTTGCTCGAACTTTGGCGATTTCCAAGCGCGGCGTGCCAAGATTCGCTTCAAAGCTGCCAAGCAAAAAGGGACACAGTTTGTCCACACCCTCAATGGCTCTGGCCTAGCCGTTGGACGAACCATGGCAGCCATTCTCGAAAACTACCAACAACCCGATGGGACGGTGCGGGTACCAGCGGTGCTGCAACCTTACTTGAAGTGTAGCCACATTGGCGGGGCAAAATCGTGAACACCACCCTCGGGGCGATCGCCCAAGCTTTGGGGTTAGATACAACTCATCCAGATCTGCCAATCACAGGCATTTCCACTGACTCCCGCCAAATCGCAACTGGCAATCTCTTTGTTGCTCTGCGGGGGGAAACCTTTGATGGCCATCAATTTGTCGATCTGGCCGCCGCCGCCGGCGCGATCGCCCTAATTGTCGAGGTGCCGGTGTCTTCTGCTCTGCCGCAACTTCAGGTAGCCAATACCCTGAGTGCCTATCAACGCTTGGGACAGTGGTGGCGGCAGCAATGTCCAGCCAAAGTCATTGCCGTCACTGGCTCCGTGGGCAAAACCACCACCAAGGAAATGATTGCCGCTGTTCTGAGTCACTATGGCGCCGTCCTCAAAACCGAAGCCAACTTCAATAACGAGATTGGCGTGCCCAAAACCCTTTTACAACTGGAACCCCACCACCAATTTGCCGTGATTGAAATGGGGATGCGGGCGCGCGGTGAAATTGCCCTTTTGAGCCAGATTGTCCAACCGGATGTTGCCGTGATTACCAATGTGGGTACTGCCCATATTGGCCGCCTCGGTTCCCGCGAAGCCATTGCCCAAGCCAAATGCGAACTGCTTGCCGAAATGCCCCAAGGGGGAACAGCCGTGCTCAATGCCGATAGTCCCCTACTTTTGCCGACAGCGGCGCAGGTCTGGTCAGGGCCCACAATTACCTATGGCCTTGAGGGGGGCACCCTACGGGGAATCTATCAACCGCCCCAAACCCTCCACGTGGATCAACGCACCTACACCGTTCCCCTTGCGGGGGCACACCATGCCTTGAACTTTCTGGCTGCCCTTGGGGTGCTGCAAGCCTTGGACTTAAAGAGCGATCGCCTACCCCGACAGTTGACGTTAGAATTGCCCAGTGGTCGGGGCGGTCGCTATCGCCTCGAACCCGATATTTGGCTACTGGATGAAACCTACAACGCGGGTCTGGAATCGATGGTGGCGGCCTTGCACCTGTTGCGATCGCTCCCCGGTCAGCGGCATCTGGCAGTTCTTGGCCCTATGCGGGAACTGGGGGACTTTGCGGTTGCCTTCCATGAGCAGGTGGGAGCCACGGTTGCTCAATTAGACCTCGATGGCCTTTTAATTCTCGATAAGGGCGATGAGGGAGCAGCCCTTGCGCGGGGGGCAGGGCGCGTTCCCAGTCAGCAATTTGCTTCCCATGAAGAATTGGTGGCCTATTTGCTGCAGCATTTACAGCCGGGCGATCGCCTCCTCTTTAAGGCCTCCCATGCCGTTGCCTTGGATCGCGTAGTGAATGAACTGCAGCAGCGCTGGCCAAAACTTCAGTCCGGTTGAGACTTGCCAAGAGCGGTGAACTACGCTACATTAAAAAATCGTCAATATTCCTCAGTAGCTCAGCGGTAGAGCGGTCGGCTGTTAACCGATTGGTCGCTGGTTCGAATCCAGCCTGGGGAGTTTAATAACTTGAGCCACGATAGCGACGGCGGCGCTGCCCATCATGCCCATATCTAACAGCAGCAATTGGGGCAACGCTAGGCCAGCCGTCTCCATGCCCTCTAGCACAGCAAGGATGTCAGCATCAAGGTTTTCCCAGATGACCGTAAGGTTTTGACTGCTGAGGATGTTGTGCCAAATTTCTCCCTGCCGTTGGAGGGCTTGTGTCATGAGTATCGTTGTCATCAATGCCTAAATCCTTCGACGGTTGCGAGGGCGATCGCGATGTTAAAAAGACTTAACACTACAATGACAGGTTGGCGATCGCAGAAATGTTCATAGAGAACAGTCGCGCCAACTCTCCCTAGGGAACGGCTACCGTTTCCAACAATTCTGCCACACAGGCCCGCCCTGAGCGCCCTGCTGCTGTAATCAGACGATGAGCTAGAACATGGGGCGCCAATTGCTTGACATCATCGGGGAGGACATAGTCACGGCCATTGAGAAAGGCCAAGGCCTGAGCTGTGCGCTGGAGCATCACGGTACCGCGAGGACTCACCCCCAAGGTAATGCGATCGCTCTCGCGGCTCGCCCGCACAAGGGCAAGAATGTACTTTTGCAACACTGAATCTACCCGCACCTGTAGCACCTGCTGCCGCAACTGTTGGATCTCCGCCAAGCTGAGGCACGGTTCCAGTTGATTGACATCTAAGCCCCCCTGCACCCGTTGCAGCATTTGTAGTTCCTCTTCCTCGGTGGGGTAGCCCAAGCTAAAACACAGGGCAAAGCGATCCAACTGGGCTTCGGGCAGCGGAAAGGTGCCTTGGTATTCCACGGGGTTCTGGGTGGCAATGACAAAAAAGGGCTGGGGCAGGGGGTAGGTGACGCCATCAATGGTGACTTGGTACTCCTCCATGACCTCTAGGAGTGCCGATTGGGTGCGGGGTGTGGCGCGGTTAATTTCATCCGCCAGCAGGATATTGCAGAAGACAGGACCTGGGCGAAACTCAAACTCCGCTGTTTTGGGATTCCAGATATTGGTGCCCGATAAATCCGTGGGCAGGAGATCGGGTGTGGCTTGGATGCGCTGAAAGGTACCCGCCAGCGATCGCGCCAAGGCTTTGGCCAAGAGGGTTTTTCCCACCCCCGGTACATCCTCCAGCAAAACGTGTCCCCCCGCCAGCAACCCCACTAGCATGAGTTCAATGGCAGCTTTTTTGCCCACCATGACCTGTCCAAGGTTATTGATCAGTCGCTGTAGGGGTTCACGCATAGGAGACCACTCGTTCAAGAAGATCAGCCGCTACTTGGCAATCGGCAGCAATTTGCGCCTGTAGGGCAGCCAAACTGGGAAACCGTACCTCTGGGCGAATAAAGGCCTCTAAATGAAGTGTGATCTCTTGATTGTAAAGATTCCCCTGCCAGTTGAATAGATGCACCTCTGTGGTCACTTGCCGACCCGTCACCGTCGGTCGCATCCCAATATTCACCACCCCCAATTGCTCAGTGGCGAACGCTGCCCCCGTAACGCGGCAAGCATAAACGCCGTGGCGAGGCAATAATTTGTCTGGGGGGAGGGCTAGATTGGCGGTGGGAAATCCCAACTGCCGTCCCAACTGTTCCCCTTGAATCACGGTGCCGGTCAATTGGTAGGGGCGTCCCAAAAGCTCCCGTGCCAAGCCCACATCTCCCTCGGCGAGGGCGGCCCTTACTGCTGAGCTACTGACGCGATCGCTCCCCCGACAATAGGGGGGCACAATATGCACTGGAATACCAAAGGCAGCACAGAGGGTGCGCAAATCCGCCGCTGTCCCCGATCGCCCACGGCCAAAGCCAAAATTAAAACCCACACTCAATACCTTGGCCTGCAACTGCTGTACCAAAATCTGCTCAACAAACTCCAAGGGCGACAGTTGGGCAAGAGCATGGGTAAAGGGCAGGACAATCACCTGCTCAATGCCATAGTGGTTCAAAAGGGCACGTTTTTCCGCCTCTGGGGTCAGCAGCAGGCGCTCTTCTCCCGTAAAAAATGCCTGCGGATGGGGCGAAAACGTAATCACTGATCGGTAACAGTCGGGAGGCGCTGCTTCAACAAGCGTACGGATAACCTCCTGGTGCCCGCGATGGACACCGTCAAAATTGCCAAGGGCGATCGCCGTAGGAGTTTGCAAGGGTAGGCCGCTATTCAATTGACACAGGAAACATTTTGACACATTTAACCAAGGAGCAATAGTCCGGGAAAGCCTTCATTAAGATTTTCTATTCACGTCATAGAAGAACTTCTCTTGAATCCCCCAAGAGGCCTATGCTACGTTGAGTAGCAATTTATCTTTTTGTGCCTAATCTAAGCCTTGGCAGCTTGGAGCGGAGGAACCAACGAATCAGGGGCGCATTCTCCACCGAGAAAGGATACCACTGAATCCTAGCCCGTCAGCTAACTTCGTCGGCATTCAGTTGGAGACTGGCTGTTTTTCACAACTGCTCAGTGTTCCAGTGATTCGGTTTCGTGGGGTTGACCGAATTTGTTACCTTAGAAACTTTTAGGAAGCCCAATGCTGATTGAACACTGGCATACATTCGCTGCTGGCACGATCTTCCTAGGCGTGATCCTCCTGATCATGACCGAGTGGATCAACATTACCATTGCAGCCTTTTTGGGCGCGATTCTCCTTGTCTTTCTCAACATTATGACCCTTGGGGAGGCCATTAGCTACATTGGCCGCAGTCACGGTACTCTCGCTCTCTTTTTCGGCGTCATGGTTCTGGTGCGAGCCTTTGAACCCACTAAGGTGTTCGAGTATCTGGCCACCCAAATGGTTCTGCTTGCCCGCGGTCAGGGAAAACGCCTGCTGCTGGGGATCGTGGCTCTGACAACCCCCATCTGTGCCGTACTGCCCAATGCCACAACAGTGATGCTCCTTGCCCCCCTGTTGCCCCCCATGGCGGCTGAAGTGGGGGTGGACTTTGTCCCCCTGATTATCTTGATGGTGATTGTCTCCAATAGTGCGGGGTTACTCACCCTCGTGGGCGATCCGGCAACCTACATTGTGGGGGATGCCATCAACCTCAGCTTTAGCGATTATCTGTTGCGGTTAAGTTTAGGGGGTGTGCTGGCGATCGCCGTCATTGTCTTTTGTCTGCCGGTTCTCTTTCGCCGCATTTGGCGCAAAGAACTCAACTCCCTTGATCACTTGCCCCACCCCAAAATTAATCATCCCCGCACCCTAGCGGTGGGTTGTGTGATCATCGTCTTTGTCTTGACCTTCTTTGTTATTGGCGATGGCATGGTCGTCAAAGTGTCTCCCCCTGCGGTCGCTTTAATGGGGGCTGCCCTTGCACTCCTTTTATCCCATCAAAGCAAAATCGATACGGTGACCCACATTCTGCGGGATGTGGACTGGGCCACCCTGATCTTTTTTATGAGCATTTTTGTCTTGATCGGTGGCCTAGAAAAAACCGGCATCATTGGTCAACTCTCCCACCTCCTCGCCATTCTCATTGGCCAAAATATCTTTTTTGGCTCACTGCTGCTCTTATTTGCGATTGGCATTCTCTCTAGCGTCATTTCCAATATCCCCCTTGTGGTGGCGATGGTGCCACTGCTGAAAAAATACCTTGTCGATGTGGGTCTAGCAGGTTCAGAAATTCTCCACCCTGGTTATGGGGGTGATTTGCCCCCCCAGGTGCTGCCCCTGTTCTATGCCATGATGCTAGGGGCAACGTTGGGCGGCAATGCCACGCTGGTGGGCGCCTCTGCCAACATTGTTGGTGCCGGGATTGCGGAACTCCATGGCCGCCGGATTAGCTTCAAAACCTTCCTGCGTTATGGGGTACCGATTACGGCCTTGCAGTTGGGGGTTTCAGCACTCTTTCTAACTGTGCGCTTTCTCATTTGGCGCTAAGGGTTTGATTCCTGTGATCACCACGTGGGATCTCGAAAGACATAGGCAGTAATCTGGGTACCATCCTCGCCATCGCCCGCAATCGTAGAAATACAGGCGCGAATTTCCTCGCCATCCTCCAATTCCAACGTACAGGCGCCACAACTGCCCATGCAACAACCCGTGGGAATGTCGACCCCAGCGCGCGCTGCAACGCTCAGCCAACTTTCACCCACTTCGGCCTCAACGGAAACCTGATCCGGCACAAAGGTGACCTTAATCATGGCCTGCCTCCATGATACGTTCCCATCAAATACAGTAACGCCATCCGTACCGCCACCCCACTGGTCACCTGCTGATTCACTAAACTGAACTGCGGATCATCCAGCAATGCCGAACTCAATTCCACGCCGCGATTCACCGGTCCCGGATGCAAAACCCGCACCTCCGGTCGGCACAGGCGCAGCCGTTCATGGGTGATACCAAACTGCTGATGGTACTCCCGCAAACTGGGAATCAGGTGCTGATCCATGCGTTCCCGTTGCAGGCGCAGCGTCATCACAATATCGGCATCAGCAAGGGCAGGTTCCAGTGTCCAGTGGAGCGTTGCTCCATAGTCTGCAAATTCTGGCGGCAAGAGGGTGGGGGGGCCGGCCAAATGCACGTCAGCACCGGCCGTTTTCAGGCTGTAGAGGTTCGATCGCGCCACACGGGAATGGCGAATATCCCCGACAATGGCAATTTTCTTCCCCTGCAACAGGGCACAGCGGGGCTGACGCGGATCGTAGAGTTGACAAAGGGTAAACAAATCTAGCAGGGCTTGGGAGGGATGCTCGTGCAAGCCATCACCGGCATTGAGAACCGCCACCTGAGCGCCAAGGCGATCCATTTCCGCCGCAATCGTATGGGGCACCCCCGACTGCTGATGGCGAATCACCATGAACTCTGCCCCCATCGCCCACAGGGTCTTAGCGGTATCGAGGATCGTTTCCCCTTTACTCAGGGCCGAGGTACCGGGCGAAAAGTTGAGAATATCCGCAGAAAGACGTTTGGCCGCCAGTTCAAAGCTATTGCGGGTGCGCGTCGAGCTTTCAAAGAAAAGATTAGCAACCACCCGCGCTTGCAGGGTGGGGACTTTTTTGGTGCGACGATTCAGGACTTCCTGAAAACTGAGCGCTGTTTGCAGCACAATATCTAGTTCCGCCACCGTAAAGTCTTGCAGGGAGAGGACGTGGCGACGCTGCCATTGGAGGGGGGGAGTGAGGGTAGGCGTCATGGACAGGGGGTTAGGGTTTGAGCAAGATCAGCCGCTGTCAGTTGTTCGTAGCGTTCAAAGGGTTGATGGATCCACGGATTTTCCGGCAGGTAATGAACATAGTAGTCCGGACGAATACAAGAGGCCGCTTTGTACCAGAGAACGGCAGTGCGCACTTCCTCCACCGCAAAGCCATATTTGACCTCTAGCCAGCGCAGGGTTTTCTGCAAGGAAAGGCCAGAATCTACCAAATCATCCACCAAGAGGACATGACTGCCAAGGGTAGCGGTGGTCATGGTTAAATCTCGCGCAAAGGTGATGCGACCCCGCTCTTGGTTATTGACACCGCCATAGGAGGACACCGCCAGAATCGCGAGGGGTTGATTAAACAAGCGGCTGAGAATGTCCCCTACCCGCAGCCCCCCCTTGGCCAAGCAGAGGATTTGATTGAACTGCCATCCCGATTCATAGATAGCGATCGCCAACTGTTCAATGGTGCGATGATACTCGTCCCAATCCACGTACAGATCTGCCATGGTGCTAGAAGCTGGCCTTGAACCAAGAAATAGGGATAAACAGCAGCTTGCGCCAGTCAGAGACAAAGGCGCGCCGATTAAAGACATCGTAATCGTTGGCTTCGATGACATCAAGAATCTGGCGATAGAGCATCAATGCCGACCACACGGGCCAACGGGCATCCCGCTCTAGGTAAGCCACCCCCACTTCGGCTTCCCGATAAAATTGCCGTGCCCGCTGAATTTGAAAGCGCATCAATGCCCGCCAGCGATCGTCAATCACTCCCCGCTGCAAGTCTTCTGCGGTGTAGTTAAAGGCAGCCAAGTCCTCTAAGGGCAGATAAATCCGCCCCCGCCGCATATCTTCGCCCACATCCCGCAGGATATTGGTCAGTTGATTGGCAATGCCAAGGGCAATGGCTTGATCCTTGAGGGTACCTTTAGCCTGATAGGGATCCACCCAAGGGGAACACAGGCGATCGCTGTAGGGGTTTCCCCCCATTACCTCAAGGGACATGAGGCCGACGGTACCGGCCACGCGGTAGCAATAGAGTTCCAATTCAGCAAAGGTTTCATAGCGACTGCGGTGCAAGTCCATCCGCTGGCCAGCAATCATGTCCCGAAAGGGCTGGATGTCGAGGGGGTACTGTTCCAGCGTTGCCGTTAGAGCTAAATCCATGCCATCGTGGGGACGTCCAGCAAAAATATCCTCAAGGCGCGCTTCCCATTCATCAAGGGTGGCCATGGTTGTCGTTGCGGCTTGGGGGCCATCCACCAGTTCATCGGTGCGCCGACACCAGACGTAAATTGCCCAAATGGCGCGGCGCTTGGCGGGGGGCATCAACAGCGTGCCGAGGTAAAACGTCTTGGCATAGGCGGCAGTGACCTGACGACACAACTCGTAGGCCTCGTCGAGGGAAATCAGGGGAGGGACGTACTCGGCTCTAGGCAGTTGCAGCATTGGCGGCAGTTTGAATAGAGGTTTTAGGGGGCTGCGGGGCGTTGCTCTCTGCGAGCCGCTTCGCGATCGCCTGCGCTGTCAGCTTACCAGAAAGTACCGCACCTTCCATACTCCCTAGGTAGGGCTGCATCGTGTAGCTCCCCGCAAGGAAGAAGTTGGGAATGGGTGTGGCCTGATCCGGACGAAAGGCTTGGCGACCGGGGGTGGCTTTATAGACTGAGCGGGGGGTTTTCACCACCGCCGTTTTCAGCACTTTAGCAGGTTCCGGTAGGTGATTGGGGAAGAGTTTGGCCAGTTCCGCAAGGGTCGCCTCAACAATCTCCTCATCGCTGCGGCCAATCCACTCCGCAGCAGGCGCCAATACCAGCTCTAGCATTGACTTGTCGGGATCGGCATAGCCCTTGCAGGTTTCGCTCATGTCGGCATAAACACTCAACAGGGGCGATCGCGAGAAGAGGAGATGATCCACTGTCGGCAATTTGCGATCAAACCAGATTTGGACGTTAATCACCGGGACGCCTTCGAGGCCATTGAGTTTCTGGAAAAAGGATAGGTCTTGCCACGGCTTCGGCAGCAGCAGTTTAATGGCATCCACCGACATTGCTGAGACATAGGCATCCGCTGTGACTTCAAAGCGCTGTTGTCCCTCGCGATCGGCCATGACAAAGGACTGCACCGAGAGATCTTCATTGAGGACAATCTCCCGCAGAGCCACATTGGTGTGCACTTCACCGCCCCGCGCGGTCACATAATCCACAATGGGCTGACACAACCGTTCGGGGGGTGCCCCATCCAAGAAGGCAATTTTTGAGCCATAGCGTTCCCGCAGAAAGCGGTTCATCGCCGTCAGGGGAATCGTGGCCGAGACCTCATCGGGGTTCAGGAAGGTCAGTGCCTTTGAGGCCGCAATAAAAATGTCGGAGTTTACCCGCTCATCAATCCCTTGGCGTTGCAGCCATTCGAGGAGGGTGTACTTGTCCATTGCCTCGACGTATTTTTGGCCGCGCACGATCGCTGGCCACAGCCCCAAGGCAAAGCGGAATTTCTGCTCCCACGTCAGCATATCGTTGTTGCGCAAAATGGAGAGCAGTACATTAAAAGGCGCAGGAATATCGGGAACATCAAACCACGAGAGCACCCCCGGCTTTTCCGGTTGGTTAAAAATCAGGGCATGGCGTTTCCATTGCAGGCGATCGCTAATCCCCAATTCCGCTAGGAGTTGCAGCATATTGGGGTAGGCACCAAAAAAGGCGTGCAAGCCCGTTTCCACCCAATCCCCATCGGCATCCTGCCATGCCGCCACCAAGCCACCAAGGACATTGGCACGCTCAAACACCATGGGGGTATGTCCTGCATCCACTAGATACTTGGCGCAAGCTAAGCCCGCTAAGCCACCACCGGCAATTGCAACTCGCATGAATGACGCTACCCTAACTGACGAAGATGAACGCAACCCCCTAGGGGGACAAAAAGCTGTTCATATTATATTTACAAAACGTTACGGAGGCAGCCGCTTTAGGCTAATGTTGAGCCTGAATTTGCCAAATAGGCCGTACTTCCCATCGGACCAAGGTAGCGGCAGAGGTAGGGCGAAAAGACTTCATAAATCAGCGTAATGGGACGGCGATCGTGCCAAAAGAGATAATGCCGCCCCCAAAAAGGCCCCGCCTCGCCAAAGGCTGCCGCCAAGGTTTCAGAGTGCCCGAGATACACCGCCTGAATGTCGCGATAAAGCTCCACCTTGCGTTGGGCGAGGTTCGTCCAAATGGGCATGGCACGGTTTTGCAAATACTCATCCACATGGGCAGCTTCCCACCAAGAGGTGGCGTAGGCCAAACGTTGACCTGAAGCGGTGCGTAGCCACACTTGACGCCGCAGCCGCGGGCCGGGAATGAGTTGCAGTTGCGCCGGGGCGCGATCGCTGGCATGGCCAATGGCGGACATATCTATCACGTCCACTTCCGTGGTTTCACCCGTCAGCAGTTGCAGGTGGCGGGTGGGGGAGCCATCCCCAAGAATCAGGATTTGCCACGCCGGCGCTAAAAGATCATGAGGTAATCCTTGGGCGATCGCCACCGCGTCCCCCTGCCAAATGGGATCAAGGGCATACCAAGGGGTTGAGCAGGTGGAGGGCAACAGCGAAACAGTCAAGGACGGGACACAGTGCTTAACAAAACTTCGTCAATTGTAGCAAGGATTTTATCTGTGGTTCAGGATGGCACGAAAGACCCAGACCTAAAGTACAGTCGTAGTGAGCAGCAATCTTGGGGCAATCTCTATGGCAACCACTGCAGCATCTACCTTGGAACTAACACCCGAACAAACGGCCATTTGGATTAAGGGTCTCTTGAGCATTGCCGGCGCCGATGGTCATTTTGATCCCGAAGAGAAGCAACTGATTGCGAGCCTGATTCGCGAGGAAATTGCCCCAGAAATAGATCTTGAACATTTTGCTCCAGTCACTAATGAAGAACTGGTGGCCACCTTTGGCGGCGATCGCGCCCTTGCGGAAAATTTCGTGCGTACAGCCGTGATGGTGGCGCTTGCCAATGGCATTTACTCCCAATCGGAGGATGCCGAACTGCAACGCTTCTGCAACGCCTTGGGACTGGAAATTACTGCCCTTGAGTCCCTGAAGCACACCCTTGATGGTCAGCACGAGAGCAATGAACAAACCCTGCGCCTATTGGATCCCGTGCGCCACTGGCTGGATGGTTTAGAGGTCAAAGATGCCAAGGTAGCTCGCTTTCTCTGCCGCCTGATTCCCCCCCAATGCCCCTTTGAGCGCGACATTACCCTTTTTGGTCGCAAGATTGTCCATATTCCCCCCCTCTGTAAACTCAATCCCCTTTATGATCAATTAGTGGGGTTGCGCTTTCGCTCGCTCAGCTATTTGGCCGACGAGTGTGGTGAAGATATTACCCCCTACTGTTAGATGGTGCTGACCCGTTTAGATGCCAAACCCAACCAAACCGAAAATTGCCTTTGCCCACCTTGGCTGTGATAAGAACCGCGTGGATACGGAGCACATGATTGGTCTCCTTGCGGCAGCGGGCTATGGGGTGGGTACCGATGAAACCGAAGCCGACTACGTTATTGTCAATACCTGTAGCTTTATCCAAGCCGCCCGCGAAGAGTCGGTGCGCACACTGGTAGAACTGGCAGAAGCCAATAAGAAGATTGTGATCACAGGCTGCTTAGCGCAGCATTTTCAAGGGGAACTCTTGGCGGAGCTTCCTGAGGCGGTGGCCGTCGTTGGCAGTGGCGATTACCAGCACATTGTTGAGGTGATTGAGCGGGTAGAAACGGGTGAGCGGGTGCAACAAATTAGTGCTGTGCCCACCTACATTGCCGATGAAACCGTTCCTCGCTACCGCACCACGCCGGAACCGGTGGCCTATCTGCGGATTGCTGAGGGCTGTGACTATCGCTGTGCCTTTTGTATCATTCCCCATCTGCGGGGCAACCAGCGATCGCGCCCCATTGAGTCCATTGTTAAGGAAGCCCATCAACTCGCCAGCGAGGGCGTCCAAGAAATCATTATTGTTTCGCAAATTACCACCAACTATGGCATTGATCTCTATGGTCAACCCCAACTCGCGGCGCTGATCCGTGCCCTTGGGGAGGTGGATGTACCTTGGATTCGGTTGCATTACGCCTATCCTACGGGGCTAACGCCTGAGGTGATTGCAGCGATACGAGAAACCCCCAATATCTTGCCCTATCTCGATTTGCCGTTGCAACATTCCCATCCAGAGGTGCTGCGCGCGATGAATCGGCCGTGGCAAGCGGGGGTGAACGATCGCCTGATTGAACGGTTACGGCAGGACTTACCCGAAGCAGTGATGCGGACGACGTTTATTGTTGGCTTCCCCGGTGAGACTGAGCACCACTTTGAGCATCTTTGCCAGTTTGTGCAGCGCCATGAATTTGACCATGTGGGGGTCTTTACCTACTCCGCCGAGGAAGGGACTGCCGCCTATGATCTGCCGGATCAGGTTCCAGAGGAAATCAAAATGGCGCGGCGCGATCGCCTGATGCAACTGCAACAACCCATTGCCCAGCGCAAAAATGCCGCTGAAGTGGGCAAAACCATGCCTGTGCTCATTGAGCAGGAAAACCCACAAACTGGGGAATTGATTGGACGATCGCCCCGATTTGCCCCCGATGTTGATGGTGTGGTCTATGTGAAGGGAAGAGCCACCTTGGGCACAATTGTCCCCGTGAAGATTACTGCTGCTGATATTTACGACCTGTACGGCATCATCCCTGCCTAAGTACGGTTTTACTCCTAGGCAGATTGGAATTATTGGGGCTATGGTCAAGGCAGTTGGGGACGTTGCATCGGCTGCTATGGGACGCTCTCATTCCACCATTGATCGGTATGATACCCGTGCTGGCGATCGCTTTTGGCAGTGGCAAGCGGGGGTTGCTGCCTTAGAAAGATTATTGGCAGTCACGCATCCCATTGAGGGCTTTTTAGTCTCCTTCCCCAGCCTCATTCTTCAAGATTGTCCCCTAAAAACCTATGTCCTCATGCCCCAAGGGCGATCGCTGCCCTACCTGCCCCCTACAGACGCCAATCCTGCTTTGCCAGCAATGACCCTTTTGCCCGCAGCGCGAGAAGGCATGAATCCCTTTTGCCTGCTTCTGAGTCCAGAGGTCAATCTTTTACTGATCTATCAAGGGGAGCGCGGACTGCACTTTTCCTTTGCCCCTGAGGAAATTCATGCTTTTTGGCAGCAATTGCGGCAGCAACTTCCCTTAGCCAATCTCCACCCCATTGATCAGTGGCTGGCCAGTGTCGAGATGGTGCCCCCCAGCTATCGTTTGGTGAGTCAGTTTGCTCAATGGCTGCTGGACTATAGTCAACCGGCGGCCACGCCCCTGACTGTGACTTCTACCCCCATGGCTGCGGATATTAGCCTGCTGCAAGCCCTTTCCCACGAGGTGCGCACTCCCCTCACCACCATCAATACCTTTATCCAATTGCTACAACGGCAAGAGAATCTACCGCAGCGCACGTACCAGTATCTGCAAAAGATTGGTCAAGAGATTCAGGATCAAATCACCCGCTTTAATCTCCTGAGTGATGCCGCCGAAATCTTCACTAGTCCTAGCCCCAAACCCCCCCTTGCGTTTGGGCAAACCCACTTGACGGAACTCTTCACGACCAACTTGGCTCGCTGGCAAAAACAGGCGGCGCGTCGTCAAGTCAAATTGGTTCTCGACTATCCGCCCAATTTACCCCTTGTTCTCAGTGATCCAGCGTCTTTGGATCAGGTCTTGACTGGGTTAGTGGAATACTATAGCCAAACCCTTGCCCCAGAGAGTGAACTGCAATTGGTGGTGCAGCGGGCAGGGCAGCACGTGAAGCTAGAATTGCGATCGCCCCAGTACAAACACCGCAGCGATCTGGCCGCCTTGGGGCACCTGCTCCTGTGGCATCCCGCAACCGGCCAACTGAGTCTCAACTTTCAGGCGGCAAAACTCTTAATAGAAGCAGTCGGCGCTAAGGTCATTCAACGGCGCGATCGCCAAGCGGGCGAAATTCTCACCCTTTATTTGCCCATTGCTGAAGACAGCGGCTGACAGCGGGGACAATAGTGGCTGGAGCGTCCTGCCAAGCGCAGCCGTTCAATCGTTGTGCCACAGACGCGGCAGGCTTCCCCCTTGCGACCATAGACCCATGCTTGACCCCCATAGCGACCATTCACCCCCGCCGGAGTGACGAAGCTACGAATTGTCGTACCGCCTGCTGCAATCGCTTCCCTCAGCACTTGGCGAATCACCTGATGGAGGTGAACGATCTGCTCAATCGTTAGGGTGTAGGTGGGTAGGGCGGGGTGCAGACCACTCAAGAAAAGACTTTCATCGGCATAGATATTCCCCATGCCGGCAACAACGGTTTGATCCAAAAGTGCCGTTTTTAGCGCGCGACGATAATGCACCAACCGCTCCGCCAAGAACCAAACTGTAAAGGCCTCACTCAGGGGTTCTGGTGCCAAGCTGGCCAGTGTGGGAATCGCCGTTTCGGGGCGGCAGTGTGCAGGAATCCACCAACAGCGACCAAACGTCCGTTGATCCACAAAGCGGAGTTCCGCCCCCGTTGCGAAAAACCAGCGTACACGGGTATGGGAACAAAGGGGCACCGGATCAGTGAGCCACAGTAACTGACCACTCATGCGCAGATGAATGACGAGGTGGCTGCCGTCATCTAGGGTGGCTAAAAGATACTTGCCGCGCCGTTGCCATTGTTGCAGGGCGCGATCGCGCAGGTGATCAATAAACGCTTGCGGCTCTTCAGGAAGCGCAATAGAACGGGCTAGAAGCACCTCCACCCCCACAATGGGTTGCCCAAGGGTGACCACCTCTAGCCCACGACGTACGGTTTCAACTTCCGGTAATTCCGGCACGGTCTGAGAAACTATTTACCTTTTTTGGGCGGAGCCACTTCTTGCACTTCGTGCAGCGCAAAGTTATTGGTGTTCACACCGCTGGCACTGCCGCTGTAGCCGGTGTAATTGACTTTGTCGAAGCGCACAATCACAGGATATTTGACGCCGGGGGTTTGATCCACAGAGGCGACGGTGCCCACTTCGTTGTACCAGTAGGATTCAGGGCGGAGAATCTTGACTTTAGAACCACGTTGCACCATGAGTTATCGTCCTAAAAATTTCTCAACGGCTAGAGTTAAGCCTACTATGACTACTACGGCTTGTTACGCTCACTCCACAAAATTTCACAGAGCACCCCATCTCTGGAACCCAGCAAAGGGCGGTTATGGGTTGGTCGCGTGACGAATCTCGGTGAAAAAAAGGCTGTATACTAGCGGGGAACTCCTTTCCATCATCCTGTTATGGCTAATACTGTCGAAGTGATTAAGCTGTCTGGGGTCTTTGGTGGCCCCCAAGCTCAGGAATTTCGTCAAACCATTGGTGAGCTGGTTCAAGGGGGGACTCAAGCCCTATTGCTGGATTGTGGTGAGGTCACCTTCATTGACAGTTCTGGCTTAGGCGCTCTTGTTGTTGCCCTAAAAACCGTCCGGGCAGGTGGGGGACAGCTTTACCTATGCAATATTCCCAAGCAGATGATGATGCTCTTTGAACTCACGAGCATGGATAAGGTCTTTCACATCCTCAAAAATGAGGAAGAGTTCTTTTCATTGAATCTACCTTCCCAAGGGGCAAGTAACTAGCTTCCCCTGCTACAATAGGCGATTCAGTTATCTGGCAACCAGTTGTGACCCCACCGCACTAGCCAATTGTTCGAGCATCGTTACTGTTGTCGCAAAGTCCACGCAGGGATCGGTAATACTTTGGCCATAGACCAATTGCGAGAGATCCTTGGGAATCGGTTGATTACCCGCCTTGAGATGGCTCTCGATCATCACACCCGCCAAATAACGGGAACCTTGCTGTACCTGCTGGGCAAGATTTTCACACACTAGCACTTGGCGTTGGGCATCTTTGGCAGCGTTGGCATGGCTACAATCCACCATCAGGCGGGGGGTGAGTCCCTTACGCTCTAGGAGGGCAGCCGCCATTTCGATGTGAGCGGCAGAATAGTTAGGGCCCTCTTTGCCGCCGCGCAGTACAAGGTGAGTATCGGGATTCCCAGTGGTGGCAACAATACTGGCACGGCCTTCAGCATTAATTCCCAGAAAATGGTGTGACTGCTGTGCCGCGATCATGGCATTAATTGCGGAATCTAAGTGACCATCGGTGCCATTTTTGAAGCCTACGGGCATCGAGAGACCCGACGCCATTTGACGGTGGGTTTGGCTTTCCGTCGTACGAGCACCAATGGCGGTCCAACTCACAACGTCAGCAATGTACTGGGGAATGATTGGATCGAGCAATTCTGTAGCGGCGGGCATCCCCAAGTTGGCCAAATCCAGCAGCAGCTTCCGTGCGAGGCGTAAGCCGGTGTTGATATCATAGCTGCCATCGAGGTGCGGATCGTTGATCAGCCCTTTCCAGCCTACAGAGGTGCGGGGTTTTTCAAAATAAACCCGCATGACAATTTCAAGACTATCCCGCAGGCGATCGCGCAGCCGCGCCAACTTTTCCCCGTATTCCAAGGCTGCCTTGACATCGTGAATTGAACAAGGCCCCACAATGACCAGCAGTCGGCGATCGCGCCCCTTAAAAATGTCACGAATGCGATCGCGGGTTGTGGCCACAAGGGTGGCTTGGGATTCGGTCAGCGGTAAATCCGCCAGCAGGGTAGCAGGCGTCAACAAGGGTCGCGTCTCAACAACGTGAAGATCAAACGTTTGCGGCATGGATCAGCAATCAGCACTTTTTTCATCATACCTCTCTAGCTACGATCCGCGCGCCACAGTAGGGCGATCGCCACCACCAAGCCAATACCGTGGGGCAACCACGCTGCCGCCAAGGGTGAGAGGGTGCCAATCGTCCCCAGTGCACCGAGAAAAAACGTGAGCACGTACTGACCAAACACCACTGCCACACTAATGCCAAATCCTTGACGCCCCCGCCGTTGGGAGGGACTGAGGCCAAACCCCACCCCTAAAAGGGCAAAGACCACCGCCAAAAAGGGTTGGGCATAGGCCTGAGCCAGATGAACCTTGAGGGCACGCACCAGTTCTGGTTCTTGGGCTGGATCAAGGCGTTGCAGGGCACGGCGTGCTTGGGTGATCGAGAGTTCATCCACATCTGTTGGCCGCAGTTGTTGAGATTGGGCAGGCCGCGGCAAGCGGATCTCCTGTTGATCAAATTGCAAGAGATTGCGGCTGACTCCCGTGTGGCTAATCAAATAGGCTACCCCCTGAGAGAGTAACCAGCGACTCTCACGCACATTCCACTCAGCGGATTCAGCGCTAATGACCTGAGTCACCTGTGGTTGTGAAAAGTCCAAAACCGTGATTCCCTGAATGCGGCTGCCATCAAAGCGATGCCCATAATACAGTCGCCGCACATCTCCTTGGCGATCGTACTCAGGGTAGAAAATATCGGTGCCTGAGCCGAGGGTACGCTCCTGTTGCAGTAACTCCCGCATGAGTTTTTGCGATTCATACTTGGCGATGGGTACGGCGATTTCATTGAGCGCAAGGGTCAACCCACTCACAAACAATGCAAAAACCACTACAGGGACGAGGACACGGCGCAGACAAATCCCCACACTGCGCAGCGCAATCCACTCCCCCTCCTCTGAGAGCCGACTCATCGCCCCCACAACCGCGAGCAACACCGCCATCGGAAACACCAAGACCAAGACGGTAGGCAGTTGATAGCCAATCAATTGCAGCAAAATCGTTAGGGGCAGTTGAGCATCGGCAATTTGTCGCACCAGATCAAAAATCGTGCCGACGGTCAGCGCCAAAGTGGTAAAGATTGTAACGCCAAAAACAAACCCCGGCAGCAGTAGCGAGAGAAGATACTGATCTAACTTGGGGAGGGTCGGCAACCAGATCCGCCGTAGTGCTCTGATCATGTCTAGAAGCGAAAATCCTCACCGAGGTAGTATTGCCGCACTTTGGCATCCTGTGCCAATTCCCAGCTATTCCCTGCGGCTAAAATCTGCCCTTCCCGTAAAATGTAGGCGCGGTCAATAATTTCCAGCGTTTCCCGCACATTGTGATCGGTAATGAGAATGCCCATTTGGCGATCGCGCAGCTTGGCAATCATGTCTTGGAGGTCATGCACGGCAATGGGATCCACGCCCGCAAAGGGTTCATCGAGCAGTAAAAAACTGGGTCCTTGGGTTCCTGCTGCCAAAGCACGGGCTAATTCGGTGCGCCGCCGTTCTCCCCCTGAGACTCGTCGACCGAGGGTGTGGGCAATGTGGGTGAGGCGGAATTCCGTGAGCAGTTGATCCAAGCGATCGCGCCACTGCCGCCGCGGCACTCCCGTCTCCTCTAAAACCAAGAGAATATTTTCAGCAACCGTCAACTGGCGAAAGATACTCGGTTCTTGGGGCAGATAGCCAATGCCCCGCCGTGCTCGCTGATGTAAGGGAGCTTGGGTAATATCCTCATCATCCAGCCATACTCGGCCATCATCCGGTCGTTCAATCCCCGTGGCCACATAAAACGTCGTGGTTTTGCCTGCACCATTAGGCCCCAGCAGACCCACCACCTCTCCGCGAGCCACCGAGAGACTGACGTGATCCACCACCCAACGACTGCCATACCGTTTACATACCCCCTCTAGGCGAAGCGTGGTCGGTAGCGCAAACCGCCCATTAGGGCTGCACAGGTGTAAGAATTTGTTGGTTAGGGTCATCGGGGATCATTAAAATAGATTCGACTTGGCGGCTGGGGGCGGGCAGAGCGACAAATTTTGCTTCCTCAATAAGATATGTGATGGTGTCAGCGCGGAGACTGTTCCCCTGTTGCAAAACATACACATTCCCACTGAGGACAATGCGCCCCTCCCGGCTAAAGTATTGTGCTTGTGCCGCCGTGGCCTGAATTTGGCGGGCGGGATAACGCAGTTGCACATTGCCCCGTGCCGTGATCACGCCTGTGACGGCATTCGCCTGCTGCACATCGGCCAAAATGGTAAGTGCTTGGGAAGGCGTTTCTTGGGAGTCTGCGGGCTGCCAGAAGAGGGGAGCGATTGCTAACCCTACCCCCAGTGTACCCAGCGCCAAAAGGCGGGATGGCCATCGGGAACAAGAGTGCAACATTTCCTTAAAGTCTCCGCCACAATGTCTTTATCCTAGTGGATAAGGGAAAATTTCCGCATCATGCCCGTTTACTTCTATTGGGGGGAGGATCAATTCCGACTCGAGCAGGCCGTGAAAGACCTACGGCAACAAGTGGTCGATCCCCTGTGGGAGAGTTTTAACTTCGAGAAATTTGCTGGGGAGGATGCTGAGGCCGTTCAAGCCGCGTTGGCGCAGGTGATGACGCCGCCCTTTGGAGAAGGCGATCGCTTGGTGTGGCTAGTGAATACAACGCTAGGTCAACGCTGTAGTGCGGAACTACTCGCAGATTTAGAACTCACCTTGCCACAAATTCCCCCGAACTGTCATTTTCTTCTTACCAGTCGCCAAAAGCCCGACAGCCGCAGTAAAGCCGTCAAGCTGCTGCAACAGCATGGCACGATTCAGGAATTTAGTCCGATTGCCGCTTGGAAAACCGCTGAGATTGAACAGCAAATCCGTGAGGTAGCTCAACACTATCCAGTTCGCCTGCCCCCAGAAGGAATACAACTCCTTGCCGAAGCCGTGGGCAATGACAGTCGCCAACTCCACAATGAATTAGAAAAATTGGCCTTGTTTGCGGGCGATCGCCCCCTTACCGCTGAAGACATCACCACCCTTGTTCATGCCACCCAACAAAGTAGCCTCACCCTTGCCAGTACGCTGCTGCGGGGAGACACAGCCACTGCCCTGAGCCAACTGGAGGACTTGCTACTCCAAAATGAACCCCCCTTGCGCCTTTTGGCCACCCTGACGAAACAATTTCGCACCTGGTTGTGGGTCAAGTTGCTCAGCCATGAGCGCGACCATCAACGCATTGCCAAGCTCGCCGAAGTGGGAAATCCGAAACGGGTCTATTTCCTGCAAAAAGAAGTGAACGCTGTTGCTTTGCCGGCCCTTCAAGCCTGTTTGCAGATTCTCTTAACCACGGAGTATCAACTCAAGCTAGGGGCTGAGCCAGTGGCGACTCTACGCCAAGGGATGATTCAGCTTTCCTTGGCCTGCTCACGGCGTTCTTGGGGCGATCGCTCGGGCGGCGGTGACAATTGACTCGGCGGCAACCGCGAAGGTTTGCGACTGGGACGATTCCACGTTTGCCATGCGGCTTTTACCCCGGCAAAAACACTACGGGTGGTCACTTTCGCCTCTTGAACTTGGCGTTTTGCCGCTGCAATTCCTTGATCCACCTGCTTGACGACATTGCCTGCACTTTCTACCCCTTGGCTAATGTCGTCGGTGAGATCGCTAATCTCTAGACCCGTCAAGCGAATTGCTTCTAGGGTAGGGGGCAATTCACGCCCCAAGGTATCAAAGAGCTTTTCGGCACTGCGCGCCGCCCGTGCCAATTCCATAAACGCCGGAATCGCAGCAACCAGAACGGCTGCCAAGCATACGGCCACTAATACCAGTGACACCGCCAACCAAAAAATTGGTTCTGTCACGTTGGTTCGTCCACTGAATCCTGCGGGGGATGTGTCCCGATACTATCACGACTTTCCTAGGGACAACAGTTACGGGAGTGACGCCCAAGGCAAACGCCCACTTGAAAATTTAGGAAAGAGCCGTCACATTCATGGCCAAAACCAAGCGCAGCTAGCAAGTTTGCTACCAAAATTCGCCGCAGTGCTCCGTCTATACCGCAAAGCGGTTAGGTGGTGGTGAGGCGGCGGGCGACCGCAGGGAGCAGCCACTCAATCTCAGCTTGTTGCTGGATATATTGAGCTAGCACCGAACATCGGGCGTGACTAATCGCTATAATGCACTCATGCTCACCCTGACGTACGAGTACAAACTCAAACTAACCCAGCAGCAGGCCAAGCAGATCGACCACGATCTAGACGTGTGTCGCCAAGTTTGGAATGATCCGCTGAGGGAACGCAAAGACTGGATTGCTTCGCGCAAATGTCCAGTCAATGCCTGCTCTGTGCGTAGCGAGTACATCATCCCAGCGGATGCCCCTTACCCCAGCTTCAACGTGCAGTGCCAACGATTGACTGAAGCAAAGCAGTTCAACCCTGATTTAGCGTCGGTTAACGCCCAAGCATTGCAGCAAGTCTTGAAGCGGCTAGACCAAGCGTTTGAGCGGCGGCATTGGTGATGAGCTTACGGGAGATGCTGCAACGAACACATTTTGCGGCTGCTTTAGAAGTCCAACAAGTTCTCAGCCCTGCTCAGCGCCAACAACCGGCGGCTATGAATCGCCAACGCTTAGTGAATTTAAGAAATTATTTTCAACAGGGAGCAACACAACCCTAGTTCCTAATCTGTTGAATATTCTGTTGAATAGGTTGATTGTTGTACTGATTGTTTAGGACTATTTGCCGTGGGCACTGAATTCCATTCCCATTCTTCTCCTTCCCTGCATTCCCATCCCCATCATCACAGTGAGGAATCGCTGCGGGCGATCGTTAATCGGCTCTCGCGCATTGAAGGGCACGTGCGTGGTATCAAAACGATGGTGCAGGATAGTCGCCCTTGCCCAGAGGTACTGATTCAAATTGCCGCAGTGCGGGGAGCGTTGGATCGGGTGGCACGGCTGATTCTCGATGAGCATTTGAATGAATGTGTGACTCGTGCCGCTCAAGAGGGACGCATTGATCAGGAACTCGCAGAACTTAAAGCTGCCCTTGATCATTTTTTGGAATAATGATTTGGGATAGTGTAAGCGATGCCAATGCCTGTGGTTGTTGTCATCAATTGGGTACTGGGAATCATCCTCGCCATTTTTACCCTGATCTTTCTGGTGCGGATTGTCCTCACGTGGTACCCCCAGATTAACCTCACCCAAGGGCCATTGAAAGTGATTTACTGGCTTTCAGAGCCTGTGCTGGCACCAACTCGCCGCGTTGTGCCGCCCCTTGGGGGAGTGGATATTAGTCCCATTATCTGGGTGGGCATTGTCACGCTCCTACGGGAATTGCTCGTGGGGCAGCAGGGACTGTTGTTCATCCTGTTTCCACCGGTCTAGTGGGGACAACAACAATCCTCAGCCCGAAGCCATTTCTCAAGTGGGCGGGGGGCAAGTCGCAATTGTTGAGCCAAATGGCTCCCTATTTACCCCATCAATGTCGCTGTTATGCTGAGCCGTTTTGTGGCAGTGCAGCGCTCTACTGGTATCTCTTTGGCCAAGCCCAACAGGGGGAATTTCAGTTTCAGCAGGTGCGGTTGAGCGATCGCAACCCTGAACTAATGAACTGCTACCAAATTGTGCGCGATCGCGTGGAGGACTTAATTCAAGAACTCACGGCATATCGCCAACAGCACAGCGAAGCTTTTTACTACCACATTCGTAGCTTAGATCAGCAGCAACTTGATCCCCTCACGCGAGCAGCTCGCTTCATCTATCTGAACAAAACCTGTTTTAACGGCCTCTATCGTGTTAATCGTGCCGGGCAGTTCAACGTTCCCATGGGTCGTTATCGCAATCCCCAAATTTTTGATCCAGAGGCTCTGCGCCAAGCGAGCCTTGCTCTGCAAAAGGTGACATTGAGTGTGGCGGATTTTCAAGAGGTCTTAACTTGGGCAACGGCGGGGGATTTTATCTACTTTGATCCACCTTACTATCCTCTTTCTAAAACAGCCAGCTTCACCAGTTACACTGATCAGCCCTTTGGCGAGGCAGAACAGATTGCCCTGGCCAACGTTGTCGCTGAGTTGGCTCAACGGGGATGCTACGTCATGCTTAGCAATGCTTGGGTTGAACCCATGCTGCACCTGTATCGCTCTTGGCGCTGTATTGAACTCAAGGCCAGCCGTGTGATCAACTCCAATCGCCACAAACGCGGTAAGATTAGCGAGCTGCTGGTTGTCACCTATGGCTATTTCGAAAGGGAGTGAGATATTTTTAAGAGGGATAAGCTATACTCAAAAATTCATGAATATCACTCAAGAAGCCACGGAATGTTGTGCCTGTGTTTGCCCCCAAGGTCAATCCCATGGAGCAGCATGAGCATGGCAGTCGTTCGAGGCGCTGGAAGCCCTGCGTCAAAACCTGCAAGCTGTATTGTTACAACTGACGACGGCAGTGATTCGTTCTTTGACGGGCTGGTCATTCATTACACAGCCTTTATTAACCCTATCTTCAAATTGAATTGGTATTATAAAGCAAATATAAAAACAAAGATTAAAAACCATAATATTGAATCTCTTTATTTGATAAGATTAAAAAAATTATTAAAGTTTTTAAGCGTTAACCAATTTCTTGAATTCCAATTACTTAATAGCCTTCTTAATAACCCTGCGATTTGAAAAATGATCAAATAAAACATCAATGATCAAGAATAAAAATTTTACTGGTAATTCCCTAGGCGATTAAACTACGTTATAGTGGCAGTGCTATTTCGATATTTTCGATAGCAGTACCGCAGATAGGTTTTCAGGAGGTGTCCAATGCTCACGGAAACTCGTCCCCGTGATGTTCAAGTCGCAGAAATTGCGCCCGGGGTTTTGGTCTTGCGATCGCGCACTTGGGATCGGCTGAAGTTTGAAGTGGAGTACGGCCGTCAGCAGGGAACCACCTCCAATTCCTACCTGATCCGAGCACCCCAACCCGCCCTGCTGGATCCGCCAGGGGAATCCTTTACCCAAATTTATTTGCAGGAACTCCAGCAGCACATTGATCTGAGTCAACTGCGGTACCTGATTCTCAGTCATGTCAACTCCAACCGTCTGGCGACCGTCAAGGTTTTGCTGGAAAAAGCGCCCCAGATCATTATCGTCTGCTCTAAGGCAGGGGCAGTAACCTTGCGCTCCACCCTTGGCGAGCAATTGAATCTCTGGATTCCCCGTGCGGAAACACCCCTAGAGTTAGGGGGCGATCGCCAACTGGAGTTTATTGCTGCTGCTACGCCCCGCTGGCCCGATGGCTTGATTACCGTTGATCCTCAGAATCAAATTGTGTTTACCGATAAGCTCTTTGGTGCCCATGTCTGTGGCGATAGCCTCTACGATGAGCAGTGGAAAAAGCTCGATGCGGATCGTGCCTACTACTTTGAATGTTTGCATGCGGCGCAAACCCGCCAAGTGGAAAGCATTTTGGATCGCTTGGCAGAACTGACACCGCCACCGCGCCTCTATGCCCCCGCCCACGGCCCGATCGTCAAGTTTAGCCGTAGCCGCCTCTTTCAGGACTATCGCGACTGGTGCCAAGCCCAAACGGAACAGGACACCAAGGTGGCACTTTTCTATGCCTCTGCCTATGGCAATACAGCAATTCTAGCCAACGCGATCGCCCAAGGCTTAACCGCAGCCGGCGTTCAAGTGGAGGCCATTAACTGTGAAACCACACCCCCAGCAGAAATGCAAGCCCTGATCCACAGTAGCGATGGCTTTATTATTGGCTCGCCCACCCTAGGGGGACACATGCCGACACAGGTGCAGACCGCCTTGGGGTTTATTTTGGCGGAGGGCAGCAAAACCAAGCTGGCGGGGGTCTTTGGCTCCTACGGCTGGAGTGGTGAGGCCATTGATGACATTGAGCAAAAGTTGCTTGATGCTGGTTATACCCTTGGCTTTGAAACGCTGCGGGTGAAGTTTACTCCCACGGCGAGCGATCTTGAAAAATGCCAAATTGCTGCCAACGAGTTTGCCCAAGCCCTGAAGAAACTGCGCAAGAGTCGCACCGTCCGCCCCCCCAGTCTCGTCGAGGCACAGGTGGATCGCACCGAACAAGCCATGAACCGGGTCGTGGGTTCCCTGTGTGTTCTGACCACCCTACCGGAAGGGTGTTTTCACCTCACCCAAGCGGCAGCGATTTTGGTGTCGTCGGTCTCCCAAGCCTCGTTTAATCCCCCCGGTATCACAGTGTCCTTGCCGCAGGAATGGGCAGAAAGCCTCTGCTTGGTGGGCGATCGCTTTGTCTTGAATATTCTCAAGGAAGGCAGTCCCCTCGTTCGCCAATTTCAGCAGGCGCAACGCCTTGGTGAGCAACAATTAGCCACCCTTGGCCTCAAAAGCGCTGAGAGTGGTGCCCCCATTTTGCTCGATGCCCTTGCCTATTTGGAATGTACGGTAGAGTCCCGCATGAACTGTGGCAACCACTCGCTGATCTACGCCGTGGTCGAGAGTGGTGAGTTGCTGCAAAGCAGTGGCTTAACGGCCATTCAACATCGCAAAACCAGTGGTTAGTCCCGAGATCTAAAAGGTAGTTTCCGCCGTCAACTCAGCCGCTTGTTGCTGTGCTAGCTCCTCGGGATGGGTGAGCAGGTAGAGCATTGGCAGATCTTCTTCGCGAATATGGCGCACGACTAGGGCACCAATCGCCTCAATCGTCTCTGGCGTCAGCTTTTCAGGATGACCCTGCACCTCCTCAAGCACCCCACTCAAATCCCGTAGCAGATTTTGGTGAGCCGCACGGTGGGAGAGATAGAGGGGATGGTTGGCAGCAGCCATCAGAGTTTCTTCGTGCTGGAAGTGGCGTTCTGTTTCGCTGGCGCACTCTAGTAATTGCGGCTTCACTTGCGAAAAGGTTGCTCCCTCAGCGATCGCCGAGCGTAACTGCTGTAACATCGCCAGCAGTGCCTGATGTTCCTGATCGATTTCCGCCAAGCCAGAGACAAACGCCACTTGCCATGCCAGCCCATCCATCAATTAACCCTCCAGACTGCCACAGGGAAAAGACATTTTGACGTACTGTGTTCAGCCTAGCAGCCCCGCATCGCAGGAGGTGGGCACCGTTACAAAGTGTAGCGGACTGGTACCTTTGGGCTAAGAAGCCTTAACGGCCACCCAATACTTACTCATAAAGTGGTGCTGCACCTCTTTGACCACTAGGCCTGCTTTTTCTAAGCGGATGTTGAGATCATCTTCAATGTAGTTGCGGTAAAAGGGTTCGTGGAAAAGGTTGGCAAAGTTTTCCATCATCGGGCGCTGCTCTGGGGAATCCAGGGCTTGAATCGAGTCACAGATGACAAAGACACCCCCCGGCTGGAGAACGCGGGCGCATTCATTGATCACGTTTTGGCGCACTGGGGCGGGCAGTTCATGGAAGAGAAAGACACAGGTGATGGCACTAAAGTAGTTGTCCACGTAGGGTAGGGTCTCGGCATTCCCTTGAATGAGTTGTGGCAAATCCCCGGTCTGGGTAGCAAGAAGTGAGTTGGCCTTGCGCAAATAGGTGGGCGATAGATCAATGCCAAAGAGTGCTGCCGCCGGGAAGCCATAGCGCAGTTGTTTTAGGGTGCGACCAGTGCCACAGGCAACATCGAGAATGCGTACAGGTGGCGTAGGAGGATGAGTGGCGAAATGTTGGGCAATGGGAGCAATCACGCGCCGCCGCATCGCATCTGCCGTACCGCCAAAGAGCAGTTCCACTTGAACATCGTAGAGGTTGGCCGAGGTCTCACTGAGGTAGCCGTCGGTTTGGTAGTGGAAGTTTTGGCGATAATACTGCGGATAGTCTTCAAGGCGCACGTCTTTAGCAAATTCCTGAAATTGGCGCGATCGCGCCCGCTGCCACATTTGCAGTAAGTCAAGGCAGAGCACAGGATAAAAGCGCAAGAATTCTTCCCAAGGCGCATCAAACAGCAGGGTAGGGGGGTAGAAGCCCGCGGCAGCGTCTTGCCAATCTTGCTCCAGTAGGGCGTCGTAGCGTTCTTTTAGCCAAGCTTGTAACTCAGGGCTCAGGGGTTGCGTCCGCGGTTCGGTGGGAAAAACGGTATTTAGAAGACGGCTACTCAGGGTTTTGTGGGCAATGGCAAAGACATTTTTCCCCCATTGCAGGGCTTGGTAGGCACGATGAAGCGTCTCTTCCACAAGCGGCAACTGCGAGGTAAAGGGCGCAACCAGCATAGTTCTTAACTAAACTTCATAATTTCCATTCCTCAACTATATCGCAAACCCTAGGGGCAGTAGCCGTGCTCGCGGTACCAAGTCACGGCGTCTCGGAGCGCCTCCTCAATCGGCGTCTGGGGCAGTCCCAATTCGGCCACGGCTTTGCGGGCATCGTAAAACATTTTTTGCTGTGCCATGCGCACTCCGTCAACGGGGATGGTTGGTTGTTTTCCCAAAGCCCCCAGCACCACTTCATCGAACCAGGCTACTACGAGGGGAATCACCACAGGAATTTCGCCAAGGGGACGCGGCAATCCAGTCATCGTGGCTAGGCGTCCTAGAATTTCTGCCAGTGTGAGGTTGTGGTGGCCAAGGATGTAGCGTTCACCGGTTTTGCCCTTTTCCAAGGCTAAGAGATGACCGATCGCCACATCCCGCACATGGATCAGGTTCAACCCCGTGTTGACATAAAAGGGCATCTGTCGCCGCAAAAAACGCAGGATCATCTCGCCAGTGGGGGTGGGCTTCGCATCCCAAGGGCCAATGGGGGTACTGGGATTGACAATGACAATATCTTGCCCTTGGCGGATCGCCTCGTGAGCCACCTGCTCTGCCCAGTACTTGGAGCGCTTGTACTCGCTAATCAGCTTTTCAGGGGGGCTTTGATAGGCTTCGGTGGTGGGTTGGCCACTGGGATCCACACCAATGGCGGCCACGGAACTGGTGTAAACGGTGCGCTCAATGCCAGCCTCACGGGCAGCAGCTAAGATGCGACGGGTGCCCTCTACATTGACGGCATAGAGGAGGGGGCGATCGCGCCGCCACAGACTGTAATGGGCGGCAACATGGAAGAGCACTTGGCACCCTTGCATCAAGGGCACTAAGTCACTGGTGCGGAGATCCCCCTGCACCAACGCCACATCCCACGCCCTGAGATGGGCAGCCTGCTGCGGTTGGCGCACAAGGGCACGGACACGATACCCCCTCTCGGCAAGGACTTGTGCCACATGGGTACCGACAAAGCCACTGGCACCCGTGAGAAAGGCGGTGGTGCTCAATCTTCCTCGGCCTCCATGCTACCGGGGGGCAAGACGGCTGCCGTGACAATCACATCATCCTCATCTAGGCGTTGCAGACGGACGCCCGTGGCCGATCGCGACTGCGAGGAAATATCCATCACCTTTTGGCGAATAATGATGCCGCGACTGGTGACAATCATCAATTCATCCTCGGCATTGACAATCCGCAGAGCCGCCAGTTGATCCTCGTTACTTTTGGCTTTGAATTTGGTGGCGGTAATGCCCATGCCGGCGCGGTTTTGCAGCCGAAACTGTTGCACGGGTACCCGCTTGCCGTAGCCATTGGTGGTGATGACCAGTACCCAAGGGCCTTCACTGTGCGCCACCGTCTCCTCAGCGTCTTCCATCTCGGCACTGTCATCCTCCGGGGGGGTAGCAAAACGGTTGGCGATCGCCGCCGGCAGAATATCCATCCCCACTAGTTCATCCCCCGGCCGCAGGCTCATGGATTTGACCCCCCGCGTGGCACGGCCAAGGGGGCGCAGTTGATCGTGACTGGCGCGAAAATGAATGGCCATGCCCTGCCGCGAGCCGATGATAATGGTGTCCTCTTCGCGGGTACGCCGCACCCACCGCAGTTGATCCCCCTCTTCAAGGGAAATGGCAATCAGGCCATTGGTGCGGATATTACTAAAGGCCGCTAGTGCCGTTTTCTTAATGAAGCCCTTGCGGGTGAGCATCACCAGATACTCATCTTCACTAAACTCTTGGACGGCAATGACGGAGGTAATTTTTTCCTCGCGGGGAATGGGCAGCAGTTGGACAATGGGGGTGCCGCGGGCTTGGCGCGAGCCACTGGGAATTTGGTAGGCGGGCAAGGCATAGACTAAACCGCGATCGCTAAAGAAAAGAATGCGATCGTGATCATTACAGCTAAAGAAGTGCTCAACGGCATCATCCTCTTTAATCTCTGCCCCTTTGCGTCCCCGCCCATCGCGACTTTGGGCTTCAAAGGTATCCACGGGCATCCGCTTGATGTAGCCCTGCTGGGTAACGAGAATGACGGATTTATCGTTGGCAATTAAATCGGTGTCGCTAATCTCGCCATCCGCTTGCACAATCAGCGATCGGCGGGGCGTGGCAAACTTGGCCTTGAGGTCGGTGACTTCTTTTTCAATAATCTCCAGTACCCGCTGGCGATTGGCCAAAATATCGCGATAATCGGCTATTTGCCGCTGAAGGTCTGCGTGCTCCCGCTCAATTTTTTCCGCCTCTAAGGCCGTGAGGCGCCGCAGTTGCATCTGCAAAATGGCATCGGCTTGGGCTTCACTGAGGGCATAGGTTTGCATCAATTGCTGACGAGCAAGGGTCGTGTCACTCGCACTGCGAATGAGTTGAATCACGGCATCGAGATTGGCCAGCGCCACCAGCAACCCTTGGAGCAGGTGATCCCGTTCTTCAGCCTTGCGCAGGGCATAGCGGGTACGGCGGGCGATCGCCGCTTCACGGAAACTAAGGAACACCTCTAAACTGCGTTTGAGGGTCAGCAATTGCGGCTCGCCGTTGACGATCGCCAGCATATTGGCACCAAAATTCACCTGTAGGGGGGTTTGCTTGTAGAGATTGTTGAGTACCACCCGTGGGTAGGCATCCCGCTTTAGCTCAATCACCACCCGAATGCCATCGCGATCGCTTTCGTCCCGCAGATCGGCAATGCCCTCAATTTTTTTCTCGTTGACCAACTCGGCAATTTTTTCCATCAGCGCTGCCTTGTTGGTTTGGTAGGGCAACTCCGTCACGATAATCGCCTCGCGGGGTTGGCGACCCGGTGCTTCAAGGGTTTCAATCGTGGCCACTGCCCGCAGCGTCATCGAGCCGCGACCGGTGGTATAGGCCTCTTCAATGCCCCCTTGGCCGAGGATATGCCCCCCAGTGGGAAAATCTGGCCCCGGAATGTAGCGCATTAGCTCGCGATCGCTAATCTGGGGGTTATGAATTAAGGCCACCAGCCCATCCACCAGTTCTCCCAAATTATGGGGTGGGATATTCGTCGCCATCCCCACGGCAATGCCGGAGGTGCCATTGAGCAGCAACTGGGGAATCCGCGCCGGTAAAACTAGGGGTTCCTGCTGCGAGCCGTCAAAGTTATCAACAAAGTCAACGGTTTCCTGCTCGATGTCCTGCAAGAGGGCTTCTGTGGCTAGGGCTTGCAGCCGACACTCGGTGTAGCGCATCGCGGCCGGCGGATCATTGTCAATCGAGCCAAAGTTGCCATGGCCATCAATGAGGGGGTGACGCATAGAAAAGTCCTGCGCCATCCGCACGAGGGCATCATAGACCGCTGAATCGCCGTGGGGGTGATATTTCCCTAGCACTTCCCCCACCACACGGGCACATTTGCGGAAGGGGCGATCGCTGGTCAGCCCCAACTCATGCATGGCATAAAGGATGCGGCGGTGTACGGGTTTGAGACCATCGCGGGCATCGGGAAGGGCACGCCCAACAATGACGCTCATGGCATATTCAAGGTATGAGCGCGAAATTTCGTCCCGCAACTCAGTGGGAATGATCCGAGAAGAATCAGCAGCAAAGCTCATGGGCGTGTTTTACCAAGCAATTAATCGGGAAGCCTTGTTGTTCAGTTGGAAAATTTAATGATATCACGCCAGCCTGAACGCCAACCTTAACCCCTCTCTGCTGCGGCGTTCTAGCCCTCAAGTCAGCCTCAGCGATCGCTGGTTTGCCGGCTCCTATGGCCAAACCTTAACAATCTCTTGCTTTGGCGTTTCTGGATCCAAGCGAAGCCCCTATAATAGCGAAAGACCCTATACGTTGCTCCATCACCAGCACTCTCTAATCTCTGTATACTGTCGCCTTGGCTCCTCCCTTCGAGTCGTGGCGTTTTTCAGTCCCTAGAGCTGGTTGCTGTTGTCAAGACAACGTTAGACCCCTCAGTCGATTGAACGCTTTCAGACCCATGCAACAATCTGCCTTTTCTTCCCCCGTGCATCAAGTTGGTTACCATGGACAGCCTTGGCTTGTGGCCGAGCGAGATGCCTGTGGTGTGGGTTTTGTTGCCCATCGCAAGGGGATAGCTAGTCATCGCATCTTGACCCAAGCCCTTGAGGGATTGACCTGCCTTGAACACCGCGGGGGCTGTAGTGCCGATCGCGACTCTGGGGATGGGGCTGGCATCATGACGGCGATTCCGTGGGAGTTGTTGCCGGAGTTTGGCATTCCCCGCCAGCGGATTGGGGTGGCGATGATCTTTTTGCCCCAAGGGGCGGCAACGGCAGCGGCAAAGGGGATTGTGGAACGGGTGCTCAGTGAAAATGAACTGCGCCTGTTGGGCTGGCGAGCAGTGCCCGTGAATCCCAGTGTTTTAGGGCGCCAAGCAAGGCAAAATCAGCCCCAAATTGAACAGCTCTTTGTGGCTTCCAGTAAAGCCAGTGGTGATGAACTGGAGCGGCAGCTCTACTTAGCGCGCAAGCGCATTGAGCGGGCGATCGCCCAAATCAAGGCGGACTGGCGACAGGACTTCTATATCTGTTCCTTTTCCACCCGCACCATTGTCTATAAGGGCATGGTGCGCTCGGCAGTACTGGCCCAGTTTTATGAGGATTTGCGCAACCCCAACTACATCACCCCCTTTGCCCTTTATCACCGCCGCTTTAGCACCAACACCATGCCTAAGTGGCCCTTGGCGCAACCGATGCGGATGCTGGGACACAACGGCGAAATCAATACCCTCTTGGGGAATATCAACTGGATGCGGGCACGAGCCGCCCAACTGAGCCATCCCTATTGGGGCGAAGCCTTTGCGGATCTCATGCCCATTGTCAATGCCGAAAATAGTGACTCCGCCAACCTCGACAATGTGCTGGAATTGCTGGTGCAATCGGGACGGCAGCCCCTGCAGGCAATGATGATGCTGATTCCCGAGGCCTACCAAAACCAGCCCGATTTGGCGGATCACCCCGAGGTGGTGGACTTTTACGAATACTACAGTGGCCTTCAAGAGGCGTGGGATGGTCCAGCACTAGTGGCCTTTGCTGATGGCAAAATTGTCGGCGCCACCCTTGATCGCAATGGCCTGCGACCTGCACGCTACACCCTCACTAATGACGATCTGGTGATTGTCTCTTCCGAGGCGGGCAGCATTCAAATTGATGAAGCAACGGTGATTGAAAAAGGCCGCCTTGGCCCTGGGCAGATGATTGCCGTTGACTTAGAACACCAAGAGCTGCTCACCAACTGGGAAATCAAACAGCGGGTGGCACAGCAGCAACCCTACGGCGAATGGCTGAAAACCTATCGCCAAGAACTTGCCCCTCAACCCTATGGCGAAACCCCCACCCTCGAAAGCCAAACCTGCCTACAACAGCAAATGGCCTTTGGCTTCAGCGCCGAAGATGTGGAAATGATCATTGAGGTCATGGCCAAGGATGGCAAGGAACCCACCTTCTGCATGGGGGATGACATTCCCTTGGCGGTGCTGTCGCAACAACCCCACCTACTCTACGACTACTTCAAGCAGCGCTTTGCCCAGGTCACCAATCCGGCCATTGATCCGCTGCGGGAAAAACTGGTGATGTCCTTGGTGACTCGCCTTGGTGCGCGGGGGAATTTGCTCGTTGAAAGCCCAGAAGATGCCCGCCTGCTGCAACTCAATTCTCCCCTCATTAATGAAGCAGAGCTAGAGGAAATTCTCAAGGCTCCCTTTGGTACCACTCGGCTCTCGACACAGTTTGCGATCGCCCAAGGGCCTGCGGGGCTTGAGGCCGCTGTAAATCGGCTCTGTGAACAGGCCGCTGCCGCCGTCAAAGGAGGCGCCGAAATCCTTGTGCTCAGCGATCGCCACAACCTTGCTGGCGAACCCCATCTTTTGGATGCCGACACGTCCTATATCCCACCCCTATTGGCGGTGGGGGCAGTGCACCACCATTTGATTACCCAAGGCATTCGCCGTCGCGTCTCCCTTGTCGTGGAAACAGCCCAATGCTGGAGTACCCATCACTTTGCCTGCCTGATTGGCTATGGCGCCGGAGCAGTGTGTCCCTACTTGACATGGGAAACAATTCGCCAGTGGTGGCATAGCGATCGCACCCAAAACCTGATGGCCAAGGGCAAACTGCCGCAACTGACACTGCAACAGGTGCAGGCCAACTATCGCAAAGCCGTGGAGGAGGGACTCCTAAAAATCCTCTCCAAGATGGGGATTTCTCTGATTGCTAGCTATCGCGGTGCCCAAATTTTTGAGGCCATTGGTATTGGTGATGACCTGCTCAACAAGGCCTTCATTGGCACTACGTCGCGGGTGGGGGGTCTGACGCTTCAAGACTTGGCTCAAGAAACCATTGCTTTTCACCACAAGGCCTTCCCCGAACTCACCGCCAAGAAACTGGAGAACTTTGGCTTTGTCCAATTCCGTCCCGGTGGCGAGTACCACATGAATAATCCGGAGATGGCCAAGGCACTCCACAAAGCCGTGAGCAGCAATAGCTATGACCATTACGAGGTCTATCGCCGTCAACTCACCGGTCGGGTACCCACAGCCTTGCGGGATCTGCTGGACTTCCAGAGCGATCGCCCCAGTATTCCCCTCGAAGAGGTTGAACCCGCCAGTGAAATTGTCAAACGCTTCTGCACAGGGGGGATGTCCTTGGGTGCCCTCTCGCGGGAAGCCCATGAGGTGCTGGCGATCGCTATGAACCGCCTTGGCGGTAAATCCAACTCTGGCGAGGGGGGCGAAGATCCGATTCGCTTCCAAGTGCTGACGGATGTGGATGGTGAGGGGCACTCTCCCCAATTTCCCCATCTGCGGGGCTTGCGCAACGGTGATACCGCCAGTTCCGCCATTAAACAGGTGGCCTCTGGGCGCTTTGGCGTTACTCCAGAGTACCTGATCAATGCCCAGCAAATTGAAATCAAGATTGCCCAGGGCGCGAAACCGGGGGAAGGCGGTCAACTGCCGGGCACGAAAGTCAGCCCCTACATTGCTATGCTGCGGCGATCAAAGCCGGGCGTGTCCTTAATTTCGCCGCCGCCCCACCATGACATTTACTCCATTGAGGATTTGGCGCAACTGATCTTTGATCTGCACCAGATCAATCCCCAAGCGCAAGTCTCCGTGAAACTAGTGGCCGAAATTGGTATTGGTACGATTGCTGCTGGGGTGGCAAAAGCCAACGCCGACGTGATTCAAATTTCCGGTCACGATGGTGGCACCGGTGCTTCGCCCCTGAGTTCGATTAAGCATGCTGGCAGTCCGTGGGAATTGGGGCTGACGGAGGTGCACCGCGTTCTTTTGGAAAATCAACTGCGCGATCGCGTGATTCTGCGGGTGGATGGTGGCCTCAAGTGTGGCTGGGATGTGGTCATGGGGGCTCTGATGGGTGCCGAGGAATTTGGCTTTGGCTCGGTGGCAATGATTGCCGAGGGCTGCATCATGGCGCGGATTTGCCACACCAATAACTGTCCCGTGGGCGTGGCCACCCAAAAAGAAGAACTGCGCCAGCGCTTCCCCGGTATGCCTGAGCATGTGGTGAACTTCTTCCTCTTTATTGCCGAAGAGGTGCGCTCAATTCTGGCTCAACTGGGCTACCGCAGCCTGAACGAGATCATTGGCCGGGCGGATTTGCTGGTACCGCGCCAAGATGTTACCCTTGCAAAAACTGCACCCCTAAATCTGGATTGCTTGACGAAGCTGCCCGACACGCGGCACGATCGCCAGTGGTTGCAGCACGAAACAGTGCACAGTAACGGTGCCGTTCTCGATGATGAAATTTTGGCACGCCCAGAGGTGCAAGCCGCCATTGAGAAGCAGCAAACCGTTGAATTAGAGCTGCCCATTGTCAACACCGATCGCACTGTCGGGGCACGCATCGCGGGTGCCATTGCCAAAAAGTATGGCAACACGGGTTTTGAAGGTCAGATTACCCTCCACTTCCGAGGCAGCGCTGGCCAGAGCTTTGGCGCCTTCAATCTGCCGGGGATGATCCTCAACCTCACCGGCGAAGCCAATGACTATGTCGGCAAAGGGATGCATGGGGGTGAAATCATTATCAAGCCGCCGGCCAATGCTCCCTATGCGGCTGCGGAGAATGTGATTATTGGCAACACCTGTCTCTACGGCGCCACGGGGGGGTTTCTCTTTGCCAATGGCCGCGCCGGTGAACGATTTGCTGTCCGCAACTCCAAAGCCTCTGCCGTTGTCGAGGGCACAGGGGATCACTGCTGCGAATACATGACCGGTGGGGTGGTCGTGGTCTTGGGCACTACGGGTCGCAATGTGGGTGCCGGTATGACCGGTGGCTTGGCCTACATCTTGGATGAAGCGGGTAACTTCCCCGCCAAGGTCAACCCCGAAGTTGTCAAACTCCAGCGGGTCACCTCTGCCATTGGTGCCGCCCAACTCAAACAACTGATTACTGCCCACCACGAGCGCACGGGGAGTGCCAAGGCCGCAATGATTCTGGAGCAGTGGGAGCACTATTTACCCCTCTTCTGGCAGGTGGTGCCGCCTTCGGAAGCCAATACCCCGGAAGTGGTGGGTGAAGTGGCCACTGACAGCGACAGCAAAGTACTCAGTCCCCTTTCCTAGAGGATTGGTCTTTTTAGGCAGCCTAAAATTAAGGGGAAAGCCTAGGGAGGTCGAGGCCGCCATGCTCAGCAAGCTATCCTTTCGCCATAAGCTCTTGCTGGGGACGCTCCTGCCGATTGTTGTCATCTACACCGGCCTTTTCCTCTACATTCGGGCGCGCCTGATTGGCCGCAGTACTGCCGATTATGAAAAGTGGCAGGGAACGCTGGTGTCCCTCTACGCCGATCAATTTAACGACTCACTGGCGCAGGTGGCGCAACTGGCAACCACCACTGCCTATGCCCTAGAAACCTTCCCCAAGGTCGATGAACAGCAGCTGTATGCATTTTTGCGCCGCAATGTCACTGTCAATCCCTTGGTCTATGGATCGGCGATTGCCTTTACTCCCTATAGCTTTTCTCCCCGCAAGCGCCTCTTTTGCCCCTATATTTATCGGCAGGGGGGCACATGGCGGCAAAAGGATACGGGAACAATTTACGACTACACCCAACCCCAATGGAACTGGTACACAGAGCCAATTCAAAGCGGTCAGCCCCGCTGGAGTGATCCCTATTTTGATCGGGGTGCGGGGGATAGTTGGATGGTAACCTATTCGGTGCCCTTCCGCCGCCAAGGTCAAATTCGGGGAGTCGCCACGGTGGATGTGGCTCTAGAAAGCCTGCAGCAGACCATGAACATTCAAGCCCTCCAAGAAGGCCAGTTCTTTGTCTTGGATCGCAAGGGACGGATTATCTTTCATAACGATGTCCAGTTCATTGGTCAATCTATTTTTTACATTGCCAAGGAAAACAACCACGGCGATCTTGCCGCCCTAGGCAGAGCAATGGTGGCGGGTCAAAGGGGACAGCAATGGGTCACTGATTGGCTTTCCCAAGAGCGCCAATGGGTCTTTTATGCGCCGATTCCCGAGGCACGCTGGAGTCTGGCCATTCGTATCAATGAAGACACACTGCTTGACTTTATTCATGAAGAAACGTGGGCGGGTCTGTGGATTTTGGGGATGTCCTTTGGCTTGATTAGTTTGCTGACTTGGGGAGTGACAGGCTACATCGTGCGCCCCCTGAAGCGGCTAAATGCTGCAGCCCACAAAATTGCAGTGGGTGATCTAGACATTGCCGCTGAGGTGGACACCGCAACTCAGGATGAGTTGGGCAACCTCGGTCGCACCTTTGTGGATATGGCAGGGCAATTAGAGGAAAGTTTTAGTGAACTCCACCGCTTTAATCAACGCCTCGAAGAGGAAGTGGCGCACCGGACGGCTGCCCTTGAGGCGGCCAATCGACAACTGACCGAAAAAGAACGGGTACTTCATGACCACAATGTTGCTTTGGTGCAGCTGAGCCAATCTCCCCATGTGCAACAGGGACACTTTCGTATGGCGTTGCAGGAGATTATCCAAGTGACGGCAACAACACTGCGCGTCCAGCGGGCTTCGGCATGGGAACTCCAGGGCGATCGCCTCAAATGTGTTGTCCAGTACGACCCTGCCGCCAACAACCCTACTCAATCCACCTACCTCACCCAGCCCCCCTATCCAGAGTACTTGAAACTGCTGCGCACCGGGGAACCCCTCGTGGTCAATGATTTACTCACGGATCCGCGCACCCACGAACTGCGGGACTATGCCAAACTTCAGCGGGTGTATTCTCGGATTGATGCGCCGATCATCTTCAATGGTCAATTATTGGGGGTGATCTGTGTTGAGAGTATTGGCGAGCATCGGGTTTGGCTGGTGGAGGAACGCAGTTTTGTCTCCAATGTGGCGGATATTGTCACAATCGCCCTTGCAGCCCATCAACGTCATCAAGCGGAGCGGGAGTTACTCAAGGCCAAAGAGGCAGCAGAGGCAGCCAACAAAGCCAAAAGTATTTTCCTTGCCAACATGAGCCATGAACTGCGCACCCCCCTCAATGCCATTCTCGGCTTTAGTCAAATTTTGCTCAGCGATCGCACCCTTGCACCGCAGCATCGGCAAACCCTTGAAAAGATCAACCGCAGCGGTGAACACCTTTTGGGTTTGATTAACGATGTCCTTGACATGGCCAAAATTGAAGCTGGGCGTATCACGCTTCAGGAAACCACCTTTGATCTGCGGCGGATGCTGCAAACCCTCGAAGAAATGCTCAAGGTGCGAGCTGAAGCTAAAGGGTTGCGTCTGGTCTTTGATTTGCCCGCCAATCTGCCGGTGGCGGTAACCACTGATGAAATGAAGCTGCGCCAAGTATTGGTGAACCTCTTGGGCAATGGCATTAAATTCACCAAAGAGGGGGGCGTCTCCCTCAAGGTCAGCTATAAAGCCCAAGAACCCCCGCGACTCGCCTTTGAAGTCAGTGATACGGGTATTGGCATGACCGCGGCAGAGTTGAAAATGCTCTTCCAGCCCTTTGTCCAAACCGATAGCAGTAAAAAAGTCAGTGAAGGCACTGGGCTGGGGTTGGCCATTAGTCGCCAGTTTGTGCAATTGATGGGGGGGGATATTCAGGTGCGCAGCACCAAGGGGCAGGGAAGTCACTTTTACTTTGAGATCAACATTGGCCTTGGCGATCCCCAAGCGCTAGAGGAGGAAAGGGCACAAACCGTTGTTGGCCTGCGATCGCCCACCTCAGCAGTCCGCATTCTGGTGGTAGATGATATTCCCGAAAACCGCCAACTGCTCACCCAACTCCTAAAACCCGTGGGCTTTCGCTGTCGAGAAGCCGGCAATGGTCAAGAGGCGGTGCAGATCTGGCGAGAATGGCAGCCCCATGCAATTCTCATGGATATTCGCATGCCCGTGATGGATGGTAAAACGGCAACGCGACAGATCAAGAAAGAAGTGAGCGATCGCCTCCGACGCGGCGAAGCCGTCTGCGCCCCGAAAATTCTTGCGGTGACCGCCAGTGGCTTTGAGCAGGACAAACAGGAACTGCTGAATCTCGGTTGTGATGACTACATTGCCAAGCCCTTCCGTCCGCAAACGATTTTTGAACGACTCGCCGCCCAGTTAAATCTAGAGTATGCCTACGAGGATGCTCTGCCCCCCGCAAGTGCTCCCCGTCCTGAGGTGCTGGATCCAGCCGCCCTAATGGTGATGCCCCGCCCTTGGATTGCTGAACTCCAAGAAGCGGCCAAAAAGCTCAATGCCAAGCGCATTCGCGAACTGATTGCTGAAATCCCATCCGAAGAAGCCGCCTTGATTGCAGGCCTTCAGCAACTGGTGAAAACATTCCGCTTTGATAAAATTGTCGAGTTGACGCTGGTTTGATGTTCAGGCTGACGCAACTTTGCCCTACAACATTGGAAAATGCCCGTCAGTTGCACCTCTCATTGACCGCAGAGGAACGCTGTCGCAGTCGTCTCCATTGCCACAGTGATGAGGGGGAATCTCTCTATCTGAAGTTGCCGCGCGGGATGACGTTACAGCCGGGCGATCGCCTTCAGGACGAGGACGGCACAGTAGTCGTCACGGTTCACGCCAAACCCGAACCCACGCTAAAGGTGATGGCTACCACTCCCCTTGACCTTCTACAGGCCGCCTACCACCTTGGGAATCGCCACCTCCCCTTGGAAATTCACACCGATTATCTTCGCTGGGGGGCAGATTCCGTGTTGCAAACCATGCTGGAACAGCGGGGCTTAATAGTAACGTTTGAAGTCGCGCCCTTTTGTCCCGAGCGCGGTGCCTACCATGTTCACTGAGTCAGCGCTGTTAACCTTGTTGCAGTGGGTGAGTCCCGCTTTGCCCATTGGCGGCTTTAACTACTCCGAGGGCTTGGAGACCCTGATTGCCCAAGGCAAGATCACCTCAGCAGCCGCCGTACAGGATTGGCTCACCTTTGAACTGGCTTTTGGCAGTGCTCACTTGGAAACAGCAGTGATGGGGCGGGTTTATGGGGCGATCGCCAAGGGCGATTTTGACGCTGTTCACCAGTGGAATGCGTGGCTCTCGGCTGCCCGCGAAAGCGCCGAACTGCGTGCCCAAAATTGGCAAATGGGAACAGCATTGATCAACCTCGTCGCTGCCCTCGATCGCCTACCGCCAGAACTTCAGACTGGTCAGCCCTACCCTTGGAATGTCAGTGTTGCCTTTTGCATTGCCGCTGCCCTTGCCGACATTCCCCTAGAAACCGCACTTCTAGGCTATCTCCATAGTTGGGTCACTACTCTGATCAATGCAGCGGTGAAACTGATTCCCCTTGGTCAGACGGCGGGTCAAGTGCTTCTGCGCCAACTTCAGCCCCAGATTCAGCAAACCGTGCAGCAGAGCTTAAATGTGACTGACAATGATTTAGAAAGCTGTACCTTGGGCTTAGCCCTCGCCAGTATGCAGCACGAAACGCTCTACTGCCGCCTATTTCGCAGTTAATCCTGTCTAGAAAATGATTTCCGTCGAAACAGCCGTTGACCTGATTCAGCAGCATTTGCCCGATTGGGGCACAGAGACCATCTCTTTGACTGAGCCTCAGTACAGCCGACTAGCAGGAGCCATTACCAGCGATCGCCCCTACCCACCCATTGACCGCATCATGATGGATGGTATTGCCCTGCGGTGGGCCGCCTATGAATCTGGTCAGCGTGCCTTCCCGATTCTGGGGGTTGTCCCTGCTGGTGAGGTACCCCCCACGTTGACGGATCCACAGGCCTGCTTGGAAGTGATGACTGGTGCCGCGTTGCCCCAGAACTGCGATCTGGTCATTCCCTACGAGGCTCTGGAAATTCGTGACGGCATTGCCCATATCCGCCACGCCGAACTGTGGTCGCCCTATCAATTTGTTCACCGCTGTGGCAGTGATGCGCCGGCGGGTCAACAGGTGCTGGCGGCAGGCACCCCTCTACACAGTCCGGCTTGGGGCATTCTTGCCTCTGTGGGGCAGAGCGAAGTTTGTGTCCAGCGCACCCCCCGCACTCAAATTGTTGCCACCGGCAATGAACTGATTCCGCCAGACCACGTCCCTCAACCCCATCAACTGCGCCTCTCCAATGCCTACGCCCTAATGGCTGCCCTCAAGCGCCAAGGGTACAGCCACGTCAGCATCACCCATTTACCCGATGATCCGCTGCAACTGGCAACCCACTACTGCCAAGCGAGCCAAGCGTACGATCTCCTGATTTATTGCGGCGGCGTTTCCAAGGGCAAGTTTGACTATTTACCGCAACTGTGGCGCGATCATGGCGTGCAGCAATATATCCACGGTGTCGCTCAGCGCCCCGGAAAACCCCTCTGGTTTGGGGTGGATCACACGCAGCAAACGGCAGTCTTTGGCTTGCCGGGGAACCCCGTCTCCAGTTTGGTGTGTTTACACCGCTATATTTTGGACATGCCACGCCTCTATGCCCGCTTGGCCACTCCCTTCTCTTTTGAGAAGCCCTTAACCTACTTTTTACCCGTTAAACTAGAAACCACGAAAACTGCTGAACTGATTGCCCACCCCCGTCCGATGCAAAACTCTGGTGATTTTTTGGCCTTGGCTGACAGTGATGGCTTCTTGGAACTACCTGCCTCGCAAGGGATATTTGCCGCTGGGGAGTGCTATCGCTATTTTCCGTGGAGTTAGGGCGGATGGTTGTCACCACAGCTATCCCTAGCCAACGTTTGCTGGATAACCAAGGGCGACACATTCGCAAGTTGCGCCTGTCGGTTACCGATCGCTGTAATTTGCGCTGTACTTACTGTATGCCCGTGGATGCCGCCTTTATGCCCCCCCAGACCTATTTAAGCCCCACAGAGTATGCCACGATTGTGGCTGAACTGGTGGCACTGGGGATTGAGTCGGTGCGCCTAACGGGGGGTGAACCGCTCCTGCGAGCCGAGTTTGCTGAGATTGTCGCAGCCTTGGTGGCAGTGGGGGTGCCAGAGCTAAGCTTAACCACGAATGGGATTCGCTTGGTGCCCTTTTTGCCCCTCTTGGAACAATATGGGGTACGGCGTTTGAATATCAGTCTGGATAGCCTAGACCCCGAAACCTTTGCCGCCATTAGTCATGGCCACCACTTGGAAACGGTGAAGGCGGCGGTGGCCACTGCGGTTCACCAAGGGTTTCAGGTGAAGCTGAACATGGTGGTTATGGCGGGTGTCAATGATCACGAACTGGTGCCGATGGTGGAGTACGCCAAGGGGTTGGGGATTGAGGTGCGCTTTTTGGAGCTGATGCGCATTGGCTATGCTTGCCACTTGGGGGGCGATCGCTTTGTTAGTGCTGCCACGATGATTGAGCGCTTGCGTCAGCATTATGATCTGCGACCTGTGCCACGTCCTTTGGATTCCACTTCGTTTAACTTTGAGACGGCCTGTGGCGGGCAGATTGGTTTTATCGCTTCAGAATCCCAACCCTTTTGTGGCCACTGCTCCCGTTGGCGCTTGTCTGCGGATGGTGTCCTGCGAGCGTGCCTGTTTAAGGAGGCGGGGGTGTCCCTACGGGGCTTAAGTCAAAGGGAACGGTATGCCGCCTATGAGCAAGTGTTGGGCATGAAACCCAGCTTGCGCGGAGCAGAAGTTCACCATGCGATGCACCAGATTGGAGGCTAGGAGGATGCTCTCCCACATCAATGAGCACCAACAACCCCAGATGGTGGATATTAGCGAGAAGGCCGTGAGCGATCGCCGAGCGGTGGCAGAAGCCCTGATTGAATTGCCACCAGTCTTTCAGGCCTATGTGCAAGGGGGAGATCTCTTTCTCACGAAAGGGCCTGTGGTGCAAACGGCGATTATTGCTGGCACAATGGCGGTAAAACGCACCGCTGAAGTCATTCCCTTTTGCCATTCGCTGCCGATTACCAGTTGTCGCTTTGAGACGGATATCGAGTCACTTGAGAGTGGCCTTAGAATTCGCCTGCGCTGTGAGGTCAAAACCCGCGATCGCACCGGGGTGGAAATGGAAAGCCTGCATGGGGTGGCGATCGCAGCCCTCACAATCTACGACATGGCCAAAGCCCTCAGCCCCCATATTGTGATTCGCGAGGTGCGCCTGCTGGCGAAAAGTGGTGGCAAGAAAACCCTCGGCCAATATCCCCTCTACGGCCTTGTGCTCACTGGCGGCCAGAGTCAGCGCATGGGTCAGGCCAAAGCCCTGCTAGACTACTACGGCGAACCCCATGCCCAGTACCTCTACAATTTGTTGGCTCAATCCTGCGAACAAGTCTTTCTCTCAGCGCAACCCAATCAATGGCAGGGGACTCCCCTTGCCGATTTGCCAACCCTCCCCGATACCCTGCCTCAGATTGGCCCCATTGCCGGCATCCTAACAGCTTTACGTGCCTATCCCCACGTGAACTGGTTAGTGGTGGCCTGTGACTTGCCCTATTTGACCACAGAAACCCTTGCGCCCCTGTTGCACCATTACCGCGAAGATGTGGTGGCCACCTGCTATCACCATCCCCAAGAGGGTTTCCCAGAGCCATTGTGTGCCATTTATACCCCCCAAGCTCTGCCGGTATTTGAGGCCGCCTATGCAGAAGGGATCTACTGCCCTGTGAAAATTCTCCAGCGATCGCCCTGCCAGCGGATTGCCCCACCCCAGCCGACCATTACTGCCAACATCAACACCCCTGAAGATTATCTGGAAGCCCTACACCATGTCCGACGGCCCTAAAACTATTCATCTACGCTACTTTGCCCAGTTACGCGAGCAAAGCCAACGGGAACAGGAGGAGCGAGTGACCACCGCCCAAACCTATGGCGAGCTATACCAAGAACTAAAGACCCAGTACGGGTTTACCCTTGATCTGACCCATGTTAAGGTTGCGGCTAATGATACGTTTGTGACACTGGATCAACCCCTACGAGCTGGAGATAAGGTCGTCTTTATTCCCCCTGTTGCCGGGGGTTAACTAAGCGATGGTGATCAAGCAATTTTCCCTAACCAATACTCCCCTAGAGCCAGCTCAGTTGTGGCAGCCCCTAGCCAACTTGCGAGCCGGTGCCTTTGTTAGCTTTGAGGGTTGGGTGCGCAATCACAACCACGGCAAGATCGTCACTGCCCTAGAATACGAGGTCTATCCTGCCTTGGCTCTTAAAGAAGGAGAACAGATCCTAGCAGAAGCCATTGGGAAATTTGACTTGCTGGGGGCGATCGCCAGCCATCGCTATGGAACGCTAACTCTTGGCGAGATTGCTGTGTGGGTAGGGGTGACGGCGCCTCATCGCCAACAAGCCTTTGCTGGTGCGGCCTACATCATTGATGAAATTAAACACCGCCTACCCATTTGGAAAAAGGAATACTATCTAAATGAGCCAGCTACTTGGGTGTATTGCCGTGAGCATCACCATTACGGTCTGTTTGATGACGACGGGGGACAACCGTGGGGGCTAAGTCGTCTCGCTTCAGCCAGCGATGGATAGTGGCGCAACTGACCTAGAAGATTTGAGTTGCTTCACTAATTTTGCCACCTTGCTGGATGTAGGAGACAACCCGCTCTCGTCAGTCCAAGCTATAGCTCATATTCTTGAGTAACATTCATGACGCTTTGAGTATAGCCTAACCTCTCAAATGCGCACAGAAGAAACAGAACTGGCATGGGAGGGCAAGTATGACCAATCAGTTTACCTCATTCAGCGCTGGAACCAAGAGGGTATGCTGTAGGACATTCTCAAGAAACTGTATCAATTAACACCCTTTACTATCCGAAAGTTGCATAAGATGAAGAGCCACAAGAGCCACAATTGCATCAATAGACATAGACGCAGAGGGAGAACACAGCAAGTATTATGCGACTTGATCAGTTTCAATCTTTTTTAGCTGTTGCTGAAACGGGGAGTTTTCAAGCGGCAGCGCGGCGGTGTGGGGTGACGCAACCCACAATTAGTCGGCAAATTCAAGCTCTAGAAGAAAGTTTGGGGATGCAACTTGTTCACCGCTCGAATCGCGCCAAGTTAACTGTGGCGGGGGACTTGTTTTTGCGCCGTGCCCATCGCATCTGGCAAGAGTGGCAGGCCGCCAATGCTGAACTCAAAGCCATGCAAAATGGCCAGCAGCAGGAACTCTGCATTGCCGCTATTCACTCCATTTGCCGCTACTTTTTGCCCACGCTGTTACCGACGTTTTGCCAAGCATTTCCCCAAATGCAGTTGCGGGTGACTGCCCTAGGGAGCGATCGCGCCCTCAAAGTCTTGCAGGATAGCCTAGTAGATCTAGCAATTGTCATGGGCGATCGCCACCTCTTAAAACAGGCGGAATGGGTGATTGAACCGCTGTACAGTGAGCCTGTGCAAGTGCTAATGGCGGCTGAACATCCCCTCACTGTTAATGAGACCTTGACATGGCAAGAACTAGCTCGCTTTCCCCATGTGGTATTTAAGGATGGCTATGGCATGCGCCGCTTGGTGGCTGAAGAATTTAGCCGTCGGGGTTTACCTTGGCAACCCGCTCTTGAACTCAACACGCCTGATGCGTTTATTGCTGTGATCCGCGAAAGTGAGATGGTTGCCTTGCTGCCGCGCTCTGCCCTCAAGGAAGCGCTCCACGATCCTGCCCTAGGGATTCGTGATTTATCCACGCCACTGCCCCTGCGTCAGGTGTTGGCCATTACCACCCGCGATCGCCTGACCTTACCGCCCGTTGCCCAGTTGCTTACGTTGATCCGCCAGCAGGCTGCCCATGAGTCCTCTTTTTCGTGATCTCCTTAAAAAAGTCGGCAGTGGTGCCCACACCCACAAAGACCTGAGCCGCGCCGAGGCAGCCTTGGCGTTGCAACTCATGCTGGAGCAGGTGGCAACCCCTGCCCAAATTGGGGCGTTTTTGATTGCTCATCGGATTAAGCGACCCACCTCGGAAGAGATGGCGGGTATGCTCGATGCCTACAACGAGCTAGGGCCAAAGATTCCAGCGGTTGAGACCAGTTGCCCCGTGATCATCCTCAGTCAGCCCTATGATGGTCGCGATCGCACGTTTCCCCTGAGTCCTTTAACAGCATTGGTTTTGGCGGCTGCTGGGATTCCAGTACTTCAACACGGGGGCGATCGCATACCCACCAAAGAAGGCATTCCCCTCATTGAGCTATGGCGATGTTTAGGGGTGGACTGGTCAACCCTAACCCTAGAACAAATCACCCACTGCCTAGAGCAAACGGGTTTAGGTTTTGTCTATCTCCCGCGTCATTTTCCAGCAGCCCAAGGGCTAGTCCCCTACCGGGAGCAAATTGGTAAACGTCCCCCCATTGCCACATTGGAATTAATCTGGAATCCTTACCAAGGGCGCAGTCACCTCGTAGCAGGGTTTGTTCATCCGCCGACGGAAGGGATCATGCGCGATGCCCTCTATCTCCACGGTGTTCATGAATTTACTACCGTCAAAGGTCTTGAAGGCAGTTGTGATTTGCCCCGCGAACGCACCGCCATTATCGGCCTTGCCCGTGATCAAGACCCTCCTTGGCAACGCCTGCGTCTCCATCCCCAAGAGTATGGTATGGCCAGCAGTAATGTGCCTTGGCCAGCGGACACAACAACTGCTGCAAAAATGATGGCTGCCGTCTTAGCTGCCGAGGAGCAGCCCCTCACCACCTCCGTTATCTGGAACAGTGGGTTTTACTTGTGGCAGGGGGGCAAAGCCGATAGTCTCAATTCCGGACTCGCACTCAGCAGCGAACTCCTCCGTAGTGGTCGGGTGGCTCAACACCTACAGAAATTGCAAACCATGTTGGAGAAGATATAGATGTTGCGGGAGCGACTGCGCTTTAATTGGCAAGAACTCAGTGGCAGTTTTGGTGATTTGGGTACGGATTTGCCCCTACTGGTGGGGATGATCATGGCTGCCCAGTTGGATAGTGCTAACGTCTTCACTTTGTTTGGCGTGGCACAAATTCTCACGGGGGTATTCTATGGCCTTCCCATGCCGATGCAACCCCTAAAGGCAATGGCTGTAATTGTGATGACGGAAAAACTCACTGGATCTATCCTTTGGGCAGGGGGACTGATGGTAGGAGCGATGATGTTGGTGTTAACGTCCACCGGAATCCTGACCCGACTGGCTCGCTGGATTCCCCAACCCGTGGTGCGGGGCTGTCAATTGGGACTGGGACTGTCTCTAGCCGCCGTTGCCCTCAAGACCTACTTGCCCGCGGGTGACCTCTTTGGTTATCTGTTGGGTGCCATGGGCTTTTTGATCTTGCTCCTTTTACCCAAGGAACGGGGAGTTCCCGCAGGGTTACTGGTGGTGTTGCTGGGGGTGGGTGTAGCGATTAGCCGTGTTCTGGCTGAGACAGAATTGCAGTTAACCATTGCTTGGCAGCTTCCCTACCTGCAGCCTTTAGATCCTCAGGCCTTGATTCCCGGACTCGTGCTATTGGCACTGCCGCAGTTACCCCTATCGATCGCCAATGCAGTGATTGCAACCCAGCAAACTGCCCACGATCTCTTTCCCGATCGCCCCCTCTCGATTCGCCAAATTGGCCTCACGTATAGCCTCACCAACTTGATCCTGCCTTTCTTTGGTGGTGTCCCCCTCTGCCATGGCTGTAGCGGTTTGGCAGGACACTATGCCCTTGGTGCCCGCACAGGTGGGGCGGTGGTGATCTATGGCAGTCTCTACCTTCTCTTGGGTCTCTTTTTTGGTTCCAGTGTGGATAAGCTGCTGGAAATTTTTCCCCTCTCGATTTTGGGGGTCATTCTTTTGTTTGAAGCGTGGGTACTCATGGGCTTTATTAAAGATCAAGCCGCCATGCCCGCAAATTGGATGATTACCCTCTTAGTGGGGGCGATCGCCCTCAGTGTGCCCCAAGGCTTCTTAGTGGGCACCCTTGTTGGTACAACTCTGTACTACCTCAGCAGAAAAATGCCACTACAACTCTCCTAGCCCTCTAGGCCAGACCAAATTCCTGCAATGCTGGCCAAAAATTGCGATTCTCGTGGCCGGGCTGGCTGAGCTTCACAAGGGCAAAGCGTTGGAGGGGGGTCAGGGCTGACCATTTTTCCACCGTCAGGCTGTGGTGAGGTACCTTGGTCAGTTGTTGCTGCACTGTCTCTGGCAGTTCAGTGGTGATGTCCCAAGGGTAGGGTTGGCGAATCTCTATATCACTCGGTGGGGTTCCATGGGTATGGGTCACCCAATCCCGCAGTTGCTGACGATAGTCTGCCTGAGCTTCGGGGGTGTCGCAGGGAGTCACCACAAGCCATTGTCGCTGTTCTTGGGAAAGTTGATGCCAGTGGAGCAGCTTCAGCTTGACCCCACATAAATCTAGTTTATAGCGAACAATCATTGGAATACAGCGTAACGAAGCCGTGAATTCAGCCTCAAACGCAAAGAAGTGGGACATCAATAGCCATAACCCTCCACAGGGAATCAGATTCTATTATTGCTTGAGGGCAGTGCCGCTTTCCTGCATGGTGGGGGTATGGGGCGTCTGCCGCAACTTCAGGGGCAGCACCTGCACCGCACAGGCTTTGAGTTCTGGCTGCTTTGAGACCGGACAGGCAATGGGATGGGTCAGTTGGTTTGCCTCACCGCTATCAGCAAAGAGAAAGCCCCAGTGCATGGGTACAAAGAGAGTGCCCGGACGAATGGCCTTGGTGAGGATGACCGGCAGGCACACTTGACCGCGACGCGATCGCACCTCTACCCAATCCCCGTCTTTGAGATGTAAGTTTGCGGCATCGTCGGGGTGCATTTCCACAAAGGGATCGGGGTGCATTTTTTGAATTTTGGCAATGCGACCGGTACGGGTTTGAGTGTGCCAGTGGCCGTAGAGACGACCCGTTGTCAGGGTAAAGCTATAGATGTGATCGGTGGGTTCCGCCACGCCCTGACTGTGGGCAAGGCAAAAATATGCCCGTTGATTGGGTGTGTGAAATCGCCAGTCAGTATAGAGGCGTTTGGGTTTGCGGGCTTCTTCATCATCCATACCGGCAGGACAGGGCCACTGCAAGGCGCCTAAACGGGCAAGGCGTTCGTGGCTCAGACCCGATTGATCGCAGGGGCGACCGGCAGTGAGTTGGACAAATTCGGCATAGACGGCAGCGGCATCGGCAAATGGGAAGAGATGCCCATATCCCAAGCGGCGCCCCACCTCAGCAAAAATTTCCCAATCAGGGCGAGCCAGACCGGGGGGCGATCGAAAGGCGGGGGCAAGGGTGACGCGGCGTTCAGAGTTAGTCATCACACCTGTTTTCTCACTCCATTGCGCCGCCGGCAAAATCAGATGGGCATAGGCTGCTGTTTCAGTGGGAAAGTAGGCATCCTGATAGACGGTAAAAGGAGATTTGAGAAAGGCCGCCTTGGCACGCTCTAAATGGGGAAAACTAACCGCAGGATTGGTGGCCGCAATCCACAGCAGACCCACTTCTCCCTGTTCTAGACCTTCGACAATTTGCCATGCCGTGCGACCGGGGCGATCGCTTATTTGCCCTCGCGGCAGTCCCCAAAAGTCCTCTACCTCTTGGCGATGCTGTGGATTGGTCACTTGGCGATAGCCGGGCAACAGATGGCTCAAGCCGCCGGCTTCGCGCCCCCCCATGGCGTTGGGTTGCCCCGTCAGCGAAAAAGGACCACTCCCTGGGCGGCCAATTTGCCCCGTCAACAGGTGGAGATTGATGAGACAACGAGCTTTGGCCGTCCCTTCAGCAGACTGGTTAATGCCCATTGACCAAAGGGAGAGTACCGCTTGGGCATGCCCCCAATAGCGAGCCGCCTGTTCTAGATCACTTTGAGCAATGCCACAGCGTTCCGCTACCCAGTCTGGGGTGTAGGCCGCCAGCAGCTTTACATACTGGGCAAAGCCTTGGGTACACTCCTCTATAAACTCAGCATCGATCTGTCCCCATTGCAGTAGCAAATGGCCAATGCCGTGGAGCAGATCAATATCCGTGCCAGGTCGGATGGCAAGGTGCAGATCCGCCACTTCCGCTGTCGGGGTGCGCCGCGGATCCACAACAATCAACTTGACGCGGCGATCGCGCTTGTGGTGGTTGCGCAGACGATTAAAGACAATGGGATGGCATTCGGCAGTATTAGTACCCATAAGGAACGCACAATCGGTAGCCTCCAAATCGTCGTAGCAGCAGGGGGGGCCATCAGCGCCGAAGCTAGCCATGTAGGCCGACACTGCCGAGGACATACATAGCCGCGAGTTGGCATCAAAGTTGTTCGTACCCAAACAGCCCTTGATTAGCTTTTGCGCCACATAGTAGTCCTCGGTTTGAAATTGACCGGAACCGTACATACAAATGGCATCGGCGCCCCGCTCACAGCGTACCCATTGGATGCGTTCCACAAGGCGGGTCATGGCCTCGTCCCACGAAATGACCGTAAAGGGCTGATCCAAACGCTCCCGCCACAGGGGGTAAACCAAGCGATCGCGATCAAGGGCTTCTAGAATAGTTGCCCCCTTGACACAGACCATTCCTTGGGAGGAGGGATGCTGGCGATCGCCCCGAATTTTATAGGCTCCCTTGCCTTGAGGGACTGCTTCTAAGCCACAGCCCACCCCACAGTAGGGACACAGCGAGGACACTGGCTCACTTGGTTCAGGCACAGCACGCCCTTTTTCCTCAAACCGCAGGAATTCACAGGAACAGCACCTGACCCCTTGCTCTGAGCAAATGATCAGATCCGCTGTAGCATCGCCATGGAAAAAAAGCTCTTGCCTCGGAAACACTACCCGTTGCCAAGTGGGCTGATTTGACAAATAAATCTGCTGAACGCTCTCGCTGGTATTGCGGTAGTAGCAGAGGTAACGACTGGACTGAACGGCTAACGAGCCAACCCGTGGGGTACTCATACGCTACTTAGTGCCCAAACCGCGTGTACAGAAAGTCAACCACTTGGTTGCGGAGATCGTAGTACTGCGGATCCTCAAGGAGTTGCGATCGCCGCCGTGGCCGCGGAAAAGGAATCTTCACAATATCGCCAATGCCGGCGGCAGGGCCATTGGTCATCATCACCACCCGATCCGCGAGGTACAGCGCCTCATCAATGTCGTGGGTAATCATCAGTACCGTCAGTCGGTGGCTGCGCCAAATCTTTAAGAGTTCATCCTGTAACTCCTCCTTCGTGATGGCATCGAGGGCACCAAAGGGTTCATCTAAAATCAACACTTCAGGGCGAATGGCGAGGGCGCGGGCGATCGCCACCCGTTGTTTCATGCCCCCCGACAGTTGAGCAGGGCGTTTGTGGGCAGCCGTTGTTAGCCCCACTCGTTCCAAGTGCTCCTCGACAATTTGGCGCCGGCGTTGGCGAGTTTTCTGGGGATAGACAGACTTCACTGCTAGCTCAATATTTTGATAGGCCGTCAACCAAGGCAGCAGCGCGTAGTTTTGAAACACCATCATGCGATCCGGCCCCGGACGGCGCACGGGCACGCCATTGAGAGTAATTTCCCCTCGTGTTGGCGCTGTAAAACCCGCAACCATATTCAAGAGTGTGGTTTTGCCGCAGCCGGAATGGCCAATGAAACAGACAAATTCGCCGCTGCTCACCTCAAGGTGAATATCCTCAAGTACCACCTGGTCGCCATTAGCCGTAGGGTAGGCTTTGCTCACCCCATCAATGCGTAGATGCTGGGTGGCCGTTAAATGGGGGTCAAGACGATAGAGGGTTTCCATAGACTTCTCTCAAAAATACCTAGACAGCAACAACCTCTTGGGGATCAACAGTGCGAATATCAAGGCCACGGCGAATCGCAGCCGCCTCAATGTAGCCAAGGGGATTATCGGGGTCAAAGGGCAGTCCATCGAAAAGAGCAAAGGCAGAACGATCTGGCTCATTATCTACAACCTTCAGTTCCCGCGCTGCCGCCCCAAAGAGATCTACCCGCCGCACCTGCTCAACAATTTCTAGCCAGTTTTTTGGGAAGGGCGTAAGTTGCCAGCGAGCCAATTGGGTCATGATCCACAGCCCTTCCAACCGCCCAGGACAGGGAGAGCGATCCACGTAGAACTGGTGAAACCGGGGTTGAAAAGCAGCAACAATGCCATCCCCCCAATCAAGGGGATCCACAAAGCCGGCATAGGCATCCTCAGGAGTACACCCCACATACTCTGGCCGACAAAGCAGTTGGGCAATTTCGGGGCGATGTTTGATCGTATCGCAGTACTCACAGGCTTCGATCAATGCCTTGACCAACGCTTGGTGTAGCTGCGGGTTGGCCTGCACCCAATCGGAACGCATACCCACAACTTTTTCCGGGTGCCCCGACCAAATATCCAAATCCGTAGCGACAATCACCCCAATACCCTCGCGCACTGCATGGGAGTTCCACGGTTGACCGACACAAAAGCCACTGATATGGCCGGCCTTGAGGTGATAGATCATTTGGCAGGGGGGAATCACCAACAACTCGACATCGTAATCGGGGTCAATGCCAGCGGCGGCCAGCCAGTACCGCAACAGGAGGTTGTGCATTGATGCGGCATGAACCACTCCCAGCCGGGGGCGATCGCCCGTGCGCTGAATATAGGCGCGCAGATCTTCAGCAGTCTTCACCCCCTGCTGCCACAACTGGCGACTAAAGGTGATGGCATTGCCATTGCGACTCAGTACCAACGAGGTCATCAGCGGTTGTGAAGGCTGACCGTTTAACCCCAAGGTCATGGCTAAGGGCATGGCCGCCAACAGTTGAGCGCCCGTCAAGCGACCCGCGATCACCCCCATCACCAAGTCCTGCCAGCTTTCTTCGCGATGCAGCGTGACTGGCTCCAAACCATACTTAGCAAAGAAGCCCATTTCCTTGGCAGCAATGAGAGGCGCACTGTCTATCAGGGGCATAAAGCCAAGGGTCAGACCTGCCGGCACTGTTGGTGCAACCATGGGCACCTCCAAAGGCGGGCGGCGGCGTTTCTGCTGATTGAGAAAGGCAATCATCTCATTGCGCAGGCCATAGTAGCTGGGATGGTTGAGCACGTCATGGCGATTGCGGGGACGGGCAAAGGGAATTTTGAGAATTTGGCCAATGTGGGCTTCAGGGCCATTGGTGAGCAGCACCACGCGATCAGAGAGCAGTAGTGCCTCATCCACATCATGGGTGACCATAATGCAGGTGGTTTGACTGCCTTGACACACTTGCATCAACTCATCCTGCAAAGAGCCTCGCGTCAAAGCATCAAGGGCACCAAAGGGTTCATCCAGCAGGAGCACCTCCGGTTGAATCGCCAAGGCACGGGCGATCGCCACCCGTTGCTTCATCCCCCCCGACAGTTGGGCAGGGAACTTCTCGCGGGCTTTACTGAGGTGCACCTGTTCCAGCGCCGCCTCTACCCGCTGTCGTTGCTCTGCCTTGCTCAAATGCCCCAGCACCGCCGCCACCGCCAAGGCCACATTCTGGTACACCGTTTTCCAAGGCAACAGCGAATAGTTTTGGAACACCACCATGCGATCGGGACCCGGTTCCGTCACCTGCCGCCCAGCCATCACCACGCCACCACTGCTAGGCCGCTGAAAGCCAGCAATGATATTCAAGAGCGTGGACTTGCCGCAGCCAGAGTGACCGACAAGGGAAATAAACTCCCCTTTTTGGATTTCGAGGTGGATATTCTTGAGAGCAATGTAGCGATCGCCCCCGGGCAGATCAAAAACCTGATCCACATGGTCAATTTCAATAAACGGTAAAGACTTGGCCATAGGGTTAAACAACCTAATGTTCGACAGTAAGGGGAAAAGAGGGGAGGATGGGTTACGTGAGGGAGCTAGGAATGCGCCTCTTCACCGTGGCTGAGCAGGCGACCCACAAAGGCCACCGAGCGATCCAGAACCAGGCCGACAATGCCGACATAGATCACGGCAACAATAATTTCACTAATCAGAGAACTGTTCCAAGCATCCCAAATAAAGAAGCCAATGCCGACACCGCCAATGAGCATCTCCGCCGCCACGATCGCCAACCAAGACAGCCCAATGCCAATGCGCAGCCCCGTAAACACATAGGGCACCGTTGCTGGTACGAGAATATTCAGGAAATAATCCTTGCGGGAAAGCTGCAACACCCGTGCCACATTCTTGTAGTCCTTGGGAATTTGCTGCACACCAACGATCGTGTTGATGATAATCGGCCAAATTGCGGTAATGAAGATCACAAAAATCGCTGCCGGTTCATTGTCCCGCAGAGCCGCCAAGGAAATGGGCAACCACGCAAGGGGGGGCACCGGACGCAACACCTGCAAAATGGGATCCACTGCATCGTAGAGCACTCGACTAGAGCCAATCAGCATCCCCAGCCCCACTCCAATGACTGCTGCCAAGGAAAAGCCAACGGCCACCCGCCGCAGACTGGAGAGAATTTGCCACCCCAACCCCACATCCGTGCCACTCCCTTGATAAAAGGGATCAACTATCAACCCCCAAGTTTCAGTAATAACAGTGAGGGGCGTTGGCAGGCGAAGTAGCCCCGCCATGCAGACAAACTGCCAAATGACCAAGAAACACAGCGCCCCCAAACTACCCAGTACCACTTTGCGGAACATCGCTGACTTCTTGAGATGCTTTAACCAGCGCCGCCGTCGAGATTGAGTGAAACCCATAGAAGAACTTGCCATTGCTCTTTACCTCTAAACTTTTTTCAAATCCAAACCACTCAAGTAGGCCTGAGGATTTTGGGGATCAAAGGCCACACCATCAAAAAAGGTCTCCACGCCCCGAGAGGTGGTGGTGGGAATTTCCGCTGCCGGCACCCCCATCGCTTGAGCGGCTTCGCGCCACAGATCCTCACGGTTCACTTTTTGGATGAGAGCTTTAGTGTCCATATTCGGCGGCAAATACCCCCAGCGAATGTCCTCCGTCAGGAACCACAGATCATGACTTTGGTAGGGATAAGAGGCATTGTCTCGCCAGAACTTCATCGCTAGATCGGGGTTGTCAAAGGTACGGCCATTGCCAAAGTCAAACTTACCGAGGGAGCGATCCAAAATATTCTTCTCGGGTACCTTCAACCATTGCCGCTGGGCAATTATCTTGACCATTTCTGGTTTATTTTCAGGTTGATCACACCACTGTTGTGCTTCCATCACAGCCATCAATAGAGCTTTAGTGGCCTTCGGATGCTGATCAACCCAATCCGCCCGCAAAGTCAGCGATTTCTCAGGATGATCCTGCCAAAATTCACCCGTGGTAATAGCATCAACCCCCACCTTTTGATTCACCGCTTGTTGTGGCCATGGCTCACCCACACAGAAAGCTTCCATGGTTCCAGTTTTCACATTGGCCACCATTTGCGGAGGAGGCACAACGATCACAGAAACGTCCTTCTCAGGATCAATGCCGCCGGCAGCCAGCCAGTAGCGCATCCACAGATCATGGGTGCCCCCTGGAAATGTCACTGCCACTTTGATCTGCTCTTGCTGATTCTGGGCACGCCATTCAGCACGGGTTTTAGCAAAGGCCTCCTTCAGGGGGCTACTGTCAGTCCTGATATTGAGATCCTTGTAAGCATTGGCCAAGACAATTCCCTGACCATTTGTGTTTAACCGCGCCAAGATATACATGGGTACAGGTTTGCCACCGGTAATGGTTCCCACGGTCATCAGGTAGGGCATTGGTGTGAGAATGTGGGCACCATCAATGCCACCCCCGGCAGAACCCAAGACCAAGTTGTCGCGGGTCACGCCCCAGGAAGCCTGCTTAATCACCTCCACATCGGGCATCCCATACTTGGCAAACAAGCCCTTTTCCTTGGCAATAATCAGGGGAGCCGCGTCCGTCAGAGCAATAAAGCCCAGTTTCGCTCCCATCACTTCTGGAGTTTCCGCTAGGGTGGTGGGTTGGGCAACATCACTAGTTTGCTGGCTATTACCACAACCGTGGGAGATCAATGTCACGGCCGTTGTAGCCGCAGCGGTCACGAGAAAGTGACGCCGGGAGAAAGTCACCATTGGTTTACAAATCCTTTAATTCCTAAACAATCGACAAGGCTAATTCAGCGTGTATCGGAACCTGCAGCGTATGTGAACTGATGGGCTGAGCACCAAAGTGATCAATCAACAGTTGGCGCAGTACCTCCGGCAGTTCATCACAGGGAATCGCTTTTTTCACACAGGTGCCCAGCTTGGCATCCTTACCGACCTTGCCACCCATGTACAAATCCACGGCATCCACGGTTTCGCCGTTACGACGGGCTTTTGTACCCATTAGGCCAATATCGGCTACTTGGGGTTGACCACAGGAGTTGGGACACCCGGTCCAGTGAATGCGCACCGGTTGAGAGAGCACCAGTTGTTGATTCAGCCAGCGGACGAGGGCAAGGGCACGATTTTTGGTTTCAATGAGGGCAAAGTTGCAAAACTGAGCACCCGTACAGGAAACGAGGGCACGTTCTAAAGGCGGTGGTTCCGGCCGAAACTTAGTGAGGAGGGGTTCGCGCAGCAGGCTTGGTAAAACAGCGCTAGGTACATGGGGAATGATCAGATTTTGCTCCACGGTCAGCCGCACTTCCGATTGACCATAGACTTGAGCTAGCCGTGCCAACTCGTAAAAATCAGTGGCATAGAGGCGCCCTACGGGCACATGCAGTCCCACATAGTTCAACTCCCGCTGTTTTTGGCAATGCACCCCCAGATGATCTCGCTTGTCCCAGTCAATTTCATCCTTGGGAGCGGCACTGAGGAGTTCAAAGGGGAGTTTAGCGGCCACTGCTGCCCGGAATTTCTCGATACCCCATTCATCAATCAGCCACATGAGCCGCGCTTTTTGGCGATTGCCCCGTAGGCCATGGTCACGGAAAATTTCAAGGATGGCACGTGAGAGGTCCACCACAGCATCATCGGGAGGCACCCAAGCATTGAGGGGGATAGCGGCAGCGCAACGCCGAGCAGAGAAGAAACCACCGACTAAAACATTGAAGCCCAAACGCCCTTGCCGATAGGCAGGCACAAAGGCAACATCGTTAATTTCCGCATGGACAGAGTTATCCCGCCCCCCCTCGATCGCAATGTTGAATTTGCGGGGTAGATTGCTAAATTCCAAATTCCCCTGACCATTGTTGGTAATCATGGCCTGCAATTTCATAATCAAGGGGCGAGTATCAATGAGTTCGGCCGCATCAATGCCCGCCACTGGCGATCCAGTGAGGTTGCGCACATTGTCCATGCCGGATTGCACAGAGGTCAGGCCACAGGCTTGCAGCCGCTCTATGATTTCAGGAATATCCTCAATGGGCAGACCCCGAATCTGAATGTTTTGACGGGTGGTGATGTCACCATTGCCGTTCTCACCATAGCGATCCACAATTTCGCCAAGGGTTCGCAGTTGTTGACTGGTGAGAATCCCATTGGGTACCCGCAGCCGCATCATGAACCTGCTAGGGGTAACGGGGCGAAAGAAAATCCCAAGCCACTTGAGGCGAACATCGCGGTCAGCTTCAGGAATGTTTTCCCAGCCCATGGCTGCGAATTTCTCTAGCTCTTGTTTAACCGCTAAAACATCTTTCTCTTTTTTAATGGCTTCAATTTTGTTGCTCACGGTTGTTGCCCTTGGTTTCAACGGGTTACTTGAACACCCAATTTAGGCAGGTCAATCATGAACATTTGTAAATTTTGCTACATTTTCTTTGTCGCTATACAGTTTCCGTATTAAAAATATGCCAAAACTGTATCTAACCTTAACTTCAGGGCGGGAGATTAAATCTGCCCAAACAACTAAAACAGCCCAAATTGCTCTATAACAAGATGACAGCCGGTAGCGGTAGCCACTATTTTAGAAAAAGGCTGTTGATGACAATAAATTAAGCGATAAATAAAAAGCTGCACCCTGAGGTTAGCCCTAGCTAGGACGCAGCACGCAACGTTCTAATGATTTTGCAGGTGGATGGGGGGTCTAAGTGCCAGAGGTCCAAGAGTTCATGTACTCCACCTGTTCGGGAGTGAGGGTGTCAATGGCAATGCCCATGGCTTGGAGTTTCAAACGGGCAATTTCTTGATCCACTGCTGCGGGAATAGGGTGGATGCCGGCTGCCAACTGACCTTTATTTTTGACAAGATACTCACAGCCAAGGGCTTGGTTGGCAAAGCTCATATCCATCACACTGGCGGGGTGGCCTTCGGCAGCCGCAAGGTTAATCAGGCGGCCTTCACCCAAAACAATGATGGATTTACCGCTGGGGAGAATGTATTCCTCGGTGAAGTTGCGCACGACGCGGACTTCCTTGGCGAGGGTTTTCAGGGTGGCAAGGTCAATTTCAATGTCAAAGTGACCAGAGTTGGCTACCATTGCCCCATCTTTCATGACGGCAAAGTGCTCGGCGCGAATCACATGCTTATTCCCCGTCACGGTAATGAAAATATCCCCAAGGGGCGCCGCCTCAAGCATGGGCATGACCCGGAAGCCATCCATGACTGCTTCAATGGCACGCACAGGATCAATTTCCGTCACAATCACATTGGCACCCATGCCCCGTGCCCGCAGCGCTGTCCCTTTACCGCACCAGCCATAGCCAGCCACGACAACGGTTTTACCGGCAAGCAGAATGTTCGTTGCCCGAATGATGCCATCGAGGGTAGATTGACCAGTGCCGTAGCGGTTGTCAAAGAAGTGTTTGGTGTCGGCATCGTTGACATTAATGGCGGGGAAGGTGAGGACGCCATCGCGGAACATGGCCTTGAGGCGGACAATGCCAGTGGTGGTTTCTTCGGTGGTGCCAATAATGTCACTGAGTTGGTGCTGGCGTTCTTTGACAAGGGTGGCAACCACATCACAGCCGTCATCAATGATGATGTTGGGACGGTGATCAAGGGCAATGTTGACATGGCGCCTGTAGGTGGCGGTGTCTTCCCCTTTTTGGGCAAAGACCGGGATGCCGTAGTTCACCACTAGGCTAGCGGCGACATCGTCTTGGGTGGAGAGGGGATTACTGGCAATAAGAACCGCGTCAGCACCGCCGGCTTTGAGGGCGATCGCTAGATTGGCGGTTTCTGTGGTCACATGGCAACAGGCGGCCAAGCGAATACCGGCAAGGGGCTTTTCTTTCTCAAAGCGATCGCGAATCTGCCGCAGTACCGGCATCTCCCGACTGGCCCACTCAATGCGCTGCTGCCCTAAGGGTGCAAGGCTCAAGTCTTTGACATCGTGACGAACAGGGGCTTCAGATTTAATCGGAGAAGACACCATACTGCGGTTCCTTAAAAAAGGTTACGGCTCCCCATTATACGCAAGAATCGCCTAGGGGGAATTCTTCCGCAATACCCAACTGGTCACCGTGCCGCCGGGGAAAATGAGCAAATTCACGGTGCCAATTTCCAAAAGATGCCCCTTGCGATTGCGAAACTGAAAGGTGCAGATATCCACCCCCACCATTAGTTGACAACCCATCAGTTCGCTATAGCCTTGACTGAGGAGATAGGCCACAATCGGGGTCGTTGTTGTCGGATTCACCATTGCCGGATTAACCACGGGTTGCCAACCCCGATCAAGGAGGCGTTGGCGGGCATCGGTATAGCTCATCCCTTGGCGTAAACGCGGCATCCGCTGCGCAAGGGCACTCGGCGCAAAGCCAACCCCTGCTGCCAGTAAACCAAGGGCAATGAAACGTTTCAGCAATACCATAGCAATTGCTTGTTAAATGCCAATCGCTATACGCTGCAAGGGTCAGGTTCATGCAGGTTCCAGAGGTGAAACTTAAGCCCCCACAGCTTCTTTGGCAGCGTAGAGCACTTCCACCGTGATCTCGGTAATGCCCTGTTCGCGGGCAAATTTTTCGGTGTTGCGCTTCACCTTGCCGCGCACAAAGCCGGGAATCTTGTTTAATTCCGCTAGCCCATCCGCGGTCCATGTCAAATCCGAGTCGGCGGAAAGCCCCTTGTGAATCACTTCCTTGGTGTCATGGCCACCAAAAATCTCTAGCAGGTGGTCTTCCATGCCCAAGGTAAAGGAGTTGTAGATTAAATCCACCAGTTGATTCGTGCCCTCATAGCCCAAGAAGGGGCGATAGCCCACGGGAAAGTCTTGGATGTGGATGGGCGCTGCAATGACGCCACAGGGAATGTTGAGGCGTTTGCCCACATGGCGTTCCATTTGGGTGCCAAAGATGGCCGCGGGTTCAACGCGGGCAATCGCGTCCCCCACCACGGTGTGGTCATCGGTAATGAGTACTTCGTCACAAAAGCCCGCCACCTCTGCGCGGAACCAATCGGCATCGTATTTACAATAGGTACCTGCCCAAACAACGTGGATGCCCATTTCCCGACTGAGAATTTTGGTCATCGCTGCTGCATGGGTATTGTCCCCAAAGACCACTGCTTTTTTGCCGGTCAGGTTTTGGCAGTCAATGGAGCGAGAAAACCAAGCAGCTTGGGACACTTCGCGAGTTTGGTGCTCAATAAAGGCCTCATAGTCCACATTGGCCCCCTGAGCATTGAGCACCGCTTGAATGGCACGGATACAGCGGGCGGTTTCCACCACACCCATCGGCGTAATGCTGACGCTTGGCAAACCAAATTCGGTTTCTAGGTACTGGGCGGTGAGGCCGCCAATTTCCCGATAGGGGACAAGGTTAAACCATGCTTGGGGCAGTCGGGCAAGGTCGTGGACGCTGGCCGCCGCAGGAATCACCAGATTCACCTCAATCCCAAGGTTGGCCATGAGTTGTTTCAGCTCGCGGCAGTCATGCTGATTGTGGAAGCCGAGGGTGGTGATGCCAATAATGTTGACGCTAGGGGTGGGGGTTTTGTTGGTCACTAAGGTGCCTTGGCGGCGGGCTTTGTCAATATAAAACTGCACGATTTGCTCAAGGGTGCGATCGGCGGCTTGCAATTCATTGACGCGATAGTGATTGACATCCGCCAAGAGGACATCGGCAGTGGTGCTGAGGCTGGCGCGTTGGACAAAGTTTTGTAAGTCTTCCTGAAGAATGCTAGAGGTGCAGGTGGGGGTGAGCACAATTAAATCAGGGTGCTCTTCAGTGTCTTTGCGGGTGATATTGTCCACCACTTTTTCTTGGGAGCCGCGTGCCAAGACATGGCGATCGACAATACTGGCGGTGACAGGCGTAAAGTCGCGCTCTCGCTCGAGCATCGATCGCATGACGTTGAAGTAGTCATCTCCAAGGGGCGCGTGCATAATGCCATGAACATTTTTGAAGGAACTGGCAATGCGCAGAGTACCAATGTGGGCCGGCCCTGCATACATCCAGTAGGCAAGTTTCATCGCGTCAACTCCTTGGGCAAAGGCATTTTGATGTCCGATCGCGATCGTAGCGAGGTTCCTTTTGTTGCCCGACAAAACGTTGGAAAACTTCAAGGAAGCGGGAATGCAGCTTAACATCTCAACATCTTTCCCCTCTCCCCTAAAATTGATAGATGTTGCAATTGCGATTCAGTTTGCCCCCTTTTAAGGACACCCACGCATGGTTGCTTGCGAATTTAGCCCTGGTCTTGAAGGGATTCCCATTGCCCAGTCGGCCATTAGCTATGTGGATGGCCAAGCCGGTATTCTGGAGTATCGCGGTGTCCCAATTCAGGAACTGGCGGAAAAAAGCACATTTTTGGAAACCGCCTTTTTGTTGATTTGGGGCTACTGGCCCACTAAGGAAGAACTGGCCGCTTTTGAGCACGATATTACCTACCACCGTCGCGTGAAATATCGCATTCGCGACATGATGAAATGCTTTCCCGACAGTGGCCATCCCATGGATGCCCTACAGGCCTCGGCGGGCGCCTTGGGATTGTTCTATTCGCGGCGAGCCCTCGATGATCCTGACTACATTCGATCCGCGGTTGTGCGGCTGCTGGCCAAAATTCCAACGATGGTGGCGGCGTTTCAACTGATTCGCAAGGGGAATGATCCGGTCATGCCCTGTGATGAGCTGGACTATGCGGCCAACTTTCTCTACATGCTCAATGAGCGGCGTCCCGATCCCTTTGCGGCACGGGTATTTGATATTTGCTTGATTCTCCATGCCGAGCACACGATGAATGCCTCTACCTTCTCGGCGCGGGTGACGGCCTCGACATTGACAGATCCTTACGCCGTGGTTGCTTCAGCGGTGGGTACACTGGCAGGGCCGCTCCACGGGGGCGCCAATGAAGAGGTGATCAATATGCTCGAGGAAATCGGCAGTGTCGAGAATGTGCGTCCCTATGTGGAAAAGTGCGTTCAGAATAAGATCAAAATTGCCGGCTTTGGCCACCGCGTGTATAAGGTCAAGGATCCCCGTGCCACGATTTTGCAGAAGCTGGCAGAGCAGTTGTTTGATAAATTTGGCGGCGATCGCTACTACGACATTGCCCTGAAACTGGAAGAAGTGGTGGGTGAATACCTCAGTTACAAGGGGATTTATCCCAATGTGGACTTTTACTCGGGGCTTGTCTATCGGCGGTTGGGCATTCCCAGTGATCTGTTTACGCCGGTGTTTGCGATCGCCCGCGTGGCCGGTTGGCTAGCCCACTGGAAAGAACAACTGGAGGCCAATCGCATCTATCGCCCCACCCAAGTCTATACGGGTGCCCACAATCAGCCCTATGTGCCCATGGAGGAGCGCAATCATCGCCCCTAGCTCTTGATCCTCAATTCCCCCCCCTGAAGACAGTCCTTTTCTGAAAATGCATATAGATCTAGGGCAATCAAATACTCTCCTGTACTTGCTTTCACAGCCTTGAGCGTGTTCCATCCTTGGGAAAAGGGCTGTAAGCTGCTTTATAGTGGCGGTACCCTTGTGGAGTTTCTGATGGCAAAGGCAAAATCAAGCAAACGGCAAGCATCGAAAACCTCAAAAACATCAAAAACGGCGAAATCCACCCCACCAACCTCGACGCAGCAGGCAGCAACCATTGCGCCTGAACCCACCCCTGTGGATCCCGCCAGTCTCACCTACGAGGCGGTGATTGGCCTAGAGATTCACTGCCAACTGAGTACACAAACCAAAATTTTCTCGTCTAGCTCGACCCAGTTTGGGGCACCCCCGAATACCAACATTGACCCAGTGTGTTTGGGTTTGCCGGGGACACTCCCCGTCTTGAATGAAAAGGTGCTCGAGTATGCCGTGAAGGCGGGCTTAGCCCTCAATTGTCAGATTGCCCCCTACAGCAAATTTGATCGCAAGCAGTATTTTTATCCCGACTTGCCGAAAAACTATCAAATCTCGCAGTACGACCTGCCCATTGCCCAGCATGGCTACCTTGAGATTGAACTGGTGGATGACAACGGCACCGCCCACCGTAAAAAAATTGGCATTACTCGCCTGCATATGGAGGAAGATGCCGGCAAACTGGTTCACGCGGGGAGCGATCGCCTGTCTGGCTCCACCTACTCCCTAGTGGACTTGAATCGGGCAGGGGTGCCCCTTGTGGAAATTGTCTCTGAGCCAGATCTGCGCACGGGTCAAGAAGCTGCCGAGTATGCCCAAGAACTGCGGCGTATTCTCCGTTACTTGGGGGTTTGCGATGGCAATATGCAGGAGGGGTCGCTGCGCTGCGACGTCAATATCTCCGTGCGCCCCATGGGCAGCAACACCTTTGGCACAAAGGTCGAGATTAAGAACATGAACTCCTTTAGTGCCATCCAACGCGCCATTGACTATGAAATTGAGCGGCAAGTCGCTGCTGTGAAAGCGGGCGAAGCCATCGTTCAGGAAACCCGCCTCTGGGATGAGGCCACGCAGCAAACACGCACCATGCGGGTCAAGGAAGGCTCCAGTGACTACCGCTACTTTCCTGAACCCGATCTCGGCCCCATTGAAGTCAGTGCGGAGCAACTGGCCACTTGGCGTGCGGATCTGCCTGAACTGCCAGCGCAAAAGCGGCACCGCTACGAGACCGAGTGGGGCCTGCCCCCCCAAGATGCCCGTGTCCTCACCGATGAGCGAGCCGTTGCCGAATACTTTGAAGCCACCGTTGCCGCCGGGGCACCCCCGAAATTAGCGGCCAACTGGATCATGGGGGATATTACCGCCTATCTCAAGGAACAAAAACTGGCGATCGAGGCACTACCTCTGAAACCTGCTGAATTGGCGGAATTGATCCAACTCATTGAGGCGGGCACTATCAGTAGCAAAATGGCCAAGGATCTGCTGCCGGAATTACTGGCTCAAGGTGGCTCCCCGAAAGCCCTTGTCGAGAAAAAAGGCCTCAGCCAAATTTCCGATGTGGCTACCCTAGAGGCAATGATTGATGAAGTGCTAGCAGCGCACCCCAATGAACTGGAACAATACCGCGCGGGCAAAACGAAACTTCAGGGCTTCTTTGTTGGCCAAATCATGAAGAAAACCAGCGGGCGCGCTGATCCCAAGCTGACCAATCAACTCTTGGCCAAAAAGCTAAACGCCAGCAGTTAGAGCAGCGTGCAGCGTCGGTAACAGGTGGGCAATCAGTTGTTCAGGATAGACCCCTAGAGCAGTGGCCTCTCGTTCTGCCTGAAGGCCGGCTTGGGCATGCCACCAAACCCCACCATAGGTGGCGCTGAGGGCTTCCTGCTGCGCCAAAAGGCCACCAATGAGGCCAGTGAGAACATCCCCACTACCCCCTCGGGCAAGGGCAGGGGTACTGTGGGGGTTGATCCAAAGCTCACCCTTCGGAGAGGCAATGGCTGTGCGTGCGCCCTTGAGAAGAACAATGGCATTACTGCGGCTCGCGGCGGCGGTCACTTGATCAAGGCGATCGCCGGTGACAAGGTCTGGAAAGAGCCGCCGAAATTCGCCATAGTGGGGGGTCAAAATGGTCGGACTTGGCAGCGGCCATGGCGAGAGCGTCGCTAGGACATTCAAAGCATCGGCATCCAAGACAAGGGGTTGCCCGGCACCGAGAACGGTTTCCACAACGGGCACCGCCTCAGGGGTTAGCCCCGGCCCACAGGCAATGGCTGAGAACTTTCTCAAGTCTAGTGGTTCCGGCAAGCCAGCGATCGCCCCCCTCGCTGTTTCTGGACAGCCAACAACAATGGCATCGGGGACTCGTGAGAGCACAAGGGACTTCAGGGACTGGGGCACCGCCACCACCAGCATTCCCACACCCGTACAGCGTGCAGCAAGGGCACTGAGGAGAATACTGCCGCCAAACTGGGCAGAGCCGCCAATGAGTAACAGTTGTCCCTGCTGATACTTGTGGGTAATGGGCGATCGCGACAGGGGCAATTCTTGCCAACAGGAAGCATCTAAGCAATATCGCCGAGGCGCAGTCGCCAACACCGCTTCAATCAGCGTCGAGGGAACATCAAAGGGAATTAACACCCCCTGCCCCACCCAAGGCTGTGCTTCCTCTACCAGTAGCCCCCGCTTCCAGAGTCCTAAACAAAGGGTGCGATCGGCCTGAATTGCCGTACCCAAAACTGCCCCGGTATTACTGTGTAGCCCCGAGGGGACATCAATACTCACCCGTGGTTGCCGCCACGTGTTGATTTGGTCAATGGCAGCGGCAAGTTCACCCGTCAGTTCCCGCTCTAGGCCAAAGCCAAAAAGACCATCCACGATCAGGTCAACCTCTTGCAAGCTGTCCACTGTCTCGACAAAGGGCAGACCGAGAAAGCGGGCATAGCGGGCATGATCCGCCGTCAGGGGTTTCAAACGTTCAAAGGGCTGCCAGACCTTCACCCCATAGCCGCGGTGCCATAGTTCCCGCGCCACCACCAGAGCATCGCCGCCATTGTGCCCCGGACCGGCCAAAACCCCAACACGGGAATACGGTGGAAACTGACGCTGGAGAAAGTCGCTGAGGCGTTGTCCCACCTTTTCCATCAGGGCAGGCACTGGAAAGCCGGCATTGAACATCGCCCCTTCGATTGCCTGCATTTCAGCCGTGGTGACAATGGCTGGAAAGGTTGTTTTCATGACTGTCCCACCCAACACTGACCCAAGGGAACCGCTTGGCGCGCACCTGTGACTTGGGGCAAATTCCCCGGCAAGCCCAACTCATGCCAGTAGGCGAGAATAGCGAAGGCGATCGCCTCTTTGGCATCCACCGGTACGCCCGCCGTCGCAGTGGTTTCCACGGGAATGTCTCCTAAATGCACCTGAAGGCGCTCCCTGAGAAAACGATTGTGGGCACCGCCGCCACAGAGGAAGAGCCGCTGCGGTTTTTGGGGCAAAAATTGGCGATAGCTCTCAACCATACTGCGAGCCGTAAATTCCGTCAGTGTGGCCAGCAGATCCGCAGGCGCCAGACCAGCAGCCTCAGTGCGGCATCGCTGCCAAAAGGGCAGACCAAAGTATTCTCGCCCTGTGGACTTTGGCGGCAGCTGCTGAAAGAAGGGGTCTTGCAGCCAGTGCTCTACTAGGGGATCGATAATTTTGCCCTGCCGCGCCCATGCCCCATCGGCATCGTAGGTGAATTCACCCCCCGATAACTCCGTTACGGCCAGATCAAGCAGCACATTGCCGGGACCTGTATCCCAACCCATGACCCCTTTGCCCTCAGGATCCTCTCGTTGAGGCGGCAAGTAGGTAACATTGCCGATGCCACCGATGTTTTGCACACAGCGGACTTCCGTGGGATGACTGAGAAGACACCAATCGATCCGAGGCACAAGGGGCGCTCCTTGGCCGCCTAGGGCAATATCTTGAGCACGAAAGTTAGCAATGGTGGTAATCCCCGTGCGCCAAGCAATCCAATCTCCCCGTCCCAGTTGTAGGCTGTAGCCGAGGCGATCGCCCGTGGGGGGGCGATGAAAGACCGTTTGGCCATGGGAGCCAATGAGATCTGCGCGGGGATATCCCTGTTGAACCGTTTGTGCTGCAAGGGCAAAGGCCTCGGCGATCGCCTCATCCAACTCCGCCAACGCTGCAAGGGTCAAAGGTTTTGCGCCACAAATGTCGAGAATCTGCTGCCGTAGGGCTGTGGGATAGGGCACCGTACAAAAATTCAGCACCTGTACCTCAAGGTCGCGATCGCCCCCCTGTAGCTCCACTAAAACCGCATCAATGCCATCCACCGAGGTACCGCTCATGAGGCCAATAACGCGCATCTTCACCGCCTACAGCAGTTGATACTTGGTTTCCGCCAAGCGGTAGAGGGGGCGCCAAACCAAGCGGTTGGTCAAAACCACCAATAGTGACATGACTGCCGTGGCGGCCATCAGTAGGGGAAAATCCCCCCGAACGCTAGCCTCAGAAATCGTGGCCCCCAAGCCAAGGGTTTGCTCCGTTTGATTCTGAAATTCCACATATTCACTGACGATGCTGGAGTTCCAAGCGCCGCCCACCGCCGTAATGATGCCCGTAATCAAATAGGGAAAAATGCCGGGCAGGATCAGGGTGCGCCACCGCTGCCACCAAGAGAGTTGATAGACTACCGCTGCTTCAAATAATTCCGTGGGAATCGCTTGGGCACCGGCAATGACATTGAAGAGGATGTACCACATCGTGCCCAGCATCATCAGCGCCACAGAGCCAATCTCCAAACCCCCACCCACATTGGCCAGCGCCAACAGCAGCACTGGAAACAGCGCCGTAGCCGGTACCGATGCCGCAATTTGGACAATGGGTTGCAACACTTGAGCAGCACGGGGATTGCGACCGATCGCCACCCCCACTGGAACTGTCCACAGTAGGGAGAGAACCAGTGCCACCGCTACCCGCACCGTGGTCAGAACCGCCCCTAGACCAATTTGCTGCCAATCTTGCCAACTGACACCAAACATTTGCCGCAAAAAGGCGATCGCTCCCCAACCTACGAAGGCGGCAAAAATCAGCAAAATGATGGGGGTTATCGGCCAGTTGCCTTGGTCATTCTGGGGGGCAACGGATTGACGTGGGGGTTTGGGGCGCAACTGCTCATCCAGTCGTTCCCAGACGGGGGCAAAGATATTTTGGTGGAAGGCTCGCAACGTGGGCGATCGCCGCAGGAAATCAAGAACGAAGGATTTAGGCACATTCTCCGCCTCGACCATTTCCATCTTGAATTTTTCGCCCCAAGCAATGAGAGGGCGCCACACCAGAATATCAATCACAATAATGATGCCAATTAATACCGCCAGACCGTAGGCCAATGCTGCATAGTCCTGTTGGTTGGCTGCTTCCGCCAGATAGGAACCCAACCCCGGCAACGTAAAGGTTTTCTCGCCAATGGTAAAGGACTCGATTGCCATCAGGAAAAACCAGCCCCCCGCCACTGACATCACACTATTCCAGATCAGGCCAATGGCACCCGCTGGCAAATCCAGCGTCCACACCTGCTGCCACCACCCCAGCCGATAAATTTTTGCCACCTCCCGCAGCTCTCGAGGCACGCTAATCAAAGACTGATAAAAGCTAAACGTCATATTCCAAGCCATTCCCGTGTAGATGAGGATAATGGCCGCCAATTCCACGCCAATACGGCTCCCCGGAAAGAGGGCAATCAGTGCCAGCACCACCCCCGGCAAAAACGACAGCACGGGAATCGATTGCAGAATATCCAGCAGCGGCAGCAGGATTTTTTCAGCAGTGCGATTGTAGTAGGCAATATAGGAATAGAGGATGCTAAACACCAAGGAGATGATGTAGGCAATGAGCATCCGCAGCAGCGTTTGAGCGGTGTAACTGGGCAAGACCGCTGGACTCAGCTCAATGGTGATCGTGGGGTCATACTGTCCTGTAAACTGCGCCGCCGTGTTGACAATCCAAAAGATCAGGGCAATCAAGGCCAAAATAATCAGGCCATCTTGCCAAGTCCAAGCACGATTCAGCGTTTGATTATCGGGGGTAAGGGGGCGTGCCATCGCGGCCTCCAGCGGTAGTCTCCACGAGGCAAATTATAGCCACATCCCTGTAGCCACAAAAGTTAATGTCCAATGCAAGCCAGAACACCACCGGATTCCCTGACCTATGCCTAAGATTTAGGAGAGCATGAAGTTATCCCCCTCTCCTATGCTGTTTCGTCGCACCAAAATTGTGGCCACCATTGGCCCTGCCAGTCGATCGCGGGAAGTGATTCAGCAGATGCTAACCGCCGGCATGAATGTGGCACGGTTAAATTTCTCCCATGGTGACTATAAAGATCATGCCGAAACCATTACTCTGCTACGACAAGTGGCCAATGAAGCAGCAACCCCCTTAACCCTGCTGCAAGACTTGCAAGGGCCGAAGATTCGCGTTGGCCAGCTTCCTGAAGGGAGCATCGAATTAGTGGAAGGGGAGCAAGTCCACCTCGTGCCGCTCACTGAGGAAGAGACACAAGGCATTGGCATTGATTATCCCTATCTTGCCGAAGAGGCGCAGCCGGGGATGCAGGTGCTCTTGGATGATGGCCTCTTGGAATTGGTGGTCGAGGCCATTGCGGGAGATCGGGTCACCTGCCGGGTGGTGCAGGGGGGCACGCTCAAAAGTCGTAAGGGGGTAAACTTGCCGGATCTCAATCTGCGGCTGCCTTCCCTCACAGACAAAGACAAGCAGGATATTCAATTTGGCATTGAGCAGGGGGTTGATATTATCTCCCTGAGTTTTGTGCGCCGAGCTGAGGATCTCTGGGAGTTGCGGGAGTACTTGGCGGCCCACGGTGCCAGTGATATGCCCGTGCTGGCAAAAATTGAGAAACCCCAAGCAGTGGAAAATCTCTCAGCGATTTTGGGGGTGGCCGATGCAATCATGGTTGCGCGGGGCGATCTCGGTGTGGAGATGCGGGTAGAGAAGGTGCCGCTGCTGCAAAAGCAAATTATTCGCGAGTGCAACTACCGCAGTATTCCTGTGATTACGGCAACCCAAATGCTAGAGAGCATGATTCACAATCCCCGTCCGACGCGGGCAGAGGCCAGTGATGTCGCCAACGCCATTCTTGATGGTACAGATGCGGTGATGTTGTCGGGCGAATCTGCTGTGGGGGCTTTTCCTGGGCAGGCGGTGAAGATGTTGGCGCGGATTGCAGCGGATGTGGAGCCGCATCTTGAGTTTGACAATATGCCCGCCTACCGCAATGATGAGACCCATGCCCTAGGTGAAGCCTTAACCACCATTACTCAAATCCTCGATCTGCGGGCGATCGCCTGCTTTACGGAAACGGGCTATACCGCAACCATTGCCTCTGGGGAACGGGTGAAACCCATGATTGTCGCCTTTACCGATCGCCCCCGCGTTTATCACTGGATGAATTTGCTCTGGGGTGTGAAGCCGATTCTTTTGGAAACGCTGCCTATGACGTTTGAAGGGATGATTGCCGTGGCTGAAAACCAACTCAAGGAGCGCCAGATGGTCACTGAGGGCGATAAAATTTTGATTCTGGGCGGCATTCCTGCCCAAACTCCCCAAGGAACGAATTTTATTAAAATTCATACCATTAGCGCCTAAAGGGGAACAGAATCCGAGTGGGAGGCGGTCTGGAGAGAAACAAGGTTCATGAGTTTTTTGCTGAGCTGTGGTGAATACCGCTGTGAAACATCCGTTAACGCCTTTTTATACCCTCAGTCTTGCCGCGCTTCTTGTTGGGGGATCTGTGGTGGTTGCTGAGCGACCCGCCGTGAGCCAAGAAGCCCAACGTACCCTGACGGTTACAGGTCGAGGGACAGAAGCCATTTCAGCAACTCTTGCCCAAGTCAGCCTAGGGGTCGAGGTGCAAGGTCGCACGGCTCAAGAGGTACAGCAAGAGGTGGCGCGGCGAGCCAATGCCGTTTTGGCGGTTCTGCGGGCACGGGAAGTCAGTCAACTGCAAACCACGGGGCTGAGCCTCAGTCCCAATTATCAGTACACCAACAATCAGCGGATACTGGTGGGCTATATCGGGCGCAATACGGTGAGTTTTCGCGTTGCTAGCGATCGCGTGGGGTCCCTTCTTGATGCCGCTGTCCAAGCTGGCGCAACCACGATTGACAATATTAGCTTCACCGCACCAGAGGCGACGATTGCCGCTGCCCAACGCACTGCCCTGCAGCGAGCGACCCAAGATGCCCAAAGTCAAGCCCAAGCGGTACTCAGTGCCCTCAATCTCCAACCGCGCCAAGTGGTGAGCATTCAAATTAATCAGGCGGCACCCCCGCCAAGACCCCTTGCCGTTCGCGCAGCAAACATGGCCGATAGCACCCCTGTGGTGTCCGGGGAATTACAGGTAGAGGCGAGTGTAACGCTGCAAATGAGCTACTAGGTCTCGGTAATGTCTGTTGATTTCCGTTGGTGGTTGGCGAGCGGTGCGGCCTTGGTTGTCATTTCCCCAGTGCTAGCTCAGGCGCCGGCAACAATTGAAAAACCGCAAAAAGTGCTCCCTTTGCCGGGTGCCCTTGATCGGGTGCCTGTGTTGAATAGCAATAGCCCAGAGGTGGTGCAGCGATCAGGGATTCTCCTGTCCACATTTCCGCCAGAGGGCAAAGCAACTCCTAGTGCCCACTTGAACTTTGCTTTTCGCGATCGCTTTGATATTTTTGCCCACCATATTGCGAAGCCCCTCGACCCGCAGGATCTCACGACCCTCTACCTAGGGATTCTCGCCTACAACCCCAGTTCTGAACCGGTAACGGTGAATTTGATCCATGCCGCCAGTTACTTGAGTCAGCCGGATGCGCCCTTTCGTCCTCTGCCCAATCAGCAGGCCAATGATCTCGGCCAAGTTTTTGCTGGTCCGGGCGATCGCGTCATGCTGGATATTTTGCGACAACGGCGGCAATCGGGATGGCCCGCACAAATCATGATTCCCCCGCGCAGTTATGCCCTGATCGCCAATTTACCGATTCCGGTCAAGGGACTCGACCCCCCCCTCAATGGCCGTTCGCTGCTGATTCGTGCCCGCAGTAGTGGCAACCTCTACCTCGCCAGTTTAGCCCGCTTTGGCAATGAACCGCCGACCCTAGAGCAATGGCAGCAGACACTGACGGCAGGGGAATTGGTCACCCCCCGCGATCGCGCCCCCACCCCCCCCGATCAAGGGGGCAGCATTATCTATGGCCGAGTGGCGGGTGTCGCCCTTGGCTCCCGCTGGCACAATCCCCAACAACAACCAATTCCGATTCCCGCCGCGGGGACCGCCTTCTCCTATCCCATTAGTTCGTTAGTGGCAGGGCGCTTGGGCACAGGACAAGTGCAAACGGCTCCCCTCGTGGTGCGCTATCCCGATACGGCCTATGCTGCCCATGGCAACTATGGCATTGAATATGATCTGGTGCTACCGCTACAAAACACCAGCGATCGCCCCCAGACCCTGCGCCTTGCCCTCCAAACCCCCATCAAATTCGACGCCCCCGCCAGGGGCTTACGGTTCTTTGCTGAACCACCCAACCGCATCTTTTTCCGAGGCAGTGTCCGATTGCGCTTCCGCGATGATCAAGGCACCCCCCAAAGTCGGATCATTCACCTTGTCCAACGCCAAGGCCAGCAGGGGGACGATCTGGTGCGGCTCACGCTACAACCCCAAGAAATCCGCTGGGTACAGTTCACCCTGCTCTATCCGCCGGATGCCACCCCCCCGCAAGTGTTGACAATTGAAACCTTGGCAGATCCTCTGTCGCGCCCCTAAGTAAAATAAGAAAATCCCCTCACCCTTGCTGATCGGGTTAGATCAGCCGCATTTTTTATGAAGGGCTACCATGCTAAATCCAGACCTTTCTACGATTGAACTCACGAAAGACGACTATGAACGCTATTCCCGCCATCTGATTTTGCCAGAGGTGGGTGTTGAGGGTCAAAAACGCCTCAAAGCTGCCAGCGTGCTTTGCATTGGCACGGGTGGATTGGGATCGCCTTTGCTGCTCTATCTCGCCGCTGCCGGTATTGGCCGCCTTGGCATTGTAGATTTTGATGTGGTGGATAGCTCCAATTTGCAACGGCAGGTGATCCACGGCACCTCTTGGGTGGGCAAGCCGAAAATTCAATCGGCGAAGCACCGCATCCTTGAGATCAATCCCTACTGCCAAGTGGATCTCTACGAAACTCGCTTGAGCGCCGCCAATGCCCTTGAGATTATGGCGGACTACGACATTGTGGTGGATGGCACCGATAACTTCCCCACCCGCTACTTGGTGAACGATGCTTGTGTGCTCCTGAATAAGCCCAATGTCTATGGCTCCATCTTTCGCTTTGAGGGCCAAGCCACGGTCTTTAACTATGAAGGCGGCCCCAACTATCGTGATCTCTATCCGGAACCGCCGCCACCGGGCCTAGTGCCCTCCTGTGCGGAAGGGGGCGTTCTTGGGATTCTGCCGGGTATTATTGGCGTCATCCAAGCCACGGAGACGATTAAAATTATTCTTGGCAAAGGCACAACCCTCAGTGGCCGCCTCTTGCTCTTCAACGCCCTAGAGATGAAATTCCGTGAACTCAAGCTGCGCCCAAACCCCGAACGGCCAGTCATTGACAAGCTCATTGACTACGAAGAATTTTGTGGTATTCGCCAAGCCAAAGCACAGGAGGCCGCCCAAATGGCAGAAATTCCCGAAATGACCGTCCAGGAACTCAAAGCCCTCATGGACAGCGGTGCCCAAGATTACGTTCTTGTGGATGTGCGCAACCCCAACGAGTACGAAATTGCTCGGATTCCCGGCGCTGTACTCGTTCCCCTCTCGGAGATTGAAAATGGCCCCGGTGTGGAGAAAATCCGCAATCTGGTGAATGGCCATCGCCTCTTGGTGCACTGCAAGATGGGGGGTCGCTCTGCCAAAGCCTTGGGCATACTGAAACAGGCTGGCATTGAGGGGATCAATATCAAAGGGGGCATCAACGCTTGGAGTCAGGAAGTCGATCCCAGCGTACCCACCTACTAACCCCAACTTGAGGGCGGGGCTGCGTAAGGGGATGTTGCGATACATGAACTTTCTTAAAGAGATGAACGCTCTCTCTCGCGCGATCGCCCGCCCTTGCCTAGAATAACCACTTAGGTTCGTGCCTGTGCGCGGACATGACGGAATGCTAGGGAAATAAAAATCATGGCAGAAGAACTGGTTAAGCCATACAATGGTGATCCCTTTATCGGTCACCTATCTACACCCATTTCTGACTCTGGCCTAGTCAAGACCTTTATTGGCAATCTCCCCGCCTATCGTCAAGGCCTCTCGCCCATTCTGCGGGGGCTAGAAGTAGGGATGGCTCACGGCTACTTTGTCATTGGTCCTTGGGTCAAGCTCGGTCCCTTGCGGGATTCCGATGTGGCCAACTTGGGCGGTTTAATTTCTGGTATCGCCCTGATTTTGATTGCCACAGCTTGCCTAGCCGCCTATGGCCTTGTGAGTTTTCAAAAGGGTGGCAGCAGCAGCGATCCCCTGAAAACCGGTGAGGGTTGGAGTCAGTTTACGGCTGGCTTCTTTGTGGGGGCTATGGGTGGTGCCTTTGTTGCCTTCTTCCTCCTCGAAAACTTTGCTGTTGTGGATGGCATCATGACCGGCCTCTTTAACTAGGGCCTTGGTCACACTTTACTTTTGATCACCCAGAAGGAGAACCGCTGATTATGATGGGATCTTACGCTGCATCCTTTTTGCCTTGGATTTTTATTCCCGTAGTGTGCTGGCTGATGCCCACGGTGGTGATGGGGTTGCTGTTCCTCTACATCGAAGGAGACGCCTAAACCGAGGGGTAGCTTATCCAGCTAAATACACAGAGTGAATTGCGAACTGGTTGGGGAATGTCCTAGCCAGTTTTTTATTGTTAACCAGTTTTTGTTTGGCGAGGGATCCTCAAGCCGCCGCGCCACTCAGCCGTTTTTTCAGGGAATTCACCCGCCGTTGGGCGATCGCATTGTTGGGGTCGTATTTCAGGGTGTGCTGATAGGCCTCAAGGGCTGGCTGGGCTAGATTCTTTTTCTCATAGGCATGGCCTAGGTTGTTGGCAGCCGTGATGTACTCAGGCTGATTTTTCAGAGCCTCCTTGTACTGGCGAATTGCGAGATCATACTGCTCCTGCATGAAATAGGCATAGCCAAGGGCATTGTAGATGGGAGCCACATAGGTTTCACCTTCACTTTCAGCCGCCTTCAGGGCTTTTTGAAACAGGGGAATCGCTTGACTGGCCAGTTTTTTGGTGAGGTAGATGCTGCCGAGTTCAAAGTATTCTTGAGTGGTCCCTGGTTCCTGCTTGAGTTTTCGTTGCAGGCGTGCCAAAGTAGATTCAATGCGGCGGGTTTTGAGGATTTGTTTGACCACAAACCAAGCTGAGACGCCGAGTAGAATAATCAACACACTTAAATAAACCGCAGGTAAGGCATTCTCCATGGTAAGTCGTATCCCCAGTAACAACCGATCATTCTAAAATTGAGGCTCTACGCATTTATTCCTTAGGTCTATGATAAACAGAGGCGACCCCTTTAACCCTAGAAATCTCGCAATTTAAGCCACTGACTATGAATCCACCTGTGGTTCCCGGCAATCGTCCCCTCACCCCCCAGCAAAAGGACGGGTTGGCGTGGGTTGGGCGTTGGGGCGGTCGGGATGTGGTGCTGGCGATCGACCTCACGGAAAGTGTCGGCCTCAATGATCCAGGGCGGCTCCACCTACGGCAGATCATTGAAAAAACCTTAACCAAGGGGGACACCGTTCATATTCTGCCCTTTGCCATGACGGTGCGATCGCCCGTGGTCTTTGAATACCAAGGGTCTGTGGATATTCCCAAAATTTTAGAAGCGGTGCCCATGAATGCCGGCACTGAGCAGGGTACCGATATTATGTGTGCCGAACTCTTTGTCTATCGCTATTTGGCGCAACTCAACCAAGACCGCCTCCACAATCAGCAACCGATCAAAAACCAGTCGGTGATTTGGATTACGGATGCTCCCCTCAACCTTCCCCAAGGGCAAGCGGATCAATGGATAGAAGTCCCCAATAGTGTCTGTGGTCTAGCCGATACCCCAGAAGCCCAAGAGCGCAGCCAATGGTTTGCGGCTCTACCAATGCAGCAGCGCAGTATTCAGCCCGGCAACTTTCAGCTAACCGTTGTCGATGTGCCAGCCACAGTGCAGGAATTTTGTACCCCTAAACCCGGCGGCGGCGACATCTGTCTAGTGGACGCCTATCTTCGGGGACAACTGGGGTGGCAGATTCTGCTGGCGAGTGTCTTGGGGGTGTTGGTTCTTGGGGCTGGCTTGTGGTTCGCTGTGCATTGGCTGCGGCAGCAAATTCCTTGGTCTGTCACTGTTCAGGTGGGGGATCAAGAGTATCGCTTTGCCCTCAAGCATGGCCAAAAAATTGGTGTCGGCGGTAGTGTCGCTGGTACGTTCTTGGTGGTGCCTTTGCCCAGTATGATGGCGATCGCCATCCTTGAACGGCGAGATCAAAACCTGATCATTCATGCCCTAGAATCAGGAGAACTCACCTGTGATGGTCAGCCAATCTTTGGCTCGATCACCATTCCTAAACAGCGTAGCTTTGCTCTCCTTGCATACAAGGATAAAATCATCAGGATAACCCTATAAAGTGATTCCTTAAGGTTGATCTCTTTCGTTTAGCAGCAGACTCATAGGGGGCTGGATGTTTACCACAGATACCGCAGAAAACAATAATTTGACCGTTATGCCCGTTATCTGCGTAGGGCTAGGGGGCACCGGGCGAGATGTTCTGGTACGCATTCGCCAAAATATCATTGAAGAATTTGGTTCCTTGGCCGATCTACCCATCGTCAGTTTTGTGCAAATTGATACCGATCGCGGGGGGCCCATTCCCAGTTACCGAGGCCAAAGCATTGAATTTACCCCGGCTGAGGAAGTCCATATCCGCGTTTCCCTCAACGAAGTCAATGAATTTAAGCAGAACTACGAACGGCGGAAAAAAAATACCTATGTGCAAAATTCCGACGACCATATCCTTGAATGGTTTCCCGATCAACTGATTCGCAACCTCAGCGCCATTGAGCAGGGAGCAGGTGCCGTGAGGGCAGTGGGTCGTTTTGCCCTCTTCAAAAATTATGATCGGGTGGTGAGAACCTTGAACTTAGCCCATGGCCGTGTGGTTGGTGCTGATGCGGGTGCCCTGATTGCCCGTGGCATCGAAGTCAGGCCGGGGTTACGGGTTTTTGTGGCGGGTTCCCTGTGCGGCGGTACCGGTAGCGGCCTGTTTCTCGATATCGGCTACATTCTGCGGCGGCTCTTTGCCGAAAGTGTGCCCAACTTTGAAACCTACGGCTACTTTGTCGTCAGTCCCGATCTCTACGGTGGCAACGATGTCGTCAAGGCCAACTGCTACGCTGCCCTCAAGGAATTGGACTATTACACCCGCAAGGGCACCATTTTTAATGCCCAATACCCCGGCGAACGCCGTCTAGGGGAGTCTCGCCCGCCCTACGACTACATCTACTTGATGTCCAACGCCACCCCCGGCGGCACATTCATCATTCCCCCAACGGATCCCAACGCCAAGGGCAAAATCGCCAACACCATTGCTCAGAAAATTTGCCTCTTTTTGAGTAGTAGTGCGACGGCTGCCGCTGCAATCTCTGCCCGTGACAATTTGCGTTCCATTGATGCCACCGAAGAATACGATAAACACCCCCGCCCAAATCGCCAGCGCTACATGGCCACTGGACTGGCGAGCATTTACTTCCCCCAAGACAAGATCAATTTGCTGGCCGCCAACCAAATCAAAATTCAAGTGTTAGAGTTCTGGAAAAATGGTCTTGGTCAAGCCCCCACTAACAGCCAAATGCAGCAGTTCTATACAAGTCAATTTGACTGGGGGACGGATGATCTAGGGCAACTGCTGAAACAACGGTTAGAAAAAGTCCCCGTGCAGGGAGGAACGCTAAGTGCCAATTTAGAACGCTGGCGCAACGATCAATATAGTCAAATTAGTGCAGCCCAATCCCGTGGGCAACAAGATCTGTTAAAAACGCAATTTCCCCAGAATGCCATGGCACTGCTGAACTATGTGCGCCCTGCAGAGAACAGCAAAGAACGGGGGGTTTGGCTCACGCCAATTGTTGAGCACACGTCAGACGTGACCAATGACATCAAAGCCAGTATTGAAAAATTTCTAGAGCAAATCCTGCAACCAGATCACCAATTCTTTGGCCTCGACAATGCCATTAACTGGCTACAGGGACTCAAGACTAACTTCGAGCGTGTCCGTGCTCAATACGAGGCGAATCGTCCCCAAAATGCTGATGCGGAACTGCGCAATATCACTACCCAACTGCAAAATGAGGTGCAGGCAATTCAGGGGCAGCTTCTTCCCTTTGGCAAAACGGCAAAAATTCAAACTGCCTTTCGGGTGGCTGTGGATCAAGTGCTGACCCTCGCTCGCCAAAATTACCAATCGCAGGTGAGTCGTCAAGCCCGGGTGGCTACAGAAGACCTGATTGTATTTACGAATCAAAAAATTGCCCAGTTGGTGCAGTTACGCAACTTCATCCAAGAAAATATCCTCGTACTGCAACGGCGGGGTGAAAAGCTCTCGGAAGTCAATGTTCAAGAGCGAATTGGCTTGCCCATTGTCAATCCCCAAGACACCGAAAATGCGATTAATGCGGTGTTGCCCCCCAAGGAAGGGGAGCGGCGCTTGGCTCTGGAACAGCTTTCTACTGAGGTGATTCAAAAAGCAGTGGTTGTCAGCACAGAGGCGCCACCGAGCTTAGAACGCTTCCTCAAACCCCAGTTTACAGCGGAAGTTCCCATTGCCCTTGATCAAGTGGTGGACAGACGGATTTCGACCTTGATGCTGGCACTGCGGGGATCGGCAATTCAGCGTTTTATGGAAATGGGCAGCCGCGAGCAGTTGATTGCGTATTTAACATCGCTGAAGAATCAGTCGGACATTCTGCTGCCTCTGAATCTTAATGACGGCTATTTTAACAACGCCCCCCATAAGCGAACGGTCTTCATTGCCTATCACCAACCCCCCACAGAGGATGCCTATGTGCAGGCCTTTACCCAACTGCTGACGGAAACAGGGATACTGGGGAATGCACAGCGGGTGCAATTGCCGGCGTCAGAACAGCATCAAGTGATTTTCATGACGGAGTATGCCGGCTTTCCCCTGCGGTTGATCAATGATTTGACGGCCAAGAATTTCCAGTATGCCTACGAAAACCGAGGCGACGCGGGCAATTTTGACGCCCTGCATACCAATAAAACGATTACGCTCACGGATATTTTGCCGCCCCCGCCAGAAGTGGTGCGGGAAGTGCAGGAGCTGTTCTTTAAGTGCCTCGGCTTGAGAATGTTTGCCCTAGAGGGCGATAATCTTGTCTTTGATCCTAAAAACAAGGGCAGGAAAATTACCTTTGGGAATGATTGGTCAGTCGTTATTGATCAATTAACTTGGGTGCAGATTCGCAACCAAGATCAACGTACCATGACATTAACAGATGTCCTTCACCAACAACTGAATGGGGTAATTGAGCTTCTAGTGAGTAATCCCCCGCAATGGCAAAAGGACTATCGGCCACATGTGATGACACTCATTGAGGAAATTCGCGCCTACTCACCCGATCACATTAACTTTGCCATGGTGCCAATTGTGGCAGGGACAGAGATTCAAGGCCTCACGGAGATTGCCCAAAAGGGCATTCTTGAGGAGTTGATTGAGGAACTGGACAAACGCATTGAGGATCGCTGGAGCCAAACATTGACCTCGGGTACAACTCGGAGCGATCGCCTACTCAATCAGTCACCACCCCCTGAGCAACAAGATGTTGACGCGGCAGATGAGGATGATCAAGACAAACTAGAGCAATAACGCATTGTTTTCCCTGAGGTAAAAAGAATGGAGCTGTTTAGCCTGTTTCTAGAAGAGGTGCAGGGTTCGCCCATCCTCCAACTCTTTATTGGCACGCCGATCCTCATTGCCTTTATGAGTGCTGTGCTGCGGTGGCGCCTTTTTTTACGGTTAATGGAGTTTATCCGCTGGCAGTGGGCTGTGGCCAGTGAGACGACACAAGCGCCCGTTCTCATTCAGAACCTGCGGCAGCGGATGACGCGCTGCTTAGAAAAGTACGACGAGATCAATACAGTTACCTTGGTGGACTACATGCTTGGCCAAGAACGGCTGTGGGGCATGTCCCTAGAACAAATTGAGTACCTGACACGGGTAACCCCCAACTTACTGATTGCGATTGGGTTGCTGGGCACGTTTTTGGGAATCACGATCAATGTCTTTAGCATCATCGACAACTTGGGAACACTGGATATTTCTGCCCTTCAAGGGGAAAATCCTGCCCAACAGAATGTTGTGATTCAGGAATTGTTCACTCGGTTCCGTCAGCCGCTGCGGGGAATGGCGCTGGCCTTTGTGTCGAGTTTGGTCAGCCTTTCGCTGGGAATTTTGCTAACCTTTATCAATTCTATTTGGAATACCACTTTGGCACGGCGGCACTTTTTCACAGCTGTAGAACTGTATCTGGATCATGAACTAGCTAGTGAACAACGAAACCCCACTGGACGGTTGATTAAATCCATTGATGACAACTTTTCTATCTTTTTAGAGAACTTCCATGAAACTGTCACTAGCGCAATTAGAGAACCCCTCGAGCGGGAATTGGCCAATCTTAGGCAAATGTACAGCAGGAATATTGAGCTAGCGGAGAGGGTCTTTGCCAGAATCGATAACGCAGCGGGCAATCTTGTGTCTGGGGCAAATATCTTTCAGACCGCAGTGCAGACATTGGAAAATAGCGAGTTTGCGGAGAAATTTAGTACGGCAACACAGCAACTTGCGCAGTTTATTGATCAGTTGACGACAGCGGCGGCGCGATCGCAAGAACTGAATAGTCAAGTGATTGCCCTGACCACCAAGGTTTCAGAAACCCTAGAGCGGGTCAATCGCACCCACGTGAATTTTGAGGAAATTGCCAGCGATCTCAGCACCACCACGACCACCTTTAGACATATTCACGACATGGTTTTGGGCTTGGTCAACCAGATTGAGCAGGTGAATCGGCAAGTGGCGCAGAAGTCCACGGAACTGGCACAAGTCGCAGATCAACTGACGGAACTGCTGGCGATCGCCCAAAGATCACAAAATACCCTGAGCCAAAATCAACAGGAACTCCTAACGATGCTGCGCTCTATGGAGCGACTTAGTAATGATGTTGGCCAACACCTCCTCCAAGGGAATGAGGAACTGCGGCAAGTGCGTTTTGGTGTTAGCAAGTTTTGCACGGAAGTGTCCAATATTATTGAGCAGAACAAAACCAGTCAAGAGCAGTTGCTCACTCTTTTGAGGAAGAATACCTCCCATGTCGAACAACTGAGTACAGCCGCAAACCAAATTTCCCGTGTCACAGAGCAGTTGGATCGGCAATATAAATCCCTCACCGACCAGTTAACAACTCTCAGAAATAGCTTTGAAAACTATCGCAAGCAACGCTCCGCAAGCGATGGCGATCGCCAGAGCCAGATCAAAGCCCTTGAGAAGTGCCTAGAGCAAGTGACGGATCAAATTACCCAAGTGGTCAACGAGCAGTTAAGCCAATTGAAGAAACACAGCCAAGACTCTAGCCAATCAATGACCAAAGCCGTTCAATCCCTTGAGCAAATCAATGGCAACTTGGTGACTCTCTCCCAAAAAATTACACCCGCTCCCACGCAAACTTAGGTAATTGTCTATGCGCCCACTCCGTCGCTCTTGGCAACAGGAATCAGAGGACTTCAACCCTTGGATGTCCTACACGGATCTGATGTCTGGCAGCTTGCTGATTTTGAGCTTAATCACGTTTTTCATGATGATTTTTATGATTGTTAATCAAAAACAAGTGAATGAACTGAGAAAACAGCTTCAAACCCAACAGACTGTCCAAGGACCGCCGCCGATTCTCTTTATTCCAGATAATGAAAAATTTCGTTTCCCTGCGGGCAGTGCGCAACTCTCTGAACCGTTTCGCCAATACATTTGGGTAAATTTAGCCTCAATGGTTATGGATACCCGTGAAAAGTATGGTATTGACACCGTGGAAATCATTGGCCATACCGACGGCCAGCCCAATCAAGGCAGTGGCAGTAATCTCGATACATTGCTAGAGCAGGCGGCAGCCAGTAATACATTGAACCGCTTGACCCCCGGCTCGAATGCTGATCTCGGTCTAATGCGGGCACTGGCGATCGCCAACGAACTCCGCAAGGCCCAAGCAAAACAACCCAAACTGGCTGGCCTGAAATTTCGCGCCTACTCTGCGGGGCAGCTCTACTTGCTCAATGGTCAACTCGCACCAGCGAACCGCAATCCAGATGCTTCCCGGCGTCGTATCGAAGTGCGCTTTACCCGCACAGGAGAAACCCGAACAGCTCGTTAAAATCAACGTTACGGATTTTTACGTCGGGATTGGGCACGGGATATTTTGGAAAAGGGCTGTACTAAACGCCAATCCTTGCCTTGCTAGAGCAGGCGGCAGCCAGTAATACATTGAACCGCTTGACCCCCGGCTCGAATGCTGATCTCGGTCTGATGCGGGCACTGGCGATCGCCAACGAACTGCGCAAGGCCCAAGCAAAACAACCCAAACTGGCTGGCCTGAAATTTCGCGCCTACTCTGCGGGGCAGCTCTACTGGCTCAATGGTCAGCTCGCACCAGTAAACCGCAATCCAGATGTTTCCCGTCGTCGTAGCGAAGTGCGCTTTACCTGTATGGGTAGCACAGAAACCGCCCGCTCAACCAATTGCCAACCTAGGGATCACTGGTCACGGCAGCTTCTTCCTCTTTGGGGGGCGTCGCAGCCACACTTGGACTCGGGGCAGGGTTGGGGGGTGGTGGCTGAGTTTCTCCTAGGGAAGTGGCATGGAGTGCCAAGAATTGCTGCTCAAGCTCCTCACTCGAAGCCAGTAGGCGGCTGAGGATTTTAATGAGGCGTCGCAAATCAGACTGGAACGATTCATCGCCCGTGAGTTTGAGCAAGTCATTCGTGAGTTTTTGGGCATTGATAAATGTTGCCCGTGCTGCATCTAGGGTTTGGGCGATCGAGAGCATAATGATAGGACTGCTCAGTGTCCCAGAGACTTTATTGAGATTGGCTGCTGCCTCAGCACCATTTTTAATGAGGGCATCCAAATTGGCCAATAATTCCCCCTGCTCCAGCTGCTTAGTCAGGGGACGAAGGGCATGAAGCGTGGTTCTCAGCTCTCGAGCCGCGCCATCAATGTTGCGCAAGGCGGAGTTAATCGTGTTGCGGTTGACCTCAACCATTTCACTGATCTGGTTGGCCGCACGGGTCACCGCTTGCGAGGCTGTGCTAAAGTTCCGTAGTTCAGCACGGGCTTCATTACTGAGGGCGTTGAAACTATCGAGGGCAGTGGTCACCTTCGTCAGGGATTGATCGGCACGATTGACGGTGCGGGTTGCGCCCAGAATGAGGGTATTGGCGTTATTGATAATCCCTGATTCTTCCAGCGCTAGAGTAAAGCGGGTAGCTGCCCGTATGAGGTCTTCGAGGCTGGCTGTTCGGACGCCCGTCACGCGATCGCCATTGCAGTAAATCAAGTCTGGTTGGCACTTGGGGGCAAAGGCAGTGACGCCCTCGGGAATCTCCGGTACTCGCTCCTTGGGGGTAAAGTCCAAGAAAGCCTGACCAATAAAGCCCGACTGGCGAATCTCCGGTACAGCACTACGGGGAATCAACACATTATTGACGCGCACACTCACTTGGACACCATTGGCGTCAAACCCAATGGCCGTGACGCGACCCACTTGGACACCGCGATAGCGCACCTGTGTCCCCACCGCTAAGCCGGGTGCTGTATCCAATTCCACCTCAAGGGTGTAGCTATTGGTACCGGCAAGGTTGCCCCGCAACCAGAGTAGGCCGACCCCTAATGTGGCTAAGCCCGCAAGGATCACCAGACCCACCAAACTTTCCTGCACACGCCGTGACTGCATCATAGGGATAGATCACCGCAAAAAATTTTTGGAATCTATAGCAACTATAGTTTACTCTGGACGCCTTGAATTGCCGCTTTTTGCCAGTGCTCTCCCCAAATTAGGGTGTGCATTTGCCAATTGGGATCGGGTTGGGGGTAGTCTTGACGGTAGTGGCCTCCGCGGCTTTCCTCCCGAAAGAGGGCACTTTTGAGAATTAAGTAGGCAATGTCCAAGAGATTGCGTAGCTCGCCCCATTCCCAAAGAGTTGTCTGGGCGGCTGTATTGCTGAGGGTATAGCAGTGATTGGGGTTGAGTTCACGAAGGGCGATCGCAATCGGATGAGCCAGCAGTTCTTGGCGCCATTCTTTCACTTGGGAAAGAGCGGCCATCAGTGTGGGAGCATCGCGACAAATGCCAGCACTTTGCCACAGGAGTTCCCGCAGATCTTGGCGCCACTGCCGAAAACTCACTGGCTCAATTTCAAGGGCTTGCTGGCTAACAGGGGACACCGCCAAGGGAAGGGGCTGAGGGTGCAGATGTGCCAGTTGAGCTGAAAAGACAAAGCATTCCAAAAGGGAGTTACTCGCAAGGCGATTGGCACCGTGGACACCAGTACTGGCAACTTCACCAACGGCATAGAGGCCGGGAAGGCTGGTCTTGGCCTGTAAATCGGTGACGACTCCTCCCATCCAGTAATGGGCTGCTGGAGACACGGGAATGGGTTGCTGTTCAACATCAATGCCCCACTGCCGACAGACAGCAATGATTTTCGGAAAACGGTAGTGCAGGCGATCGCGAGAAATCGGTCGTAAGTCCAGCCAGACATGGGGGGCATGGCTCTGCTGAAGGTGACGGTAAATGGCGCGACTGACAATATCCCGTGGTGCCAGCTCGCCAGCAGGATGGTAGTCCGCCACAAAGCGATGCCCTGTGTGGTCTATGAGATGTGCCCCTTCACCGCGCACTGCTTCACTGATCAGAAATCGCGGTGCTCCCTCAACGGCAAGAGCGGTGGGATGAAATTGGAAAAACTCGACATCCCGAATGTGTGCTCCTGCCCGCCATGCCATTGCCACACCATCGCCAGTGCTTAAGGGGGGATTCGTGGTTTGGGCAAAAACTTGACCGCCGCCCCCTGTGGCGAGAACAACTGCCCCCGAGCGCAGCCACTGAAGTTGTCCCTGACGCAACAGACACACCCCACAGCATCGCCCCGACTCTAGCCACAGATCAAAGACAAAGCTATTGGGCAGAAGCGCGATATGGGGTGCAGCAGTGACCTGTTCGAGCAGTGTTGTAATCAGGGCTTGACCTGTGGTGTCAGCGGCATGAAGTACCCGAGGACGAGAATGAGCCGCTTCGAGGGTCAGAGCCGGGCGATCGCCCACGCGATCAAAAGCTACCCCCATCGCCAAGAGCCGCTCCACCTGTGCCGGTGCCTGCTCAACCAAAAACTGGACACTCACTGGATCACAGAGGCCAGCCCCCGCAGCAAGGGTATCTTGGGCATGGAGTAGGGGAGAATCCGCCGGGTCAATGGCCGCAGCCATACCACCTTGTGCCCAGCCACTGGCAGATTGGCGAAGGTCAGTTTTGGTAATCAGGCCAATGCGATAACTAGGGGGAAGGGCAAGGGCAGCACTGAGACCCGCAGCACCACTGCCAATGATTAAGACATCAAATCCAGAAGTTGCGGGAGTCAACGCTAACCCAAAGTTGATCTAATGAGGGTAGTTATTTGTATAGCCCATTATTATAGCGATCGCCACCCTCAACGAGAGCCGTTTCCACCTCGGTCACGGTAAAGTGATCCAAGTTTTCCCGCAGAATTTCCTTTTGCCGCTCCGTCAAGCCGGGAATATTCAGGACATCTTCAACGGATTGGTAGGGGGCATTTTTAACGATTAACTTAGCTAGGGTTGGGTATAACCCCCGGTATTGAATAAAGGCGGCAATGTTGGTATTGTTAAGGTCAATTTTTTCACCATAGGCAGTGCCAAGTTTCTCATCTATCACATTGACCAGTTCTTCCTCGGTGGATGCAGTTGCCGCCAAGGTTGGGGCACTCCAGTTGATCCAGCCCAACAGGCTAACGCCCACGAAGTAAGCCAGTGCTAGCCAGCGGCCCAAACGTTGCATAATTCCTTTACCTCCCAAATCTCACAGGTCATTACAAAAAACAGCGGTTCATTAAGAGTCAAAGCAAAGAACTGACCACATCGCACAGCGAGCGCAGGCGGCGGTAGCCGATCGCCAGCAGGGTGACAGAGGAAACTGAGGCATCACGCCCACAATAGACTGATGTCTAGACTGCCCCCTACAGGTGATTCAATAATATCAGAGGGAGGCCGTCCCTTAATCCCTTTTTTCAGGTGTTTAGTGCAGGGTGTCCCTACCTTTGATGGCTTGGGCAAGAAACCGATGGAGGTCATCAAAGCTGCCCACGTAGGCGGGTACAGGAGCATCATAGCCCTTGAGGTTCAGCACTTGGGGTCGAAAGGGGACAACGGTTGGACAAGACTGCACAAGGTAGTGGTAGGTGGTTGCCCCCATAGCCAGATCAGCGGCAATGGTTTTGGTGGCACTCTCAAGGCGAAAGGCAGCGTTAACGGTATCTCCCAGAGCAGTATAGTCGGGGCGATCGCCACTCCCCGTATTACCCACCATGGCATAGCCCGTATTCAAACCAGAACCAATGCGCAGTGGCCACGGCAAGGGATAGTGCTGGTGCAGTTCTCCCGTCATCAGCCGTAAATCCTCTAAGGCAGAGAGGGTGTGGCAAATTTCTTGATAGCCAATCTCCTCGCTTTCGTGGATCCAAACCGCCATGACCGCATCGCCAATGTACTTATCAACCCAACTGCCGTACTGACGAATAATCTCGCCCGCCCGATGAAACCACGTGCCAATTAGCTCCGACAGTAGCTCCTCTTCGAGTTGCCGCGTTAGCTTGGTAAAGTCACGAATATCCACCACCAGAACCGTCAACAGGCGGCGGACATGGAGCAGTGCTGTGGAGGAGCCTTCGGATTGAGGCAAAGACAGAGTGGCATTTTCGGCAAATAGGGAGGCAAAGGGTTCGTTAAAAAAGTCCAGTTCCGTTTGGCCAAAGGTAATGCGATCGCCATTGTGCAAGGCCACGGGAATACTGACGCGGCGACCATTGACGAACGTGCCATTGCGACTGCCGAGATCAATGAGATAAAACTCCCCCTGTCCCATGCGCTGAATCATGGCATGGTTCCGTGACATCCAGCGATCGCTGAGCACAATGGAATTGTCTTCACTGCGGCCAATGGTCCAGCAGTTCCCCCCTGTCAAGGGAAAATAACAAACCGTGTCCTCACTCACCAGTGCCAGATGGGGTTCTGAGGGGGGTGGGGTCTCAAGGTGAACGACCTCAGGGGCGCCGGGAATCTGCGAGAGGGTATGGCGGAGTTGATTAATAATTTGCTGCTGACGCAAAATAATCGCCACTAACTGTTGGGCAGGTAAGGTCTCGAGGATCTTTTGGTCGGGCAAGTTAAAGGTCAGGTCAGCATCCATGGGGGGTAAAATAGGAGAAACACTTTTCATGGTTGCGAAATCACCGTGGGTCAGCTCTCCCCCCAGCGCCACCGATGTGTAGATGTTTCAAAGTCAAATCCAGCAATAGATCCAGTCTAGCAAAGGAGCTTTGTCTGGCTCAATAGATGCAGTTTGTGCGGTAGCACCAATCAACCATAGAACGATCGCCAGAGGAAGCATTAGTCAGCATTTGCCCTCGTAAAAATTATTAACCTTTCCCCTAGGGTTGGGTTGAAGCCCATCCGCTAAAATGATGGCAGCTTTGGGAGGGATTGCTCTCTCCGTGAATGCACTTTGACCTGTCTGCATTTGAGGACAACACTCCATGCGTCGATTGTTAGCCCTACTCCTTGTCTTGACCCTGTGGCTAGGTTTTACCCCTCTAGCCGCCGCTGATGTGGCAGGACTCGTCCCCTGCAAAGATTCTCCTGCCTTTCAAAAACGTGCTGCCGCTGCTGTGAATACCACCGCTGATCCCGCCTCCGGTCAAAAACGGTTTGAGCGCTACAGCCAAGCCCTATGCGGCCAAGATGGTTTGCCCCACCTCGTTGTGGATGGTCGCCTCAGCCGTGCCGGTGATTTTCTCATTCCCAGTGTGCTCTTCCTGTACATTGCCGGCTGGATTGGCTGGGTGGGTCGCGCCTACTTGATTGCTGTGCGCAACAGCGGTGAGGCCAATGAAAAAGAAATCATTATTGATGTGCCCCTTGCCATCAAATGCATGCTCACGGGGTTTGCTTGGCCATTGGCTGCCCTCAAGGAGCTGGCATCGGGTGAACTCACCGCCAAAGACAACGAAATCACCGTTTCCCCTCGCTAGCTTCACTGTTTGTTGACTGTCATAAGGACGAGTACCATGAAACACTTTTTGACCTATCTTTCCACCGCGCCCGTGCTGGCCGCCATTTGGATGACGATTACCGCTGGGATTTTGATTGAGTTTAATCGTTTCTATCCCGACTTGCTCTTCCATCCCCTCTAAGTGAACCCTTAACTTTGGAACAAACTCGGTACAAGGGTGGAACAGCGTTCTGCCCTTTTTTTGTCGCAATTGCTGCCGAGAGGCTATAGAATACTTATTTGTCCTAAAATAGCAGCCGTAGCCACCAGCGCTGACGCTTGCTGTTAACCCATCCAGTTCAATGAAAGAGGATCCCCATGGCAAAGCGGGTGCAAGTTGTCTTGAATGAAACCGTCAATAAACTCGGGCGAATGGGTCAAGTTGTCGAAGTCGCCCCCGGCTATGCCCGTAATTACCTATTTCCAAGAGGGATTGCCGAGCCAGCAACCCCCAGTGCCCTGCGGCGCGTAGAGCGGCTCCAAGAAAAAGAACGGCAGCGGCTCGCCGAACTTAAAGGCGTTGCTGAAAAACAAAAAGCCACCCTCGAAAAACTGGCCACCATTACCATCTCAATGCCCGTGGGCGAAAAAGATATGCTCTTTGGCAGCGTTACACCCAAAGATGTGGCCGATGCGATTCAAGCGATTACGGGTGAAACCATCGATCGTCGCGAAATAACTCTGCCGGAGATTCGCAAATTGGGCACCTACACGTCTGAAATCAAGCTTCACCCCGAAGTGAGTGTCAAACTCAATATCCAAGTCGTTGCCGATTAGGGCTAGCCTCCTTGATGGTTCAGGAGCCAAGTTTTCAGCCCGATAGCCAACTGATTCCCCCCCAGAACCTCGAAGCGGAAGAGTGGATCTTGGGGGGTATTCTCTTAGACCCGGAAGCCATCAACCGCGTGGTGGATATTTTGCCGGTTGAGGCCTTTTACCTCAGTGCCCACCGCGAGATCTATCGGGCAGCGGTTTCGCTCCACAGTCGCGGCAGCCCCACGGATCTGCTGTGCGTTACCGCTTGGCTACAGGATCAGGGGCTATTGGAACGAGTTGGGGGGCACACCAAGCTGGCGGAACTGGTCGAGCGCACAGTGAGCGCGATCAATATCGATCGCTACGCCCTCTTGGTCAAGGAAAAATACCTGCGCCGTAAGCTTATTGAAGCCGGTACCCATGTGGTGAAGCTGGGTTACGATAGCAGCCTCTCATTGAATGTGATCTTGGATCAGGCCGAGCAGCAGATCTTTAGTGTGACGCAGGATCGGATTCAGCAGGGATTGACCCGCACCGATGAAATTCTTACCCGCACGTTTACGGAATTGGAGCAGCGGGCGATCGGTCATATTCAGCCGGGTCTATCCTGCAATTTCTATGATCTGGACAACATGACCCAAGGCTTCCAGCGATCGGACTTGATTATCATTGCCGGTCGTCCTTCAATGGGCAAGACGGCGATCGCCCTACAGATTGCCCGTCGCATTGCCGAAATTCATAATCTGGGGGTGGCGATCTACAGCCTTGAGATGTCCAAGGAGCAACTGGTGCAACGTCTCCTTGCCAGCGAAGCCCGCATTGACAGCAACTATTTGCGCGCAGGGCGCATTAGCCAACACCAGTGGGAACCCCTAAGTCGGGCGATCGGTATTCTCTCGCAACTGCCCATCTACATTGACGACACTCCCAATCCCACCCTTGGGGAGATTCGCTCCACTGCCCGTCGTCTCCATGCCGAGCATCCCAATGGCCTCGGCCTCATTTTGATTGACTATCTGCAACTAATGGGTGGCGAAGAAACTACCGAAGGTCGGGTGCAGGAACTCTCCAAAATTACCCGCTCCCTCAAGGGACTGGCGCGGGAACTCAATGTCCCTGTCATTGCCCTCTCCCAACTCAGCCGCAGTGTTGAATCACGGCAAAATAAACGCCCCCTGATGTCTGATTTGCGCGAATCCGGCTCCATTGAACAGGATGCCGACTTAGTGATTCTGCTGTACCGCGATGAATATTACAACCCTGACACCCCCGATCGCGGCATTTGTGAACTCCTGATTGCCAAGCACCGCAATGGCCCAGTGGGCACCGTCAAGCTCCTCTTTGACCCCCAATACACTCGCTTTGAAAACCTTGCCCGCGATTAGTCGAGTGGGGAGAGCGTTCTGTTTCCTCACCTTGGAGGTTCGGTGTCAACGATAATTGCTCGTATCTATACTGGGGTCATGTCCTGATGAGGAAACCCATCAATGCGTACGACTTTTGCTCAACCAGCAACAAAATGTGTCTCGGCCACCTTCAAGGAAGAGGCCAAAGTCAAAGAGGCGATCGAACGACTCTTGAATCGCGGTGTGCTCAAGGAAAATATCTCAATCATTGGCCGCAATTTTCAGTCTGAAGCCCGCATTAGTGGATTTATTACTAAGAAAGATATTATTTTGGATGGCGTCACCACGGGTGCCCTCTATGGCTCGGTGTTTGGTTCACTGCTGAGTTTGCTGACCGGAGTCGGCGTTCTGTTTATTCCTTTTATTGGCGTTGTGGCTGCTGCTGGCCCTCTGGCGGCTGCCCTTTTGGGGGCGACCAGTGGTGCGCTCTATGGTGCTTTGGGCGCCGGCCTAGGATCCGCACTGATTTCCTTGGGGATGCCGCAGGACAAAGCTGCCATTTATCAAACGCGGGTACAGGCAGGTGAATTTTTGCTGGTCGTTGAAGTCCCTGAGGACAAAGCCGGCGAGATTTTTCTCCTATTGCAATCCGCTGGCGGTCAAGAGGCAGCCATTACGGAGATGCAAATTCCGCGTCAGCCTGAGGGGCAGTTGTCTGGGCCAGAGGATATTTCCCCAGAGGTACGCGCAGATCTCTCGGAGGCCGCTCAGTCTAAATTTGTCGAAGCCTACAACGAGGCGCTGAAGGAGTCCAACGATGAAAAAAATGCCCTCATTAAGGCGTGGGAGCACATCAAACGCCTCTTCCAACGGGATGATAAAGGCATCTACGGCAGTTAGGTGTTAGCCCCTTCTTCCCCTTCATTGCGCTTGAGGGGGGACTAACAACTATTGAGTTTGCATGACTTTAGTTCTCCTGTGGCCGCGATCCGCCAAACAGCCAATGGAGGTTGACCCCCACCCCCGGCGACCCCTGACCGACAAGACCTGCATTGGGAATACTGCTGCCGACTGCCGTTGATCCATAGAGATCAATGCCTAGTCCCCACTGGGGCACGACGTAACGCAAGCCGGCACTATAGACCCCCGTTTGCCCAAAGACCGGCGTGGCTTCGGCAATGAATTGGAGGTTGCGGACTACCTCAACATTGAGGCCGACCCCCACACCACCGACGATTTTTTGGCTGGGACTAAAGATGCCCAACTTGGGATTCAACAGGAGTGCCACATTCTTGGTTGGCTCATACATAAAGGCCAGTTCCAAGCCGCCTAGGGAACGACTGCCACCTCCCCCCTGCTTAATGCCACGATTAAATGAGCCTTGAAAGGCCAAAGAAAAGGGATCCCCTTGAGCCTGATCGAGGAAACGCAACTTCGCTGCTAGCCCCAACTGCAAGTTACCGCTGTAGTTGATGTTTTCGATAAGGGTTTCGCCGCGTTCCCACTGTTCAATGGCAATGGCAAATTGGGCATCGTAGGCAAGACCAAAGCCCACCTGAAAACCGGTTCCTGTGGTGCCGCTATTGCCCCGCAGGTGCAGCATCCCCGGATCAAGGGTGCTGGGGGAGGTAAGGGTGAGGCCATTGAGTAAAAGCTGGCGATCGCGATCCGTGAGGGGTTGCCGAGGCCCACTGCGAAAACTGGGCAAAAAGGGTGGCGCAAAATCAGGCCCCATATTGGGGGTATAGCTTAATCCCGCCATGACACCCACTTGATCCGCACCGGGCAAAAAAGCCAAGGTACGACTTGCAGGTGTAATGCCAAAGGCGTTGGTGGCTGCCAAATCAATACTCACTGAAGGGTTCACTAGAAAGCGCACACCGGCACTCCACACGGGCAGGTTGACGATCGCGCCATCGCTACTGCGCACGGCATTGCCCCCCGGACCGACGGGCATATTGACATCGGCAAAAAGATTAAAGCGAGGATGGGGCTGCCAACTGATGCCTGTGCCAAAGTTGAAGTTCGTGCCGTAAAATTCCCCTCCCTTGTTCACTGTGTCGGGAAAATAGGTGAGGTTGGGCGTAAAGTGCCACTGCAACTGGGGATTAAAGGAATAGGTCATTGGCGCTTGCAAGGAGGCGGCAACCGTCCACGTTCCGGCTCGTGCGGCACCCGGCACAAAGAGGAAATTGTCCGATCGCACCCGTACTGCCTCTAGGGAGCCAGCCACAGCCACCGATAGATTCTCGCCGCGATGCACTTGATATTTGAGACCAGCAGCGATCGCCCCAAACTGAAGGTCGGGCTGTAGCCCCTTCACCAAGCGTCCCAAGGGATCGTCGTAGTAATTGCCACTAAAGCTCACTTGCAAGCGATGATTGATCGCATAGTCAATGGAGCCATAGAAAATTTGCAGACCGCCGCCGCCCCCAGCCACTTGGGGATCATAGTTGCGAATTCCCCCCCGTAGTTCAAGGGTTTGCTCCGGCAGGATATTGGCGGTCTCCAAGTTAAAGAGACGAGTGGGCGGACGCATTAAGGGGGGAATGCGATACTGGGGTTCCTCGGCAATGACGGGTGTCGGTGCCTGCTCAGCTACAGGGGGCAAAATGGGTTGCGCCAGTTCTTCTGGCGTCGCTGGCTGCCACGGGCGATCGCCCCTAGGTTCGGGAACGGCTTGCCATTGGGGCAGTGCTTCCACCGTTGGTGCCACTTCAAAGGTGGGGTGAGTTATTGGCCGAGCCTCAATTTGCCATTGGGGCGGGCTAGATTGCGCCGTTGCCGCGAGGGGCAGCCATACACCTGCACTAAAGCCAAGGGCCAGCGTCCATTTGCCATTCATGCCACATCACTCACACCACCATCTCTCCCAGTTAAACCGATCGCTCCCCTTTCTGGCAAATTTATTCCCACTCAATGGTTCCCGGTGGCTTGGAGGTAATGTCATAGACCACCCGATTCACCCCCGGCACCTCGTTGACAATGCGGTTGGAAATGCGCTCGAGGAGATCGTAGGGCACCCGTGCCCAATCAGCGGTCATTCCATCTTCACTGGTGACAAACCGCAGCACCACTGGATAGGCATAGGTTCGCTGATCGCCCATTACCCCCACAGTGCGAATCGGCAGCAGCACCGCAAAGGCTTGCCAAAAGTCGTGGTACATCTCGGCGCGGTTAATTTCCTGCCGCACAATCAGATCCGCATCCCGCAGAATCTCTAGGCGTTCCGGGGTCACTTCCCCCAGAATCCGAATCGCTAAACCGGGACCGGGAAAAGGATGCCGCCGCACAATTTCTTCGGGCAGACCCAGCGATCGCCCCACTTGGCGCACTTCATCCTTGAAGAGCTTGCGCAGGGGTTCCACCAGCTTAAAGCGCAGGTTTTCCGGCAGACCGCCCACATTGTGGTGGCTCTTGATTTTCACCGCTACGCGCTCGCCGGTTTGCGGGTCAATGTTGGTATTTGCCGATTCAATGACATCGGGATACAGCGTGCCCTGAGCAAGGTAGTCAAAAGGCCCTAGCCGCTGCGACTCTTCTTCAAAAACGCGGATAAATTCATGGCCAATGCGTTTGCGCTTTTCTTCGGGGTCTGTGACGCCCACCAGTTGGGCAAGGAAGCGATCGCGGGCATTGACGTACTCCACCTTGATGTGAAACTGCTCTTGAAAGAGCTTGAGGAGTCGCTCCGGTTCGCCTTTGCGCATGAACCCTTGGTCAATGAACATACAGGTGAGTTGATCGCCAATGGCGCGGTGGAGCAAAAAGGCCAGTGTCGAGGAATCCACCCCCCCCGATAGGGCAAGGAGTACCCGTTTGTTCCCCACTTTGGCGCGCACTTCACGGATCGCTTCTTCGACAAAGGCAGCCGTTGTCCAAGTGGGTTCACAATCGCAGATGTGATAGACAAAGTTGCGGATCAGGGCAATACCGCCCACGGAGTGCACCACCTCTGGGTGGAACTGAACGCCATAGAGTTTCCGCTCTGGATGGGCGATCGCCGCCATTGGCGTATTGTGGGTATGCGCCAAGACGCGAAAACCGGGGGGCAACTCGGTGACGCTATCACCATGACTCATCCACATAATTGTTTCTTGCTCAACATTCGTGAGCAGATCCGTGGGGTCGTCAATAAAGAGCGCTGCCTTGCCATACTCGCCAGCGGTGGCTCGCTCCACAGTTCCCCCCAACTGTTGCACCATCAGTTGCATGCCATAGCACACGCCAAGGATGGGAATGCCGAGGTTCCAAATTTCTGGATCACATTGGGGAGCATTCTCGTCATAGACGGAGTTGGGGCCACCGGAGAGAATGATGCCCTTGGGGGCTAATTGGGCAAGTTGCTCAGCAGTGGTGCGGTAGGAAATGACCTCGGAATAGACTTGGGTCTCACGAATGCGGCGGGCAATAAGTTCGGAGTATTGCGACCCAAAATCAAGAATGACAATAAGTTGGCGTTGCAGGCCTTGGCCGGCGGCTGTGGCGGGTTGGTGGAGGGTGGAGTGAGTCAACGTTGCAATCCTTCTGATCCCAAATGGCTAATACTTTCCAGAATACCGCCCTTTTCTGAAATATAGTGTAGGCAAATGGGGGTGTGATCCTGTCTGAGAGCGGTCTTGGCTTGCATCGTTGGCTGTATCGCTGCTGTGGCTGGCGGAGGAATCTGCCCAACGATGGTACGATCGCTATCTAAGTAGCGAATGTAACGAATCACCTGCATGAGTGCCCCCCTTACTGTTGAGTCTGTGTTGGCCGTTCTCCGTCCTGTGGAAGATCCCGAGTTACGGCGATCGCTAGTGGAACTCAACATGATCCGCGATGTTGCCATTGAGGATGGCACGGTTCGCTTTACACTGGTACTGACAACCCCGGCTTGTCCCCTACGGGAATTTATTGTCGAGGATTGCAAGAAGGCCGTCTTTACTCTGCCGGGGGTGATGGATGTGCAAGTGGCGGTTACCGCTGAAACGCCGCAGCAAAAGAGCCTGCCCGATCGCACCGATGTAGCAGGAGTCAAGAACATTATTGCCGTCTCCAGTGGGAAAGGGGGGGTCGGCAAAAGTACCGTTGCGGTGAATTTAGCCCTTGCCCTTGCCCAAGCGGGGGCTGCCGTTGGCATTATTGATGCGGATATCTATGGGCCGAATGTTCCCACGATGCTGGGGCTAGAGGATGCCATTGTCGAAGTGCGCAAGGAAGCCAGAGGCGATGTCCTGTTACCTCCGGTAGCTCATGGTTTGAAAGTGGTGTCGATGGCCTTCCTGATTGATCGTGATCAGCCGGTCATTTGGCGCGGTCCCATGCTCAATGGCATTATTCGCCAATTTCTCTACCAAAGCGATTGGGGCGCATTGGACTATCTGATTGTGGATTTGCCCCCCGGCACTGGGGATGCCCAACTCACACTGGCGCAAGCGGTACCAATGGCAGGTGTAGTGATTGTAACAACGCCCCAACCTGTTGCCCTTGGGGATGCACGGCGGGGATTGCGGATGTTTCAGCAGTTGGGAGTCACAGTCCTTGGGCTAGTGGAAAATATGAGCTACTTTATTCCCCCCGATTTGCCCAATCGTCGCTATGACATTTTTGGCAGTGGGGGCGGCGAAGCCTTGGCGGCGGAAATGGGTGTACCCCTTTTAGGACAGGTGCCTTTGGAATTGCCCGTGCGGGAAGGGGGAGATTTGGGTCAACCGATTCTCATTGCGGATCCGCAGTCTGCTTCGGCTCAAGCCCTACGGGCGATCGCCCAACAGGTGGCGGCACGGGTCTCAGTGGCCGCCCTTAGTCCTGTGGGATGAGCAGTAAGCGGCTCAAGATCAAGAATCCCCTTTTTTGGTGGGCGGCTGGCCTCGCCTTAGTTAGCGATCGCCTGACGAAAGCATGGATTGTGGCCACCTATGCCCTAACAGTGCCGCCGCAAACAACGCCCATTATCCCCGGTGTCTTTCACATTACCTACGTTACAAATACTGGGGCGGCTTTTAGCCTCTTTGCCAATGGCAGTGTCTGGTTGCGCTGGCTGTCTCTCATCGTGAGCTTGGGTCTGATCACTTGGGCGGTGCTCGGTCCGAGATTAAATCGCTGGCAGCAAGTGGGCTATGGCTGTTTACTGGGTGGCGCCTTAGGCAATGGCATTGATCGCTTTCTCACGGGCGAAGTCGTTGACTTCTTGGATTTTCGCTGGATTCAATTTCCCGTCTTTAACGTGGCGGATATTGCCATTAATATCGGCATTGCGTGTCTTTTGTGGTCGGCATGGCGCCAGCGCTAGCTCGTGCTCCAAGAGAAATCTGCCAAATCCACAAGGAATGTTTCCAGTTCCCCTTGGCGGGTACCGCCGTAGAGGACATTCACTTGATAGACCCATTGATTCGTCCAATCCAGCGCCGTCAACCAGCCACTGCGGCGATGATAAGCACCGGTTTCAATGTCTATCCAGCCAGCACCCCGCACGATTTGTCCTGCTTCGACATTGGGAAACGTAAAGGTAATCGTGTGGCCGACCACAATTGTTTTATCCGCAAAGTAGGGGATGGGGTGGCCTAAAAACGACTCGCGGATCCAGCAGCACTCTTTACTGGTTTGCTGCACTAGGGGCAGTGTTGGATCAAGCCCCGCATGGACGATAAACACCGTTCCCAAATCCTGATAAAGGGGCAACCTGTGCAGCCAGTCGAAGTGCTGCCAAAGCAACTCCGTGGAGGTGTAGCTGGCAAGGGTCTCATTGCCACCACTCCTTGACCAGACAAAAAGCTGCGCAGGATTGATTTGTTTGCCCTTAAAGGCGAGGAGCATCATATCTTCATGGTTGCCGCGCACAGCACCATAGCCACCTTGGCGCACAAATTCCACGACAGCGGCACTACTCGGCCCGCGATCCACCAGATCCCCAAGAAAGTACAGGCGATCGCCCACGCGAGGTGAAACGAGATCTAGTAAACGGCACAGGCCTTCATAGTGACCGTGGACATCCCCAATGAGAACAAGGCGATTGTCCTTTGGCCACGCGGCGCGATCGCCCACTCTCGTCACTCCTAGGGTGTCGTCACGGGTGTGAGGGACAAAGAATTGGGAGCGGCCGGCACTTGAGTCGTGTTCTCATAGCTAGGACCAAGCAATGTCGCTACTGTCAGCACTTGGGGTGGGGTGGCATCGGGTGGGTAGAGTAGATCCACAGTAACATCCCGTTTTTCACCTGGACGCATATTTAATGTCACTAATGGTTCTCCCCGCTGACCCCGCCGCTGTACCAAATGGACATAGCGCTCTTGCCTCTGTCCTAAATCATCTGTAAAGCGAACACGCACCGTTCCCCGGAAAAACACTTGGGGAGCCGGGGGTTCCAAAAATTGGAGGACGACACTGCGGTGATCTTGTTTGAGAGGGGTTTGCAGCGTTAGCACCACCGACTGGAACTGACGGGTATTGTTGACCAAGGGCAAGGTCAAACTATAGTGAACACCATAATTGCCATGGGCGTAGTAGGCGGTGTCTGGATAGCGTACCAACATGGGGGCACTTTGAATTTGACCCGTGCCAAGGGTGCCGCGGTGCAGCGTACTAATGCCATAGGAGATGGCTCGCCCCGGTGCCGGAATCGTTAAAGCCTGTCCATGGGTTTGGCCATCGGTGAGGGTGGCTTGCCAGCGAGAGCCTTGACTGACACCGGCCACACGGCCATAAAAGAAGCGCCCAAACTGACCACTATTGGGGGGCGTGGGTGGAATGTCGCGGGGGGTAACCAGTTGACCGCGATGGAGCATTGCCCACCATTCCTCTAGGGTGGGTGCCCGTTCGGTGCCCTGCTCGTTCATGCGGGCAAACATTGACATTTGCGCTAAGTAAATCGGGCCACTACTTTCTAAATACATCAGGGTGGAACGGCCATTGGAGGAGGAGACCTCACCAAAGGGATTTGTATCCGGGATTAGGGGTAACTTGGGGCCGACGCTGCCATCGGCATTGAGCATAAACTCTGCCCGAACCCGATTGAGTACCGCATTGGGAAATTGAGTGGGCAACGGCAGCGGCAAATTCGCCAGCATCCGCGCTTCGCGAGGGGGAATGGTTATCTGTGAGGGAAAGAACGTCTGCCGTACCCCCCGCAGCACTTGGTTGGTGACGCGACTCCCAGGCCCTGAAAAAACAAAGCCCGTGGGGTTATCGAGCATGGCGGGCAAATTGCGGAAGGGAGCATCTGGCGTACTTAAAAAACTAGCGGCTTGATGAAATCTCACCGTGACATAGCGATCCGTTGGGTTATAGGCAAGCAGCCCCAAATAGAGGGTTGGCGTACTCACCGCCCGATTGGATTGGGTAATGTGGTGGGCAAAGACATCAAAGCGCCCCTCTAAGGGATAGTTGAGGTGAGCCGCCGGTTGCCATTTCCCGTGGGGTGGAAAGGTGGAGAGGAGAATCCCCTCAGAGCGCACCATCTCTGGACTATTGCTGTTAAACACGGGGACATCGTCCAACTTGCCGGGTAAAGGACGAATGTCTTGGGGGAAGTAGGCAAAATTGGTGGGTGTGACGTAGGCCGTTGCCGCAGGTGGCGAGGGGACTTCAGGGGGTCTTAGATTGGCGGGTACAGTATTGGCTTGGACAACAACATTCGAGCGAAGCGAATATCCCTGTACCAGAGTGGATGCATGTTGGGGTGGAGTTGCTAGAGCGGCTTGTGCCACAAGAATGGGAGCAAGCATATTCGATCCAAACCACAGCATTACATGAGTGAGCAGTTCGCAAAAGTCAGGACAGGATCATCGTTTCTGCCCAAAAGTTGCATTCCCAAAGTATAGCCTAGGTTTGTAGAAAATCCGCTCAAGACCGCATAGAGCTCGCGGCATGAGCGTAATTCCGGTTTAGCTTGCTGCGCGTAATGCCAGCCTAGAACTGGGTTTCAGACTGCGCCAAGTGCTGATTAGAAAGTGGTCTAGGCCAATTCTCGATTGTTCAGTGTCCTATAGATTGGCCACGCTCAGCACTGGACAAGTTGATGCAGGATAGCCTCTGATCTGCTGAAGGTATCCCTTATTTTAGAGTAAGTTCTGTATCCCTAGATTGGTGTCAAATATTCAGAAAATCTAAAGAAACTCAACAAAGTCTTAAGGTTTTTGCTGCCATGTTTATAATTCTCTCAGAAGCGGTAGTTGGCCGCCCGTGAGGATTGAGTACTGTCAATTTTATGAAGCCCCGCATCTTAATCATTGATGATGACCCTGCGATCGCTGACGTTTTGGCAATTAACCTGCAAATGGCGGGCTACGAGGTCACAAAGTCCTTAGATGGGATGCAAGGGCAAGCCCTCGCCGTGCAACTCTCTCCCGATCTGATTCTCCTTGACCTGATGTTGCCCCAAGTGGATGGCTTTACAATTTGCCAACGCCTGCGCCGCGATCCCCGTACTCAAGATATTCCGATTTTGATGTTGACGGCCCTCAGCCAAACCCATAATAAAGTGGAAGGATTTAATGCCGGTGCCGATGACTATCTCACCAAGCCCTTTGAATTGGAGGAAATGCTGGCCCGGGTACGCGCCCTCTTGCGCCGCGCCGATCGCATTCCCGCCACGGCAGGCCATCGCGAAATCCTCAGCTATGGGCCATTGACACTAGTGCCTGAACGATTTGAGGTCTCTTGGTTTGGCAAAATTATTAAGCTGACGCGCCTTGAATTTGAACTCCTGCACTGCCTGCTGCAACGCCATGGCCAAACGGTCTCCCCCAGTGAAATTCTCAAGGAAGTCTGGGGCTATGACCCCGATGATGATATTGAAACTATTCGCGTCCACGTCCGCCACCTGCGGACAAAACTAGAGCCGGATCCGCGGAATCCGCGCTATATCAAAACCGTCTATGGGGCTGGCTACTGTCTGGAACTGCCCAGTCAGATTGAGCCACCATCTGCATCCTAGGTTGGGTTGTTCGCAGTCGGTAGTTGTAGAGGCTTGAGGGGAACCGCTTGGGCAAAGACCTGCTCATTGATGGTTTCACCAATCTTGCTGAGGCGTTCTGCCACGGCTTGGCGAAAGCGAATTTGTAGCTCGATCGCCAAACTAGAAAAGTCCGTGATGGCAGGGTTGAGGGTGAGGGTGTTCCCTGTTCGTGTTAGAACGCCCGCTTTGACATAGTTGGCGATCGCCCGCTTAATCCCCTGCTGACCAATGCGCTGCTGCCGCCGACGAGCTTGCTCAAGAATAATATTTATCATTCTCTCAAAAGGGGCATTGCGGGGACGATGGGCAATTAACCACTGTCCCACCTGAGTCAGTAAAAAATCGGCCGCCACTTCATCGGCAAAAATACCACGATAGATCGAGACGGTGTGAATGGTTTGGGGACTGGAGGTGCGCAGGGTGTAGCGCTCAGGTAGGTTATTGCGCCAGCAGAGAATCGTTCTACCCAATTGACCATTCACCGCAACGCCAATTTGTAACTGATGGTGTGTGGTTAAGTAGGCCACTAATTCAGAGGGCTTGCAAAAGCCAAATCGCAGCGGATCCAATTGGGGGGCAACGGATCTCATTTCTAAAAATACGGTATTAAAGACCATACCCCTAGCCAATTCTCGCCGTCTTGTTGCATCAGTGGTGTAGTAGGAGAATAGCTCCAAAAGTTTTTCAGTTTCCCGTTGTTGAATCGCCGATGGCGGAATTTGTTCATAGTTCAACGGCTCAATGGGAAGACGCCGAGGTGAGAATGGCGCGGTGCGATTTTCTTGATTGGGTTGACGCGGGGGAGGCGTGCCGTTTCTGCCATTGGTGGCGGGGTCGGACTGAATGAAGGGATTCTCAAGGAAAATAAATCGGTGGCACACCCGCTGAAAACTATCACTGGCGGCATTACGGTAGGCACAGCCAATCACGGTTTTACCGTAATCCCGTAGGCGTAGGGCAATGGAGCCAAAGCCACCATCGCCGGAGATGAGCACAAAAGTATTGATGTCGGGATGCTGGTAGGCTAGATCAATGGCATCAAGGGCAAGTTGAATGTCCGCTGCATTACGCTGATTGTGATTGCGACCATAGACGCCAACCCGCTCGATTTGCGATCGCTCCAGTTGGGCGTTGAGGGCTTGGAGAATTTGATTTTGCCAGTTCCCATAGGCACGCTGGATGGCGATTTCCCCCAGATCAATAGTGCTTTTAATTGCCTCCAGAACGTTGTCTAGGGAAACAAGCTCATTCACTTTGGCGGGGTCTAGTCGCTGCCCTTGGTTAAAGACTAAGTTCTCAATGTCGTAGAGGACAGCGGTTTTTAGGGTGGTTGCTGGGGGTTGGGGTCTTTGCAGGAGTGTCTGAATGGTTTGCAGAGCCGCACTCTGGGCATGAATGGCTTCAATGAGCGGTTCAAGTTGCTGCGCCGTCGCCGTGTTAACAGCAGCGTCCCTTTGATTGTCCTTGAGGGTTTCCAGCCTCTGCATGATCTCGTTGTGAATTGGGTGCAGGGCTTCAGGAAGTGCTTGGTGCAGGTGCTGTTCAAGGTCAGTGAGTTGTCGGCGTTGTTGTGCCAGTTCTTGCAGCAGAAGTGCCTTGAGTTCGGTGCTCTCTGGGGAGGAGGAGAGGACGGTGTGAATGTCTCGAATGAGGCGATCGCTACGGCGTTGGTTCTTTTCAATGAGGGGTGCACCTGCAAGGGCACCGATGCCACTCCCTAAAAGGGTTGCTAAGGGTTGTTGGGGTTGAATCAGTGTGGCAATACCACCGAGGGCGATCGCGCTAACAGGAGCAATCAACCAAAGCTCTGGCTTCATTCAAAAGGGAAATGTGATAGGAATAACATGAATTAGAGAATCATGATAGCAAAAAATCTTTAGGCACTGAGTTGGGCTTGGCGCAGTTGGCCACAGGCGGCTTGCCGATCCAGACCCCGCGATCGCCGAATGCTGGCGGTTACCCCCAAGGCGTGCAGTTGAGCCAAAAATTGTCGCAATTGCTGATCACTGGGACGCTGATAGGCTGCTTCTGCAATGGGATTGTAGGGAATCAGATTGACATGGCTCTGAAAGCCCCGCAATAGCTGCGCTAGCTCCTCAGCATGCTGGGGGCGATCGTTGACCCCCGCCAGAACGGTATATTCAAAGGTGACGCGGCGCCCCGTTTGCTGCACATAGGCACGACAATCGGCAATTAGCTGTCTGAGGGGATAGTGCTTGGCGCTGGGAATGAGCTGCTCTCGCAGGCCTTGGTTGGGGGCATGGAGGCTGACGGCAAGGGTGATTTGCAACTGATATTGTGCCAGTCGCTGAATTTGTTGGGGAATACCAACCGTTGAGAGGGTAATGTGCCGCTGACCAATGCCAATATCGCGATTCAAGCAGGTGACCGCTGGGATAACAGCCGCTAAGTTTAAGAGTGGCTCTCCCATACCCATAAACACCACATGGCTGACGCGCCGCCTCATTTCACTCTGGATCGTTAGCACCTGATCGACGATTTCATGGCAAGCCAGATTGCGGCGATAGCCCCCTTTGCCCGTGGCACAAAAATCACAGGCCATGGGGCAACCCACTTGGGAAGACACACACACCGTCAGGCGATCGCCACTGGGAATGCCCACCGTTTCAATGGTTTCGCCATCAGCTAAGGTCAACAGAAGCTTCACAGTGCCATCTTGGGCATCATGGCGATAGCGAATCTCTGAGCGGCCAATCTCTACTCCTGCGAGGGTATCACGCCACCGTTTGGGAAAAACTGTAATCTCTTGGAGCGATCGCGCCCCCTTTTGATAGAGCCACTGATGGAGTTGTTGTGCCCGATAGCTAGGCTGCCCTTGGGCTTCGACCCATGCTTTCAACTCTACTGCGGACTGTCCCAGCAGCGCCATAGTGTTCAACCGCTTCACTTCCCCTTGATCCTAACAAACTGCCAACCTGCTCTTTTCTGGAATAGGGGCACAAGAAAGAACGCTGAGGCGCTGGGACAATTGCTTTGCAGTTTTGCTAAGAGCAGTTAATCTTTCTCTTGCTGACGGGTCAGCAGCACTAAAATTTGCGAGACCCCAGAGAATGCCAGCTGAGTTTTGTCCAAGATTGTGGCGCATGCAAGCACCTCTGGATTCAAATATTCTCTGATACGGCTGATATTCAAAGATAGCCCCTTGACTTGGTTTGAGAGTTTTTGTTAGATTTAGAGGTGCTTGAAAATCTCTGAACCTATTCCCCAGAGCGGGATTGACAACTGAATACTGGCCGAGGCTAAAAATTTTACAGTCACAAAAAAACCAAGTGCCAGAGGTGCTTGAAAAGTGACTGTGCTAAGCTAGTCCTAGAGGCATTTCTAGGGCGCCGCTGTGCCTCTACCTCTGATGCCGTAAGGCGTTGAGCACGCATCTTTCCTTTCCTTGGTCTTGGTCTTTTGCCTGTGCCTCTACCTCTGATGCCGTAAGGCGTTGAGCACTTTTTAGGATATAGGGCAGAAATCCCCATAGTATGTGCCTCTACCTCTGATGCCGTAAGGCGTTGAGCACCGTCGAGGGCAGCAGTCGAGCGTCCCTTTTCCCCGCGTGCCTCTACCTCTGATGCCGTAAGGCGTTGAGCACCCCAAGACCACACCCCTGCTAACTGGCTTGTTACCAGTGCCTCTACCTCTGATGCCGTAAGGCGTTGAGCACGTCTCGACTGAACCAACTGTTTTGTACGAACTTTTGGGTGCCTCTACCTCTGATGCCGTAAGGCGTTGAGCACACCTCTACGAGTTTCTAGATGGGGGAGTTCGACCTGTGCCTCTACCTCTGATGCCGTAAGGCGTTGAGCACTAGTACACTGCTCCTCTCGCGGTGATTAGCCCGTACGTGTGCCTCTACCTCTGATGCCGTAAGGCGTTGAGCACTAATGAAGTCATTCACCCCTAACCCCTAGGGGTAGGTGCCTCTACCTCTGATGCCGTAAGGCGTTGAGCACATTAATGTAAGTCAATATAGAAAAAATACAAGAAGTGCCTCTACCTCTGATGCCGTAAGGCGTTGAGCACATCAGGCTCAAGGCTGGCAGCTTAATCCAGAAGGTGCCTCTACCTCTGATGCCGTAAGGCGTTGAGCACTATCTTGGCAAGGAGCTTGAGGTTCTCCCGTGGCCGGTGCCTCTACCTCTGATGCCGTAAGGCGTTGAGCACGCGAAACCACAAATAATGGAAAAGAAAAAGGGGATGTGCCTCTACCTCTGATGCCGTAAGGCGTTGAGCACCGTTCTGGCCGAGACCGGGGTAACTGAGCCGTACGGTGCCTCTACCTCTGATGCCGTAAGGCGTTGAGCACAGGTCTATCCAGTAATGGCCAATCCCAGCTCCCCAGTGCCTCTACCTCTGATGCCGTAAGGCGTTGAGCACGCCTCTACCACGGCCTTGTCCCTGTCCCTACTGCGTGCCTCTACCTCTGATGCCGTAAGGCGTTGAGCACGAAATTAAACTTAAAAGGAGTAAATGATGGGTGAGGTGCCTCTACCTCTGATGCCGTAAGGCGTTGAGCACGCATTTTGACCGCAAGATGGCATCAAGAAACTTACGAGTGCCTCTACCTCTGATGCCGTAAGGCGTTGAGCACGTGCAGCAGCCGATGCTAAAGCTGGTGCAGCAGGTGCCTCTACCTCTGATGCCGTAAGGCGTTGAGCACAAAAGACGAAAAAATAAGTATTATTCTCTCAAAAGTGCCTCTACCTCTGATGCCGTAAGGCGTTGAGCACGCTGCCACATCCCCACGGCTGCCACATCCCCACTGGTGCCTCTACCTCTGATGCCGTAAGGCGTTGAGCACCTTGCAAGGGTTAACGGCGATGCGGGATGGGATGTGCCTCTACCTCTGATGCCGTAAGGCGTTGAGCACTGGATTCGCTCGGCAGCAGGGGCGGGAACTCGCATCACCCTTGATTTGCCGATGCCGTCAACAGTTGTTGCAGGTAGGTCTGCGCAGGGGAATAGTCAGGGTTAAATTCAAGGGTCTTTTGAAAATAGGCGATGGCGCGATCGCGCTCCTGAAGGGTCATGTAGGTAAAACCTAGACTATAGGCAGGTTGGGTGGTCATCCACTGGCGATCGAAGGGTTCAGCGCGATCGTAGGTTCCCTGCTCAAAGAGTTCTAAACAGCGGTGAAAGTAGGGCAAGGCTCCGCGATGCAAGCCCAATTCAAAGATGAGTAACCCCGCCACATAGAGTAGGGGCGGATAGCGATCAAAGAAGCGTAGGCCATAGCTGAGGTAATACTGAGCCGTTTCGTAGTCCTTGGCCTCAAAGGCACGGTAGCTCACCCAAAAAAGAAGATGGCGCAGCCAAGTCGTCTCCTGAGGCAGAATTCCCTGTGCCACGGCAGGGGCAATTTGCTCAAGGGCTTGTTCATACCAAGCTTGGGCGCGATCGCCATCGCCACAGGCGGCATAGTGATCTCCAAGACACACCAAGTTTTGCAGTCGGCGATCGCCCTGCTGCACCATTTTTTCGAGGATGGGAATATTGCGATCGCGAAGCTTTGCCAGAAACTGATCTGGCGTCTGTTGGTTGTGGTGAATGAGATAGACCCCCTGCAACTGACCCACCACCGCTGGGCGTTCGCGGTAATAGAGTTGCTCATGGAGTGCCCCGGCAAAGTGAAGATCAGGAAAACGGCGGCCAAAGCGGACATTCCAAAACTCACTCCAGTTGCGATCGCTCGCCTGTTCACGGCGCAGCAGACTCCACTGATTGATGGCATCCCCACTTGCAGCGCTCAACTGGTCTCGCCATTGGGGATCTGTAACCACCAATTCTTCATCGGCATCAATGTAAAAGACCCACTCCCCGCTTGCATGGGCTAGGGAGGCATTGCGGGCGGCAGCAAAATCTGCTTGCCAGACAACGGCGTGGACATGGGGGGTAAACTCGCGGGCAATGGCGATCGTCCCATCGGTGGAACCCGTGTCCACAACAATGATTTCATCCACCCAAGGCTGCACCGACTGCAAGCAGCGCCGTAATTGATGGGCTTCGTTTTTGACAATCATGCACAGAGACAGCAGCGGAGCCATAGCAGCGAAGGCACTACAGCCGTTTGAGATACTTGGCTTCCAGCAAAAAGGCACCCCGCTCTAGGCGCACGACCCAATAGTTCCCTGGTTGCTGGCCGAGGATCACCCCCTCTTCACCGAGGGTGAGGATACTGGCGGGACGCAACATTGGCATTGGCTCCGCTGTTTTCACATAGGGGGGCAGTTCCACAAGGCGAACGCGATCGCCCACCGCAAAGGCTTCTTCCATTCCCACCAAAGAATGCTCGAAATGCGTAATTCTGGTAGCACAATTTTCAATTTAATATACTGGTTTCGCCTGTGAGATTTTTGTCAAAAGTTTTAGAGTGTCTTCAAGTAGCTTAATAGGTCGGCCATGTCTTGGGGTTGGGCTTGAAACTTGGGCATGGGAGGGGTATCGCCGCTAATAATTTGCTGGATGAGCTTTGCTTGCGATCGGCGGTGGCTAATCTGCACAAGGCTAGGACCCACTTCGCCCTTGCCATCAATGCCATGACAAGCCGCACAGTTGAGAATAAAAATTTGCTCGCCGCGACTCGGATCGCCCACCGCTGCTCGTACCGATTGAATGTAGGGATCCCGCAGGGGCAATAGCAGAGAAACCCCCCAACCGCCACCCACCACCAGCACGACCAAGACAGGCAGCAGCCAGCGCCATACCGTTGATCGAACCCCAACCGTGTTGACTAAACTCATTCACTTATCGGGAAAGATTAAAAATTGTTTATTATTGTTACAACTGCATTCTAAACCCTGAGCTCAGCGAGATTCAAGCCACTAAGTAAAAATTCCTAGACAAAAGCAAGGGCTTGAGCTATCCACTAAGGACTGTGAAAGCGACGATACACCATGCGCAATGCCTCGCGATCGCCGACATTGCCGGGGAACAGCACCACTGGTAATTCGGGAAAACGGGGATGATCAGCACCTGTGCGCACCACGGAGCAGCCCGGAATCACTTGCCCCAAGAGGCGAACGGTGGCTAGGTTTAACCCTTTGCTGAGGACATCGTTGGAGGTGATGCCCCCCTTGCTGATCAGATAGCGCAAATCGGCGGGTAACTGTTGAACAATTGCCATCAGCACTTCCGAGACTCGCTGCCCAAAGGCTAACCGTGTCGCTGCATCCGCGAAGGTGAGTTCCTCACGACTGGTAAAGATGACGGGGGTTTTCTCACTGGCGATCGCCTGATCCACTGCCGCCAAGACTTCGTTGATAATGTCAGGTTCAGCCGCCCCACTGTCGCGCAATCGAGCCACGGGCACTTCAATGGGAAACACATCGGGTTCCTCCAGCAAAGCGGTCAGTTGTTCAGTGGTTTTGCGCACGTGGGAACCCACCAAAATCGCACCATAGCGGCCAGGGCGGCAATAGGTGGCCATTGCCTCTGGGGGGGTGGGCTGGGGCGGCAGCTGCGCTAAGGCCGTGAGCAAACTGGCAGCACTGCGGAACAAAAAGCGTTTTCCTTGACTGGCAAGCTCAAGCACTGCTGCTGCAAACTGGTCTAAATCCTCTTGGCTCTCGGCATCCACCACCCCGCAGACATTGCCTTGTAACTGACTCAAGCGGCTGCGCAGGGTCTCTGGATTGCGCACATCGGCAAGGACAAAACGCTCTACGGCTGCGGCGGGGATGCGCCCTTGGGTCTTTTCGGCCACATAGTCGGGTAAGTAGCTGTGGTGATAGCCAAAGACGGAATCGCGGGCAAACTCCGTTTCATGAACGGGCACCGGCTGACCTGCAACAAGCAGATAGTGCTGGCTATCACGGGTAATGCGCCCCCCCTCTAAAAAGGCAGGCACCAGAAAATGGGCATCAAAGGGTCCCAGTTCAGCGGCAATCACATCGGTTTCCAGAGGATAGTGGCCGCGGAGGGTGGAGTCGGAACGGCTGACAACCATGTAATCGGTGGTGCCGGTTTGGGCGATCGCCGCCTTCAAATGACAGCAAACGGTGCGCGTGACCTCCGCTGCGATTTCTGGTGGCAAAGCACGGGTATTGGTGAGGATAAAGAAAATGGGCACAGGATCGGTGAGGCCACGACAGAGGGTATCCACATCCCAGCGGGTCAACAGCAGGCAACTGTGAACTGTCTGCGAACCGGTGGGGTCATCATCTAGAACAATCATTTTTGGGCGCGTCACCGAGGGCATCTCCGACACTCTTTCGTTTGCAGTTTATCATTGGGGCGATCGCGACAGTTCTTTTCTAAAACATGGGGTACCTAGGGTGATAAGAATTCTTGAGAACTCTTGAAAAATCCGATCTGGTTGCTCCCTATGAATGCTGAATATGTTGTCAATGGATTATTGGGTGCCTGTTTAGGGGATGCCCTTGGTGTACCCATGGCACCGTCTTTTGAATGATTAGTTTTAGCACGAAGAAAGCTGAGGCTTAGACGCTGAAATACTTGGCGGTGGGATGGTAGCAGATGATCGCCGTGGTGGATTGCTCAGGGTAGAGTTGTTCACTCTCGTCCATATACATCCCCATGCGATCGCTCTCGAGGAGTCGCAGTTGCGTATATTGATCCTGCATATTGGGGCAGGCAGGATAGCCAAAGCTATAGCGGGAGCCTTGGTAGCGCTGGGCAAGAATATCGCGAATCGACTCTGGATCGGGAGTGCAGCCCAATTCACGGCGAATGCGGGCATGACACCACTCTGCGAGGGCTTCCGCCGTTTGCACCGCCATGCCGTGGAAGTAGAGGTAGTCACTGTATTGATTGGCCGCAAATAGCTCCTGCGCCACTTGGGTAGCAATTTCACCAACGGTCACCGCTTGCATGGGAAAGACATCAATGATGCCCGATGCCACAGGGGCAAAAAAGTCGGCAATACAGAGGCGACGCCCCCTCTTTTGGCGAGGGAAGGTAAACTGGGCGATCGCCCGCTCAGGGATGCAGGCACTTTTGTCACCAACCCGCTGCGGATCGTAGATATAGACCGTGTTACCCTCACTTTGACAGGGGAAGTAGCCATAAATCAGTTCAGGATGGAGTAGGTTTTCCGCAAGGATGCGCTGTTTCCACTCCTCAAGGATGGGATAGACCTTCTCGGCAAGGAAGGCATCATAGGTGGTACGGTCTTGATCCTTGGGTTTGCGAAACTGCCACTGACCCGCAATCAGGGCTTGGAGATCCAGATAGGCAAAGACCTCAGAAAGGGGAATCTGATCCGCCTTGAGGTGACGAATGCCCCAGAAGGGGGGTGTGGGGCGGGGAATCTCCACCGCAACAGCTTCAGAACGGCGTGTATCTACTACTTCTGGCGTTTCGGGTTCAGTCACCGAGGGGGGTTCGGGGGCGATCGCCGGTGTGGCCTCTGCCTCTGGGGGAGAGACCGTTGTGCCATCCAAAAATCCTTGGCGATCGTCCCACTGCCCTGCGGCCTTTGCCCGCATCAACCGATCCATAAAGTGCAAATCGGCAAAGGCATCCTTGCCGTAGATCACTTGACCGTGGTAGGTGGCGCGGCAATCCTCGTAGACAAATTTGGGTGTGAGGGCCGCCCCCCCCAGAATCACGGGAACGGTAATGCCTCGCTCATTAAAGACCTCCAGATTCTCCTTCATAAAGGCGGTGGATTTCACCAAGAGGCCACTCATGGCAATGCAGTCTGCCTGATGCGCCTCATAGGCTTGGATGATATTTTCAACGGGTTGCTTAATCCCCAAGTTAATCACCCGATAGCCATTGTTGGTGAGGATAATATCCACCAAGTTTTTGCCAATATCATGGACATCCCCCTTCACCGTGGCAATCACAACCGTGCCCTTGGCGGTGTCCCCCGTGGCAGATTTCTCCATAAAGGGTTCGAGGTAGGCGACGGCGGCCTTCATCGTTTCTGCGGACTGCAAAACAAAGGGCAGTTGCATCTGCCCAGCGCCAAAGCGTTCACCCACCACCTTCATGCCATCGAGCAAGAAGGTATTGATAATTTCAAGGGGAGCATAGGTTTCAAGGGCTTTGGCGAGGGTGTCCTCAAGACCAAGGCGATCGCCATCAATAATGTGGCGCTTTAGCCGCTCCTCAATGGGCAGGTTCTCCACCTGCGAGCGATCCGGTTGGGTGGTTTTGCCCTCAAAGAGGCGGGTCAGTTCCGCAAGGGGGTCATAGACACACACGTCCCCCTCAAATCGCCGCCGATCATAGATCAGATCACGGCACACTTCTTGGTGCTCTGGCTCAATTTTCGCCAAGGGCAGAATCTTGGCAGCACTGACAATGGCAGCATCCATGCCCGCCTGCATCGCCTCATGGAGAAACATCGAGTTCAGGACTTGGCGAGCCGCTGGGTTCAAACCAAAGGAGATATTCGAGACCCCCAGCAAAATATGACAGCCGGGGAGTTCAGCGCGGATACGGCGAATGGCGGCAATGGTTTCCCGACCGTTGACCCGATCCTCCTCAATCCCTGTGGAAATCGGCAGTGCCAAAGGGTCAAAGAAAATCTCGTAGGGGGGAATGCCGTAGTCAAGGGCGGCTTTATAAGCCCGTTCAGCAATGGCAAACTTTTTCTCAGCCGTTCGTGCCATCCCCTCTTCATCAATCGTGCCGACCACAACGCCAGCGCCATAGGTTTTCGCCAGTTCCAAAACTTTGTAAAAGCGGGGTTCACCATCCTCAAAGTTGGTGGAGTTGAGCAGGCATTTGCCCCCCGCCACCTTTAGCCCCGCTTCCATCTTTTGCCACTCCGTAGAGTCAAGCATCAGGGGCAGGGTGACATTGGTAACCAACCGCGACACCAACTCGTGCATATCCCGCACGCCATCGCGCCCCACATAGTCCACGTTGACATCAAGGATGTGGGCACCTTCACGCACTTGGGCACGGGCAAGGGCAACGAGGCCATCCCAGTCTTCGGCATTGAGGAGATCGCGGCATTTTTTCGAGCCACTGGCATTGAGCCGCTCACCAATGATCAGGAAGGAATTCTCTTGGTCGTAGGGCTGCGGGCTGTAGATCGAGGCAGCCGCGGGAATCCGTTGGGGCGATCGCGCCTTGGGGGTCAGGGTGGCAGCAATTTCGGCAAGGGCAGCAATGTGATCCGGTCGAGTGCCGCAACAGCCGCCAATCACTTGCACCCCAAAGTCCTCGACAAAGCGGGTGAGGGCTAGCCGCAGTTCCATCGGTGTTAATTTGTAGTAGGCACAACCACCAATGTTCTCAGGCAAGCCGGCGTTGGGAATGCAGGAAATCACAAAGGGGGAGTGCTGCGAGAGGTAGCGGATATGCTCCGTCATCAGGTCAGGCCCTGTGGCGCAGTTGAGTCCCAAAATATCAATGGGATAGGGTTCCAGAATCGTCAGGGCAGCACCAATTTCCGAGCCAACCAGCATCGTGCCCTGCTGCTCCATCGTCACGGAGACCATGAGAGGGCGGCGTTCTCCCCGTTCTCGAAAGACGGCCATTACCCCATTGAGTGCCGCCTTGATTTGCAGCACGTCTTGGCAGGTTTCAATAATAAATAGGTCAACCCCGCCATCAAAGAGACCCGCCGCTTGTTCGCGAAAAGCTGTGTAGAGGGTGTCGTAGTCGATGTGGCCAAGGGTGGGGAGTTTGGTACCAGGCCCCATTGAGCCAGCGACAAAGCGGGGTTTTTCGGGGGTGCTAAATTCAGCGGCCACGGACTTGGCCAGTTCGGCGGCTTTCTTGCTAATTTCGTAGGCGCGATCGCCCAAATTGTATTCACTGAGAACAACGGAGGAGGCTCCAAAGGTATTTGTTTCAATGACATCGGCGCCTGCTGCCAAAAAGTCCCGATGCACCTTGGCCACCGCCTCTGGCTTGCTGATGACCAAGTATTCATTGCAGCCTTCGTACGCCTTGCCCCCAAAGTCCTCTGCCGTCAGGTTTTGCGCCTGAAGATTCGTGCCCATTGCGCCATCAAAGACAATGACGCGCCGCGGTTCTGCATGGAGATACTCAAGAAACGACATAGACATCCACCAAGGCCAGCCGATTTACACCAGAGGGTTTTTCTGATTTTAATCTCTCCGGGAGCGGTACAGCCCTTTGCTCACGGATGGAACTGACAGCTCGGCCTTGACACTTCTTGCGACAAAAAAATTAGGGGTGCAGAAAAAATAGAATTCAACACCCCCCCTTCAAAAAACTGAGTACTCAGCCTGTTTTTGATGACAGTATTTCTCTGTTCTTGTTGTTTCCATTTAATCTACTTCCCCGAAGGGAAGCAAGAAATATTTGTTTGAAGAGGACAAAAGGCTACTAAAAGTTTCCATTTAATCTACTTCCCCGAAGGGAAGCAAGGATCCTTCAGGATGTGCAAGATTACCGACAATGGAGGTTTCCATTTAATCTACTTCCCCGAAGGGAAGCAAGCAAGGGTTTCTAGTTCAATTTTAGAGCCAAATTAAGGAAGTTTCCATTTAATCTACTTCCCCGAAGGGAAGCAAGCCTGAACCTCTGAAGGAAATTTCCAGAGGCCTGAGCGGTTTCCATTTAATCTACTTCCCCGAAGGGAAGCAAGCCCAGATAATTTTTTCTGGGCGGGATAGTTTTTTTCGTTTCCATTTAATCTACTTCCCCGAAGGGAAGCAAGATCAAGCATTGAAATACTTGAAATTTTTTATTGGTTGTTTCCATTTAATCTACTTCCCCGAAGGGAAGCAAGTTCCCACGCAACGCTCGTGGGAAAAATTAAATAACTTGTTGTTTCCATTTAATCTACTTCCCCGAAGGGAAGCAAGTTCAGGCGTGATCATCTGATCACGGCATTATTGGAGTACAAGTTTCCATTTAATCTACTTCCCCGAAGGGAAGCAAGACTAAACCCCAACGGGATTTAGTCTTATGGGTTCTGTTACAGGTTTCCATTTAATCTACTTCCCCGAAGGGAAGCAAGAACTACCCCTCTGAACATCATCTTTCAATTGTTCTGTTTCCATTTAATCTACTTCCCCGAAGGGAAGCAAGGAACAAAAAGAGACGGAAGAACAGGGTTGCAAAAAGTTTCCATTTAATCTACTTCCCCGAAGGGAAGCAAGAACCAGACATTGAGAAAGATATTTTGTTTACGATTGCGTTTCCATTTAATCTACTTCCCCGAAGGGAAGCAAGGCACTCAAGGCTAATGTGATCGAGAAACCTCTTCGAGGGCTTTCCATTTAATCTACTTCCCCGAAGGGAAGCAAGTGGCACAGCCCACCGAAAACGTGGCACAGCCCACCCTTTCCATTTAATCTACTTCCCCGAAGGGAAGCAAGAAGACCACTTTTAAGTATGAAGTGGTCTATACTCCCATCGAGTTTAGCTTTCCATTTAATCTACTTCCCCGAAGGGAAGCAAGATACCAAACATTAACTCAGCCATCTGAGCTATTCAACTTTCCATTTAATCTACTTCCCCGAAGGGAAGCAAGTTAATAACATCGTTTCAGTGTACCACGCAAATTCCTCCTTTCCATTTAATCTACTTCCCCGAAGGGAAGCAAGAGACCCTATAGGCTCCTATTACAAAGAACACCGTTTGTTTCCATTTAATCTACTTCCCCGAAGGGAAGCAAGTTCTAGGTCGTTTTCATACTGCTAAAGGTCGAGTTCTGTTTCCATTTAATCTACTTCCCCGAAGGGAAGCAAGTTACAGAACCCGATTCTGACGTATTCAGACTTGTGGAAGTTTCCATTTAATCTACTTCCCCGAAGGGAAGCAAGATGATTTCCGTGCTCTCACGGAGTATGTCATGGACAGTTTCCATTTAATCTACTTCCCCGAAGGGAAGCAAGGTTTCCCTAACCAAACCCACTAAAGACACTATCCTGTGGTTTCCATTTAATCTACTTCCCCGAAGGGAAGCAAGATCGAACCCCTTTCCTTGGTGTTAATCACCAAGGATAAAGTTTCCATTTAATCTACTTCCCCGAAGGGAAGCAAGTTTACTATTTCAAAGTTTTTAAACGGCCGCTATTGGCCGAAGTTTCCATTTAATCTACTTCCCCGAAGGGAAGCAAGACATTGACTTTCTGCTCGACGATCCCAGAGCAGAAGAGTTTCCATTTAATCTACTTCCCCGAAGGGAAGCAAGAGCATCTTCAATATAGCCTCTCCCTGAGCGGATTGCAACCCCCTGTTCCGAGGGATCCCCTGCGAGGGGTGTCAAATCATTTTCTACGAGGCCACTGAAAATACTCAAACCCTCTTCTAGAGCGACTCCGAGGGATTCTACGCAAGAATCAGAAATTGGGGCACTCGAATAGATCCGTCGGCAGAGAAAATTGACTAGCGTAACGCATCCCTCCCCGGAGAGTGTGCAGTCTGGGAGGCGGCTAATTCTTGAGCCAACAGTTGCTGGTAAATCTCTTCGAGGTGGGGTGTGATCAGGTTGCTTTCAAGGCCGTAGCCCAGACTAGTCCACGTATCCGACAGTAGGGCAAAAACTTCCTGTACACGTCCCTCCCGCAAGAGTTGGGGAATATCGGCATTCCAAGCGGCCGGATCTGTGAGCCAGCGATAGACCACCTGATCTTGATACTCTGGGGCAAAGCTATAGCCCTGCCAAAACCAGCTCGGCGGTTGGGGATGATAGCGGGCGGCTTTTTCTTCCCAAGTGGTGGTGAGAAATTGATAGCGGCCTGCGGCGGTGGTACATAGGTGCTGATTGGGACCGCGGCGAATGGGAATACAGCGATCGGGATGCTGGCTGAGGTCTTGGACGTGTTCGCCACCATAGAGCAGGGTGTAGGGATTGGCGTCGTTGGCCTCACTGGCAGAAATGGTGCGCATCAGTGCCCGTACATAGGGATCACCCCCCTGCATGACTAAGGGGGCAATTTGACCCGGCTGCCAGCGGTACCAGTACCACCAGAGGGCACTTGAACGCGACCCAAAAAAGAAATAGCCCATGCCCACTAGAAGAGCGATCGCCAGCAACCAACGGGAAAACCGCACCAACTGATCCTCACACTGCCGCAATTGAGCGGAATAACTCTGGATAGGCGGCTGGGGTTTGATCAGGACGGCTGACCACCTCAAAAATTTTGTTGTAGGCACTCGGCTCGCCCAAGGCTGCCACACAGATTTCCGCCACCCGCGATCGCGCGATACTCCCCTCAAAGAGGGTATCTGCTGGGGCAATGATCGGAAAGCCACCGTCATCGGTTTCCTTCAGACCCCCCGGCCGCACAATCGTGTAAGTTAGACCGCTTTCTTGGAGATAACGTTCTGCCTGCTGCTTCCAATACAAAATCAGCCAAAAAAGATTCAGGGGATGGAAAAATTGCGAGACACACAGCGACGAGACGAGAATAAACTGCTGCACATGGGCAGCTTTGGCGGCATCCACCAGATTCTTGGTGCCCAGATAATCCACACTTAGGGGTTCCAAGGGGTTGAGGCTGGGGCTGGCTCCTGTGGCACAAATCACCGCATCACACTCTTGCAGCGCCGGGGGCAGCGTCTGCGGTTGGGTCACATCAGCGGTGCGAATCTCTACCGTTGGCCAGCGCCCTTGGGCTTTGGCGGGATTGCGCACAACAGCGATCGCCTGATGCTCAGACGCTTGTAGGGCATTCACAATGCGATGACCCGTGCGACCTGTGGCACCAACCACGGCAACTTTCACAAGCTGTTCCTCCGATGGCAACGCCTTTGATCATAGGGGAATATCCCAGTCTTCTTCATCCTCTGGGGGAGCGTCCTTGGGGGGTGGCGGCGTCAGAATGCGGTATTCGGCATCCACAACCTCTTCTGGGGGTGGCGGGGCTTTGGCGGTGGCTTTGCGGGAAGGGCGATATTGGTACGAGTAGGTCGTGCGGGGGCGATCTTGAATCTCTGGTTCGCGGGGGGCTGGCTCAGGCTCGCTAAACCAATCCTCCACATCGCTGGTATCGATCTCTGGTTCATCCTCCGGCGGACGCATCGAGGCATCCAGTTCTGGTTCAGGGGGTTGCGATCGCGGGGTTGGCCGCGCTACTGGCGCTTCTGCGGTTAGCCAGAGTAAACACTGCCCCGCCACGATTCCTGAGAGGGCTGCCACCACAAGCCAAGCGGCAAGGGGGAGCGCCGGAGTTTGCTGTCCCAAAAAGCGCAGCGAGACCAGCGGCTGCCAATTTTGGACGACCAGTGTACTGAGCAGGGCGATCGCCCCCAGATAAATCCAAGCGCGCATTAGGAAAGGGGTCCTTGCCAACGTCGCAGAGGCACACAATCCAACCCTAACTGATCAAGGGCACGGGCGATGACAAAATCCACCAGATCCTCAATGGTCTGCGGCCGGTGATACCACGCAGGGATGGCGGGTACAATTCGCGCCCCGGCCATTGCCAATTGGGTCAGGTTTTGCAGATGAATGAGACTAAAAGGCGTTTCGCGGGGCACCAGCACCAACGGACGGTGTTCCTTGAGGTGGACATCGGCCACCCGCTCTAGGAGATCCGAACTCAGTCCTGCCGCCAACTTAGCGACCGTACTCATACTACAGGGCAGAATCACCATGCCCAAGGTGCGAAAGGAACCACTGGCGATCGCCGCTGCCACATCCGTGGGTCGGTGACAGGTGAGGGATCCCGTCCAGACTTGGGCTTGTTGGCGCCAAAACAGTTCCTGCTTCTCGGGCTGAATCGGCAGGGTGAGGCCATATTCTGCTTGCCACACCTGGTGCACGGCCTTTGATGCCACTAATTGAATAGGATAGTCCGCCTGTAATAGAAATTTAATGGCACGCACTGCGTAAATGAGACCCGATGCACCCGTTACACCCAAAACAATTGGCAAAGAAGAGGAGGTCACAACCGCGATCACCAAACAAAACCGTTATAAGGTTAACAAAGTTAGGGCAACCGTCCCCTTTTGATGCACTGCAATCCCGCCCAACGCGACTTGGTAAATGCCCATGACAGCGCCTGACCCTGCATTTTCTTCCCCCAGTGAGTGGGCAGCCGTCTCTCCCGAAGTGCTCGGGGAGTTATTTGATGCGGCCTTGTTGGAGGGACTCGTGAGTAGTGAAACCCCAGACATAGAAGCACTGTTTCAGGATTTGACTCCCCTCGATCTCAAACCAGCAGCGGGTGCGATCGCCCCCGAACAGTGGCAACAACTGCAAGCCCAACACCAGCAAATTACCCAGCACCTTGAGGAAACCCTGACCTACCTTGCCAAGGTGAAAGCATTGGCCTACCAGCTTCAGGCCGTAGCCAGTGAGTTTGTGCCCACTCCCAAATACCGCCGCCGCCAACCGCCCCCTCCCCATCCCTTGGAATATCTCACGGCTGAACTCCTGCGGGCGATCGCCCACACCCAAGCCAGTTTAGAACCGGTCTATGAACCCCTCCATCAACTGGGGGAAACCCTCAATGGTACCTCGACGCCACAGATTAGTGAATTTCCCCTAGAGCCTTAGTTAGGGGGCATGCGTGGCGGCTCCAATTGCGGTTCACTGGGGACGGGAGGGGTCGGTATCGGCTCAGGACTGGGCAGGCTTTCTGGGGTGGGAACTGGGCTTGGACTGGGTTTCGGGGTGGCAGTTGGCTCAGGGGTGGGTGTTGGTGTGATTGTCGGTGGAGGCGGAGGTGTTGGTGTTGGTTCAGGCTTCGGCGTGGGGGCTTTAACTGCCAGTTGCAGCAGTTCCGGCACAGTGACAAAGCGATAACCTTTTTGCCGCAGGCGACGAATCAGCGTGGGGAGAGCTTTGCGGGTAGTGGCGCGATCGCCGCCGCCATCGTGGAGCAAAATAATACTACCCGGTTTCACTTCCTTGAGGGTGCGCTCAACAATGTCCGCTGCTGTGGTGTTGGGGCGGGTGTCGTGGGTATCCACCGACCACAGGATGATGGCGTAGTTTTTCGACTTGGCATAATCCACTAGCCCCGTGGTCAGATTGCCCCCCGGTGGCCGAAACAGGCGCGTTTGCGCTTGGCTTTGCTTGGCAATGAGCGCAGAGGTGTTTTCAATTTCTTGCTTGGCGACTTCAGGACCAACGGGCTGATAGGGATGACTCCAACTATGGTTGCCAACGGCATGACCGGCTTTGACAATGTCAGCAATGATATCGGGGTACATGAGGGCGTGCTTACCAATCACAAAAAATGTGGCTTTGACCTCCTCCTCCTTGAGAATTTGCAGCACTTGGCGGGTTGAGGTTCCCCAAGGGCCATCATCAAAGGTCAGCGCCACCACTTTTTCGGGCTTCAAGGGTTTGACTTGAGAGACCAACTGTCCCCAAAACTTGCTAGGACTGAGAAAGCGTGGCACATCCGCTGCTAGCGTTGCCGATGCTGCAAACAAGGCCAAGACCACCGACAGGTACCACTGCCGTCCCATGGATACTCCTTGAGCGATGGTGACTTAGGGGGCGATCGGCGTTGGCTCCTTCAGCAGTGGAAATCCTAGGGCTTCCCGTTGTTGCACATAGGTTTGGGCGACCCGCCGTGCCAAGCCCCGAATGCGACCAATGTAGCGCGTGCGCTCTGCCACCGAAATCACACCACGGGCATCCAGCAGGTTAAAGGTGTGGGAACACTTGAGCACATAATCCAAGCTGGGTAGTACCAACTGCTTTTCTAGAAGCTGCTCCGCCTCCTGCTGGTAGAGACTAAAAAGGGTGAACAATCGTTCCGGATCTGAGGCCTCGAAGTTGTAGGTGGACTGTTCAATTTCCCCTTGCAAATGGACATCGCCATAGGTGAGCGTGGGGTTCCAGCGGATACTGGCGATCGCATCCACCTCCTGGAGGTACATGGTCAACCGTTCCAAGCCATAGGTAATCTCAATGGAGACCGGCCGACAATCTAAGCCACCACACTGCTGGAAATAGGTAAACTGCGTCACCTCCATACCATCGAGCCAGACCTCCCAGCCCACACCCCACGCGCCAACGGCCGCATCCTCCCAGTTGTCTTCAACAAAGCGAATGTCATGCTCTTGGGGGCGAATGCCAAGGGCGCGTAGCGACTCCAAATAGATCTCTTGGATATTCTCAGGGGACGGCTTAATCAGCACTTGGTACTGGTAGTAGTACTGATAGCGGTTGGGATTCTCGCCATAGCGGCCATCTCCGGGTCGGCGACAGGGTTCGACATAGGCCACTGCCCAAGGCTCAGGGCCGAGGGCACGCAAAAAGGTATGGGGGCTTTTGGTACCGGCGCCCTTTTCCACGTCATAGGGCTGGGCAATCAGGCATCCCTGAGCCGCCCAAAACTGGTGCAGTGTGGCAATAACGTCCTGAAAGTACATGGGCTTAGATGTGGATGCCGCACTCGGTTTTGCCCATGCCACGCCAGCGACCTGCCCGTTCGTCTTCCCCTTCGGCTACAGGGGTAGTGAGGGGTTCATCGCCAATGCTGGCATAGCCGCGATCGTGGAGGGGATTGTAAATTACTCCGTGCTCCATCACGTAGGCCCATGTTTGTTTGCGTGTCCAAGCAGCGAGGGGATTAATTTTCAGACGACCCTGCTTGTCCAGTTCCACGTAGGGCATATTGGCGCGGGTAACCGCCTGATCGCGACGCCGTCCCGTAATCCAAGCCACCGTATTGAGTTCTGCTAAGCCCCGTTGCAGTGGTTCAATTTTAGTGAGATGGTGAAACTGCTCAACATTGGTTTCCCAAAGCTTGTCGCCATAGCGAGCAGCAAAGGCCTCACGACTGTCCACATCGGGGGTTTTGTAGGTGCGCAAATCCAGACCATATTTTTCCTTGGCCTGCTGCACAAATTCAAGGGTTTCTGGAAAGTGATGCAGCGTATCCAAAAAGAGAACAGGCACCGGCGGATTGGGGCGTAGATCACGGTAGAGCAAATCTGTAATCATCATGTCATCGACATTAAAGGCACTGGTCTGCACCAGCCCTTGGGGAATTTCAGCCACTGCCCACGCTAGAATTTCACGGGGATGTGCCCCCTCAAAGCGTTGGTTCAGGGCATCGAGGTCAAAGCTTACGGATGCAGCCATAGGAGGTTTTAGCACGGTTTTAGAAAGCATTCTTTAGCTTACCAAAGAATTGGGTCTAAAGCCCCGCCCTGCGACTCGCGATCGCCCCCCTGCCAACAATTTCTCCAACTTTGACACTAGCGAGGCATTGGGTACCCTTCAATCCAAGTCATGCCAGCATTTTTGGAAGTCGCATTATAAGACCACGTTTGCGGGCTGGAGGTCAACACTGCATACCGCCCCGGCGCTACCACAATTTCGGGTTGCACGACCCAATAGTAGCGATTTTCCAGCCGTGCAGGCCATGTGCCCACCACTTGCCGCGTTTCCACATTTCAGAGCATCACTTGTCCAGCAGGGGCACCCCGACCACCGTTCCAGTGATTGGAATAGCCATATAACTCTATTATGACTTTTGGCCTTGGCACTGCCTCTGTGCGAGTTCGCTCTGCCAACAACCGTGCTGCTGTCGGCATTTTTGCTTCGGGTAACACAGTGAGTTGCATCAGCGCTAGGCTCAATGGCAATGTCTCAAGTGACTCCAATTCATTCAGATAGACCCGATGCAGGTGATGACTATTCACCAACACCTCATAGGGTTCAAAGGACACCTGTTCCACTTGACGATGGGGATAGAAGCAAAAATTTTTTCAGGTTGCCAGTGTAACCGTTTGCCAAGACACGCCCGCCTTCATCGCACTCAACACGCCAATGGCCTCGGCATAGGACTGGCAAGGGATTGTCTCTATCCCCAAATCGACAGCTGTAACATTGAGGGTTGTGGTATTGTTAGTCACCGTTAGGATGGGGACGCCCTGTTGAGCCAAGGCCAGAATTCCCCGTCCACCAAGGGCAGTGGCGGGTACAATCACCGCATTCACCTCCTGTCGCCACAGCGCCTGCGGGGCAGTCGGGCTATAGCGGGGAGCACGACTCAACCCCACCAACACGGACGGCAAAAAGGTATAACCAATTTCTTCGGCAAGGGCACGGGGGTGCACAGTCTCCTCTAGGGGCAATGGTTGCAGGGCGGGGGCATGGGCTGCCGGAAGCTGAAAGTGCTGGACAACCAAATGACTAATCACCGCTTCTGCCCCGGCGAGGGGATCGACACCTTGGCCACTGCGATAGTGGTGCAATGCGTCTGTGCCCGGATCATCCGGAAAGCGGGTCACAATTGCGATCGCCTCTGCCTGAGCCACTTGAATCAGCTTTTCTGCCGCCCGCAATAAACTAGCGGGGTTCGCCAGAGTCCCCCAGGTTGCCCCCGAGGCAGCGGTTTGCAACTGCACGCCCAAGGGTTCATCTGTAATCACAGGTTCAGTCATCATTAGACCCAAGGTGGCAGAACAGGCCGCCGCTGCTTGACGATGGCGCAGTTGGAGATCCGCTTCAATCGCTGCATCCAGTAACAGGCCAATGCGATTTGGACGCGGTGGCAGCAATCCCCAACGGCCAACCGCAAATTCATCAAGGGCATAGCCTTCCACATACCAAACATTGGGCAGTGGCCAATAGAGCATCGCCCCATTGAGAACGTTAGGATGGGTAATCAGGCGATCGCACACCTGCGCCAAAGCACGAACAACTGGAATCGCATCACCCGCATAGCCACCAATGGCAGCCCCAATGCCCGTTGGAATGATCAGAACGGCCGTCAGCACGTCAGCGACTAGCCTGGGTAGGGAGGGGAGCCGGCTGCACGGCCACGGTCACCGTTTGACCCCTACGGCGCACTTCCAGTTCCATGGTGCGACCAATGCCTGTGCTTTCCACCATTTGCTGCACTTGATCCGCTTTGGTGATGTTTTGGCCATTGATACGACGGATCACATCGCCGGGTTGCAGACCCGCGCGGGCGGCTGGCGAGTTAGGCAGGACTTGAAAAATCAAAACCCCCGAACTTTCTTGGACGCGGACGGGACTATTGGGATTAGCGTTGAGACGTTGCTGCACCTCAGGGGTGAGATTGGCCATGCGAATACCCAAGAAGGGGTGATCGACGCGACCGTTGGCAATCAGTTGGTTGGCAATTCGTTGAGCCGTGTTGATGGGAATGGCAAATCCCAAGCCCTGGGCACCACCAATAATCGCGGTATTCATGCCAATGACTTCTCCCCGTTGATTCAACAGGGGGCCACCAGAGTTGCCAGGGTTAATGGCCGCATCGGTTTGAATGAAGCCCACCCGCTTATCGGGCACGCCAATATCACCGCTGGAACGTCCCGTCGCACTAATGATGCCCGCAGTCACCGTATTATCGAGACCCAAGGGATTGCCGATGGCGATCGCCCACTCACCGGGACGTAAATGATCAGAATTGCCAAGGCGCACCACCGGTAAATTGTTGGCATTCACCTTGACTACGGCCACATCCGTCAGACGGTCTTGACCCAAAACCTGCCCCTCAAACGTGCGGCCATCCTTGAGGGTTACTCGCACCCGGTTAGCACCATCCACCACATGGGCATTGGTGAGGATCAAGCCATCACTGCTAATGATAAAGCCAGACCCAAGACCCCGCTCCTCGCGGCTGCGGGGGGGCATCATTGGCCCAAAAAATTCCTGAAAGAAAGGGTCATTAAAGATGGCGGGCACACGGGTCTGCACCGTACGGGAAGCATCAATCCGCACCACCGCCGGGCCGACTTGCTCAACAGCACGGGCAATAAAGTTAATGTCATTTCCCGCTGGTAGCGGTGCCGGTAACTGCGCCAAGCTGGGGGTCACCAAGGGCGATGACGCTGGCATTAGGTGGGTGGCAAACATTGCAGCGGCTGCCCCCAATGCCATTAACGACAGATAAGTGACCGATTTACCAAGACGCACTGTCATAGGTGATTGCCCTTTTGCTGACACTGGTTCTTGAAAGTAGACGGCAATTGAGGCAAGCAAGTTCCGACTTCTAGTCTACCACTTCAGGAGGTTGAATTTCTCCATGTCAACAGTGTCACGGTTGCGATAGATGGCCAAAATAATGGCTAAACCCACGGCTGCTTCGGCGGCTGCTACCGTAATCACAAACACGGCAAAGACTTGCCCTTTGATTTGCTGGCCATCCAGATAGTTGGCAAACCCAATCAAGTTGAGGTTGACAGCATTCAAAAGCAACTCAATGGACATGAGCACACGCACAGCATTGCGACTGGTGACAAGGCCATAGATGCCAATACAAAACAGCAGTGCTGCCAAGATCAAAACATAGGTTAACTGCATCGTCTTCCCCTATTTTTCAGACAAGGCTACAGGTTCACGGGGACGTTCCGGCAACTCCAAGGGGGGTACCACCTCTTCCCCTAAGATGGGTTCAGGTTCCAAGACCAGTTCGCGCCGTGCAAGCACCACTGCCCCAATCAAGGCCATTAACAGCAAGACCGAGGCCAACTCAAAGGGCAGAAGAAAGTCACTAAAAAAGTGCTGGCCAATGGTTGTGATACTGTCAGTCGTGGGCGGCAGGGAACTGAGCTGCCAAGGAGTTTGCAAAATCATTTTTGTCAGCAGGGCAAAGACGCCAAGGGAGACTACTGCGGCACCCCCCTGACGCAGCCAACGCCCCGGCACTGGGGTATAGGCCTCACGCTTATTGACGAGCATGATGGCAAAGAGGATGAGAACGTTCACTGCGCCGACATAGATGAGAATTTGCGCCGCTGAGACAAAGTCAGCATTCATGAGGATATACAGCCCAGAGATGCTCAGGAACACGCCCCCCAGCAAGAAGGCAGAATAGACAACATTGTTCAGGAGCACAACGCCAAGGGCAGCAACAATCACTGCAGCGGCAAGGGCAAAGAAGGTAATCGTTTGGGTCAGGGTGGCTAAGTCCACAGCAACAACTCCTAGTTCTCAGATGATTCAGCAGTGTTGGCGATCGCCTCTGGACGCTCTCCCGCCCGTTGGGTACCCGCAGGCAAATCATGACCAGACATTACCCCCACCGGCAGGTAGGCAAACTCGCGGATCGGGGTCACCATCGGATCTTGGGTCACTTTATAGGGAATGCGTCCCATTGCCACACTGTCGTAGTTCAGCTCATGGCGATCGTAGGTGGCCAGTTCGTACTCCTCTGTTACTGAAAGGCAATTGGTGGGGCAGTATTCCACACAGTTGGCACAGAAGATGCACACACCAAAGTCAATGCTGTAGTGTTTCAGTTCTTTCTTCTTGATCTCTTTGTTGAAGACCCAATCCACCACCGGCAGGTTAATCGGGCAGACGCGCACGCACACTTCACAGGCAATGCACTTGTCAAACTCAAAGTGAATCCGTCCCCGAAACCGTTCCGAAGGAATGAGTTTTTCGTAGGGATATTGCACCGTCACCGGCCGCCGCCGCATGTGATCAAAGGTCACGGAGAGGCCTTGACCAATGTACTTAGCGGACTGCACTGCCTCTTTGGCATAGTTGGTAATCTGATGGAGGAATTTCATGGTGTCACCTCATGGAAATGGGGAGTTTCTTAACCGCCAAAGGCTACGGGAAAGGCGAGCTTCAAGCCAGCGGTCAGCAGCAAGTTCACTAGACCCACGGGTAATAGGAATTTCCAACCAAGGTCTAGGAGTTGGTCAATGCGCACACGGGGCACAGTCCAGCGCAGCAGAATCGCCAAAAAGACAAAGAAGTAGGCCTTAATCAGGGTCATCGTGATGCCCAGCACCGCAAAGGCAATCTGCAAAAAGGGATTGCTCTCACTCACCCCAAGAAGATTAGCAATGGTTTCTAGGGGAATGGGAAAGCTCCAACCCCCAAAGTAAAGAACACTGACCAAGAGTGCCGAAAGCACAAGATTAACGTAGGCACCGAGGTAAAAGAGGGCAAACTTCATGCCAGCGTACTCTGTTTGGTAACCAGCCACGAGTTCTTCCTCGGCTTCCGGCAAATCAAAGGGGAGGCGCTCACACTCTGCCAGAGCTGCAATCCAAAAGATCAAAAAGCCGATGGGCTGCCGCCAGACATTCCAAGTGAGGATGCCATACTCCGACTGCTGCTCGACAATTTCCACCGTACCCAAGCCATTGGACATCATGGCCACTGCCAACACCGCCAAGGCAAGGGGAATTTCATAGCTAATGGATTGTGCCGCTGCCCGCAGTCCCCCCAGTAGGGAGTATTTGTTGTTGGAGGCATAGCCCGACATCAGCAGGCCAATGGGCGCAATACTGGAGAGGGCAATCCAGAGAAAGACCCCCATCGCCAAGTTGGAGATCAGTAGGTTTTGGCCAAAGGGGACAATAATATAGGACAAAAAGACAGGAATCACGACCACCGCCGGCCCAAGGGTAAACAGCCAGCGATCGGTATTCGCGGGGAGAACATCTTCCTTAAAAATCAGTTTTAGGCCGTCGGCTAAGGGTGCCAAAATCCCCAATGGACCAATGTATTCCGGGCCAATACGCTGTTGCACAGCGGCAGAAATTTTCCGTTCTAGCCAAACGGCCACCAGTACGCCCACGGTGGCCACAATGAGCATCATTAACATTGGCAGGGGTAACCATAGCAACTTGGCCAGATCATGGGAGAGGCCAAGGGATTCCAATGCACGAATAAACTGCCCCTGTAAGTCAATACCAGATTCCATAGCGATTCGATCGCGCCCCACCTACAGACACGCTCTACAGTATAAGGGTTTTATTTCCGTTACGAAGATAGATCTGGGGCAAATTTTTATCACCACAAGTATTACAGATGTTTATAGTTTACACCTCGTGTCTTTGGGTCTCAGATGCCAGTAGGATCAAGGGAGAGAGCCAATTTTGCAGGAGAACAGGGTGGCGATCGCAATCCAAAATGCGGTGATTTGTACCCCAGAGGGAGAACTGCGACAACAACAGGTACGCCTTGAGGGCGATCGCATCACCGAAGTCGCAGAAACTGTCACCATCCACCCAGAGGATACGGTTATTGATGCGACTGGTCTCACTCTCCTGCCCGGTGTGATCGACCCCCAAGTCCATTTTCGTGAACCGGGCTTAGAGCACAAAGAGGATCTATTTACTGCCAGTTGTGCCTGTGCCAAGGGGGGGGTCACCAGCTTTTTGGAAATGCCCAATACTCGGCCACTGACCATTGATCAGGCCAGCCTCGACGACAAACTCGCCCGTGCTGCTGCCAAATGTGTTGTTAATTATGGCTTTTTCATTGGCGCCACTAAGGAGAATCTTGCCGTCCTCAACAGCGTCCAGCCCGTCTGTGGCATCAAGATTTTCATGGGGTCAATGCACGGCCCCCTTTTGGTGGATGAGGAGCCAATTTTAGACCGTATCTTTAGTGAGGGCAAACGCCTCATTGCTGTCCATGCCGAAGATCAAGGGCGAATCCGTGCCCGTCGCGAACAATTTGCTGGCATTAGCGATGTGGCCGTACACTCGCAAATTCAAGACGAGATTGCTGCCCTCAACGCCACCCAGTTAGCAGTGAAGCTCTCCCGTAAATACGAACGCCGCCTGCACATTCTCCATCTGTCTACAGGAATTGAAGTGGACTTTCTGCGCGAGCACAAGCTTCCTTGGATAACGGTGGAAGTTACCCCCCAGCACCTATTGCTGACCACAGAGGCCTATGCCAACATTGGCTCCCTTGCCCAAATGAACCCGCCCCTACGCACCGCAGGAGATAATGAAAAACTCTGGCAGGGATTATTGGATGGGGTGATTGACTTTATTGCCACCGATCATGCTCCCCACACCCTAGAGGAAAAGGCGCAGCCCTATCCCCAAAGCCCTTCGGGTATGCCGGGGGTGGAAACCTCTTTGCCCCTGATGTTGACCCAAGCAATGGCCGGTCGCTGTACGGTGCCCCAAGTGGTGCGTTGGATGTCCACTGCCGTTGCCGCGGCCTACGACATTCCCAATAAAGGCAAAATTGCCCCCGGTGACGATGCGGATCTAGTGCTCGTGGATTTGCAGACCTATCGCCCAGTGCGCCGCGAGGAACTGCTCACCAAGTGCGGCTGGAGTCCCTTTGAGGGCTGGTCATTGACGGGGTGGCCAGTTTACACCTTTGTCAATGGTGAGATTGTTTTTAGCCAAGGGCGGGTGAATACCGCTGTGCGCGGCCGCCCCCTTCAATTTGGCGGCTAAGGGGGAGCGATCGCGAACTGGAATGAGACATTACTGGGTTCCTATGAACTCGTGCTAATCTGAGGCAAAGGAATAGCGTAACTCTATTTAGGCAACACAATGCGTATTCTGGTTACTGGCGGTGCTGGGTTTATTGGTTCCCATCTAGTTGATCGGCTGATGGAAGCGGGTCATGAGGTCATTTGCTTAGATAACTACTTCACTGGTACAAAGCGCAACATTCTGCGCTGGATGGGTCACCCCAATTTTGAACTGATCCGCCATGATGTCACCGATCCGATTCGCCTTGAGGTGGATCAAATCTATCACTTGGCTTGCCCCGCCTCGCCAGTTCACTACCAGTACAACCCCGTCAAAACGATTAAAACCAATGTCATGGGCACCCTCCACATGCTGGGGTTGGCCAAACGTGTAAAGGCACGGTTTCTCCTTGCTTCCACCTCAGAAGTCTATGGTGACCCGCTGGTGCATCCCCAATCTGAGTCCTACTGGGGGAATGTCAACCCCATTGGTATCCGCTCCTGTTACGACGAAGGCAAGCGGGTGGCAGAGACCCTCACCTTTGACTACCACCGCCAAAACAATGTGGATGTGCGGGTGGCACGGATTTTTAATACCTATGGCCCCAAAATGCAAGTCAACGATGGCCGCGTAGTCAGCAATTTTATTGTTCAAGCCTTGCAGGGCATTCCCCTCACCGTTTATGGCGACGGCTCCCAAACCCGCAGTTTTTGCTATGTCAGCGACTTGGTGGAAGGGTTAATTCGGCTGATGAATAGCGATCACATTGGCCCTGTGAATCTGGGCAACCCTGATGAATACACCGTGCTGGAGCTAGCCCAAAAAATCCAAGCCCTGATTAATCCGGGGGTGGAAATTCAGTTTAAGCCCCTGCCCAGTGATGACCCCCAGCGCCGTCGTCCTGACATTACCCTTGCTCGCACGGTGTTGGGCTGGCAACCGACCGTCCCCCTCCTCGAGGGATTACAGCGCACAATTCCTGACTTTGCCGAGCGGTTGGGCGTGCCCTATACGCCTATGATGGTGGAAGTTTAGGGAGGCCACAGGGAATGCGGGTATGTGTGATTGGCACCGGCTATGTGGGCTTGGTGACGGGAGTGTGCTTGGCACATATTGGCCATGAGGTGATTTGCATTGACAACAACATTGATAAAGTTAAGCTGCTGCAACAGGGGGAATCCCCCATTTATGAACCCGGTCTGACGGAGTTACTCCGTGGGTGCATTGCCAGTGGCCACATTCGCTTCAGTAGTGATCTTGGCGCTGGGGTGGAGTTTGGTGACGTGCTCTTTATCGCCGTCGGTACACCCGCCTTACCCAATGGTGAAACCGATACCCGCTATGTGGAAGCGGTTGCCCGCGGTATTGGTGCCCATTTGCATTTGGGGTACAAAGTCATTGTCAACAAATCCACAGTGCCGATTGGCTCAGGAGACTGGGTGCGAATGATTATTCTCGATGGTGTGGTGGAGCGCGAACCGGATCTAGCGGATGCCATTAAAGGGGGGGCGACCCATCCGCCGTTGGATTTTGATGTGGTCAGCAACCCTGAATTTCTGCGGGAAGGTTCAGCGGTCTATGACACGTTTAATCCCGATCGCATTGTCTTGGGTAGTAGTAGCCGCAAAGCGATTCAAATCATGCAGGAACTCTATGCGCCGATCATTGAACGTAAGTATGCGGCTGATCCCACCTTGCCCCCCGTGCCGGTGTTGGTGACGGATCTCAGTTCGGCGGAAATGATTAAGTACGCTGCCAATGCTTTTTTGGCCACTAAAATCAGCTTTATCAACGAAATTGCCAATATTTGCGATCGCGTGGGGGCGGATGTGGTTCAAGTGGCCAAGGGGATTGGCCTAGATTCCCGCATTGGCGAGAAATTTCTGCAAGCGGGCTTGGGCTGGGGTGGTTCCTGTTTTCCCAAGGATGTTTCGGCGCTCATCCACACGGCGGAAGACTACGGCTACGATGCCCAGTTGCTCAAAGCAGCCGTTCAAGTCAACCAGCGGCAACGCTTTATTGTCATTGAAAAACTACAACAGGTGCTAAAAATCCTCAAAGGTAAAACCATTGGCCTTTTGGGGTTAACGTTTAAGCCCAACACCGATGATCTGCGGGATGCCCCTGCCCTGAATTTGATCGAGGAACTGTATCGCTTGGGTGCCAAGGTCAAGGCCTATGACCCCCTCGTGTCCCAGTCGGGTCTGCGATCGGGTCTCTCCCATGTGATTGTGGAAACGGATTTGCTACACCTCGCCGATGGCTGTGATGCTTTGGTGCTGGTGACCGACTGGCCACAGTTCCAAGAGGTGGATTATGGGGAACTGGCCAAGGTGATGCACCAACCCGTGATCATTGATGGCCGCAACTTCTTGGATCGCAAGGGGCTAGAGTCACTCGGCTTCCGCTATGTGGGGATTGGCCATTAAGCATGGAACCGCCCAGCCTGATCTATGAGCAAGCCTACTGGCAACAGGGCTATTGTCGCGTGGTCGGTGTGGATGAGGTGGGTCGGGGTTGTTTGGCGGGGCCAGTGGTGGCAGCAGCCGTAATTTTACCAGTAGACTGTGTGCCTCTTCCAGAGGTGCGCGACTCCAAACAGTTGAGTGCCCGCCAGCGATCGCGCCTCTTTGGGCAGATTTATAACCAAGCGATTGCCATTGGCATTGGTAGTGCCAGTGTGGCGGAAATTGATCAGGTGAATATCCTGCAAGCCACCTATCGAGCCATGGCGCGTGCCCTAGCGCGGGTTACCCCTTGGGATCATGCCCTGATTGACGGCAAATTAACAAAAACAGCGCCCTTTGAAAAGGTAACGGCCATTATCGGGGGCGATCGCCACAGCTATAGTATTGCCTGTGCCTCGATTATTGCCAAGGTACGGCGCGATCGCTTCATGGCACGCTTAGCTCGGCGTTATCCCCAGTATGGCTGGGAACGCAATGTGGGCTACGGCACCCCCCAACACCGTCAAGCCCTTGATCAGTACGGCCTGACCCCTTGGCATCGGCGATCGTTCTTGAAATCCTTGCTTCATACCGACTTACACTTGTGTAATGCCATCACAGGACATTGACGCTCATCCCGCTAACGCTAGGCGTATAGCAGGAGATTCCCCGTTCACAGAGTCTTGACTAGATGACCCGAAAGTCATCCCCGCCAGAACCTCTCCAGGGGCATTTTCAAGACGGTGCGCCCCACCGCCTATCAATCGATTCCGCAACACGAATGCAGCGGCAATATCCCTAGGCATTGAACAGCCACAGGGGCACTCATGCCAACGGATTGATAGCGTTTTGCGGACTGCTTCGCCACAGTTGGGACACTCTTGAGAGGTGCCCGCTGCTTTCTCCTTGACAACCACCTTGCCACGCTTGCAGGCCACCCAAGGCAACACCGAGTTCAGGAATGGCCCATGACCCGCATCCAGCATGTGCTTGCCCAGCGTCCCACGACTGAGGCCAATCAGATTCAAATCCTCCACCACAATCACATCAGCCCCGTCGCAAAGTTGGTGGGCAACCTTGAAGTGACAGTCCCTGCGGGTGCGGGCAATCTGTTCATGCAGCTTCGCCACCTTGCGTTGAATCTTCTTCCAGTTGGCTGACCCAATCTGTTTCCGCTTCAGTCTGCGTTGCAGCAATTGAAGCTTGCGTTGCATCTCTACGAAAAACCTAGGCCGTGCTAGTTGAAGTCCGTCCGAGGTGGAGAGAAAGTATTCCAAGCCAACATCGAGGCTAACCACCCGCTTCAAGACTTGCTGATGCTTGGGCGTTAACCGACGCTAAATCAGGGTTGAACTGCTTTGCTTGGGTGAATCGTTGACACTGCACGTTGAAGCTGGGGTAGGGGGCATCCGCTGGGATGATGTACTCGCTAGGCACAGAGCAGGCATTGACTGGACATTTGCGCGAAGCAATCCAGTCTTTGCGCTCCCTCAGCGCATCATTTCAAACTTGGCGACACACGTCTAGATCGTGGTCGATCTGCTTAGCCTGCTGCTGGGTTAGTTTTAGCCTGTACTCGTACGTCAGGGTGAGCATGAGTGGACTATAGCTATTAGTCGCGCCCGATGTTCGGTGCTAGCTCAATATGTCCAGCAAGAAGCTGAGATTGAGTGACTGCTCCCTATGGTCGCCTATCACCTCACTACCACCTAACCGCTTTGCGGTATAGGCGGAGCACTGCGGCGAATTTTGGTAGGCTGAAGAAGAATGGCAAAGTATGACGTTTTGTTGAGGATTCCATGCGGGTTTCCCTTCGCTGGCTACGGGAATTAGTGGCTGTTGATCTCGATGTGATGACTTTGGCCGATCGCCTGACGATGGCGGGGTTTGAAGTCGAAGAAATTGAAGATCGGCGCACATGGGCGGAAGGGGTTGTGGTGGGTCATATTTTGGCCTGTGAACCCCATCCCAATGCCCAAAAATTACGGGTCTGCCAAGTGGATGTGGGTCAAGGGGAACCCCGCACGATTGTCTGTGGGGCACCCAATGCCGCCGCAGGCTTGTATGTACCTGTGGCACTACCGGGGGCATATCTGGCCAAAATTGATCTGAAAATTCGACCGGCAAAACTGCGGGGCGTGAAATCTGAGGGGATGATTTGCTCCCTTGCTGAGTTGGGGCTAACCAAAGCGTCTGAGGGCATTCACACATTCGCTGATGCAGTAACCGTCGGGGAAGATGTACGTCCTCTCCTCGGCTTGGATGATGTGATTTTGCACCTGACCTCAACTGCCAACCGTGCGGATGCCCTGAGTATGGTAGGCATTGCCCGTGAAGTGGCCGCACTTACTGGTGCTCCCCTGACGCTACCCGCCCCAAAGGCGATCGCCCCCAAAAAGTCCCGTGCTAAGGTGCCTGTACAGCTGGCGATCGCCGACTCCCAAGCCTGCCCTGCCTACTGTGGCACACTGATCACCAATGTCCAGATTGCCCCTTCGCCCCATTGGCTCCAGCAACGCTTAGAGGCTGCCGGTTTGCGTGCCATCAATAATGTGGTGGATATCACCAACTACATCCTGCTGAAGTGGGGTCAGCCCCTCCATGCCTTTGATTGGGATCGGTTGCAAGGGGTTGCTACCCAAACCCCAGTGAGTGTCGGCGTGCGTTTTGCCAAGGCCGGGGAAACCCTGAAAACCCTCGATGGTGAGCAGCGGGTGCTGAGTGCCGACAATCTCCTGATTACCGCCGGGGATGTGCCCGTTGCCCTTGCCGGAGTAATGGGGGGCGAAGAGACTGAAGTTTACGAGGGTACGCAGAATGTCTTCCTTGAGGCGGCACTCTTTGCCAGTCCAGTGATTCGGCGATCGGCTCGCGCCCAAGGATTACGCACGGAAGCTTCGGCTCGCTATGAACGAGGGGTGAACCCCGCAGAACTAGAGGCGGCCACCGCTGAAGCGATCGCCCTATTGACTGAAGTGGCTCAAGGGACAGTGACCTACACTACACTAGCGGATCAGCGTCCGCCCCTCGAACGTACCCTCACCCTGCGGCTGGAACAAGTGCACCGGCTCTTGGGGGCCGTGGTTGCTGACGAAGCGGAGAGCGAGGAAGTCGCCTATTTGGACGCAGAGACCGTTGAAGAGCTACTCAGCCGCCTTGGCTTTCACCTCAGCCGTCAAGAAACCTTTGAGGACGAGTTAGTGGTGTGGTCGGTGACGGTGCCCCCTTACCGCTTCCGGGATATTGAGCGAGAGGTGGATCTCATTGAGGAGATTGCGCGGCTCTACGGTTACGACCGCTTTGAGGAAACCTTGCCCGCTCAATCGGAATTGGGAGCACTACCGCTGGAACTCACCCTACTGCGGGAGCTACGGGCGGCCTTTCGCGGGGCGGGTCTGACGGAATTGATGCACTATTCTTGGGTAAAAGGTGGTCAGCCCAACCAAGTGACCGTCGTGAATCCGCTAGTGGCGGAGTTTTCCTCGCTGCGTACGGATCTAATTACGGGTCTCGTCCAAGCCTTCCGCTACAACCAAGAACAGGGGAATCCGCCCCTCAATGGTTTTGAAATTGGCCGTGTTTTTGGTCAAGATGAAGAGGGTCTCTGGGAAAGCGATCGCCTTGGGGGCATCATCGGTGGCGATCCGTGGCAGGGGAAATGGGTACGCCGCTCACAGCAAGCCCAACCCCTCACATGGTATGAAGCCAAGGGGATTCTCGAGAGTGTCTTTCAGCGGTTTGGTTTGCATGTGGAATATCAGAGCGATCGCCAAGACGAACGCTTGCATCCGGGGCGGACGGCGGCCCTTTGTTTGAATGGAGAACGGCTCGGTATTTTTGGCCAGTTACACCCGCAGTATGCGGCGACCCTCGACCTGCCGGCGGCGGTGTATGTCTTTGAACTGGATCTGGAGGTACTCCTGAGCCGCCTTGAGGAACGCTATCGCCAGATTATCTTTCAGCCCTTTTCAACTTATCCCGCCAGCGATCGCGACCTCGCCTTTTTTGCGCCGGCGGATCTCACTGTGGCAGAACTCAGCCGCACCATTTGGAAAGCTGCAGGCGGGCGCGACTCCCTCCTTGAGAGTGTCGAGGTTTTTGATGAGTACAGTGGCACTGGTGTTCCCGAAGGGCAGCGCAGTTTGGCCTTTCGCCTCACCTACCGCGCCAGCGATCGCACCCTCACCGAGGCCGAGGTGAACGAGTTGCATCAGCGCATTCGCGACAGCCTTGTGGAAAAATACGCCGTGACCCTCCGTAGCTAAGAAAAAACCATGAACACAGTATTGACGACCGATTGGCAGCACCTTGCCGATTTAGCCCTTGCCGATGAATGCCTCAGCCGCGATCAAGCGCGGGCGGTGTTACAAGCCGCGGATACTGAACTCCTGAATCAACTGGCGGCGGCCTATCGGGTGCGCTACCACTACTGGGGGAATCGGGTACGGCTGCACTATCTGCTCAATGCCCAAAGTGGTCTCTGTCCAGAGGATTGCCACTACTGCTCACAATCAAAAATCTCCACGGCTGAGATTGAAAAGTATCCCCTGCTCTCGCAGGAAAAAATTCTTGCTGCGGCCGATCGCGCTGCCCAACTCAAGGCTGGTACCTTTTGCATGGTCATTTCCGGGCGATCGCCCAATGAGAAGGTCTTTGAGCAGGTACTTGCTGCTATTCGGGCAGTTAAGGAGCGCTATCCCCTGAAAATCTGTGCCTGCTTGGGCTTACTCACCGCTGAGCAAACGGCACGGCTAGCGGCAGCAGGCGTCGATCGCGTCAATCACAACCTAAATACCTCGGAAAACTTCCACGGCGAAATTTGCACCACTCACACCTTTAGCGATCGCGACCAGACCTTGGCCAATATCCAAGCCGCTGGAATTACAACTTGCTCTGGCGGCATTTTGGGTATGGGGGAATCCGATGACGATGTCATTGATCTTGCCCTTTCCCTGCGGCAGCGTCAGGTGACCAGTGTACCAGTGAATTTTCTGATTCCCATTCCGGGGACACCCCTTGGGACACAGCACAACCTCAATCCGCGCCACTGTTTACGCATCTTGGTGCTGTTTCGCCTATTATTGCCGCGTCAGGAGATTCGCATTGCCGGTGGCCGTGAAGTACACCTGCGATCGCTGCAACCCCTTGGCCTCTATGCTGCCAACTCCATTTTTGTCGGCGATTATCTAACGACCCCCGGCCAAGCCCCCCACCAAGACTGGCAAATGATTGCCGATGCTGGCTTTGTCCTTGAAGACCCCGAAGGGCGGGCGATCGCCCCATAACATAATGGGCTACCCATCGCTAAACTAGGGATTGGCGGCGCTACTGTTGCGGAGTCTCCGATGGGCATTTTTGGTGGCCTTTTGCTAATTGCGGCGATTGCCCTCTTTTTTGTACAGCGCCACTATCGCCTGAAGCTGCGTAGTCTTAAGCTAGCCACGCCATCCACCACGGCGGATCTCCATCAGCTCCAACAGCAGGTGGCGCAGGAAATTGGCGGTGGCAACCTACGGGAATATGTGAAGGTCTCTGGTCAGATTGTTGTCGATCAGCCCCTGATCTCGGAGTTAAAGCAGGTGCCCTGCGTCCATTACCGCATGTGTGTCAGCCGCGAGTATGAAGAACAGGTGCGCGAAACCGATAGTGAAGGCCGCACCCGCTGGCGCACTGAACGCCGCTCCGACACGATTAGCAGCAATAGCCAAACCATTCCCTTCCGCGTGCGCGATCGCTACGGCGAGATTGAAGTGGATCCGCGGGGGGCTGACATGGAAACAGTCCAAGTCCTCGATGAATTTCGACCCGCCAATAACACTGCCCGCTTTGGCTTTGGCAGCTTCCAAGTAAACGTGGGCAGCCTCACCTTTGGCAGTGGCAATACCATTGGTTATCGCTATCAGGAATGGATCACGCCAGTGGATCGGCAGGTGTTGGTCGTGGGCACCGCCAGTGATCAAACGGGCACGCTACGCATTGAACGTCCCACCGTCAAGGGACAAAAGTTCTTTGTCTCCCTGAAATCAGAAGACAGCCTGAGTCAAGACACCAGTAATGCCGTGCTCTATTCAACCATTGGCGCTGCCGCCTGTGGTGGGTTGGGGATTTTGTTAATCTTGGTGGGGCTGCTGTAGGAGTTCACTGAGGGCTAGCCAATCCTCGAGGCTGAGGGCTTCGGCGCGGCTATTGACATCTCGCCCCAACTGAAGCAGCGCTTGGCGCACTTGATCGGGTTCGACAAGGGACTTGAGGGCATTGGCCAGCATCTTACGGCGAGTGGCAAACCCCTGTTTCAGCAACGTTTCTAACCATTGGGGCGATCGCACCCTTGGCAGTGTCGCGTGGGGTCGCAGACAGATCACCACAGAATCCACCTTAGGCGGCGGCTGAAAGGCGCGGGGGGGCACTGCACAGACCGGCTCACAGGTGGCCAGAAATTGCATCCGTACGGAGAGGGCACCGTAGGCCTTGCTACCGGGGGTGGCCATCAGGCGATCGCCAATTTCTTTTTGCACCAGTAGAATCAACCGCTCAAAGGCCGGGCGACGCGGTCGGGCAATACTGCCAAGCAGATGCCCCAGTAACGGCCCTGTGATGTTGTAGGGGATATTGGCCACCACTTTGTGGCAGTTCAAGGGGGCTAAATCAACCTTGAGAATATCCCCCTCAATCAACTGAAATCGATCCCCGCTGAACCGCTGCCGCAACTTACTGCACAGATTCCGATCCAGTTCAACGGCCACCACCTCAGCACCACTGGCTAGAAGAGGGCGAGTGAGGGCACCCCAACCGGGACCAATTTCTAGGATGCGATCGCCCGCGTGCAGTTCAGCCGCTGCAATGATCTGAGCTAAAACCGATTCACTACGCAGCCAATGCTGGCCAAAACGTTTGCGGGCACGAATCACCTAGCGCGGCCCCAAGCCCACCGTGGGCGCATAGACTGCCTGATCCCCTAGTTCCGCTTCAATGCGTAACAGGCGATTGTACTTGGCAACCCGTTCACTGCGGCAGAGGGAACCGGTTTTAATTTGACCCGCACGGGTAGCTACAGCCAAATCCGCAATCGTGGTATCTTCGGTTTCGCCAGAGCGGTGGCTAATCACCGAGCGGTAGCCCTTGCGAGTCGCCAGATCAATGGTTTGCAGCGTTTCTGTCAAGGAACCAATCTGATTGAGTTTAATCAAGATGGCATTGGCCACGCCATTGTCAATCCCCCGTTGCAAGCGCTTGGGATTGGTGACAAATAGATCATCCCCCACGAGTTGAATACGACTGCCAAGGGTTTCGGTCAAGAGTGCCCAGTGATCCCAGTCCTCCTCCTGCAAGCCGTCCTCAATCGAGACAATGGGATAGTTGCTCACCAATTCTTCATAGTAGCGAATTAACTCAGAGCCAGTGCGGCTGGCATTATCAAACACATATTTGCCGTCTTCATAAAATTCATTGGCGGCGACATCGAGGGCAAGGGCAACGTCAGTGCCGGGGGTGTAACCTGCGGTTTCAATCGCCTGAAGTAAAATATCCAAGGCCGCTTGGTTGGAGTCGAGGTTAGGCGCAAAGCCCCCTTCATCCCCCACCCCGGTCAGTAACCCCTTATCAGCTAGCACCTTACTCAGAGCGGCAAAAACCTCTGCCCCCCAGCGCAGTCCCTCCCGAAAACTAGGGGCACCAATGGGCATGATCATGAATTCCTGAAAGTCAATGTTGTTGGCGGCATGGGCACCCCCGTTGATCACATTCATCATCGGCACGGGGAGGACATTGGCCAGAGGCCCCCCCAAATAGCGGTAGAGGGGTTGACCGAGATATTCTGCGGCTGCTTTGGCCGTGGCAAGGGAAACCGCAAGAATGGCATTGGCGCCAAGGTTGGATTTGTTCTCACTGCCATCCAGTTCCAAGAGGCACTGGTCAATCACTGTCTGATCAAGGGCGTTGAGATCCACAAGGGCACTGAGAATGGTGGTTTCAATGTTTTCCACCGCTGTGAGGACACCTTTGCCACCATAGCGCTTGGGATCGCCGTCCCGCAGTTCATGGGCTTCAAAACTCCCCGTTGAGGCACCACTAGGAACCTGCGCCAGTCCAACAATGCCACAATCCAGTTCAACTTCTGCTTCTACCGTGGGGCGCCCCCGCGAGTCGAGAATTTCGCGGGCACGAATCGTTGCGATCGCCGTATCCATCATCTGCTTGTTCCTCAATATGCAGCTAGATTGTACGATAGATGCCCGATAAAACTGAAATGGCTTAAGGATGACCTAAGCTATAAAGTGTCCTGTATTGCATTGCCTTTCTTGTCTGAGACTGGTTTAATTTGACTCAATTTTGGTGTCTATCATCCACAATTGGGGGAAAACGATTACTAAGACTTTTAGCCAGCTTCACTTGCCCGACCATTCGTAGGAATCCATTATGACCACTATTGCCCGAAGTCGTTCCCCGCAGTCTGAAGTACCCACCCACCCTATCACCACAGAGACCGTTCACTATCAAGTTGTGCATTGGATTAGGGGTCGCTTTCGGATTCGCATTCCGCGCTTGGGCTTTGATGCTGAATATGGGGCACGGCTGCTCTACATTGTGGGCAGTTTACCCGCGGTGACAACGGCACGCATTAACCCCCCTGCCCGCTCCCTGGTGGTGGAATATAATCCCAAGCTCTTTGGGGAAGCCCTAGCAACGATTCAAGGGCAAATTTTTGAGTCGATTCAAGTGGCGGCCAATCCAGATCTTCCCGCCCTAAGTACTGAGAAGGCCACCCCTGCGGCGGAAGCTCACGAAATTAACTATTGGGAACGCTTGGGCTTACCGGCTCTGGGCTTGGGGTTGAGTGTGGCCTCCCTGATGGGGGTACCGATTCCCGGCTATGTGATTGCCAGTGTGGTGATTGCCGGGGCAATGCCGGTGTTTCGGCGAGCATGGGAAGCGATTCAAGAGGAGAAACAGTTAACGATTGACTTCCTCGATGGCTTGGCAATTTCCCTCCACACCATGCAAGGGCACTATTTTGCCCCCTCCTTTATGCTGGGTCTGATTGAGGGGGGGGAAGTGATCCGCGACCTCACGGCACGGGGATCGGAGCGCGCCAACCTTGATTTGCTGGATTGCCTCGGCAAAACCGCCTTTGTGGAACGGGACGGGGTTGAGGTTGAAGTTGAAGTGAAAGACCTTGTCGAGGGCGATCGCGTAGTTGTCTATCCAGGGGATCAAATTCCCGTTGACGGCATCATCCTGCGGGGTACAGGTCTCATTGATCAGTGCAAACTCACGGGCGAGTCGGTGCCGGTAACGCGCAGCGAGGGAATGGAGGTTTTTGCGTCAACGCTGCTGGTCGAGGGGCAACTGGTGATCTTAGCGGAGCGAGTAGGCAACAATACCCGTGCAGGTGTGATTGTGAACTTAATGCAGTCGGCACCGGTGCATGACACGCGCATTGAAAACTATGCTGCCATGGTGGCCAACCAAGCCGTCATTCCAACCTTGGCCATTGGCACAGGTGTTGGCTTACTCTCAGGGGATCTCAATCGGGCGATCGCCCTGCTGACCCTTGACCTCGGTACAGGGATTCGGGTCTCGGTGCCTACCACGATTTTGTCGGCGCTCACCTATGCAGCCCAACATGGCGTTCTCATTCGCAGTGGTCGGGCGATTGAAAAACTGGCGCAAATTGACACGATTGTCTTTGATAAAACGGGCACCCTGACCCAAGGTCATGCTGGCGTGACGGATATTAAAGTCATGGATCCGCGCTTCAGTGCTGATGACATTCTCAGTATGGCCGCTAGTGCCGAGCAGGGACTCACCCACCCTGTGGCTGAAGCCATTGTCCGCCATGCTCGCGAAACCCATCAGCCCCTCTTTGACTGTGAAGACTGGGAATACCGCGTTGGCCTCGGTGTGGCCACAAAAGTGCGGGGTGTGGATCTGCGGGTGGGCAGCCGCCGCATGATGGAGCAGGAAAACATTTGCCTGATTGATCTCAATGAACGTTTCCCCGATCTCGATTCTGGGCGGGCGTCAATTGTCTATGTGGCCGGGGATGGGCGTTTGATTGGGGTGATTCTCTACAGTGACCCAATCCGCAATGAAAGTCCTGAAGTCATCCGTGAACTCAAGGGGGCAGGCATTACTCCCCATATGCTGACGGGTGACATTGGCCGCGTTGCCCGTGCGGTGGCCAAAGACTTAGGCATTGCCCCTGAGCATATCTACGCCGAAGCCTTCCCGGAAAAGAAAGTGGAGGTGGTGCGTGCCCTCCATGACAGCGGTAAAGTCGTGGCTTTCTGTGGCGATGGTATCAATGACTCTGCCGCTCTTGCCTATGCCGATGTCTCTATTTCCTTTGCCGGGGCAACCGATATTGCCCGTGAAACCGCCGATGTGGTGCTCATGGAGGATGACTTGCGGGGATTGACCCTTGCGATTCGGATTGCCAAGCAGGCGATGGAAATTGTCTGGCAAAATACAGCGATCGTGGCCATTCCTAATATTGGTGCGCTGCTGTCGGGGGTCTTCTTTGCCCTTGACCCGATTTTGGCGGTGGTTATTAACAACGGCACAGCCATCTTAGCGGAGTTGAATGGATTGCGCCCCTTGGCGGGTCCCGGTGGCTCGTTGCCCTTACCGCCCGTCAAAGACACACAGGAATTTCTTGCCGAATGGGAAGCCACCCATCCCGATCATCCGGTGCAGCATATTCCACCCAAAATGACTGGCTCTCAGGCTGAGCCTTCGCGGTTGGCTGGATAAGCAAGGGCGGCCAATTCACGGCGGCTGAGGGGGCGAACGGCTCTGGGGCGAAGATTGCCGAGGTGAACTGGGCCGATCGCGATCCGTTGCAAGGCAACAACAGGATAGCCCAGCTGATCGGCCACACGGCGAATCTGGCGGTTGCGACCTTCGTGCAGGATGATTTCCAAGAGGGAGCGATCGCCCTCGGTGCGCAGGAGCTTAACGGCTGCGGGTAGTGTCATCACCCCGTCCAAGGGAACGCCCTCTCGCCAGTGTTGCAAGACCCCTTCCGTAGGCTGTCCCTGCACCCAAACGCGGTAGGTTTTGGGGATGTGATGGCGGGGATGACTGAGATAGTAGGTAAACGCCCCATCATTGGTGAGCAGCAGGGCACCGCTAGAGTCGGCATCTAAGCGACCCACAGGATGAAGACCGGCCACACCCTGATACCTAGGCGGCAAAAGATCCAAAACGGTGGTGCGCCCTTGGGGATCGTGACAGGTACAGAGAACCCCCTTGGGCTTATGGAGCAGCAGGTAGAGCCGTTGGGGTGGGCGGGGTGGGTTCAGGGGTTGTCCTTTGTATTCAATGCGATCGCGCGTGGGATCCACTTTGTCCCCCAATTTTGCCCGCTGACCATTCACGAAGACCTGACCACTGCGGATGAGTATTTCTGCATGGCGTCGCGAGGCCACTCCCCAATGGGCAAGGACTTTTTGTAATCGCTCAGTTGTCATAGGGGGTATAGTTGCTTTCTAGGATGTGGTGGCACTTTTGAGGGAAATCTCTATAGACCAATCGTTGCCACAGAGTTGCCAATCCCCGAGCAGAATTGGTAGAAAAGAACTGTCCAATCCTTGCCTAATTATCTGCCGTGAGGAGTTCTATGAAATTTCTTTACAAACTCGCCGCCTTAGGGTTAATTTTAGTGGGCTTTTCGACAACGCTGGTTGCCTGTGGTGGTGGCGGCGGTGGTACCGATAACCAAACGCCAACCGAGTCCCCCAGTCCGCAAACACCAGGGCAGTAGTTCCTTTTAGCTTTTAGCGATATTGTCTATTCTTAATGATACTGAAGCTAGGGGTAGCCGTCAGGGTTGCCCCCTTCTAATGGGAAATTGGCATTCTCCAGCAGGCGATCCAGTTATCCAAGGGAGCTTTCTAACTGATACTGCTGCCAAAGGGATTGATATAACCCCCCTGCTGCCACCAGTTGATCATGGGTACCCTGTTGAACAATGCGCCCTTGATCCATGACCAGAATGCGATCGCAGGTGGCCGCTGCTGACAATTGATGGGAAATAAAGAGCACCGTGCGTGTGTGCTGTTGCTGCCGCAGCGCTTGTAAAATTTGGCTAGCCGTTTGGTTATCAACGCTGGCGAGGGCATCATCGAGGACTAAAATCGGCGCATCCACCAGTAGGGCACGGGCTAAGGCGGTTCGTTGACGCTGTCCCCCAGAGAGGGTAATGCCCCGCTCGCCCACAAGGGTGTCGTACTGCTTAGGAAAGTTGAGGATCTCATTGTGAATTTGGGCTTGGCTGGCGGCGGCAATCACCTTTAGCTCCGTGGCATCGGGTTCGCCGTAGCGAATGTTGTTTTTGATTGTGGTGCTAAAGAGAAAGCTTTCTTGGGGCACGTAGGCGATCGCCCCCCGCAGATCAGCAAGGCGCAGCTGCGTAATGTCAATGCCATCCAGAAAAATCTGATTCGGGGCAATCTCCAAGAGTCGAGGCAGGGCACTGGCCAGTGTGGATTTGCCACAGCCAATGGGGCCGACGATCGCCACCATTTCCCCCGCTTGAATTTCAAAACTAAGTTGATTGAGGGCAGGGGTGCGGCGATTGGGGTATGTAAAAGTTAGATTCTGACAACGCAGGTGTCCCTGAACGCGATCGCGGGGTAAGGCAACAGCATCTGGGGCATCCGTAATGCGGGGTTCCACGCTCAAGATGGCTTCAATCCGGTCAATGCTCACTTCCCCCCGTTGGTAGGTGGTAATCGTAAATCCCAAGAGTGCCGTCGGGAAAATCAGCCGCTCAATGTACAGCAGCAGGGCAATAAAATCCCCCACCTGAATCGTATTGGCAGCAATCATGCGGCTGCCAAACCACAGCAAAATCAGCAAACTAAAGCTGACCATCCCCCCCAAGAGGGGAAAGAGAATGTTGCGGGTTTTGGCCAGTACCAAGTTATTGCGGAGTAAGTCTTGATTTAACTGGTCAAATTGGCGTTGTTCATTGGCTTCTTGGCCATAGATTTTAATTAGGGCAATGCCACTCATGTCCTCTTGAATGAGATCGCTGAGTTCCGCGAGGCTTTGTTGCACATCGAGCTGCTCTGCCCGCAGGCGATCGCTAAAGGTTTGGACAATAAAAAGAACCGCTGGATAAACGGCGATCGCCCCCAAGCTCAACCCCGGATGAATTGCCAGCATCACGGGCAGGGTCATACCGTAGGCAAACACGGTGTTCGCCGCACTCAAAAGGGCAAAACCCACCAGACGGCGAATATTATCCACATCACTGGTGGCACGGCTAATGAGATCCCCGGGGGTATTCTCCGCAAAGTAACTGGGTTCTAAACGCAGCAGATGTTCAAAGAGCCGTTGCTTGAGGTCAAATTCCACCAATCGCCCAGCCCCAAAGATCCACAGGCGCGAGGCCATGCGAATCAGCCACATCAGGGAGGCTAGGCCAATCAGCAGCAGGGCATAGAACACCACCCGCTGCAAGTCAAACTTAGCCTGCAATTCATCAACCGCAGTACCAATGAGCAGCGGCAAATAGGTGCCCAAAAGGTTGACGATAAAAAGCGCAACAATCCCCCCCCAAATTTTTGTTTGGTGAGGACGCAAATAGGCCAAGAGGCGACGCAAACGGCCAGAGCGGCCAGCCTTAGGAAGAGTAACCATATCCTCAACCTAACAGATGTTGTCCCCCTAGGGGGGAGCGCTTTCGAGAAACTGGTTGAGGTCTTCCACGAGACGATTTAGCTCTGCCTCTGTCGTCAGGCGCATGCGATCATCTCGCACGGTCAATAGAACCTTGGCGGCATAGGGATTGGGCCAGATATTGGGATTACAAAACACTTCGAGGAAGACCTCGCCCACGTGCTGATATTCCATGGCCGCTTGGGGAGACAGGGGAGTACCGCTGGCTTTGGCATGGGCGATCGCCCGCATGCGTTCCATTAAAGCCTGAATCTCTTGCCGTAGGGCCTCTGCGGCTGTCCGAGAGAAGCGAAAACTCACCGAGCCTTCGACCAAGTTGACCCGCATCCGATAGTCATCCATAGGCTCTGGCTGCACACAACTGTTGTCATCTGCTGTCATTATAGGTGTCCGTTCACAAAGAACAGCCCTAGGGAGCCTCCTCCCCCTGCGGGGGATCTACGCCCTGACCCACCAGATATTCATAGCGCAGCAGTTCAAAACTCCGCTCACCGTAGCGATCGTGAATGTGTTCGCAGCAGCACTGAATAGCAAACTCGTCTAGCTCCTCAGGCGTAATCCCATACAAATCCTCAAAGACTTCTGGCGTGACGCGGCAAAAGCGGGGGCGATTCTCGTAGATACGACAGCGGCGGCTGAGGGGGTCAAAGTGAATACACCAGCCATCGGCACCAATGAGGGATTGGTAGAGGGCAAATTCCTCTGCATTGAGAATGGTGGGCACTTCTGAGCGATCGCGCAACTCAAGGTAACAACAGGCGCCACACCCCTGCATGCATTGCCATTTTCTCATCGGGATCATGTTGAAGATAAAGCGACCGTTTCTGTTGAGGTCAGTGCATCTGGGGGCACTTCCTCCAGCCAAATTTGATCGCCTCGCGGATCAACCCGACTCACCCGCACCAGTACCGATTCTCCCAACTTTGCCTGCCGTTGAAAGCGCATGGCCAGTTCTAGCCCCAAATCCTCCAGCAGTACTAGCCCCAGTCCCTCCTCCGGACGCAACCAACGCAGCACAATGCCCCGCCACACCTCTTCGCGATGCCGCCGCAAGTACTCTAGGCACCAATAACGATTGGTCTGCCGCTCCACCAAAGCGGACTCCTGAACCGAAGACATCAGTCCCAATAAAATTTCATTGAGTTGTTCTGGTGTCAGGGGCGGCCTTTCTCCCCGCAGGTGGGCTTTAATCTGACGGTGTGCCAGCAGATCCGTGTAGCGACGAATCGGGGAGGTCACTTGGCAGTAGGCATCAAGACCCAGGCTGGCATGGGGATTGGGTTGGGTGCTCATTTCACTGCGGGGCATACAACGACGAATGGCACAGTCCCGCACCATTCCAGCGGGCAGTTGCAACAATTCCTCCTCTGAGGGCAGTTCTGGCGGTGATTGACTGCGAAAGGGCAGAGGGATGCCTTCACGGGCGCCAAAATGGGCGGCTACTTCACCGGCAAGAATCATCATTTCTGCCACCAGTTGGCGGGCGGGGGAGTCATGGAGGGGCGAGATTTCCACCTCTTCACCAGCCACTTTAATGTTGGGTTCAGGGATATTAATGCGAATCGCTCCCCGTTGTTGTCGCCACTCACTACGCCGCTGTCCCCATTGGGCGATCGCCAGCAGATCCGCTTCCCCGGTCACCCCCTGCTCCAAAATCATGTCCACATCGTCATAGCTCAGGCGATAGGTGGGGCGAATCCAACTGGGGCAAATTTCGTACTCCAGCACTTCGCCGTTGTCGGCTAAAAGAATGCCAAAACTCAGCGCACAACAGGTTTGTCCCGCGACCAAACTCATCGGTCCTGTGGCCAACTCCGTGGGAAACATGGGAATCATCCCCGTCGGTAGATAGACCGTTGTGGCGCGGCGGCGCGCCTCCTGATCCAAGACATCATCCACCATCACCCAGCGGGTGGGATCGGCAATGTGAATCCACAGCTTTTGGCGATCGCCCACGACTTCGAGGCTGAGGCCATCGTCAATTTCTTGGGTGCTTTCGTCGTCGATGGTATAGACCTTGAGATGGGTGAGATCGCGGCGCAGGGGAGCGTCAATATCTGTAGGGGGTGAGGTGAGGCGTTCATGGGCCACAGCAAGTACCTTGGCAGAGAATTCAACGTCAATTTGACTCCGGCGCAGGAACAGATTTTCGTGCTCTGACCAGAGGCCGAGATCCACCAACAGTTGGAAAGCGCCCAAGGGTTGGGTGGGACGCTGCAATTCACTGAGGAGGTCAATGGCTGCTTGGTGTTGGCCACTGGGTTCAATGGCTATAGCATAACGTTCTAACTGCTCAAGGCGCTTGCGATCGCTGGCAGACCACGCCACAGTTTCCCCCTTCAGGGCTTGGGTCAAATGTTCACGGAAGCTAACTTCCTCCGCCAAGCGTTGGGCTTCCCGCTCGCTTTGATGTTTGAGTTCTGCCACTTGGGCAGCCGGTCGAGGCTCGTAGGTTTCCCCCTTGAGCTTGAAGTAGAAACGATCCTCACTCAGGAGATAGTAGGCCGCATAGCAGGCCACCGCCGATCGCTCCGAAAAAAGCAGCTCCGCTAGATCCGCTGGCGTAATGGGGCGGTTTTCCTCGCGGATAATTTCCCAAGCCACTTCTAGACTGTCGGCATCCAAGAGCGGCTGCACCTGCTGCCAAAATGTGGGAATCTCTTGGGGACGAAACCGCTCCTCGGGCACCGTAAAGGTCAGTTGGCGCGGATGAATGGTGTGGGCTTGTAAATGCTGATCAATGGCAATCCAATGCTTTTTACCTTCGGGGCGATCGATCACCGCCAAGCGACGCTGGTTATTGACCCGAAATTCAATGAGGGTGCCTTTCTCCACGGCTGCCGTGCTGTACCATAACCTGACAATTATAAAGTTTATTGCCTCTGACTGAGCAGCAGGGGATAACCACAGTAGCGTTCTAACAGCACAATGGCGACAATATCATCAATGGGTCGGGGGGGCAGGCGCAACCCCTTGGGAATCAGCCGCTGCCAACCCTGGGGCGGAAAGAGTTGCCAATAGCGATCGCGGGCATCTAGGGTACTATTGCGCTCATCCACTGGAATAATTTCTACAGCCAAAGCCGCTTGCAATTGCTGCTGCCACTGGCGGGAGGTGGTTTGATTGCCCATAATCACCTGTTCAAATGGGTAGGCTTGATGCCACTCTTGGACACGGGCGATCGCGCGATCGCTGGCCACCACTTCATAGCGCACCACTTCTTGACCAAGGGCAAGGGCTAACCCACACTTGTCCCGCCCTGGATCAAACCCCAATAAATACTTAGTGCGACCCATTTGCGTCATTTGCTAGAGTGGAAAGGTTATCGAATTGGGAGCGATCGCCCTGTGAGCCTACCCGCTGCGACCATCCGTCGTCTGTTGAATGTACCGCAAGTTGCCGCCATTTGGGTCGGTGGCGGCCGCAGGCTGGACAGCGAGAACGACGAGGTCTTTTGTGCGGCTTGGCTCGATCCCAAGGATCAGGGGGTACGCAGCATGGAGGTGGGTCAGTTTCCACCCACACCAGAGCAACTGATGCGGCTGTTGGTGCAGGCGATCGAATATCCCCGCCATCCCCAAGCTCAGCCCTGCCGTCCCCACACCATCATCGTTGATGACCGCGAGTTGCAATTTTTTCTGCGCGGTGTGGTGGCTCCCCTCGATATTCAGGTGGAGTATCAAGCCCACATTCCCCTGCTGGCTGAATTTTTTGAATTCATTGCGGCGGAAGTCACCAGTGATGATGAAGATATCGAGGTGCTCCCCCCTGAATATGTTGCCCTCTACACACAGAAAATTAGGGAATTTGCTCAACTGGACATCTGGCGGCGCCTAGACAGTCTTACCCCCCTTAAACTCCACTGCGACGCTTGGGACTCTCCCACCCTCTTTGCGGTACTGGTGAACCCCCAAGGAGCCAACCGTGACTTTGGTCTAATGCTCTACCGCGGGGAGGAGGCATTACGCAACTTTTGGCAGCAGATTGATCAAGAATATCCCTACATTGACGAAGACGATGATGAGCGCTTAGAGGAAACGGTTCTGCGCAACGATTGTCTCTTCTTGAATTTTTCCGAGGTTGACGAAGAGGATTTAGGCAATGATCTCTCTTTTGTCCTCAAGGGGCATCTTTACACCATTGAACCGGGTGTCATCCATCCTTTGGAGGGAATGCGACCCTTTTACGCCCCTGAAGAAGCGGAAATGGTCTATGTGGCAATCGAGGCTCTGATCAAATTCTGGAAAAAGACCAAGAAACAGTTTGAGAAGGAGGAGTGCCCTGAACTAGACCTGAGGTTCAAGATTCCTTCACCCCGCCATTCTGCCCTTAGTTATCAGGTGCACGTGGCAACAGTGCCAGAGATGATGGCAGAAATCAATGGTGACCCTGAGGAGAGCGAATCACAGCACCAGATTCCCATTGATACGGAAGCAATTCCGGGGGAAGCCTATATCCTCTTTAAGTTGTTTCCGCCGAAAGAGCTACAGGAATTACAAGCAGCCGTCTCTTACCATCAACAGGGGGAGATTCCCGAGGCGTTTGAGGGCTATCCCGTGTTGACGATTCAAACCAAAAAAGCCGCAGCGGAGGCGCTCGCCGCCAAAATTGCTGAGGAGGGCGGCATTCACCATCTAACGGTCTTTCCCCTCTCAGGTCCCGAGCAAATAGTCATGCTCCTTGCCCAAACCAATGCCAACCATCTTTGGCTTTTGGATACCTTTGACCCCGAAAGTGGTTCGCTGCTCCTCGATTGGATCAAGGAGGTCAATGACCTTGAGGGTGCCTGTGGCCTTGCTGTGGCCTATGGCATGACGGGCAAAACGCGGATGCAGCCAACCCTCAAGCAAATCGTGGGACTTTTTGAAACGTCTCTGGTTTTTAGTTTCGTGGACACCCAACGTCCACCGACCCCTCAGCCCATTGAGATTTCTAAACGCTAGAGAACGGTGAAGTCCCTACGGATTCTACTGCTTCAGGCACGGGGCGATCGCACTACGCAGCAAGAGGAATTGGCAGAATTTATCTGCTTGAGCGGTTTGGCCGCCGAGCAATTTACAGTGCTCAATGGCTTTGAGTGTGCTGACTTTACCCCCGACTGTCTTCAAGGCTTTGATGCACTTTTTATCGGTGGCTCCAGTGATGCCACAGTGCTCAAGCCAGAGATCTATCGCTTTGTACCGCCGGCAATGGACTTAATTTTGGCCTGTATTGAGCAGGAGATCCCCGTGTTGGCCTCCTGCTTTGGCTTTCAATTGGCAGTGCAGGCCTTGGGGGGGCAAGTGATTGTGGATCGCGAGGCCATGGAAATGGGCACCTACCCTTTGTATCTCACCCCAGCAGGGGTTGCGGATCCATTGTTTGCTGGCTTTCCCAATCCCTTTTTGGCCATTTCCGGACATCAGGAGCGCGCCTTGACCCTGCCAGCGGGAGCGACCTTACTGGCCTACAGTGAGTTGTGTCCCTACCATGCCTTTCGCTTGGAGGGCAAGCCCTTTTATGGCTTTCAGTTTCATCCCGAGGTGGACGATCGCGACCTGATTGCCCGCATTAGCCGTTATTGCGATCGCTATCAATTGGGCACTGCCGAACTGGAAAAACTCAAGCAAACAGCCCGTCCTACCCCCTACGCCAATCAGTTGATCCGCCGCTTTGTTGAGGTGGTGCTGGGCTATATTCCCAGTTGTGCTTGAATCTCTGCTAGTTGCTCCTCTAGGGTGGTGGCTTGCAGCCAATGGATGCCGGGTTCTGCCCGAAACCACGTCCGCTGCCGTTTGGCAAATTGTTGGGTGTGCTGCACGGTGAGGGCAATAGCTTCCGCAAGTGTGACTTCTCCCCGCAGATATTGGCGCATCTCGCGATAGCCCAGTGTATCTAATAGGGGCAGTTCATCACCGTACTGCGCTTGCAGTTGCCGAATTTCATCGAGCCATCCCATGGCCAGCATTTGCTGGGTGCGTTCTTCAATCCGTGCCCGCTGCTGTTGGCGATCGCCCCCCGGCAGGGCAAAGTACCCAATCGGGTAGGGAGGCGGTTCGCGCCGCTGCTGCTGGCTGAGGGGTACCCCCGTGACGTAATAGACTTCCAAAGCCCGCAGGGTACGCACGTGATCGTGGGCATGGATGCGTTGCGCCGCCACAGGATCCACCTGCTGAAGCCATTGATAGCATTCCTGCTGACCCAGCGCCATCAACTGTGCCCGTAGATGTGGTTGCGGTGGGACTTGGGGCATTGTTAGCCCTTGGGTAATACTGCGGATGTACAATCCTGTCCCCCCCACCAAGAGGGGTGTGATTCCTTGGGCGTGGTAGTGGGCAATGAGGGCTTGGGCTTTGGCTTGGTAAATCGCTAGGGTCAAAGTATCGCGGGGGTCACATATATCAATGAGGTGGTGAGGCACCTGCTGTTGCTGGGCGGGGGTGGGCTTGGCGGTGCCAATATCAAAGCCGCGATAGACTTGGCGGGAGTCCGCACTCAAAATCACGCTATTCAATTGCTGAGCAAGGGCGATCGCCAGTGCCGTTTTGCCGGTGGCCGTTGCCCCCCCAATAACAATTAGCCCTGCATCCCCCACTCAAATACAGCCTGAAAATTTCCTAGAATCGCCTATAACCCTTATGTGCTAAAATTTAGGTCAGATTTGACATTTGGGCAAGTGAAGACGCATTTGCCTCGATTCTATAGCAGTTAGGGAGTTGCCATGACCGCCGAGTATTCCTCTGCCCAGTTGCGGGTACTCAAAGGCCTTGAACCCGTACGAACCCGACCGGGGATGTACATCGGCAGCACTGGCCCCAAGGGACTCCACCACTTGGTTTATGAAGTCGTGGACAACTCCGTTGATGAAGCCTTAGCGGGATACTGTTCCACCATTCTAGTTCAGATCAATGCTGATGGCTCCGTCACGGTCACCGACAATGGGCGCGGGATTCCAACGGATATTCACCCCGATACCGGCGTCTCTGGGGTTGAGACGGTGATGACGGTGCTCCACGCCGGGGGCAAGTTTGGCGATGGTGGCTACAAAGTCTCAGGGGGGTTGCACGGTGTGGGTGTCTCTGTGGTCAACGCCCTCTCGGAATGGTTAGAAGTGACGGTGTGGCGCAATGGTTTTGTCCATCATCAGCGCTATGAACGGGGGGTTCCCATTACTCCCCTCGAAAAGACCCCCGATAGTGAGGAACGGCGGGGTACCTCAGTGACCTTCTTTCCTGATCGCCAGATTTTCACAGAAACGATTGAATTTGACGCCAAGGTGCTGATGACACGGCTGCGGGAACTGGCCTATCTCAATGCCGGCATTCGTATTGATTTCAAGGATTTGCGCGTTACGCCCCCCTTGAGTGAAACCTACTGCTATGAAGGCGGTATCCGTGAATATGTCCGCTACATGGTGCAGGAAAAGGAACCCCTTCACCCAGAGATCATCTACATTCAGGGGGAAAAAAACGATGTGCAGGTGGAAGCGGCCCTACAGTGGTGTGCCGATGCCTACAGTGAAAACCTGCTAGGCTTTGCCAATAATATCCGCACCATTGATGGCGGTACCCACATGGAGGGGCTAAAGGCAGTCCTAACGCGGACCCTCAATGCCCTTGGCCGCAAGCGCAATAAACTCAAGGAGGGGGACGCCAATTTGGCGGGGGAAAACATTCGCGAAGGCCTCACCGCCATTATTTCAGTAAAGGTGCCCAACCCTGAATTTGAAGGGCAGACAAAAACCAAACTCGGCAATACCGAAGTACGCGGCATTGTGGATGCCATTGTGGGCGAAGCCCTAACGGAATACCTTGACTTTCATCCGACCGTCACCGACACGATCTTGGAAAAAGCCATCCAAGCCTTTAATGCGGCTGAAGCGGCGCGGCGGGCACGGGAAATGGTACGGCGCAAGTCGGTGCTGGAGTCTTCGACGCTGCCGGGGAAATTGGCGGATTGCAGTTCACGGGATCCTGCTGTCTCGGAAATTTTCATTGTCGAAGGTGATTCTGCGGGTGGCTGCTTTGCTGGTGATACAAAGGTGGCTCTCGCCGATGGCCGTTGCCTCAGTTTTGTGGAGTTAATGGCAGAACAAGCGGCAGGCAAGGAGCATTTTGGCTACACAGTTCGCCACGATGGCACGATTGGTATTGAGCGACTGGTCAACGTCCGCAAAACCAAAACAAATGCTGAAGTCATTAAGCTCACCCTTGACAACGGCGAGGTGATTATCTGCACCCCCGATCACCGTTTCATGCTCCGCAATGGTGAGTATAAAGAGGCACAGGCGTTAACTCCCGATGATTCCCTAATGCCACTTTATCGAAAAGCATCTAGCAGCGCTGATTCGGGAATTACGATCGATGGCTACGAAAGGGTTTGGGATCCTCGATCAAATTCTTGGCTGTTTACCCACATGCTTGCAGATTGGTATAACCGCTGGCAAGGAAAATACGCCTTAGAAAGTGGTGAGCATTGTCATCATGTTGACTTCAACAAGCGAAACAATAATCCCACGAATCTGATTCGTCTGTCTGCTGATGCACATCTTGAACTTCATCGCCAGCACATTGATAAAACCTTACATCGTCCTGAAGTTAAGGAGAAGTGCCGTCAGAAGCGGAAAGAAGCACTATCAAAGACCTACTTTGACAAGACAATTAAAGCCCTAAAGAAAATTGAGTTAGAACAAGGTAATATTGATTTAGAGTCTTATCGCGAATATCGTTGCCAAACACGTGATAAGTCGCTCCTACACTTTGAAACTTTCTGTAATCGGTACTTTGATGGCGATTCAAATCGTGCCTTAGAAGCAATCAAAAACTATAACCATCGCATTGTCTCAATTGAGGTTATGGGTGAAAAGATTGATGTTTACGATTTAGAAGTGCCGGGAACCCATAACTTTGCGCTGGCCAGTGGCGTTTTTGTTCACAACAGTGCCAAACAAGGGCGCGATCGCCGCTTCCAAGCGATTTTGCCGCTGCGGGGCAAGATTCTCAACATTGAAAAAACCGATGATGCCAAAATCTACAAGAACAATGAGGTGCAGTCCTTAATTACTGCCCTTGGTCTGGGCGTGAAGGGAGAGGAGTTTGATCCTGCCAAGTTGCGCTATCACCGCATCATTATTATGAGTGTGGCCGGGGATGAACCCACCCTTGTTATGAATGCCTACGGCCATGTGGAATTGGTCAAAATTGGCGAGTTTATTGATCAGTGCATTGAGGGGCAACGGATTGTTGAGCACTATCAGGTGATGTCCTTTGATCCCAAGACGGGTCAGACTCGCTTTCAACCCCTGAAGGCAGTGATTCGCCATTCCCATGAAGAGCCAATGTATGCAATTCAAACCCGCTACCATCGCTCCATTAAGGTGACGGCCTCCCACAGTGTCTATGTTTATGAAGACGGTCAGATCAAGTTGAAAAAAGGAAATGAGATTCGAGTGGGCGATCGCCTTGTTGCCAGTCGCCGCTTACCGCGTCCCCCAATTGTTGAGCGCATTGATCTGCTGCACTTGTTTTACCAAGTGGGTCTCACGGAGGGGCTGTATCTCAAGGGGGAAGGTGTCAAAGCCCTGTGTGGCCAACAACTCCTAGCACGGGTTGAGTGCTCCTCGGAGGGGCAAGAACCGCGTGTTGCCTATGATCCCCAGCTGTGGGAACCCCTGCGGCAAGTGCGTCAAGTCCAAGGGCTAAGTCAAGAGGCCGTTGCTGCCCAAGTCGGGGTCAAACAGGCCATCATCATTTCCCAATGGGAACGGGGTCAAACCAGGCCGACCCTAAAACACTTCCTCAATTACCTCGAGGCCATTCAGTGGCATTACCCACTCCAATACCAAACGTTACTGTCGCGGCTTGAGAGGATTCAGCATCAAAGTGACGACAGCAAAAATGCCCCCTACCGCCAAATCAGCGGTTATCAGCCCCTCGATAGCTTTACCCTTGCGGAACTAGAGTGCCTCACTGGGGAGGTGCAACTCGTGCCCCATGCCCACCATGACAAAGCTTTTGGCCGATATTTAGAGGTCAATCGGGAGTTACTGTGGTTTTTAGGCTGGTATGTAGCCGAGGGAAGCCTGAGTCAACATCAAGTTAGCCTCAGCTTAGGGCGAAAAAACCAGCCCTTTATCCCTGAACTCTGCCGTACCATTGAAACCCTCTTTGGCGAGTCTCCTCGCTGCGATGCTGACCCTGAAAGTCAAGGACAAAAACTCTACTTCCACAGTGTCTTGGCAACCTGCTTACTCAAAGCCTTGGGGGTGGGGGGCAAAGCCCACGAGAAGTGCCTGCCCTCCTTGGTGTGGCGGGTGCCACTAGAGCTACAATTGGCCTTTTTGGAGGGGTATTTCCTCGGCGATGGGGCGATCGCCCGCAGCCACATCTCTATGACCACCACTTCTCCTACCCTCAAAGATGGCCTCCTCTACCTGTTTGGTCAGTTGGGCTGGGTAGCAAGCTGGACAACGCTAAAACCAGAAGCCGTTGCCAATTCACGGGTACCAACCCGCCATGAAGTGCATTGCCTCACCCTGAGCGGCAAGCCCCAACTGGAAGCGGCGCTGCCCATTTGGCAGCGTCATCCCCACAGTGAATCCCTGAAGCCCTATCTGGCTTTGCCCCACCACAAGCCACTGGCTTTTACCCCTATTAGTGAAGACTTAATGGCACTAGAGGTGACGCAAGTTGCGGAAATTCCACCCGTGGGTGAGTATGTCTATGACTTCTCAGTGGAGGGGGATGAAAACTTTATTTGTGGTGTCGGTGGGTTGTGTGCCCACAATACAGACGCTGATGTGGATGGTTCCCACATTCGCACCTTGTTGCTGACCTTTTTCTATCGCTATCAGCAGGAATTGATTAACCAAGGCTTTGTCTATATTGCCTGCCCACCCCTGTATAAGGTTGAACGGGGGCGACAGCACTTCTATTGCTATAGCGATCGCGAGCTGCAGCAGCAGATTGCCGCCTTCCCGGAAAATGCCAACTACACGATCCAGCGCTTTAAGGGTCTCGGGGAAATGATGCCGGAGCAGTTGTGGGAAACGACGATGAACCCAGAGACGCGCATTCTCAAACGGGTGGAAATTGAAGATGCTGCTGAGGCCGATCGCATTTTCACCATCCTCATGGGCGATCGCGTGGCACCTCGTCGCGAATTTATCGAGACCTATGGCCCCCAGTTGGCCCTAGAAAACCTCGATATCTAAAGCCAGCCCCCAGAGTAGATGTGCTATACTAGCTCTAGTTTGGCTGCGACGTTGGTGACTGCCAATATTGTTTTGTGATCTACAATTGCAAAACATTTGGGAATCAACACTGTGGGCGGCAGTAGACTGGCCATTGAGCCAGAAACTTCTAAGTCTACGGTTAGCATTCCCCCCTAGGCTTTACTAGGTCATAAACTGAGGTAAAACGGCGTCGCGGTTAGACTTTTCCTAACCATGAACCATCGCTACATTCTCCTGTACAAGCCCTATCGGGTGCTTTGTCAGTTTCAGGATCAAGAGGGGCGATCGACCCTCAAGAATTATGTTCCCATTCCCGATGTTTATCCCGCAGGGCGATTGGACTATGACAGCGAGGGGCTGGTTCTTCTCACCAACGATGGTTGGTTGCAGCACCGCTTGACGGATCCGCGCTATGGCCATCCGCGTACCTACTGGGTACAGGTAGAAGGTGAACCCAACCCCGCAGCTCTGACGCAGTTGGCCGAAGGCGTTGTCATCCAAGGCTGTCGCACGCGACCTGCGGTTGTCCAGGTACTGGCACAGGAACCCCCTTTACCACCTAGGGAACCACCCATTCGTTATCGTCGTTCTATTCCTACCCACTGGCTAAGTCTAACGTTGCGGGAAGGTCGCAATCGCCAAGTCCGCCGCATGACGGCTGCGGTAGGGTTACCCACGCTGCGCTTGGTACGCGTGGCGATCGCCAATCTGCAATTGAGTGGCCTTGCCCCCGGAGAATGGCGCGAGGTTCTGCCCCAAGAACGGCAAGCCCTTTGGCAAGCCTGTGGTCGGCGACCGCCTCGACTTGCTTAGCACTTAGCATTCCTTAATAACCGAGGGCGTCTATATTAAGATGAGGTAACACTTGTTATTTTTGACTGCACTGCATTCACGAGGTCGTCCCATGGGACAGCCGTTTCTCAGCAAAGTTGGTCGTCCATGGCTGATCGGGGGGGCGATCGCCATCGGATTAGGCAGCTTGGCATTCAGTTTGAACTATTGGCAGCAACGTCAACGGGTCAATGAAGAACAGACAATTCAGGCAGCCCTTGCTAATCCCATGAGCGATCGCATTACCGCCTTGGGTCGATTGGAACCCGAAGGGGAAGTTGTGGCCGTCAGTGCTCCCTCAATGACCGAACGGCTAGGGCAGTTGTTAGTGCGCGAGGGCGATCGCGTGGTGGCCGGTCAACCCCTTGCCTATTTAGATACCTATCCGGAGCGCAAAGCCGAACGCGATTTGGCGGTCAGTCAGTTGCAGGAAGCCCGCTTGCGCTATGAGGCCGAAACCCGCCTCGCCCTTGCTCAAATTGCCGAAGCCGAGCGGCGGCGCGATCGCGCCAATGAACCGGCCATTGCTGCCATTCAAGCCCAGCAGGCTACGATTCAACGCATTCAAGCGGAACTCGAGACCGCCAACCGCGAATATCAGCGTTTTGCCCAACTTTTTGCCAATGGGGCAGTGTCGCAACAGGATCTCGACGATCGCACGGTCCGCGTCCGGAGCTTACAGGAAGAATTACGCAACGCCCAAGCCAACCTTGTTCGCCTACAGGAGGAACGGCGTACGGAACTTGCCACCGCCACTGCTCAGATCGAAGCCGCCCAAGCCAATCTGGGACGGGTACAAACCCAAGTGCAGCTCCTCTCAGCGGAACGGAATCTGCAACTGGCGGAAGCCCGCCTTGAGCGCACCATTATTCGCGCCCCCCGCAATGGTCGGGTGCTGCGGATTCACACCAGAGCCGGCGAAACCATCAATGAACGCGGGATTCTCGAACTGGGCAACACCGATCAAATGTATGCCGTTGCTGAAGTCTATGAAACCGATGTTCCCCGTGTGCGGGTGGGTCAGCCCGCGGAAATTCGCAGTCGTGCCTTGAAGGCCCCCATTACCGGCCGCGTGGCGCAAGTGGGTTTGGTGGTGGCCAAGAATGACGTGACTGATACGGATCCAGCCGCAAAAACCGATGCGCGGGTTGTGGAAGTGAAAATTCGCCTTGACAACAGTGAGCCGGTGGCGGGTCTAACCAATATGCAAGTGGAAATTGCCATTGATCCGCGCTGAGGTTCAAGGATGATTTTTGCAATTCCCTTAGCTTGGCTACAACTGATTCGAGAGCGCATTCGGCTCTTGGTGGCGATCGCGGGCATTGCCTTTGCAGTGGTGCTGATGCTGATGCAGTTTGGCTTTCGCGATGCCCTCTTTAAGGCGGCAGTGCGCTTCCACGAGAGCTTAAACACCGATATTGTCCTCATTAGTCCCCAATCGACGGCGCTGATTGCCATGCGCAGCTTCCCGCGGCGGCGACTCTACCAAGCAGCGGGCTTTGAAGGGGTCGAGTCGGTTTCTCCCCTCTACCTGAGTTTTGGTCTCTGGCGCAATCCCATTAACAAAAGTACTCGCCAACTGATGGTGATTGGCGTCGATCCGCTGGCGGTGTCCATTTCCGTATCCGATACCCCCCACTGGCAAGATGCGATTAAGCTAGCGGACCATGTTCTTTTTGATGCCCAATCCCGCGCTGAGTTTGGCCCGATTCCTGAGCTATACCGCCAGGGGGAAGAGGTCACGACCGAAGTCTCTGGCCGCAAAATCACCGTGGCAGGCTTGTTTCGCATGGGAGCCAACTTTGGTGCCGATGGTAATTTGCTCACGAGTGATTTGAACTTTTTGCGCCTTTTCCCCGAACGTCATCCGGGGCTGATCGATGTGGGTTTAGTACGGGTGCAGCCGGGGGTGAATACGAAAGCATTGGCACGGCGGATGAATGCTTCCCTCGGCAATGATGTACTGGTGATGACCCGTGAGGAGTTTGCTGAGTTTGAGCGCAGTTATTGGGAAAAGAGTACCTCCATTGGCTTTATTTTCTCCCTTGGTGCCCTGATGGGATTTATCGTTGGCTCCGTGATTGTCTATCAAATTCTCTACACCGATGTCACGGATCACTTGGCGGAGTATGCCACCCTCAAGGCCATGGGCTACCGCGATATCTTCTTCTATGGCGTGGTCATGCAGGAGTCCTTGATTCTCTCCTGTATGGGCTATGTTCCAGGCTTTATCGTGTCATTTTTACTCTACATCCTGATTGCCAGAGCCACGTCACTGCCAGTGTGGATGACCGTAGAGCGCGCCAGTTTGGTCTTTACCCTCACGGTCTTAATGTGTACCCTTTCGGGAGCGATCGCCATGCGGCGGATCCAAGCGGCTGATCCTGCCGATATTTTCTAGGAGAGTGTTATGGAGCCAGTGATCCACATTCAAGGCCTCAATCACTACTTTGGTCAGGGGCAACTGCGCAAGCAAATTCTCTTTGATCTCTGCGCTCGCATTGAGGCGGGTGAAATTGTGATCATGACGGGGCCTTCGGGGTCAGGGAAAACCACACTGTTAACCCTGATCGGTGCCTTGCGATCGGCACAAGAGGGCAGTCTGCGGGTTCTGGGTCAGGAGCTACGCAATGCCACAAAAGAGCAGCAGATTCAAATTCGGCGGCAAACGGGCTACATCTTCCAAGGACACAATCTGCTCCATGCCTTGACGGCTCGCCAAAATGTGCAAATGGCGCTGGATTTGCAACCCCACCTCAGTCCACAGGAAGTTCGAGAGCGGGTGGAAGCCATGCTCTGTGCCGTTGGCCTTGGAGAGCGCCTTGACTACTATCCCCATGAACTTTCGGGGGGGCAAAAGCAACGGGTGGCGATTGCCCGCGCTCTCGTGGGACATCCCAAAATTGTCCTTGCCGATGAACCGACGGCTGCCCTCGATAAAAAATCCGGTCGCGATGTGGTGGAAATTATGCGTACCCTTGCCCGCGAACAGGGCTGCACCATTTTAATTGTGACCCACGATAACCGTATTCTTGATGTCGCCGATCGCATTATTCACATGGAAGATGGCCGCCTCTCAGAAACCACAATTGGCCTTTCCGCCTAGCCTAGAATAGAGGCAAGCAGTGCAGGGCAAATCCGCTGATCATGTTTGCAGCTCCGCAGGGGACAGTGCCAATGTTGGAGAGTGGCGATCGCCTCAGTCGCGAGGCCTTTGAGCGCCTATATGCCCAATGTCCCCATATTAAAAAAGCTGAACTCATTAACGGAGTCGTGTACGTGGCCTCCCCTGTGCGGGTGAATTCCCACAGCCGTCCCCACAGTCTCGTCATGGGCTGGTTGATGGCCTTTGAAGTGGCAACAGCCAACGTCATGGTGCTCGATAATGCCACCGTCCGCTTAGATGCCCAAACAGTGGTGCAACCCGATGCCCTGCTGCGCCTTGTCAATGGCACCTCCTGTATCAGCGAGGATGATTATCTTGAAGGGGCGCCTGAACTCATTGTCGAAATTGCCAGTAGCAGTGCCGCCTACGATCTCCACGACAAACTAGAGGTTTATTGTCGCTGTGGGGTTCAGGAATACTTGGTCTGGGTGGTACCGGAGCAGGATTTTCACTGGTATCTCAGGGAAGGAACAAGCTACCGCCGTCAAGCGCCCGATGACCACGGCATTTTTCGCAGTGGGCACTTCTCTGGATTGTGGCTACACTGGCCAGCCCTGAGAGACGGTCATTTAACGCTTGTTTTGGAAACCCTGCACACAGGATTGAAGTTGCAGCAAACCCCATAACTATTAGTGAACTGTCGCTTAACTGTAAGAACTCTGTGCTATGGTCATAGGTAGCGGCTTGCAAGCGCGGCAGTGGCACTTGTCAACTCTTCTCGTTTCCAACAGCTTCATCTTGCCAGAGGTCTCCGGCGGCAGTGTTTGCCGTAAGCGGAGTTTTTGGTGTGCTTGACAGGGCAACGCCTCTTCATTTAAGATGCAAGATCCGCGTTTTAGCGATACCCTCTAGAGGATATACATGGCTAGTAATCAGATTTACACGCCACCCGCTTTTACCTTGCCAGACCTTGTCGAGATTCAGCGGGCCAGCTTCCGATGGTTTCTGGAAGAAGGACTCATTGAAGAGCTAGAGAGTTTCTCCCCCATTACTGATTATACCGGCAAAATTGAGTTGCACTTTTTGGCCAAGGACTACCGACTCAAGGAGCCGAAGTATAGCGTCGATGAGGCCAAGCGGCGGGATGCTACCTACTCAATGCAAATGTATGTCCCGACTCGCCTCATTAACAAAGAAAACGGCAATATCATTGACCAAGATGTGTTCATCGGCGATCTGCCCCTGATGACCGATCGCGGCACGTTTATTATCAATGGTGCAGAGCGCGTCATTGTCAACCAGATTGTCCGCAGTCCTGGTGTTTACTACAAATCAGAAACCGACAAAAATGGTCGCCGTACCTACAATGCCAGCCTGATTCCTAACCGAGGGGCTTGGCTGAAGTTTGAAACCGACAAGAATGATTTGCTGTGGGTGCGCATTGACAAAACCCGCAAGCTTTCAGCCCATGTTCTCCTCAAGGCCTTGGGGTTAACCGATAGCGAAATTCTAGAGCGGCTGCGTCACCCCGAGTACTACCAAAAAACTGTTGAAAAAGAAGGCAAATTCTCCGAAGAAGACGCCCTCATTGAATTGTACAAAAAACTACGCCCAGGGGAGCCGCCCACGGTTTCAGGGGGACAACAGCTTCTGGAGTCGCGCTTCTTTGATCCCAAACGCTATGACCTTGGCCGGGTGGGTCGCTATAAGCTCAACCGCAAGTTGCAGCTGAATATTCCCGACTCGGTACGCATCCTCACCCCAGAAGATATTCTTGCGGCCATTGATTATCTAATTAACCTCGAGTTTGATCTGGGCACGATTGATGACATTGACCACTTGGGCAACCGCCGCGTCCGTTCTGTGGGTGAATTGCTGCAAAACCAAGTGCGCGTTGGCCTCAATCGCCTAGAGCGGATTATCCGCGAGCGGATGACGGTGTCTGACACGGATTCTTTGACGCCCACTTCGCTGGTGAATCCGAAGCCATTGGTGGCGGCCATTAAGGAATTCTTTGGCTCTAGCCAGCTTTCCCAATTCATGGATCAAACCAACCCCCTCGCGGAACTCACCCATAAACGGCGCTTGAGTGCCCTAGGCCCTGGGGGTCTCACCCGTGAACGGGCGGGCTTTGCGGTGCGGGATATTCACCCGAGTCACTATGGTCGCATTTGCCCCATTGAAACCCCTGAAGGCCCCAACGCTGGGTTGATTGGTTCCTTGGCGACCCATGCCCGCGTCAATGAATATGGCTTTATTGAGACGCCTTTCTATCCAGTGGAAAATGGTCGGGTGCTGAAGGATCGCCCCCCCATCTACATGACCGCTGACGAAGAGGATGATAAGCGGGTGGCGCCGGGAGACGTGCCCACCGATGAAAACGGCTACATCCTTGGGGATGTGGTGCCGGTACGCTATCGTCAAGATTTCACCACCACCACCCCCGATCAGGTGGACTACGTGGCAGTTTCGCCAGTACAGATTATCTCTGTGGCCACCTCGCTGATTCCCTTCCTAGAGCACGATGACGCCAACCGTGCCCTCATGGGATCCAACATGCAGCGGCAGGCAGTCCCCCTGTTGCGACCGCACCGTCCCTTAGTGGGTACAGGTCTAGAGGCTCAGGCAGCACGGGACTCTGGGATGGTGATTCTCAGCCAGACCAATGGTGTGGTCACCTATGTGGATGCCAATCAAATTCGCGTCAAAACCGATAACGGCCCTGAGATGACCTACACGCTGCAAAAGTACCAGCGCTCCAACCAAGATACTTGCTTGAATCAACGACCGATTGTCTTTGTCGGCGATCGCGTGCAGGCAGGACAAGTGATTGCTGATGGCTCCGCCACTGAGGGGGGCGAACTAGCCCTTGGCCAAAACATCCTTGTGGCCTATATGCCTTGGGAAGGCTACAACTACGAAGACGCCATCCTGATCAGCGAGCGGCTAGTTCAAGAGGATGTCTATACCTCCATCCACATTGAGAAGTACGAGATCGAGGCGCGGCAAACCAAACTTGGACCAGAGGAAATTACCCGCGAAGTGCCCAACGTGTCCGAGGATGCCTTGCGACAGTTAGATGAAAACGGCATTATCCGCATCGGTGCCTTTGTCGAGGCGGGCGATATTCTCGTTGGTAAAGTCACCCCCAAAGGGGAATCGGATCAGCCCCCCGAAGAAAAACTTCTGCGTGCCATCTTTGGTGAAAAGGCGCGGGATGTGCGGGATAACTCCCTGCGGGTGCCCAATGGTGAAAAAGGTCGCGTTGTCGATGTGCGCGTCTTTACCCGTGAGCAGGGAGATGAACTACCCCCCGGTGCCAATATGGTGGTGCGGGTCTATGTGGCCCAGAAGCGCAAAATTCAGGTAGGGGACAAAATGGCCGGCCGCCACGGCAATAAGGGGATTATTTCCCGCATTCTCCCGGTGGAGGATATGCCCTTCCTGCCCGATGGTCGCCCCGTGGATATTGTCCTCAATCCCTTGGGGGTGCCTTCACGGATGAATGTGGGGCAAGTCTATGAGTGTTTGCTGGGCTGGGCTGGGGAGTGCCTTGGTCGTCGGTTCAAAATTACTCCCTTTGATGAAATGCACGGCAAGGAAAAATCCCGCGAAACCGTCCATGCCAAGCTACAAGAGGCCAAAGAAGTCACGGGTCAAGATTGGGTCTTTAATCCTGAGGATCCGGGCAAAATGGTCGTCTATGATGGCCGCACCGGTGAACCCTTTGACCGGCCAGTGACGGTGGGGATGGCCTATATGCTGAAGCTCGTGCACTTGGTGGACGATAAGATCCACGCCCGCTCCACAGGGCCTTACTCTTTGGTTACTCAACAGCCCCTCGGTGGTAAAGCCCAGCAAGGGGGTCAGCGCTTTGGCGAAATGGAGGTGTGGGCATTGGAGGCCTATGGTGCTGCCTATATTCTCCAAGAGTTGCTGACGGTCAAGTCCGATGATATGCAAGGACGCAATGAAGCCCTCAATGCCATTGTTAAAGGGCAATCCATTCCCCGACCGGGTACGCCAGAGTCCTTCAAGGTGCTGATGCGGGAGCTGCAATCCCTGTGCTTGGATATTTCCGTGCGCAAGGCCAGTATTCCCAGCTTTGATGACGATGGCGAAATGAAACCTGACCCCGAGGTGGATTTGATGGTGGATGTCAGCCCTCGCCGTACCCCGGCACGACCCACAATTGACTACAGTGCCCTCGACGACACGGACGACAAAGAAGGGGCAACGACATTCTAAACACTTAGAACTGAGTCAGCTTGTTTGGGGGCGATCGCCCCCTTGATCCATTCACCGCCAAAGGATTTGTGAGTTTATGCCCAGAATCGAGCAACGCTTTGATTATGTAAAAGTGTCTCTCGCGTCACCGGAGCGCATCATCCAATGGGGGCAGCGCACGCTCCCCAACGGTCAAGTGGTGGGCGAGGTGACTAAACCAGAAACCATTAACTATCGCACCCTCAAGCCGGAGATGGACGGCCTCTTCTGCGAGCGGATTTTTGGTCCTGCTAAGGATTGGGAGTGCCACTGCGGTAAATACAAGCGGGTGCGCCATCGTGGCATTGTCTGCGAACGTTGTGGCGTTGAAGTCACCGAATCGCGGGTGCGCCGCCATCGCATGGGCTACATTAAGTTGGCTGCCCCAGTGACCCATGTCTGGTATCTGAAGGGGATTCCCAGCTACATGGCGATCCTGCTGGATATGCCCCTGCGGGATGTAGAGCAAATTGTCTATTTCAACTCCTATGTAGTGCTAGATCCGGGCAATCACCCCGGTCTCAGCTACAAGCAGCTCCTAAGCGAAGATCAGTGGCAGGAAATTGAAGAAGAGATCTACAGCGAAGACTCGGAGCTAGAGGGTATTGAGGTGGGTATTGGGGCTGAAGCCATTCAACGCCTGCTTCAGGCTTTAGATCTGCAAGGGGAGGCCGACCAACTGCGGCAGGAAATCCTCAACTCCAAGGGGCAAAAACGCGCCAAGCTGATCAAACGGCTGCGGGTCATTGACAACTTCATTGCCACTGGAGCAAAGCCGGAGTGGATGGTTTTGACGGTCATTCCCGTGATTCCACCGGATCTGCGGCCAATGGTGCAGTTAGATGGCGGGCGTTTTGCCACCTCTGACCTTAATGACCTGTACCGCCGCGTCATTAACCGCAACAACCGCCTTGCCCGCCTGCAAGAGATTCTCGCCCCCGAGATTATTGTGCGGAATGAGAAGCGCATGCTTCAAGAGGCGGTGGATGCCCTGATTGATAATGGTCGTCGCGGTCGTACGGTAGTGGGCGCCAATAACCGTCCCCTGAAGTCCCTTTCCGACATTATTGAGGGGAAACAGGGTCGCTTCCGCCAAAACCTGCTGGGGAAACGGGTGGACTACTCCGGTCGTTCGGTGATTGTGGTGGGGCCAAAACTGCAAATGCACCAGTGCGGCCTGCCTCGGGAAATGGCCATTGAACTCTTCCAGCCCTTTGTGATTCACCGCTTGATTCGCCAACAAATTGTCAACAACATTAAGGCAGCAAAGCGGATGATCCAGCGCAATGACCCCCAAATTTGGGATGTGCTGGAGGAGGTGATTGAGGGTCACCCCGTGCTGCTCAACCGGGCGCCGACCCTCCACCGTTTGGGGATTCAGGCCTTTGAGCCGATTCTGGTGGAAGGGCGTGCCATTCAACTGCACCCCTTGGTGTGTCCTGCCTTCAACGCGGACTTTGACGGTGACCAAATGGCGGTGCACGTGCCCCTCTCGATTGAGGCTCAAGCGGAGGCGCGGATGCTGATGCTAGCCTCAAATAATATTCTGTCGCCGGCCACGGGCAAGCCGATTATTACTCCCAGCCAAGACATGGTTTTGGGTTGCTATTACTTGACGGCAGAAAATCCGAAGCTGCCAGATTATAGCGATCGCTACTATGCCAACTTCCAAGACGTGGTCATGGCCTACGAACAGGGACACTTGCCGCTCCATGCCTTTGTCTGGGTGCGCTACGACGGTGAGGTGGACGATGGTGATACCAGTGAACCTCAGATTACGACCTATGAAGATGGTTCCCGTTTACTGGAGTATTCCCTGCGGCGGGTCAAGGAGGATGCTAACGGTCAACTGATTTCCCAATACATCCGCACCACCCCCGGTCGCATCATCTACAACCAAACGATTCAAGAAGCCCTAGCCAGTTAATTTGGGAGACCCCAACACCATGACTGAGAAAAAGCCTGTTTTCTTTAACCGCATCATTGACAAAAAAGGCTTGCGGAACCTAATTGCTTGGTCGTTTAGTAACTTTGGCACCGCCCGCACAGCGGAAATGGCCGACAAAGTCAAAGACCTTGGCTTTCGCTATGCCACCCGCGCCGGTGTCTCCATCAGTGTTGATGACCTGCTCGTGCCCCCGAAAAAACAGGAACTCCTCGAAGCTGCTGAAAAGGAAATTAAAACCGCTCAAGAGCGCTACTCGCGGGGTGAAATTACGGAGGTGGAACGCTTCCAGAAGGTGATTGACACTTGGAACACCACCAACGAAGAACTGAAAAACGAGGTGGTGCGGCACTTCCGTAATACTGATGTCCTCAACTCCGTGTATATGATGGCCTTCTCGGGGGCACGGGGGAACCTCTCGCAGGTGCGCCAGTTGGTGGGAATGCGGGGGTTAATGGCCAATCCCCAAGGGGAAATCATTGACCTGCCGATTAAAACCAACTTCCGCGAAGGGCTGACGGTGACGGAGTACATTATCTCCTCCTACGGTGCGCGTAAAGGACTGGTGGATACAGCACTGCGGACGGCGGACTCCGGTTACCTGACCCGGCGCTTGGTGGATGTCTCTCAAGATGTGATTATCCGCGAAGAGGATTGTGAAACGGAGCGGGGCATTACGCTGCGCAGTATGACGGTGGGGGATAAGGTACTGGCGCTAGAGGATCGGCTTTTGGGTCGAGTGGTGCTCAATGATGTCTGCCATCCGGAAACGGGCGAAGTGCTGGTGGCCAAAAATCAAGCCATCTCTGCTGATCTAGCGAAGAAAATTGTTGATGCGGGTATCGAAGAAGTAGTGGTGCGATCGCCCCTCACCTGCGAGGCCACTGGCTCTGTGTGTCGTCTCTGCTACGGCTGGAGCCTTGCCCATGCCCAACTGGTGGATATGGGGGAAGCCGTAGGGATTATTGCGGCTCAATCCATTGGTGAACCCGGTACGCAGTTGACCATGCGCACATTCCACACCGGTGGGGTGTTTACGGGGGAAGTGGCTCGCCAAGAACGCGCTCCCTTTGCTGGCACGGTGGAGTACGGCAAGAAATTACGGGTACGTCCCTACCGCACTCGTCACGGGGATGATGCCTTTATTGTCGAAACCGCTGGCAAGCTTGTGATCAAAGGTGGTCAGCAAAGCCAAGAATTTGACCTCTCCCAAGGGTCAATTGTGCTAGTGGCAGAGGGTGAAACCGTTGAAGCGGGTCAATTGTTGGCGGAAGTGGCGCAGGCCTCCCGCAGTGTCCGCAAGTCCACGGAGAAAGTGACCAAGGATGTGGCCTCGGATTTGGCGGGTCAAGTGAAGTTCGTCAACCTCGAAGCAGAGGAGAAGCGCGATCGCCAAGGCACCACAACGCGCATTGCCCCCAAAGGTGGCTTGATTTGGGTACTGTCTGGGGAAGTCTATAACCTGCCCCCCGGTGCGGAGCCAGTGGTGAAAAATGGCGATCGCATTGAAGCCGGAGCCGTGCTGGCAGAAACCACGGTGAAAACCGAGCATGGCGGTGTCGTGCGTCTCCCTGAGCAACAGGACAGCAAAGGCGGTCGCGAGGTGGAAATTATTACTGCCTCGGTGATGCTCGATAAAGCCAAGGTGCTCAAAGAAACCCAGCAGGGACGCGAGCATTACATTATTGAAACCGCCACTGGTCAGCGCTTCTCCTTGAAAGCTGCCCCCGGTACGAAAGTCGCCAATGGTCAAGTGGTGGCCGAACTCATTGACGATCGCTACCACACCACGACTGGCGGTATCCTCAAATATGCCGACATTGAAGTGGCCAAAAAAGGCAAAGCCAAGCAGGGCTACGAAGTCCTCAAGGGGGGGACGCTCCTGTGGATTCCCGAAGAAACCCATGAGGTCAATAAAGACATCTCGCTGCTCATGGTCGAGGACAACCAATACGTCGAAGCAGGGACGGAGGTTGTCAAGGACATCTTCTGTCAAAACAGCGGTGTCGTCGAAGTCATCCAGAAAAACGACATCCTGCGGGAAATTATTATCAAGCCCGGCGAACTGCACCTTGTGGATGATCCGGAAGCCGCGCGGCTGAAGCATGGTGTGTTGGCGCGTCCGGGTGAAGAGGTACTCCCCGGCCTTGTGGTCGAAACCCTCTCGCAAGTGGATTATCTGGAGGACACTCCCGAAGGACCAGCGATTCTGCTGCGCCCCGTTCAAGAATTTAGCGTGCCTGATGAGCCATCGGTACCCAGCCAAGACTCCAGTGATAGCTCAGGACAGTCCATTCGCCTGCGGGCTGTGCAGCGGTTGCCCTACAAACACGATGAGCGAGTTAAGTCCGTTGATGGCGTTGATCTGCTGCGGACACAGTTAGTCCTTGAAATTGGCAGCGAAGCCCCCCAACTGGCTGCTGACATTGAAATTGTGACGGATGAGGTGGATCCAGAAGCCCAGCGCCTCCAACTGGTGATTCTGGAATCCTTGGTGATTCGCCGTGACATTGCTGCCGATCAAACCCAAGGCAGTACGTTTACTTCCCTCTTGGTCAAGGATGGCGATCACATTGGCCCCGGTGCCGTGATTGCCCGCACGGACATCAAAGCCAAGCAGGCAGGTGAAGTGCAGGGGATCTTGCGCAGTGGGGAATCGGTTCGCCGTATTCTGGTCGTTACTGAGAGCGATCGCCTGCGGATCGAGACCAACGGGGCTAAACCCACGGTCAAAGTTGGCGATCTCGTGCGTCCCGGCGATGAACTGGCCAAGGGGGTGACTGCCCCAGAAACAGCAGCGGTCATGGCGGTGGCCGATGAGCACGTGATCCTGCGCTTAGCTCGTCCCTACCTTGTCTCGCCGGGGGCAGTGCTGCAAATTGAGGACGGTGACCTTGTGCAGCGCGGGGATAACCTCGCCCTGTTGGTGTTTGAGCGGGCGAAAACGGGGGACATTATTCAGGGGTTACCTCGGATTGAAGAACTCCTTGAAGCGCGCCATCCTAAGGAAAAATGCGTGCTGGCTGTGCGCCCCGGCACCTGTCAAGTCACCTACAACAGTGATGACAGCGTAGATATCAAAGTCATTGAAGAGGATGGCACGATTCAGGAATACCCTGTCCTGCCGGGTCAAAACCCCTTGGTGGTGGATGGTCAAAAGGTCAATCTCGCTGACCCCCTCACCGATGGCCCTGTGGATCCCCACGACATCCTCTCCATTTACTTTGAGTACTACAAACCCCAAGGGTTGCTCAAAGCCGCCCAAATTAGCCTTGAGAAGGTGCAATCCTTCTTGGTCAATGAGGTGCAGTCGGTGTATCTCACCCAAGGGATTGAGATTGCCGATAAACACATTGAGGTGGTCGTCCGCCAGATGACCTCGAAAGTACGGATTGATGATGCCGGCGATACAATCGTTCTCTCTGGGGAACTCATGAGTCTGCGCCAAGCGGAGCAAGCCAACGAACCCATGGCACTCACCGGTGGTGCACCTGCCCAATATACCCCTGTCCTCTTGGGGATTACCAAGGCTTCGCTGAATACCGATAGCTTTATTTCAGCCGCCAGTTTCCAAGAGACAACACGGGTACTCACGGAAGCAGCCATTGAAGGCAAGTCCGATTGGCTGCGGGGACTCAAGGAAAACGTCATCATTGGCCGTCTCATCCCAGCGGGCACCGGCTTCAACAGCTACGAGGAAAGTAGCAACGGCGACGAAGAGTGGGAAGAGGGTGAAGATCGCTTGGGTCAAACCCACGTTATCAGCCCTGAACCCGAACCCCCCTCAATGACGGTCAATGTGACTGCTGACCTCGGTGAGGATGTCCTCATTGACGATGAAACGGCGCCCCACGTGATTGAAAAGATCACTGGACGGACTCGCGATTTTGAATTCGCCAGTAGTGATGCTGACGATGAAGAGGACGAACTCCTAGACGAGGACGATGACTATGGGGAGGAAGAGGAGGATGACGCCTTTTAACTAAAACTCCCTTGACTAAAGAAGGCTACGGTAAAGGTGAGCACCTAATCTAGGAGCAAGCGATGGGTGCACTTGCCGTAGCTTTTTTTGGTCTCAGGTCGCAGATCATGCCCAACACCGCCGAACGTTTTGGCAGGGATGCGAGAAACCTGTGCCATACCCTAAAATTGGCAGTAGAGGGGTCAAAGTAAAAATCACGATTTCATGCCTGTTCCAGCGTATTCCAGCCTGAGGGCTGATCAGTTTCGTCATCCCCGCGATCGCGAGGCCACCCAAGCCCTCCAACAACTGCCGGGGTTAGATCTTCTCGTGCGATCGCTCCTAGGTTCGGTGGCGGAGCAGGCCTTTTATCTTGAAAATATTGGCAGCAGTCTGCGCCTAAGTGAACAGCAACTTCCAGACATTTACGGGCTTCATATCGAGGCTTGCCGTATTTTAGGCCTAGAGCCACCCCAACTGTATCTGAAACAGCATCCTGTCCCCAATGCCTATACCTTTGCCATGCGGGGCAAGCAGCCCTTTGTGGTACTGCACTCCTCCCTTGTGGAATTGCTGACACCCAAGGAATTGCAGGCGGTACTGGCGCACGAGTTGGGACATCTCAAGTGCGAGCATGGCGTGTATCTGACGATCGCCAACCTGCTGCTGTTTGCCACCAGTCAACTCTCCCCTTGGGGCTTGCTCTTGGCGCAAGGACTGCAAACCCAATTGATGCATTGGTTGCGCTGTGCTGAACTCACCTGCGATCGCGCGGCCTTGTTGGTGACCCAAGACCCGCGGGTTGTGGCCTCGGTGCTGATGAAACTCTGTGGTGGCTCGCCCCAGTGGAGCGATCGCCTGAATCTCGATGCCTTCATTGCCCAAGCACGTGACTATGAGGCCGCTGATCGGGGTTGGTACAACCTTTTCAAGGAATTGCAGGCCAGTCAACTGACTCACCCACTACCGGTGCTGCGGGCACGGGAAATTCTAGATTGGGCGGAAACGCAGCAGTACGATCGCCTCGTCAAGCAATTACATCCCGCTCGTCAATAACGATGGCCAAACCGATTCCCTATCAACCCCTTCTGCTGCGCCTTGCCCATGGGGCGATCGCGATTTTGGCACTCCTCGCTTTTCATTCCAGAGGAGCGGCGGATCGGGAACTGGTGGCGTGGCGGTAGGCTCAAGCCTTCCAATCAAGTGTTGTTGAGCCTAGAAATTGTTATTTTGCTGGGGATTGTGATTGCTTTTGTTTTGCCCGCTATCATAACTGCTCGATAATGCCCCGCAGGCGATCGTAGTCATCCTTGAGGAGTCGGTTCAGGTATTGGGCTGCCTGCACCAGCCACTGGCGATCGCGCTGGCGGAGTTGATACAAGGAACGCAGCGTTGCCGCCACCAAGGCATCCCCAGGACCATACCGCAGGGTCAACAGTGTTCGCAAAAAGGTCAATGTACCACTGAAGGCAATCACTTCCTCAACAGGACAGCCATAGACCTGCTGGTGCATTTGGGGTGGGCGGGGGGGCAAATGGTGATAAAAGCGTTCCTGTTCCTGAAAGCCAGTGATGGCGATCGTGATCTCAGTTTTCAACATGGCAAAAATATGGGGCTGCTCTTGCCGTAGTTGCTCTAGGGATAGCCCCAAGGCGGTGGCACGGTGAATGGTGTCAATGGGAGCCGTTACTACATAAGCAACAACGCCATAAATGACGCGATCGCCTTCAGGAATCCGCACCCAACTACCCAAGGCGGGCACCACGGGAAAGTCGAGGCTAGCGGGTTCGTGGCACTGGGCAATGCAGTGATCCGTTGCTGTCTGGATAATTTCCGCAAAGGGCTGGGGGGGAGGCGATCGCCGCGCCATCGTTTACTTTTTCGCTTTCGCTTTTCCTTTGGGCGTGGTCACCACTGGCTCTAGCTCACTGAGCTGAAACGTAACCAATTTATCCCAGTTCCCGCCTTCAAAGAGCACTGCCACTTTGCCATCTGTAACCCGCTGTACAATCCCCTGAAATTGGTAGTAGGTATCGTTGGGATTGGTGACCTTCACGGTCATACCGGGGAGAATTGTCATTGCTAAGTCGCTGGCCATTGTCTCATCCCAAAGAGGTCATGTGCCTTTATTATCCCCTGACCTTGGCCGCTTCCAACTGGAGTTAGACTTGCAACAAGATTCAGTCTCCGCAATGGGTTGGATGATCTTTTCTTCAACGGAGAGGGAGGGATTCGAACCCTCGGATAGGAGTTACCTGCCTATCAACAGATTAGCAATCTGCCGCTTTCGACCACTCAGCCACCTCTCCTTTTTGAGGGTTCCTTATTGTAGATCAGTTTTCTCCCCCTTTTCAATCCTCGTGGTCTGCGGCTGTTGCTCTAGGGGGCGATCGCAATCGAGAATCCATGCTAGAGTTTTGCAGAATGGGTGTGTTGTGGGAGTGAAGCACATGGCTGGATGCTGGCAAGCTTTAGCGGTGCTTAGGCGAATTCCTCTAGGGGCTGAGTTGAGTAGGTTGTGCGTCTAAGTCCTCATGATGAATGCTCTTGCCTTGAATCCCAAGACAATGCTGATGGCCGGACTCCTCGCGATCGCCCCCGTGACGCTGTCTAGCTCGGTTCAAGCTACACCCACCACGACTCCAGTGGCACAGGCATCTTCCCAAACGCCAGCCTCGGATGTCCTTACGCCCCTCAACCCCAATCCCAATAAACTGGCGCTTCCTGAAACGGTCAACATTGATCTCAAGCAACCCCTCACCCTCGAGCAAGCGATTGAGGTGGCGATTCGCAATAACATTGGCCTCCAGATTAGTGAGCTACAACTACAACGGGCACGGGCACAACTGCGACAGGTGCAAGCACAGCTTTATCCCACCCTTGCGTTTCAAGCCAGCATTGGCCAAAATACCTCCCCCGGTGGCCAGCCTGCCTACCTGCCCCTCAACTTTCAGCAGCAACTCTCCTTGCAACAGCAGCAACAGCAACAGGCGCAGCAACAGCTTCTCACGCAGCAACTGGCCGCCAGCAGTATTTTGAATACTCAGGTGCAACGACTACAACAGCGATTTCAAGGCCCCCAACTCACGGCGTTTTCGGATCAGCAAAACCTTGAGCTGCAACAGCAACTGCAACAACTGCAAAATAGTGCCAGTCAGGCGGCTACCCCCTCCAACTTCACTCCCATTACCCTTGCACCAGTAAATCAACTCAACTTTACGAACTTTTTCACCAATCTTTTTGGGGCGACGAGTGGGGCAACATCGAATGCAGTCCTAGTGATGAACTATACGTTGTTTGCGGGGGGCGGGCGATCGGCGGCCATTGCAGCAGCTCGCAACCAAGTGCGCTTCAGTGAACTGGAGGTACAGCGTCAACGCCAGCAACTGATCCTTGAGGTAACCAATGACTATTACTTGGCACAACAGGCAAAGGTACAGGTGCAAATTGCTGAAGCGGCGGTAACCAACGCCCAAGTGACTCTGCGGGATGCTAAAGCCTTTGAGCAAGCCGGGATTGGCACTCTATTGGATGTGTTAACTGCCGAGGTGAACCTTGCCAATGCCCAACAAAACTTGAGCCAAGCGCGCCATTTGGAAATCACCACTCGGCGACAGTTGGCGCAGCGATTGAATGTGAATCAGACGGCGGATGTGGCGATCGCTGACCGCGTTGAACCCGCTGAAGAATGGTCACTTTCCCTTGAGGATAGTATTCTCCTTGCTTATCAGAACCGTGTTGAGCTAGAGCAGCGGCTGCTACAGCGCACGATTGCCCTGAACAATCGTCAGGTAGTATTGGCGGCTACCCGTCCCCAACTGAGTCTCTTTGCCAGTGGCAATCTGCTGGACAAGATCACCGATGATCTGGCACCTCGTTTTGGCTATGGGGTAGGACTGCAAATGCAATTAGCCCTCTTTGATGGCGGCAATGCCCGCGCCAGTGCGGCTCGCCAAGAAGCCCTTGCAGCAACCGCTGAGGAACAATATGCCAATCAGAAAAACATCATCCGCCTAGAGGTGGAAACAGCCTACACCAATCTCAGAGCCAATGAGAAAAACATTGCTACAGCACGGACAGCGGTTACCCAAGCCACTGAAGGGCTGCGCCTCGCTCGGCTGCGTTTTCAAGCGGGGGTAGGAACGCAACAAGAAGTCACTAATGCCGAAACGAATTTGACCCAAGCCCAAGGGAACCTTCTTGCTGCCATTTTGAACTATAATCGCTCCCTAGCCGCATTAAAGCGGGCTGTGGGCTATCCAGAACAAACACGTTTAGGCACAAGGCAATAAAGGATGGGCGATCGCAAGCGGGCATTAATTACGGGTATCACGGGTCAAGATGGATCTTATCTGAGTGAGCTACTCCTTGAGAAGGGCTATGAAGTTCACGGCATTATTCGCCGCACCTCCACCTTTAACACCGATCGCATTGACCACATTTACGTTGACCCCCACCAAGAGGGCGCTGCCCTGCGCCTGCACTATGGCGATCTCACCGATGGCGGTACCCTACGGCGGATTTTAGAACTGAGCCAGCCCGATGAAATTTACAATTTGGGAGCGCAATCCCATGTGCGGGTGAGCTTTGATGCGCCGCAATACACCGTCGAAACGGTGGCCATGGGGACGCTGCGACTCCTAGAGGCGATTCGCGAGTATCAAGAGCGCACGGGCAAACAGGTGAAGTTTTACCAAGCGGGTTCCTCGGAGATGTTTGGCCTTGTGCAGGAAGTGCCGCAGCGGGAAACGACCCCCTTTTATCCCCGCAGTCCCTATGCCTGTGCCAAGGTCTATGCCCACTGGCAAACGGTGAATTATCGCGAGGCCTATAATCTTTTTGCCTGTAATGGGATTCTCTTTAACCACGAGTGTGTGACTGGCACCACACCAGTGATTCTGCGGCGGCGGGGACTGATGGATATTCTGCCCATTGCCGATGTTGTTCCCCATCGCACGGATCCGAAGCATGGTAAGCGCTACACAACCGACTTGGCACCCGAGGATCGCTTTGAGGTCTGGGATGCCCAAGGCTGGACCAGTGTGACCTGCATGACGGCCACTTGGAATGGCGGCGATAAAACCGTTCATCGGATCATGGCAGGGGCGGCTCTCTACGAAACAACTGCTGATCATCAAGTTTTTGTCCTCGATAGGGAAACGCCCTGTGCGAAGGAGACACAGCAGGTTCAGGTGGGCGATCGCCTTGCCCTCATTGATCTGCCCCCCCCTACAGAGCAAGTGGATGTCAGCCCCAGCGAAGCTTGGCTCCTCGGGATTCTAGTTGCAGAGGGGCATCTTACCCCTGACGGTAAAGTGAAAGTCGCTAGCCAAAACCCAGAATTATTGGCGCGGGTCAGTGCCACATGGCGAAAAGTTGCCGCAGGATATACCAGTGAGTACACTGCTGCGAGCAGCTTCCCAAACGCTCAGCCTGTGACCCAACTGCATCTCAATGGCAATTGCGACTATGGCCGCTACCTCTACCCCCAAATCTATACCCGTGAGGGTCACAAGCGGATTCCCCAACGCATTCTCAACGCTGATCATGCGGCTCGCTTGGCGTTTCTTGAGGGCTTTAACGCTGGGGATGGTTTGCGCACTACCCCTTGTACCTATGAATTTCAGGGCTTTTGCACGGCTTCACCCGTATTGGCGGCAGGCCTCTATTGGTTGGTGAGCACCACCTTGGAGCAGCGTATTACCCTTGGCCTCGAAGAACGGGGCGATCGCACCTACTACAAGCTGAATTTGAACAGTCCCCAGACCACCCAATCGGGACAGCATCTCTGTAAACCCAAGGACGAAGTCATTAAAGCCCACGCGATCGCCCATGAAGGATGGGTATTCGATTTGGCAACCACCTCTGGCACCTTTCATGCCGGTATTGGCCAAGGCTGGATCCATAACTCCCCGCGGCGCGGTGAAACATTCGTGACCCGCAAAATTACCCGTGCCGTTGCCCGCATTGTGGCTGGCCAGCAAAACAAGCTGTATTTGGGGAACCTAGAAGCGAAGCGAGATTGGGGCTACGCCAAGGACTATGTGCGTGCCATGTGGCTGATGCTGCAACAGGAGCAACCCGATGACTATGTGGTGGCCACAGGCGAAACCCACTCCGTGCGGGAATTTTTAGAACTCGCCTTTGGTCATGTCGGTCTCAACTGGCAGGACTATGTGGAATTTGACCCCCGTTATTTGCGTCCCACAGAGGTGGATTTACTCTTGGGGGATCCAACCAAAGCCAAAACCGTTTTGGGCTGGCAGCCCTCGGTTACCTTTCCGGAACTGGTGGCGTTGATGGTGGAAGCGGATCTCCATGCGGTGGGGATTCAAGGAACAACCCCCAAAACCACCTCCGACACCGTGCTGGATCTCATTGCCCAGCGGCAGTTTATCAGTAAGGCAGACTAGTGATGGATCTCAGTAAAAAAAGGATTCTTGTCACCGGTGGGGCGGGATTTTTGGGACGCCAAGTGGTGGCGCAGTTGCAAAACGCCGGGGCAGTGCCTGAGCAAATCACAGTGGTGCGATCGCGCGACTACGACCTACGCCAACTCTCTGCTTGCCAAGCCGTCGTTCAAAACCAAGATATTATCATTCACCTTGCTGCCCATGTGGGGGGAATTGGCCTCAATCAAGTCAAGCCCGCTGAACTTTTTTATGACAACCTGATGATGGGGGCACAACTCATTGATTGTGCCTATCGCGCGGGAGTCGAGAAATTCGTCTGTGTGGGGACGATTTGCGCCTATCCCAAATTTACCCCTGTTCCCTTCAAAGAAAGCGATCTTTGGAACGGCTACCCCGAAGAAACCAATGCCCCCTACGGCATTGCTAAAAAAGCCCTTCTCGTGCAATTGCAAGCCTATCGGCAGCAGTATGGCTTTAATGGTATCTATCTCTTGCCCGTGAATCTTTATGGGCCGGGGGATAACTTTGACCCCCTGAGTTCCCATGTGATTCCTGCTTTAATTCGCAAAGTTTACATTGCTCAGCAACAGGGGGAGAGGGTGATTCCCGTGTGGGGGGATGGCAGCCCTAGCCGCGAATTTCTCTATGTTGAAGATGCTGCCCGTGGGATTGTCATGGCCACCCAAGCCTACGATCATCCTGATCCGATTAACCTCGGTACGGGTGAAGAAATCACCATTAAGAATTTAGTTGAACTCATCTGCGACCTGATGGACTTTCAAGGCCAGATTGAATGGCAAACCGATAAGCCCAATGGTCAACCCCGCCGCTGCCTAGATACCACTAAGGCAAAAGAGGCCTTTGGGTTTCGTGCCCAAATTCCCCTCAAAGAAGGCTTAGAACGTACAATTGCTTGGTACCGTCAGCACGCTACGTCCCTATGAGACACTGGATCCAGCTTATTCAGGAGATTGCCCAAGACATCTTCCAAGAATTAGGCAGTGGTTTCAGCGAAGCCATCTATCAAAAAGCTTTTGAGGTTGCCCTGCGGGAACGGCAAATTGAGTACGAAGAACAACGCAAGGTACCGATTTTCTTTCACGGTTATTTTGTGGGGGAGGCCATTCCCGATCTCATTGTGCGTGACCATGGCCAAGCGGTTGTAGTCGTTGAACTCAAGGCTGTTCAGAACATTGGCGATAAGGAAGTCAAGCAAGTCAAGAAGTATATGGAAACCCTCAAAATTCCTGTAGGGGTTGTCGTCAACTTTTCCACTTCTACAGCAGGGGATCGGCCGCAAATTATTGAAGTGAACCTATAGCTATTCCAATAAAGCATGAGATATCATCCAGCACAATACTTGCGCATCACCTCATCAATCGAACTGTTTGACCCTGCATACATCCGCGCTCGCTTCAACACACTGAGGTCGTGCTCAATCACATTCAAATCAGGAGAGTATTTCGGTAAAAACAACACCTCGTGACCCGCCGCTTTCACCACTGCCTGAATCGCCCCTTTCGGATGAATCGGTGCATTATCCATCATCAACAGGGAACGTTTCTCTAACGCTGGCAAACAGTATTGACTCAGCCAGCTCACAAACCCTAACGCATTCAAATATCCTGAAAACAGCATCGGCGCGATGAAGTCTTTCTGGTGTCTATACCGTCCTGCGACTCAACTCTCTCTTTTCTGACGCTTCCCCGCTCGCTCTCCATCAATTCGTTGGCCTCGCGCTGCGATCCTGTTGCAACTAGACGAAAAATTGACTCTGCCCGACGAATAGCTGTTCTGGTTCAAAAAGCCACCTACGAATGGCCTGCCAAATATGGCAAAGCTCTCTTAGAGAAATTTAACCGCCTCAAAAATGAATTTCTCAAGCGACGGGAAGAGAGACTATTACCTTACTTTCCTAACGAACCCAACCCAAATGCTATCCCAACAAATTTCCTCTGGGCGCGAACGATTACGTGTCCCTACTGTGGGGGGGTGATTCCGCTTTCGCCCAACTGGAAGCTGGCACCCGAGGAAGCACTGGCGATCGCCCGCGGGCATGAATTCCGACATGGCCGCCACCTCGCCTACGGCTACGGTTGATCTCGATCCCGTCCCTGATTTGGACTTGAGCCTACCGCCCCAGTCTGAACCCGCCTATACCTTGGCCGACTTGCGATCGCTGCTTGAGCAACCCCACCTACTGCCGCCGGGCGTCACCGTCAAAATTGGCCTTGGTAGCAAAGATGTGGCCTACCTTGCCCCCGGCCTACCCCAAGCGGTGCGGGTCACCACTGATCCTGAGTACTACGATCAGCACTGCGATAGCGTTGAACTTTGGTCGCCGGGCAGTCCCCTCTTTCCGCCACCGGCGATGATTCCCGAACCAACCCCTTCCAAGGACATTACTCGTGGTGAATTTCTAGCGTTGCTTGGCGATCGCCAAAAATCGCCGTGCCAATGCGCACCATGGTTGCCCCGGCCTGTACCGCAAGGGGATAGTCCTGCGTCATACCCATGGAATACTCCTGCCACTGCAGCTGCTGCCACGGTTTTGTACGCAGTTCCTCGCCCCAAGCCCGCAATTCCTGAAAGACTTGCAATTGTTCTGCGGGAGGCAACCCCAAGGGCAGAATCGTCATTAGGCCACAGCAGCGCAGATGGGAGAGGGCATCGAGTTGGGGCAGGGCTGCTTCCAGTTCGGATCTTTCCCAGCCGTGTTTTTGGGGATCGGGGCGCAGCTTCACCTGCAATAGACAGTGGGGACTGGGAGTGTCGGTTTCCCTAAGAATGGCATTGATGCGCTCGGCTAATTTCCAGCGGTCAACGGTGTGGATCCAGTCAAAGAGTTGCAGCGCCTGCCGCACTTTATTGGTTTGCAGGTGGCCAATGAGATGCCAAGTAATATCCGTGAGGTCAGCCAATTCAGCGCGTTTGCTGGCTGCTTCCTGGACGCGACTTTCGCCAAAATCCCGAATGCCAGCTTCGTAGGCAGCCCGAATCGCGGCCGCTGGCATAAACTTACTCACGGCAATCAGGCGGACATGGGGGGGAAGTGTTGATTTGAGGTGGGTGGCGCGATCGCGAATTTCAGCAACGGATAACACAGGCAATTTGCGGGCAAGGATGCTTTTTGATCCTAAAACCCTGTTGCAAAAAGTGAAACCATGGCAGGATTTTCAGTCTCCTTGACTAGGCTAGAGGGTAGGATTCAGAACGCTACTATGGCTGTGCCCCTCAAACTCTCCCTTGGCCTCATTGGTTTACTCGCTCTCGGTACCCTTTTAGCGGGGAAGTTGCTCTCCCCAGGAGAAAACTTTATGTCCTCTGCCCAAGGTCAACCCAATTGGGGAATTGAATCAAACCCCTCACCACTCTCTAAACCTGAACCGCCACCGCGCGTTTCTGTGGCTGATTATGATCGCTATCGCCAAGTCATTGAGCGCACCCGCAGTATGATCCACAACTCAGAAGCGCGGCGGCTTGCCGAGCAATATGGTTTGAACATTCTTGACATCACATGGGAGGACACCGCTCGCTACCACAACTCTGCCGTCGGCCCTAATATCAGTGACATGACGATTCAAATTCAGCAGTACAACCCACGCACCAAGGGTTATGAACTGAGTCTGATGCCCGTGATTCGCTTTCCCAATTTTAGCGATCGCACAGCGGATATTCCCCTTGAGCGCTTCTTTATCCTTGTGGGCAATGAAAAGGGCAAGCCACTCCAACGGGTCAACCTCAAGGAATTTCTTGGTAACTTCCGCAAGTATCTCCACAACCCGCGATCGTGGGCAGGAAATCGTCGCTCCCTTTTGGCCGATCGCGATAGCCATGTCCTCGTCAGTGCCCAAGCCTGTTTCCTACCCATTCCCTCCCAAGGGGAAGCCACCTTTAACCCTGTGCTGTTTAACTACCAAAGCTATGAAAAGAACCCAGCCGTCTTAGCCATTTTGGTCACGCGCCAAGGTACCAGTGCCACCGTTATTGACAACAAGCGGGATGCCTTTGAAGCCGGCAGGACGTGGGGACAGCGATTATTTTTCAATAAGAATGGCGAACGGGCGAGCCTAGTGGGACAACGCGCCAGTGATTTTGGAGTGAGAAGCGGCGGTGGCGAGATCACCTCTGCCCAAGCGGAGGCAGCAGGAATGAATATGGTGATGCTGATCCAAGTGCCCCTGAAGCAAGCCCCTCGGCCCCGATCGGTTATGCCCCCTTTCTCGATGCCCGCCCCCGCCCTCATGGAGGCAGCACCTAGCGCTGGTCGCTCCAATGTCGAGGCGGCAGTCATTAGTTATGGCAAGGTGGAAGGCCCCTTCACTGAAATTGATAACCTGCCGATCGAGCGGGATCCCCGCTTCCCCATCCGCGTCACGGTGCAATTTTATAAAGCCACCGATAATGGCGTTGTTGCTGCCGAAGATATGCGCCACATCCATGATCAAATTGCCAAGGTCTATAGCAATGCCGATTATGTCGGCAGCCTCGTGATTGATGGTGACACTGGGCGCCCCACGGAATACACAGGCAGCAAGCAGGAACCCCCCGGCTGGTGGGACGACTTCTGGCAACGGCACCAACAAAATACTGGTCAAACCCGTGAGGAAGCCCTAGAAATGTTGCGGCGATTGCGGGGCAAAGACTGGATGCCGAGGTCGCAAGGGGAATTGGAACAGGCACTGAAGGCGCTGCAAAATTCGTCCCAATAGAGCTAACGCCGCTGCTGCTTACTCACCCATTTGCGACTAAAGCGCAGTTCCATGCCGACGCCCTCTGCCCAGACTTGCAATTGCTTGAGGAAGGCTTGGCGATCGCTCCCTTGGAGAACGGCCAATTGATCGGCAGCTTCAAGGGCATAGGGATAGCCTTGACCGGTAATCAGCTCCCCGCAGAGCCAGCGAATCACCTGATCCAGTAAGCCCGCTTCGTAGAGCCAGAGAGGGAGTTCGAGGCGCACGGGATAGCCTTGATGGGCCTTGAGGTAGCAAAAGCCAATGCCCTTGGCCCAAGCACCGTAATTTTCAAGGATGCCGCCGCGATCGCAGATAAACACAGGGGAGCGATCGCCCCATTGGGTCAACACCGTGCTCAACAGTTGGGCATCCGAGAGGTGGGGACTCGGCGCCAGCTGCTCCAGATGTCCTAAAAGGGTCACCAAATCCCGTGCCTGAGAGCTATCAATATAGGCCACCAAGGGAATCTGGTGTTGCCGGCTCGCGGCAAGGGTTTGGCACAGTGCCGCCACATATCGCCTCTGCCACTCGGGGGCATAGGACTCGGCAAACGTGGCCACAAAGGAGCCATCAAACAATAGCAACGCGGGTGCGGTTACCTCGGCCATGCGCTCCCGAAGGGTTTTTAGTTCCAGTTCAAAGCGGCGCAGGTGGATATAGCGTTCGTGGAAGCGATAAATTTGCGGCTGTCGCAACTGTTCTTCCGCTTGGCGCAGTTCCGCTGGTGTAATTAGTTCAAGGACAATTTCCTTGGCGTAGGGGCGATCGCGCCGATGGGGATTGAGAAACCACCCCGCCTGTACCACACCCACGGGCAAAAATAGCTCTTCACTGGGCACAATCTGGGAACCATCCACCGCCACAGTGGTGACATCCATGAGTTGAGTCATTGCCCACTCCCGCGCCGCCTGACGATGGGGCCACTGTACCCCCAAGGGAATGCGCCACCCCTGATGCCATGGTTCAATAGGACGTGCCCCCCAATCTGGGATCTGCGGATCAATGGCAGCGGTGATGTCGGCAATGGTTTGCTGCTGCCATGTCTTGAGAGCCTGTTGATAGGCCTGTCGCACCTGAGCTAGGGCGGTGTCATAGCTGAGAAATTCGGCCTTTTTATGATTTAGTTGCTGCACCAGTTGGAAAAGGGGTAACACCATGACTGGGAAAGACTAGAGAAACGCCTCTTGCTATTCTCAACGGAATAGGTATGGGTTTGCCTTGTGTCCCCTCCTGCGGTAGATATTAAGGTGTCCACTGACCCTCCCCCAAAAACTGTGAAGGCACTCACCCTCCTTGGCTCCACTGGCTCCATTGGTACCCAAACCCTTGACATTGTTGCCCAATATCCCGATCGCTTTCGTATTGTTGGCCTTGCTGCCGGGCGCAACTTGGAGCGACTGATTCCGCAAATTCGCCAATTTCAGCCGGAGATTGTCAGTATTGCCGATGCCAAGCAACTGCCAGAGTTAGAGGCGGCACTGGCCGATCTGCCCCAAAAACCACAACTGGTGGCGGGGGAATGCGGTATTGCGACGGTAGCGGCCTATGGGGATGCCGATGTTGTGGTCACCGGCATTGTTGGTTGTGCCGGTCTGGTGCCGACGATCGCCGCCATTAAAGCGGGTAAAGATATTGCCTTGGCCAATAAGGAAACGCTGATTGCCGGTGCGCCCGTGGTTTTGCCGCTGCTTCAGGAGTACGGTGTCAAGCTCTTGCCCGCTGATTCTGAGCACTCGGCGATTTTTCAGTGTTTGCAGGGGGTACCCGAGGGAGGACTGCGGAAAATTATTCTCACTGCTTCCGGAGGCGCTTTTCGTGATTGGCCGGTGGAGAAACTCTCGCAAGTGACGGTGGCCGATGCCCTCAAACACCCCAACTGGTCAATGGGACCCAAAATTACTGTGGACTCGGCAACCCTGATGAATAAAGGCCTAGAGGTGATTGAAGCCCACTACCTCTTTGGCATGGACTACGACAATATCGAGATTGTGATCCATCCCCAAAGCATTATCCACTCGCTGATTGAGTTGCAGGATACCTCCGTGCTGGCGCAGTTGGGCTGGCCAGATATGCGGTTGCCGCTGTTGTATGCCCTCTCGTGGCCAGAGCGAATTCCCACGAATTGGTCGGCACTGGATCTGGTGAAGGCGGGGGATTTAACCTTTCGATCGCCGGATCACCAAAAGTATCCCTGTATGGGGCTGGCCTATGCGGCGGGTCGCGCTGGGGGAGCCATGCCGGCAGTCCTGAATGCTGCCAATGAACAGGCGGTGGCGCTCTTTATTGCCGAGGCGATTTCGTTCCTTGAGATTCCCCGCCTGATTGAGATGACCTGCGATCGCTACTCTGCCCAAAACATTAACAACCCTACCCTAGAGGACATTTTGGCCGCCGATCGCTGGGCGCGAGAAACGGTACAGGAGTTGGCACAACGGGGAGTTCGCCCCATGATTGCGCTATAGAGTGTGTCAAAATACCATACAGATTGCTTCAGAGGAAAACCAATGGATACCCGCGCATTCAAGCGATCGCTACACAGTTCCGAAAACTACCACCGCAAAGGCTTTGGTCACGGTGAGGAAGTAAACCAGCAGCTGCAAGGGGAGTATCAAAGTTCGCTGATTCAACAAATCCGCGCCAATGGCTATCGCTGGCAACAGGGGGATATAACGATTCGCTTGGCGGAGGCCTTTGGCTTTTGTTGGGGGGTAGAACGTGCCGTTGCCTTGGCCTATGAAACCCGCACCCACTTTCCCACGGAGCGCATCTGGATCACGAATGAAATTATCCACAATCCCTCGGTGAATGAGCGCCTGCGGCAAATGGCCGTGGAATTTATTCCGGTGGTCAATGGGGCAAAGGACTTTAGTGAGGTGCGCCAAGGGGATGTGGTGATTTTGCCCGCTTTTGGTGCCAGTGTCCAAGAAATGCAACTGCTGAATGAGCGGGGCTGCACGATTGTCGATACCACTTGCCCGTGGGTGTCGAAGGTGTGGCACAGTGTTGAAAAGCACAAAAAGGTCAATTTCACCTCGATCATTCACGGTAAGTACAACCACGAAGAAACGATCGCCACCAGTTCCTTTGCGGGCACCTATTTGATTGTGCTCAACCTCGAAGAAGCCCGCTATGTCTGCGATTACATCCTCAAAGGGGGCGATCGCGAGGCCTTCATGGCCAAGTTTGCCAAGGCCTGTTCTGCGGGCTTTGACCCCGATCGCGATCTGGTGCGGGTCGGCATTGCCAATCAAACAACGATGCTCAAGGGGGAAACCGAACAAATTGGCAAACTCTTTGAACGCACGATGATCCAAAAGTATGGTCCCGATCGCCTCAATGAGCACTTCATGAGCTTCAATACCATCTGCGATGCCACCCAAGAACGCCAAGATGCGATGCTGAACTTGGTCAAGGAACCCTTAGATCTGATGGTGGTAATCGGTGGCTACAACTCCTCGAATACCACCCACCTTCAAGAAATTGCCATTGAACATGGGATTCCTTCCTACCACATTGATTCTGCCGATCGCATTGGGCCGGGGAATCGCATTGAACACAAACCGCTGCATCACGCTCTCACCGTTACCGAGAACTGGCTGCCCGATCGCCCAATCACCATTGGCATTACGTCCGGTGCCTCCACTCCCGACAAGGTGGTCGAGGCGGTTCTCAATAAAATTTTTGCCCTGCGGTCTGTGGTAGCGGTTTCCTAGGCCTCTGATGCTTGGGTCAAATCCCAAGCGGGCGATCGCTGACAACTGATCTCGTAGAGGGCAATACCGACTGCCACTGATGCATTGAGGCTATTGGTGCGCCCCGCTAGGGGAATAGCGACAATCTCATCGCAGTGTTTTTGGGTTTGTAGGCTAATCCCTTCCCCTTCACTGCCAACGACAACGACCGTGGGGCGATCGAAGGTAATTTTCGGTAGGGGCACCGCGCCACGTTCCGAGAGGCCATAGATCCAATAGCCCGCCGCCTTCAGGGTTTCAAGGGCTTGATTGAGGTTAATCACCCGTGCCACCGGTAAATACTCCAGCGCCCCTGCAGCGGCTTTGGCCACTGTTGCAGTAATGCCCACGGCTCGCCGTTGAGGAATAATCATTCCTTGCATGCCCAGTGCTTCTGCGGTGCGGATCATGGCACCGAGATTTTGCGGATCCATAATGCCATCTGCCGCTAGAAGAACGGGTTGATTCACGGTTGCGGCCTTGGCCAAGAGATCCTCAAGAGACCAGTAGTGATAGGCAGCCACCTGAAGGGCAATCCCCTGATGGCGCCCCCCTTGGCACAGTTGATCGAGGCGTTCGGGGGTTACAGTATCAATGATCGCTCCTTGCTGTTTAGCTTCATTCAAGCGTTGATGAAAGCGTGGATCATAGCGCAGCGAGGGAATCACCCAAATACGGTTGCAGGGACGGCCACTTTCAAGGGCTGAGAGCACGGCATGGCGACCATAGAGGAGTTCGGGGACATCCTCGGCAGTTGGGGGTGCTTTCCGAATTGGTTGAGCTGGGGTGCGTCGCTGGGGGCGAGGAGGGCGGGTCGCGGTCGGTCGGTTTTTTTTGCGGGGACGAGGTTTCTCGGTCATGAAGAGTCACTAAGATTGCAGATCTTCCCTAGGGTGTTCGCTGAAACATCGCAAGGGGGCGATCGCCATCATAGAACGTCAATGTATTTCCCTCAATGCGGTAGCGGTTCGTTTGCTCAAGGGTCTGTAAAAACGACATCTCCATCCTTTGTGCCCGTTGGCCAATACAGGCGCGCCGCGTTGTCGCCACTGCCGAAAACCGCAATTGCTGGCCATTGACGCTGTAACCACCGTTAAAGTTATTGCAGCCACTAAAGCCCGTTGCTCGCTGGGCATTGCTATCAAACTCAATAAACGCCGTATTCATGGGATTGCGCGGTGGCATCGGCATATTGGCTAGGCGCTGCAGTTGCCAGCGGCCACTGAGGGGACTTTCCGTCGCACCCGCTTCAAAGGTTAATAGCAGGCGATTGCCCTCAAAGAGTTGCAGCGTATTTCCTTGAACGCGGTAGCGATTGGTGCGACTTAGCCCCTGTAGCATCTGGGTTTCCACACTCTGAAGGGGTTCTTGGCCGCAGAGGCGTTGGGTGGTGGCTAAGGGGGCAAAAAGCAGCCGCGGGCCGTTGGCGGTGTAGCCACCATTAAAGCTATTACAGCCCGTAAAACCATTGGCACGGCGGTTAGCACTATCAAACTCAATAAAGGCGGTATCCACTGGTACGGCTTGATTGCCAATGCGTCTGAGACGCCAGCGTTGACCGCTGAGGCTCAGTTCTGGGGGTTGGGAGGGAGGGTTATTTGCTGTTGCTTGTGTGGAAACCGCCACAGGCACCAAGCGCGGCAGGGGTAGGAGTCCCCCTTCGAGGCGATAGGTGACAGTACTGATGCGACTGGGGCAACAGAGGGGATCATTGGGCGTGTAGCGGGCAAAGTCTGCGGTGAAGGTGCCATCGTTTTGGAACTTGACCTCGCCTAGGAATGAGCCATCAGCGCGGGAATCCATGAGATTCGGCGATAGCGTTCCCAAGTAACGTCCTCCGGAAAAAACAAAGGCCTGATACCCCATCGGGCGACACATGCCATCAAAGCGACTATTGCCAAGAATAATTTCCACATTCTGATGGCGAATGGGGGTGCCCACGAGATACCAGCCTCGCTGTTGGATCAGGCGATCGGCCATGGATTGGGGAGAACGTAGGGTGCTGCGACAGCGGTTCAACTCACTGGGATCAGGATTGCCCCGTGGGGGAATCTCTAGGATAGGAAGGTTGGGATTCCAGTTGCGCGGCGGTTGATCGAGCCAAGACTGGGGGGCGGCGAAACTCATGGGGGCGATCGCCAGCGTTGTGGTGACTGTGTAGAGCGTTGCCAAGCCAACCGCAGTGGGAAACTTAATCATGGTGATGAAAGACCAAGCTCTATGGGGGTATCTCTAGGGACGTACAGAGAGTATAGGGGTTCCCTATCGATTCCCTCGCAAAAGATCAAGAAACCTTTAGCAAGGACGCTAGGGTCAGACCTTGGGCGATGCTGTAGTGCCCATAGCTAAAAACGCGGGGCACATCGGAGTGCAGATGCTGGGCAATTTCGCGGTAGGCGTAGGGACTGCCATAGACCACCAGACCCGCCAGTTGATTTTGGGCTTGCAGTCGTTCGAGGGTGGCGATCGCTGGCGCACTTAAACCCGCTTTGCCTCGGAAGGGATTGCCACGACTAAACACCTGCACTAAGGTCGGTGCCTTGGGGAAGCCCTCAATCATGGTGAGGGGCGTTTGCTGATCAATCACCACCCGTTGGTCAAAGCCCCAAGTGGGGGGCAGTGTCAATGCGGGACAAGTACGGTTCAAAAAGCTAGCGTGCAGAGTATCATCCACGATCAGACAATTCACCCCTAAGGGCACAGGTTGCAAGGCTTGGCCAGCCCGCTCGAGACTGTCTTGGGCAATGGTGGTGGCCACCTCAACGGCTGGTGTCGTTTGGAAATAGTCCAACTGTAATGCTAGAGGCTGAAGGCGAGCCTTCGCGGCTTGAATGCGGGCTACAGCGGCCTGAATGCGCTCAGGAGGAATCCGCCCTGACTCAACGGCGGCAACCACCGCTTCAATGGCTGCCGGCGGATCCAAGGGCATGAGCAGAATATCGGCACCTGCTTCTACGGCTTTGACGGCAGCTTCGGCGGTACCGTAGGTGTTGGCGATCGCCCCCATGACCAAGGCATCGGTTACAATTAGACCCTTAAACCCCATCTCTTGGCGCAGGATTCCCGTGAGAATCGGGGGAGACAGGGTGGCGGGTCGCTCGGCATCCAAGGCGGGTAGGTGGACATGGGCGCTCATGACGGTATCCACCCCGGCAGCAATGGCAGCAATAAAGGGCGGCCATTCAATAGCTTGCAGGCGATCGCGATCGTGGGGAATCACGGGCAGTTCCAAATGCGAATCCGTGGCTGTATCCCCATGGCCGGGAAAATGCTTTGCCGTTGTGAGCACTGGATAGGCCCGTGCCCCTTGAATAAACGCGGTCGCAAGGGCACTCACAATGTCTGGCTCCTCGCCAAAGGCACGGACATTAATCACTGGGTTCGCCGGATTATTATTCACGTCCACCACCGGGGCGAGAACCCAATTCAAGCCAATGGCTAAAGCTTCGGCTGCGGTGTATGCCCCCATTTCCTTTGCAAGGTCAACTGCCCGTTCGCGGTTCTTTTGGGCAATGGCACCTAAAGCTGCTGGCGGGGGAAATTGTGTGGCACCACTGAAGCGTTGACCAACCCCCTCCTCAATGTCAGCAGCCAACAGCAGTGGGATCGTTGCCCAAGATTGGAGCTGGCAACAGCGTTCTGCCACTTCGACGGCACTGCCCCCCAAGAGAATCACCCCACCAACTCCCCAGTCTTTAATCCAGTGTTTTAAGGTGTTTTGGGGCGGCTCCCAAGCGGGATACTGAATCTGGCTGTCGTAGAGGTAGCCACTGGCTCGTACAACCACCATCTGCGCCACCTGTGCCCGCAGCGAAAGCTCAGAAAGAGGGGGAATAAATGTCATGGGTGTGATCTCATTCAGAGCAAAATTTCACAAATGAATAACTTTCTTATTCAGCATATAAAAAATTGTCTCAAACTCCCTCAGGTCACTGGTCTGATTTTTTATACTAAAAGTACAGCCTTTACAGCCCTTTTCTAAGTACGGGCTGCATAAGGGGAAATGAACCTCCTCTATAGGAGCCTTAGTTGTTTTGAGTGTGTTCCATTCATGTGAAAAGGGCTGTACCTAATGATCTTGAGGCAAAGTCCGATTCCGTTGCTCCGGTAGAGCAAGTTTCAAGTTTTTCCTGCGGTGTTCAATCATTAAGCCAAAGGCTGAAGCCTAAATCGCTTTCTTTAGGAGTTGACCTATGTTAAAAGCACTACGTGAGAAACTGCAAAGTATGATGGTCTTTTTGATGGAGGCATTTGGGCGCATCTTCACCCCTCGCAATGATCACTATCCTTCCACAGGAGCACAGCCCTTCACGGGAACACCCTCCCGTAAGAGTTAGTTACTGTCTTCCGCAAGCAGAATCCCTGTAGAGACTTTACAGGTAAAAATAACTGGTATTCCTTCCGCATCAGCTCCGCCATAGCGGCAATCATGGGGCTGGTGCAGTTTTTTATGAGCTTGGGGCGATCGCCCAAACTGTTAAAACCTAGAAATAACGCTCAGCGCTAAGGGTACCACCAAAAGGTTGCAACCACTGAATCTAACGGCATATTTCAGAATCAGTTAAGGAATATTTCAGATATTGAATTTCCCGTTAACATTTGAGCATTCCCAAAAGCCTATGCTAACTTAAAAGTAGGCACAGAAAGAAAGGTTAACGATAAGAGTGAACTTAAGGCTTGTGCCTCCCAGTCCTTGAGTTCGGGATAAAGCAAAGTTACTCCAAGATAAATCTCACTCCTGTCTTGCGAGTAATATCAAAACCAATCCTTTGAGCTTCACCGTTGTATAGTTGTCCTCTCGCTTTATCCAGCCTTATCGTTTGTGTGGTTACTGCCGAAGTCCCCATCCTGTCGTCCATGGGAGTTAAGGCAAAGCTAGGTAACCTCCTAGTATCCAAGGTCGTCAACGTTGACAGCAATCCATTACCTAGTGTCCATGCTCCAAGCTTGATCGGTTGAGATCGCCTAGTGGGGGTTTTGATCGCCAGCTAAAACCACGTTTTGTCCACGTTAGTTGTTGAGTTACTTCGTCATTGCTAACTTCGTTAGGGGTCTTGCTGCCATCAGCTTGACCCCCTCGTTTTATGTTTAGGCTATGGCGTGAGTTGCGGTTGTCGCATGGCGCGTGCCAGTTCTGCTGCTACTTCTGGACGCGAAAACTCTGGAGGTGGCAATTCGCCCCGGCGCAGCATTTCCCGTACCTTTGTCCCTGAGAGGTGAATGCGCTCTTCGGGTTTGCTGGGACTGGTTTTACTGGTGGCCATAGACTGGGTGCGGGTGCAGTAGAAGGCATGCTCAAATTTCAAGGGAATAATCCCCAAGGCTGCTGGATCAAATTCATCGAAGATATGTTGGGCATCGTAGGTGCCGTAGTAGTCCCCCACACCCGCGTGATCGCGACCAACAATGAAATGGGTACAGCCGTAGTTCTTACGGACGAGGGCATGGAAAATCGCTTCCCGTGGCCCTGCATAGCGCATCGCTGCCGGATTAATGGCCAGAATCACCCGATCTTTGGGGAAGTAGTGCTCGAGCATGATTTCATAGCAGCGCATCCGCACATCGGCGGGAATGTCATCCTCCTTGGTGGCACCTACGAGGGGATGCAAAAAGAGACCATCGACGATTTCAAGGGCACATTTTTGGATATATTCGTGGGCGCGGTGGATCGGATTGCGGGTCTGGAACCCCACAATGGTGCGCCAACCTTTTTCACGGAAGAGGGCACGGGAATCCACCGGATCAATGCAGTAGTTGGGAAATTGGGGATGGGGATGCCGCTCTAGGAGCCAAATCGGGCCTGCAAGGTTGACTTCTCCCTGTTCATAGACCACCTTGACACCGGGGTGTTTGTCATCTTCAGTGCGATAGACACAGCGCGCCTCACGGCGTTTGTCATAGGTATATTTTTCGGTGAGTTCGAGAATACCCAAAAACTGACCCGCTGCGTTATCGAGGCGAATGGTTTGGCCAATTTCTAGGCGAGCAGCCACCTCCGCACTGACAGAGAGGGTAATGGGAATTGACCAAGGCAAACCATTAGCAAGGTACATTTCTTCAACGACCCGCTCGTAGTCGGCCTGTCCCATAAACCCCGTCAGAGGACTAAAGCCACCAATGGCGATGAGTTCTAAATCGGAGACAGCGCGCTCATCAAGGGTAATGCGGGGCAATTGATCGGCACGGGCGAGCCACGCCTGTTTTTGTTCGGAGGAGAGAATCCGATTGACGAGGATACCGCCGTGGGGGGCGATCGCATCCTTTGTCTGTACTGTCGGTGATGGACTCAATGTGGAACTCCTTTTTGGGGTTGGATGAACCTGTTGCAAAACTTCATAACTAAGATAGAAGTCATTATTGGACGAATAGGTGCATGAGACAACTGGTAGACCCCTATCGTTATGGCGTCGAGCGGGAGTGGTGCTGGCGAGGATGGCAGAGTCGCTATAGCTTTTGGTGGCCTGCTGCTGTAGATGAGAAGAAGGGGAGATCTCCAGTGATTTTGCTCCACGGCTTTGGGGCGTCTCTACGGCATTGGCGATACAATCTTCGGGTTTTGGGAGACTATCAGCCGACCTATGCTCTCGATTTAATAGGATTGGGGGCAGCAGAAAAGCCCATTGCGGCCTATGGGGCTGAGTTTTGGGCGGCTCAGGTTCATGCCTTTTGGCAAAAGATTGTCGGGCAGCCAGCGGTGATTGTTGGCAACTCCATTGGGGCGTTGATTGCCCTGACCTGTGCTTATCGCTATCCGCAGATGGCGGCGGGGGTGGTGATGCTAAGTCTGCCGGATCCAGCGGTGCGCGAGGAGTTGATTCCGAGGGCGATCGCTCCCCTTGTGAGCGGAATTGAACAGATTTTTACGGCTCCTTGGCTGCTGCGCACCCTTTTTTACACGATTCGCCGTCCCTTCATTGTCAAGCGTTGGGCACAATTGGCCTACGCCAACCCCAACTGTGTGGATGATGAATTGCTGGACATCCTGCTCACCCCTGCCTATGACCGTGATAGCGATCGCGCCTTTGGGCAAATCATTCGCGCCATGAGCCGCACGGACTTTGGGCCGAGTGCCAAGACAATGCTCAAGAGCGTGCCCCAACCCCTATTGCTGATTTGGGGACGACAGGATCGCTTCATCCCGCCAATGCTGAGCCAGCAGTTTCAACAGGTACAACCAAGGATGCAGGTGGTGGAGTTGGATCACACGGGGCACTGTCCCCACGATGAGCAGCCCGATCGCGTCAATGCGTTGCTTTTGGATTGGTTGCGCAGCCACGAACTTGGGAGGGGTTGAGTCCTACGGTTGCAGGCTCTATGATCACGACAATCTTCAGAGTTGGCATGGCAGATGTTTAGGCTGATTACAGTTTTCTGGGCGTTTATTTTTATTGGTGTTTTGCTGCTGTTGGGGCGAATTGTGCGGCAGCGTTGGGCACTGATGCGATCGCTCTATATGCCCAGTTCAGTCATTGCGGGCGTTTTGGGACTCATTCTTGGCCCTAGTGTCCTTGGGGCGATCGCCAGTCAAATTGCTCCCAACTCCGGTTTAGGGAACGGTCTTTTTGCCGAAGACATCCGCGAAGTTTGGAAACAGTCTCCCAGTATTTTCATCAACATAGTTTTTGCCTGTCTATTTCTAGGGGAGATCATCCCTAGCCCTCGGGAAATTTGGCAGAAAGCTTCACCGCAGGTCGCCTTTGGTCAGATTTTGGCTTGGGGGCAATACGTGGTGGGGCTGCTGCTGACGTTGCTCGTTCTCACTCCTGTATTTGGCATGGATCCAATTGCTGGTGCCCTGATTGAGATCAGCTTTGAGGGGGGGCATGGGACTGCCGCCGGCATGGCCGATACCTTTAGGGAGTTAAACTTTACCGCTGGGGCTGATATGGCCTTGGGCTTGGCCACTGTGGGCTTAGTCTCTGGGGTGGTTTTTGGAGTGGCACTGATCAACTGGGCACGGCGCACAGGGCGCTTGCAGATCAAACCCTTGGTGGACTCTGAAACCGCGGAGAATCTCGACCCTCATCCCCACGATGACCTAGAAACACGGCAACGGCGGCGACAACTGCTGCGGGAGTTACTCATTGATCCTTTGTCATTAAATTTCTGTTTTGTGGGTTTGGCGATTATTGTGGGCTGGGTGATTCTTGAAGCGCTGCGACTCCTAGAGCGTCTCACTTGGGGACAAACGGGTTTAAAGCTCATGGCCTATGTGCCCCTATTTCCCTTGGCGCTGATCGGTGGCATTATTGTGCAGCTCATCCTGACCCGTTGGCGCAAACAGTACCTGATTAGCCGGCCACTGATTAACCGTATTGGCGGTGTCGCCTTGGATGTGACGATTATTACCGCCTTGGCCACCCTCTCTTTAGCCGCCATTGGTGAAAATCTCATTCCCTTTCTCCTCTTGAGTGTGGGGGGAATTGCTTGGAATCTCTTTGTCATGCTCTATTTAGCGCCGCGAATTTTGCCCATGTTCTGGTTTGAGCGGGGAATTGGCGACATGGGGCAATCGATGGGGGTGACATCTACTGGGCTATTGCTGATTCGTATGGTGGATCCCCACAACCAATCGGGCGCCTTGGAAAGTTTTGCCTACAAACAGATTCTTTTTGAGCCGATTGTCGGCGGTGGGTTATTTACGGCGGCGGCACCAATTCTGATCCGTAATTTTGGGGTGGTGCCTGTACTGGCGCTCACGGGCGGGCTGTTAGGCCTGTGGTTAGTGTTTGGATTCTGGAACTATGGCCAAATCCGGCGATCCTTGGCGCAAAATTGACCCCATTCAGGGAGAACCCTAGAATAGAAACGACTTGAGCCGCTGTGCTGTCTCAGGTAAAAGCCGTGTTGTGAGTTTGCCGATGACCTCTGTGCTCCTCAAATCCGTTGTTGAAAGTGATGAACGTGCCGATCTGCGCCAATTTTCACGCATCCTGCAACTAGGGGAAAAACGCTATCTCCTGCGCAATGATATTTTGGGCGCCTTTGCAGATTACTGTCGCGACCTCGATCGCCCTGTCCCCACACCCTTCGAATCCCGCCTCAGCAAGCTGGTGTTCTATACCCAAGAGATCATTGTTGACAACGAAAGTCTGTGTTGGATTATTCGGCCACGGATTGCGCAGCAGGAGGTGTGTCGGCTGCTGGTGGAGGATTTGACGATCGTGCCGATGACAATTCCAGAGCTACTGGATCTGCGCGATCGCCTAGTCAATCGGTACCATCCCAATGAGGGGGATGTTTTTGAAATTGATGTCCAGCCCTTCTATGACTACTCGCCAATTATCCGTGATGCCAAGAATATCGGTAAGGGGGTGGAATTTCTCAATCGCTATTTATCCAGCAAGCTTTTCCAAGACCCGCGCCAGTGGCAGCAGAACCTCTTTAACTTTTTGCAAATTCACCGCTATAACGGCTATCAACTTCTGATTAACGAGCGGATTCGCTCTCCTCAACACCTCTCAGAACAGGTCAAACAAGCCCTAGTGGCACTGAGCGATCGCGCCTCCGACGAGGCCTACAGTGAGTTTCGCTTTGAACTCCAAAATCTGGGCTTTGAACCGGGTTGGGGCAATACGGCGGCACGGGTACGCGACACCCTAGAAATTTTAGATCAACTCTTAGATTCGCCCGATCACCAAGTGCTAGAGGCCTTTGTCTCGCGGATTCCGATGCTCTTTCGCATTGCCCTCATTTCTCCCCACGGCTGGTTTGGCCAAGAGGGGGTGCTGGGGCGACCCGACACCGGCGGGCAGGTGGTCTATATCCTCGATCAAGTGAAAAGCCTTGAAAAACAAATGCGGGAGGATTTAGAACTGGCCGGGCTGGGGGTACTGGAGGCACGGCCTAAAATTATTGTCCTGACTCGCCTGATTCCCAATGCCGAAGGGACGCTGTGCAACCAACGCCTAGAGAAAATCTACGGCACCAACAACGCCTGGATCCTGCGGGTGCCGTTTCGCGAATTTAATCCCAAGGTGACCCAAAACTGGATTTCTCGCTTTGAAATCTGGCCCTATTTGGAAACCTTTGCCATTGACGCGGAGCGGGAGTTGCGGGCGGAATTTGGCCATGTGCCCGATTTAATTATTGGTAACTATTCCGATGGCAACTTGGTGGCTTTTTTGCTGGCGCGGCGAATGAAGGTGACCCAATGCAACATTGCCCATGCCCTCGAGAAATCCAAGTACCTCTTTAGTAACCTCTACTGGCAGGACTTAGAGGATAAATATCACTTCTCAATGCAATTTACGGCGGATCTGATTGCCATGAATGCTGCCAACTTCATCATCAGCAGCACCTACCAAGAGATTGTGGGCACACCCGATAGCATTGGCCAGTACGAGTCCTATCAATCCTTTACGATGCCTGACCTGTACCATGTGGTGAATGGCATTGAACTCTTTAGCCCGAAATTTAATGTGGTGCCCCCGGGAGTGAATGAACAGGTTTACTTTCCCTACTACCACTATACGGAGCGGCTAGAGGGCGATCGCCAGCGGTTGGAGGAACTGCTCTTTACCCTTGAGGATCCGCAGCAGATCTATGGTTACTTAGAAAATCCGAACAAACGCCCTCTCTTTTCGATGGCACGGCTGGATCGGATTAAAAACCTCACAGGACTGGCAGAAGCCTTTGGCCGCAGCAAAGAACTGCAAGAGCGGTGTAATTTAATTTTGGTGGCAGGGAAATTGCGTACCGAAGACTCCAGCGATCGCGAGGAAATCGCCGAAATTGAGAAGCTCTATCAAATCATCCACGAGTACAATCTCCACGGTAAGATTCGCTGGCTAGGGATTCGTTTACCGAAAGCAGATTCGGGGGAAGTTTACCGCATCATTGCCGATCGCCAAGGGATTTTTGTCCAGCCGGCGTTGTTTGAAGCTTTTGGCCTGACGATTTTGGAAGCCATGATCAGTGGTCTGCCCACCTTTGGTACCCGCTTTGGTGGCCCTCTGGAAATTATCCAAGATGGGGTGAATGGTTTTTATATCAACCCAACCCACCTAGAAGAAATGGCGGAGACTATCCGCCGCTTTATAGAGGCTTGCGATCGCGATCCGCAGCAGTGGCAACGAATTTCCAAAGCGGGTATCCAGCGGGTCTATAGCACCTACACTTGGAAAATTCACTGTACACGCCTGCTTTCCCTTGCCAAGATCTACGGCTTCTGGAACTTCTCTTCCCAAGAAAACCGCGAAGACATGATGCGCTATATGGAGGCACTCTTCTATCTGCTCTATAAACCCCGCGCCCAAGCCCTATTGGCAGAACACATGCAGCGGTGATATGGGTTTAGCGACTAGGTGGGAAGCCCCGCGATCGTCGAGAGTATGTTACACGTAATGGTAATCGATCGCCCAGCGAGCCAATTCAGTGCGATTATGGCAGCCGGTTTTACCCAAAATATTGCTGACATGGCTTTCTACGGTACGCTGACTGACATGTAGTTCTGCCGCAATTTCACGATTCAACATTCCGCGGGCAACGTATTGGAGAATTCGGGTTTCTGTGGGAGTGAGTTCGACACCGGGGGGTGGTGTAGGCGCAGGAGGGGATTGCAGTCGTTGCGCTTCCCGCAGGCGAGCCGTTTGTTTGAGGAGGGCTTGGATTTGGGCGAGGAGTTCATCCGGTTCGAAGGGCTTGACTAGGTAAACATCACCGCCGGTTTGCAACCCTTTGATGCGATCGTGGGTTTGCCCCTTGGCCGAGAGAAAGAGCACCGGTAACCAACTGAGGTGTGTTTGTTGTCGCACTGCACTGACAAAGCTATAGCCATCCATCTGGGGCATCATCACATCACAAATAATTAAGTCGGGCGTCTGCTGCTGCAGAATTGCCAGACCTTCGTTGCCATGGGCTGCCGTCAGTACACGATACCCCTGCATCTCAAGGTAATCCTTGACCAAGAGGACAAGATTAGGGTCGTCATCTACCAGTAGAATCGTGGCATTTTGCGCAGGGGACGCCTCAAGGTTCATACATTCAGAGCAGTTAACGGTGCTGACGCCAAGTCTTACTAAGAATGAGGGTGCTCCTATAGGATAGCTTATTCCTGTTGGGGGGAAGCATTGGCCAGCTCTGGAGACATCTCCTTTGGCGCCGTGGCAATCTGAGAACGTCCCGCTGCCTTAGCGGCATAGAGGGCATCATCGGCTATCTTCACCAGTTGTAGTAAGGTCTCCCCGTGGGTGGGAAACTGACTGATGCCGGCACTAAAACTCACCTTGAAGCTGTCATGGTTGGGGGCGTGGAAGGTATGGTTGCGCAATCGCTGTAAACAGATGGCAAGGCGGTGTTTGGCCACATCAAGGGAAATATCATAGAGGGCAATTAAAAATTCTTCGCCACCCCAGCGAGCCACGACATCTTCCATCCGTAGGGACTGTCGCAACATTCGAGCGGTGGTCACCAATACCTGATCGCCAACGTCGTGACCATAGGTGTCATTGATGCGTTTGAAATGGTCTAAATCCAAAACGGCGATGCAAAGAGTTTGCTGTTGGCGGTTGGCAAGGGTCAAAAAGCGTTCAATCTCTTCTGTGGCTTTACGACGATTGCTCAATCCCGTGAGGGGATCTACCTCTGCCAAGCGTTTCAGGAGGCGGGTACGCTCTAGGCGATTGATGATCCGCGTCATTAGCTCAGGGCCGACAATTGGCTTGCTAACAAAATCATCGGCGCCAGCGGCAAAGAGTTGGGTGACAAGGGCTGGATCAGTGGTTGCGGTAAGAAAAAGAATTGGCAGCTGGTTCCAGTGGGGATCATTGCGCACCACTTGGCAGAGTTCTAGGCCGTTAATGCCGGGCATTTGGACATCGAGAATAACCAATTCGGGGTTGGTGGCCTCTAGGACATCCCAAAATTGATCGGGATCCTGAAGGGAGGTGACACTCATTCCCCAGGGTTCCAAGAGCCGTTTCAAGATGGCTAGGGTGACGGCGTCATCATCCACGGTCAGGATACTAGCGGAGGTCATTTCTTGAGGTTGCAGTAACTGTTCGAGAGTCTGCAAGAGTCGCTCAAGATCAACAGGCTTACTCAAGGTGATCCGTGAGCCAAGGCGAATGGCGGCGAGGCGATCGCGCCAGGTGTCACGGGCAGTAAATACTAGGGCGGGGATGGGGGGACGATGTTGCCGCAACTGCTGCAAGAACTCGCGGGTGGTTACCTCATCAGGCATCACTTCAGGATTGAGAATGACAGCATTGGGCCAGCATTCCTCAAGTAAGGTGTTGACCAGCGGCCAGCTATCCATTGCGACGTAGCGGAACCCACCATCAACGGAGTGCTCCTCAAGGGAGCGAACTAACTCGGCGTCGTTATCAATGTGCAGGACAAGGGGCAGGCCTGAGTCGTTATGATTGTCAGGCTTGGAGGTGGCGATCGCGCTGAGGAGCTGCTGGACGATTTCAAGGAGCGCTGCTGGGGAGCAGGGATAGTGGTAATAAATCACTTGGGTTTCTGGCTGGGTTGGCCAATCCTTGCGGGTAAGAATCAAAATTGGCTCTTGAAACCCGCGATCGCGCACCTGCTGGCAAAAGGCCTCAACTGCCGTGCCTAAATGGGACTCATCCACAATCAATAGGTGATAGCGACTACTGGCCAATAGTCCCCAGAGGTCTTCAGAGCGAGCAACGACATCCACCCGATGATCCGCAGTGGTCAAGATAGAGACCAACGTTGCTGCCGTTGCCACGTCGTCGTGATAAAGCAAAATGGCCATACTTGCTCGCCAACAGCCTATTGCTATTACCCTACTGCCTTGGCTTGATCTTGCTCAAGTTCTCGGAGATACAGATTGCCGCTGGAGGGGAGTTACATATCTTTACATTTTATCCTTGCCAGATGCTAATAATTCTCAATAGTGGTGCTATAGTAGGCCTAGGCTTTATTGAGATTTATCCTCAATAAGTTCAGCGTCGATATTATGCGTTTATCGAAGGAGGAATGTATGGCGATCGCCAGTGAATCCCCAACCTCTGTGACTACACCACCACCAACAGGTGCAGGTTTACAAACCTATGGCCAAGCCAATGTCAAGTACGACTGGTGGGCAGGCAATGCCCGATTCGTGAACCTGTCGGGTCTATTTATTGCTGCCCATGTGGCGCAAGCAGCGCTAACTGTCTTTTGGGCGGGTGCCTTTACGCTCTACGAAATCTCCCAATACAAACCCGATCTACCCATGGGGGAACAGGGCTTGATTTTGCTGCCCCATTTAGCGACCTTAGGGTTTGGCATTGGCGAGGGCGGTAAAGTTGTGGATCTGTACCCCTACTTTGTCATTGGCGCCGTGCATCTCATTTCCTCAGCCGTGCTGGGTGCGGGTGCCCTCTTTCATACCTTTCGTGCCCCTCACGATCTCAGTACCGCCACAGGGCGGGCGCGGCGCTTCCATTTCCGCTGGGACGATCCGAAACAACTGGGGATTATTTTGGGGCATCATTTGCTCTTTTTAGGGTTTGGTGCCTTGCTATTAGTGCTCAAAGCAACCATCTGGGGCGGGTTGTACGATGCCAATTTGCAGACGGTACGCCTTGTCACCCAGCCCACCTTGGATCCCTTTGTCATCTATGGCTATCAAACCCACTTTGCCACTATTGACAATTTGGAAGATCTCGTGGGCGGGCATATCTATGTTGCCCTCTTGCTCATTGCGGGTGGCATTTGGCATATTCTTGTGCCGCCGCTGACTTGGGCGCGAAAAGTGCTGATGTTTAATGCTGAAGCGATCCTTTCCTACTCCCTTGGCGGCATTGCCCTCGCGGGATTTGTGGCGGCCTATTTTTGTGCGGTGAATACCCTCGCCTATCCCGTAGAGTTTTACGGACCACCCCTAGAAGTGAAACTGGGAATTGCTCCCTACTTTGCGGACACCATCGATTTACCCCTTGGGCAGCATACTCCCCGTGCTTGGTTGGCAAATGCTCACTTCTTCCTTGCCTTTTTCTTTCTTCAAGGGCACCTTTGGCATGCTCTGCGCGCCATGGGATTTAATTTCAAGCAATTAGAAGCTTTTCTCAATCCAGTTGTTGAAAGTTAATCGCAATATTTCTCCGCTTGAGCTATAGGTGCTGCCCTCGGTCAGAGCGATCGAGGGTTTTTTATGAATTCAAGGCAGGCTTTCATTTTTTTGGGAACGTTTGGTACCCCTCAGCTGTCGGGCGATCCCTGGCGCAAAGAAAATCAAAAAGGCAACTTGCGCCGTGAAGACCCAGCCATAGTACCGCAGGACAGGATGTAAATCCCACTGCGCCATAAACCCTAGACTGGCCACTGTCCATAGGAGAATGAGGGTTGGCAGCAGCAGTTGGCGTTTTGGCCGAGCCATGATTAAGATTCTGCTGGAGTGTCGTTTTGCATGGCCTGCATGCGCGCTTTGGCTTTGGCCGCACTCTTTTTCAGGGCTTGCAGACGCAGTTCATAGCGTTTGCGTTGGCGGCGGTTGGGGGCTTGCTCAATCAAGAGCTTGAGGGCACTGCCAAGGCTTTTGTAGGCGTTGGGGAGTTCGTAGCCAAAACGAGTCGCAAGGGCGATCGCCCGCTCATCAGCAGCAATGGCTTCCTTGAGAACCTTTTCACCATTATTGCGCTGGTAGAGCCGCCAGCCCGAAAAGCCACACAGCCCAAGGGCAAGCAGCAGCAACAGGCCATCCTGCACCCAAAGTTCTCCCACAGCACCCCCTAAACCAATCGCTAGTGCTGCCATCTCCCAGCCATCGCGGGGAACCGTGTCATTTTGAATGCGGGCGACCTCATGCCAAAAGAGGAGATTGCGCTGATCCTTGGCCAATTGATCCCAACGGGCTAAATCAATTTGAATCTCCACCTCATCTTTGCCAATTTCTTCGCAGGTAATGAGGGGAGGATTCACCCCACTGGCCGGTTCGATCGTCACCCAGCTTTGCAGCTCTGGTGGCAAGAGAGACTTGAGACGACGCAATTCTGCTAAGTCAGAACGGGCAACTGAGGATGCAGCCGAGGTCATAGCACAAGAAAATCCAAGGGTATTTCTTACCTATCTTAACAGTTTAAGGCTAACCAATCGGGATGACAGGATTTGAACCTGCGACCCCTTCGTCCCGAACGAAGTGCGCTACCAAGCTGCGCTACATCCCGACAACTTATCTAAGATAACACTTGCTGGGGTTTTCCTCAATGGCGATGGAGCGGTTGGCACAACCTAGGAAATTTAGTCCAGTTTTAGTCCATAGTTCAAACTATGGCAGTAAAAACCCTCTTCAAAAGGGAGTTTGAAAAATCTGCTCTATTGCGGCACCCACAATCGGTCAAACAGAACCAGTCAGGTAGAGCCGTTTTCCAAGGGTTTAATAGCAACGCTTGTCTCTGGGGATGGCAACTGTAAACCTTAAGGAGAAGAACATCCCCCCTCTCAAGTACGGTCAGACTTCGAGATCACCTTAAGTCGCGTGTTTGCCCTGATTCGTCTTGTTCATCTGCTCACAGCAGAACATTGCCCGCCGAGACAGCTCTACCGCACCAGAAAAAGGATCCTAGTCGCTCTTCTTTACCTGATTGACAACGCTCGGCTTTTTCCCGACATGGACGATCCGCAGGTGTGGTACACCGATTACTACGATTTAATCGTTGCTGCCAAAGCGCTGGGAACGGGGGATGACACCTTACCCCACTGACCTGAAAAACCCAATGAGTTCAAACGCTACTTGGACATCACAAGCTCTGACCTCGCTGGCCTGTTTATTTGTTTTATCGAGGCGGAGATGACCCAATCGTAGAAAAACAGCATCAAAACTTGGCTAACGACAAAACTTAGGCAAATTTTCAAGCTGCCTTTATGAGCAAGGGTGATTTCTAAACCCATAGGGACTTTCGTCGTTTTGAGCGGATTTGATCGCCGTGACTTGCAGGAGCTTTGCGCATCCATAAAAAACGCTCTTTGTAAAATCTCTTATGAGATTAAATATCTTAATAAAAGACTTATTGCAAGTCTCAATATCTCACTTAAGACAAAATTCACACCAAAACTTTCAAATAGGCTCAGCTCTTAGGATGATTGGAGATAGGTTAAGACTTGCTAAAGTCACGGTGCCACTGCAAAGCTGTGCTATAAATTGAGAATTATATGCAATAACTAGCTTTCAAAAAATCATTAAATGCAATATGTCATCACCTTTGTGGCCACCCTTTACCTATATCGCCGACCCCCATTCTCGAAGACAGCGATGGAGACGAGGCATGTCTAATCTGATTTCCCTTGCTGAAGCTAAGGTGGGCGATCGCTACTGCATTGTGAAGTTAATGTGCAGCAATACCCAGCAACTGTTGGGGATGGGTCTGGCACCGGGGGCGATAATTAGCATCTTACATCGGGGCGATCGCGGGGCAGTCATGGTGGCTCTTGACTCAAAGCGGTTTTGTGTGAACCACGAGCTAGCCCAAAACATCTTGCTCAAAGAGCTGGAATTGGCAGCTGTAAACCTACGCAGTGCCCCCCTTGGTGCTCGCCTGCGCATTATCGGCTATGCCCCTACCACCCCCAGTTACAAACGCAAATTATTAGCCATGGGTTTAACCCCCGGCACCGAAGTTGAGGTTGTCCGCCATGCCCCCTTGGGTGATCCCACAGATATTAAGGTGCGAGGCTTTCATTTGAGCTTGCGTAAGGATGAAGCTGATGCCCTCAAAGTCCATCTGCTCTAGCAAAGGAGTGTGACATGGCAGCAACAATTGCGTTAATTGGTAACCCAAATTGTGGCAAAACAACAATTTTCAATGGTCTTACGGGGGCAAATCAGCGGGTAGGGAACTGGCCAGGAGTTACTGTTGAGCGCAAGGAAGGCCGCTATCGGGATCGCGACATCACTGTCCAAGTTGTGGATCTACCGGGGGTCTATGCCCTCGATGCTGAGGATAGCACTGGCTTAGACGAGCAGATTGCCCGCAAGTTTCTATTGGCGGGGGAATATGACTTGGTAGTGAATATTCTGGATGCCGCTAACTTAGAGCGCAATTTTTACCTCACATCACAATTGCTTGATCTAGGAGTCCCCCTCATCCTTGTCCTCAACATGATGGATGTGGCTCGTGCCACCAAAATCAAGATGGATATCCCAGCCTTGAGCCAGCGCTTAGGTCTACCGGTGCTGCCTTTTTGTGCCAAACAACAACAGCATTTTGCTCAACTGCGGCAAACTATTCGCACTGCCTTGGCAGCACCACCTGTTTCTAGCGTTAGTGTGCCCCAACCCCCTGTGATTGAAGAGGCTATTGCTGATTTGCTGACTCAAGGCCTCAAAAATCGGGCACAGGCCTTGGCTTGGCTGCAATATATTGAATCAGTTCCCAATGATGTTGTAGCACCACTGCGCCAATGGCGAGAGCGGATTCACCAGACCCTAGGAGAAGACATAGACCTTGTGATTGCCGATAGTCGCTATTGCTGGATTCAGCACCTAATGGCTGAGGTTCTGGAACAGGGCGATCGCCTGACAACAACAGTCTCTGATCGCATTGACCGCATTGCACTCAACCGCTGGTTGGGAATTCCCATTTTCTTGGCCGTCATGTACTTGATATTTCTCATCTCAATTAACGTGGGGGGTGCCTTTATTGACTTTTTTGATATTGGTGTCGGAACGCTGGTCGTGGGTTGGCCGACCCAAGTGCTGGAAACATTTAATGCCCCCGGTTGGCTCATTGGTCTTCTGGCAGAGGGAGTGGGGGGCGGTATCCAAACAACGGCAACATTTATTCCTCAAATTGGCTTGCTCTTTATTTTTCTCACACTTCTTGAAGACTCTGGTTATTTAGCACGGGCAGCCTTTGTCATGGATCGGTTGATGCGCTGGCTGGGCTTACCCGGTAAGTCCTTTGTACCGATGATGGTTTCCTTTGGCTGCAATATCCCCGGCATTATGGCCACCCGCACACTCGAGAATCGGCGCGATCGCCTGATGACGATTTTGATGAATCCCTTTATGTCCTGTGGTGCCCGCCTACCGGTCTATGCCCTGTTTGTTGCTGCTTTCTTCCCCCGCAGCGGCCAAAATATCGTGTTTTTGCTTTATATGGTGGGAATTGCCGCAGCCATCTTCACGGGATTCTTGATGAAGCGCACCCTCTTTCAAGGAGAGATTGCTCCGTTTGTAATGGAATTGCCCCCCTACCGTTTACCCACCTTCAGAGGGGTACTCCTGCGGGCTTGGGAGCGGCTAAAAACCTTTATTAGTCGAGCGGGCAAGATGATTGTCGTCCTTGTGGTCATTCTCGGACTGCTCAACTCTGTCGGCACCGATGGTCGCTTTGGCCAAAAGGATAGTACTCAATCGATTTTGAGCGCCTTTAGTCGCCAAATTACGCCGATTTTCTCGCCAATGGGGATTCAGTCCGACAACTGGCCAGCAACCGTAGGACTCTTTACGGGGATCTTTGCCAAGGAAGTGATGGTGGGAACGATGGATGCCCTCTATACAGAGTTAGCTCGCCAAGAAGCCCAAAGCACTGAAGCTGGGGATACACCAGAAGAACCCTTTTCAGTTTGGGGGGGATTAAAGGAAGCAGTGCTCAGCATTCCCAAAAATCTCAGTGAGCTAGGGCAACGGGTGCTTGATCCTTTAGGGTTCCATGTGTTGCAAGAGGCAGATAACCCCGAAGCCGCAGCTGAACTTCAGAGCGTGCACTACACAACATTTGGCCAGATGGCACAACGGTTTGGCACGACAACGGCAGCGATCGCCTTCCTGCTCTTTGTTTTGCTCTACTTTCCCTGTGTATCGGCCACTGCTGCCGTCTATCGAGAAACCAATTTGGGCTGGACCATCTTTGTAGCGGCTTGGACAACGGGATTGGCCTACTGGGTCGCCACTGCTTACTACCAACTCATGACCTTTGCGGCGCATCCGATGTTCTCGCTGATTTGGTTACTGGCTCTAGGGGCAGTGATGGGGATGGTAATCATGGCCTTGAAATATTGGGGCGATCGCCAGCGGTTTTCCTCGCCACAGGGGACATAATTATGCTCTTGCAACTGCAGGACTATATTCAGAAGCACCACGTGGTTTCCTTGGAAGAATTGGTTGCCCATTTTCAGGTACCGCCAGCGATGATTGAACTGATCCTTAGCCAACTCATCCGCAAAGGACGGGTGAAAAAAATCATCCCTAGCCACTGTGGCGGCTGTCATCAGTGTGGTTTTTACCCTCTTGAACTTTACGAATGGAGAATCAACAATGCTATCCCAAGCAATGACCAACCGGCTCAATGAGCAAATCAACCTTGAGATTTATTCAGCACATCTCTACTTGCAGATGAGTTCCTGGTGTGCCCACAAAGCCCTTGAGGGTTGTGCGGCGTTCCTCAGTCAACATGCTGATGAAGAAATGGCACACATGCGGCGGCTTTTGAACTACATGCATGAAACCGGTGCCTTGGCAATCCTAGGCGGTATGGAAGCTCCCCCACACACATTTCAGTCCCTGCGGGAGATGTTCAGTAAAGTTTATGAGCATGAACAGTTTGTAACTCACAAAATTAATGAGTTAGTGCAGTTAGCGGATACGGAGCCTGACTATGCGACGTTGCAATTTTTGCAGTGGTATGTGGCCGAGCAGCACCAAGAAGAGTTTTTGTTCAAGAGTATCCTTGACAAGATTGAACTGATTGGCACGGAGGGGCAAGGACTCTTCTTTATTGATCAGGAAATTGGCAGGCTTGCCCAAACCAAAGGAACCACGACAATGCAGTCAACGCCCGCAGCCTAAAGCCAAAAGGGTGCCGCTTCAGAAAGTGTCATGTGTCGCTACAGGAGTTCCCAAGGACTCAGAGTATCTTGTAGGTAGTGAGGAGTGATTCGCAAACAAAAGTCCTGGGGTCGAAACACGGCAAGACTCCCGGGGCTTTTTATTTTGGGCGAAAGCCGTTACCTTAAGCGTATGCCTCTGCGAATTTCTGGCCAGCGATCGCTCAAAACCCTTTCCGGTCACAGTACCCGTCCCACCCGTGCCAAAGTTCGCCAAGCCATTTTCAATATTTGGCAAGGTCGCCTCCAAGGATGTTGCTGGCTGGATTTGTGTGCTGGTACCGGTGCCATGGGAGCAGAAGCCCTGCTGCGGGGTGCCCAGTGGGTGGTGGCGATCGAACAGTCTCCCCAAGCCTGTCAAGTCATCCGCCAAAACTGGTCAACCCTTGCCCAGCCCCATCAGCACACTTTAGTTTTGCGGGGAGATGTGCGCCAGAAATTGACCCAAGTCCCTGTGCCTCAGTTTGACTTCATCTACTTTGATCCTCCCTATAATAGTGACTTATATCTACCCGTTCTCCAGTTAATTTGGCAGCAAAAGTGTCTTAGCCCTGAGGGAGAAATTGCTGTTGAGTGTCGCACAAAAAATCCACCAGATTTAGAGGCGATCTTGGCGATCGGCTGGCAGCAGCAACGCATTAAAATCTATGGCAGCACGACAGTACTCTTCTTGGTTTGTCACAAAAATTGACATTTACAGACATTGGTGGTGCGGAGTTGGTGGCGTGGCAGTTGCAGGAGGCGATTCAAGCGAGATACATTGTCCATGAATATTCTTCAGCGGGTTGCTGTGGGAGACTGAGCTTTGGGGTGGCCTTACTGATTCCGCGGGGAAATGATTCCCCCTTAGAGCTGTTTAATGCAGCGGATTAGGCGCTTTATGAAGCCAAGCACCAAGAGCGCAATCACGTCATCGTCAAACCCATTGTGCAGTCTCCCACCATCCCCCCTAGCTGTTCCTTTAAGAGAAGGATTGTATGCAAACTCGTCCCCTTGGTCGTACAGATATCCAAATTACGCCACTCATTCTTGGCACGTGGCAAGCGGGCAAGCGTTGGTGGGTCGGTATAGAAGATGAGATGTCCATTCGCACGATCCGCACGGCTGTGGAAGCAGGGATGACTACCATTGATACGGCTGAGGTCTATGGCGATGGGCATTCAGAGCGGATTGTGGCCGCAGCGGTCGGTGATTTGCGCGATCGCTGTGTCTATGCAACAAAGGTGTTTGCTAACCACTTGCGCTACAAGGAGGTCATTGCCGCCTGCGAGCGATCGCTGCGCAACCTGAACACTGATTACATTGACCTCTACCAAATTCACTGGCCTGCCGGCTCCTTTGGCTCAGAAATCGTGCCCATCGAGGAAACCATGCAAGCCATGGTGGAGTTGCAAGTGGCGGGCAAAATCCGTGCCATTGGGGTCTCCAACTTTTCCCGTGCTCAACTGGCGGAGGCGATGCAGTACGGACGCATTGAGAGTGTCCAGCCCCCCTATTCCCTCTTTTGGCGCTGGGCAGAAACAGAACTCATCCCCTTCTGTATTGAGCATGAGATTACCGTTTTGGCCTACTCCTCTCTCGCCCAAGGGTTGCTCACGGGTCGCTTTGGTCCCGGCCACCAGTTTGACCCTGAGGATAACCGTGCTAAAAACCAGCTCTTTCAGGGAGAAACCTACGACCGTGCCCTTGAAGCGATTGAGTTGATGAAACCGATTGCCCAGAGCTTGGGCAGCAGTGTCGGGAATTTGGCGTTGGCTTGGCTACTGCATCAACCGCAAACCTGTGCCATTGTTGGTGCCCGCCATCCGGAACAAGTGCTAGAAAATATCAAAGCGGCTGACCTTCAGTTAGATAAGTCCATTTTGGCCATGCTCGATGAAATTAGCCGGCCGGTCATTGCTACCCTTGATCCGGAGAATCCAGTAATGTGGAAGTGGTAGTTCAGATCCACTAACGTCTTTATGGAACTCCTCGGTCTGGGTGCAATTGTTCTCTACTTCTTGATTGCGCTGCGCTTTTGGCAAGGGTTTCACCGCACCTACTACACACAATCGCGCTTTGTTCTCAGCGTGCTGTGGCTACCGCTACTGATGAATAAGTCCTATCGAGAAAACTTTCGCCGAGCGTTGCTGGGCTAGGTGACTGGAGCGATTTGGCTGATTGGCGGCACCCAAGAGAGTCGCTGGATTGCCCAATTAATTGTCTGCCAAGGGTTTCCCTGCTGGGTGAGCGTGACCACAGCGGCGGCCTGCCATCTTTATGACGCGCATCCGTTGTTGAGTTGCCATATCGAGCGCTTGACCCCTGAGCGTGCCCGTGAGTTTATCGAGCAACATTCGATTCAAGCCGTGGTGGATGCGTCCCATCCCTTTGCGGTGGCAATCTCTGCCCTTGCCATTGCCATCAGCCAAGAATTTGGCTTGCCCTACCTGCGCTTTGAACGCCCAGCATTTCCGCCAGCTCTTGGCATCTATACTGATTTGCCAACACTGCTGCAAGGGGATCTCCTCATGGGTGAGCGGGTGTTGCTGACCCTAGGAGTCAAACATTTGGCAGCTTTTGCGCCCCTCCAGCGTCAGGCTACCCTCTTTGCACGGATTTTGCCCACAACAAGCGCACTGGAGGCTGCCTTGGCGGCGGGGTTCGATCGCCAGCGCTTAATTGCCATTTTCCCCCCCGTATCGCGAGAGTTAGAGCGTGCCCTCTGGCAACAGTGGCAGATTACAACGGTGGTGACCAAGGCCTCGGGTACCGAGAGTGAGCAGATCAAGCAGACCCTTGCCCGTGAGCTGGGGGTGAAGCTGATTACCCTGCAACGCCCTGCTCTGGTCTATCCGCGCCAAACGAGCGATCGCGCCGGTATCGAGGCCTTTTTGCAGGAATTAGCCACCTCTAAACAAAGCGATCAGTCACTGCCCCCAGACTACTAGAAGACACGAGTTTGGCATACTTGGCCAATACCCCACGGGTATAGCGAGGTGCCGGGGGCTGCCATTTAGACCGCCGCGCTGCCAGTTCTTCCTCACTGACATTCAGTTGCAGCAGCCGCCGATGGGCATCAATGGTGATCGAGTCTCCTTCTTCCACAAGGGCGATCGTGCCACCTACTGCCGCCTCTGGGGCAACGTGACCCACGACCATGCCATAGGTTCCACCAGAGAAGCGACCATCGGTAATGAGGCCAACACTATCCCCTAAACCGGCACCAATAATGGCAGAGGTGGGAGCCAGCATTTCTCGCATCCCCGGACCACCCACAGGGCCTTCATAGCGAATGACAATGACATCGCCGCGGTTGATCTTACCGGCCAAAATGGCCTCTAAACAGGCCTCCTCAGAGTCAAAGACCCGCGCCGGACCGGTAATCTGCGGATTTTTTACCCCAGAGATTTTGGCGACAGCGCCCTCAGTGGCTAAATTCCCTTTGAGAATGGTCAGGTGGCCGGTGGCGTAGAGAGGCTTGTCAAACGGACGAATCACCTCTTGGTTGGGGTCGGGGGTATCGGGCACATCCCGCAGCCGCTCGGCAATGGTTTCCCCCGTAATCGTGAGGCAATCCCCGTGGAGTAGGCCAGCATTGAGGAGCATTTTCATTACTTGGGGAATGCCCCCTGCCCGATGTAGATCCGCAGTCACGTATTTACCCGAGGGCTTGAGATCGCAGAGGACGGGCACCCGCTGGCGAATGGTTTCAAAGTCATCAATGGTGAGGGGAACCTCGGCACTGTGGGCGATCGCCAGAAAGTGCAGCACGGCATTTGTCGAGCCACCGATCGCCATAATCACACTGAGGGCATTTTCAATGGATTTGCGGGTGATAATATCACGGGGTCGAATATTCTTACGAATCGCCTCCACCAGCACCTTGCCCGCCAACTCTGTATTGTCGGCTTTTTCAGCATCCTCCGCTGTCATTGTTGACGAGTACATTAGGCTCATGCCCATGGCTTCAAAGGCTGAGGACATTGTGTTGGCCGTGAACATACCGCCGCAGGAACCCGCCCCCGGACAAGCATGGTGCTCGATGGCATGGAGCGTCGCCTCATCCATTTTGCCGGCACTAAACTGACCCACCGCTTCAAAGGCGCTAACCACCGTCAGGTCTTGACCCTGCCAATGACCGGGCTTAATCGTGCCCCCATAGACAAAAATGGCGGGAATGTTCATCCGTGCCATGGCAATCATCGCGCCGGGCATATTTTTGTCGCAGCCACCAATCGCCAGCACCCCATCCATACTTTGGGCATTACAGGCGGTCTCAATCGAATCAGCAATCACATCCCGCGAGACGAGAGAGTATTTCATCCCCTCCGTGCCCATGGAAATACCATCGCTGACCGTAATTGTGCCAAACAACTGCGGCATTCCCCCCGCTGCCCGAATGCCTGCTTCGGCACGACTGGCAAGGGCAGCAATCCCCATATTGCAGGGGGTAATCGTACTGTGGGCACTGGCCACCCCAACAATCGGCTTGTTGAAATCCTCATCGCCAAAGCCCACGGCTCGCAGCATGGCTCGGTTGGGGGTGCGTTGAACGCCTTCTGTAATGATGCGACTGCGCCAGTTTTCTGCCATAGTGTTCTCGCGATCGGCCTAAACGTCAATAAAGCATCCTTCTATTTTCCCTCACCCGTGGGCGATCGCTCTAGCGGCCAAGCCAAATAGAGCACTAAAGCCGCAAATAACCCTAAGCCAGAAAGATATTTAACGCTGTTGGGAATTAGCGGATTGGGCGACCAAAAGCCCTCGATAATACCGGCAATCACCAAGAGGGGAACAATGCCAAACATCAGTTGTGCTGCCAAGGCGCCATTGCCTTTGAGTGCGCTCAGGCGACGGTAACGCCCCGGCAAGAGAATCGCTTGCCCCAACAACAGACCCGCAGCGCCGGCCAGAAAAATTGCAGGCAGCTCCAAAGCACCATGGGGACTGACAAAAGCCCAAAAGGGATACCCTAGATTGTTTTGAGCCACCAAGGCAGCGATCGCCCCCATGTGCAGACCGTTGTTCCAGAGGATATAGAGGGTTCCTAGTCCCCCTAGGATACCTCCCGCTAGCATTGCAAAAGCCACACTCAGGTTATTGGTCATAATGGCACTGGAGGCTAGGGGTTCAACCCCCACGATCGATCCCATCCAGAGCTTGCCCTCCTCTTCCACGAGGGAAAGGATGTCTGCGGGTACCACTAGTTCCAAAAACTGGCGATCGCTCCACGCATACCACCAAGCGATCGCCGCCGCCACCAGAAACACTCCCAAGGCAAAGGCCGTATAGATCCATGTTTGCTGGACAACCGCTGGGAAGCCCCGCTGGAAAAACCCCCAGACCTTGCGCCAATCTTGGGAGCGCTGACCCTGATAGACTTGGCTGTAGCTCCGCAAGGTGAGACCCTGCAAATAGTTGACGATGCTACTGCCCAAGCGGCGAGTTTTTGCCCGCGCTAAATCCGCACTAACCAAGCGGTACAACTGACTGAGGCGGCAAATCTCCGTTGCCGATAGCGCTTGAATCCCCTGTGTCTCAGCACGGTTGAGGAGGTGTTCTAGCTCTAGCCACTGCGGCTCTTGGCGGATCAGCCAGCGTTCAAAATTCATGACTATCCGATTCCTCTTGAATTGCCCCCAAAAAAGACTCTAGGCGTTTGCGGGGAATGTAGGGCCAGCCGCCATTGGTTTCAATATCCCGCAGTAGTTGATAGAGCGCTTGGCGGTTGGTGGGCAAGGCCGCTTGAAACTGATTGTCACAAATTTCGCGATGCAATTGCTCTAAAAGCCGCAGCAATGCCAACAGGTCATGGACATTTCCATTGGCTCGCTCAGCCGCGATACGGATCCGTTCAGCAAGGGCGTTGAGGTCGGTTGTACTTAAAGAGGATGGCGAGGAAATCATCTTTTCTATAAAGCTTTTTGAATTGGGAATAACGATTTTCTACCACAGTTGCTACGATCGTGTTAGCAAAAAAAGAGGTTTTGTGACCATGTTTCGGACACCTGTTGCCCTTGTGGGGGCAGCAACGTTGAGCCTCAGTCTGGCGATCGCCCCGCCTAGTTTCGCAGAAATGGAAGTGGAAGTGGCTCGCGACAGTAGAGGCCGTGTTTACACTGTGGATATGGATTCCCGTCGCTTTTATAGAAATAGGAATGGCATTATCCAAGTGGATTTTAGCCTCTCGACCCTTGGCGACGATTACTGGCATCGGGCAACGGCGTCCTGTAATCCCTACGATGTTAAGAGTGATTATTACGGTTGGGATTGGACGGGAACCAAAAGCTATCCTCCCGGTACGATAGCGGGTGATATTGCCCGTGCAGTCTGCCGCCGTTAACCTGCTGCTGCACCAATACCCTGTGCAAGGTCAGCAGGAGCAAAAACCCCTAGCTCTGTAATAATGCCACTAATTAAATGGGCAGGGGTGACATCAAAAGCCGGATTGTAAAAATCTACCCCAGCGGGTGTAATGCGGCTAAACCCCACCTGATAAATTTCTTGGGGGTGGCGCTCCTCAATGGGAATTTCCGCCCCAGTAGCAATTTTAGTATCAATTGTAGAAAGGGGGGCGGCGACAAAGAAGGGAATGTTGTGGGCTTTGGCGGCGAGGGCAACACTATAGGTACCAATTTTGTTGGCGGTGTCCCCATTCAAGGCAATGCGATCGGCGCCCACCACCACCGCATCAATCATCCCCCGCTGCATACAGTGCGCCGCCATCGTATCCGCCAGCAGGGTGACAGGAATGCCCTCTTGCACACATTCCCAAGCGGTTAATTTCGCTCCCTGAAGACGAGGACGAGTTTCATCGGCATAGACTCGCTCCAAGCGACCCGCCGCCCAAGCCGCACGAACCACCCCTAACGCTGTTCCATAGCCTGCTGTCGCTAGGGCACCGGCATTGCAGTGGGTAAGCAGGCGCAACTTCTCGGGCGTTTTCGGCAGGACACTAAGGCCGTTTTCACCAATGGCTTGACAGGTTTGCACATCTTCACGGGCAATGGTTTGGGCGGTTTCAAGAAGGTGCTGCTGCAGTTCCTCAAGGCTGGCTGTGGCTTGCTGGGCTGCCCCAAGCATGCGATCGATGGCCCAAAATAAATTCACTGCCGTTGGGCGGGTTTGCCGCAATTCGGAAGCGACATTCTCTAGGTGAGCCAAGAAGCCCTTGCGATCGCTCCCTGTGTATTCCCGTGCCCCCAAGACCATGCCAAAGGCAGCGGCAACCCCAATCGCTGGCGCACCGCGCACAACCATTGTCCGAATGGCGGTGGCCATCTCCGCTGCGGTGGTGATGTCCTTGAGTTCATACTGTTCTGGCAAGCGGGTTTGGTCAATTAACTGCACGCGATCGCCCGCCCACACCACAGGAAAGATGGTTCCGACATTTGCTGTGACAGCCACAACAGCCTCCGTGCTCACTAAAATTGAATACAAATCATAACCCAAGGGAGAACCTATTCAGGCTAGAATTTAGCCCCCTAGGCAAAGGTCAGTTCACCATTCACCTCGAGACGGGTAAATTGGTTGGGAATCAGAAACTGCTCCCCCAAAGCTTCCGCCACACTGGGAGTAATCCAGCCCAGTTGCTTCAACAATTGAATAGCAACGGCATATTTAGCACGCTTCGCACCATCACTCACCTTAATCGCCAATCCCATCCCTTCGCCCACACGACCCACACACTGAATCCCCTCAGCTCCGGACTTACTGAGGATTTCCCCCTCCGTGAGGCGCATCAGCTCGCTATCAAAGGCACCGGGACCGGCAACAAAATCAGGGTGGTGGGTCATGGCACGAACGACGCGCTCCATTGCCCAGTCATTGCCCGAGGCCAGTTGGCCGTAAAGGGTGGCCATCTGCACCAGTTGCATCAAATACGTGGGCGCCCCACAGTCGTCGTGGGCACAGATAAATTCTGCGGCGGGCATCTTCAGTAGTTCCGCCACCTTGGAGAGGATCAGAGCCTGAACGGGGTGATTTTTGTGCAGATAACTTGCCAATGGCCAATTGCGCTGTTGACAAACCGCCAGCATCCCCGCATGTTTACCCGAACAGTTGTGCTGCAGTGCCCCTTGGCGGCCGGGGGGAACGGGACATTGCAAGGCAGTGGGATCCACATCGGCACGCCAGAGGATGTTAAAGACTTGGCGGACTTGCTCAATACGCCCTTGGTGGGAACTACAGATAATCGCGAGGTCGCGATCGCTCAAGTCAAACCGCTCCATCGTTCCCGTGGTGGTCACTGCCAAGGCTTGAAAGGGCTTCAGGGCAGAGCGGATAAAAGCAGCGGTTTCCGCGTTTCCTGCAAGGGCAAGAATTCGCCCCCGGGCATCACAGACCACGGCATGGGCATGGTGGCGCGACTCAACAATCCCTTCCCGCAGTAAGCAAACATCGAGCAGAGGGGCTTGGGTGCGTTTGGACATAGGTTCGGTCATGCAGGTCAATGAGCAACAATATCAGCAGCAGCTACAGGAGTGCCCAAGCAAGGGTCAGTCCCAAAGAAAAGATCACGAGCGCCAAAAGGGTTACCTGTAACCGTTGTAAAATCGGGCGCAACTCGTAGGTATAGATCAGGCGATCTTGAGCCAATTCAGTTTCGGGTTTTTGCCACTCCTGACCGTCGTACCAGCCCGTTTCCTCATAAATGACCGTGGGACGGTGCAGCCGATCGCCCACATAAGCCCAACCGAGTACAAGGCGCAAAAGAATCAGCAACAGCAGGAAGTTTGCTCCTAGCACCCCAGCGAAGAAAACATGTAGGGGTGCCTCTTGCACTGAAAAGCTGGCGATCGCCACCGGACCACTAATGAGCCAAGCCATCCCCCACAGCAGTAGCAAACGCCTTTGAAAACGCGGCCGCGGCCAACTCGACCATTCAAAAAACCAAGAGGCTTTGAGGTCACGATATTCGTTGATCGGTCGTTGATCTGCCGGGACAGGACAGAGAATCTGAGACACAGTGGCACAAGTTCAAGGACGCTGTTTCCAGCATACCAGTCTCGCTGAAATCGTGGATCGCCACACCATGCATGAAATCGGGCGATCGCCTCGTACACTAGAGGATGTCACGGCTCCACCTCGCCTAGTGGGGCAGAAATTTTGTTGGTATATTGATTATTCCCTAGCTCCCTTGCGGCACCTTTGATGGAATGGCACCAGTCTGACGTTGCACAACTACGGGTTATTGACCAGTTGCTGGCCGGGCACAACCTGAGTCCAGCACAGTACGATATTACGCGCCGTGTGATTTATGCGACGGGGGATTTAGAGTATCTGAATTTGATTATTTACTCAGAGCAGGCCCTGCAATCCGGTGTGGCTGCCCTTGCCGCTCATACCCCGATTGTGGTGGATGTGACGATGGTGCAGGTGGGGGTGCTCTCCTACACCCAAAACACCTTTGGCAATCCCATTTACTGTGGGGCAGAAACCTTCACCCGTCCGCAGCAGGAAAAGTCCCGCATTGCTTTTGGCATAGAAACCTTGGCACGACGCCATCCCACGGCTATTTTTGTCCTCAGTAGTGATCATTCAGCCCTAGAACCCCTCCTGACTTTAGTGGAGGCTCAGGAAATTCGCCCTGCCTTGATTATTGACGCTGCCCCCAATTTTCTCCCCCCCATTTTGGATCGCCTGCAAAAGTCTTGGGTGCCCCACATCTCCATTAAGGGTTGCAAGGGGGGCGTGAGCGTTGCCACAGCAATTATGAACGGTTTACTCAAGTTGGCTTGGACGGCCTATGGTGACCCCCTTCCCTGAGACAAGTGAATGGCTCTGTATCGGCCAAATTGTCGGTGCCCACGGCCTGCGGGGGGAGGTTAAGGTCAAGCCCTTTAGCGATTTTCCCGAACGCTTTACCGTGGCGGGTTCTCGTTGGTTGCGATCGCCCCGGCAGCCCCAACCCCATGCGGTTACCCTCGTGCGCGGGCGATTTTTACCCCGTGCCGAACAGTTTGTGGTTACCTTTGCCGAAGTCAGCGATCGCACCGCAGCGGAGGCACTCAAGGGGGCAGAAATTTTAGTCCCCGCCAGCGATCGCCCACCCCTTGCCGCAAATGAATACCACCTCATGGACTTGATTGGACTTGCCGTGTATCACCAAGGTGAGCGAGTTGGCGAAGTGGTGGGCTTGGTCAATGCCGGCAATGACTTACTAGAAGTGCAGTTACTCGACCCAGCGCAAGAAGCCCGCCGATCAGTGTATATTCCCTTTGTGCCAGCCATCGTGCCGGTGGTTGATCTAGCAGCCCGCAGAATTGAAATTGATCCCCCCTTGGGGCTGTTGCCCTGATCAATCCCTACCAAAATCGTTAATAATAGGGATACTTCTATTTTTTTAGCCCTGACTCTTGAGATTGTTGTTGAGTGAGTTGCCCCAACCCATCCCTTAAAACCCATTAATTCCACCTTGACGGTAGCCTTTACCTGAGCGATCGCGATCGCCCTACCGTTTGCCCCTTCGTAGAGATTTCAGAGCCTTTGAGAGACAGCATGAGCATTGGTAAAGTTCGCATTTATGACCTATCAAAAGAACTCAACCTAGATAATCGAGATTTATTGGCGATCTGTGAACAGTTGGGAATTGCCTATAAAAGTCACAGCAGCACAATTTCCGATGCCGATGCCGATCGCATTCGCGAAGCGGCCAAAACCTATCAACCCCATAGTGCCTCACCCCGTAAAGTTTCAAAAACACCTCCTCCTGTGAAGAAAGCCCCAGCCCCTCCAAAAACGCAGCAAATTGTTGCTGTCCACACTCAACCCCGCTCTGAGACGCCAGAAGCGCCCAAGCCTCAATTACAACAACCTCCCGCTCGTCCCCAAGCACCGCAGCCCCCTGCGCGACCCACACCCCCTGCACCAGTTGCCACCAAGGCAGTGGAACCTGTGGCGCCCAAACCCCCTACACCTCCCGCAAAACCCGAACCGACACCACCGCGTCCAGCGCCTACTTTAGTCCCTCCGCCCGCCCGCCCCACCAAGAAAGTGGAAAAAGTCGCTGCGGCTCCCCCACCCCGCAAAGAGCTAAAGGAACCCCCCAAAAAAGAAAAGGTGGCGATCGCTCCTGCGAAACCCAGCAGTCAAGATCGCATTGAAATTGTCCAGCGGGCAGTTCCCCCGGCACCCGTCAACCCCCCGGAAATGGCGCCCAAGCCAGCTTTACCAGAGCTACAACCGCCACCCAAACCCGTTGCGCCAGTCCTGCGGGCACCCAATCCACCCAAGCCCGTCACCGAAACCGTTGAGGTACTCGATGACAAGTCCGTTAGCAAAGTCATCAAAGACCGCCACCGTCACAAAGACTTTGATGATGAGGAGAACAAACGGAAATCCTCCCGCGTCGTCAAGTTGCGTGAAGAAGTCATTGACGAAGAGGAAGAACTAGAACTCACCAGCCGTTTGGTCGGGGTACACCAAGTAACCGTTGATGTCAGCCAATCGCTGCAACGGCCACCCAAGCCCAAGGCGCCTCGTCCCGCCCGTCCCGTTACACCAGCGGCGAAAACCGAAAAAAGCAGCGAGAAAAAACAACCCCGGCATCGCGATCGCCGTCACGAAGAGCCAGCCGAAGCACCACCGCCCGATCACATTACGATTGAAGGCCCGATGTCAGTGCAGGAGTTGGCCAGTTTAGTGCGTCGCCCCGAAGCGGAAATCATTAAAATTCTCTTCTTTAAGGGAATTGCCGCCACCATCAACCAAACCCTTGAGGTGGAAACAATTGAACTCGTGGCCAAGGAATTGGGGATTACGGTGGAAACGGCACAGCAGAAAGCCGAGGCCACAAAAGTCACCGAAATGCTGGAGTCGAGCGACCTCGATCACCTGCAACGGCGTCCACCCGTGGTCACGATTATGGGTCACGTGGATCATGGCAAAACCAGCCTTCTCGATGCCATTCGCAATGCCAAAGTGGCTCAAGGGGAAGCAGGCGGCATCACCCAACACATTGGCGCCTACCACGTGGATGTCGAACACAACGGCGAAAAACATCAGGTAGTCTTTCTCGATACCCCCGGTCACGAAGCCTTTACCGCCATGCGGGCACGGGGGGCACGGGTCACCGATATTGCTGTTCTCGTGGTTGCTGCCGATGATGGGGTGCAACCTCAAACCATTGAAGCCATTAGCCACGCCAAAGCAGCTAAAGTGCCGATCATTGTCGCCATTAACAAAATTGACAAAGAGTCTGCCCAACCGGAGCGGGTCAAGCAGGAACTCACTGAATACGGCTTGGTGCCCGAAGAGTGGGGCGGCGACACGATTATGGTACCTGTCAGTGCCCTGCAACAGCAAAATCTCGATACGCTCCTAGAAATGATCCTGCTGGTGGCTGAGGTGGAGGATCTCTACGCCAATCCCGATCGCCCTGCCAAAGGCACCGTCATTGAAGCCCACTTGGATCGGGCACGGGGACCTGTGGCCACATTGCTGGTACAAAACGGTACCCTGCGGGTCGGCGATATTCTGGTGGCAGGTGCCTGTTTTGGTCGGGTTCGCGCCATGATTGACGATCGCGGGCAGCGTGTCGAGGCAGCAACCCCCTCCTTTGCTGTCGAAGTCTTGGGTCTGGCGGATGTCCCTGCTGCCGGGGATGAATTTGAAGTCCTCAGCGATGAAAAAGCCGCCCGTGCCCTTGCGGAGGAGCGAGCCGCCGCTCAACGCCAATCCCGCCTTGCCCAAGCCGCAGCCGCCCGGCGGGTCTCCCTTACCTCGTTGTCCAGTCAAGCCCGCGAAGGGGAACTCAAAGAACTCAATCTCATTCTCAAAGCCGACGTTCAAGGTTCCGTCGAGGCGATTTTGGCGGCCCTCAACCAACTGCCCCAAGATCAAGTACAGTTGCGAGTCTTGTTGGCTGCCCCCGGCGAAATTACTGAAACCGATGTTGACCTTGCCGCCGCCAGTAGTGCCGTCATCATTGGCTTTAATACCACCCTTGCCTCAGGGGCACGCCAAGCGGCTGAGCAGCACAACGTTGATGTTCGCGAATACAACATCATCTATAAGCTCCTCGATGATATTCAAGGGGCAATGGAGGGGATGCTGGAACCCGAACTGGTCGAGGAAGAACTGGGTCAAGCCGAAGTGCGAGCTATCTTCCCCCTCAGCAAAGGAGCTGTGGCCGGTTGTTATGTCCTCAATGGCAAGCTCGTGCGCAACTGCAAAGTACGGGTGCTGCGCCAGCAAAGTGTCATTCACACAGGCATCTTGAGTTCGCTAAAACGCATGAAGGACGATGTCCGCGAAGTTGCGGCGGGCTACGAATGTGGTGTGCGCTTGGATGATTTTCAACAATGGCAGGAAGGAGATATTATTTACGCCTTCCAAACAGTAACAAAACGTCGTAGTCTTGGCGGCAGTAGCGATAAAAAGTAGCACCCCTTAGCCTCCATGGATTCTCTGGCGGGGGGTGCTGCCTGCCGATGTGCTAAACTGAGTTGGGGTTGAGCAATGGGTAGCCTCAAGCCCGATCAACTGCAAAGATGAAAGTCGGTATGGGATGGCAGCGTCGTACCTTTTTGCGCCATGTCTCTCAAGGAATCGCGATATCTATAATTGCCACAGCCAGCAAGAGCCTGCTGACGGCCTGTGGCGGGAAGGCGGATTCCTTGTCTGGATCTACGGCGACAGGGATCATCTCAAGCAATGGCCTGCTCAGTCCCGGTACATTGACTTGGGGGGCGGATCCGATTGAGGGTGCCCCCTACGTTTTTTACGATCCAGCGGATCGCCGCAGGTTGATTGGCTTTGAGGTGGAAATTGCTGAAGCAATCGCACGCCTGATGGGAGTCAGGGCATTTTTTTTTGAGGTGTCCTATGATCAACTGTTCGCTGCCCTTGCCGCCAATCGCTTTGACATGATTCTTAACGGTTGGGAAATCACCACTGATCGCAAGCGCATCCAATGGTTTTCCCAGCCCTACTACCGCTACGGCCAACAGATTGTAGTGCGAGCAGATGACCCCCGCTTCGAAAAATACACTGCCACCAGTGAAGTTACCCTAGCCAATCTGGCTGGCATGACCGTTGGCACTGGTATGAGCTACAAGGCGCAGGAAATTCTAGAGAAAGACCCCCGCATCAAAACCCGTCTCTATGATGATGCAACGGGGTTGATGAATGCTCTAGCCATCGGGCATGTTGATGCTCTGCTCGTCGACTTCCCGATAGTGGCCTACTACGTTCTTGGTGCCGGTCCGGGGGGCACAGTGAACAATAGCCTGCGCCCAATTGGTGTCCCGATCTTTTTGGATAACTATGTGATTGCCTTTAATAAGAACAACCCCAAAGGAGAAACCCTCAAAACAGAAGTTGATCAAGCCATCGACATCCTCAAGAAGGACGGCACATTACGCCGCATCTACGAAAAATGGAAAATATGGAATGATCAACAGACCCAAATTGGGATTGTGTGACATCCTCCCGACGCTGACCCTACGGTTCTCAACCTCACTTCTCGATTGTGGGGCGAGGGATGACTAAATAAAATTGTGAGGATGGTATTAGGGAGTAGGGCAAGCAGGTTAATCCAGCGGCTCATACTTGGATCCTACTCCCTTGTATCCAGTATTAACCCAGTTGATTGAGGGGAGGCTGGCCACGCATTTGCCGTAGGGCATTTAGACACAGGGGACAATCACAGCCAAATAGCGCGATCGCGGTATTACTTTCTTCCTCAGTAAACTCTAGTACAGGAGGGGGCAGCGAACCATTATCACGGCTAGCTTGCAGTTTCGTTTCCTGAGCGCCTAGGCGAGTACAGACCAGTTGAAACTTCTGGTGGGGATTAGTGACACACTCACTGCTTTCTGGAGGTGGCACGGGAATGGGGGTACTGAGTTGGGCATGGGCAGGTGCAATCAATGGGACCAAGCTCAGGACGGATGCCAAAGAGGTAGGGCTGACTAAAAGAGCGAGACGCAAAGCTGACATAGGGTTTCCTCACAACTTGTTACTTGATTTTGGAAAAGGTCTGTATCGCTAGTCTAACGATGATTGCTTGATTTGGCGCAGCCGCGCAATATTCTGAATGCGAAAGCTCATCTTGCTCTTAGGATTGAGATTGTCGTTGCTGGCAATTTGTCGTAGGGCAGGGGATGCGATCGCCCACAATCAGGGTACGCCACTGTTCTGGTTTTAGGCGGGTTTGTGCCACCCGTTGCAGATCTGCTGCCGTTGCGGCTTTAACGGCTCGCTGATAGCGGAAGATAAAATCCTTGGGCAAATCGTAGTATTCGTAGCGCAGGAGACGATTGAGAATTTGCAGGCGATCGCGAAAATTAAAGACAAAGGAGTTGAGAATACTGTCTTTGGCGTAGTTCAGTTCTGCGGCACTAACGGGTTCCTGTTGCAGTCGCTGGATTTCCTGCCGTAGGGCGCTGAGAAACTTGGCTGTAGTCTGGGTTTGGGTTTGTCCCACCCCATAGAAGACCCCTGGATAGTCAAATTCGGGACTCCAAGCGGCATAAACACTATAGGCCAAGCCTTGGCGCGATCGCACTTCATTGAAAAGACGCCCGCCAAAGCCATTGAGAACCCCATTGAGAACATAGAGGTTAAACACGTCCGGATCTTTGAGCGTCCCCCCCAATTGCCCCGTGTAGATGTAGCTTTGGGAGAGATGGGGGCGATTAATCACCACCGTTGTTGGCGACGTATCAACTGTTACCCTAGGTAAGGGGGGCAAAGGAGGTAAGTTCGGTGGATCTTGCCATGAGCCAAAAATTGCTTCAAGGCGATCGCCCATTTGTGAGGCATCAAAGTCGCCCACCAAGCCCAAAATACAGCGGGAGGGAGCGAGGTACCTGCGGTAAAACTGCTGCACATCCGCCGGTGTGATCTTGGCAAGGGTTTCTAACTCTTGGGTGCGGGCATAGGGACTCTCCGCACCGTAGATCAGCTTGTAAAATTCCCGTTCTGCTTGGGCATTGGGTTGATCATCGCGGCGTTGAATGATCCCCTGTCGGCGCCGAATCGCCAGTTCAAATCGCTCTGGTTCTACTGCTGGCGCTTGGAGCATCTCCGCTAGTTGGCTTAGAACCGCTTCACTGTGTTCCTTGAGGCTGTTGAAATTAATCCGCCCTAAACTTTTGCCGACACCCGATTCAATGGCTGCTGCTCGATCCTCAAGCCATTGGTCAATTTCAGCGGCACGATGAACTTGGGTGCCACCCGTGCGAATCAGGTCGCCACTGACTTCTGCCAAACCCACCTGAGCCGGCGGATCCCAACGACTACCTGCCCGAAAGATTAAGGTGCCTCGCACCAAGGGCCACTCGTGATCCTCTAGGAGATAGACCACCATCCCATTGGCCAACTGACGGCGTTCATAGGCCGGCACTTGAATTTCCGGTAAGGGGGGAAATGTCAGCTCAGTGTAGTGCTTGGGGGTCATGGCTGCTGCCAAAGAGGGTGGGATCAACCATAGCAGGAGAGCCGCTACGAGTCCAAGGCAAAGCGATCGCCCCACTGGACGGCGTCTTTGGAGCCAGACAGCCATCGAGAGAAAAAGAATAAAAATAATCCGATAGGATGAAGCCAACATATAACGGTTTTCCAAATTATGGGATATGTGAGGGGGATATCATCCTCTCCCAGAGCAGCTTTCACAGTTTTAAGTGTGTTCCATCGATGTGAAAAAGACTGCCACCCATGAAAATCACATTACACTGTTAAGAAATCCTTAACTTATTCTAAGTATTGTCAGGATAAAGACTGCACTGCAACCCAGTAAATTTTCTGTAAACAGGATAAAATCTCACGTCCTAGAATAGCAAGTGAGTCTCTTCATCAATACCGGTTTGATTGAGGAGTTTCTAGTGAAAACCGTTTCCTCATGACAATTTGCCGAGGCCATTGATGTGAAGTCTGATCCGCCGAAGAAGTGGCGCCATCTCCTCGTTATTGAGGATCAGGAGGGTCGGCGTACCATTCCCTTGGAAGCCAGTACCTATACAATTGGGCGACATCCTAGCAATACGATTGTTCTTAAGTCGCCAATGGTTTCCCGTCAGCACGCTGTTTTGCTACGGGTTTTGGATCCCAGCAGTGGTAATTTTTTCTTTCGCCTCATTGATGGCGATTTACAAGGGAAGCGCAGTGTCAATGGTCTGACGGTCAATGGCAAGCCCTGTCAATCCCACATTCTTCAGCATAAGGATTTGATCGTCTTTGGCGGTGATGTGCGCGCCCGCTACCACGCGATCGCCAATATTTCTGACTCCGGGTTCAATCGCTACACCCGCGCCCTCGAAGCATCAAGTATCTCAGATCAAGACGTGGCCTCTTGGGGGGGTGCCTTCGTCAGCAGTGAAATGTCTGAGGTGACCGAAATCCAACTGCTGCGGTTGTCCTCCTTTCCAGAGTTAAGTCCCTATCCGATCATTGAACTGGCTCCCAATGGCCAAATTACCTATCTCAACCCAGCGGCCATTCAGGAATTTCCCGATCTTGGGGAACCAGATGTGCAGCATCCGCTGCTATCGCGCCTCAAAAGCTGGTCGTTGCAGGAAAAGCGATTTTCTGTTGAAGAAATCAACGTTGGCGATCGCACCTACGAAGTGACAATCCATCTGCTGCGGGAGAGCCAATTAATTCGCTGCTACATTACTGACATTACTGAACGCAAACGTTCTGAACTCGCCCTGCGCATTAGTGAAGAACGCTATGCTCTGGCAGCTGAGGGCGCCAATGATGGCCTTTGGGATTGGCAGATTAGCGATCGCTCGATGTATTATTCTCCCCGCTGGGAACTGCTGGTTGGCGAAACCCCCGGTACCCTACAACCCACCATCGAGGAATGGTGGCGGCGTGTCCACCCCGATGACCTAGAGCGGCTACGCCAGAGCATGAAGGAGCATCTTCTCGGTACCCGTCCCCATTTTGAGTGTGAGTTTCGGATTAAACACGCCGATGGCAGTTACCGTTGGATGCGATCGCGGGGCAAAGCCCTGCGCAATGAAGAGGGGCAGCCCTATCGCATGGCCGGTTCGATGACCGATGTCACAGAGTACCACTTGATTCAGGAGCAAATTCTCCACGATGCCCTCCACGATGCCATGACGGGGCTACCCAACCGGGTGCTCTTTATGGATCGGCTGACGCAAGCCATTACCCGCCACGTGCGGCGTCCCAACTCCCTCTTTGCGGTGCTGTTTTTAGATGTGGATCGCTTTAAGGTGATCAACGATAGCTTGGGGCACTTAGCTGGGGATCAACTCCTGATTGGCATTGGCCAGCGACTGACGGCCTGTACCCGCGCTGAGGACACGATCGCCCGCCTTGGGGGTGATGAATTTGCCATTCTCTTGGAGGAGTTAACGACTCCCACCCAAGCGATCGAAGTGGCAGAACGAGTGCTAGTGGCTCTGAGCCGTCCTTTTCTCCTTGAGGGGCATGAAGTCTTTACCAGTGCCAGTATTGGCATCGCCTTCCCCAGCGAGGAAAGCAAAACGGCTGAGGACTTATTGCGGGATGCGGATACCGCCATGTACCGCGCGAAATCCTTGGGCAAAGCTCGCTATGAAGTCTTTAGCATGACGATGCGTGCCCAGAGCATTGCCCTGATGCAAATGGAAACTGATCTGCGACGGGCGGCAGAGCGCGATGAATTTTTGGTGTACTATCAACCGATTGTTGATCTATCAACGCTCAATATTGTCGGCTTTGAAACGCTGCTGCGCTGGCAACATCCCGAACGGGGAATCGTCTCCCCCGGTGAATTCATGACTGTCGCCGAAGAAACGGGTCTGATCCTACCCATTAGTTGGTGGGTGATGGCAGAAGCCTGTCGGCAAATGCAACGCTGGTCAAAGGTGTTTCCCCGCAGTCGCAGTTTAAGCATTAGTGTCAACCTCAGCGGTCGTCATTTCCAGCAAGCGGATCTGCTGCTCAACTTAAGATCAATTTTGTCAGAAACAGAATTTCCCGCTGAGCGACTGCGCCTTGAGGTGACCGAGGGCATCTTGATTGACAACAAGGAGGTGGCGATCGCCACCCTTGAGGAAATTCGCGCCATGGGCATTGGCCTGTATATGGATGATTTTGGCACGGGCTATTCTTCCCTGAGTTATTTGCACCGTTTTCCCATTGATACACTAAAAATTGATCGCACGTTTATTTCCGCCCTCAATAGTGAGAAATCTTCGGCGACAATTGTGCACACGATTCTCATGCTGGCGCATTCTTTGCGACTAAAGGTGGTGGCGGAGGGCATCGAAACCCGTCAACAATATCGTGTGCTCCAAGCCCTCGGCTGTAACTATGGCCAAGGTTATTTCTTTGCCCGCCCCCTCTCAGCTCAACAGGTGGAACAGTTATTTGCCAGCCAATTGTTGCCGCACCTAATACGCCCCACTACCAAAGAGCACAATGTGCACGGTCTCCACTAGAATTTCCAAATCCAGATTCAAAGACCAGTTATCGATGTAGTAAAGGTCAAGGCGGGCGGCTTCATCAAAATTGCCAATTTGAGAGCGGCCAGAAATTTGCCACAGGCCGGTAATCCCCGGCATCACCTGATGGCGAATATGGTGCCAAGAATGAAAACGGGCAACATCCCGCAGGGGTAGCGGACGCGGCCCCACTAAGCTCATATCTCCCCAAAGGACATTAAACAGTTGCGGCAGTTCATCAATGCTGGTCTTGCGCAGGAAACTGCCGAGGCGCGTGCGGCGAGGGTCGTTTTTTAGCTTGAAGAGAATACCATCGGCGGATTCATTTTGTGCTTCCAACTGCGCTTGGAGTTGCGGGGCATCGGCACGCATGGTGCGAAATTTCCACATCTGAAAGACTTGGCCGTGGAGTCCTACCCGCTCTTGGCGGAAAAAGACAGGCCCTGGGGAGGTGAGTTTGATGGCGATCGCCACCACAATAAAGAGGGGTGCCAGCACCACGATGCCAAAGAGTGCCAAAATCACGTCCAAATAGCGCTTCAGCCGATATTCCCAACCATTGAGATACGTCATATCTACCCGCAGGGTGGGCAAAGCCGCCACAATTTCCGGAGTGCCGCGGCGGTAGAGCATTTCCAAGCTGGAGGGGATCAACCGTAGGGCAATGCCATGTTGGCGTAGTTGCCAATAGAGGGCTGAAGCGAGATGGGCTGGAGGGAGGCCTTCTACAATCACCTCTTGGGCTTGACAGTTGAGAATCTCGGTCACGGTTTCGGGTTCATTGGCCATGGTGGCGATCGCCCTGCCGACAATCTTATAGTTCGAGCGTTGCTCTAGTAGGCGGCTGAGATGCTCCTGTCGCTCCGGGGGCGCCACCAGAAAAGCGCGAATCGGTTGCCGTAGGGTGCAAATTTTGAACGCCAGACTCACGGCTAAGCGCAAGATCACCGCGAAAACCACACTGAGACCCCAAGCACTAAAAAACAGCGAGCGGGGTAAATCTACGGTGGGGTCATAGAAGTAGGCGATCGCCAGCGCCAACAAATAGCCCAAGCTCAGCACCTTGGCAAGGCGCAGATAATTTTTCCAATGGCCGCGCGGGTGATACAGCCCACTCACAGCAATCAAAAACAATAGACCAGTGGCAAAGAGCCAAAAGACACTGGGCAATCCCAGCCAGTACCACGCTGCTAAATCAGGGGGCAACGGCGCATAGAAGCGATTGAGTTGTAAGCCCAACTTCCAAGCCAACACCAACCCCACGAGGTCACTGGTCAATAGCAGCAGGGCAAAGACCGTTTCTGAGCGCAACCACATCCGACGGCAGCGGGGTGCCCGAATATCGCGGGGAGACGTGTGAGACCGCATCATGGCGCAACACAACAACAATGGCTAGGGTTTAGTATTCCGCAGAACCCCAAGGGGCGATCGCGGTGCAATATCTCTTTGCAGACCACAACAAATCCTCGACAATGAGGGTAGCAAGCCCATCCGTTCAGACCCCCTCAACATGTCCAGCGATTTAACTTATCCTTCCACTCTCTTACTCACGAGTCTCTTGGCCGTCGGCTTTGTGTTTTTTATTCGTGCCTCCACCAAAGAACGCATTGAAACCAAAGAATGGCTCATTGCCCAGCCCATTGCCGAACTGGCTCCCCGCCTCAAGCAGTATTTCCAGCAGCGGGGCTACCGCCTGCACAGTGTCAGTGCTGATGGCAGTGAAGTGACGTTTCAGGGAAATGTTGCTGCTAGTCCCTTTTTGGCCGCATTGCTTTTTGGCCTTGCCGTCTCCGGTGCCACAGCGATCGCCCTTGTGTTGACCGTCCTCTTTCCCGATCGCGGTATTTTGGCCTTTGGTCTCATTGGTCTAACCCCCATTGCCCCTTGGTTCTATTGGCGAGGTGCCCAGCGGCTCGAAACCGTCAAACTCTCTTTGCAACCCCATGCGATCGGTACCCAAGTCACCCTAGAGGGACACCGCGATGAACTAATGACTTTCGAGGACACGGTGTTGGGAGCTTTGTAGGCTGCCTTCTTGGCTGAGGTGCATAACGGAAAAAAGATCACAGGATAATCTTTTGACGACCTGTGAGGGACTTCGCGATGACCTACTCGCAAACCACCACCACCACTGATGAGCGTACCTTTGGTCAACTCCTGCTTGAACTCGACATCCACCTCAGTCCCAAGGAAGTGGATTGTTTAGAGAAAAACTTTCGGGTGTATCTCGCCTGTGAAGGCTACCCCCTCACTAAAGTTCCCCACTGCGCTGTCGAGCGTCAGGTAGATAGTCATGGTCGCTTGATGGCTGAAACGGTCAAGCCCAGTTCCCTAGAGACCAACGCCGCCTTTGAGCGGGCTTGTCAATGTGCTCAGATGTCCCTGAGTCACCTCAGTGCGATGACCGAATGCTTCCTAGGGGATCTCCAAGACTTGGCCACAAGCCACGGTTACCCCAAACGGTTGGGAACTGACCTTGCGCGGGGAATTCTCGCCAACTATTGGCAACAGTGGGGTCGGGAGCGATTTTACCAATGGGTGATTTGGTTGGTGGAAAATTACACCAATGAATCCACGGAAGAAATTCGTGAATTGAGCGAACTCTATGAAACAGCGTTAGAAATTTATGATCAACTGTTTCGGGATTATTGCGGCTTTTCACCGCGTCTAGGGGCGAAATAATGCCCAACTTCGGTCGGGGACTTTGCTAGAATCAGTCAACAGATAGTTTTTCTGTGGTCAGCGGTAGGCTATCGCTCCTAGGTATCTTGCGAGGTCGGGTTTCTATGCACTTAAGTGAACTCACCCATCCCAACCAGTTGCATGGGTTGTCCATTGCCCAATTGAGTCAAATTGCCGCCCAAATCCGCGACAAACATTTGGAAACGGTGGCGGCCACGGGAGGACACCTTGGGCCAGGCTTGGGGGTTGTCGAACTCACCCTCGCACTCTACCAAACCCTTGACTTAGATAAAGATCGCGTGATTTGGGATGTGGGGCACCAAGCCTACCCCCACAAAATGTTGACGGGTCGCTACAACAACTTCCATACCCTACGGCAAAAGGGAGGAATTGCTGGCTATCTCAACCTCCGCGAAAGTCCCTTTGATCACTTTGGCGCTGGTCATGCCTCCACGAGTATTTCGGCAGCTTTGGGGATGGCGATCGCCCGCGATCTCAAGGGAGAGAAGTTCAAAGTCGTGGCCATTATTGGTGATGGTGCCCTAACTGGGGGGATGGCGCTAGAAGCGATTAACCACGCCGGCCACTTGCCCCACACCAACCTGATGGTGGTGCTGAACGACAATGAGATGTCCATTTCCCCCAATGTGGGCGCGATTCCCCGCTATCTGAATAAAATCCGCCTCTCACCGCAGGTGCAATTTATTACTGATAACCTCGAAGAGCAGTTCAAACATATCCCCTTCTTTGGTGAAAACCTAACCCCGGAGATGCAGCGCATCAAGGAGGGCATGAAACGCCTTGCGGTTCCTAAGGTGGGCGCCGTCTTTGAGGAACTGGGCTTTACTTACGTTGGTCCGGTGGATGGCCACAATTTGGAAGAACTCATTACCACATTCCAACATGCCCATACGATTCCCGGTCCTGTCTTGGTTCATGTGGCAACGGTTAAGGGCAAAGGCTACGCGATCGCCGAGAAAGACCAAGTGGGCTACCATGCGCAAAACCCCTTTGATCTCGTCACTGGTAAGGCCAAACCCTCCAGCAAACCCAAGCCCCCCAGCTACTCCAAAGTCTTTGGCGAAACCCTGACTAAACTCGCAGAAAACGATCCGCGCATTGTTGGCATTACAGCGGCGATGGCCACGGGTACAGGGCTAGATATCCTCCAAAAACGGGTGCCCAACCAATACATTGATGTCGGGATTGCCGAGCAGCACGCCGTAACAATGGCCGCCGGCATGGCCACCCAAGGCATGCGCCCCGTAGCGGCGATTTACTCCACCTTCTTGCAGCGCGCCTACGACCAAATTGTTCACGATGTCTGCATCCAAAAGCTACCCGTCTTCTTCTGCATGGATCGAGCGGGGATTGTCGGTGCTGATGGCCCGACCCACCAAGGGATGTACGACATTGCCTATTTGCGCTGCCTACCCAATATGGTGCTGATGGCACCCAAGGATGAAGCGGAATTGCAACGCATGATTGTAACGGGCATCAACTACACCGATGGCCCGATCGCCCTACGCTATCCCCGGGGCAATGGCTATGGTGTCGCCCTCATGGAGGAAGGCTGGGAACCCCTCGAAATCGGCAAAGGGGAACTCCTGCGCCCCGGTGAAGATATTCTCTTGGTGGCCTACGGCTCAATGGTTTATCCGGCGATGCAAGTGGCAGAAATCCTCAAGGAACACGGCATGAGTGCCGCAGTGATCAATGCCCGCTTTGCCAAACCGCTAGATACTGAGTTGATTCTGCCTTTGGCGAAACAAATTGGCCGCGTGGTCACCTTAGAAGAAGGCTGCCTGATGGGGGGCTTTGGCTCGGCGGTACTCGAGGCACTCCAAGAGGCGGATATTCTGCTGCCTGTGTTGCGTTTGGGGGTACCGGATATCTTGGTTGAGCACGCTAGTCCTGAGGAATCAAAAGCTGACTTAGGACTCACACCCCCACAAATGGCTAAAACGATCATGCAAAAGTTTGGGGTTGCTCAACCAAGGGTGGTCACTGCCTCCTAGGGATGCGCTAGAACAATCACGGCATTCTGACCACCAAAGCCGTAGCTACAGCAGAGAATGTGGCCTAAAGGGGCAGTGCGGCTGTGTTGGACAATGTCGAGGTCAAAGTCGGGAGTCTCACAGCCAACACAGGGGGGAATCTCCTGTGCCCGTAATGACAGACAGGAGAGGGCGATCGCGATCGCGCCAGCAGCACCTAGGGTATGCCCAAGGGCACCTTTGTGACTGGTGACCGCAACCCCTTGACCAAAAAGGGTTTGAATCCAAGTGGCTTCAGCGGCATCGTTACGCCGTGTGCCCGTACCGTGACTATGGATACAGTCGATCTGGTGCGGTGTTAGCCCCGCCTGAGCCAAGGCCTTTTGAATGGCTAGGAGAGCACCGGTTTGCTGGACACTGGGGGCAGCCATATGCTCGGCATCGGCACTGAGACCTACCCCAGCAATTCGCGCATAGGGTGTAACAGCCCGCGATCGCGCCCGTGCCTCGGATTCTAGGACGACAATGGCACCACCGGCCGCTAAGCCAAATCCCTGCCGCTGGCGATCAAAGGGAGCCGCCCGCGCCTGAGCCAACACCCCTAACTGGCGGAACCCGGCCAAGGTTAAGGGCGAGACGGCGGACTCGACCCCTCCCGCCAACACCAGATCACAATAACCCTGCTCAATCAACAGTGCCCCTTGGGCGATCGCCCATAGTCCCGTCGCGCAGGCCGCTGTGGGGTTGAGAACTATCCCTTGGGTGCCGGCAATTTGTGCCACTTGCTGGGATACAGTGGCGGGTAAGGTTTGTAACCATGTTTGTCGCGAAAGAGAAGGCTGCCGTAACCATGTTTCCCACTGTGCTTGAAAGCCACGGCTTGACCCGACCACTACCCCAGCACTGTCTAGAGGAGGGGTTAATTTTGCATCGTTGAGCGCTTGAGTCGTTGTCGTTGCAATAATTTTCTCGACTGGCAAGGTCGTTGCTCCCACCAGTCCGTCAGGCGTGGCGATGAGTGCCGTTTTCCCCTGACAGTAGCGCTGCCACGTGGCGATCGCGCTCTCCCCCAGAGCTGTCCACAGCCCAATACCGGTAATAACAACATTCACTGCACGATTTTATTCAAGATTTGTTCAGGATATGATCGACATCATCAAGCGTGACGTGAGGACAGCGGGCTTGGAAACGGCAACAGAGTACTGTGTGGTGATGGTTACCACTGCTACGGAAACTGAAGCACTCTCTTTAGCCGATCAACTCGTGGCTGAGCACCTCGCTGCCTGTGTGCAAATTCTGCCTATTCAATCAATATACCGCTGGCAAGGAACCGTACATCGCGATCCCGAATGGCAACTGCTCATTAAAACCCGCACTGCCCTGTTTGAGCAAGTGCGCGATCGCCTGCTGGCATTACACAGTTATGAAGTTCCAGAAATCATTGCCCTACCCATTATTGCCGGTTCTCCTGCTTACTTGAGTTGGGTCAAAGAACAAACTCAAAAAATCTCTAGAGGTTAAGAATGCCTGAACCCAAGATCAAAAGCTTATATTACATTACCCATGTGAACAACCTCTCCTCTATATTCCAACACGGCATTCTTGCACATGAGCAAGTCGTAGAACGCGGTCTTTCCCCGACACCTATCTATAACGCAGACATCGTTGTGCGTCGGCAACACCGCCTCGCACCAAATGGTCAGAGTCTATGGCAATATGCCAACCTCTATTTTCAACCCCGAAATCCCATGCTTTATAAAGTATTAAGTGAAATCAATAAAAACAATGTTGTCATTTTAGGAATTAAACCCCGTGTCCTAGATATCAAAGGAACCTTCATTGCTTTAGGGAATGCAGCCCACTCCGTTACTGAAATCCGCGATGCTAAAACTGGACTACAAATCATCCATCGCGATTATTGGAGCATTCTCAATAATGACTGGTGGAAAACTGAAGATGGTACAAAGCGAAAAATTATGGCGGAATGCTTGGTTCCAAAAGTGGTTCCCCCCACTGAGATTCATTCTATCTATGTTGCAAGTCAGGAGATGGCAGAGCGCCTTCGACAACAGTTCAGTTCTGTTGAAGTCGTAGTTGAACCCCACATGTTTTTCCAACCCCGACGACGTGCTGCAATTACGAGTCATCTATCTTGGGTGGATGGAGATATGTTCTTCTCCCAAATGCAAACCTTAACAATCAGTGTCAATACCGTCGGTGTAATGGGTAAGGGATTAGCCTCACGGGCAAAATATCAATTTCCGGATATGTACGTCGTCTATCAAGATGTCTGCAAGAAAAAGCAACTTACAATGGGGAAACCATATTTGTATAAACGTGAAGCTTCTCTAGACAGCGATCTAGCGGATGAACCTTTGAGCTTACCCAACTTGAATGCCAATAAATGGTTTTTACTCTTTCCGACTAAAACTCACTGGAAACAATCGTCTGACATTACAGGAATTGAGCGAGGTTTGCAATGGTTAGTGGATAGCTATCAAGCAGAAGGCATTCAATCTCTTGCTGTTCCCGCTCTTGGCTGTGGCTTGGGGGGTCTAGACTGGAGGGAAATAGGACCACTGATGTGTCGTTATCTTTCACAAATGCAGATTCAAGTGGCTATTTACTTGCCCCAAGAACAAGAGGTACCAGCAGAGTTTTTAACTAGGGATTTTTTACTAGCCGCCTAAGGTGGCCGTTTTTTCCCCAACTGCCTAGCACGGTCTAGACATGCCCCCATCGCAAACTTAAGATAGAAAAATGGTTTCCCTTGCCCGCAAAAATCTCTTAGAAGACTTTAGCCGCTTTCTCGTGGCTCAACTAGGCATCACGTTTGCCGTCAGTCTGGTCACAGTTCAAACTGGACTCCTTGAGGGCTTTGGGCGATCGGCCACACTCTTGGTGAACAAAAGTCAAGCGGATTTCTGGATTGCCTCCAGTGAGTTGCGCTATTTTGGCTTAACGTTGCCTATTGAGTATCAAGTTGTCCTCGATGCCCAGGCAGTTGCAGGGGTTGCAGCCGCAGAACCTCTGTTGATCCAGTCAGCGATGTGGCGCCGTTCAGAGACAGAGGCGATCGATCCAGTGCAGGTGGTGGGTATTGAACCGACAGGCACCTTGCTGCCCTTGACGACAGTTGCTGGTGCAACCCTGACGGAGCTAGAAGAACCCTACAGTGTCATCGTGGATCGCATTGACCTCAATGCCCTTTCCCTTACGGCTCTAGGGGAGCAAGGTCGCGTGAATAACTACCCAGCGACGGTCATTGGCTGGACGCGCGGTGTCAAATCCATTGTCTCTAGCCCCTATGTCTTGACTTCGCTGGAAACTGCGAACCTTTACTTAAACTTCCCTCGGTTTGATACCAGTGAGCCGGTACCCGAATTTCTGCCGTTGGTGTCCCCCAGTACCCGCATCACCTATGTCATGGTGAAAGCCAAGTCGGGGGAGGATTTAGCAAAGGTGCAGGAACGCTTACGGGCAGCCTTTCCCAACTATCAAGTGCTCAGTCGTGCTGCCCTGACTGAAATGACGCGGCGCTATTGGCTAGCCAGTACCAGTGTGGGGTTTATCTTAGGACTGGGGGCAGGGGTTGGCGTGGTTGTAGGGGTGGTCATTGTCAGTCAAATTCTCTATTCTTCGGTGAGCGATCGCCTACAGGAGTATGGCACCCTCAAAGCAATGGGGGCTTCTGACGGGTACTTGTATCGCATTATTATTGAGCAAGCCCTGTGGATGGCCGTACTGGGTTATCTGCCCGGTTTAGGCCTGTGCTGGGGACTGGGGATGTGGACCATGCAAGCCCGTGCCATCCAAATTATCATTACTCCCCAACTTGCCCTCGCCGTTTTTAGTGCCACCGTCGCCATGTGTGTCAGTGCTTCCCTATTGGCGATTCAAAAAGTGATGCGCCTTGATCCCGCCCAAGTTTTTCGAGCTTGAATCATGCCCCGCCCTACCCTCCCTTGGTCAACCTGTCCGCCTCAAGGAGAACCTGTCCTCAGTGGTTGGGAACAGGCGTTGAGTGAAGTGCCCCGTTGCCCCCCCTTGCCCCCCCAAATGCTCCCCTCTATTCGCGCCGCCTTTGCCTGTGCCCTCCATATGCACCAGCCGACCATTCCAGCGGGGGAGGGCGGCAGCCTCATCAGTCACTTGCAGTATATGCTGATGCATCCCCACGAGGGGGACAATCACAACGCGACCCAATTTCTCTGGTGTTATCGGCGCATGGGGGACTGGATTCCCCAGTTGGTGGCTGAGGGCTGTCAACCGCGGATTATGCTCGATTACTCCGGCAACCTCCTCTGGGGGCTGGAGCAGATGGGACAGGAGGAGGTACTGGACGCCCTGCGGCGGATTACTGTGGATGCCTATGCTCCCTACGTGGAATGGCTGGGCACCTGCTGGGGACATGCGGTGATTCCCTCCACTCCAATCGCTGACATTGAGTTGCATATTCGCGCTTGGCAGCATCAATTTGTGGCCCTCTTTGGCGTTGAAGCGCTGCAAAGGGTACAGGGCTTTTCACTGCCAGAAATGCATTTGCCCAACCATCCGGATACGCTCTTTACCTTGGTGACCTGCCTCAAACGCTGTGGATACAGTTGGTTGCTGGTACAGGAGCACAGTGTTGAACAGTTGGATGGGTCGCCGCTACCCTACGCTGCCAAGTATGTACCGAATGTCCTTGTGGCGCGCAACTCCCAAGGAGAGGTGGCGGAAATAACGGTGCTGATTAAAACCCAAGGCTCGGATACGAAACTTGTGGCGCAAATGCAGCCTTATCACGAAGCTAAGCATCTGGCCACTCACTGGCAGGCTCCCCTCGGTCCCCCCTGTGTGAGTCAAATTGCCGATGGTGAAAACGGTGGTGTGATGATGAATGAATATCCCCGCGATTTTATGCCGGTGTGGCATGAGATAAAAGCGAATCCGCAGGCGGGGGTGGTGGGTCTCAATGGCAGTGAGTACCTTGCCCTCTTGGCGGCTCAGGGAGTGACTAGCGATCGCTTTCCTCGCTGTCAAGCGGTACACCAACATCTACTCTGGCAGACCTTAGGGGATAGCCCGATAACGCCAGAAAGGGTTGCGGCAGCGATCGCCCACCTTGAACAAACCAATCCCCACTTCTCCATGGAGGGTGCCTCTTGGACGAATCACCTCAGTTGGGTCAAGGGCTATGAGACCGTTCTGCAACCGATGGAACGCCTGAGTGCCGAGTTTCACCGCATCTATGATCCTTTGGTGGCGGCTGACCCGCAAGTGACCCAAAGCCCTGCCTACCGCGAAGCGCTCCTCTATGTGCTGACATCGCAAACCAGTTGTTTTCGCTATTGGGGCAGTGGCCGCTGGACAGACTATGCAAAAACGATTTGCGATCGCGGGATGGCACTGTTGCAAGAAACCAGCGTTTGAGAGGGAGTTTTCCAAGAATTCGTAAAATAAGTTATGGCATGGCAGAACTGGTGCATACCTCCTTTAGGAGCGATTGTGGCGGGTTCCCTCGCCGTCGCCCTTACCCGTGAACCGCTTCCTGTGGTGGCGGTCAGTTCTGCGGGGGCATTGGTGGGCACTTGGGTACAAGATCGTCAACGTCATTCCCTAACGCCCCAGATCGAAGACCTCCTCCAACGTTTAGAGGAAAGACTGCAACACCTTGAAACCCGCACTTCTGGGAATGGCTCGCGTCGTACCGCTATTTTCTACGACATTGAAAACCTGATCAAAGGCTACAACATCAAAGCCGCAGATGTGGCCAAAATTTCCCTCGCTGCCATCCAAGCCCATATTCGCCAAGCCTACCCCATCGAGCGGGTGCTGCTGCAACGTGCCTATGCCAACTGGAGTGATGCTCGCCTTGGGTCACTGCGCCGGGAAATGCACCAATTGGGCATTGAGCCTGTACAGGTCTTTGGTTTTTCCTACGAAAATCGCAAAAATGCTGCTGATATTCAATTGGCGATTGATGTGGTGGATTTGATTTTTCAAGATGACCGCTTTGATACGTTTGTGATTGTCTCCGGCGATGGTGGCTTTGGCTCCCTTGCCAAGAAGTTACGGCAGTACGGCAAAACAGTCATTGGCTGCGCCTACGAAGATGCGGCTGGCAAGAGTTTTCAGGCCATTTGTGATGCCTTTGTCCACATCCCTGATCCAACCGTAAAACCCCGCCCACCTGTCGCCAGTCCCGCTCCCCCCATTGAAGCGCCGCCGCCCAGCATCCCACCCTCCGCCATTCCCTTAGATCCTGATAATCGTCGTTTGTGTGCGGACTTGAGTGTCAGTTTGGCTCGCCATGCCGAGGGGGCGATCGCCAAAACGCGGCAGATTCTCGATTGGTACCGCCGTGATTCGGAGTGTGGCAAGCTCCTGCGGGAGGAAGGGCTACCCATTAGTAAAGTCCAAGGGGCGGTACAAGCCCTGCTGCCCAACTTTGACATTTTGCAGTTGGGGATGGTCAAGTTCTCGGAATACTTGCGCTACGTCTGTAAAAACACGATCTTCTGCGTCTTTCATCGGCAGGGCAGTGCCAATCAACTGCGTCTTGGCCTACGGGAGCATCTTCCCCCCAGTGCTGTGGTGATGGCCAATTTTGAAAAGCGTCCCCTCCATAGTCTGGCAACCTATCGCGCTTTGCTCAGTCACGAACGGGTGGCGATCGCCCAACCCCCAGCCTTAGCCTATGTTTTAGCGTGGCTCCTTGACCATCGCGATTGCGCTGCCACCCTAGAAGAACTGGCCGCCATGATTGAGCAAACCGCCCCAGCGGAGATTGGTCGCAGTCAAATTGAAAGTGCCTTGAATAACTGCCAAGCGGCCAATATTCTTGTGCCAGCTCCCCACAGTGGCGATCGCTATTTCGTTGCTGCGAAAATCACAACCCTTCCCGCAAGCTATGCAGCACTGGCGCAGTGGCTAGATCAGACCCTTCAGGTGTTTTTTGAACGGGTAGGGGCGCATCCGAAACCAGAACTGTTGCGGGCACTCGTTGAGCCATCTGTTTCTGTACCCAAGTAAGCGATCGCCATGGAGTTTCCTTGGTTGGTGTGGCTAGAGACCTGTGAGAGCACGAATACCTGGGCATTGCACCATGCCGATCAACTCTATGGGGGTCAAGTCATCTACACTCAGGCACAAACACGGGGGCGAGGTCAGTACAACCGTACTTGGCAATCCCCAAAGGGGGTGTTGACAGCCTCCTTTATCCTGCCGCAGTCGCCAGCGATCGTTGCGCCCAGTGTCCAAGCCGGGATAGCCGTGATGCGGGCGTTGAGTGGGCTGCGACCAACGGTGGAACGCCATCTGCAATTGAAGTGGCCCAATGATGTGATGGCTCAGGGCAAGAAACTGGCGGGAATTCTCTGTGAAGGCCGTTCCCCTTGGCTGGTGGTGGGGCTGGGACTGAACCGCTGTGTTGACGTTGAGGCAATGGGTCTTCCCCAAGCCATTAGCCTCCACACGCTGCTTCATTCTCCCCAAGCGGTGCCTACGGATCTGGAACTGCTAGCGGCGATTCGCGCTGAGCTTCTGTGGTGTTGGCAACAGTCCCAGGGGGTTCAGATCACGGCGCAGCAGGATTTTTTGCGGGGGCGATCGCTCACTCTTGTCCAAGGAGAACAAAGGTGGCAGGGCATCGGTGTGGGCATTAGCGATCGCGGGACGTTGCAAGTACGTCTGAACAATGGGGAGTTGCGAGAATTTAGCAGTGGCCATGTCCTCTACAGCAGCGATCGTGCTCCCTAGATCTGGATTGCTGAAGTGGGTAGCCCATCTGCGAAAATTGTCCTTGGTACTACAACCATCTGAGGTGTGCATGAAGGGTTGGCAGGTCTGTTGGCAACGGGCGATCGCTTTCGTTCTCAGCATTGCTCTCCTGTGGTCAGTGGGGGACATCGCCGCGGCAAAAGCCAGTGGCTCGCTGGCAGAGGTGGCGGCTCCTGTGGCCATTGAGGATATGAAGGATTGGTTCGATCGCTATGAACCGCGGCTGAAAATTCTCACCCCCGAAGCCAACCAAACCCTCCAAAGCCGCAACGTCACCGTCAAGCTAAGTGTCCAAGGGCTACGCCTGTTTCAAGATCAGCGCACAGGGTTAGGCCCCCATGTGGAGGTGGTGCTCGATGATCTGCCCAGCCGCAGTGTCTATGACCTGAACACCCCCATTGAATTTACGAACCTTGAGCCGGGAACGCACCTTCTCCGTGCTTTTGTTGTGTACCCTTGGGGTGAAAGTCTGAAACATCCCCTTGCCTATGCTCAAACGGCCTTTCATCTCTATACTGCAGATGAGGACACTCGATCTGCTAGTCTTCCCCTGATCACCTACAATCAGCCCAGCGGCACCTATGGCGCTGAACCAGTGCTCCTTGATTTTTATCTCAGCAACCTGCCGTTGGATCAACAATTAAACAATGAGAAAGTCTGGCAGGTGCGCTGCACGATCAATGGTCAATCCTTCACGGTCGATCGCTGGCAGGCCTACTATCTCACTGGACTCCAGCCGGGGGATAACTGGGTACGGCTCGAACTTCTGGATGGCAATGGTCAGCGTATTCCCTCTCCCTACAATCCCATTACCCGCCTCGTGACCTATCAACCCAATGGCAAGGATGTCCTCTCGCGCCTGCTGCGGGGAGAACTGGCCGCCAAAAATCTTCAAAGTAGCCTCAGTCCGGATCTCCCCAGCAACCTCCCTCCTGAACCGACCCCAGAGCCAACACCTGTCGTTGAGGAATCCGCCGCTCCCTCCGAGCCGACCCCAGAGCCAACAGCTGTTGTTGAAGAATCTGCCGCTCAGACCTCCGTTGCTGAGGAACCTACACCAACGTCGGCAGTAGAGGCACCAACACGCACCGTTGAACCTGTAGAGGAAACGCCCGTTGCACCAGAGCCAACCCCAGAACCCACCGTCAAAGCAGCTGAAGAGACACCGCCCCCCACGCCGCAAAAGCCCTTCTGGCAGCGCCTGAATCCCTTCAAGAAAGCAGAAAGCCCGACTCGTTCTGTTCTCGTTAGCCCGCGAGTTCCATCCAAGCCGTCCCCACCTTTGGAGCAACCGACTCTAGAGACCACTGCACCTGAGGTCACTGAACCGGAGGCTGCTCCCACTCCAGAGGATTTGCCACAATTAGAAGAACCGACGACCCCTCAGGAGTAGAGTAAAACCATGCAAGGAACCTCACTGGCCACAGTACGTCTTCAACCCTCATTTGCTGTTCCTCTGGGGGTTCTGCTGTTAAGTCTGCCCCTGTGGTGGCTGCGCTGGTGGCTGGGCTTGCCCATCTCCCTGTTTGCGCTATTCTTGGCTGTGCAGGCGGCTACCCTGCGACTAGAATTTACGGCAACAGCACTAGATGTCTATCGCGGCAGCCGACAAATTCGCCACTTTCCCTATCAGCAATGGCAGCATTGGGAGGTCTTTTGGCCAGCCTTTCCCGTGCTCTTTTATTTTCGGGAGGTCAAGAATATCCACTTTCTGCCGATTCTGTTTGACGCCAAAACTTTAGTACAATGCCTCCAAGAACGCTGCCCACGCACAGCCTTTATTTCCACGGTTCGCAATGACGGATGACCCTACGGTGACTGATGCCTCTGAACCTACCCCAGAGGAACTAACTGCCCTCAAAGCTCAACGGGATGCCCTCAAAGCTGAAATTCAAGCCCTTGATGCTGAGTTTCATCGTCTTGTGCACGATCGCCTCAAGTCCCTTGAAGAGCGGCAACAAAGTCTGCAACTCACCATTGAGCAACTAGAACGGCGCAAGGAACGCATCGAACAGGAGCTCCGCCGCAACTTTGTGGGTGCCTCCCAAGAACTCGCGATTCGAGTGCAGGGGTTCAAGGAATTTCTCGTCAAGAGCATGCAGGAGTTGGCAGCCACCGTTGAGGAAATGGAATTGCTGCCCCCGACGCCCGCTGTCGTGGAAACTGCCTCTGCCCCAGCAGCAACAGCGACAACGCCGCCCAAGTTAGTTCTTGATGAGGGATTTCAGGAGGAAGCGGATCGGATTCGCCGTTTGCTAGAGCAATATCGGAGTAGCCCCAACTACTATGGCCCTCCTTGGCAGTTGCGACGTACGTTTGAGCAAGTTCATGCTGAGCGGGTAGAAAGTTGGTTCTTTGATCTCGGGGGACGGGGTGCCCTGCGATCGCTCCCCAGTCGGTTGCAAAATATCCTTGTTGCCTCGGCAATCATCTCGATTCTACGGGACTTCTATGGCGATATGTTGCGAGTTTTGGTTTTGGCTGATTCCCCTGAGCGACTGGGGGACTGGCGACGGGGATTGCAGGACTGCTTAGGGATTAGCCGTCAAGATTTTGGCCCTGATCAGGGGGTGGCGCTCTTTGAATCTGCGGATGCCTTGGCCTTTCGTGCCGATCGCCTCGAGCAGGAGGACTACATCCCTCTGATTCTTATTGATGATTCCCAACCCCAAGTCAGCCTTTCACTACTGCAATATCCCTTGCTCTTGGGCTTTGCCCCTGAACCCCAGTTGCGTCCTAGCCGTAGTTCTGATTTCTTTGAGTAGGGAGGCTCCTGTGACCACTGCACTCATCCTTGGACTGCTGGCGCTCGCTAGCTACCTGCTCGGCTCAATTCCCACGGGCTACCTCTTGGCCAAAGCGCTGCGGGGGATTGATATTCGTGAGCATGGCTCTGGCTCAACAGGGGCGACCAATGTGCTGCGGGTGGTGGGCAAAGGCCCCGGACTGGTGACGTTTTTAGTCGATGTGGGCAAGGGACTAGGGGCAGTTCTTTTGGCGCGATGGGTTCTGGGGCAATCTTGGAGTACAGTACCGACCATTTGGTTGGAATTTGTCCTGCTGGCGATCGCCTTCATTGCGGTTTTGGCTCACAGTAAGCCGATTTGGTTGGGCTGGCGCGGCGGCAAATCCGTTGCCACTGGTTTAGGGGTGCTCCTTGCCCTCAATGCCCCCACTGCCTTAGCCACCTTTGCGGTGTTTCTGTCGGTCTTGGCGGCCAGCCGCATTGTCTCCCTGAGTTCAATCACTGCTGCTATCTCCTTGCCCTTCTGGTTTTGGCTCTTTACGCAGTCGTGGCCGTTTGTCGGTTTTAGTGTGATTGCAGGTGCTTTTGTGATTTGGCGACACCAGAGTAATATCCAACGCCTCCTTGCAGGGACAGAGCCACGGTTGGGCGCCTCGGAAGGATAGACCTCTTAGAAGGTGACTTTTGGACGGGTTCGGCGTTCCTTAATGCCCCCCATATTTTAGAAAAGGGTTGTATTTGTACATTTGGAAGGCCTCTGAGGTTGCTACCATGAGTGGATACCAGTTTTGGTGGGGAGATTTGTGATGGAAACACTGCGGGGGCGTGATTTGCTGAGCATTGCCGACCTCTCACGGGCAGAGGCGGAATATCTGCTGGATTTAGCAGCACAGATGAAAATCGGCAAGGTGGCTCCCCAGTGTCCTAAGGTCTTGGGGCTGCTGTTTCAGAAGGCTTCGACCCGTACCCGTGTCAGCTTTACGGTGGCGATGTACCAACTGGGCGGTCAAGTCATTGACCTGAATCCCCAATCCACACAGGTGGGGCGTGGTGAACCGTTGCCCGATACAGCACGGGTATTGGATCGCTATTTGGATGCGGTGGCGATTCGCACCTATGGCCAGGCAGAACTGCAACTGTTTGCTGACTATGCACGAATACCGGTGATTAATGCCCTCACTGATCGCGAGCATCCCTGTCAGATTTTGGCGGATCTGCTGACGCTACGGGAATCCTTTGGCACATTGGCGGGACTGACCCTCTGCTACATTGGCGATGGCAATAATGTGGCGCATTCCTTACTACTGGGCTGTGCCCTCTTGGGGGTGAATATTCGTGTGGCTTCGCCACCGCCGTTTGCGCCTTTGCCCGATATTGTGACGCAAGCCAAGGCATTGAGTGGCGGTAAGAGTGAAGTGACTGTTCTCACGGATCCGCAGGCCGCGGCTAAGGGTGCCCATGCGCTTTACACGGATGTCTGGGCGAGTATGGGACAGGAAGCAGAAGCGGGCGATCGCCAGCCCATTTTTCAGCCCTACCAAATTAATGATCAACTGCTAGCCCTTGCGGATCCACGGGCGATCGTTCTTCACTGTCTGCCGGCTCACCGTGGGGAGGAAATTACCGCCAGTGTCCTTGAAGGGCCGCAGTCTCGCGTTTGGGAGCAGGCGGAAAATCGTCTCCATGCGCAGAAAGCTTTGCTAGCCAGTTTGTTGGGATAGGGCATGCATGAATAGCCTCTCGGATCGGCTGTTGCTGGTGGGGGCAATTATTTGTGGGGGGTTTCTGCTGCTGGCGGTTCTTGCTCCCCTTGCTCAGGCTCTTGGTTGGATTGCCAATCCCCAAGAATTTCTTGACTTTCCGATTCACGCGCCGCCTTCGCCGCAGCACTGGTTTGGCACGAATCGCTTGGGCTATGATGTCTTTTCCCGCACGATTTTTGGTGCCCAAGCAGCCTTGCAGGTGGTCTTGGTGGCAACGCTGTTGAGCTTGGTGGTGGGGGTGCCCTTGGGATTATTGAGTGGCTACCGCGGGGGCTGGCTCGATCGCGGGTTGCTCTTTTTGATGGATACGATTTACACGTTGCCGGGGCTACTCCTAGCGGTGACGGTGGCCTTTGTGGTCGGCAAGGGGGTGCTCAATGCCGCGATCGCCCTTAGTGTCGCCTATATTCCCCAGTACTATCGCGTTGTGCGCAACCACACGGTGAGCCTAAAAAATGAGGTCTTTATCGAAGCTGCCCGCGCCCTTGGTGCCTCGACCCCCCGCATTCTACAGCGGTATCTTTTGGTGAATGTGCTTCCCAGTATCCCCGTGCTCTTTACCCTCAATGCTGCCGATGCCATCCTGACCTTGGCAGGGCTGGGGTTCTTGGGCTTAGGGTTGCCGCCGCAGGTACCCGAATGGGGGCAGGATCTACGACAGGCCTTGGATGGGTTGTCGGTGGGCATCTGGTGGACGACGCTCTTTCCGGGTCTAGCCATGACATTGCTGGTCGTGGGTCTGTCGCTCCTTGGTGAGGGCTTGGGAGAACGTCTTGATCCCCGACAGTTGAGTTAACCAACAGTGCCTAATCATGCCTGCTCATGTCTTGGTGACCGGTCCGAGTCGCAGTGGCAAGAGTGAATGGGCAGAAGCCGTTGCCGCCCAAAGCGAGCAACCGGTGATTTATATTGCGACGGCGATCGCCCCCCCAGAGGATACAGAATGGTTGCAGCGGATTGAACAGCACCGTGCTCGCCGCCCCGCTGAGTGGCAATTGCGGGAGTGCCCCCTCGAACTAGCTGCCCTGCTGCGTGACCTGCCGCCTGATCATTGCGCCCTTGTGGATTCCTTGGGAACATGGGTGGCCAATTGCCTAGATCAATCTCAAGATCAATGGCAAGCAACCGTTACTGAATTCCTAGCGAGTGTGCAAGGGTGTGCCGCTCAACTCATTCTTGTTGCTGAAGAGGTGGGCTGGGGAGTTGTTCCTGCCTATGCCAGTGGTCGCTGTTTTCGCGATCGCCTTGGCGAACTGTGTCAGCAATTGAGTCCGTTGATGGCGGAAGTGTATCTTGTCACAACTGGCTTTGCACTGCCGCTCCACCAATGGGGTATCTGTCTCAGACATCTTAGGGATAAATTGGACTCGCAAGGATAGCCCTCAGGGGGATTCCTCAGTGGTCATAGGGGCAAGGGCAGCCACAATGGCATCGGTGACACGACGTACAGGATAAATCTCTAGCCCCGCGATCGCACAGGCTTGGTTTTCGGGAATAATGGCACGGCGAAATCCCAACTTCAGCGCCTCCCGCAGCCGTACTTCTAACTGGGAGACGGCTCGCACTTGCCCCCCTAAGCCCACTTCGCCAATGATCACCGTTTGGGGGTGCACCCAGCGATCGCGAAAACTAGCCACAACAGCCACTGCCACCCCCAGATCAGCAGCGGGTTCCGCCACATTCAGCCCGCCAGCGGACGCCACATAGGCATCTAGCTTCGAGAGGGGCACCCCTAGGCGTTTTTCTAGGACGGCGAGAATTTGCAAAAAGCGATTGTACTCAATGCCCGTGGCCGTGCGGCGTGGAGAGGGATAACTGGTGGGGCTAACTAAACTTTGCAACTCAACCACAAGCGGACGGGTGCCTTCACAGGCCACAATGGTGGCGGTACCGGGGGTTGGCTCGCGATCGCCCAAAAACAGCGCCGAAGGATTTGTGACCTCGGCTAAGCCCTGCGCGCCCATTTCAAAAACGCCAATTTCTTGACTAGCACCAAAGCGGTTTTTGACAGCGCGTACGAGGCGGTGACTGGCAAAGCGATCGCCCTCAAAGTAGAGCACGGTATCCACCAAATGTTCCAGCACCTTCGGACCGGCGATCGCCCCCTCCTTTGTAACATGCCCCACAATAAAGAGACTCATCTGCTCCCGCTTGGCTAAGCGCATCAAGGCGGCTGTGCCCTCACGAACCTGAGACACCGAGCCGGGGGCAGCCGTCAATTGGGGCAGATACACCGCTTGGATGCTATCAATAATCGCCAGATGGGGTTGCAGATGGGTCAGCTCCTGCAGGATCACCTCCAAATTCGTCTCCGCCAAAAGATAGAGCGAGGGGGAGGCGGCAATGCCCAAGCGTTGCGATCGCAATTTCACCTGCTGCGCCGATTCCTCAGCACAGACATAGAGCACCCGCTGCTGTTGCCCTAAGGTGGCTGCCATCTGCAACAAAAGCGTGGACTTGCCAATTCCCGGTTCGCCAGCCACCAACACGAGGGAGCCAACCACAATCCCCCCTCCCAAAACCCGATCCAACTCGGCAAATCCGGAGGCAGAACGGCTCTGTGTCTGTTCGCTAATCTCTCCTAGAGCCTTGGCACTGCGGGGGTGGGGAGTGGTCGATTTTCGGGGGGTTGTGGGTCGAGCAGCGGTCTCTACAGGGCTAACCACCTGCTCATCAAGGGTATTCCACTGACCACAGTTGGGACAGCGACCAAAGTATTGCACAGACTCGGCACCACACTCGCGGCAGATGTACAGTACCTTGGCCTTGGGCATCCCTTGCCGAGTTCAATCCTATTGCACACCCAAAAGTTCAACGTCAAAAATCAGCGTCGCATTGGGAGGAATGACCCCGCCGGCACCGCGTGCACCATAGCCTAGGTTCGGGGGAATAATCAGCCGCCGCTGCCCCCCGACGTGCATTGAGCCAACTCCTTCATCCCAGCCTTTGATGACTTGACCGACACCAATTTGAAATTGGAAGGGCTGACCGCGATCGCGGGAGCTATCAAAAATGCGGCCATCGGTGAGCATTCCTGTGTAGTGCACCGTTACCCGATCGCCCACTTGAGGCTGCGCCCCTGAGCCGACAACCATATCTTCGTATTGCAAACCTGAAGGAGTGGTCACCACCTTTGGATTCCCCATAAGTCCCGCAGCCTCCGTTGACGCCTCTAGCGGCACACTGGCGATCGCGATCGGAGCGGCCACCAACCATACCACTACTAGGACAATACCACAGAGGAGCCAGCCGTAGGCTCGATGCACCCGTTGTCTTACCATGAGCGATTTTTTAACTCCCTAACATCCCGTTCTAGGCGATCAATGCGTCCCCGCAGTTCATCAATTTCTGACTGTTGTGGCACACCCAAGCTCTCTAGAAACTGGCGCGTTTGTCGTTGCACCGCTTCATCGAGGGAGGCGGCATCTTCTTTGAGGTGAGCAAGGACTTCATCCACCATTGCCTTGGCCTGATCGGCATTGAGGCGTCCCTCTTTCACCCATTGGTCGCTCACTTGACGCAACTTCTCGGCCACAAGGGAGGTGGTGCCAACACCAATTAAAAGCAATTGCTGAAGCAGATTTTGCTGGTTCATGGGGCACGTTCAAAACGCCTATCTTGTATTGTGCCATTGGCTCCTAGGCTTGCGGTAAGATGAGGGAGAGGTCAAGTTGTATAGATTCGCATCGCCAGCGAGGTTAAGGATGATTGAAAAAATTGCCATTGGTCTGTGGGCATTTTCAGCAGTTGGCCTGATTGTATTGGTCTTGCTCCACAGTCCCAAGGGGGATGGCCTCGGTGGTATTGGCGGTCAAGCCCAGCTCTTTACCAGCACCAAAAGTGCAGAAGCGACCTTAAACCGTGCCACGTGGACTTTGACAGTGTTGTTTATGGCGCTTACCGTTGCTCTGAGTGCCGGTTGGCTGCGCTCAATTTAGTTTGGGTTAGCGTGTCTTTCTCCTTTGCGATTCGTGCAGCGACCCCGGCGGATGTTCCAATCATCTTCCAACTGATCCAAGCGCTTGCGGCCTATGAAAAGCTCAGCCACGCAGTAACGGGCACAGAGGAGGCGCTACGGCAGCATTTGTTTGGCGATCGCCCCTACGCCGAGGTACTTCTTGCCCATACCCCCACAGACGTTATTGGCTACGCCCTGTTTTTCACCACCTACTCCACATTCCTCACCCGCCCCGGCCTTTGGCTAGAGGATTTGTTTGTCCTTCCTGCCTATCGGCGTCAAGGGGTGGGCACTGCTCTGCTGAAGGCATTAGCCCGGCTAGCCAGCGATCGCGACTATGGCCGTATCGAGTGGAGCGTCTTGGACTGGAATACTCCTGCGATTCAATTCTATGAGCGCATGGGTGCGACTGTGCTACCTGACTGGCGTATCTGCCGCCTCAGTGGTGATGTTCTCAAGCACTTCGGACATCCTGACAAGCCTGTGTGACCCGTCGCCCCAGATAGCGGCCAAGGGTGTAGGCCAACCATTCCAGATCCCTTGAGGTCACGCTAAGGGCATTTTCAGTCAGTTCGATCGCTTGGCTACCGGCACGAATCACCAGTTTGCTCGATAGCTCTTGGCGATCGCCCTCGCGATCGCGGTACGTGCTGTGGGGCTGAAATTCAATCTGTTCAATCACTTCAAGCGGCAGGACTTTAGGACGACGCCAGCGGAAACCAAGGATATGTTCATAGAAGCGCAGATCCTTACGGGTGACCATCAACACCTGCCATCCCAATAGCATGTAAAGAATGCCGCCAATGAGGCCTAAACCGACAGCAAGATGACCAGTAGCAAAAACAGCCATCAGCCAAAAGCCAGAACTAATCGCTAGACTGTACCAGACGACCAAGAACCCATTCCAAGCCACTGCAAAGGGAATCAGGAAGAAGAGACTGACATTAAATCCAACGGGGGGAATTTGCACCAGTAGCCCTTGGGGTGTTTCTCTCACCTGTAGGCGGGAACCGTAGGGCGGCGTTTTTGTTATGAGTGAGGCCTCGTGGGGTGATGTGTCCAGTTGCTTTAGGGCTTGGCGAGCCGCAGTCGCGGAGTCAAATCGCTCCTCAAGGGCGGGCGCGACCATTTTTTCGAGCCAGCGGATAAAAGGGGGACTCAAGGAGACCAAGGGTTGAAATTGAACCCGCAGTTCCTTTTGCGGCAGCTCATCGGGGGGAGTGCCGGTTGCTAAGTAGATGAGGGTCATGCCCAAGGCGTAGAGATCACTGGCGGGTAGGGTTTTACCGCCGAATTGTTCCGGGGGCATATAGCCATAGGTACCCACCACGGTTCGGGTGCTGCCTGCGATCGCCGTTTGTACCGCCCCAAAGTCCACAAGATAGACCTTGCCAAGATCATGACCGGAGCGATCGCCCAAAAGAATATTTGTCGGCTTAATATCGCGGTGAATCACCGGCGGTTGACGGCCATGGAGATAGATCAAAATATCCAGCAGGCGATCGGCCAGTAACCGCAAATCCTCTTCACTAAACACTCTCCCTTCTGCTTGCCATGTGGCGAGGGATTTTGCCTCAATGTAGGTTTGCACCAAAGCAAAGCCCTTGAGATCAGGGGTATTGATTTCAAAGTAGTCGAGATAGCGGGGAATGGCCGGATGATCCAAGGGTTGCAGCACAGCCGCTTCCCGTTCAAAGAGCTTAAAGTCGTCCCATGTCATGCCGCCACCAAAAAGCAGCAGCTTCAGCACCACCTGTTCATAGCGCCGCCGATCCAACGCCAGATAGGTGCGCCGCCCCGGATGAGACCCCAGTTCGCGCAGGAGTTCATAGCGATCGCCCAAAATTTGACCAATAAGCTGCGCCACAGCGTTCTCCAAGCTGGCTACCCCTATCTTAGCCATTGAGTTGCTGCACAATCTCTGGGGCAATTCTTGTGAGCACCTTGAGGGCTTTGAGGCTACCTTGAATCAAGTGTGCCGCCGCACGGGGGTTGCGGAGCATTGCGATAGCCAGTGGCCCCGGCCGCAAATTGCCTTGAGCATCAAAGGCTTGACTCAAATCGGGGAGGTCGCGATCGCCACCATCACTGATCACCCGCACCATCACCACCGGCATTCCCGCTAAAGCCTTGAGGAGTGGCACCCCTTCCATATCCACCACCTCCACCCCCCCGCGAGCCGCAAGGGTTTGTTTTTCCTGGGCCTTAGAAACGGTTTTCGCCGTTGTGATGCCTTTCACCCGTCGCCACGCAGGCGCCAATTTTGCCGATAACGTCTGGTCTAAAGAATACATTTGCCCTGCTTCATCCTGACAAGTAGTATAGACAACCACTTCACCCACCCGATCATCGGGATGCAAGCCCCCACAAACCCCCAAAATGAGAACCATGGCAGGCGATTCCTCAAGGGCACTGATCAATGCCGGTGTGGTCACTGTGGCTGCCCCCGCTCGGATCGGAATAATCACCACATTGGACGCCTGTAGCCCTCGTTGTACCGCTTGATATTCTGCCCCTTGGGGCACAAGGACGAGGCATGGAGTCATTGTTAATGAACTTTGCTGTGCTGGCCTGTTGACACAACCGCTACGCTGGGAGTACACATTTTCGAGCTGATTACCGTCTTAAACTTTTGGATAGACCGATCGCGGGCAATTTAGAAACTGACCAATGGAAAGAGTGTCACACTCAAGCGTCCGCTATGGTGGACGAGAGGCATTTTCCGCCAAATCTGATACCGTTGTTAATTGTTGAAGCTATGTTATTGTTCTGGCAAATTGTGAGCTATCCACCATTCTACCTCAGGCAATCTCGGCAACTGTCACAGGCCACCTAGACAAACAAAAATGAGTATGATAGCTATAGATTTTGCTCAATCCTTGTTTGTGGAAGTCGTCCCCTGCTGGGTTGCGATCGCGAGACCCTTTTGGAGAATCGTGAATTGACTGCCCTAGAGTGTTGGCCTGAGGAACGGTCGAGGATTGACTCAACTATCGATCAATGCGTGTAGGAGTGAACCCCCATATGATTCAAATGGTGCTGGAGAACCCAGTTTCCGTCAAGGATGCTGAGCGCTTTTGCCAAGAGATACTCCCCCAAGTCTCGCGCACATTTGCCCTCAGTATTCGCTTCCTCCCCGGAAATTTGGGTCGGGCGGTTCTGGTGGCCTATCTCATCTGTCGCATTGCCGATACCGTTGAGGATGATCCGGTTGCCAGTATCCCCGCAAAAACCGCTCTCTTGGATCACCTGCTGGAGTGTTTTGACAGTGCCGATCTAGCCAATAGCTATGGTGAAACCGCACGGGGGGTTCAGGGGGAGCCAGCCCATGTGCAACTGGTGAAAAATACGGGACTCGTCTTTGCCCTCTACCGTTCTTTGCCCCTCACGTCCCAACAGCACGTCCAACGCTGGGTGAGCGAAATGGTGCATGGGATGAAAAAGTTTATTAACCTCTATCCCAATGGCATTCGCATTCAAACCCTCGATGAATATAAAGAGTACTGTTATTACGTCGCGGGTACCGTTGGCTATCTCCTGACGGATTTGTGGTACGAGCATTCCCCCAGCATTGGTGCCGATGAATACCAAGTACTCCTCAAGCGCTGCGCTGCCTTTGGTGAAGCGCTGCAAACGGTGAACATTCTCAAGGATATTGCTTGGGATGCGGAGCACGAAAACTCGATCTATATCCCCAATGAATCTCTGCTGCTCCAAGGCAGTAGCCACCAGTCCATCCTCAGTGCTGAGCATCTTCAGCAAAATCATGCCGCCATTAAGGAATTGATTGCCCTTGCTTGGCATGATCTCGATGAAGCTCAAGCCTACTTGCTATCCGTGCCCAAGGCGGCAATTCCGATTCGCCTCTTTTGCGTGCTGCCGCTGCTCTTTGCCTATGCCACCCTGCGGGAACTCACTCACTCGACGGCGATGCTGCAACCGGGAGGGGTAGTTAAAATTAGCCGTGCAGAGGTGAAATCCCTGATGGTCATGGGGCCTTTATCGATTCTCAGTAACCACAGTCTGCGCTGGCTGATTGGCCAAGTACGGCAAAAGCCTTTCATCCTTGGCGGACTTTAGGGAAATGTGCCAAAAAAGCCAATGGTTGGGGGAACCAGAATTCGTTAGGATAGGGGGAGATTGCTGAATTGTTGCAAATCTTCATAACTTGACATGAATTGTATTATTCACCGCCGTGCTGAGTTTGCCGCCAGTCATCGCTACTGGTTGCCAGAATGGTCTGAAGCAGAGAATTTGGCTCGGTTTGGTGCCAATAGTCGCTTTCCCGGCCACGGTCATAACTATGAGTTGTTTGTTTCAATGGGCGGCGTTGTTGATGACTTTGGCATGGTGTTGAACCTATCGGATGTCAAGCACATCATTCGCCGTGAAGTCATTGAACCCCTGAATTTTTCCTATCTCAATGAGGTGTGGCCAGAGTTTCAAGCCACATTACCCACGACTGAACATATTGCACGGGTGATTTGGGATCGACTCTCTCCCCATTTACCCCTTGTGCGCATTCAACTGTTTGAACACCCCCGCCTTTGGGCGGACTACACGGGAGACCCTATGGAAGCCTATCTTTCTGTTGGTGCTCACTTTAGTGCGGCGCATCGTCTAGCCCTTGAGGATCTCAGCTACGAAGAAAACTGCCGCATCTATGGCAAGTGTGCTCGCCCCCACGGCCATGGCCACAACTACCACGTGGAGATTACGGTCAAGGGGGCAATCCATCCGCGGACGGGCATGATTGTTGATTTGGTCAAGCTCGAGGAGGTGCTCAAGGAACAGGTGATTGAACCTTTGGATCACACGTTTTTGAATAAAGATATTCCCTATTTTGCGACGGTGGTGCCCACAGCAGAGAACATCGCCATTTACATTGCCCAGTTGTTACAGGAACCGATTCGCCAGTTGGGGGCGACGCTGCATAAGGTGAAGTTGATTGAAAGTCCCAATAACTCTTGCGAAATTCTCTGTGAGGAATTGCCCCCTCGCGATGGGGTGCTCAGTGGTGCGCTGCCAGTGTTGGAGCGAGTCTAGGTGATGTTGAGCAATATCCCTTGGCTACTAGCCGCCAGTTTACTGACAGCAACGCTGCTGATCTATTTCCCCTACATTTTTGTTGTGGTGGGGCGCTGGCAGGCGGGCTTTGATATGGCGGCTCCCCGTGCCCTCTTTGAGAAACTGCCCCCCTTTGCGCAGCGGGCAGTGTGGGCACACGAAAATAGCTTTGAAACCTTTATGCCCTTTGCAGCAGCAGTGTTGCTGACCCTTTTTGCCGGGGTGGATAATGCAACGGTGGCGATCGCCAGCCTGAGTTTTGTCGCGGCTCGCTTTTTGTACAGCATCTGCTATATTGCCAACTTTCCCCTTGGTCGCTCCCTCATGTTTGGTGTCGGCACAGCAGCCACCTTGACGCTTTTTTGGCAAAGTCTCACCGCCCTTAGCCGTTAATATAGTTTATAAAATCCTTGAGGAAATGCACTGAGCATAGAGTATTCTAAATGTCTCTTGATCATCTCCGCACGCTCTACCAGCAAGTCATCCTAGAGCACTACAAGAAACCTCGCCACCGTGGCCGCACGCAGCCTGTGGATCGTCAGCAGCGGGGACATAACCCTTCCTGTGGCGACACCATTGATTTAACCGTTGCCCTAGGCACCAATGAGCAGGGGGAGACAATCATTCAGGATATTCAGTTTGAGGGGGAAGGCTGCGCGATCGCCATGGCCTCAGCGGATTTGATGGCCGATGCCCTGCGGGGGCAACCCGTGAGTCGTGCCCTCCAAATGGTGGAGCAGTTCCAAGCGATGATGAAGGGGCAGTTTGAGTTCCCTCGAGAGTTTCGCAAGCTCAATGTCATGCAGGGGGTGGCTCAGTTCCCGGTGCGGATTAAGTGTGCGACATTGACATGGCATACCCTCCGGGCAGGGTTGCAGCAGGATCAAACCCCTGTGAATGGTTTTGTCAGTAATGAGGAGGAAGAGTAGTGCTGACCCCCGCCGATTTTGCCACCTATAGCCGCTGGGCTGGCATTGCCACCCTTGTCATGGCTGGCTTAACCGCACTCACATTTGTTTTTCGCTGGGGTGTGCGCTTTCGCTTTGTTGGTATTACGGGGTTTCTCGGTGTTGTGACAGTGGGACTCTTTGCCCTGAGTATTGTACCGATTGTGCACTCCCCAGTGCCCGGTGCCGGCAAATACACCCTCGTCTATGACAACGGGGCAACGCAAGTTGTGATCACAGTGCCCCCGGACATTGAGAGCAGTACCCTTGAGGCAACGCTGGTACAGGCAGCGAATGATTTATTTTCCTTGGGACGGCTCGGCCGAGGGAGCGATCGCCTGACCGTGATTGCACGAACCATCGAACATCCTGAACCGGGGGTGACTGAGCCAGTGGTTTTAGGGGTGGCCACTCGTTCGTTGAGCGATCGCACCGATACAAATGTGACGGTCAAACTACTTAAAGGTTAGCCTTGTGTATGCTATATTAGGAATTCCGAGGACGCATAGCTCAGTTGGTTAGAGCACCACGTTGACATCGTGGGGGTCACTGGTTCGAGTCCAGTTGTGTCCATCCTCCTAAAATCTTCACTTCAAAGAAAAACATCCCAGTTAAGTCCCCAAAAAGATCTAGGGAAAGGTTTTTGCCAATGCTTTCTTGGCTGCGAACTGCAAACTGTGCCCTCAATTGCTAAGCTTTTGAATGCGGACGGAGGGACTTGAACCCACACACCTTGCGGTACTAGAACCTAAATCTAGCGCGTCTGCCAATTCCGCCACGTCCGCAGCAAACTTAGTTTAGCGCACTTTGGGTAGGGAGTGCCCAAGTTTAGTAATGGTTCCCCACTTTGCGATGGTGCACAGCAGTCATGCCATCGGGCTTTGAGACGCGACCATTATCCACAGTACTATAGACAATCCAGTGATCGTGGGCATCCAGACGGCTGACAACGGTACATTCCATATAGGCAAGGGCATCGGCCAAAATGGGACTGCCATTACTGGCTGGATAGGTTTTCACATGGGCAAAGCGATCGGCGCCCGGTGGGAATCGCTTTAGGAAATGGCGCATCAGGGGCTGGTAGTTCCCTTCTTCAAGAACATTGAGGACAAAGGTATCCCCCACGTGTAGAAAGGACTCAATGGCCCGATCCTTGGCCACCGCAATGGAAACCCCAAGAGGTTCGGTACTGGCCTGGGCCACCCAAGAGGCCAACATGGCACTGTTAATGGCACCTTTTTGGGCGGTGATAATGTATAGCCCACCGCTCAGGCGACCCAAGGCTTTATCGAGGTCAGTATCCAAGGCTTTCATCTGCTTGACGGTGCGATCGCGCAACAGCCATTGACCCATGTCAGTACCCGCTTCTTCCGCCTCTTGGAACAGTGCCTCAGTGGGCGCTGCTGTGACCCGAATCACAGGAAATGAAGGCGTCAGTCCCGCATCCCGAAACTGATTCAGCAGGGGATAGGCGGGTTCAGCGTCGGCCACACCACTTTCAAAGACCCCAATGGCCTGTTTGGCATGGGCAGCCGCACGAATCGTACTCAGGGCAGTTTTAGCAACGGCAGTGGTGGGCGGTGTACCGATAATGATCCCAGCGGCAATCTCGGTGAGTTCGCGAATATCTTGGGGTTCAGCGGTGAGCAGATCCATTTTTTCAACAACAACCCCAGTTTTGGCGGCTCCCCGTTCGATCGCCTCTGCCAGAGCATTGGCATAACCATAGTTAGCAGCATAGAAAATGGCCACCGTTGTTGCTGCTTTGGCCTGCTCTTGACTCCAGTTGCGGTAGGAATCTAGCCACTGCGGGAGATGATGGCGCAGCAGTGGGCCATGACCTGTGGCAACTAGTTGCACGGGAGGCAGGGGTTCCAAGCGCTTGAAGGCGGAGAGGACGGAGCGGGCATTGGGTCCCATGAGGCAGTCGTAGTAAAACTTGAAATCTGGCGCTAGCAGTTCAGGTTCTGTGTCAAAGGGATCATCATTGCAGAAGTGGGCACCAAAAACATCACAGGTAAAGAGGGTCTGGGTGCCGTGATCATAGGTGAGGATGGTGTCGGGCCAGTGGAGATTGGGAGCCATCACAAACTCAAGGACATGCCCTTTCCCCAAGTCAAGGCGATCGCCATTTTTCACCTGTCGCTGACTAAAGGGCTGATGGATCAGATCCCCCAGAAACTGTAACGCCACCTTTGAGGCCACCACGGTTACATGGGGGGCTTTTGCCAATACGTCCTTGACGAGGCCACTGTGGTCAGGTTCGGTATGGCTGACAATGAGATAGTTCAAGTCACTGGGGTTCACCCGTTGCCAAAGTTGCTCGAGGTAGCGATCGCCAAACTTGGCATGGGACGTATCTACGAGGGCAATCTGTTCCCCTTTGATCAGAAAGGAATTGTAGGTGGTGCCATTTTCAAGGGCAAACTCAATATCAAAGCGATCGCGATCCCAATCTAGGCAGCGAATTGCCGTCGTATCAGCGGCGATCTCCAACACCTGCAGGGTTAAGCGCGGCGGACGCTTGGCAGTCGTGACGGCCATTGGCAGTTCCTCAACCTTATGAAACTACCTTTTATAGTGACACATGAAGAAAGGTAACAGGATTCAAAGTTTTTAATAGCGGTGATAACAGGCTTTACAAAGGGCAATGCCTATGCGGGTTCAAGGGGTGCCATTGTCAGCCCCGCCCGCAAAAGTTGCTCATGGTACAGTTCCGCCTGTTCTTGGGGCCCCACCCAAACAATGGCTTGGCCTTCGTAATGAACTTGATTCGTTAATTCCCACGCGCGATCGCTGGTCATGTTGGGAATATATTTCATTAAACAGTTAGCAACGTGCTGAAAGGTATTGAAGTCATCGTTGAGGACAATGACTTTGTAGTTGGGGTAGTGCTTGCGAATAACCTGTTGCCGCTCTTGGGGAACAACGCTAGGCATAGGCCAAACAAAACAACAACAATACTATTTCTGAGTTTTAGTTTAGCGCATTGGCCGGGGACTGGCTGCAATAGGCCTCTTGGGCACAGGCTTATGCTATAGCTAGACTTAGGGTGAAAAACTTGGGGGCATCAATAATGACGGCAATGAATGTGTTGGGAACACCCTTGGTGTGCTGCTGTCAAAATCCACTCACAGGATTCTATCGCGATGGTTTTTGTCGGACGGGGGCAGGAGATGTCGGTGCCCATGTGGTCTGTGCGCAAATGACCGCCGAATTTCTCACCTTTACCCGTTCGCGGGGCAATGATCTTTCGACGCCAGTGCCCGCCTATCAATTTCCGGGGCTGAAACCGGGCGATCGCTGGTGTCTGTGTGCCTCCCGTTGGCGGGAAGCCCTAGAGGCTGACGTAGCTCCCCCAGTAATTCTGGAAGCAACCCATGTCAGTGCCCTTGAGTATGTCTCCCTAGAGGATTTGAAAGCCCACGCCCTTGGTGGTAACCAGCAACCGTGATCTGGGGAATACTCAAGTATGCCCGATCCAGAATCCGATTTTCGCTTAGATCCTCGCTATATTGCGGGTTTAGCGGCCTTTAATCGCGGAGATTATCAACTGGCGATCGCCGCCTTCAAAGCCGTCATTGCCAGCCACGGTCAACGCCGCGAAGGTCTCAAGGCTCATCTGCACCTGATTAAAGCCTATGCCCACACCCGCCAGTGGCAAGAGGCCATTGATCTGTGTCAACTCCTAGCGCGATCGCCCCTCCCCTCCATTCAGGCTTGGGCGCAAAAACATCTGCCAGAGTTAGAACGCTATTTGGATGAGGAACCCACTTCCTCCTACCTTGAGTGTGTTTCAGCGCCGAGTTCAAGGCCGCCTATGCAACTGCGACCGGTGCCTCGCATTTATCTCTGGCTAAGTCAGGGGGCAACACTGCTGCTGATCGCGTGGCTACTCCAAAAACCGCTACAGGTTTTGATTGCAGGCCTCCTCAACTACGCCAATGATCCACTGGCACTCCTGCGGGGCTGGGAAGGGGTGATGGCGTGGTTTTTGCTGGGCTGCTTGGGATTGGGGTTACTCAGTGGTGGCAGTTGGCTGTGGTCATGGCGATTGCGAGCTGGCTATGGTTTGCGTCCTGTGAGTCTTGGCGAACTTGAGGAGTATAGCCCCGAAACGGTGATGCTCTTGGGGCGTTTGTCGTGGTCGTGGTGGCAACCCCGTCCCCAAATAGGCTGCTTGATGACGGCAGCACCGATCATTTTTAGCTATGGACGCTGGCAGCGCCGCATTATTGTCAGCGAAGGTCTATTGCGATCGCTCTCTGGCGAGGAACTGCTGGCTTTAATAGCCAGTGAAATTGCCCAACTACGGCTGGGGCTGAATACCCTAGTGACCCCCCTTGTACTGCTATTGCAACTGCCCTATGACTTGTACTGTTGGTGCAGCCGTTGGGGCGATCGCTTTGCCCCTCCCTATGGCAAGCACTGGAGACGGCGGATCATCAGGGGTACCCTCTATCTCCTCTGCGCCATGGTGGGTCAGGGGAGTTATCTTCTCTTTCGTGGGCTGGAGATGCTCTGCTTCTGGAGCAATCAGTTGCGGCAGTATTATAGCGATCGCCAAGGGGCAGCCTTGATCGGTAATCCCAATACCCTTGTGATGGCTTGGTTTCGCCTCATGGCAGCCACAGCAACGACGGTGTGTGCCCAAGGGGAAATCGGTGCCCCCCTAGAATCCTTGCGCCTGCTTCTACCCCTAAATCCAACCCAAGCTGCCCTGTGGGGCAATCAACCCCTCGATTGGCCAATGCTGCTCCGCTGGGATACCGCCCATCCCCTGCGGTATTGGTTTCGCTTGACCTCCTCCCATCGTCCCCTTGGACTACGCCTGCAAGCCCTGATGACCTATGCGCGGCAATGGCGACTGGAACCCCTGCTTTCCCTGCCCTCGACTTCCTCCCTTCGCTGTCAACGGGCTGGGCAACAACTGGCTCCCTTCTGGGGGGCGATCGCGGGAGTCATCACGACGATTATCCTCACGGGCGTTGGTCAATTTGCACTGCGGGCGGGGACGATCGCCTTTCCTCTGTGGTGGTTGGCGGATTGGTCTACCTTGGCACGGGGCTTCATTCCCATTGGCCTTGGGTTAGGTCTCTTTTTACGCCTGAATGCCTACTACCCGCCTCGGCCTCCGCAAACCTACACCTTGGGTCAGCTTCTTCATCGTCTTTTGCCCCTTGATAGTCCCGTTGCCGAGCTAAAGGGGCATTTACGGGCAGTGACGGGCTTGCGCAATGGTCTAGGACAGCACCTGTGGCTGGAGACGGATCAGGGCTTGTTTCCCCTGCGCTGCCATCGAGCTTGGGGGCCGATTTGGCCAATCCTTGAGCCAGCCTATCTGAAAACCTTGGCGGGGCGATCGCTGGTGGTACGCGGCTGGTTTCGACGTGGGACAGTTCCCTTTGTTGAGCTGAGTGAGTGGCACTCCCCGGATTTACAGCAAAAGCAATCTTGGGCTGCCCCCTATTGGGCGATCGCCATTGCCACGCTCTGGATTCTCTACGGCCTCATGACACTATTGGGTTGGATCTAGACGATGCAACTTTCCCAAGCCCATCTGCGCACCCTGCAAACCTGTGCACGGCAATATCAGTACCGCTATCTTGACAGCTTGATGCTGCCAGAGGCCACACAATTAACGGAAACCACTGCCCAAAAGCAGGGTCGCGACTTCCACCGCCTGATGCAACAGCACTTTCAAGGACTCGATATCCGCCCAATTCTTGAGGCGCAGCCCGAATTACAACCGTGGTTTGCGGCCTTTCAAACCATGCCACCGCCCATGATTGAGGGTCAAGGGGAAGCAGAGCATGTCCGCAGTCTGGGCTGGCAGGAATTCACCCTTGTGGGCGTGTATGACTACGTGATTTTTGGCCAAGGGCAAGCGCAGATTCTCGATTGGAAAACCTATGCCCACCCACCCGCCCCAGACACCTTAGCCCGTCATTGGCAGACTCGCCTTTACTGTTATCTCCTAGCAGCCACTAGTCCCTACCCCCCCAGCCAGATTTCCATGACCTACTGGTTTGCCCAAGGAGAGAAGGGAGCAAATTTCTACGCCTTTCCCTACAGTGAGGCCATCCACGAGCAAATCCACCACACCCTAGAGCAGTGCCTTAACCAACTGCGCCAATGGCTGCCAGCCTATGAGCAGGGGCAGAATCTCCCTCAAGTTTCCGAGACCCAAGTGTCGAAATACTGCTATGAGTGCCCCTTTTGTGAACGGTGTCAGCGTGGCCAGCCAACTTCTGTTTCGACCATTGACCCGTTCCTAGCCGTGCTCAAAGACTTGGGTGTACCCCGCTAAATCCAGATCCACAATCGCGGGCAGGCAACTCAGTGCCGTTTGCACTAACTCAAAGCGTTCTTCCCGTTTCAGCATGGCTGTGAGCTGCTGCCGCAGGGGAATCAGATAGCGCACATCATTGGCCGCATACCGCAGTTGATCTTCCCGCAGGGCCATGGCATTGCCCCAGTCGGAACTTTGGGCGGATTTATCAATTTCTATGCCCAACAAATCCAAGACCAAGTCCTTGAGGCCGTGGCGGGGGGAATAGGTACGGGCAATCTTGCTGGCAATTTTGGTGCAGAAGACAGGGTGAACCCGAATCCCCAAGTGGTAGCGCAACGTGGCCAAATCAAAGCGGGCATAGTGAAAGATTTTGGTAATGCGGGGGTGCTCGAGGAGTTGCTGCAGGTGGGGAGCCTCTTTCTGGCCACGGGCAATCTTGATCACTGCTACTTGTCCCTCTGGGTCGCACACCTGCACCAAGCACAGGCGATCGCGGGGAATATTCAAGCCCATGGTTTCCGTATCCACGGCCAACTGATCCGCATTCAGAAAGTGCGCTAAGGCCGTCGCACTTAAATCGTGGTCAAAACACTCAAGGGGAAAATCCAGCTCCATGATTCGCTCGCAAACTACGTCGGGGGCAATTCTGAGGACTGCTCTTTGGCGACATCAATGCGTTCCAATTGCCAGAGAATTTGGTTGCTTTCACGGCGCACCCGCGAGATCTGCCAATTGCGCCATGTCCATTCTTCACCGCGACTGGTGACGGCACTGGCGTGCACATCCATCAATTCTGCCAATTCACCACTGGTAATCAAGTATTTACCAGCCGCCAATTCATCGGCAACCCGCAGTGTCACAATTAATTCTTCAAGGCGGGCGCGGCGCTCAGACCACTGGGGCGATTTTCCCCCCAACCATTCACCGTCACCATCGACCCCTAGGGATGGTTGCACCATGGCTTTCTTCTCGCGATCAACATTGCTCCAAAAATCTTAGCGAGAAACGATGTGATTTTTAACCCACCTAGGCGATCGCCCACCACGCCGAGGATAGGGCTAGAATAGTTTTAAGATTTGTTAATGCACTGATCCGAACACCATGACGGTAACCCTGACCCCTGCCTTAACCCTCCATGAGCGGGTAGCCACGATCGCCCGCCGCCTTGGCATTGAAAAATTTGACCTTGGTGGCTCCCATGTGGATGAGGTGAGTGTCCAAGTGCAGCAGGGGGAACCCAAACAGGTGAAGGCCTCGCAGCGATCGGGGATTACCGTGCGGGTGTGGAACTCAACGGGTCCCCTAGGGGTTGCCAGCACCACCCAATTGGACGATCGCGGTTTAGAGACGGCTCTAGAAATGGCCAAAGAAGCCAGTGCTTTTGGTGTTACAGAGGATATTCCCGACTTTAGTCCCTTGGCCACCGCCCCCCTTGGTGACACAACACTTACAACGGCGGATCTGCCCCTTGCCTCGGCAAAAACCCTCCTAGATCAACTGATTGCCGCTGAACGGGAGCTGTTGGGGCGACATCCAGCGATCGCTAGTGTGCCCTACAATGGTCTCAGCCAGCGGCGCATAGAACGGTTTTATCTCAACAGCGAGGGAGCCGATCGCCAGCAAACCAGCACCACAACCACGCTCTATCTCTACAGCAAAACCGATGAGGCGGGTCGCAAACCCCGCAGTGCGGGTGCCATTCGCATCAGTCCCGATCTTGAGCACTTAGACATTGCGGGCTGTATTGATGAAGTGGCCGACAAAACCATTCGCCACTTGGCCTATGAACCGATTGCCTCTGGCCAGTACCCAGTGCTTTTTTCACCCTCGGCATTCCTCAGCCTGCTCAGTGCCTTTAGCAATCTCTTTAATGCCCAAAACATTTTGGATCGCCAGAGCCTTTCGACGCCAGAATCCCTCCATCAGGCGATCGCCAGCCCCCTTTTGAGCGTGTACGACGACGCCCGCCATCCCCAGAATGTGGGTCAGTCCCTCTTTGATGGCGAAGGTACCCCCACCCGCCGCACCCCTTTAATTGAGCAGGGGATTCTTACGGGTCTCTACCACAGTGCCGGTACGGCGCGTCGCTTTCAAACCCAGCCCACGGGGCATGCCAACTTAGGGGCAAAGGTGACAGTGAGTGGTCACTTCTACGATGTCCCAGCGGGTGAAGGGGGCGATCGCGCCGATGGTCTTGTCTGGATTGACGAACTCCATGCCCTCCACGCGGGCGTGAAAGCCCTTCAAGGCTCATTTTCCCTCCCTTTTGACGGTTGGCTGTTGCGCAACGGCGAAGCCATCAGCATTGAAGCGGCCACCGTGGCCGGCGATATTCGCAGCCTGCTGAAAGGTATTCTCCATCTGGGCACTGAAGTTGAAGTCACCCCCTATGGTTGTTGTCCGCCAGTGTGGGTGAGTCCCCTTGCGATTACCGGTGAATAGCTAGACCTGCATCAAGTCGAGGCTGCGGGACGTGCCCAAGCGGGTGGCACCGGCATCAATGAGTTCAAGGGCTTGCTCCCGCGTACGAATGCCGCCAGAGGCCTTAATGCCCACGCGATCGCGACTCAGGCGCTTGAGCAGACGCACATCTGCAATCGTGGCACCACCGCGCCAGCCCGTGCTGGTTTTCAGGAAAGCCACCCCCGCATCCAAGCAAATATCCACTGCCAGTTGTTTTTCTTCCTCTGTCAGCACCGTGGTTTCCAAAATTGCCTTGACGGTCACCCCCGTTTCCGCGCAGATTTGGGCAATATCGCGATAGACGGCCTCGGTGTTGCCCTCCTTGAGCCAACCCAAGTTAATGACCACATCCAACTCTGTCGCACCACTGTCAACCGCCTCCTGCGCCTCATAGAGTTTCGTGGCACTGGTGTGGGCACCACTGGGAAAGCCAATGACGGTACACACTTTCACGGGTGTGCGGTGGAGCAACTGGACTGCCGTCTTCACCCAGACGGGCATGACACAGACGGCGGTAAATTTCCATTGTTCTGCTTCAGCACAGCATCGTTCAATCTCTGCTGTGGTTGCCAAGGGGTCAAGCTGGGTATGATCAATGTAGGGCGCAAGGTCAAACAAATCACGTTCCGTCATAGGAATTCACCCAGAACAACCCTATTTTTATTAACTAAATAATAATAAAAACGGGGACGGAAAATGAGACCTTGGGAGATCGGTTCTCCCACCCCCCACCTAAAATTCACCCTTGCTAGATTAAAGCTAGGCTATCACAGGCACGCTGACCTGTTGGCCAGACTACCTTTTTGGGAGGACACTCTATGGAGCCAACCATGAACCCTCGCAATCTTCAAGAAAGTGCTGATTCCCTCTGGAACTATCTGCAAAGTTTGGATGCAGAAGTGGTGGCTCGCCTGTCCCGTCCCGCGTCGCCAGAAATGGCCATTGTGATGGAACGCCACATTGGTAACCTGCTGGGCTACTTGCCACCGGAGGGGTTTGAGGTTTCCATTACCACGAATCGGGAGCACCTTGGGCGTCTCTTGGCTTCGGCAATGATGAGCGGTTACTTCTTGCGCGGTGCCGAGCAACGTCTTGAATTCGAGCGATCGCTCCAAGCGGCTGCCCAAGCGGAAGACAGCAAATAACCCATGCCAACGGTACAGGACAGTGGGGGCGGGTATACACTACCTGCCCTTCGTTTTGCACTTTTACAGTGGTATCAGCAGCAGGGGCGGGATTTACCTTGGCGGCACACGCGCGATCCCTATGCCATCTGGGTCTCAGAAATCATGCTCCAGCAAACCCAAGTGGCCACGGTGATTCCCTACTATCAGCGTTGGCTAGCCACCTTTCCCGCGATCGCCGACTTAGCGATTGCCGATTTGGAAACCGTCTTGAAACTGTGGCAGGGATTGGGCTACTATGCACGGGCACGCCATTTGCACCGCGCGGCTCAACAGATCATGGCCGATCATGGGGGGCAATTTCCCTGCACCTACGAGGCCGTGGTGGCATTACCGGGAATTGGTCGCAGTACCGCAGGTGCGATCCTCAGTGCTGCCTTTAATCAGCCCCAGCCGATTCTCGATGGCAATGTCAAACGGGTGCTTGCCCGTCTCTATGGACTCACGATCCCCCCCAAGCAAGCGGAAGCCCAACTCTGGCAGTGGTCGGCGCAACTGCTGTGTCCCCAAGCCCCCCGCGATTTTAATCAAGCCCTGATGGATCTGGGGGCAACGATCTGTACACCCCACCAACCCCTGTGTCATGCTTGTCCTTGGCAACACCATTGCGTCGCTTACCAACAGCAGTTAACCCATGAGATTCCTCGCAAAATGAACCGTTCCCCCTTACCCCATAAAAAGATTGGTGTCGCGGTGATTTGGAATGCGGCAGGTCAGATTCTCATTGATCGGCGGCCACCAACAGGTCTATTGGGGGGACTATGGGAGTTTCCGGGGGGCAAAATTGAACCCAATGAGACGGTTCAGGAGTGTATTCAGCGGGAAATTCGTGAGGAATTGGGCATTGAGATTAGTGTTGGTGAGCATTTGATTGACATTGATCATGCCTACACCCATTTTCGGGTGACGCTCCATGTCTATTACTGCCAGCATCTTTCAGGAAGTCCTCAGCCCTTGGGGTGCGATGCCATCCGTTGGGTGACCCCTGAGGAATTGGAGCAGTTTCCCTTTCCGAAAGCCAATACTGCAATTATTCAGGCCATTCACGAACGGGGCAGACCCACAGCCTAGGTGTTTGCAACGACACCCTCAGCCGCCGCCGCATCCAAAAACCAAAGGGCATTGCCAGTAATCAGCCGTGCCGGATAGAGATGGGGATCAGTCGTCCCAGAGAAAATATGACGTAGAGCAGTTTGTTTATTGGCACCCGTCACAAGAAAGAGAATTTGACGGGCATGGTTAATCAGGGGCACCGTGAAGGTGAGGCGGGGCTGGCCATCCTTGTTGCCCACGGTAATCAGGCGATCGCCCACCGTCAGGGCTGCTGTGTGGGGAAACAGGGAGGCCGTATGGCCATCGGGTCCCATACCGAGCAAAATCAGATCAAAGCTGGGAACTTCTCCTTCACGGATGCCAAAGGTTTGGCGCAGGATTTGCTCATAGCGATCGGCAGCGGTCTGCGGATCCGCATCCGCCGTTGGCATTGGGTGAATCTGATTTTTGGGAATCGGTACATGATTGAGCCACGCCTGAAAGGCCATCCCCGCATTGCTGTCGGGATGATCGAGGGGAACATAGCGTTCATCACCCCAGAAAATGTGCCACCGTGACCAAGGAGTATCCGCACAAACAAGGCTTTCATACAACGGTTTAGGCGTGTTGCCGCCGGCAAGGGCAAGCATAAATTGCCCCCGTTGGGCGATCGCCCCAGTGGCCTGCTCAAGAACAAACTGCTTTGCCGCCGCCGTCAGGGCAGCCAAATCTGGAAAAACACGTACATTGGGTGTTGGCATAGAAGCATCATCCTAATTGGAGCGAATCACACCATCGGTCGCCGTACCCAGTCCGGGACTGGAAAAGGGATCAGCATTGCCGCGCCAGTTAAACCCATTAATGCGCAAAAGAATCGTCGCCAACTGGCGATCGAGGTTATAGCGAAACACCACCCCATAGGTGCGACGGCTATATTCAACAATAATGTTTGTATCAAAAACTCTCCCTGTGTCCACATTAATTTGCATTTGGGTACCCGCTCGCAGCGGACCGTAAATCTGCTGCAACAATCCCACGTTGAGCACACTAAAGTCAGTAATCCGATCAAAGAGAAAGGGCGAGGATGGCTCACTCAATGTCTGTGTAAATCCCACATCAAAACTGGTGTAGTCAAACCAATGACGAGAAAAATGACCCACTTGACCCCGAAACCCTGCCCCTGCAACTAACGCGGGTTGGGTACTGCCATTGGTATAGTAGTTCGCTACACCGCCTACCTGACTATAGAACTGCAAGAAGGGTTGTACAGGACGGGGGCTATAGCGCAGGCCTTGGGTTCGCGTCGGCGGTAAGGGAGTGCCCCGCCAAATGGGCATCACCCAGTTAAGACTTGCGGCAGCTTGAAGACGACCTAGGCTTGGCTTAGGGGGTAAGGAGGGATCATCACTGGCTGCCGTGACGTATTGACCTCCCAGAAGATAACTGAGTGTTAGGCCCTGAGTTAAGGGAATACCTGTACCACTGAACATGCCGCCAAAGCTACTGGTAATTTCCTGCTCCCCAAGGGAACGATTAAAAACCCGTTGGCGATAAAGGGCAGAAACCGTTAGGAGATTGCGGGCATCAAAATTGTGGAACAAGTCTACCCCTGCGCGTGACGTACTCGGCCAGTCGTTAGGGTTGAGCGTATTCAAGAAGCCGTAACCGCGCACACGAGTCTGCGGCGTGAACCGATGGCCTAGCTCGATCGCCGCCCCGTAGCTTTTAGCATCAAAAACATCAAAGTCATTGTTGATGATCCGTTCTAAATAGATGGATGGCAGGAAGGTGATTTGGGTATTGGGGGTATTGATTGCTCTGTACCGATAGGCGAGAAATACGCCGCCGCGATCTTGTTCATCATAGCCAAACTCAAAGGGGAGAATTTCGTAGGGACGACCTACAACAAACCGCCGCAGCACAATGGGTAAGGCCACCCGCTGATCAAAGACCACACGACCCCGTCGTACCTTGAGCAGGGTTTCATCGGCACTGAGGGGTTCGGCGGTGGCTTCCTGAGCCCGTGCCTCCAGCTCTGGCGGACTAAAGGGATCATTCGTGATTCGCAGGTTTGTCGCCAACCAGCGGCGGCCATCAAACTCTAGGCGATCGGCCTCAAAGCGCAACCGATCAAAGGTTTCTGTCACTTCTGCTTGGAGATCTGTGCCCTGTTCGTCAAGACCGGGGAGAGGGCTAAGGGGTGGGGGGCTAGGAGAGCGGGTCAGGCTCAGGTCTTGATCCACCCTAGCGGTATTGACGACGCCGCGAGCATTGGTGAGAGAGCCTTGATCGAGTCTGAGGTTATATTCCAAGCGATCGCCCTGCAAGACTTGATCGCCGCGCGTAATCGTCACATTACCTTCCGCCACCAGAATTTGGGCGTCAATATCGGTTTGAATGCGATCAGCGGTGAGTTCAGCTTCCTTGAAGCGGAGGAAAACATTGCCAATGGCATTAAACAAGCGCCGCATCAGATCGAACTCTTGGCGATCGGCCGTCACCTCTAAGGGTTGATCACGGACAACGGGCGTTTCAGCATTGGCCTCCCCAAGACGGAGGGGGGCTGTAAAATTCGGTGTTGGCCTAGGGCTGATCGGCGTTGTACTGCTAAGATCAGGAGCTACCGTTGTTCCAAGTAGCTCCGCTGGTGATGCGCCGCTGACCTCAGTCATTTCTGCGGGTTGTGCAGGGGGGGGCAGACTAGCAAAAAGGGGTAAAAACAACAACGGCCAAACTTCCTCACGACCACTGCCTAGTTACGTTACCCGATGCCCACCCCCTTTGGCGAGGATTACTCGAGATCCTTACGCTTGGGGTTACGAGCTGGGTCACCCGAAAGGAACCCGAAAACAAAGAGCAGGACAAAGAAGGTCACAACGATATAAACGGTAATTTTGAGTGTTTCCATGATGTTGTCGTTTTTCGTAGCGTCACCTTCTGATCATACGGGATGAGGGACTCCCTCGCATCCCCTAAAACACTTGGCTTTTTGTGGCATCCGACAGCGTGGGAATTTCGGCATAGATGCCGCGTACAGACTGCACCACCGCATAGACGACGCCAATCACCGTGGCAATAAAGACAAAGTTGAAGAGCACTTTAATCAGCAGGTCAAAACTAGCAACGCGGATCAGCAGTTGTACCAGTAGTTGGACAATAAACAGCACAATCCCCATCAACAGTGCCTGCATCGTGTTATAGCGAATAAAAAGGCTGATACGACTGTTGCGCACCACCAGCAGGTACAACAGCATAAAAACGATTAGGCCAGCAAAGGGAATGGAGTAGATCAAGGCTACCGGTAAAACCACTAACACCAGTGCTTGCAGTGGTGGAAACAAATCAAACAAAAAGCCACCAAAGGGCATGACGTAGAAGAGCGGCAGCAGATACGCTAAGCTGGCAAAGATACGATCTAACGCAGTGGTTGTGGCACGCCAAGTCATGGGTTGCTCCTTTTAGGGGTTGGAGGGGGATTGACTCATGGCCTTCAGCAGTAGATCCGCCGAAATCATGTTGCATTCCACAACTTTACTGACCAGCGGTGGCCCCACTCGCGAGACAATGATCCCTTGCAGCTCCGGATTATTTCTGACTGACAGGATAGCAGCACCGATGATGGAACCGGAATCGGGAGCTGGGTTAGTACCATTGGTGGGTAGCATTTTGAGCAACTGGGCGATATCTGTACAACTTGCCCGTGACACATATTTTGCCAAGGAATCACTCAGCTGCTCAACCATGGTCTTCATCATTTCCGGAGGCAACGGGCTGGCGCCTTGGGCACGCGCTGGTTGACCTACTCCTAGGACAAGGATGCCACCTATCACAAGGGGAATGCCGATAGCCGACTTGAGCAATTGCAACATGTTCAACCTCATGTTCATTTGAACTCTCAGCCAATGTGCCAGCAAACTAGCTGTGACGCTCCTCAATCACCCGATCAATCAAGCCGTAGTTTTTTGCCTCTTCGGCGGACATGAAGAAGTCACGATCCATATCCCGCTCAATTTTTTCGAGGGGCTGGCCGGTATGGTGGGCGTATAGCTCATTGAGTTGTCGCCGTACCCGTAAAATTTCGCGAGCTTCGATCTCAATATCCGTTGCTTGGCCACGGGTACCACCAGAGGGCTGGTGAATCATGATGCGGGAGTGGGGTAATGCCAACCGTTTGCCTTTGGTACCGGCTGCAAGGAGGAAAGACCCCATCGAGGCAGCCAGACCCACACAAATGGTGACGACATCGGATTTAATATGTTGCATCGTGTCATAGATTGCCATGCCAGCGGTGACGGAGCCACCGGGGGAGTTGATGTAGAGCATGATGTCTTTGCCCGGATCTTCGGAGTCAAGGTAGAGCATCACCGCCACAATTTGGTTGGCAATCTCATCATCGACTTCTTTACCAAGGAAAATAATCCGCTCGCGATAGAGACGGTTGTAGATGTCAATCCACTGGGTGTAGGGTTCACCGGGCATCCGGTAGGGGACTTTGGGTACTCCGATGGGCATAGAATCCTTCCACGCTGAGCTATCAATGCCGCAACCTGAGCCATGAAGGCGGCTTTTCTCCCTGATTCTAACCTATTCCAAAGGCCTTCGCTCTAAACCTGGCAGAGGCAGAGGGCAAACCACTGCTGAGGGTCGGTAAAGGCCTTGATCCATCGAAATCCAGCAGCCGTTAATGCCGCCTTGAGGGCAGCAAGATCAAACTTGCGGGAAATTTCGGTGAGAATCGGTTCACCCACAGTAAAAGTGCACTGAAAATCAAGGGCAGCCAAGGTAACGGTTTGCCGCTGCTGTGAATCGAGATACATTTCAATTTGCTGGGCAATCGGGTTATAGATGGCGCGATGGGCAAAGGCTGCGGGCTGAAAATTTCCTTGAAAGCGCCAGTTGAGGTGATGGAGGAGATTGCGGTTAAAGGCAGCCGTCACCCCTTGGGCATCGTTGTAAGCAGGGAGCAAAATACTCGTGTCTTTGATCAGATCCACGCCCAGCAGGAAATAGTCCCCGTCCCTAAGAACCCGATGAATCTGTTGAAAAAGGGTCTGGCATTCGCTGGGGGAGAGGTTGCCAATGGTGCTACCGAGAAAGCAGAGCAAGCGCCGAGGTGCCAAGGGGGGCGGTAGGTGCTCTAATCCCACTTGATAGGTACCGACAAGACCATGAATACTGAGCTGCGGATAGTCGGCAAGAAGAGCCATGGCACTGGTTTTGAGGATCGAGCCACTGACATCAATGGGACGATAGTACAGCCGAGGTTGTATGTGGGCATAGGCCGATAGGAGAAGGCGAATCTTGCGATCGCTGCCACTGCCCAGTTCCACCAGTTCACAGGCGCCCGTGAGTTGGGCGATCGCCCCGGCGGCGGTCTCTAAAATGCCCAATTCTGTACGGGTGGGGTAGTATTCCGGCAGCTCACAGATTTGCTCAAAGAGGCGTGATCCCGCAGCATCGTAGAAGTAGTAGGAGGGAAGAGACTTGGGTTGCTGAGTCAGACCTCGGATAACATCTTGGCCGTCCCGTTCTGTGGCGAGACTGGGTAAGTGGGTCAGGTGCAGGCGATCGCTCACAGGGAAAGCGGCTCCAGAATGTGCAAACCTTAAGATATTCTAGCCTTTAGCTGCTGCTCCAAACGCCGTCCCCACCACGCGATCGGCAAACTCATTAGCAGGTAGAGAATTAAGGCCAGCGCATACAGAGGAAATGGCTGGCTACTGTTGCGAATCACCCACACCCGCATCACTGAGGTTAAGTCCACGCCGGCAATCACACTGACAATAGTAAATGAGTGTATTTAGTGCTCCCCGCAAAAAGGCCGGCAGGGCAGCTTGGATCAGTTCCATCGAAGAGATTGGGTTACACCTGTTGCTCTAACTTAATGAGGGGTTCAGGGAGCTATCAGTCCCGCGCTCTACCTAAAAGGTGAGCTACATGGACTCCCCGCACTTATCGATTCGCCACCGCGACGCGGAAGCCAGCTACGATGGGGACGAGATTAAGTCTTTATCGTACACTTCGTACACTACAGTCCAGTCATGTAGTCCTCAATCGCCACCCACACCTCTGCACCACAGAGGACGGCACAGATGGTCAGACCAATGATGTCAAGGAGTTGATGCTCTAGCAAGTGTTCTGCGCGGGGGTCTTCTAGGGTTTTGACGTGGTCGAGCAGACGGGCAGAGGGTTGGCATGGTGGCATTCCCACAAACGATTGGCTTACTTTTCTACTATGCGTTTGCCCTAGAAATCCTCGTCCTAGGGTTGCGATCGCGCCCATCCCCTTGATATACTAGGCAAGCTGATTAAGTTGCCCTCGGCAGATCAGTGTATTTTTTGCACATTTTTGGTTGGACACCATCATCACTGTAGGTTGGGTATAGTTGCATGGCTCGATATCGTGGCCCTCGTTTGAGAATTGTCCGTCGTCTGGGTGAACTGGCTGGTCTCACCCGCAAAGCCCCCAAGCGGAGCTATCCCCCCGGTCAACACGGCCAAGCCCGCAAAAAGCGTTCGGAATATGCCCTGCGCCTTGACGAAAAGCAAAAACTGCGCTTCAACTACGGGGTCTCGGAGCGGCAACTTGTACGCTATGTGCGCAAAGCCCGTCGGGTCAGTGGTTCCACGGGGCAAACCCTTCTACAGTTGTTGGAAATGCGGCTGGATAACACTGTTTTCCGCCTTGGGATGGCACCAACGATTCCAGCAGCCCGCCAACTGGTGAATCATGGCCATATTCTGGTCAATGGCCGCAGTGTATCTATTCCCAGCTATCAGTGCCGTCCGGGGGACGTGATTACCGTCCGCGATAATGAGCGATCGCGCCGCTTGGTGGAAACCAACCTTCAAAATCCCGGTCTTGCCAATCTTCCCAGCCACTTGGAACTGGATAAAAGCACCCTCACCGGCAGAGTCACTGGTATTGTCGAACGGCAATGGGTTGCTCTCCAAGTCAATGAACTCCTCGTGGTTGAGTACTACTCCCGCAAAGTCTAGAGTATCGCCGCCCTTCCTATGGCAGAAGCCTATCTTCTGGAAAAACTTCGCACTGTCGAGCAAACCTTTACAGAACTTACCCGTCGCTTGGCGGATCCCGATGTGGCGGTCAACCCAACCGAATTTCAGAAGGTGGCTCGCTCCCGTGCTGCCCTAGAGGAGACGGTGAACGCCTATCACGAATGGCAGTCCCTCAATCAGCAACTGGTGGATGCCCGCCAACTGCTTAAAGAAGCAGTCAATGAACCCGAGCTACGCCAGATGGCTGAAGAAGAAGTCGCGGATCTCAGCCGCCGCATTACCGAACTGGAGGAACGCCTAAAAATTCTGCTGCTGCCCCGTGACCCCAATGATGATAAAAACATCATGCTCGAAATTCGAGCGGGTGCTGGGGGCGATGAAGCGGGAATTTGGGCAGGGGATTTAGTGCGAATGTACTCCCGCTACGCCAAAAGCCAAGGCTGGCAGGTGAGCTTAGTCAGTGAATCCCTTGCAGAAATGGGGGGCTTCAAGGAAGCCATCCTCGAAATCAAAGGCGATCGCGTCTATAGCAAGCTGAAGTTTGAATCCGGTGTCCATCGCGTGCAGCGGGTGCCTGTCACCGAAGCGGGGGGCCGAGTTCACACCTCTACGGCCACCGTGGCGGTAATGCCCGAAGTGGATGAAGTGGAAGTAGAAATTGATCCCAAGGATATTGAACTCACCACAGCGCGATCCGGAGGTGCTGGTGGCCAAAACGTCAACAAAGTAGAAACAGCCGTTGACCTCTTCCACAAGCCGACGGGTATTCGCATCTTCTGCACCGAAGAGCGTAGCCAACTGAAAAACAAGGAGCGCGCGTTCCAAATCCTACGGGCAAAACTCTACGAAATGAAGCTGCGGGAACAGCAGGAAGCCATTACCTCAATGCGTCGCTCCCAAGTGGGTACGGGCGATCGCTCCGAAAAAATTCGCACCTACAACTACAAAGACGATCGCGTCACCGACCACCGTTTGGGACAGAACTTTAGCCTCAGCAGTGTCCTAGAAGGAGATCTAGAACCCATTATTCAAGCCTGCATCAGCCGTGATCAGCAGGAACAACTGGCACAACTGGCTGCCGAACAAGCCTAGGAGGATCAAATGACCAAATTTGTGGCTTGGGGACGCTACTGTGAGGATGTCCTCGAACGGCGTGCCCCCCATCGCCAAGCACACCTCGACGGCCTTGCGGCTCAAAAAGCCCAAGGGGTGCTCATCACCATTGGTCCTACGAAAGACCTGCGCTACTTTTTTGCCATTTACGCGGCGGATAGCGAAGAGACCGTGCGCCAATTGATTGAAAACGACCCCTACTGGCAGCATCAGGTGTGGATAGAGTACAGCATTCATGAGTGGATCCAAGCCCTCTAGGGGCGAGGGCGGATCCGCAACTCACTTAGGGCGCAAGGGCATTGCCCCGCATCAGGCTACCAATCGTTTTTGCCGTAATTTTCAACTGCACTAAGGGATTAGCCGGCACCACCGTCTTGTAGAGGTAGCTATCGAAGGTGAGCTTCTGTACATCAATATCGCTACACATCTCCACAAAAGCCTCACGGGTGGCATCGGAGCGATAAAAGACCCGTTGCAGCAGATCTAACACTAGGTACGTCATGCCGTAGGCTTTGTCCCAGCGCTTCAGGTAGAGCTTGAGATCTGCTTCGGTGGGGATACGGCGACCGCTGTTGGAGGTCTCGACAATGGTTTCAGCGCACATGCGGGCTGACTTGGCGGCAAAGTAAATGCCTTCCCCAGAAGACTTGGTGACCGTACCGGCTGCATCTCCCACCAAAGCCACGCGACCGACCACCCGTCGCGGCCGCGGATGCTCAGGAATGGGGTGAGCCTCCACTTTAATAATTTGCCCCCCTTCCAGTTTGGCAGCAGCACGGGCGCGGATTCCCGCTTGCAACTCCCGAATGCGATCTTTGTTAATCTTCATGGTGCCGGTGCCCACGGCCACATGGTCATATTTCGGGAAAACCCATGCATAGAAGTCTGGGGACACGTCATCCCCCACGTACATTTCTGCCAACTCGTTGTAGTAGGTCATTTTGTCCTCAGGCAGGCGGATGCGCTCCTGATAGGCAATGGCGTAGTTGTAATCGCCGGCATCAATTTCCTTGGCAATGCGGGAATTTGCCCCATCGGCACCAATCACCACATCCACTTCAAGGGTCTGAGCTGTGCCATCCTCTTGGACATAGTGGAGGGTGTAGGGCTGATCGCTGGTGGCGGGCTGCTCCAGCTTAAAGACGGTGCCATTGATCAAGTTGGCGCCCAAATCCGCCGCCCGATTGCGCATAAAGCTATCGAGGACTTCGCGGCGACACATACCGATATACTCGTGGTCTTTGAGGGTATGGCCAATGTTCACCTCGATATTGGAGGGGGAAATCATCTTCATTTTGCGCACGCGGCGGTCAATGATTTCCGGCGGCAAGTCAAATTCACTGACCATGCACAGGGGGATCGCACCGCCACAGGGCTTGGCATTGTCTAATTTACGTTCAAAGAGATAGGTCTGGATTCCGGCTTTGGCTAAGGTTTCGGCGGCTGAGGAACCCGCTGGACCACCACCGACCACTGCTACCCGAAGTGACAACGGACGACTCCCAATTTTGGCTAACAAACAACAGTTTGGATACTATCACGGCAATTTTTTGTCTTCAAGGATTTAATCCCGAAAAGCCGCATCTGTAACAGTTTTCAACATTTGGCCATCGTTGATCCGTTAGGATAGATCTATCTATGGATTCAGAATTGATCCAGCGTGCGGACTGTAGCAGAAGCTACCCAATTTGTCTCTCGCGGTGGAGAATGGTATCATTTGCGAGGTTGTACAATTTACACCATTTCCCAGAGAAGTTTAAGGTAGGGCATTCACATGGCATCGTCTCCTGTTGCGCCCGTTGTTTTGATGATTTTGGATGGCTGGGGCTATCGCGAAGAGACCTACGGTAATGCGATCGCCCTTGCTCATACGCCAGTGATGGATAGTTTGTGGCAAGTCTACCCCCACACGTTGATTGATACCTCTGGGAAGGCGGTGGGACTCCCCAAAGGTCAAATGGGTAACTCCGAGGTGGGGCATTTAAATATCGGTGCTGGGCGCATTGTGCCCCAAGAGTTGGTGCGCATTTCCGATGCCGTTGAAGATGGTAGCCTCTTTAGCAATCCCGTCCTTGTGAAGCTCTGCCAAACTGTGAAGGAGCGCAAGGGCAAGCTGCATTTTATCGGTCTGTGTTCTGCAGGCGGGGTGCATTCCCACATTGATCACCTCTACGGCTTGGTGGAACTGGCCAAGCGCTATGAGTTACCGGCCTGTATTCATGCCATTACCGATGGTCGCGATACACCCCCCCGCGATGCCGCAGGTGTCCTTGAGGAATTGGAGCAACGCCTGAAAACCATTGGCTGCGGACGAATTGTGACGGTGAGTGGTCGCTACTATGCCATGGATCGCGATCGCCGTTGGGATCGTACCGAGGCAGCCTACCGCGTCATGACCAGCAATGAAAATATTCAACCCCTGCAGGCGGTGGATGTCGCCAGTAAGTCCTATGCCCAAGATATTGGCGATGAATTTATTGTCCCCACGCGCATTGCTGAAGGAGCCGTTGAACCCGGCGATGGCGTGGTGTTCTTTAATTTCCGTCCCGATCGCGCCCGCCAGCTCACCCAAGCCTTTATTGACCCTGACTTTAGTGGCTTTGAGCGGACGCTAATTACGCCCTTGGAATACGTGACCTTCACCCAATACGATGCCAACTTTAACTGTGGTGTCGCCTTCCCGCCCCAAAACCTCAATCATATCCTTGGGGAAGTGATTGCCGAGCATGGCCTGAAGCAATTGCGGGCAGCGGAAACAGAAAAATATGCCCACGTCACCTATTTCTTCAATGGCGGCCTTGAGGAACCCTTCCCCGGCGAAGATCGCATTCTCATCCCCAGTCCAATGGTGGCCACCTACGATCAAGCGCCAGCCATGTCTGCCCTTGCCGTCACAGAAGCGGTTAAGGAGGCCATTGAGAAACAGGAATATGCCCTAATTGTGGTGAACTTTGCTAACCCCGATATGGTGGGGCACACGGGGCAATTAGTGGCAACAATTCAAGCCATTGAAACCGTGGATCGCTGTGTAGGCGTATTGGTGGAAGCAACAACAAAGGTGGGGGGCACGCTGCTGATTACCGCTGATCATGGCAACGCTGAGTACATGATTGACGAGGACGGTAACCCTTGGACGGCTCACACCACTAACCCCGTTCCCTTCATCTTGGTGGAAGGGGAGAAACGCAAAATCCCCGGCCATGCTACAGATGTGAGCCTGCGAGAGGATGGGTGTCTGGCGGATATTGCGCCAACAATTCTGGAAATTTTGGGGCTGCCTCAACCCCCTGAGATGACCGGGCGATCGCTGATTGCCAGTGCCCCCTATGAAACGCGCCTCAATCGCACCCCAGTCTCTGTGAAGGTCTAAGGGCATTCTCAACCCAAGAGCGACGGCAGAAAATTTTAAGAAATCTTAAAATAGGAACAGTGCTTGTCCTGTTTTTATGGCCACGTTTCGCTCCATTCTGGGTTACTATCGCGCCTATCGGGGGATGGCGATCGCCAGTATGACCGCAGCTAGTCTCTGCGAACTGGTGGATTTGCTCGTGCCCTATGCCATTGGTCAAATTCTCAACCTGCTCTCGCAACAACCCCTCGATCCGCCAGTGGTGGCGATCGCCCATACGCTGCAAACATGGACGGGCTGGAACAATGCCTTTGGCGTCAATCTCACCGTTCTCGGCAGTATTGTCTTTTTGGCCACTGTGGTGCGTGCCCCAATTCAACCGTGGCTGGGGGTATGGTTCCACTGGTGGATTGCCTTGGCTGCCCGCCGCGACCACACTCGCAAAGCCGTCGAGAAAATTCTGACGCTGCCCCTAGAATTCTTTGAGGAAAACAACCCGGGTCGCATTGCCAATCGTGTTAGCAAAGGGATTTCCAACCATACGTGGAGCTATCCCGAAATTGCCGGTCAACTGATTCCCAAACTGGTACGGGTGCTGGGGATTGGCGTGATTGTCTGGTGGCTTGATTGGCCGATCGCCCTTGGGTTGTTGACCTCCTTTACTGTGATTCTGGTGCTGACCCTGCGCACCCTGCGACGGATCATTCAAAAGGAAGAAATTCTCGACAGCCACATCGAAAGCACAGAAAGCCGCACCTCAGAAATCATTACCAATATCAAAACCGTCAAGGCCTTTGCCACGGAAGCCCGTGAACTCGCTCGTCAACAGCAGCGCCTCGATCGTGAGTTCAAGATGGTCATTGACCGCATCCATCGCGGCTATATGCACCTGATTACTTGGCAGGGAACCGTAGTCCAGTTCTGTCTTTTCAGTTTGTTGGGGTTTTCCCTAGCAGCCACAATCGCCGGCCGGGTCTCGATTGGTCACTTTATGACGATTTACACCCTTGCCAGTATGGCCTATGCCGAAATTACCCCCCTCTCGCAGGTGTCGGAGGTGTTTGCCCGCCGCTATGCCTCCATTTTGCGCTTCCATGAATTTATGGAATTGCCCCCCGGTCGCGATGCCATTGATCTGGAGCAACAGGAGATTCCTAGCCTGAAGTTTTCCGGCAAAGTGGATTTTCAGCACGTTTGGTTTAGCTACACGCCGGGGCGTCCCATTCTGCGGGATATTAACTTACTCATTGAACCCTGCCAAACGGTGGCCTTGGTGGGGCGATCGGGTTCCGGGAAATCCACCTTGATCAAGCTGCTCTTTCGCTACTTCCAGCCGGATCAGGGGCAGATTCTCATTGATGGCCAAGATATTCAAACCCTCGATGTCCGCGCCTATCGCCGTCGTTTGGCCATTGTCCACCAAGAGGTGGATGTCTTTAATGGCACCCTCTGGGATAACCTCACCTATGCCAACCCCGAGGTCAGTGCCGACGCCGTCTATGAGGCCTGTGCCATTGCGCGGGTGGATGAATTTGTGCAGCAGTTGCCTTTGGGCTATCGCACAATTGTCGGTGAACGGGGGTTGCGGCTTTCGGGGGGACAGCGGCAGCGCCTAGGGATTGCCCGTGCCCTCTTGGCGGATCCCGATGTGTTGATTTTTGATGAAGCGACCTCAAGTCTGGATTATGAATCGGAGCGGGAAATTCAACTGGCCCTGCGCTCCATTACCGGCACTCGCACAATGATTGTGATTGCCCACCGCCTCAGTACGGTTCGGGATGCCAATCAAATTGTGGTTTTGGATCAAGGGACGATTCGCGAGCAGGGAGACCATGAGACACTCCTCGCCCAAGGGGGGTTGTATGCCCATCTCTACTCGATTCAGCGCGATCGCGCCCCCCATGCCTAACTGAGATCGACACCAAGGAAGCGATCCAAAAGCCGATAGCGCCAAAAAGCCCGCAAGACCACCACCCATAGCAAGACAATCAGCACAATCAATGCCCATAGTGACCACGACAGGGGTTCCAACTCGGCCACTGCCCGTAGGGTCGGCGAGAAGCTGATGATCAGGAAGGCAGCCAGCAGAGCTAAAACCACAGCAACATAACGCCAGTTGCCCACTAAAGGCGAACCGCCAACCCATGTGGGATGGGGAGGTTTGAGAAACAGGACTAAACAAAGGGAGGCCAGCATCAGGGTCGTCACCAAGGCCGTGCGGGCGATCGCCACACTCTGCCCCAGTTCTAAGAGCACCTCGCGGCCATTCAACAGCGTTGGATCAAAGCGTCCTTGGAGCAATTCCACAAGGGGCGTCAGTTCCCGTGCTAACACCCCCAAGTACATGAAAATGGCCAACAGTGCGAGGCTTAGGGTGGCGGGGATGACAAAGTGCAACAATGAACGAATCAGCGATCGATGGGGACGCGGCCCCGGCACTGCCCAAAAAGCCACCGCCAAGGTCGGCAGACCCACTCCCCACAGGGTGAGCAGGCTATTGTGCTTAATCAACAGCGGAAAGGCGCGCCCTGCCATGACAGTGACTAGACAAAGCAAACTAAAGCTAAACACCCGCACCAGAAAGAGCTTCGTGACATCTTGAATGCCGTTGTAGATGCGCTGTCCTTCCCGAAAGGCGGCTGGTAAGGCGGCAAAGGAATCCGCAAGCAATACAATATCAGCCACATTCCGGGTAATGGCACTGCCACTTTCCATAGCAATTCCCACGTTGGCCTGCTTCAGGGACAGCACATCATTGACACCATCGCCAATCATGGCCACCTGATGCCCAAGGGCGCGTAGTCGAGTCACGAGTTTCGCCTTTTGCTCGGGGGTAATGCGACCAAAGACCGTGGCTTTCTCGGCCATTTGATCAAAGCTGGGATCATCCATGGCGGCCAAGTCTGCGCCGGAGATGGCGATCGCCCCATCATCGAGACCCACTTGTTTCGCAAGGGCAACAACGGTTTCCGCGTGGTCGCCGGAGATAATTTTGATTTGAATTCCGGCTTGCTGAAAGCGTTCTAGAACCTCACGGGATTGGGGTCGCAGGCGATCGCCCACCCAAATCACTGCTAAGGGTTCTAGGTCTGGGGGCAAGAGGGCAGTCTCCTGCCGCTCATCCCATTGCGGATCACTGCGACTACGGGCAAAAAGAAGCACTCGCAATCCCTGCTGCCGTCCCCGCTGGAGTAATTCAGTCACCTCAGGGGAGAGGTCTTCAGCCTTGAAGAGAACATCCGGTGCCCCCAAGATAAACGTTTCCGAGTCCTGCCACGCTGCGGCACTCCACTTATAGACCGAGGAAAAGGGAATCTCAAGGCGTAGGGGTTGGGGAGTTCCCTCAAAGGCCTCTGTGAGGGCAACAAGGGTGCGGTTCGGAGCACTAACACTGGCGGTAAACGTGGCGAGAGCCGCTTTTGTCTTTTCCTGTGTCTCGGTGAGGGCGTACCAGCTATGGAGTTCAAGGGCATTGGCTGTAAGGGTTCCTGTTTTATCAAGGCAGAGAATATCGACGCCACTGAGGGACTCAATGGCATTCACCTGCTGCACCAAGACATTGGCACGGGAGATGCGCAATGCCCCCAAGGCATAGGTCAGGGTAATGGTGAGATACAAGCCCACGGGGACAAGACCCGCCACCACTGCCGCCGTTTGCACACTCATTTGTAGGGTGGTCAGGCGTACCAACAGCGAAAGCAACACCAATAGCCACAGGAAAATGGCAAGGGCAAGGATGACGCGAATAATCAGGTTAATTTCCCGTTGCAGGGGGGTCAGTTTGTGGTGGTAAGTTTTGGCGGCAGCAGTTAGTTGATGGGCGGTACTGGCTTCCCCCACCTGTTCGGCGACATAGGCAGCGGCGCCGCGCACACAAAAGCTCCCAGAGTACAGGCGATCGCCCGCTTGCTTGGAGATGAGATCCGACTCCCCTGTGAGCAAGGACTCATCCACTTGGATCTGTCCATCACCAACGACAGTGCCATCGGCAACGATTTGATCCCCCGGCTCCAAAAGGAGAATATCCCCTTCTACGACTTCTGCCGGATCAATAATGGCCTCTTGGCGATCGCGCAGCACCTTGACACGGGGACGGGTGAGGAGGCTAATTTCATCCAACTGCCGTTTGGCGCGAATTTCTTGCAGGATGCTAATGATGGCATTGAGAAACACCACCACGATGATGGCGGCCACATCTCCCGGACGACCTAAAAAGAGCAAAATGACGCTAATAAAAGCAAAAACCCCATTGATAAACGTGAAGAGGTTTTCCCGCAAAATGTCGCCATAGGTGCGATTGCTTTCACTCGCTTGACGGTTAATGCGACCTCTGGCTTGCCGCTCCGCCACTTCCGCCGCTGTCAGACCCGTCAATGGTGCTGTCATACCCTAAGTTTCCGCTGATTTAACCACAAACACCGAACAGGGGGCATCCGCCACAACGGCGCCACTTACTGAGCCTTGCACAACCCGCTCAACCCCCGTGAGGCCGCGACTCCCCAGCACAATCAGGTCTGCCCCATAGATATTGGCCAAGCGTAAAATTTCCTCGACGGGGTCACCGGTAACAATTTCAATTTCCGAGTCACAGGGGAGGTGGCTTTGGAACTGTTGTAAATGCTGTTCAATACTGCGGTAGGTGCCCATTTGCGGATGCAACGAGGGGCGATCGGCACTGACGCCAAAACCCGCCTCTGCCGGTGAGATCACATGACTGAGAATCACTTGGGCATCTGGGTCAAGATTTAACTGGGTCACCGCTGCCATCACCCGTGCCGATAGCTCACTGGTATCGAGGGCCACTAAAATTGTTTTGAACATGCCTGTGACTCTGTACTTGCAATCTCCTAGTCTGCCACAAGAGCGCAAGTAGCGGTCAAACTGCCCTTCTGGATAGCTATTCGCAATGATTATTAACCACACCTATCGGTTTATTTTCCTGAAAACTCGTAAAACTGCTGGCACCAGTAATTGCCCTCTCCCAGTTTTGTGGTAGTCAGGATGTCATCACACCGATTCGCTGGCAGGATGAGCGCATCCGTCGTCAATTGGGTTATCCAGAGCCTCGCAATTTTCGTGCTCCCTTGGTTGACTATCGGTTGTCAGACTGGCTCGCTCTCTTTTATCAGGGGTCTAAGCGCAAGTGTAACAATCACTTCACGGCTGCCGAAGTTAACAACGCGATTAATCCCGACATTTGGCATAACTACTTTAAGTTTTGCTTTGAACGTAATCCCTTTGATAAGGCAATTAGTCGCTATTACTAGGAAATTCCATCGGCAACCCCAAATGAGGTATAGCTCCTTTGAGCATACAAAAGGATGACGAGGGGAAATTAAGTAAAAGTACTCAATGATAATGTCAACATTTGTTACAAACGTTACTGGGGATCATAAGACTTGTGGAGAATCCCCATCAAATGCTGACATTTCCTCGCATTCCTAAGGGGATCGCAGTAGCTTGAGTATCAGTACAGGACAGCAGGTGAATGTGTTGTGACGGTGTCGGGCGGTTATAAAAATGCCTGGATGAGTACACCAAGGAATTGTTCTGTCAAGACTGCAAACCCTATCCAAGAGTGCCTATGAAAGTTGGGGTCGTTAAGGAACGCGAAGTGGGTGAACAACGGGTTGCCCTGATTCCCGAAGTCGTTGCCAAGCTGGTGCAGCAGGGGTATCACCTCTGTGTGGAGTCTGGTGCAGGGGATATGGCTCACTTCAGCGATGATGACTACCGTGCAGCAGGTGCGGAAATTGGTTACTCCATTGAAGAGGTCTGGGGCGGTGTGGATGTGCTGCTCAAAGTGGCGCCGCTGCGCGATCGCGAGGTGGAGTGGATTCGACCCGGCACCACCTTAATTAGTTTTCTCAATCCCTTGGGCAATCCATGGCAGATGCAACACTTGGCAGAGCGGCAGATTACTGCCTTTGCCCTCGAGTGTATTCCCCGCACGAGTCGCGCCCAGAGTATGGATGCTTTGTCTTCCCAAGCAGCAGTGGCAGGGTATGCGGCGGTGTTATTGGCCGCTTCCCATTTGCCGCGCTTTTTCCCGATGTTGACGACGGCAGCGGGTACGATTCCCCCCGCCAAGGTGTTTGTGATTGGGGCAGGGGTGGCTGGCTTGCAGGCGATCGCCACCGCGCGGCGTTTGGGAGCCGTGGTTGAAGCCTTTGATATTCGCCCAGCGGTCAAGGAGGAAGTACAAAGCCTCGGTGCCAAATTTGTCGAAGTTAACCTTGAGGAGGATACGGTTGCTGCCGGCGGCTATGCCAAAGAGGTTTCTGAGGCGGCGAAGCACAAAACCCAAGAGGCGATCGCTGCCCATGTCCACAGTGCCGATGTGGTCATTACCACTGCTCAAATTCCCGGCAAGCCTGCCCCTCTTTTGGTGACAGAACGGATGGTGGCCAGCATGAAACCGGGTTCGGTGATTGTGGATTTAGCCGCTGAGCAGGGGGGCAACTGTGCCTGCACAGAACCGGGGCGCTCTATTTGTCATCAGCGGGTCACCATTATTGGCCCAATTAATCTGCCCTCGACAATGGCGGTGCATGCCAGTCAAATGTATGCCAAAAACATTTCGACCCTTCTGAAGTACCTCACCCCCCAAGGGGAATTGGTCTTGAACTTTGGCGATGACATTGTTGATGCCGCCTGTGTCACCCATGAAGGGCAGGTTCGCAACCCACGGGTACTGCAACTGCTGCATCCTGCCCCAACCTTGGCAACAAGGGTTTAGAGATGTCCCTAGAGGATTCGTTCTATGACAGATCCCATTCTTGTCGGTCTGATGATTTTTGTGCTGGCCAGTTTCATTGGCTTTGAGGTGATTAACAAAGTTCCCCCCACCCTGCATACCCCCTTGATGTCTGGTTCCAATGCCATTTCGGGGATTGCCGTAATTGGTGCCCTACTGATGGCGGGGAGTGGGCACACCACTTTAACGGTGGTCTTGGGATTTATTGCGACAGTGCTCGCCACGATTAATGTGGTGGGCGGTTTTTTGGTCACGGATCGCATGTTGCAGATGTTTAAGCGGTAGGAACCATGGATTGGCTAACACGCATTGAAGAATTGAGCTATCTGGGTGCTGCGGCGCTCTTTATCCTCGGTTTGAAAAAACTGGGGTCTCCGGCCACGGCCCGTCAAGGAAATCGCCTTGCCGCCTTGGGGATGTTGATTGCGATTGTGGTCACGCTCCTCGATCGCCAGATTATTAGCTATACGGGCATCCTAGCGGCCATTGGCCTCGGCAGTGTCATTGGCGCGATCGCTGCCTACAAAGTGGAAATGACGGCCATGCCCCAGATGGTGGGGTTACTCAATGGCTTAGGAGGGGCGGCCTCTGCCTTGGTGGGCATTGGGGAATTTTGCCGCATCGTTGCGTTGGGTGAACCGCTGACCCCCAGTACGCTGATCACCATTCTTTTGGGGGTGCTGATTGGGGGTGTCACCCTTACTGGTAGCCTTGTTGCTTTTGGTAAGCTTCAGGGATTGATTTCGGGAACCCCGATCATTTTCCCGATGCAGCAGGCGATTCACCTCGGCTTGCTGGTGGCTTTCTGGGTGGCCAGTGGCTGGGTGTGGTTGCATCCAAGTCAGATGCCGATTTTCTGGGGCCTAGTGGCGATCGCCAGCATTTTGGGGGTGCTCTTTGTCCTGCCCATTGGCGGTGCTGATATGCCGGTTGTGATTTCCCTTTTGAACTCCCTTTCGGGCTTGGCTGCCAGTGCTGCGGGCTTCATCGTTGGCAACAGTATGCTGATTATCGCGGGTGCCTTGGTGGGAGCTGCGGGGCTGATTCTGACCCAAATTATGTGCAAGGCCATGAATCGCTCCTTGGCCAATGTGCTCTTTAGTGGCTTTGGTAGCTCGACCACAGGCAGTGCTGAGGGTAGTGTTCATGCCACCGCGAAGTCAGTGCGCACCATTGACCCCGAAGAAAGTGCGATGATGCTGGGTTATGCCAAATCTGTGGTCATTGTTCCCGGCTATGGGATGGCGGTTGCCCAAGCGCAGCACAGTGTCAAAGAACTGGCAGATCAACTGGAGCGGCTGGGTGTGGATGTCAAATACGCGATCCACCCGGTGGCAGGTCGCATGCCTGGTCACATGAATGTGCTGCTTGCCGAAGCCAATGTCCCCTACCCCCAACTCAAGGACATGGAGGACATTAATCCAGAGTTTGAGCATGTGGATGTGGCACTGGTCATTGGTGCCAATGATGTCGTGAATCCAGCCGCGCGCACGAACCCCGGTAGCCCTGTCTATGGGATGCCCATTCTCGATGTGGATCGGGCACGACACACGATTGTGATCAAGCGCAGTCTCAATCCGGGCTTTGCCGGTATTGACAATGAGTTGTTCTACAAGGACAGAACTCTAATGCTGTTTGGCAATGCCAAGGAAGTGCTCAATCAACTCATTGCTGAGGTCAAACACCTTTAGGCAGTTGCCTTGGCCACGCGACGGTCAAAAACAGGGGCAATTTCTGCTAGGTCAAACTGATCAAGGCGATCGAGCACCCACTGACAACGACGCTGGAGCATGTGAAAGGGATAGGTGTGCGCGACCCCCAAGACTTTGACACCAGCTTCACGGGCGGATTGCACCCCCACCAAGGTGTCCTCGATCGCCAGACAATCAGCGGCTGTGAGATCGCCCCCTAGGGCTTGCAAGGCTGCAATGGCACGGAGATAGGGGTCGGGATAGGGTTTACCGCGTTCTACGCTTTCGGCACTGATAATGCAGTCCACAATGCCAGTCAAGTTTCCCCGCTCAAGAGCCAAGTCCACATCGGATTGCAGGGCACCGGTGACAATGGCAATTTTCAATTGCGCAGCATGGAGTTTCGCCAGCAGGGCGATCGCCCCCGCAAAGAAGGGAAAAGGCTCCATATTGGCTAGGCGTGCGCGGTAGGCAGCTGCCTTTTGTGCCACCAGTTTGTCGAGATAGGCCGGCGTCACTACCCGGCCGCGGCGACTGAGGAGATTATCCAAACAGGCGCGATCGCTGCGTCCCAAGCAAAAGAGATCGTATTCCCCCCGCTGGGGTCGCAAGTTCTCTTGCAGCAGAATCTCATCAATGAGGGCGGCATGGATCGCCTCATCATCAAGGATCACCCCATTGAAATCCAATAAGACTGCCTTCAGGGGCATAGTTAACTGCGCTACTTGTGTGCCAACTCTGGGAATAACTGCTGAATCCGTGCTTGGAGTTGCTCCGCAGCGCTGAGGTGCGCCATCTCTGCTGGGGGTCGCATGAGGGATTCTCCCACCAAAATCGCCTTGGCTCCCGCTTGGGTCACCCGCTCAACATCAGCGCGCTGATGAATGCCCGATTCACTGACCACGAGGATGTCGCGATCGCGCAGTTGCGCCCCATAGGTGGCCAAAAGCTGTTCAGTGGTGGCTAGATCAACACTAAAATCCGTCAAATTGCGATTGTTGATGCCCACCAACTGTACGTCCTCCAGCTCAAGTACCCGTTCCATCTCCTCGGCGCTGTGCACCTCCACTAATGCGGTTAGCCCCAAGCCATGGGCAATGCGCAGGAAATAACGCAGATCGCGATCCGAGAGAATGGCAGCGATTAAGAGAACCGCATCAGCGCCCCGCAACCGCGCTAAGAACATTTGGTAGGGGTAAATGATAAAGTCCTTGCACAGCAGTGGCACGTCCACCACTTGGCGAATTTGAGCCAGGTACTCAAAACTGCCTTGGAAAAACTCACTGTCCGTTAGGACGGAAAGGCAAGTCGCGCCAGCGGCAACATAGGCTTGGGCGATCGCCACCGGGTCAAAGTTGGGGCGAATCACCCCTTTACTGGGAGAGGCCTTCTTGACCTCGGCAATCAGTGCTGGCTGGGTGACAGGGTTTTGCAGCGCGGCGAAAAAGGAGCGTACGGGTGGTGCATCGAGTACCTGACGTTGCAAGTCCGGCAGGGGGAGCACTTCCCGCAGTTGCTCTACCTCCTGTTCCTTGTGCCAAACGATTTTCTCAAGGATATTGCGGGGAGCCTCATCGGCCACCGGTACTTGGTAGTGGAGGTTGCGAACGGTTACAGCGGGATTAGGGGGACGCCGGCGAATTTGCATGATGAGTGTCGTATGGAGTTGCAACAGTTGAACACTAAGATAAATCACATTGGCTGTACTAAACCATTCTCCCTTAGTCCTTATTTACAATCTGAGTTCGGATGGCCATTGGCGTTTGGGTTTTAGGCGATCAACTGTGGCAAGGGCAATCAGCCCTGCAAAGCTGTCCAACCCCTGTGCCCGTCATCCTCATTGAGTCCCGCCAATGGGTGCAACAACGCCGCTACCATGCCCAAAAACTCGTGCTGGTGTGGTCGGCCATGCGCCACTTTGCCCAAGAACTCGAGGCAGCCGGTTGGCCGGTGACCTATGCGATCGCCCCCGACTTTGCTACCCCCTTGCGACAGTGGATTGAAGCTCACCATATCCACGAACTACGGATTATGGCACCCAGCGATCGCCCCTTTCGGGATCTGATCGCTACCCTCGATCTCCCCTGTACCATTAAGTTCTTGCCCAACAATCACTTTCTCTGGTCAGAAGCAGAATTTCAGGACTGGGCGAAAGGTCGCAAAACGCTGGTCTTGGAGTATTTCTACCGCGCCGGTCGCCAACGGTTTCAAATTCTCATGGACGGTAAATCCCCCGTGGGTGGCAAGTGGAACTACGATGCCGAAAATCGCCAACCGCCGCCTACTCGCCTCAAACCGCCACCACCGCTGCGCTTTTCTCCCGATCAGATCAGCCAAGAAGTCATTGAGACAGTGCGCCAAGGCAACTTTGACACCTACGGCCACATCGAACCCTTTGACTGGGGAGTCACCCGCGCCCAAGCGCTGCAGGTCTTGGAAAACTTTATTGAATACCGCTTGCCCCAGTTTGGCCCCTACCAAGATGCCATGGTGGCGGGAGAAGAGACCCTATGGCACAGTTTGCTGTCCCCCTATTTGAACCTAGGGCTATTGCACCCCCAAGAAGTGATCGATGCTGTCTTAGCCGCCTATAGGGAACGGCCGCTGCCCCTCAACAGTGTGGAGGGCTTTATTCGCCAAATTCTCGGCTGGCGTGAGTATATGTATGGTCTCTATCACTACCTTGGTGCTGACTACTGCCAGCATAATTTCTTTCAGCACACTCACCCCTTACCGACGTTCTTTTGGCAGAGCGATCGCACCACCATGAACTGTCTGCGCCACGTTCTGCAGCAAATTGAGCGCACAGGCTATGCCCACCACATTCAACGGCTGATGATCCTCGCCAACTTTGCCCTGATTACTGGCTTGTCTCCGCAAGAAGTGGAAAACTGGTTCCACAGCGTGTTTATTGATGCCTACGACTGGGTGATGCAAACCAATGTTTTGGGAATGGGCTTATTTGCCGATGGCGGACGCTTGGCCTCCAAGCCCTATGCGGCGTCTGCTAACTACATTCAGCGCATGAGTAATTATTGCCAAGGGTGCGCCTATGATCCCAAGCAACGAGTGGGCGATCGCGCCTGTCCCTTTAACTTTTTTTATTGGCACTTTCTAGCCCGGCACCGCAAAATCTTGAGTCGCCAAGGACGCATGAGCATTATCCTCAAAAATTTGGATAAACTGAGTGCCACAGAAACGGCAGCCATTCAACAGCAGGTGCAGCAGTGGTATGCTGAAAATTCATAGCCTCGAAAATAAAAAGTGTATTCTACATAACATTCATTTGCCATACGTCTTAAATTTAATCCGAAGTCAGTGAATCTGGAATAAACGAAAAATTCGGGTATTTTGAAATCTAGTGGGAATCGAACTTAACCAAAAGATAACCAAAAAATAATTTCCTCCTACTCTTAAGTCGAGATAATTTAAGTGAGGTAAAGCAGAGTACAGTCTTCACGCTAAAACAATTGAATACTCATTCTGGGGGACAATCAAATGAATGAGACAGTCAATATCCAACTGTCTGCAGCCGCTACGTTGGCTGACTTACCCTATTTTTCCTATCAGGTTTCCCCTGAAACCATCTCTGAAAAAGTGGCTGATGAATTTCAACGTTATCCTGAGCTACCGGGGGTACTGGTGGTGGCAGGCGATCGCGTCATCGGCATGATCTCCAAGGTCAAGTTTTTTGAGCGCATGAGCAAGCAGTTTGGTCGCGATCTCTACTTGCCGCGCCCGATTAAATTGCTGCCAGAAGTTGCTGCACCCCAAGTACCTCCCCTTGTTTTGATGGCACGCACTCCTGTGGAAGAAACTGTGGAACAGGCCTTGAGTCGCCCCCCCGCCTTTGTCTACGAACCCGTGGTCGTGCGTAAGGGCAAGCAACTGGTGTTGGTGGATATGCGGCTGATCCTGATTGCCCAAGCGCAAGTGCTGAGCAAGAAAAATCTCTTCATTCAGCAGCAGCACTTCCACACCCAGCAACTCCTTGAGAAGTTAAAGCTGGAAAAAGAGCGGAACCAAGACTATGCCAAGCGCCTTGAAAGCGAGCTGACCCGCACCCAACAGATGAACGAAGCCCTAGAGCAGCAGGAGCGCTCTGTGCGTGAGCAAGCGGAGCGGATTGCCCAACTCAATCAACGGTTCGTCTCCATTAGCCAAGTTCTTTCCCAGCGGGGGCGCAAAGCCTTTCAGCAAACCTTCACCGGGGTTAACCAAATTAGCCGTCACACAGCGGAGGTTTATCGCCTCAGCGAACGGCTGAAACAGGACGTGGAAATTATCGACCAAGCCACCCATCAAATTGCTGAGATTACCCGTCAGGTGAAACACCTTGCGGTGCAGGCGGGGCTGATTGCCAGGCGCAGTGGCCAGCAGATGGCTGGTTTCGATTTTATCAGTGAGGCAATTAACAAACTGGCCAACCAAGTGGTCTTTGCCAACCAACAAGTAGAGGAAATGGCCAATCATTTTCGCCATCACATTCGCGAGGTTGTAGAGTCCACCGCCTCTGGGGAAAAAATCGCGCGATCGCTCCTCAGTCAAGTGGAGGATACCCAACAAGCCATCCAAGAACTACAAGCGCTACTGGATACTGAGGAAGCCACGACTCAGACAGAGACCATGCCAGCGGCAGCAGTTGCTTAGGGCAGCCCGTGGATTTAGACCCTCGCCGCGGGGTATCGTGAATTTAGTCTATTGATTTCTATCTCGCCTATTCAGGATGCCCCAACCCACTGTGATTCTCCATGGCGGCGCCGGCAGCTCGCTCCAAGACAAAGGCGGTCTCATTTCCGTCCGCCAATCCCTGCATACCATTGTCAGCCAAGTGGTTCAGACCCTAAAAGAAGGGGCAACGGCGATTGAGGCAGTGGTTTTGGGGTGTCGGCTCCTAGAGGATGAACCGCGCTTTAATGCAGGCACGGGGTCTGTGCTGCAATCCGACGGTCAAATTCGCATGAGTGCCTCGCTCATGGATGGGCAGCGGCAGCGCCTCAGCGGTGTCATTAATGTCTCACGGGTGAAAAATCCCATTGACCTTGCGCATTGGTTGCAACAGTGCCCTGACCGTATTCTGTCCGATGTGGGAGCAGCAGAGCTCGCTCGTGAATTGCAGCTTCCTGTGTATCAACCCCTCACGGATCAGCGACTCTACGAGTGGCTCGAGGAACGCAAAGGCAATTTCCAAACATCGATGGCCGGAGTCGTGGCCGAGGAGGCAAGGCGGGGCACGATTGGTGTTGTGGTTTTAGATCAGCAGGGACACTTGGCCGTGGGGACTTCCACTGGCGGCAAGGGCTTTGAGCGTATTGGGCGGGTCAGTGACTCCGCAACGCCAGCCGGCACCTATGCCAACAGCTTAGCAGCAGTCAGTTGTACTGGCATTGGTGAGGATATTCTGGATGAGGCGCTGGCCACGCGGATTGTGGTGCGCGTCACCGATGGGCTTTCCCTTGAGGCGGCCTTTGAAAAATCCTTTCGGGAAGCCGCGAGTCGGCAACGGGATTTTGGCGCCATTGGTCTCGACCATCAAGGGGCGATCGCCTGGGGCAAAACCTGTGATGTCCTGCTGGCGGCCTACTGGAATGGCATCACCATTGGTGACACCTTAGACCTACCCCCCGGCCTGCAGGTGGGCGGCCAAAAATAATTTATCCTTGCTGTCAAGTTTTTTTATTGCCAGCTCAATGCAATTGGCTGCATCTGTTAGGGTAAAGGCCTATAATTTTAAGTGTTTTTACATTTGGCCGATGTCCCTTGAGGGAACCCTATGACCAATACGACCTCGCCTGCCATCCTCAATCCAATTGCTCGTCCTGAAGTTCCCCAAGAACTTGCGGAAAATATCATCCTTACTTCCCTCAACGATGTTTATGACTGGGCACGGCTATCGAGCCTCTGGCCGCTCATGTATGGCACTGCCTGCTGCTTCATTGAGTTTGCGGCCATGATTGGCTCGCGCTTCGATTTCGATCGCTTTGGCTTGGTGCCCCGCAACAGCCCCCGTCAGGCGGATTTGATCATCACCTCTGGCACCATCACGATGAAAATGGCACCCGCCTTGGTGCGCCTCTACGATCAAATGCCCAATCCCAAGTACGTGATTGCGATGGGTGCCTGCACGATCACAGGGGGGATGTTTAGCTCTGATTCTTATTCCGCCGTGCGTGGTGTGGACAAGCTGATTCCCGTGGATGTCTATTTGCCCGGCTGTCCGCCCCGTCCAGAAGCGATCATGGATGCGATCGTCAAGCTGCGCAAGAAAATTGCCAATGAGCATATCAGTGAGCGTGGCAACCTTGCCCAAACCCATCGCCTCTTTACCGCCAAGCACAAGATGAAGCCGGTGCCCCCTATTCTCACCGGTCAATATCTCAATGCTCCCAGTCGCCAAGCGCCTCCTCCTGCCCTTGCTGCAGCGATGGGAATTGCTGTTCCTGCCCTTGGGGAAGCGGTGAGGGAAACCAGCACCGTTTCAGAATAATCTAGTCGTTTTGGTGAAGAGGTAGTCATCGATGGCAGTTTCAACAGAGCTTTTGGTACTCGGTGTCTATGGCGCCTTGGCAGGGCTATATCTGCTGGTGGTGCCAGCGATCGTCTATGCCTATTTGAATGCTCGCTGGTATGTGGCTGGCTCCTTTGAGCGGGCATTTATGTACTTTCTGGTGACGTTCTTCTTTCCGGGATTACTCCTGCTGGCTCCCTTTATTAACTTTCGTCCCCAACCGCGCTCTCTCGATTCCTAGGTGCTATGCGCCGCATTGATGTTCTAGGGATTGGTATTGGTGTTTTCCTTGCGGGCGGCTTGGTTTATCTGCTGTTGCGCATTGCGGGGGTTGAGCCGCTTCAAGCCGGGATTTGGAGTCAAGCCATTTTTGTCTTGGTGGTTCTGGGTTGGCTCTCCACCTATCTCCTGCGGGTCTTTACAGGACGGATGACCTACCACCAGCAACTTAAAGACTATGAAGAGGCCGTGATGAGCGATCGCCTTGCGCGGATGTCGCCAGAGGAGCTAGCCGCCCTTGAAGCAGAAATTCTAGCGGAATCCAGCGAGATTGCCGATCCAGAATTGGGCGATAATTAGCTCAAGTTTCCCCGTGGCTTAATAATGCACTTTCCCCGCTCCTGTGGTTTACTGCTTCATCCCACGTCCCTGCCTGGTGGTCATGGCATTGGTGACTTGGGTGCGGCAGCTCGTGAGTTCCTTGAATTTTTGGTTGCCAGTGATCAGCAGTACTGGCAGGTCTTGCCCCTAGGGCCAACGGGCTTTGGCAATTCCCCCTATATGTGCTACTCCGCGATGGCCGGCAACCCACTGCTGATCAGCTTGGATGAACTGGTCAAGGAGGGCTGGTTAACGGAAGCAGATTTGGCAGGACTCACGCTTGAGAATAGCGATCGCGTTGATTTCGAGGCTGTCATTAGCCAAAAACTCCCCCTGCTCCGCCTTGCTGCTCAACGCTTTCAGAATCAAGCCACCCCAGAAGACTGGCAGGCCTTTCGCGACTTTCAAGCCCTTGCCCACTACTGGCTGCCCACCTATGCCCTCTTTATGGCGCTGAAGGATCACCACGAGGGACAGCCGTGGTATGAATGGCCCGCCCCTTTGCGCGATCGCGAACCAACCGCCCTTGCCGCGATCCAAGCCGTTCTCAAAGAGCGCATTTTTGAGTACGAGTTTCAGCAATTTCTCTTTTACCAGCAGTGGCACGCCCTCAAGGAAGCCGCCAATCAACAGGGGATTCAGATTATTGGTGATATTCCCATTTATGTTGCCCACGACAGTGCCGATGTCTGGGCCTTTCCCCAATTTTTTGAACTCAATCCAGAAACGGGTGCGGCTGCCCTCATGGCCGGTGTGCCTCCAGATTACTTCAGTGCCACAGGACAACTCTGGGGCAACCCCATTTACAACTGGAAAGCCCTTGCTGCCGATGGCTACTCTTGGTGGATTGAGCGCTTCCGTGCCCTGCTCTCCTACATGGACATTATCCGTGTGGATCACTTTCGCGGCTTTCAGGGCTACTGGCAAGTGCCCGAAGGAGAGGAAACAGCCGTCAACGGTGAGTGGCAACTGGGTCCTGGTGCTGCCTTCTTTGAAACCTTGCAAGCTGCTTTGGGACGACTGCCTATTCTCGCCGAGGATTTAGGGGATATTACCCCCGATGTCATTGCCCTACGGGATCAGTTTCAGTTTCCGGGGATGAAAATTCTCCAGTTTGCCTTCGGCGGTGGTTCGGATAATCCCTTTTTACCCTTTAATCAAGAGCGCAACTGTGTGGTGTACACTGGCACCCATGACAATGACACAACTGTCGGCTGGTACCGCACCCTCAGTGACTGGGAACAGCAGCGCCTCATTGACTATTTGGGCTATACCCCCAGCGAACCCCACTGGGCTTTGATTCGCATGGCCCTAGGAACCGTTGCCAACCAAGCCATTCTTCCCGTTCAAGATTTGCTCGGTCTCGATAGTCATGCCCGCATGAATTTCCCCGGTACGAGCGAAGGCAACTGGGCGTGGCGCCTAACTGCGGGTCAACTTACCCCTGAACTTGCCGCTCATTTGAAGCACTTGGTGCACCTCTTTGGCCGTCAAGCACCACCGAGACCCCAGCCGGTTGAAGCTGCCGAAGAAACCGTCCCCGAAAAAGACCCCGCCTAAGCTCGCCGTCGGCCATCGGGCATAATCGTACCCCGCAAATCCACTTCACTGAGGTTGGCACCACTCATATCCGCAGCAGTCAGGTTCACCCGCGTCAAATCCGCCCGCGACAGGTTAGAGCCTGAGAGGTTGGCGTCCCCTAAGTCTGCCCCACTCAAGTTAACACCGCTGAGATCTACAGTTCCCAGTAAGCTGCCACTAAACGTTGCCCGGCTCAGGGTAGCTCCACTGAGGGTGGCGCGGCTGAGATTCGCTTCTGAGAGAGTAGCACGACTCAGGTTGGCTCCCACCAAGCGGGCACGGCTGAGATTCGCTTCTACCAAGTCGGCACGGCTAAAGTTGGCTTCCGTTAACTCCACTTCGCGAAGATTGGCACCACTGAGATTGGCACCCCGCAGCTTCACGCCATTAAAGACGAGGCCACTGAGATTGGCACTGCGTAGATCCGTTTGACTCAAATCCGCATTGTCCAGCAATGCCCCCTGCAAGTTTGCCCCTTGGAGATTCGCCCCCTGCAGATTGGTGCCCACCAGTTTGGCATGGCTGAGGTTGGCGCCCCGTAAATTTGCCCCACTGAGATCCGCACGGCTAAGGTTGGTATGGTTCAGGTTCGCGCCACTGAGATTGGCACCACTGAGGTTGACATCTGAAAGTTCTAGGGAGGACAGATCCGCCTTGGCCAGTTCCGCGCCGACAAGGTTGGCCTTGGCAAGGTTGGCTTCACTGAGCTTGACTTCCGTGAGATCAACGCGGCTGAGATTGGCTCCCGTGAGATTCGCCGCCGTTAAGTTCGCGCCACTCAGGTTGGCACCGCTGAGGTTCGCACCACTGAGATTGGCATTGCTGACATCCGCCTGAATTAAATCCACACGGGTTAGGTTCGCCTGCTTTAGATCCGTGCCATGCAAATTCGCGCCCTGTAAATTTGCCCCCGAAAGGTTAACGCCGTCGAGTGTCAATCCCCGTAGATCCGCATTCGCCAAGTCCACACGAGAGAGATTGGCACCCTGAAGCACCGTTCCCCGCAGGGTGGTTTCACTAAGTTCAGCGCGGCTGAGATTGGCTCGCGTCAGGTTTGCCCAACTGAGATCACTGCGGCTAAGGTTTGCGCCAGCGAGGTTGGCATCCACCAATTCTGCCTTGATGAGCATGGCATTAACAATTTCTGCGCCACACAGCACTGCACCACTGAGATTGGCTCCGCTCAGGTTGACCCACTCCATGTCGGCACGGGAGAGAATAATCCCCCGTAGATCAGCGTTGATAAACTCGCCATTTGTCAAACTGGCACGATTAAAGTCCCGTTCACCGCTGGCATAGCGTTTTAACAACTCTTGGGGATTCATCAAAAAAAACGGGTCTGGAACCCCGCCCTTGAGAACGGCTCTACACTCTAAGCCTAGCTTAATTCGCTAAAACCACACTACGCTCGTGAGAGGATGATAATAAAGACTTGCGCTCTCTCATGGATACCATCCCTATTCTTGATCTCAAGGCCCAATATCAATTCCTGCAAGCAGACATCGATCGCGCAGTTGCCCGCGTACTGGCATCCGGTCAGTTCATTCTAGGGCCAGAGGTACAGGCCTTTGAGGAAGAGGTAGCCGCCTATTTAGGGGTGCGCCATGCGGTAGCAGTTAATTCAGGGACAGATGCACTGGTGATTTCCCTGCGCAGTTTGGGAATAGGTGCTGGGGATGAGGTGATTACCACCCCCTTTTCGTTTTTTGCGACGGCAGAGGCAATTAGTTTGGTGGGTGCCCGCCCGGTCTTTGTGGATGTGGAACTGGACTCTTTTAACCTTGATCCCAATAAAGTTGCCGCAGCCATTACCCCCCGCACCAAGGCGATTTTGCCGGTTCATTTATTTGGGCGGCCAGCTGCTATGGGAGCAATTGTTGAAATTGCCCAAGCCCATGGGTTAGCCATTCTTGAGGATTGTGCCCAGTCCTTTGGTGCCCGCTATTGTCCGCCCTGTGAGAACTGTCAATGTGAAACGGCAACTCAAGAGGCTTTAGCTCATCGGTTCACGGGGGCGATCGGTACCATGGGAGCCTTTTCATTTTTTCCCACCAAGAATCTCGGTGCCTATGGCGACGGGGGGCTGATTACCACCAATGATGATGATTTAGCCGAGCGATCGCGCATGCTGCGGGTTCACGGCTCCCGTCAACGCTACCACCACGAAATGATTGGCTACAATTCTCGCTTGGACAGCCTACAGGCGGCAATTCTGCGGGTGAAGCTACCCCATATCGATCGCTGGAATCAAGAGCGACGGCGAGTCGCCCAAACCTATAACCAAGCCTTGGCGGGTCTTGAGGCGGTGGTGACCCCAGCAGTATCTCTAGGGCATGTGTTTCATCAATATACCATTCGGGTGCTCAATGGGCAGCGGGATGCGCTCGCGGCTTACCTGAAGGCGGCTGGTATTAGTTCGATGATTTACTACCCCATTCCCCAAGATCACTCTCCGATGTATAAGGGGCAATCTCCACCCAATCCTGTGAGCGATCGCCTTGCCAGCGAGGTTCTCAGCTTACCCATTTGGCCTGAATTGAGCGATGCCACCATTGAGCATATTGCCGCAACCATTCGCCAGTTTTTTCGCAAGCGCTAAGGGCATCCCCTAAGCAGTTGTCTGGGTATTTGTCCTCCCTTAACACAACCTTAAGCTGACACTCGCTAAGCTAACTACAGCTCTTTTGTGGAATATGGGGTTAACAGACAGGACACATCGGCATGCTGTCCGCCATTAACGTTCTCAGGATTCTAGAGTGTTCAACCCTAGTGAAAAGGGCTGTAATGTCACTTGGGCTAGGAGAGCCATGCTATGAAAGTTGCCGTTTTCAGTGCCAAATCCTACGATCGCCAGTTTCTGAATGCCGCCAATGAAGCTCAAGGTCATCCCCATCTCCTCACCTACTACGATGTGCTACTGCGTCCTCAAACAGTTTCCCTTGCCGAGGGACATGAGGCCGTCTGTGTATTTGTCAATGATGATCTGGGGGCAGAGACCCTCAAACGGCTGGCAGCGTTGGGGGTGCGTCTGGTGACGCTGCGCTGTACGGGCTTCAACAATGTGGATTTGGCAACAGCGGCCAGCTTGGGCATCACAGTTACCCGCGTCAGTGCTTATTCCCCCTATTCGGTAGCGGAGCATACAGTGGGGCTGATCTTGATGCTAAACCGCAAACTTCACCGTGCCTACAACCGCGTGCGCGATGATAATTTTTCCCTAGAGGGGCTGATGGGCTTTGATCTGTATGGTTGTACGGTCGGCATCATTGGCACAGGCAAAATTGGGCGTGTTGTTGCCCGGATTATGCATGGTTTTGGCTGTCACCTCTACGGCTATGATCCCTACCCCAACAAAGACTTTGAGCAGATAGGCACCTACACAACCCTAGAAACCCTCTTGGCTGAATCGGACATTGTCACTCTTCATTGCCCCCTTGTCCCCGAAAATGAACACCTGATCAATGCGACCACGATCGCCCAAATGAAGCGCGGTGTCATGTTGATCAATACTAGTCGTGGCAAGCTGGTGGACACCAAAGCAGTCATTGAGGGCATTAAAAGTGGCCAAATTGGTTATCTGGGCATTGATGTCTATGAAGAGGAAGACTCCCTCTTTTTCCAAGATCTTTCGGACACGATTATTCAAGACGACACCTTCCAACTCCTGCAATCCTTCCCCAATGTGGTGATTACTGCTCACCAAGCCTTCTTTACCCGCAATGCCCTCACAGATATTGCCCGTACGACAATTGAAAATCTGACCTGTTTTGAGCAAGGCCTGCCCCTAGCAAACGAAGTGAAACAGATGTAAGGCTCGGCGAAACGGTTATTGCTATAACGTTTCTGGCAAACAGATCCGCTATAGTAGCGATCGCATTTATTTCAGGAAAGAATCATGGGGCGTGCAGAAAAAGTCATTTTGGCCTATTCGGGGGGAGTGGATACCTCCGTGTGTATTCCCTATCTCAAGCACGAGTGGGGCGTGAAGGAAGTCATTACCCTCGCCGCTGATTTAGGACAGGGGGATGAACTGGAACCCATTCGCCAAAAAGCCCTTGATGCTGGTGCCAGTGCCTCGCTGGTGGTCGATGCCAAAGCTGAGTTCATCCGCAACTATGCCTTTCCCGCTCTTCAGGCCAACGCTCTCTACGAAAATCGCTATCCCCTCTCGACGGCCCTTGCTCGCCCTCTGATTGCCAAGCTCTTGGTGGATGCGGCTGCTGAGTATGGTGCCGATGCCGTTGCCCACGGCTGTACAGGGAAAGGCAATGATCAAGTGCGCTTTGATGTGGCGATCGCCGCCCTGAATCCCAACCTCAAGGTCCTGGCACCCGCTCGCGAATGGGGCATGAGCCGCGAAGAAACCATTGCCTATGGCGAACGCTTTGGCATTCCTGCGCCTGTGAAAAAATCTTCCCCCTACAGCATTGACCGCAATCTTTTGGGACGCAGTATTGAAGCCGGCCCCCTTGAGGATCCGTGGATTGAACCCCTTGAGGAAATCTATTTGATGACCCAAGCCATTGAAAATACCCCCAACTCCCCGGAGTATGTGGATATTGGCTTTGAGGCCGGAATTCCCGTTAGCCTCGATGGCCGCTCCCTCGATCCCGTAACGCTGGTGAGTGAACTCAATGAGCGGGTGGGGCGCCACGGCTTTGGTCGCATTGACATGATTGAAAATCGCCTTGTCGGCATTAAATCCCGCGAAATTTACGAAGCCCCTGCCCTCTTGGTGCTTATTGACGCCCACCGCGATTTGGAAAGCTTGACCTTAACCGCCGATGTGACGCAGTACAAACGGGGGATTGAAGAGACCTACAGCCGTTTGGTCTATAACGGTCTTTGGTATAGCCCCCTCAAGGAAGCCTTGGATGCTTTTATTCAACAGACCCAGAAGCGGGTGACGGGTACCGTGCGCGTCAAGCTCTTTAAGGGAACCGCACGGGTGGTGGGGCGACGCTCTCCCTATTCCCTCTATACGCCCGATTTGGCTACCTATGGCGCCGAGGATCAATTTAATCACAAGGCCGCCGAGGGCTTTATCTACGTGTGGGGGCTACCCACCCGTGTCTGGGCGGAGAAACTGCGCCAAGGCTAATCGGGGGCTTCGACGATACACCACTCGTGGAGTTCGTAGTGGACACACTGGTGTTGGACGAGGGGATCACGGGCAACAATTTCTTCAGCGGCTTGCCGGGAATCCGCCTGAAACAACAACATGCCACCCCCGCGCTCAGCCCAGTATCCCGTGCGGGCTTGATGCCCTGCGGCAATGAGGGCGCGCACATAGGCACGGTGGGCAGGAACGTGGCGATCAAAGGTGGCTTTGTCCACAATACCGCGTTCAATTTTGACAAACCATGGCATCGCTGACTGGCTCCTCTGGATGGGAATCAAGACCTAGAATAGCTATAGCAGTGGGCTTGAAAAACTCTGTGGTGCCCTGCTAGTGAGCGGCTATGAGCAAAGCAATTACCCTTGAAACCTTGTTAAGCGAATTTGCCCGTGGGGTGCGGAATTTCCGGGGTGTGAATTTGGCGGGCAGTGTGTTCCCTCTGGTGCAACTGAGCCATGTGGATCTAGCGGGGGCGGATCTTCAGGGCATCAACTGGAGTGGAGCGGATTTGATCAAGGCCAACTTGGCCAATGCCAATCTGCGGGGGGCAAATCTGATTGGTGCAGATCTGAGTGGTGCTAATCTGACCGATGCCAACTTGCAGGAAGCCATGCTCAGTGGCGCCATCCTAGTGGGTGCCTACCTCTCACGCGCCAATTTACAGCAGGCGGTGCTCAGTGGTGCCATCCTCAAGGGGGCGGTGCTCCACGACAGTAATCTGAAGGATACAAATGTGGTGGGGGCAGATCTGTCAGAGGCGGATCTGACCGGGGCGATCGCCCGCCGCCAAGACTTAGAGGAAGCCAAGCTCTCAGGAACTATCCTGCCCAATGGCGAAGTGGTCTTTGAGGCTGGGGAAATGGAAGAGGTTCCGTTGCCCGCCCCAACGCCAATGGCTAAGCCAATGGCCACTGCGAACGAAACCACCGTGATTGAGTGGACGAATGAGCAGGTGATTCAAATGCTGATCCTGCAACAACACCCCCTGCCCAGTACCTACCAAAGTGCTGATTTGAAGGTGGTTAGCCTCGGCAATCACTGCTATCAATTGCGCACGGTCACGGAAACGGTGGTGGCGGTGGTAGAAGGTGAGAGTGTGGCCAATGAAAAAGTAACCCTTTTTGCCGAGGCGCCCTTTGCCGATGTGGTGGCCAGTGTCCTCCAAGCCCATTCCTTCTTGCCCACACAATACGTCAGTGAACCCGTACCGGCGTGGCACTACGAACAGGTCGCCATTCCGTCGGGACAGGTGGTGCGTTGGGGAACGGCACGGCAACTTTGGAAAACTTGGTGGTTACTGCTCAAGTCCACTGCCACACCTCAGGAGCCACAGCAATTGCAACTGTTGGTGGGCAAGGAGTGGCAGCCCATTTGCGATATTGCCTTTTCACCGTCGGCGGGCGGTGGTCTGATAATCAAAACGGCGATGGGCGATCGCCACTTTTCTGGGGATGCCTCGCTGATTTGGCTAGAAAGTGTCCCGTCTGGATTGCCCACCACCTCTGCCCCAGCAGTCCCGCCTTGGAACGGCTTACTCAAATTTGAAAATAACTGCCTCACCATTGAAACCGCCGCAGGGCTCGTCTGTGTGCAGGGGGAAAACTTGAGGGTCACCCTTGGGGGGCAAGCGATCGCTCTCAACCAGCTCTAATGGTCGCCCTTCAACCCTTTGATTTTAGTCGCTGGCCGATCGCGGTCAGTGATTTACCGGCCGATACCTACCTCGTGGGGGGAGCGGTGCGGGATGCGCTCCTAGGCCGGATCAATTCGTGCCCCGACTTGGATTTTATTGTGCCGAGGGATGCGATTGCCCTGACCCAAAAACTGGCGGATAAGTACAAGGCTGGTTTAGTGGTTTTGGATCGGCAGCGGCAGATTGCCCGCTTAGTCTTTGCTAATACAACGGTGGATATTGCCCAGCGGCACGGAGAAACCCTCTTGACCGATTTGAGCGATCGCGATTTTCGCCTCAATGCCATTGCCTACGACATTCACCACCACCACATTGTCGATCCCCTCGGTGGCCTTTTGGATTTGCAACGCCGCCAAATTCACTATGTCGCACCAGAAAATCTCGCTGCTGATCCCCTGCGACTCCTACGCGCCTATCGCCAAGCCGCCCAACTGCAATTTACGATTACGCCCGAAACGCGGCAGGTGATCCAAACCCTTGCCCCCCAACTGCGACGAGTCGCCCCAGAACGGGTGCGGGTGGAACTCAGTTATTTTCTCAGTGCCCTTGAGAGTGCCCCCTATCTCACCCTTGCTTTTCGCGATGGCGTGTTGGCGGTGTGGCTGCCGTCGGTCACCGAGGAGCGGATTACCCACTACCATGCCCTTGAATCCACCCTAGGGAATTTTCCCTTCCCAGCCCTTTGGCCGGCGCTAACGACATCTATTGCCGCAACAACTGCCCCCGGCGAACCCCAACGGCGAACCCTAGTGGCTTTGGCCAAGCTCACCTGCCTCGTGAATGCCAGCGATCGCCAAGCGGCCGAGGAACTAACTGCCCTCACCTACACCACCGATGAAATCCGCATTGTCCAAGTCCTGTGCCGATTGCTCAACCACTGGCTAGTCCCCCTCGAACACCCCCTGAACCGCGAGCAAGCCTTCTATCTATTCCGCGCGGCGGGTAGCTATTTTCCAGCCTTTGTTGCCCTTGCCCTGAGCCGGGGCATCCCCAAAGCGCATCTAGTGCCCTTGGTCAAAGGGTGGTTAGACCCCAAGGATGCCATTGCCCATCCCCCCCAATTGGTGCGGGGTGCCGATCTGGTAGAAGTGTTTCAGGTCTCGCCGGGGCCGCGTGTGGGTGAATTGTTGCGAGCTGTGGAAGCGGCGCAAGCGCGGGGAGAAATTCGCGATCGCCCCCAAGCCCTCGCCTATGTGGCAGAAATCCTAGGTGGTTCAAGGCAACCGCGGCACACTTAGGAGAGGGGCAAAAACATTTCCTGCCAAAGGGTGTCATAGCGTTTTTGGGCAGCCACATCGAGGGGGAGCAGGAGTTCACTCTTGGCAAAGGCGGTGGGAGTCGCTAGGGGAATATAGCGATGCAAGAGAGTGCGTCTTAAATCGCTCACCAGCGGCGAGGGAGCATCACTAAACTGGCTGAGTTGCTCAGCAACTTCCGGTTGCCACCAGTAGTTCAACCAAGCCAAGGCTGCCGCATCGGGGTTTTGGCCACAGACCCACAAATCCACCCACAGCGCTGTCCCACTGGCGGGAAACACGGCGGCATAGGTCTGCGGATCTCGCTTCAGCAGCGGCAGTACATCCGTTGACCAACCCACTGCTAATTGTGTACTGCCCAGCATCAGTGGCTGCAGGTAGGCGTCAGAACTAAAAAAACGACATCCTTGGCGGAGACGCTGCAAGCGTTGCCGTAATTCGGGGTGGGTGGGTGGGGCATTGTAGGATAGCCCTAGGGATTTCAGCGTCAACCCAATCACTTCCCGCGGCTGATTTAACAGGCTATAGTGGCCTTGAACGCTTGGATGCCATAGGACATCCCAATCTGTGGGTTCCCAGCCCAAATCGGCAAAGAACTGGCGGCGATAAATGAGGACTGTTGCCCCCCAGCGATAGGGCAGACCCCAGAGAGCATCGTCTTTGCCAATGAGTTGCAGTAATGGCTGCCACGGTTCAGCCCAGTCCCACCGGTTTTGAATCAGTGGTTTGGGAATAGGGGCAATCTGTCGCTGCGCCACGGCCTGAGCTATCCAAGCATCCCCGAGACTGAGGACGGCTGACCCGAGGATTCCCGCTGCAAAGGTGTTGGCTAACTCTTGGGGGGTTTCCCGCAGCCGCAGCTGAAGTCCCACGCCGGCCTGTTGACGAAAGCGCTGAATCAATTGGGGGGGTAAGGATTTTCGCAGTAAATAGACGGTGAGTCCTGTATTGGCAGTGGCTTGACAACCACTGAGGGCGATCGCCCCCAAGGCAAACAACCCCTGACAAAATTGCCGCCGCTGCATTAGCGTTGCCACCGAAACTGCAATTGACTTGGCTGCCCTGGATCCCCCAGTTGCTCGATGCCGCGATCGTTGGCCACAAGGTGCCGTAGGATCAGGTAAATCCGCTCCAGTTGATCCGGCGCATTCACAGCGTCGGCGATCGCCTGCAAGTCTAGGGGTTCATCACTTTGTTCTAAGACTTTAACAATCTGCCGTTGCAACGCCAAATTCGCTGCTGCTGCTTTTTTCCCCGCTTCCACCCCCGGCTGATGGTAGGCATTGATATTCACCAAGAAGCCATAAAGACCCACTGCTCGCTCATAAAGGGCAATCAGAGCACCCACCGTTTTGGGCGTCACCTCTGGAATCGTCACCGTCAGGGAAGGGCGATCCTTTTCATAGAGGGCTTGGCGCGTGCCGAGGAGTAGGCCACTGAGGTAATCCCCGGAAGTAATCCCCGGCTCCACGTCAATGGCGGGTTCTTGGCCATCCCGCAGCACCTCAATAAACGTGACAAAGAAGTTAGGTAGGCCATCCCGCAACTGCTGCACATAGGCATGCTGATCCGTGGTTCCCTTGTTGCCATAGACCGCAATCCCTTGGTGGACAATGTTGCCGTCGAGGTCTTTTTCCTTGCCGAGGGACTCCATTACCAACTGCTGCAAGTAGCGGCTAAACAGGAGCAGACTATCTTTGTAGGGCAGGACAACCATATCTTTTTCACCCCGACCATTGCCCGCATGGTGCCAAGCCAAGGCGAGTAGGGCAGCGGGATTTTGGCGAATCTTCGGCACGCGGGTTGCCTGATCCATCAATTTTGCTCCCGCGAGGAGGGCATCAATGTCAATCCCTTGCAGGGCAGCGGGCAATAGACCCACCGTTGACAGTTCCGAGGTGCGCCCCCCCACCCAGTCAAACATCGGGAAAATGGCCAGCCAACCGTTGGACTCCGCCACTTGGGCAAGGCCACTGCCCGGCAGGGTGACGGCGACGGCGTGATCGGCAAAGGCAAGGCCGGCACGTTGGAAGCGGGCTTGGGCTTCTAGCATGCCATTGCGGGTTTCCGGTGTCCCCCCCGATTTGGAAATGACAATCACCAATGTCGTCCGCAGGCGATCGCCTAGTTCCGCAAAAACCCGCTCAAACCCGGCAGGGTCGGTGTTGTCCAAAAAGTGAATGTTCAGGGGCGGATTCACAGGGGCAAGGGCAGCCGCCGCAAACTGCGGACCTAGGGCAGACCCCCCAATGCCAATGGAGAGAATCTCGGTAAAGCGACCCCCTTGGGGTGGAGCAATGGCGCCACTGTGGACTTGCTGGCTAAACTGCTTCACTTGGGCAATGGCATCGCGAATTTCGGCACGCAGTTCTGGAGTTGGTGCCAAATCGGCATCCCGCAGCCAGTAGTGCCCCACCATGCGGCCCTCATCGGGGTTGGAGATCGCCCCTGCTTCCAATTCCTTCATTTGCTGAAAGGCGCGCTCAAAAGCTGGCTCTAGGCGACGTACCACTTCTAGGGTCAGCCCCATACGACTGACATCCACATAGAACTCTAACTCAGGGTGGTAGTACAACCAGTCTTGGTAATGCTGCCAAAGAGCCAAAGCATCCATAAGAAAATCTTTTCGCGCTACGATCTCAGCGTACCTCAACAACTGTCCCTTACTGGGAACATCAGCTTTCCCTTAATAAACACCCTAGGCAGATTGTGCCTTCAGAAAAGCAGCAAATTCCTCTAACGCTATCCGCAGGCGATCGCCCGCCACCTCAACAAAATCATTGTGATCGGCACCCTCGACCCAGAGGGAAAATTTTGGCTCACGGGCAATGGCAAAAAGGTATTGGCCATGACGAAAGGGCACGATGCTATCGGCAGTACCGTGGAGAATCAACAGCGGCACCTTGACTTGCGGCAGTTTATCTCGATTGATAAAGCGATCAAAGGGAAATAACGGGAAAGGCACCACCACCCGAAAGATGGAAGTAAAGGTACTTTCTAAGACCAACCCCGCAATTGCAACCTGTGTTGCCAGTTCCGTCGCCACCCCACCGCCAAGGGAACGGCCATAGAGAATCACCCGCTCTGGGGGGACTCGCAGTTCCTCTGTGAGATAGGTATAGGCCGCCAAAGCATCTGCGTAGGCATGACGCTCACTAGGGCGACTCGAACTCAAGCCGTAGCCACGATAGTCGTAGGCGAGGACGGAAAACCCCCACTGCCGCAGCGTCTGTAGAAAGGGTTCCACCATGCCGAGGTCTTCCCCATTGCCGTGACTAAACAGCAGCGTAAAGTGAGCGTCTGGGTTGGCAACATACCGCACCGCAAGGCGATCGCCCTGCCCCACTGGAATCAGCCGGATCTCCTCAGAAAGGGAGTAGGTAGGACGGGGTGGATGGAAGATCAGGGCATCGGCGCCAAAGTAGAGATAGACCGCAATGATCAGATAAATCAGGAGTCCCGATCGCCCCAAGCGCAGCCAGCTCCACTCCCCCAGTACCCAATCTTGTAGCCAACTCATTTAGTCTTTGAGTTCAGGCTCGGTGCCACCAGTGTCCCTAAGGGTTGATCCACCTGCTGAGCCAGCGTCGGTACCACTTCCCGCGCTCGCGCAATCACCTGCCCCGTGGTGGCATCGTAAATTTGCGTCAATAGCTTGGGATAGAGGCCAATGCCAATAATTGGTACCAAAAGACAGGCAATGATAAACACCTCGCGGGGTTCAGCATCCACAAGGGCTTCATGCTCCACCAGTTCCTTGTTTTCAGGGCCGTAGAAAATTTCCCGCAGCATCGACAGCAGGTAAATCGGTGTCAAGATCACCCCCACTGCCGCCAAAAAGACCACAATCACGCGGAAGGGCAACGAATAGGCATCACTAGTGGCAAAGCCAATAAAGACCATGAGTTCAGCCACAAAGCCACTCATCCCCGGCAGGGCAAGGGAGGCCAAGGAGCAGGCCGTAAACATGGCAAAGATCTTCTTCATTTTCTGGCCAACACCGCCCATTTCCTCAAGGATCAGCGTGTGGGTACGGTCATAGGTGGCTCCCACCAAAAAGAAGAGACTCGCCCCAATCAAGCCGTGGGAGACCATTTGTAGCATTGCCCCACTCATGCCCAAATTGGTAAACGAGGCAATCCCAATCAGCACAAAGCCCATGTGGGAAATCGAGGAGTAGGCAATTTTGCGCTTGAGATTGCGCTGCGCGTAGGAAGTCAGCGCCGCATAGATGATGTTGACCACCCCCAAAATCACCAAAACGGGGGCAAACTTGGCATGGGCTGCCGGCAGCATATCGACATTCATGCGAATCAGGGCATAGCCGCCCATCTTCAGGAGAATCCCCGCCAGCAGCATGTGCACCGGCGCTGTTGCTTCACCGTGGGCATCCGGCAACCACGTGTGCAGGGGGACAATCGGCAGCTTGACGCCGTAGGCCACCAAAAAGCCGGCATAAACCAGCAGTTGAAACCCAATGGCATAGTCCTTGGCCGCCAAGGTCTGCATATCAAAGCTAATCGTGTCGCCATAGAAGGCCATGGCCAAACCCGCCACCAAAATAAAGAGGGAGCTACCAGCCGTGTAGAGAATGAACTTTGTTGCCGCGTATTGACGCTTGTGCCCCCCCCAAATGGCCAGTAGCAGGTACACCGGAATCAGCTCCAGTTCCCACGCAAGGAAAAAGACCAGCATATCCTGCACGGCAAAAACGGCAATCTGGCCACCATACATCGCCAGCATTAAGAAATAAAACAGTCGCGGCTTCAGGGTCACTGGCCAAGCCGCCAAAATCGCCAGCGTGGTAATAAAGCCCGTGAGTAAAATCAGCGGCATCGAGAGGCCATCTGCCCCCACTGACCAGCGCAGGCCAATTTCGGGAATCCAGTCATAGCTTTCCCACAGTTGCATGCCGGGGGTGTTCAGGTCATAGAAATTCGTGAAGGCATAGACAATCAAGGCAAAGTCAATCAACCCCACCGTCAGGGCATACCAGCGGATTGGGCGTCCTTTGCCTGTGGCATCTGGAATGAAGGGAATCGCCAAGGAAGCCACAATTGGGAACAGGATAATCGTTGTCAGCCAAGGAAACGTACTCATGGCAGTCGTGTTTACTCCTCCAGCAGTTGGGAAAGAACCATAACCGGGGTTAGGCTTGCACCGAGAAGATGACAAATCCCAACACCGCCAGCAGCACAATGAGGGCGTAGAATTGGGCACGGCCATTTTGGAAGTATTTCAGTCCTTCACCAGTGACCATCGTGACAAAGCCCGTGAGGTTGACCACGCCATCCACCACGTTGTAATCCACTTCCAAGACCTGACGCGCCAAGCGACGACAGCCTTTAATGAAGACCGCTTCATAGAGTTCATCGAAATACCACTTATGCAGTGAGAACTGGTACAGCGGTTGAATGGCTTTGGCGATCGCCTGCGGACTGGGAGTGCCCTTGAGATACATCAGGGAGGCCAAGGTAATGCCAAGCAGGCCAATGCCCACAGAGCTACCGCCAAGGATGAGAAACTCTGTCAAATCCACCGCGTGCTCCGCCACCATCTCCTCACCGGGAGCATGGATAAAGGCCTCAAAGAGATTGTTGAAGGGGGTACCCACAAAACCAATCAACGTCGAGGGAATCGCTAGCACCACCAAGGGTAGGGTCATTGTCCAAGGAGATTCATGGGGTTCAGCAGCGTGCTGATCGTGGTGGGCATTGTGATCATAGTGCTCCTGTAACTCTGGGGGCACATTACGGAACTTGCCCTCAAAGGTCATGAAGTACATGCGGAACATGTAAAAGGCGGTTAAGCCCGCCGTGAGCCACGTCAGCAGCCACATTGCCGGGTTGGCATGAAAAACCGCGCCTAAAATTTCATCCTTTGACCAAAAGCCAGCAAAGGGAGGCACGCCAGAAATGGCCAAGCACCCCACTAGAAATGTTGCCCCCGTAATCGGCATGTACTTGCGCAGCCCCCCCATGTAGTGCATATCTTGAGCCAAGTCTGGGTTATGGCCAACCACCCCTTCCATGCTGTGGATGACTGACCCCGATCCAAGAAAGAGCATCGCTTTGAAGTAGGCATGGGTCATCAGGTGAAAAAGGCCAGCACTGTAGGCACCCACGCCCATCCCCATGACCATATAGCCCAGTTGGGAAATGGTTGAATAGGCCAAGCTCTTTTTGATGTCGTTTTGGGTGATGGCAATGGTTGCCCCCATAAAGGCCGTAAAGGCCCCCGTCCAAGCAATGATCGTCATCACTTGGGGCAATTGCTCAAACACAGGGAACATCCGCGCAATCAGGAAGACCCCGGCTGCCACCATGGTTGCCGCGTGAATCAGAGCAGAAATGGGGGTCGGACCTTCCATCGCATCTGGTAGCCACACATGCAGGGGAAACTGGGCAGATTTGGCCACAGGACCGAGAAAGACCAAGATGGCAAGAATGGCGGCAAGACTAGGGGAAAGTAGGCCGGTATTGACCAGTTCCGTCAGGCGATCGCCCATGCCACCAAAGTCAAAGGTACCCGTTGCCCAAAATAGCCCCACCATGCCCAACAAAAGGCCAAAATCACCGACACGGTTGGTAACAAATGCCTTCTGTGCTGCTTCCGCCGCGCTTTTGCGGTCATACCAGAAGCCAATCAGCAGGTAGGAGCACATCCCCACCAATTCCCAAAAGATATAGACCTGCACCAAGTTGGGACTGACGACCAACCCCAGCATCGAGGAGCCAAACAGGCTGAGATAGGCAAAAAAGCGAACATAGCCCGCATCATGAGCCATGTAGCCATCGCTGTAGAGCATGACTAAAAAGGCCACCGTTGTGACGATGACCAACATCAATGCCGCTAAGGGGTCAATCACGTATCCCATGGCAATGTGGAGATTGCCCGCCGCTGCCCATTCAATCATTTGCGTATAGGGGGCGTGGCCTTGGACTTGACTCCAGAAAAGGCTCAGAGAATGCACCATGGCGATCGCCATCAACGCCATGATGAAAATGGCACTGGGTCGCCGCAGTTTCGAGGTGGTCTCTGAAAAGGCAATCAAGCCAAAGCCAACAATCAGCGCTCCCAAGAGGGGTAAAACGGGAATCAGCCAAGCGTATTGATACAGGGGTTCCATGCGTGCCACCTAACTTTCCATGAGAGCTGCCTGCTTGGGAAAACGAACTAGGTATGAATCACTAGTGCAGGCAAAACCCTTTACATTCTGCCACATCCGTTTTAACAACAGATGCCGGAAATCGGTTGCAGAAAATCAAAAAACAGGTTTTCTTCAGGTTTGTTACTACCAACCAAGGCATGACAGGTCAGGGAACAGGCAGGTAAGGTTGGCTCGTCTAACAATACATTGACGCACAAATAAGAGGAATTGCGATGGAATTGAGTTTTCTTATGGCACGATTTCACCGAACTGGCGCTGCAATTGTAGGGGCGATCGCCCTGATTTTCATCCCCCATACCACCCTTGCCCAAAATGCCCCTGATTCTCGCATGGTGCAACGGGTCGAGAATGCCACATTTGTCCTTGGCGAGTTTACATTTAACAACAACAACCGCATTCCACCGAGGATTGTCCAGCGCGCTCAAGGAATTGCCATTATTCCCAATGTCGTTCAAGCGGGCTTTCTCTTTGGGGGCCGCCGTGGCGCCGGTATTCTGCTTGTGCGCAATGAAAATAATGAATGGAGTAAGCCCGCCTTTATCACAATGACCGGCGGGAGCTTTGGCCTGCAAATTGGTGCCCAATCCACGGATGTGGTGCTGGCCTTCATGGATAAATCCGTCGTCATGCGCAGCTTGGCGCAGTCCTTTCGTCTAGGGGGCAATGTCTCCGTTGCGGCAGGCCCTGTGGGTGGCGAAGTCGTCAGTCCTACAGATCCGAGTCCCCAAGTCTTTTCCTACACACGCAGTGCGGGTCTGTTTGCCGGCGTTGCCCTTGAGGGCGCCAATATTAGTTTTGATCGTAGTGCCAGTACCCGCTTCTATGGCCGACCTAACCTGACGCCAATGCAAATTTTTGAGAACTCGCCCCCCCTCCCTTCCCCTCCCGTCCTCAATGGTCTCTACAATGCCCTTGCCCGTGCAGCGCGCTAATCCCTTCTCAAGACAGTGATAAGATAGCAGTCAATAGTCCGCACTGTATAGAAGGAACACTATGGCACAGGGACAGGGTTTTGGCTTCGGTCTTGGCAAAATGAAGGAGCTGGCCGCAGCCATCCAGAAAGCACAACAAGTTCAAGAAGGCGCCAAGAAGCTGCAAGAAGACCTCGAAAAAATGGACATTGAGGGTCAAGCAGCGGGGGGTGCCGTCAAAGTGATTATGAGTGGTACCCAAGAACCCCGCCGCGTCGAAATCAGCCCAGATCTCCTGAGTGAAGGGGCTGAAGTGCTCTCTGATTTGGTGACCGCCGCCATGCGCGATGCCTACCAAAAATCCACCGCTACCATGCGGGAACGGATGGAAGAGTTAACAGGTGGCTTGAACGTTCCGGGTCTCGGTTAATGCACTTCCCCGCCCACCATGGCACCCAAGCTGCGGCTCCTGATTGTGGAAGATGATCCAATGATGCAACTGGGGCTAGGACAAGCCCTAGGAGAGCAGTTTGCTGTGGTGGGTTATGCCGAAGATGGCTATGGCGCCATTGATTATGACACGCCAGTTGCAGCCGCAAGTGGTCATTATGGACATTGGCCTACCAAGGCTAGACGGGATTGCCGCCACCCAACGGCTGAAGCGAGAATTTCCTGACATTCATGTGGTGATGCTTACCTCCCACCAATCGGCTCTTGAAGCTGTTGCTGCCCTTTCTAGTGGTGCCGATGCCTACTGTATCAAGGGAGAAACCGTTGAGCGATTACTGATGGCGATCGCTGCTGCCCAAGAGGGAGCCACCTACCTTGATCCCCAGATTGCCCGCCATGTGATCCAGCACCTGCATCCGCCCCAACCGACAATGGACTATCACCTGTCGCAGCGGGAACTGGATGTCCTGAAGCTGATGGTGGAAGGCTATAGTAACCCTGAAATTGCCAGTAAGCTGTTTCTCAGTCCAAATACTATCAAGACCCATGTGCGGGGTATTTTGAACAAGTTGGCGGTGGATGACCGTGTGCAGGCGGCGGTTGTTGCACTTCGTAACGGTTTAGTCTAGGCCTTCCCCAAGACTCAAGGGCACTTGTTATCGTGAAGGGGAACCGTCGGTGTGTTGAGCCTGTGTCCCATGGCATCCCATAGCAATGAGGCAACGGTTTTAGCCTCGGATCAAGAATCATCCCCCTTTCTGCAAATTAGTACGCCCGCTTCCGTCGAGGAGTTTCCACTCTTGCAACCCACGGTACGGGTAGGGCGATCGCCCCACAACGAAATTGTGATTTCCTATCCGACCATTTCGCGGCATCACTTTGAAATTGTTAAGACGGACACTGGCTATCGCATCCGTGACTTGGACAGTAAGCTCGGTCTGGTCTATGGCGATCGCCCCATCAAGGAAAAAGACCTCAAGGACGAGGATACCTTCTACATCGGTGTCAACGTCAAGATCACCTTCCGTGAAAGCCAAGCTCAGTTTCTGCAAAAAGCCATTAGCTTTCAGGGCAAGACGGTTCTGCGGATTGGTCGGGGTGACGACAATGACATTCAAATTGATCACCCCCAAGTCTCCCGCCACCATGCCAAGATTGAACGTCAAGGCACCTCCATTGTCATTACAGACCTCAATTCCTCCAACGGTGTCTTTTGCAATGGCAAGCGCCTCACCAAACCCCATGCCCTACGAATTGGCGACAAAATTCGCATCGGCCCCTATCTCCTGCAAATCAATGTTGACGAAACGATCACCGTTGATAATGAAACGGGCAGTATTCGCCTTGATGCCTTTGGCCTAGAGAAAGTCGTCAAAGGGAATAAAAAGCTCCTCCACGATGTCTCCCTATCCATTTTGCCCCGTGAATTTGTGGTCATTGCTGGCGTCAGTGGGTGTGGCAAATCGACCCTATTGCGGGCGTTGACGGGATTTAACCCCGCCTCCAGTGGCACGGTTCTGGTGAATGGCAACGATCTCTACCACAACTTTGATGCCTACCGCTCTCAGTTTGCCTATGTGCCTCAGGAAGACATCGTCCACAAGGAACTCACCGTTGAGGAAGCCCTCGACTTTGCCGCCCAATTGCGGATGCCAGCTGATATTACACCTACTGAACGCCACAGCCGCGTGGAAGAGGTGATGCAGATTTTGGGGCTGAGCCAACGGCGGGATGTGCCAATCAAAAATCTCAGTGGCGGCCAACTGAAGCGGGTCTCCATAGGTGTTGAGTTAATTACCAAACCCAGTTTGTTCTTTCTCGATGAGGCCACTTCGGGTCTGGATCCGGGTACCGAGGCAGATGTCATGACCCTATTGCGGCGCTTAGCCAATGGTGGCTGTACTGTTGTCCTGATTACTCACGTCACAGAAAATATCAAGCTATGTAATTTGGTCTTGTTTCTCGCCGCTGGCGGTCGCATTGCCTATTTTGGCCTCCCCAATGAAGCTCCTGACTACTTTGGTGTCAAGTCCTTTAATGACATTTATCCCTTGGTTGAGCGCGAGCGCAGCCCTGAAGAATGGCAGCAGTTATATTTGCAGTCGAAACAGTACAAAACCTATGTTCTCGATCGCCAGAAGGCAGTAGTCTGCCACCTCGATCAGGGACGCACGCCAGATGCCCAAGGGAAACGTGCCAGCAAAATTCCCCAGTACCACCCTGTCTCAGGCTTACGGCAGTACCTGATCCTGTTGCAGCGGGAAGCAGCCGTTTTAATGCGCGATCGCGTCAGCTTAATTTTGAATTTCTCGATCCCTTTCTTTATTGGTTTACTGGACTTGATAGTTTGGGATCGCCACCTGTTTGATATTCGCAAGGGGGATGCCGCCTCAGCGATTACGATGCTCTTTGCCACAGCCTTGGTGGCGGTGATGGTGGGTAATTTAACTACGATGCGCGAAATCGCCAAAGAGCGAGAGATTTACCGCCGCGAACACCTCGTAGGACTGAAAATTGGTGCCTATGTCTTTTCTAAGACAACGGTGGCGCTATTGCTGTCACTTTATCAGGCCTCGGCCTTTCTCCTATTCAAAAACATTGCCATTGATTTTCCCGGCGATAGCCTCACTCAAGTGCAGTTATGGCTGACGATGTTCTTGGCCTCCTTCAGTGGCATGATGATGGGGCTGTTGGTGTCGGCACTGTCACCCAATACAGCGATCGCCCCCCTGTTGTTAATTCTCTTTATTATTCCCCAAGTCACATTTGGGGGCGGGATTATTGCCCCCTCCCAGATGAATCCGATTGGCCAAGTCATGAATGTCTTTACCTTAACCAAGTGGCCCTTTGAAGCCTTTGTCACAATTACAAAAGTGGGCAAGGATGTCGCTTTGGATCCCTGCTGGACGAAACCCAATGAAACCCATCCCCCCGAAAGCTGTCGTTGCACGGGTGCCCAACTCTTTAAGACCTGCTACTTCCCGGGGGTTCGTGGCTACTACACCCCAGCCCTTGATGAGGCCGAACCGCAAAAGCCCACGGAACCAGCAACGCCAACCACCCCAGCCGCCTTTGCCACCTTCCAAGAGGAGATGACCAACTACAAGGATGATCTGCAGATTTGGCAGGAACGGTATTCTAACTGGATGCTGAAGCGGGAAAAAGCCATTGGCCAAGCGGAAGGCATTATTGACCGGCTCTACGGCATTTATGGTGAGATCTTTGACGTGAATGTGGCGGGGCACTGGCTGATCATCAGCTTGTTTATTGTCCTCATGTTTGCCATGATTGTCGGCATTCAGATCTATTTCGACACCCTCCACTAGGGGCGTGACTGGTGAATTCTCTGATCCCACTAGGACAAACCCAACTTCAAGAGTACGTCACCGCCTTGGCGTGGGGCGATCGCCATCTGTTGGCCGCTTCCGCCGCAGGAGAGGTCTATCACATTGATCCAGAGGTGGGTGAGCAACTCATCTTGCAAACGGCGACCGATCAAAGCTTAACGATCCTCGCGGTGGCCAGCGATCGCCAGTGGTGGGCAGCGGCGGGAGAGCAGGGACGGGTACTCATGGGTTCCTTAGCTCACCCTGAGAATCTTCAGGTGCTCCACTACGGTTCCCACTGGATTGATCAACTGGCTTGGCATCCCACATTGCCTTGGGTTGCTTTTAGTCTTGGTCATTACGTCCAGATTTGGGATGCGGCTCAAGCCGATGTCATTGCCACCCTTGATTTTGCGGCCTCGTCAGTGCTCGCTTTGGCTTGGCAACCTACGGGTGATGCTTTGGCCGTTGCCGGTTATGGCGGTGTGCGGGTGTGGTCGGCTAAAGATTGGGATGCCGATCCCCAAGAATTAGGGTTTATGTCTGCGACAGTGGGCGTAGCTTGGTCCGCCACAGGGGAATATTTCGCGGCCAGCAACATGGATCACACCCTTTTTGTCTGGCGTTGGGGCGATCAGTATCCGTGGCACATGCAGGGCTTTCCCGGTAAAGTGCGGCATCTTCACTGGTTGGAAACCGCCAACCAAGCCCCCCAGCTCCTGAGCAGTTCCCAAGAGGGGATTATCCTCTGGCGCCTCAGCGAGGATGCAAGCGGCTGGCAACCCCAAGTGCTGGATCTGCACCGTGGCACTGTGCGCGCCCTCTCTATTCATCCCCAAGGTCAAGGCTTCGTGTCCAGTGGCGATGAGGGATGGCTGTGTTATTGGCAGCAAACTCAACCGCAGGAGTTACTGCAAGGTGCCCAAGAATACTTCACAACTCTTGCTTGGCACCCCAAGGGATCGTATTTAGCCGCCGGGGGCACCCAAGGGGAACTCTGGGTTTGGCAAGCCGGTTAGGGAGAACCCGTGTGGTAGGATGTTGCTGCGGGTTTAAGCTAGAGTGCCGATGAAACTCATTGATCGCTATGGCCGTCTTTTTGGCAAACTGAGTCTTCTAGACCTTGGGGCAGGGCTTGTTCTCCTGTGCGTTTTGGCGGGCTTGTTCCTCCTGCCGGGGCGATCGGGCACCTCGTTGGCACAAATGACCGCTGCCCAACCTATTGAAGTAGATGTTCTCGTTCTGGGTCTGAGTACTCCCACTCCCCAAGACCTAATTCCCAAGAGCAGTACCGCCAACTTTATTATTCGCAACCAGCCCTACGGCCAAATTACTGTGAAAAATGTCCAGGTTCTGCCGCGCACAGTTACTGTTTCCCAGCCCGATGGGTCGGTTAAAGCGCTGCCAGATCCCCGCCCAGAGATGGCCTACAGTAGCAACTTGCTCCTGACCCTCGAAGGCCGAGGCCAAATCACGAACAATGGCCCGGTGCTAGGGAATATGGCCATCAAAGTGGGAACGCCCGTAGAATTAGAGGGCAAAGAGTATAATTTCCGTGCCTCGGTGATTGCCGTTAGGCCGTTGTAGGACAGTAGGCAATGCAGTCAATTTCGACCTTGGCTCCCTTCGGCAGGCGCGATACTTCCACACAGGCACGGGCAGGCGCTGTCTCAGCATCCATGTACTGAGCATAGATTTCATTCATGGCGGCGAAGTCATTGAGGTCTGCAAGATACACGGTTGTTTTCACCACCTGTGACCAATCGCTACCGGCGGCCTTGAGGACAGCACTGAGATTATCCATCACTTGGCGGGTTTGCTCCTTGACATCTTCGCCACCAACAATCTCACCCGTTTTTGGATCAAGGGCAATTTGCCCTGCGAGAAAGACCCATTCCCCTTGCCGCACGGCTTGGCTATAGGGGCCGACCGGCCTAGGCGCATCAGTGGTACAAATAATCACTTTTGTCATAAAACTTAAAACAATTTACATGTCGGGGGCGATCGCCCCAAAAGCCGATTCTACAGGGAATTGAGCCACGGCCACCTGTATTAAATCAATGGATATGATAGCGCATATATTATGCATTTATACCCCCACAATCATGTCAAGAATTCAAGCATCTTAAATAATGTTAATTATCGGCAAAGTCTGTACTCCCCTTCTATAATGCTGAATTGAGCATTCGCCTCCTGAACGGGCTTTATCGTTCCATTCTGGGTCTTTAGATTCACGATTCTTCACAATCATTGATCTAAAGATCTTTCTATATTGCCGAGGTGAATGCCCTCGTTCCTTCCTTGCCTAAGAGAGAGGAGAGACTCGATGACCATCAGTCCACCGGAGCGAGAGCCAAAGGTCAGAGTCGTGGTTGACAATGACCCGGTGTCCACATCGTTTGAAAAATGGGCAAAACCCGGGCATTTTGACCGCACCTTGGCCAGAGGACCCCAAACCACCACATGGATTTGGAACCTCCACGCTCTTGCCCACGATTTTGATACACACACGAGCGACCTTGAAGATATTTCCCGCAAGATCTTCAGTGCACACTTCGGCCATCTGGCTGTGGTGTTCATCTGGCTGAGTGGGATGTACTTCCACGGTGCAAAATTCTCAAACTATGAGGCTTGGCTGGCCGATCCCACCGGTATCAAGCCCAGTGCTCAAGTGGTCTGGCCCATTGTGGGTCAAGGCATTCTCAATGGTGATGTCGGCGGTGGTTTCCACGGCATCCAAATCACCTCGGGGCTATTCCAACTGTGGCGTGCCTCTGGGATCACCAATGAGTTCCAGCTTTACTGCACCGCAATCGGTGGCTTGGTCATGGCTGGCTTAATGCTCTTTGCAGGCTGGTTCCACTATCACAAGCGCGCTCCTAAGCTGGAATGGTTCCAAAACGTGGAATCCATGCTCAACCACCACCTCGCCGGCTTGCTTGGCTTGGGGTCTTTGGCTTGGGCAGGTCACCAGATCCACGTCTCGCTACCCATCAACAAACTCTTGGATGCAGGGGTTGCTGCTAAGGATATTCCCTTGCCCCACGAGTTTATCCTTAACCCCAGCTTGATGGCCGACCTATATCCCAAAGTGGATTGGGGTTTTTTGAGTGGCGTCATTCCCTTCTTCACCCTTAATTGGGCTGCCTACTCGGATTTCCTGACCTTTAACGGCGGCTTGAACCCTGTTACCGGTGGCCTGTGGCTGTCGGATACGGCTCACCATCACGTGGCGATCGCTGTCCTTTTCATCATTGCCGGTCACATGTACCGCACCAATTGGGGGATTGGCCACAGCCTCAAAGAGATTCTTGAAGCCCACAAAGGCCCCTTCACCGGTGCCGGCCACAAAGGTCTGTACGAAGTGCTGACCACCTCTTGGCATGCCCAACTGGCGATCAACCTAGCCATGATGGGTTCGCTGAGCATTATTGTGGCGCAGCACATGTATGCAATGCCCCCCTATCCTTACTTGGCCACCGACTATCCAACCCAACTGTCGCTGTTTACCCACCACATGTGGATTGGCGGCTTCCTGATTGTGGGTGGTGCTGCCCACGGTGCCATCTTCATGGTGCGTGATTACGATCCGGCCATGAATCAAAACAACGTTCTGGATCGGGTACTGCGCCATCGCGATGCCATCATTTCCCACCTCAACTGGGTGTGCATCTTCTTGGGCTTCCACAGCTTTGGTCTGTACGTCCACAACGACACGATGCGTGCCTTTGGTCGTCCCCAAGATATGTTCTCCGACACTGGCATTCAGCTTCAGCCTGTCTTTGCCCAATGGGTACAACACCTACACACCCTAGCCCCCGGTGGTACGGCTCCCAATGCTGCTGCCACCGCTAGTGTTGCCTTTGGTGGTGATGTGGTTGCTGTCGGTGGCAAAGTCGCCATGATGCCCATTGTTCTGGGAACGGCCGATTTCATGGTGCACCATATTCACGCTTTCACCATCCACGTGACAGTGCTGATTCTGCTGAAGGGCGTCCTCTTTGCCCGCAGCTCTCGCCTCATTCCCGATAAAGCCAACTTGGGCTTCCGCTTCCCCTGCGATGGTCCCGGTCGTGGCGGTACCTGCCAAGTCTCCGGTTGGGATCACGTCTTCTTGGGTCTGTTCTGGATGTACAACTGCATCTCTGTTGTGATTTTCCACTTCAGTTGGAAGATGCAGTCGGATGTCTGGGGTACTGTTGCTCCCGATGGCACGGTATCTCACATCACGGGCGGTAACTTTGCCCAAAGTGCCATCACCATCAATGGCTGGCTACGGGACTTCCTGTGGGCACAAGCTTCTCAGGTGATTGGCTCCTATGGTTCAGCCCTATCCGCCTATGGTTTGTTGTTCTTGGGTGCTCACTTCATTTGGGCCTTCAGCCTCATGTTCCTCTTCAGTGGTCGTGGCTACTGGCAAGAGCTGATTGAGTCCATTGTTTGGGCCCACAACAAGCTGAAAGTTGCACCGGCCATTCAGCCCCGTGCCCTGAGCATTATTCAAGGCCGTGCCGTCGGTGTAGCCCATTACCTCCTAGGGGGGATTGCCACTACTTGGGCATTCTTCCTAGCTCGGATTATTTCTGTAGGATAGGGGCGAGGAGGAGATAACCAACTATGGCAACTAAATTTCCGAAGTTTAGCCAAGACCTCGCACAGGATCCGACCACACGCCGGATTTGGTACGCCATCGCCATGGCTCACGACTTCGAAAGCCACGATGGCATGACCGAGGAAAATCTTTACCAGAAGATTTTTGCCTCCCACTTTGGGCATCTGGCCATCATCTTCCTGTGGGTGTCTGGTAGCCTATTCCACGTTGCGTGGCAGGGGAACTTTGAACAATGGATTCAAGACCCTGTCAACACCCGTCCCATCGCCCATGCGATCTGGGATCCTCAATTTGGCAAAGCCGCAGTGGATGCCTTTACCCAAGCGGGGGCTGCTAACCCTGTGGACATTGCCTACTCCGGTGTCTATCACTGGTGGTACACCATCGGTATGCGCACCAACGGTGACCTCTACCAAGGTGCCATCTTCCTGCTGATTCTGGCTTCGCTGGCTCTCTTTGCCGGCTGGCTGCACCTACAACCCAAATTCCGTCCTAGCCTCTCTTGGTTCAAAAATGCCGAATCGCGGTTGAACCACCACTTGGCCGGTCTGTTTGGCGTTAGCTCCTTGGCTTGGGCGGGTCACCTGATTCACGTGGCCATTCCGGAGTCCCGTGGTCAGCACGTGGGCTGGGATAATTTCCTGAGCACCATGCCCCACCCCGCTGGTTTGGCGCCCTTCTTTACGGGCAACTGGGGTGTCTATGCCCAAAACCCTGACACGGCTAGCCACATCTTTGGCACGGCACAGGGTGCTGGAACGGCGATTCTCACCTTCTTGGGTGGCTTCCATCCCCAAACGGAGTCCCTGTGGCTCACGGATATGGCGCACCACCACCTTGCCATTGCGGTGCTCTTTATTGTGGCGGGTCACATGTACCGCACCCAGTTTGGGATTGGCCACAGCATTAAAGAGATGATGGATGCCAAGGACTTCTTTGGCACGAAGGTGGAAGGTCCCTTCAACATGCCTCACCAAGGCATTTATGAAACCTATAACAACTCGCTACACTTCCAGTTGGGTTGGCACTTGGCCTGCTTGGGCGTGATCACCTCCTTGGTGGCACAGCACATGTACTCGCTGCCACCCTATGCCTTCATTGCCCAAGACCACACCACGATGGCTGCCCTCTATACCCATCACCAGTACATTGCTGGCTTCTTGATGGTGGGTGCCTTTGCCCATGGGGCTATCTTCTTGGTGCGGGACTATGATCCAGCCCAAAACAAAGGCAATGTGTTGGATCGGGTACTACAACACAAAGAGGCGATCATTTCCCACCTAAGCTGGGTGTCCCTCTTCTTGGGCTTCCACACCTTGGGTCTCTATGTCCACAACGATGTCGTGGTCGCCTTTGGTACCCCCGAAAAGCAAATCCTCATTGAGCCGGTGTTTGCTCAGTTCATTCAAGCGGCCCATGGCAAACTGCTCTATGGCTTTGATACGCTGCTGTCGAACCCCGATAGCATTGCTAGCACCGCTTGGCCGAACTACGGCAATGTCTGGCTACCCGGCTGGCTCGATGCCATCAACAGTGGCACCAACTCTCTGTTCTTGACGATTGGCCCTGGGGACTTCTTGGTGCACCACGCCATTGCCTTGGGTCTGCACACCACCACCTTGATTTTGGTCAAAGGTGCGTTGGATGCCCGTGGCTCCAAACTGATGCCAGATAAGAAAGACTTCGGCTATGCCTTCCCCTGCGATGGCCCCGGCCGTGGCGGTACCTGCGATATTTCTGCATGGGATGCCTTCTATCTGGCCATGTTCTGGATGCTGAACACCATTGGCTGGGTTACCTTCTACTGGCACTGGAAACACCTTGGTGTCTGGGAAGGCAATGTGGCTCAGTTCAACGAAAACTCTACCTACCTCATGGGTTGGCTGCGGGATTACCTCTGGTTGAACTCCTCCCAGCTCATCAATGGCTACAACCCCTTCGGCACCAATAACCTGTCGGTGTGGGCATGGATGTTCCTGTTTGGTCACCTTGTGTGGGCAACAGGCTTCATGTTCCTGATTAGCTGGCGTGGTTACTGGCAAGAGCTGATTGAAACCTTGGTGTGGGCGCATGAGCGCACTCCCTTGGCCAACTTGGTGCGTTGGAAAGACAAGCCGGTGGCGCTGTCGATTGTGCAAGCCCGCTTGGTGGGTCTGGCACACTTCAGCGTTGGCTACATCTTGACCTATGCGGCCTTCCTGATTGCCTCAACCGCAGCCAAGTTCGGTTGATCTACTTAAGTTAAGTTAAATTTTGTCAGCTCCCCTGCCTCTAGGTGGGGGATTTTTGTGTTTGATAACAAGTTGTAGCTGCTTGTTTTAGAGCGAGCCAACTGATTCCTTGCTAGTGACCACAGTTAGGATTTTTTAACATATCTCAATATCTCAGTACCTAAAAACGTTTTTCAATGACATCACGCTACTTTTTAGATATCCTAGGACTGAATTTTGCATTGATAAGGGTGTGTCTGAATTGAGGACGGTTGTAATGCGTGATACATTTAACCTAGCTATTTTAAGGTTTTCATCTAAGAACCCTATTGAAGGCTTGTTGGCTCAAGTTAATACTGAAGAAACTTCCCAAATTGTCGGTGAAAATTCAGTGAATCCAGCTTTTGATCTCAACAATTTGGGGAGCCTTTTAGCGCAAGTCATTATTGCAGTTGCTTTGCTGCTCATTGGCTGGATTGTTGCCACTATTCTGGCAAAGATAACACGCTCGGTTTTGAAACGAATGCGGGTTGATGAACGATTGACCCAATTCTTTGGTGGAAATGAGTCGCTCCAAAGCATATCAGTGACTGCGATTCTGGCAGCAGTAGTTTTCTGGGTCATTCTTTTGCTGGCGGTGGTGGCCTTTTTAGATGCCCTGCGCTTGACGACAGTGTCACAGCCCCTCAATGCGTTTCTCAATCAAGTTTTTAGTTTCCTGCCAAAGCTGGGGGCAGCGATCCTGCTGGCGGATGTAGCTTGGGTAGTAGCAACTATATCGAAAATGGTGGTCACTCAGTCTGCCCGTTCTTTGAATTTGGATCGTCAACTCCCCCTTGAATCTGAGGGGAATGGTTCCTCAGAGGGGCCGGCCACCATGTCTGTGGCTGAGATGTTGGGAAATACCCTCTATTGGTTTGTTTTTCTTTTCTTCCTGCCCCTAATTTTGGGGGTGCTTGATCTGCAAGGCTCATTGCAGCCTGTACAAAATCTCTTGAATGATATTCTAGGCGCACTGCCTTTTGTCTTTAAGGCGGTGATTATCGCGGTTGTCGGTTGGTTTATTGCCCGCATTGTCCGCAGTTTAGTCATTAACTTAATGACGGCCATGGGAATTCAGCGCATTGGTCAGCGCCTCGGTCTAGGGCAAACCAGTTTAGGGGAATCCCTAGCAACGGTCATCGGTACGATTGTCTATGTCTTAATCTTGATTCCGACGGCGATCGCTAGCCTTGATGCGCTACAAATCGTGGCCATTACGGAACCGGCAACGGCAATGCTAAACCAAGTGCTGACGGCATTGCCGAAAATTTTTACTGCAGCCATTATTCTGCTGCTGGCCTATGTAATTGGCCGCTTTGTGGCGGAGACGGTTACCAATTTCCTGCAAACCATCGGCTTTGATCAAGTGTTGGTCTGGCTAGGTCTAGAGCGTCCGATGGTGGATTCTCAGGAGTCTCAGCCTGCGGAGGCACCCGAACAGCGCTGGCGACAGCCCTCAGAAGTGATGGGCATCGTTGCCCTTGTTGGCGTTTTGTTATTTGGGGCGATCGCTGCCGTTGATGTACTGGATATTCCTGCTCTCAGTGCTTTTGTCACTGCCCTAGTAGTGGTGATTGGTCGGGTGTTGGTCGGAACGCTGATCTTAGCGGTAGGGTTGTACTTTGCCAATTTAGTATTTCGGCTTGTTGCTAGTTCTGGCACCTCCCAAGGGCGTTTTCTCGCTCAGGCGGCACGGCTAGCAACGATGACGTTTGTGGGGGCAATGGCTCTGCAGCAGATGGGCATTGCAACGAGCATTGTCAATTTAGCCTTTGGCTTGCTCTTTGGTTCTATTGCGGTGGCGATCGCCCTTGCCTTTGGCTTGGGATGCCGGCAAATTGCAGCGGCTCAAGTTGAGGAATGGCTGAATTTACTCAAAGGCAGAAATTCTGAAAATAATTGAGGCAGGTAGCAAGAGCTGGCCTAGGAATTTAGTAAAGGAACTGACGCAAGGTGAAGCTGAATGAGAAGAAGGGGCGTTGCCGCGACAGCTTCGATGTTGCCAACAACCAGTTCTGTGTTTCGGGCAAAACCATTCGCCTACCCAAGCGGCGAGGTTGCCATGGCTGAGGCACTGCGCTTTAGCGGCAAGATTCTCGGTGCAACGGTCTTCCCTACAGCACATCGCTGGTATGTGGCCATCCAAGTGGAAGTACCCGATGCGCAGTTTTATCGCTGGCGCACAGCGGATGAAATAACCGGTGTCGACCTTGGTGTTACAGCAGCGGTAACACTTTCTAAGGGTGAGACCGTCGAATCCCCGCAGCCTCTCAAAAGGGCGCTGCGTCGTCTCAGAATTCGGAGCAGGCGCTTGAGCCGCAAAATGGCGTCGGCCAAAATCGCAGCTGGATGTGCACCGAAAGATAGACTGCCAAAAGGGAAAAAGCTTCCCATTTCCAACAACCGCAGGAAGTCCTCTGAAGCATTGGCACGGCTGCATGCTCGCATCGCCAATGTCCGAGCCGATTTCTGCCACAAGCTCACGCCCCGGCTCTGCCGCGAAAACCCAGCGGTGGGGATCAAGGGGATGCTGGCGAATGAGCGGCTTGCCCGCGCCATCAGCAACGTGGGTTTTGGTCTGTGCCGCTGGCAAATGGCATACAAGGGCAAGCGCTACGGCACTCAGCTGATCGTTATCGACCGCTGGTAGCAGAACGGTGTCCTCTCCCCCTCGTCTGGTAATCAGACTAACGGAAGGAGGGTTGGTGGCGGATCAGATCTAGGAACTCTTGGCGGGTGCGGGCATCTTCAGCAAACACCCCTTGCATTGAACTGGTGACCGTCCAAGAGTCTGGTTTTTGTACGCCTCGCATCACCATACACATATGGGTGGCCTCAACAACCACAGCCACCCCTTGCGGTTTCAGGAGTCCTTGCAAAGCATTTGCAATTTGTTGGGTCAGGCGCTCCTGCACCTGTAGCTGCCGCGCATACATCTCGCAAATGCGGGCAATTTTTGACAGGCCAATGACCCTGCCATTGGGAATGTAGGCGACATGGGCTCGCCCAATGATTGGCAGAATATGGTGCTCACAACAACTAAAGAGATCGATGTCGCGCACCAAGACCATCTCATTGGTGTCTTCGTAAAAAACGGCACCATTCAGCAACTCATCCAAGGATTGGCGGTAGCCACTGGTTAAAAACTTCAAGGCTTGAACAACCCGTTTGGGGGTATCCCGCAGGCCTTCGCGATCAGGATTTTCCCCTAGCCCGATGAGGAGTGTGCGAACCGCCTGCTCCATCTCAGCATCTGACACCTGGGTCGAGACGCAGGTGGGTATACTTTCAAGGCTGCTTTGCACGGTTAACAACTGGTTACGGGATTGCTGGGACATAGGGTACCTAAAAATAATAACGATTATCATTCTATTTACTGGTGGAAATGGTGTCAAGGAAACTGACATGAAAGTCGGTTTAGTTGAGCATAGAATTTACAGAGGAAAAGCAGTCAAAATAAAATCCCCCTCATCCGCACTGGGAGAGGGGTTAGGGCGATTGAATCTACTAATTTAGCTTATCTAAAGCTGCGGTACAAAGCGCTCTTTATCGGGAACAACGGTGTATTCAGCAACAATTTGCCGGAACTCTTCACCATCAATGGTTTCTTTCTCTACTAGGAGATCGACGAGGCGGTCAATGACCACGCGATTGTCCCGGATAATCTTGATGGCAAGTTCGTAGCTGTGCTGCACCAACTCCCGCACTTGGGCATCAATGCGAGCCGCAATTTCTTCGGAGTATTCTGTTCGAGACACCAAGTCCCGCCCCAAGAACACTTCACCGTTTTGGGTTTCCAAGGAGAGAGGTCCTAGATCTGACATACCAAAGCGGGTCACCATTTGCCGTGCCATCGCTGTCACTTGCTGCAGGTCATTGCCAGCACCAGTCGTGACTTCAGCATCGCCAAAGACGACGTATTCAGCAGCCCGACCGCCCAAGGCACCAGCCATCCGCGCCATCAGTTGCGATCGCGAGATCAATCCGGAATCCTCTGAAGGCATGAACCAAGTCAGGCCACGGGCTTGACCACGAGGCACTAATGTCACTTTTTGCACAGGATCGTGATCCTTCAAGAGGGTACCGACAATGGCATGACCCACTTCGTGGTAGGCGATGAGGCGCTTGCTCTTGCCGTCAATCAGCGGTGTGCCCTCCATACCAGCAACAACCCGGTCCACGGCATCGTCAATTTCCAGCATGGTGATGGCGGGTTTCCGCCGCCGGGCCGTGAGAATCGCCGCTTCATTGAGGAGGTTGGCCAAATCGGCACCCGTAAAGCCGGGGGTACGGCGAGCGATCGCCTCAAGGGAAACTTCGGGCGCCAATTTCTTGTTGCGGGCATGCACCTTGAGAATCGCCAAGCGACCCTTAATATCCGGCGCATCCACCACCACCTGTCGGTCAAAGCGACCCGGACGCAGGAGAGCCGCATCCAAGACATCCGGACGGTTGGTTGCCGCAATCACAATGATGCCGGTATTCCCCTCAAAGCCATCCATTTCGGTCAGCAGTTGGTTGAGGGTTTGCTCCCGCTCATCGTTACCGCCGCCAATGCCAGCCCCGCGTTGGCGACCCACAGCATCAATTTCATCAATAAAGATGAGACAGGGAGCATTTTCCTTGGCCTTGCGGAACAAGTCCCGGACGCGGGAGGCACCAACACCAACAAACATCTCGACAAATTCTGAACCCGAGATGGAGAAGAAGGGTACCCCTGCCTCACCCGCGATCGCCTTGGCGAGCATCGTTTTCCCCGTGCCGGGGGGACCTACTAGGAGAACCCCTTTGGGAATGCGAGCACCCACCGCTGTAAATTTCTCGGGCTTCTTCAGGAAGGTGACCACCTCTTGTAGTTCTTCCTTGGCTTCATCGACACCAGCAACATCGTCAAACATGACACCCGTTTTGGCCTCCATTTGGAAGCGGGCGCGAGACTTACCGAAGTTCATCGCCTGACCTGGTCCTCCGGGCACGTTGCTGGAGCGGCGGAAGAGGAAAAAGAGTCCCCCCAAGAGCAAGACGGGGAAGAGTAAATTACCCAAGAGTCCCCACAGGGCACCATCATTGCGAGCGGGATGGACATCAATTTCTACGTGCTGCTCCCGCAGTTTACTAATGACTTCTGGAGCCGTCCCCGGCATATCTACCCGTACCCGCAGGGGACGACCGTTAATCAATTCTGGATCAGAGACATCCACAATGGCGGTGCGACCATTATCGAAAATGTCCACTTTACTAATGCGACCCGCATCTAAATAGTTGAGGAATCGCCCATAGCTCATGCGCGTACTGGCAGTATTCAGAGGAGGCTGACTTTGATTGAGCATAAAGTTGCTCGCCCCCTGCCAGAGGAGAACCCCCATGAGCAGTAGGGGGATTGACCAAAGGAGAACTGTTTTCCAAGAGACTTTCATTGGCGGCGCTTTTTATCAGGTTCTTAACTAAATTTAACATATCCCTCCCAAAGGGGGAGTATTAGTTCATCATGCCCTCCAGCAGGCGATCGCGCCGTTGCTGGAGAACTGCTTGCAGCAGAGGATAGCCCCGTAACTCAGGATCCTGGGCGATCAGTTCACTGGCCGCCGATCGCGCCGCCTCTAGGCAATCTTGATCCTCAACAAGGCTAGCGAGGGCAAAGTCCGGTAATCCCGATTGCCGCGTCCCCAAAACCTCCCCCGGACCGCGCAGCCGCAGATCCATCTCTGCAATAAAGAAGCCATCCTGAGACTGCGCCAGCACATTCAGCCGTTGCTTGGCAGCATCATTGCGAGAACTATTGAGCAGCAGACAATAGGACTGTTGGGCACCCCGCCCCACCCGCCCCCGCAGTTGATGGAGTTGGGATAGGCCAAAGCGTTCAGCATGTTCAATGAGCATCACCGTGGCATTGGGGACATCCACCCCCACCTCGACCACCGTGGTAGCCACCAGAATATCCAATTCCCCCTTGGCAAAGGCTTGAATCGTGGCATCCTTGTCACTCGATGCCATGCGACCGTGGAGCAGCCCGACGCGAAAATTGGGAAAAATCTCCGTTTGTAATCGCTCGTGCTCGGCAATGGCGGATTTCAGATCTAGTTTTTCCGATTCCTCAACCAAAGGCAGGACAATATACGCTTGCCGCCCTTGGGCCACTTCACGGCGGATTAAATCATAGGCGCAGGAGCGATCGCCCCGTCCCAAGACGGTTGTTTGAATCGGCTGCCGACCGGGGGGCAATTCATCAATTTGACTCACATCCAAATCCCCATGGAGGGTCAAGGCAAGCGTGCGGGGAATCGGTGTCGCCGTCATAGTCAACACGTGGGGCAGGAGTCCCTTGGCTTGCAGCTTTGCCCGTTGTGCCACCCCAAAGCGGTGCTGTTCATCAATCACCACGAGACCGAGGCGCTGAAACGTCACCCCCTCTTGGATCAGAGCATGGGTGCCCACCAGCACCGGCAATTCCCCCGTTGCCAATTGATCCAGAATCTGGCGGCGCTTGGCTGTACGTATCGATCCTGTGAGCAATTCCACCGGCACATGCAAAGGGGTGAGCCATTCCAAGAGCTTGCGGTAGTGCTGCTCCGCCAGAACCTCTGTGGGTGCCATCAGAGCTGCTTGGTAACCCGACTGCACAGCCGCCAATAGCGCAATCACAGCGACAACGGTTTTGCCGGATCCCACATCCCCTTGGACAAGGCGATTCATGGGAATCGGGCGCTCTAAATCCGCCAAAATTTCCGCCACCACCCGCTGCTGCGCCCCTGTGAGTTGAAAGGGCAGCCCCTGGTAAAACTGCTCAATCAGTTCCCCTTGGGGGTTGAGGGGGGCACTGGCCTGCTGTTGCTGCTGGCGCCGCCGTTGGAGCAATCCCAGTTGCAGGTAGAAAAATTCATCAAAAATCAGCCGCCGCCGTGCCAGACTCAGTCGCCTTTGATCCGCGGGAAAGTGAATGTGCCGCAGCGCCATGTCTAAGGGCATGAGTTGATGACGTTGGCGCAGCGCCTGCGGTAGGGGATCAGGATAGCCCTGCACCAAGGGCAGAACGCGATCGACCGCACGGCGAATCACATCGGGAGATACTCCCTCCGTTAAGGGATAGACCGGCACAATACGGCCAATCGTGAGGGAGTCTATTTCTGCCCCAGCATGATCCAGCACTTCCAACTGCGGATCTTCAAGGGTAAGGCCATACTTCGTCAGTTTCACGAGGCCAGAGGCAGCAACGATGGTCTGTGGGGCATAGAGGCGTTTTTGCTGCTCTTGCCACCCCCGTTGGGCATAGCGGGCACCCGCATAGAAGCGACTCAGGCGAATTTGCCCGGTGCGATCTTGAAGAACAATTTCTAAGATCGTCAGCTTGGCATTGCGGGGACTGGTAAAACAGTTGCAACGGCGGACTTTACCCACAAGGGTGACGGTCTCCCCAGCTTGGAGTTGCCGAATCGGCACTTGGCGGGCATAGTCAATGTGATCGCGGGGGAAGTAGTAAATGAGATCCGCAACCGTATAAAGCCCAAGTTTTTCCAGTTTCGCCGCAGTGCGCTCACCAATCCCATTCACTGTTTTGAGCGCTTGATCGAGGGGACGGGGGCGCGGGGGCGGACTCGTGAGTTGTTTGTGGACATCGTGGAGCAGTTGGCGCGTTTTCACCACGAGGTGTTGTCGTTGGCTGGGGGAGAGATCGTTGTAGTGGGCATAGGCTGCCGCCGTTTCCTGCCAGCGATCGCGCACCTGAAGGGGGAGTTGTTGCAGAGGGGCTTGCGTTAACGCTGCGTGTAAATACTCATTAAACCGATAGGTATTGCCCTGAAGGTTGCAAAAACCCCGCTCCGTTTCAATGGCAAGGGCGCGTTGTAGGCGTGGCCAGTCAAGGGACACAGCAGGCCTCCTTCCCTATTGCTCACCATCCATTGCTTCGGGGACACTGGCGGTCGCGTCTGCGGCTTCATTGGCTTTCCACGTTTGCCACCATGCCCGACTGGCCTTGAGAACCAGATATTGCCGCTGTTTTTTATGCAGTTGCTTCTGGAGGGTGGCCAGACGTGCTTCCAGTTGGCGAATTTGACTGCGCTGATTGCCGAGGGGAGGATGCTGAAACTCCAGTTCCTCAAGTTGCAGGTAAATGGCTGCCATGGGGTGATGACTGGAAGATTCCCTTGGGGACTCACTGGTGTCTCGCTCCTCTTCGCCCTCCTCTTGTAGTTTCTGCTCATCTAGCATCATCGTCAACAAATGGGGAATCCGCCCAAGGGGACGGTTTTCCGCCTTACTGGCAATCTCTAAAATGACCGCGATTGGGGCAGGCGGTAAGATAGCCGCCCGTTGCAGTAGATGGTTTATCTTGAGCGAACTTTGATAAAGAACTTGGCTCAATTGCTCCGATAGGGAGGGGGGTTCCTGTTCCTTGGTTGCGTTTTCTTCCCCATTCGTCGCCTCTTGCTTTGCAGTTGAGTCTTCTTGGCGACGGGGCTGTAGGCCTAAAATCGTGGTTTCCAAGGCGATCGCCAGTTCAACAATCTGACGCTGAAGATCCTGTCGCTCTGGGTCTTCAAGGGTCAAAAATTTCTCTGGAAAGACTTGAGTGCACACCTGATAACTGACGGTGATCAACTGCTGGCGGGCAATGGGGGCGAGCATTTCTAGATAAACATCATAAAGCTGACGCATTTCCGCCAAGGCGGCCAATAGCATCCCCTGTAACCCTAAAATTTCCCGCTCAACGGCTTCTAAGTTACCCGACATACACGCCTAACTGGCAAAACAGTGCTGCTGCGTTTAAGAAGACTGTTTCTACAATCTATTACAACATCTTGGCGAGGATAGCCTGTTCACCGACTCATGGCAAGATAGTGGGGTTGCAAAGGTGAGACAGAAACGTGGATATTATTCTCTGGCTGCAAGCAGTCATCCTCGGCTTCGTGCAAGGTATTACAGAGTTCTTGCCCATTAGCAGTACCGCTCACTTGATTCTCTTTAGTGACCTCTTGGGGTGGAAAAGTGTCTGGCATAAAACTGCCCTAGATGCGATGCAGTTTGGTAGCGTGATCGCGGTTTTTGGCTATTTCTGGCAGGATATTCGCCAAATTGTCCAAGGGGCTTGGCAGGCATGGCAACAGCGGGATTGGCAGCGGGAAGAATGGAAACTGTTGGTTGGGATCACGGTGGGCACGATTCCCGCACTAGCGGCAGGACTTCTTCTGAAATGGGCCAAAGTTGAGTTGGATCGGCCTCAGATCATTGCCACGATGGCGATCGCCATGGCAATTCTTTTGGGATTCGCAGAAAAATGGGGTTCCCGCAAACGCACCTATCAAGACATTGGCATTTTAGATGGCTTTCTAGTGGGTTGTGGCCAGATGATTGCCCTGCTGCCGGGGGCTTCGCGTTCAGGCTCCACGCTAACGACAGCTTTATTTTTAGGGCTGGAGCGGCAAACAGCGGCGCGCTTTTCTTTTCTGTTGGGCATTCCCACACTGACGATCGCCACCCTTGTCCAAGCCAAAGATGTTTTTGATGAGGGGACGCTGTTTATTCCTCTTGTGATTGCCACACTCTCGAGCATGGTTTTTTCCTATTTGGCGATCGCTTGGCTGCTGCGATTCCTGCAACGCCATTCCACTTGGGTCTTTATCTGGTATCGCATTGGCTTGGGAACTGCATTGTGGGGCGCGATCGCCCTCGGTAGTCTGCGAACCTAAGGAACAACATTTAGCAAAATTTAATCTAACCTGTGGTCGAGATCACAGGGAAACTACGGATGCCTTGCCATACTAGATGTGGAATCGTAAGAATAGGCGATTTCATAGTCGCAGTTGATATCTAGTTCAGGTATCTATTTAAGTTGTTGTTCAATAACCCAAGAAGACCGTAGGATGTGCTCATTGATCTGCTCATTTTGAAGCTGTGGGGGATTTAAGGTACGGTGTGTTCTATGTTCAGCACGACAGCCAATACTGACCTCAAGCATTCCACCCTCTCGCTGTTGCAGGCATACCAAGACAACCCTGCACGCGAATTGCGGAATCGCCTTGTCGAGTTGAACATGGGACTGGTACGCAAGGAAGCCCATCGCTGGGTACAGTGCACCCAAGAAAGCTTTGACGACCTGATGCAAGTGGGCACCCTTGGCCTCATTCACGCCATTGAACGCTTTGATCCCAGTAAGGGCGTGGCCTTTAGTTCCTTTGCCATTCCCTACATTCGCGGTGAAATTCAACATTATTTGCGCGACAAAAGTCCACAAATTCGCGTCCCCCGCCGTTGGCAAGCCCTCCAAAGCCAAGGAAAGCGGGTGATTCAAGAACTCCGCCAACAACTGCATCGCCCCCCCACCGATAACGAAATTGCCCAAGCGCTCGATGTTCCCCTTGAAGAATGGCAAGCGGCAAAATTTGCCAACTACCACACCACCCCGGTCAGCCTAGATGCCCCCGCCCTCGAAGGGGAAGAGGACAGTGTTTGCCTAGGGGACATCGTGCCCGATCAACGGTACCAAAGTTTTCAACTCGCCCAAGAAGATCGCATTCGTTTGCAGCAGTGTCTGCAGAAACTAGAAGCCCGCACCTGTCAGATTCTGGAATTTGTCTTTTTGCACGATTTGAGTCAAAAAGAAACTGCTGAACTCTTGGGTCTAAGTGCGGTCACAGTTTCTCGCCAGATTAAAAAAGGCCTGCAAGCCCTACAACGGATGATGAGTCACGACGACGCTGAATCCTGAAAACGCATAAAATATATTTATGGTTAATTTTGCTGCCCCCCTAGCGGCTTTAGCGGCACATCGTTGGTTCAAACTCATTAACGGTGCCAGTTTCCAAGATGTTGCCCAAATTTATAACTTGACGTTGGCCTATGCACTGGCAGGGGCTGATTGTATTGATGTGGCCGCCGACCCTGCCGTGATTTACGCGGCTAATCACGCTTTGACAGTTGCGGCAAGCCTTGGGGCCACTCGCCCCCTGCTGATGGTGAGTATTAATGATGGGGCTGACCCGCATTTTCGTAAGGCCACGTTTGATCCGAGTCGCTGTCCCCCAAGGTGCGATCGCCCCTGTGAACGCATTTGTCCTGCTGCCGCCATTCGCTTTGATGAACAGGTGCAGGGGGTGGTGCGCGATCGCTGTTATGGTTGTGGCCGCTGTTTACCCCTGTGCCCCTTGGGTTTGATTTCCACCTATGAGCAGCCAGCGGTGTTTGAGCAGATCACTCCCCTCATTGCCCAAGGCACCATTCAAGCCCTAGAAATCCACACCCAACCCCAGCGCTACAATGACTTTACCCAGCTTTGGCAGCGCGTCCGCCCCTGGGTTCGATATTTGCAGGTGCTAGCCATCAGTTGTCCCCAAGGCGAGGGAGTAATTGACTATTTGCGCTGGATCAATGGGCAGATTCAACCGTTGCAGTGTGCCCTCATTTGGCAGGCGGATGGTCGTCCCATGAGTGGCGATATTGGCGATGGTGCAACACGAGCCACCATTCAATTGGGTCAAGCCATTTTAGGGGCAAATTTACCCGGATTTGTGCAGTTGGCGGGCGGCACAAATGGCCATACGGTTGCTAAACTCAGGGCAATGGGATTGCTAGATCCACAGGGAATTGCTGGTGTTGCCTATGGTAGTTATGCTCGCAAACGCCTTGCCCCTTTCCACGCGATCGCCGACCAACCCTGGCAAACTGTTCCTGCCGTCCTTGCAGCGGCTGTTGCTGAAGCAGCTACCCTTGTGTCTCCTTTGAAATCTGTCCCGTCACCCTCTGTACCCTATGGTTGAATTGACTGCTGGACAACGCCAAGTCACTGACGATCTCGATCAATTATTGGCGATCCTACCGCCGCCCCTTGGACAGTCCCTCACCGATCATCCACAGCGGGAAGAACTCTTAGAAATCGTTCTCGATTTGGGGCGATTGCCGGAAGCACGGTTTATCCACAGCACCCAATACCTTGCCGAGACGCCCGTCAGCCGTGAGATGTTGCAATATGCCGTGGATCGGGTGGGTGAGTTTAGTGGTGACAATCGCGCTGGCATTGAGCGTACGCTGCACCGCATTAGTGCCCTGCGCAATCGCCAAGGAACGATTATTGGCTTGACCTGCCGGGTGGGGCGAGCCGTCTTTGGCACGATTGGTATGATTCGCGACTTGGTGGAAAGTGGCCAGTCTATTTTGCTTTTAGGTCGCCCCGGTGTTGGTAAAACAACGGCACTACGGGAAATTGCCCGCGTCTTGGCCGATGAGTTGCACAAACGGGTAGTGATTATTGACACCTCTAATGAAATTGCGGGCGACGGTGATATTCCCCATCCAGCGATTGGCAAGGCACGACGAATGCAGGTGGCTCGCCCGGAACTTCAGCATCAGGTGATGATTGAGGCGGTGGAAAACCACATGCCCCAAGTGATTGTCATTGATGAGATTGGCACCGAACTAGAGGCACTAGCAGCACGCACCATTGCGGAGCGAGGCGTACAACTGATTGGTACTGCCCACGGCAACCAAATTGAGAACCTGATGAAAAACCCGACCCTCGCGGATTTGGTGGGGGGCATTCAATCGGTCACCCTTGGGGATGAAGAAGCGCGGCGGCGGGGCACCCAAAAGAGTGTTCTTGAACGCAAAGCTCCACCCACTTTTCAAATAGCCGTGGAAATGCTGGAGCGCGATCGCTGGGTTGTGCATCTCGATGTGGCCGCCAGTGTGGATCTCCTACTGCGGGGTCGCCAACCCTCACCTGAAATTCGCAGTGTTGCTGCCGATGGCTCAGTGGTGATTAGTCGTCCTGAGCCTCCTTCCCAGCGATCGGAGGTCAAATCTGTGCCTCAGCGTCCCTCTTGGCGTGAGAGTGGCCAGATGCTACCCGTCGTCGATGCCAACAAAGAACCTCTGCGAGCCAACTTTGCCCAACTGCTCGAAGCCACATTGGATGCCCCCACGGTTGGGCCGAATGGCGAAGAACTCCCCCTCCACGTCTTTCCCTATGCCGTCAGCCGCCATCATTTAGAGCAAGCCATTCGCACTCTCAACCTACCCATTATTGTCACTAAGGATATTGATCAAGCGGATGTGATTTTGACGCTCCGCTCCCATCTCAAGGGGGAAAGCAAGCTGCGGCACCTTGCCCATATTCACCATCTCCCCGTCCATGCCATTAAGACAAATAGTATGGCGCAAATTGTGCGGGGGTTACGGCATTTGCTTGGCATTGAAGACCCCAGTCCAGCCGAGTCAGCAGATCTTTCCCTCTTTAGTCCAACGGGCAGTGATGACGAATTGGAAGCCCTTGAGGAGGCGCGCTTAGCTGTGGAAGAAATTGTTATTCCCAAGGGGCAAGCAGTGGAGCTACTCCCGCGATCGGCCAACATTCGGCGAATGCAACACGAGTTGATTGAGCACTACCAGTTGACCTCCTGTAGCTTTGGTGAAGAGCCGAATCGGCGGCTGCGGATTTACCCGAATCTATCACGCTAATCAGGGATTGACCAGTGCCTGCAAAAAGGCACCTCTGCGCCCAATGGGCAAAACATCCTGCACAGCGCCAAGGGCGATGGCCTGCTTGGGGATGCCAAAAATGACACGGGTGGCCTCATCTTGGGCGCAGTAAGTATAGTTTGGGCATGAATGCAGGTTCCTGTTTGTCAGCGGCTGAGGTTTAGAAATTGTGCGAGTAGTGGATCATTCATGGGTTCTATTCCCTAGGCTATGATCGTATAGAAAATACCTGAGCTTGGCGGCAATCCTCAATCAAGTCAATAATCAAGTCAATAATCAATTCAATGACACAAGCATACACCCCTGAAGATGTTTGGCGGTTATTGGGGGAGTTACTGGAAGCCCAAAAGGAAACAGAACGTCGATTTCAGGAGACTGAGCGGCGTTTTCAAGAAACTGACCGACGTTTCCAAGAGACTGAGCGTTTACTACGGGAAGAAGCACGGCAGCTCAACCAACAGATTGGTAAATTGGGCAACCGCCTTGGGGAATTTGTGGAATGGCAAGTACGTCCAGCCGTGCTGCGCTTATTTCAGAGTCGGGGGATTGCTGTCTCCCAACTCTACAGCGATGTGATCCTCCAAGATGGGAATGAGAGCCTAGAGATTGATTTGTTGGTCGTTAACACCGATGAAGCCGTTCTCGTTGAGGTGAAAACCAAGCTCAGCCAAAGTGATGTCGATGAACACCTAGAGCGGATTGCCAAATTTCGCCGTTTGGCTCATCAGTATCGGGGTACAAAACTCTTGGGAGCCGTGGCGGGGATGATTGTGCCGCCTGAGGTGGCTCGCTATGCCTATCGGCAGGGTCTATTTGTGTTGGCACAGTCGGGGGATGGCGTGGCAATTCTCAACGACCCGCAGTTTCAGCCCCGCGCGTGGTAAAGCACAGTGGCAGTGCCCTTGCGCAGTTTATGATGGAAATTCTCTGAGCGCCTCCTAGGCTATGATGAGAGGGTTAGCTGTAGCCTAGAAAACCCGACCCAGATCATGACACAAGCCCATACCCCTGAGGATGTTTGGCGGTTATTGGGAGAGCTGCTGGAAGCTCAAAAGGAAACAGAACGCCGATTTCAAGAAACTGAGCGGCGTTTTCAAGAGACTGAACGGTTACTGCGAGAAGAAGCTCGCCAACTTAACCAACAAATTGGCAAACTGGGCAACCGTCTTGGAGAATTTGTGGAATGGCAGGTACGTCCAGCCGTGCTGCGCTTATTTCAGAGTCGGGGGATTGCTGTCTCCCAACTCTACAGCGATGTGATCCTCCAAGATGGGAATGAGAGCCTAGAGATTGATTTGTTGGTCGTTAACACCGATGAAGCCGTTCTCGTTGAGGTGAAAACCAAGCTCAGCCAAAGTGATGTCGATGAACACCTAGAGCGGATTGCCAAATTTCGCCGTTTGGCTCATCAGTATCGGGGTACAAAACTCTTGGGAGCCGTGGCGGGGATGATTGTGCCGCCTGAGGTGGCTCGCTATGCCTATCGGCAGGGTCTATTTGTGTTGGCACAGTCGGGAGATGGCGTGGCAATTCTCAACGACCCGCAGTTTCAGCCCCGCGCGTGGTAAAGCAAGGGAATTCTCCTCTGAGGTGTGGGAGCGATCGCCCCCTAGGGTATGATTGTAGGGTTAAACTCTGTGAATCGCAGGCAACACCTGACTTCAATAGGGCTTGCTGAGCGAGTCTTCCAGAGCCATTGAAAACGATTGGAATTACACATTTTAGGATGACCACCCCTTTACTCCTACGTGCTGCCCGTGGTGAAAGCGTTGAGCGTCCCCCCATTTGGTTGATGCGGCAAGCTGGACGCTACATGAAGGTCTACCGTGACCTGCGCGATCGCTATCCCTCGTTTCGTGAGCGATCGGAAATCCCCGAACTGGCCATTGAAATTTCACTCCAACCCTTTCGTGCCTTTGCCCCCGACGGTGTGATTCTCTTTTCGGATATTCTCACGCCCTTGCCGGGGATTGGTATTCCCTTTGACATTGTCGAGAGTAAAGGGCCGATCATTGATCCACCCATCCGTACCCTTGAGCAGGTGCAACAACTCCATCCCTTGGAACCGGAAGTGGCCTGTCCTTTTATTCGTCCAATTCTCTCGACCCTGCGCCAAGAGGTGGGCGATCGCGCCACGGTGCTGGGGTTTGCCGGTGCCCCTTGGACACTTGCCGCCTATGCCATTGAGGGCAAAAGCTCCAAGGACTACATTGAAATCAAAACCATGGCCTACCGTGAGCCAGAGTTGCTCCACAAGTTCTTAAACCATTTGGCCACTGCCATTGCCGACTACCTGTGCTATCAAATTGACTGTGGTGCCCAAGTGGTGCAACTGTTTGATTCGTGGGCGGGTCAACTCAGCCGTCAGGACTACGATACCTTTGCCTTCCCCTACCAAAAGCAGGTGGTTCAGCAGGTCAAAGCCGTCTATCCCGATGTGCCAATCATCCTCTATATCAATGGCAGTGCCGCAGTGGTCGATCGCATGGCAGCAACTGGGGCAGATATTGTCAGCCTTGACTGGACTGTGGACATCGGCACGATTCGCCAGCAGTTTCCTGCCAGTGTCGGTCTGCAGGGGAATTTAGACCCCGTCACGCTCTTTGCCCCCCAGCCAGTGCTCAAGGAACGAGCGCTAGCCATTATCGAAGCGGGTCGCAAGGGCAAATATATCTTTAACCTTGGCCATGGCGTTCTCCAAGGAACCCCTGAGGAGAATGTGGGTTTTCTCTTTGATCTGGTGAAGTCCCTCGGCTAATGCGCATCTTAATGACGGGTGCCAGTGGTTGCATTGGCCAGTACATCGCTGAGGCGCTGATCCAAGAGACGGATCATGAACTCTTTTTGCTGGTGCGGCATCCAGCACGGTTGCAGATTGATCCTCACCAAAGAGCCGGGGTGAACGTGATTCAGGCGGATCTCATGGATTTGACCCCCTTGGAACCGCTACTGCCCACCCTCGATCTTGCAATCCTAACGGCAACCGCTTGGGGAGGGAACAATGTCTTTGCCATCAACTACGAGCAAACCTGCCATCTCCTCAAGCAACTGGATCCGCAACGCTGCCAGCGGGTCTTTTATTTTTCAACGGCAAGTATCCTCAATCATCAAATGGAACCGCTGCCGGAAGCAGGCACCTTGGGAACGGATTATATTCGCTCTAAGTATGAGTGTCTCCATGCCATTGAGCAGTTGCCGGTGGGCGATCGCGTGATTGAACTGTTTCCCACGATGGTCTTTGGTGGTGGCGCCGATGGCAAGCGACCCTCGTTTATCACCGAAGGCATGCGCGAAGTGCTCAAGTGGCTGTGGTTGGCTCGCTTTTTCCGTGCTGATGCCAGTTTTCACTTTGTCCATGCCCGCGATATTGCCCAAGTGGTTCTCTACCTGTTGCAGCATCCTGAGTATCCCGTACCGCGTCGGGTGGCTCTGGGTAACCCGCCAATTACTGTCAATGAGATGTTGGCGCAGTTGTGCGCTGCGGCAAAGCTGCCCATCTATTTGCAAGTCCCCTTGACGCTGCCAGTGATCAACTTCTTTGTGCGGGTATTTCGAGTGCAAATGTCGCCGTGGGATTATTTTTGCTTGAACTATCGTAACTTCACCTATGACACCGTGCTTAATCCTCAAACCTTGGGGCTAACTCCCTACTGTGCAACCGTTGAGGATTTGCTACGCTGTAGCTTGGGCACGGCAGACCTCTAAACTTAACCATTGCGGAATCTTTGATGGCAGGGATTTGGTTACTGAAGTCGGAGCCAAGCGTTTTTTCTTGGCAGGATTTGCAGGCAGCCCCACAACAAACCACCTGTTGGGAAGGGGTACGCAACTACCAAGCTCGCAATTTTATCCGCGATCACATGCAGGTGGGCGATCGCGTGCTCTTTTACCACAGTAATGCCAACCCACCAGCCATCATGGGCATTGCCGAAGTCGTCAAGGCCGCCTATCCCGACCACTTTGCTTGGGATCCGGACAGTCGCTACTTTGACCCCAAAAGTACGCCTGACCATCCCCGCTGGTTCATGGTGGATATTCAGTATCGCCGCGATTTTTCACCGCCAATTACACTTCCAGAACTGCGGCAAACGCCCGGCCTAGAGGGGATGCTGCTGTTGCAAAAGGGCTGCCGTCTCTCGGTACAACCGGTCACCGAACAGGAGTGGCAGATTATTCTCGGTTTGCGATCGCCCTAGGGTTGGCGAGGCAGACGGCGCAAATAGGGTAAATTTTTCAGGTGGCGATCGCTAGAGTATTGAAAGCCAAAATCCGCATATTCGGCGGTATTCACCAGTCGCCGAAAGGCCGATAAGCCAATCCGCCGCTTGCCATCGAGGGTACTCACCTTGGAGTTGGGGTTATCTGGGTTGCCGCCCAAGAGTTGAAAGGCCTCTTCAGGAGTCAGCCACTCCTTACTGGGATCACCGGTGGGAATTTTTTCCTCGAGGTGTTTGAGCTTGGTGACGAGGCTTTCCCAGAGATTGCGGCGGGGCTTTTGCTGCTGCGAACGAGCGGTCAGCGATCGCCACAAGCGTTGCAGTTGTCCTCCTAGATACTGGAAAAAACGCTTGATCAGCCGCCTGATTTGACTGAGAAGGAGAGACAATCCCGTGGGGGGCGGTGGCGGCGATCGCTCAATAACCACTGTACTCCAACCGCAGGCACTACACACTTGGCGGCCAGAGGACAAGGGCTTTCCTAAACGAGCACCACAGCGAGGGCAAATTTCCAGCATTCGTTGCACTTTACGACTGATGAATCAAATTTTAGCGGAATTGCAGCGGCTACCGAGGACGGCGATAGAACGGGCGAGGAACCACCACGGCTGGGACTTGGCGATCGCGCACCTGTACCGCCAGTTCCCGACCGATGTGGGCAAACTCTAGAAAGACATAGCCAAGGGCGATCGCCTTCCCCAAGGTGGGAGATAGGGTGCCACTGGTAACCTCCCCCACAGCCTGTGCCCCCGCATAGATAGGATAGCCGTGGCGAGCGATGCCTTTGCGCACCAGTTCTAACCCCACCAATTGCCGCTCAATCCCCTGCTGCTTTTGGGCTAAGAGGGCCGCACGACCCACAAAATCGGGCTTTTGCCAATCAATCAGCCAATCGAGACCCGCCTCTAGGGGGGTGGTTTGCTCATCCATGTCTTGGCCGTAAAGGAGCATGGCCGCCTCCAAGCGCAGGGTATCCCGCGCCCCCAAGCCACAGGGAGTCACACCCGCCGCCAGCAGGGTTTGCCACAACTGTTGCCCCAATTCTGGTGCCACAAGAATTTCCCAACCGTCTTCGCCGGTGTAGCCCGTACGCGCAATCCAAGCGGGCTGTTCCAGCAGGTTCACTTGAGCATGGCGATAGGCCTTGAGGTCATTTAGGGGGCGATCGCACAGGGGAGCTAAGGTCGCTGTCGCGGCAGGGCCTTGAAGGGCAATCAGTACCTGTGTCGCTGACTCATCAATGAACTCAATACTGGCGGGTAAATAGGTCTGCAACCATGCCCAGTCCTTGGCAGTGGTGGCTGCATTGACAATACAACGCACTTGACCCTCGCCTATGTAGAGAATGACATCATCGACAATGCCCCCGGCCTCATTCAGGAGAACGGTGTATTTCGCTTGGCCGGGCTGGAGACGACTGAGATTGGTGGGTACCCGTTCTTGGAGTGCCGCGATCGCCTCAGAGCCGCGCAGCAGAAACTTGCCCATGTGGGAAATATCAAACATCCCCACCCGCTGCCGCACCGCTTGGTGTTCCTGCAAAATGCTGCTGTACTGCAAGGGCATCTCCCACTCGCCAAAGGGGGTAAACCGTGCCCCTTGATGCAGGGAATAGAGGGGCGTACGACGCAACGCTTCAGCCATAGAGATTATCCAGTTGTTGTTGTAGTTGGGTGGGGGTCAGTGCCGGTTCGCGGCAGCGCAAGCCTTCACAGACAAGGGCGACTGGCTCGAGGTCATCGCGAACTTTGAGGACAGCCGTTGGCAAGTAGCGCTCCCAGAGGGTTGTAACCTGATCAGGCCGCGCTTGCACACAGACAGGACGCAGATACCACTGCAACGCCGCCAAAAGGCTCGGACAACTCTGGGGAGACTCCTTCATCAATGGGCTAAAGAAACGCAATCCCTTTTCTGCCTGTTCGAGGTAGGCGGGATTCTCTGTGAGCAAAAAGAGTTGCACCAAGTTGGCGATCGCCACCCCATTCGCAGAAGGTGTAGCATTATCGAGACCTTCCCGCTGGCGCACAATCAAATCGGCGCGCTCCGGTGCATTGTAGTAGCCCCCCTCCGTTGCCGCCAATTCCTGATCAAAGAGGGTTTGATACTGCGTGGCCAATTCCAACCACGGCTGAGCCGCCTCCCCCACCGCTAAACTGGCTTGATGCAGGGCAAGCAGGGCTTGGATCCAGTAGGCATAATCCTCGGCCTGCGCCACTTCGGCCACGGTGCCGCCATAGTTGAGGCGGTAGAGTTTGCCTTCTTGATATTGATGCTCGTGGAGCCATTGTGCCGCTTTAGCCGCTCGCTGCCAGTAGGTGCGCTCTCTCCAGACTTGGGCTGCCGTTGCTAAGCCAGTGATCATCAGGCTATTCCAAGCCAAAATCATTTTTGTATCAGTGACCGGCGGAATCCGTCCCGGCCAAGCCTGTCCCTTTGCGGTTGCATTATCCGTGGCCACGGGAAAGGGTTGATCCATGGGCGTATCGGCACCATAGCGGCGAGCAAAGAGTTTACGCAGAATCGGTGCTAGCACCTCAGGATTCGCCGGCGGGCGCACTTGCTTGAGCACAATCTTGCCCTCGAAGTTGCCCCTGGGAGAGATGTCAAAGTGGGCTTGCAGTTGTGCCAATTCCGTTGGGGTTAGGGTCTGCTCTAGCTCTGCATATTGCCAGCAATAAAAGGCGCCCTCCTCGGGTTCAGGATCATTGGCACTGATAAAGCTATCGGCATCCTGTGCTGCATAGAAGTAGCCCTCAGGGGCCGTCATTTCGCGATCAAGCCATTGAATCGTTTGGGCAATTGCAGCGGGAATCTGGGGGGCGCGATCGCCCTGCTGCCACAGCCGCGCTAGATAGGTCACAATTTGGCCATTGTCGTAGAGCATTTTTTCAAAGTGGGGCACTGTCCATTGGGGATCCACGGTGTAGCGATGCCAACCACCGCCCACATGGTCATAGATCCCCCCCCGCAAGAGGTTGTGTCCCCGCAACTGACACAGCTGCAACAGTTCTGGGGGATCGGGACTGAACGCCAGCCCCTGTAGGAGCATTTGGGCATAGGGCATCATGGGGAAGCAGGTGCCTTGGGGGCGATCGCGCAAAATCGGCGTCACTTGGCGAATCCCTGCCCTTAGGAGTTCTTCAGTCAAGGGGACGGCTTCTCCCATCTCAGGGGGGGGAGCGAGATATTGCCAGAGCGTGGCCTGTTGGGCAGCGAGCTTGTCCTTTTCTTGGTCATAGAAGCGGCGCACCGCCTGCAACACCTGTAAAAAGCCCGGACGGCCATAGCGCGGCTGCACAGGAAAGTAGGTACCACCATAAAAGGGACGGCGATCCTGCGGCGTCAGGAATACATTGAGCGGCCAGCCTCCTTGACCCGTCATCAGTTGCAGTGCCTGCATGTAAATACTGTCCAGATCGGGTCGCTCCTCGCGATCCACCTTAATCGGCAGGAAATGGGCATTGAGATAGGCGGCAATCTCCAGATCCGAAAAGGCTTCCCCCTCCATGACAGTGCACCAGTGGCAACTGGAGTAACCAATCGAGAGAAAAATCACCCGATCCTCTGCCGCTGCTTTGGCAAGGGCTTCATCACACCACGGCCACCAGTCAATGGGGTTTTCGGCATGCTTGCGCAAATAGAGACTTTGGCACTGGCTAAGGCGATTCGGCATGGCAGCGCACCATTTCAACACTAATTTGACCCGTAAAATTGGGCACGGGGGGGGCAAGTTTGGTTACACGCACAGCAGCTCGCTGCACTTGGGGGGGCGCTAGGCACAGTTTCATAATTGCTGCTGCTAGGGTCTCAATTAAGTGAAAGCGTTGCTGCTGCATTAACTGCTCGATGGCTTGCAAGAGGGGGCGATAGTCAAGGGTGTCCTCAAGGCGATCGCTGGCCGCCGCTTGTGCCATATCCAACCAGAGCTTAATATCAATCTCAAACCACTGGCCGAGAATTTGTTCCTCTGGTAGGGCGCCCGTATAGCCGTAGTAGCGAATTCCCGAGAGGTGGAGACAGTCAGTTGATGATTCGCTCAAGGGGATCGATCCATGACAACACAGGAAAAAATTCTGCTGGGCTTACTGATTTTTGTGCCCCTTGCCCTCCTTAACTTTATCGTCAAAATGCCGCCAATGGTGAGCTTTATCCTCAGTGGTCTCGCCATTGTGCCCCTTGCGGCTGGGATTTCCAATTCCACAGAGGCGATCGCCGAAGTCATTGGCCCTGCCCTTGGCGGACTCTTGAATGCCACCTTTGGCAATGTCACTGAGATGATTATCGCCATTGTCGCCCTGCGTCAGGGTCTGGCAGAGGTGGTAAAAGCCAGTCTCAGCGGTGCCATTATTGCCAATTTGCTTTTGGGATTGGGTCTGGCCATTGTTGTTGGGGGCATCCGATTTCCAGAGCAGCAGTTCTCAGCACCTGTGGCACGCATTAATGCCTCTGCCCTCACCCTATCGGTGATTGTGCTGATGACCCCGACCGCGATTCAGGCGGCGGCGCCCAGTGTGCCGCTTCACTTGATTGATCACTTCTCCTATGCGTCGGCGATTTTGCTGCTGATTTTTTACGGTCTGATGTTGCTCTTTTCCATGAAAACCCATCGTCACCTCTACCTGATGGATGAGACGATCGCTGGTCAGGAACCCTCCCCCACTGTCAATCTCAAGGTGCCCGTTGCCATTCTGCTGGTGGGTACGATTTTGCTAGTCTTTGTTTCCGACATCCTCGTGGATAGTTTGCAGGACAGCATTAGTGAAATCGGGTTGACCCAATTGTTTACAGGCGTGTTTCTCATTCCCATTTTCAGCAGTGTGGTTGAGTTCATCACCTGTATCAAGTTTGCCCTCAATAATCGTATGGAAGGGGCAGTGGCGGTGGCGATTGGGTCTAGCCTGCAGATTATTCTTTTTGTGGCGCCGGTGCTTGTGCTGGTGGGCTGGCTCTTGGGACAACGGGAGATGAACCTGAGCTTTAACCTCTTTGAGCTGCTGGCAGTTGTGGCTGCTGTCGCGATCACTAACTCCATTAGTAGTGATGGGCGCAGCAATTGGCTAGAGGGCGTCCTGCTGATAATGACTTACCTCGTGCTAGCGATCGCCTTCTTTATTCACCCATAAAAAATGCGGATGGCGAGACTCGAACTCGCAAGGCAAAGCCACACGCCCCTCAAACGTGCGCGTATACCAATTCCGCCACATCCGCGTAGCTTTATGATTATAGCGCAGATGGCTGAATTTCTGAAAGTGGTGATCTGGCCTCTCGATGGCAGAAAATTAAAGTGCCCTTCTCTAAAATCGCTGTCTCGCTGATCTTGGGAGAACTGCCATGAATGCAGCTGCCTACTTGATTGGTACCGTTGCCCACAGTAGTGGCCTGCCCGTCAAGACCATTCGCTATTACGAGGAATTGGGGCTGTTGCGAACAGTTGGCAGAACCAGTGGGGGCTATCGCCTCTTTGCTGAGGATGTCTTTGCTCGCCTAAGTTTTATCAAACGTGCCCAGTCCCTTGGCCTCACCCTGAGCGACATCAAAGCCTTGCTTGAGGTATACGATCGCGGTGAGATTCCCTGTGATCACATCAAGGAAAAGTTAGAGGAAAAATTGGCGGCCATTGAGGCACAAATTCAGCAGTTGCAGATTCTTAAACAGGAATTGCAAGGCCTCCTATCTGGCTGGCGATCGCCCGCGCAACTCCAAAAGGGCAGGATCTGTCCCATTCTCCAGCCAGTGGTGTGCTCCTAACTACTCGTTCATATTCTTGTAGGTGGCCACTGCCGAAGGGGAAATCTGGTTGAGATAGCGGAAAATCCAATACTTAAATACCGTATCGAGCATCACCGGAAAGGTGGCAATAAACATGTTGATAAAGTCCTCATTGCGCGGAAAGCCAAAGTGCTCGAGGGTATTGTTCACCAACACTTCCCAGCCGTGGGGGGAGTGGTATCCGACAAAGACATCCGTAAATAGGATAATGATAAAGGCTTTGGCACTGTCACTGAGGCCATAAACCACTTCATCCAAAAAGACCTTGACAATGGCCAGTTGCCGCTGACCTGTGAAAACCAGCACCAGAAAGACGGTAAACCCCAAGGCATCGGAAAGGATGTTTTTCAGGGGTTCAATCAGTTCCTTTTGGTATTCCGTGGATAGCTCGATCGCCTTCTCGCGGATGCGGGCTTGAATTTCCTCTGCAGAAACAGGAACATTGCTCACCAGACTTTCAAAGCGAATTTTATTTTCAAAGCGAGCCAGTTCATCGAGAATGTTGTCCTCCAGTTGGGAGTTAATGATGCGTTCAATCTGCCCTACCGCCTTAAAGTGGTTGACGAGGGGGCTGACAATGAGCGCCTTGGAAATTTGCTGGGTCAACAGGGGCAAAATCACCAGCAAGAGCATAAAACGAACCGCCAGACGGGTGCGCAGCTTTGAGGTGCGAAAATCACGAACGACTTCAGCTTCGGTGGCTTCATCAGAATTGAGTTCACGGCGAAAGCGATCGGCGGTGCGCAAAATCGAGCGCGGAATAAAGCTGCTGCTGTCCAGCTTGGAATCATCGGTGAGATCATCACTGATATATTCCGAGAGATAAAGGGAATCATCCTCAATTTTGTCGAGGGCAGCCGCCTGCTGGCGTTGTTGGGGATCTTGGCGACTGAGGCTGGGACGGGCAAGGGCATTGAGTTCCTTTTCACGCTGCCGTTTATAGCGGTTGAGGGTGGCATCAATCACCCGCAGCTTTTCATAAACGCTGGGTTCCTCAGTCGTGCTACTGACGGTAGCCGTCACCGTATAGGTTGCCGTTGCACCATTGACACTATCGTTGACAGGAGTGGGGGGGCTTTGGGGGGGAGCAAGGGGCAAAATTTGACGGCTGGCGCGGAACTCCGTCATCCGCATACGAATGGTTTTTAGCAGTTGTTTTAGCTCTGTCTCGAAGTAGCTAGAGACTTCTCCCACGGGTAGATTGAGGAGACTAATCGGTTGACCGTCAAAGTGTTCCAGTTCAATGGCGCGAATTTTCAACGCAGCTTCATAGGCTTCCTGTAGGGCGCGGTTCGGAGTTGTGCGATACCACTGCTCTGCACGCTTGATCCAGTCTCTGAGGCGAATAAAGGGGTTGCTGGACATTGCTATTGTTCTCTTACCGCAGCAGCAATAAATCGATAGGATAGATAGAATCGTAGCAAATTGGCTTTGCGGGCTTTGTTGGCGGTGTTGCAGTGGATCAGTGGCGGTAGTCGCAGTGGCAAGACCTGTGCACTGGTAAGGGAATTTGCCCAGTGGGTCGGGCAGGACAAGTCCGTGATTCCCCGTGAGCGATCGCTCCTCTTTTTGACGGATAGCGTAGAAGGCCGCCAAGTCATCCAACGGGAAATTGAGTCACAGTTGGGCAGTGGCTACAGACCTTATATCACCACGCCAGTGGGCTTCATGCAGGATGAGGTGGAACTTTTTTGGCCGCTTCTGGTGCAGACGAAGGCCGTCGATCCGCATCCCCCTTTGCGTCTGAAACCAGAAACGGAGTTGGTATGGGCACAGCGGTTGTGGCAGCCTTGGCTTGCCAACCAGACGTTTGCTGTCCTCAGTGAAAATCGCGATCGCGCCACTCGCCATCTGCTTGATATTTTTCAATTGGCTGCCTTTGCCCGCCTCAGCCTCGATGATCTACCCCAACTCATTTGGGATCATCAGCTTGAGATGCCTTCAGAAACCGTGGGGGCGATCGTCACTGCCCTGAAACAGTGGCAAAGTTGGTGTACTGCCCACAGCCTTCTCACCTACGGCATTACCACGGATTTATTTGGCCGAGTTCTCCTTGACCATCCTCGATACCAAGCCTCCTTGGGGCAACGGTTTCAGTGTCTTTTGGCTGACAACACCCACAACTATCCAGCGGTGATGGCGGATTTGATCGCCCGCTTCAACCAACAGGGGATCAAAATTGTCCTGACTCACCAACCCATTGGCGCTGTCCGTCTCGGTCTGGGAGCTGATCCCGATGCGTTTCTCAGCCTGAAAAACCAAGCCACCGTCATTGAGCAACCCTGCCCTGCCGAAACGATTTTTGGCAACACCCCTCTCCAAACTGAGATTCAAGAACGCCTCACTACGCCCCAAGCTACGCTGCCCGAAAACATCGCGGCTATTCAGACCACTTCGCGGATGCAACTGTTGCAGGAAGTGGTTGCAACGATCGCCACCGCCATTCATCAAGGGATGGTGCAACCAAACGAGATCGCCATCCTTGCCCCCGGTTTAGATAGCGTTGCCCGCCATGTCTTTAGCACTGAGTTAAAAAAACGCGACATTCCCTTGGTGATCTGGAATGAGCAGCGCCCTCTGATTCAATCCCCCTTTGTGCGTGCCCTTTTGACGCTGTTGCTGTTTGTTTATCCGCGAACGGGAATGATCCCAGAGGCAACGGCGGTTGCGGAGATGTTAACGGTTTTGCTGCCGCGAGCGATTGATCCTGTGCGGGCAGGCCTGCTCTCTTGCTATTGTTTTCAGCCGGGTCTGGAGAAAGCCGAACTGCTGAGTACAACCCAGTACAGCCATTGGGATCGCTTTGGTCATCGTGCCACGGACGCCTATGAGAACTTGCGTCATTGGCTGAGCACACTAGATCCTAGCCAAATGCCTGTGTATCTCCTAGAGGCGGCGATTCAACGCTATCTCTGGCCACACAACCTGACAGCCAGTGAATTGGCTCCCCTGCGATCGCTCCTTGAGGGCACAGCCGCCTACTGGCAAATTTATGATCACCTCCCAGAACACCAAGCTACGCCAACGGCTGAGCGACTACGGGAATGGATCGCCCTACTGCGGCGGGGAATTGTAACCGCTGATCCCGCTCCACCCCTGCGGCAGCCCCAAGGGGTCTTACTGGCAACCACATTTCAATATCGCAGTGCCCAACTGGCTCATCGCTGGCATTTTTGGTTAGATGTCGGCAGTCCGCGTTGGCAGGATGGCGGCTTGCAATGCCTTTGGCAGGCGCCGATCTTTTTGCGGCAGGGAACGGCGAGTCCCAGTGCACGGGTGTGGCAATTGGAGTCAGAACGTCTGGAGCATTTACTGGTGGATCTATGTTCACGGGTGAGCGATCGCCTATTCCTTTGCCACAGTGACTTGGCTGCCAATGGCAGTGAGCAAGAAGGCCCCCTGAGTCCTTGGGTGGATCTGGCGGTGGGCGATCGCCTCCAAGCTGTTACCGATGGCACTATGATAAATAACGCGATTTGCTCGTCCTCCTAGGGAGAAACACTGCTTGTCACCGCACTTTTCACTCACTACCCCCCTGTACTACGTCAATGCCCTTCCCCACATTGGCAGTGCCTACACAACCATTGCTGCCGATGTGCTTGCTCGCTTCTATCGTTTGCAGGGCTATCAGGTGCGGTTCATTACCGGTACCGATGAGCATGGCCAAAAAATTGAGCGCACCGCCCAACAGCGGGGTCTCAGTCCCCAAGCCCACTGCGATGAGATTGCCGCTGGTTTTCAAGCCCTGTGGCAACAATTGAATATCCACTACGATCGCTTTAGCCGCACCACCAGTCCTCGCCACCACGCCATTGTCAACGAGTTTTTTCAGCGGGTATGGGACAACGGCGACATTTACCTCGGTCAGCAGCAGGGTTGGTACTGTGTCGAGTGCGAAGAATTCAAGGAGGAACGCGAACTGCTTGAGGGTCGGCGCTGCCCGATCCACGTGAATCGGACGGTGGAATGGCGAGATGAGCGCAACTATTTTTTCCGCCTCTCGAAGTATCAGCCGGCGCTCTTGGACTACTACGCTGAACATCCTGACTTTGTCCAGCCCCCTAGCCGTCGCAATGAGGTGCTGAGTTTTATTGAGCGGGGGCTGCAGGACTTTTCCATTTCGCGGGTGAATCTGGCATGGGGGTTTCCCGTGCCCACGGATCCAGATCAGACCCTCTATGTCTGGTTTGATGCCCTCTTGGGCTATGTCACTGCCCTCTTGGAACCAGAAGATGAGCCAACCTTAGCCAATGCCCTCAAAACTTGGTGGCCGATTGATCTGCACATTATTGGCAAGGATATTCTTCGCTTCCATGCCATTTCTTGGCCGGCAATGTTAATGTCGGCGGGTTTGCCACTGCCAGAGCAGATCTTTGTCCATGGCTTTCTCACCAAGGATGGTCAAAAAATGGGCAAAAGTCTGGGGAATACCCTTGATCCCTTTGCCTTGGTGGCGCAATACGGTGCCGATGCCGTGCGTTACTACTTCATGAAAGAGGTGGAGTTTGGCCGCGATGGTGACTTTAGCGAGACCCGCTTTGTCAATATCCTCAATGCGGATCTGGCCAATGATCTGGGCAATTTGCTCAATCGCACGCTGAAAATGGCTTGGAAATATACCGATGGGAAAGTACCCAATGTCCAAGGGTCAGCGATTCCGCGCGAGCATCCCCTGCGGCAACTGGCGGAGCACCTCTGCCAAACCTATGGCCAAGGGTATCGGCAACTGGCCTTCCATGAGGTGTGTCAACAGGCACTGACGCTGGCACGGGCGGGGAATAAGTTCCTTGATGAAGAGGCACCGTGGCAACGCTATAAGGCTGGGGAAACGCAAGCGGTGGCGGAGATTCTCTACTGTGTATTGGAGTCAGTGCGCCTTGTGGCCTATGTCCTTGCCCCGATTATCCCCCAACTGAGTGAGGCTATCTATGGGCAGTTGGGCTATAGTATTAAATTTAACGGATCAGTTGACCCCGACCTTTTGGGCGATCGCCAAGCCCAGTGGGGTGTTTTACCTGCGTCACAACCTCTGGCCAATCCAGAGCCGATTTTCCAAAAACTGTCGCTGCCTGCAACTGTCGCCGATTCCCCTTGACGCGCGATACGCTAGAGGTATGACTTCATATTTCGATAACACACTTTTTTTGAGATGATTTCTACATGGTTACATCTTCGTCTTCAGCTATTTACACGCCAGAACAGGTGTTACAAAATCGCGGGCGCGTTGCCATTTTTATTGATGGCTCCAACCTCTTCTATGCAGCACTGCAACTGGGCATTGAAATTGACTATTCAAAACTCCTCTGCTACTTGACCCAAGGTTCCCGTCTCTTTCGCTCCTTCTTCTATACAGGGGTTGACCCCACCAATGAAAAACAGCAGGGGTTTTTGCTGTGGATGCGCCGCAATGGCTACCGTGTCGTCTCCAAGGAACTGGTGCAGCTGCCGGATGGCTCGAAAAAGGCCAACCTTGATGTAGAAATTGCCGTCGATATGATGGCACTGGTGGGCTGCTATGATACGGCCATCTTGGTTAGCGGCGATGGGGATTTGGCCTATGCGGTGGATGCTGTGAGTTATCGGGGGGCACGGGTCGAGGTGGTGAGCTTGCGATCGATGACAAGCGATAGCCTGATTAACGTTGCCGATCGCTACATTGATCTTGAAAGCATCCGCGAAGAAATCCAAAAAGCACCCCGCCCAACCTATACCTATCGCCCCGTCACCGGTAGCCTGACGCCGCCCCCCATTGTGACTCCCCATTGGGAGCAGAATACCGCCGAAAGGAAAGGTGAAGCGGCTGGCCATGAGTCACCTGAGACCCTAGAGAACCTAGACAACAATGCCTCTGCCTAAGCCCCTCCTCCCCCTTTGCCTTGTACTGGCCTTGGCAGGCTGTGGCTGGGTGGATCAATGGGTGGGCGAGGAGCCCTCACCAGAACCAGAAATCACGGGGGGTGTCAAGCTGCAAAATCTGACCCTACGGCAGACCAACGCCAAAGGTGAACTCCTCTGGTTATTGCAGGCGGCGGGAGCACGCTATCGCGATGACGATCGCCAGCAATTGGAGATTCAAAACCTGACGGGGGAATTAAAGGCAGAGGGCAAAACTGCTTACAAGGTGCAAGCTAAGGCAGTCAATGTGCGGCAGCGGGATGGACAACTCTGGATTGCAGGCCGCACCACCGTCACTGATCTCCAGCAAAAGGGGACGATTGTGGCCGATCAATTGGTCTGGCAGGGCGATCGCGGCGTTCTCATTGCCCAGAAAAACTTGCAAGCCCGCTATCCCCAAGTCACTGTTACTGCTAAGCGCCTCGAAGCCGATAGCCAACGCCAAGAACTGCGTGCCCTCAATGCCGTTCAGGTGACCTCGTCAGCCAAGGAGGCCAAGGATTTGCGACTCAGTACGGAGAGTCTAGTGTGGCAGCAGCAACCCAATCGACTGTTGGCAGGGGTGATTGGTCAAGGGGGGGTCACCGTCCGCGGTGTGGCGGGCGATCGCCAAGGGCAGCGGCTGCAAGCCCAAAGGGCCATCTGGTCGATTAGCGATCAGGTAGTTACCCTTGAGGGGGGTGTTCAAGTGCAGCTTCCCAACCCTGCCCTACGGGTTGAAGGAGAAACGGTACGCTGGTTGATTCCGCAGCAGCAATTGGTGAGCGATCGCCCGGTGCGGGTGCAGTCCTCCACTCAAGGCATTCAAGGGCAGGCCAATCGTGGTGTCTTCCTGATGGCTGAAAACCGCGCCATCTTTGACAATGCCCAGATCAATAGCCAACCTCAACAGGCACAACTGCGTGCCCAACGCCTCAATTGGTGGATTCCCCAAGAGCGGGTGGAAGCCAGCGGTCAAGTGGAAATTCAGCGCCCCAATGCCCACCTGCGCACGGCTCAACTGATTTGGCGGATTCCTCAACAGGAAGTGGAAGCCCAAGGGGGCGTCTTTTACCGCCAGCGCAATCCCCGCATTCAAATTCAGGGACAGCGGGCAAAGGGGTGGCTCGATCGCCAAGAGGTGATTGTCAGTGGCAATGTCCAAAGTGAAGTACCGCTGCAACTACGCCTCCCCTAAACCGATGGTAGAGATAGCAACAATCTTTGCCCTATGAGTGCTGCACCATTGCAAATTCTTGACTTGGGGGGTGAGATTCTCCTTTTTCAGCGTTTGATTCCGGCTCACCAGTGTCAGCAGGTGATTGCTACGGCTGAGAAGGTGGGGTTTGAGGATGCACAAATTCTCATGGGAACGGTCGATCGCTCAGTGCGCGGCGGCAGTTTGCTCCGCTTTGATCCCCAAGATCCCCAACAGGCGACAATGCGGCAGATTCTGCTTCAAGCCACACAAACGATTCAGATTGTTCTCTACCAGCACTATGGCATTCGCTTTCCTGAAATTGAGAACTTCTCGATCCTGCGCTATCGCGTGGGCGAGGGCTATCGCCGCCATGTGGACAACCTGCTGCTGGCCAGTCGGCAAATGGAACTGGCGCAAGGTATCCCAACACGGGATGTGAGTTTAGTGGGCTATCTCAACGAGGACTTTCAGGGGGGAGAAACCTATTTCGATCGCCAAGGGGTGAAGGTCACACCCCGCACCGGTGATGTCGTTGTCTTTCCCGCCTACTACACCCATCCCCATACGGCTTTGCCCGTGGTGCAGGGGACTAAATATGCCTTTGCCACTTGGCTATTCTATTGATGGATGATCATGAACCCTTGAGGCAATAACTCAGCAACAACCATGACTGAACCTCTGCGCTTCAAAACCTCGCCCCTGATTTCTGGAACGCTCATTGCCCTCTATGGCGCACTCACACTTCCTCTCCCCTTTTTGGCGGCACAGACGGCGGCGCCTGTTTCACCCCTGCTGCTTTGGGGGGCGATCGCCTGTGGGGGCATTTTGCTCTGGGGGGCACTGAGTCAGCGGGTAGAACTGGACGCGCAAGGGATTCGCCTCACCTATCCCGGTTGGGTGCCCCCCTTCCTGCGGCGGCAGTGGCAACTGGCTTGGTCAGAGATTCAAGGGCTTCAGCCCCGCAGTACCAGCCAAGGGGGCTTGGTCTATTATCTAGTCACTGCCACAGGTCAGGGGTATCTTCTGCCAATGCGAGTGGCGGGGTTTGCCCAAATGATGCGTGCCATTGAAGCTCATACGGGATTGCCCACAGAGGTGATTAAGCCCCTTGCTCAGCCTTGGATGTACGGTATTTTGGCCGTCTTTACGCTGCTATTGGGAGCGGTTGATCTGTGGATTTTGACCACTGTGGGATAATAGGGGCGTGTTGAAGTGCTGAGCGATGACCATGAGTGCGAATCGGTTTGTGGCATATCTGCGTCGAACAGTGGTGTGTTTGCTCCTGAGTGTCCTGTGCTGGTCAAGTATCGCCCCGCTGCCGGCGATCGCCGCTATTCAAGTGCGGCTCTTTGACCTCAGTTACCACGAATGCCCGCCAGAAATTGGTGAAGGTTCAGTCACACCCGGGGGCACGACCCTCAAGGCCAACTGCTACCTGATTACTGGCAAAGCAGAGAATAAATCCGGCAAAACAGTGGTGGATGCCGATGTCTTTGGCCGCATCTACGATGCCAATGGCAATCCAGTGTTGCAAAACCGCACACGGGTTGGGGCAATTGATGTGATTCCACCCGGCATTAGCGATTTTGAAATCCGCATTAGCGTGCCCTACGACCAACCAACACCTTTGCAGTTGGAGCAATTTAAGGCTTCTGGCTTTACAGCAAAAGTGCGCGGCTAAGCCACCAAGTCTCTCTGCGCAAACTCGCACTGAGGGGCAGAAATTGTGATACTCTAGAACGTTTGATGCTCCCCTTTTTCTGGGAATCCTCTGTAGCGTTATTCCCAAAGGGTTCTGGTGTGATTTCTAAACGCTTAGCCATTTTTGGAGGGGTTCCCTGTTCTTCCTAAATCAAGGCATGTGTTGCGGTTGATGGACTGGTTTATCTCTAGAGGTTTGGGTTCAGGTGCGCATTCCCCTCGACTATTACCAAGTGCTGGGTGTGCCAATTCAGGCAACGCCGGAGCAAATCGAGCAAGCGTTTCAGGATCGGCTGTTGCAACTGCCCACCCATCAACACTCCCCCACCACCGTTGCCACCCGTCGTGAACTCATTGAGCAAGCCTATGCGGTCTTGCGAGAACCTGAGCAGCGCCATGCCTACGATCGCCACTGCCGTGCCGTTGACCCCAATGATTTGATTGCCCAGTTGGATCCCGATGCCACCGCTCCCCACCTTGAAATTAGTGATCAGCAATTTTCGGGGGCGCTCCTTCTCCTCTATGAACTGGGGAACTACTCCCAAGTGGTCAAACTGGGAGAACAATTCCTAAAAGGGGATGCCTTTGATCTCAACCGCCCCTATACTTTCTCTGCCGCCGTTGCTGACGTTACCCTCACCGTTGCTTTGGCCTATCTGGAGTTGGGACGCGAGGAATGGCAGCGGCAGTCCTACCAAGCCGCCGCCTCTCGCCTCGAAGCCGGTCTAGAGGTACTTCAGCGGGCGAACCTGTTTCCCGACCTCCAGGAGCAGTTGCAGACGGAACTGCATCGGCTGCGTCCCTACCGCATTCTGGAGTTACTGGCACTGCCTCTATCCGATAGTGTGAATCGGCAGCGGGGTATTTTATTGCTGCGGGAGATGCTCAGCGATCGCGGGGGCATTGAAGGTCGTCATGATGATCACTCTGGCCTAGGGGTTGAGGATTTTCTCAAATTTATTTTGCAACTGCGCAGCCATCTCACCGTAGCAGAGCAACAGGAACTCTTTGAACGAGAATCCCGCCGTCCCTCAGCAGTAGCGACCTATCTGGCAGTGCATGCGCTGGTGGCACGGGGCGTACAGGAACTTCAGCCAAGCTATATTCGCCGTGCCAAGGAGTTACTAGAGCGGCTCTCTGCCAATCAAGACATCTACCTCGAACTGGCCAGTTGTTTACTGCTGTTGGGACAACCTGCTGAGGCCTTGGCCGCTCTCGATAAATCTCAAGATCAGCAGAGTCTCGCCTTTATCCGCCGTCATTCCCATGACTCCAGCGATCTGCTGCCAGGCCTGTACTACTACACAGAGCAATGGCTACGGGAAGAAATTTATCCTGCCTTTCGGGATTTGGGGGAAACGCCGGTGGCCTTGGATGCCTACTTTGCAGATCCTAATATCCAAACCTACTTAGAGGCTCTCAGTGACGACTCCTTTGCCCCTGAACCGCCCAGCACCACTGCCTCTGCCCTCCCCGAAGTCATTAGACCAACGGTGGCCGTGCCGCCGCCCGTCTCCTTCACAGCGGAAACGTTGCCCTTGGAGTATCATACTGGGCTGGGTCAAGGCTTTTCGGCAGCGGCTGCTACCCGCTCTTCAACCGCCACGCAGACCGACACGCCCCCAGCATCCACTCGCAAACGGCGCCGCCCTCCAACCAGTCACCACAAAAAACGTCAGACTTGGTTTTGGATGGGTGCAGGGGTTGTTCTTGTTGGGTTAGGCGCCTTGGCAAAAGTCTATTGGCCAGCCAAAACGGCTGAAGCCCCACCACCACCACCGCCAGTGACCCCGACGCCAACTCCTGTGGCAACGCCAACCCCAACGCCACAACCAACGACCTTAGCCACCACCTTAACGCCGGAGATGGCACGCGATCGCCTCCGCAGGTGGCAGCAAATTAAAGCCCAAGCCCTTGGCACAGCATTTGAGATGGACAAACTAGCAACGATTTTGGCGGAGCCAGAACTCAGCCGCTGGCGATCGCGGGCACAGAGCTTAAAATCCGAGGGTAGCCATTGGGTCTATACCCTGCGGAACCTAGAAGTGAAGGAAGTCCGTCCCCGAGGCAGCGATCGCGTGGATGTATTGGTGGAAGTCAATGAGGATGCCCGTTTTTATGAACAGGGAACCCTACGCAATGATATTTCCTATAGCGATCCCTACCGCGTCATTTACACCTTTACCCGTCGCGGCAATCAATGGTTGATTCAACGCATGCAGGTGGTTAGCTAAGGGGCATTTCCACCTGTCGGCCAAACTTGAGATTCAAGAGAGACAACGACAGGATAAATAGGAATAAGACCAGTCCCATCGTACAGGCGTAGTTGATCTCTAAGCGCTGAAAGGCATTCTCATAGATGTAATAAACAATGGTCTTGGAGCTATTGAGGGGCCCCCCTTGGGTCATGACATAGACCTCTTCAAAGACCTTCGTGGCAGAAATTGCTGAGATAATGCTCACCAAAAGAATATAGGGACGCATCAGCGGTAGGGTAATATCCCAATGCTGTCGCCAGCCGTCACTGCCATCGAGTGCTGCCGCTTCGTAGAGTTCACCACTAATCCCCTGAAGTCCCGCCAGATAGATCACCATGTAGTAGCCCAAGCCTTTCCAAATCGTGACGGCCATGACACTAAAGAGGGCGAGTTGGGGACTTGTCAGCCAAGGAATCGGGGTGTCCCGCAGATGCAGACCCTGTACCAGTTGATTGAAGAGGCCATTGGGGGCATAGAGCCAGCGCCAAGCAATCCCCGCCACCACCATTGAGATAATCACGGGGCTGTAGTAGGCAGCACGAAACCAGTGGATGCCCCGCAGGGGTTGATTGACCAGAATCGCCAACAGCAGGGGGGCGATCGCCAGAATCGGCACCACGACCACTAAATAGAGGAAAGTATTGGCCAAGGTTTTCCAGAAAACACCATCGCGCCACAATTGCGCAAAGTTGGCCCATCCCACCCACACAGGCGGACTCAGGAGATCCATCTCATAGCGGGTGAAACTCAGGAAAAAGGCCTGTAGGGCTGGCCAAAAGACCGTCAGTGTGAGTAACCCCAAGGCCGGGGCAAGAAAGAGATAGGGGGTGAGCAATCGCCCTTTCATTGGCTGCGGGGGTGTTGTTGACGATAGGCACGCATTTGCGCCACAAAGTCGCCAAAGAGATAATCAGCATCGTGGGGGCCGGGGCTGGCCTCAGGGTGGTACTGCACTGAGAAAATCGGCAATGTTTGGTGCTTCAGACCGGCAACGGTTTTGTCATTGAGGTTAAAGTGGGTAATCTCAACGGGGGTTTGGGCAAGGGATTCTTCAGTAATGGCAAAGCCGTGGTTTTGGCTGGTAATTTCCACTTGCCGGGTCAGGCCAGCGGGCTGGTTCAACCCGCGGTGACCAAATTTCAGTTTGAAGGTTTCCGCCCCCAAAGAAAGTCCCAACAACTGATGCCCCAGACAAATGCCAAACATGGGACGCTGAGCCGCCAGTAATTTGCGTGCGGTTTCAATGCCTTCCTGAACTGCCGCAGGGTCGCCGGGGCCATTGGAGAGGAAAATGCCATCGGGGTCATAGCTGAGAATCGTTTCCGCTGGGGTATCCGCCGGCACAACAATCACACGGCAACCATAACTAGCCAAGCGACGGAGAATGTTGCGCTTCACGCCAAAGTCAATAGCCACAACCGTCAAGGGTGGCTCTTCAGTGGCTGTTTGGGGACGAAATTCCCAAGCCGGGGGCGTCGGTTCTGTCCACTCATAGGGGGTGCGGGTGGTCACCACCTTGGCTAGATTTTGTCCCTGCATACTGGGAGCGGCAAGGACTTTTTGCAGCAGTTCAATGGGATCAAGGATTTCCGTGGAGATGCCGCCATTCATGGCACCGACAGTACGAATTTTGCGGGTGAGGGCGCGGGTGTCAATCCCGTAAATGGCGGGAATGCGATGGGCTTTGAGGTAATCAGGTAAGGATTGTTGCGATCGCCAGTTACTGGGAATGTCACAGATATGGCGAGCAACCGCACCGCGCACTTGGGGGCGATCGGATTCATCGTCTTCGGGCGTGGTTCCAGTATTGCCCAACTCAGGGTAGGTGAATGTCACGATTTGACCACAATAGCTTGGGTCAGTGAGTACCTCTTGATAACCCGTCATGCCGGTATTAAAGACCACTTCGCCAATGGCTGTTCCCGGTGCCCCAAAGGAAAAACCGCGAAAGACTGAACCATCGGCAAGAACCAGCAAGGCGGGTGTCGGCATTTCAATATCTCCAACTGGGAAAGCCCAATAGTTTATTGTGCATGATAAAGCCGGCCGTTGACTGCACAAGAATTCTCGGATGTTTTGATTTTCTTACTTGCGGCGACTCACCTGTTCGGTTAGATAATCTGCCGCTGTGGCCACTAGGGGAATAATCCGTGCATAGGGCATCCGCGTCGGCCCTAGAATGCCAATACTGCCCACGGGGGAGTCCCCATAGCAATAGCAGGAATAAACCAGTGTACAGGACTGCATCGGCGCTAAGGTATTTTCACTGCCAATGCGGATTTGCACCTGCGAGGGGGCTTGGCTATCGCCACTGATCAAGGGAGCCAGTTGATCCTGTTGGTCTTCGAGAAGATGCAGTAGCATTTGCACCTGCTCCACTTGGGAAAACTCCGGCTGCTGGAGAACATCGGCAAGACCACTGATGACAAAGGAAGTGCCTTGGTGGCTGTAGCGATCGCTCAACTGCCGCAGTAGGGTCTGAAGCTGCTGACTGTAGGTCTGAAACTCCAAATCCAGTTTTTGCCAGTCAATGGCACTGAGTTCCACCAGCGATCGCCCCTGCAACTGATGATTGAGGAAGTTGGTCAGTACCTGGAGGGTGCGCTCCCGCAGCTCAGGATCCTCTTCCCCTTGCCCCAATTGGATCAGTGCCGACTGGGTTTCGTAGGTATCGAGCACAAGAATCACCATCACCTGCTGGGAATCCAAGGCGACCAGTTGAATCACCCGAATCTGCCGCTCCAAACGATTGGGGAGCGTAATCAGGGTAATGTAACCACTGAGATCCGAGAGCAACTGCGCCGCTTGCCGCAAGATCACCTCAAGGCGTTGTTGCCCCCAGATAAACCGCTCACTCAAGAGACTCTCGGCTTTGCGAGCCACATCGGGAATGGGCTGGATCAGTTCATCCACATAGACGCGATAGCCAGAATCAGAGGGCACCCGCCCTGCGGAGGTGTGGGGTTGGTAAAGCAGGCCACTTTTTTCGAGGAGCAGCATCGTATTGCGCACCGTGGCCGGGCTGACGTTGAGGTTGTATTCCGTGGCGATCGCTTTTGAGCCGACGGGTTCTGCCGTGGCAATGTAATGGTTAATCGTGGCGCCAAGAATTTGTTTTTGGCGATCGCTGAGTTCAATCGTCATAACCCCTTACACCTGTGACTTGTTATCTGTGTTTTTTATCTATCTATAAACTAGCCTTTGTATTTCAGCAATTCTGAGTTGCAACTTGCGGCTATGGCGATTGGTCTTTTGTGACTAAAAACTCAGCTAGAAATGGCTAAGCAGTACTGCCAATGGGGGATTCCCAAATAAATTGCAGATGGATCGACCAAGGCTGTGGCGGGCGGCTGGTGACCGCTATGGCATGTAAAAACTCCCGTAGATAGAACCGTTGCTCTGCTGCCGAGAGTTGGTACCAAAATTGCGGCTGACCAAGGGTCACCGCCAGTTGCAAAAGATTACTAGGGGGCAATTGGGCCTGCTGTGCCTCAATTTGTGCCCGTTCCCCAGCCAGTTTATAGCGGCGCAGTTGAGCGGTTTCGGGATCCAAGAGGCCTTGGGCTTCTAGTTCGGCAAGGCGGTGCAGTTGGGTTTCAATTGCTTGCAGTTGAGCCGTCAACGGTGGCGGCGGCAGCGACAGTTGGGCGATCGCGGGCGGCAGGCGCTCAGCAATTTGATCAATCACAGCAGCCAAGGCCGCGTCGTAGGGAATGCTGCGACATTTGGGGGAGAGGGGACAGTGCAGGGGACGCAAGTAGGCATATTGGCTCGGTTGGCGGTAAGGCTGCACCTGAGTCCGGCCAAAGCGTTGCTGACATTGGCGGCAAATCACCAATCCCGCCAGAGGATGGGGGGCACTAGCACTGCGACGAGGCAGAGAGCGTTGGCGTCGCAACAGCCGATCCACCTGAGCCGCTTCATCGGGGGCAATCAGGGGGGCATGGGTCTGAGGAATCACCGTTTTCCCTTGGTAGTAGAGATGGCCGCGATAGACGGGGTGGGTCAACCAGCGCCGACCGGTCGCTACGCTAATCTGCTTGTGGTGGGTGGTGGCAATAAAGCGCACCGCTGCACTGAGGGAGCCATAGAGGAGAAAATGCTCGACAAAATCCTTGACGACAACGGCTGCCGCTCGATCAATGACATAGTGCTCTTTGCCCCGGCGATAGCCATAGGGAGCACGACCCGGCGGCGGACGGTGCTTGAGGCGATTGCGGGCATGGCCATGGCAGAGAGTGTGGTGATGGAGTTGCTGCTTTACTTGATCCCAAAGGGATAGCAGCTGATCTCCGCTGGGGGGGCGATCGCTTACGTAGCCTTCGGCTAGGGCAATCACCATAATACCCGCTGCCTCCAGTTGCCGCAGGCGATCGCTCACTTCCATCACCGTTTGGCCAAGGGCACTTAATTGGTGTAACAGCCAATAGCCCGGTGCTAACCGCTGCAACCAGTACCGCAACTGCGGCCGAGCAGCCTCCACATCCAGTACCCAGTGGTCAATCTCCTGCCCCCACCCTTGGGGATCGGGGAGGGGCTGCCAGAGGGGATCAATGTACTCGTAGGCAATAATGACCACACATTACATCGTCCTGAGGATCAGGTCGTTGCCGGTACTAGGGTTGGACTAGGATTGGGCATGGTCTCTGGCGGCAAGCCATAAATGGAGTTATAGAGGGCATTGTAGGCTAGTGCTGATTTTGTCCAGCTAAAGTCCTCGCGCATACCCCGCTGCTGGAGGGTGTGCCACTCCCGTTTGTAGCGATACCCTTCCCACGCCCGCACTAGACAGGTGTAGAAGTCAAGGGGTTCATAGCGGTCAAAGCAGTAGCCCGTTCCCGTTTGCTTCTCGGGGTCATGGTGAAAGACGGTATCCACAAGGCCACCGGTACGGCGCACAATTGGTACACAGCCATAGCGCAGGGCAATCATCTGAGCAATGCCACAGGGTTCAAAGCGACTCGGCATGATGAAGGCATCGGCACCGCCATAGATCCGCCGCGACAGGACATCACTGTAGAGCAACTGGACACTACAGCGCCCCGGAAACCGTGAGGCAATTTGCCACATTTGGGTTTCGTAGTAGCGATCGCCCGTTCCCAAGAGGACAAACTGGCTATCGGTGTAGGCCAAAAAGCGATCCAGCACCTGAATCAACAGATCCAACCCCTTTTGCTCCACCAAGCGGGTGACCATCCCCACCAAGAAAGCACCGGAATTCACCTCCAACCCCAGTTCCTCTTGGAGCGCAATTTTGTTGGCCTTACGCCGCTCAAGGGTATCTACGGTGTAGTTTTGCACAAGGGCGCGATCGGTACTGGGATCAAAGACCTCTGTATCAATGCCATTGAGAATGCCGGAGAGCTTGCCACTAATAAACGACAGCAGCCCTTCCAATTTCTCACCATATTCGGGGGTTTTAATCTGTTCGGCGTAGGTGGGCGAAACCGTATTGACGCGATCGGCATACTGCAGTGCTGCTGCCATCGTATTGTGCCCCTGCATGTACCACGGACACCAAGTAATTTGCTCGAGGCGCCACCGCCAGGGCCCTTGATAGGCCAAGTTGTGAATGGTGAACACAGTGGTGATGTCGGGATCCTGATGCATCCACACTGGGATCATTCCCGTGTGCCAATCGTGGCAATGGATAATCTGGGGTTTCCAGTAGTTCCAAGCAAATTCCGCTGCCCCATTGGCAAAGAAGGTGAACCGCCAGTCCTCATCCTCCCCGTAGTAGATGCGGCGGGGATTAAAGCAGGGATGGCCAAACAGGTAAAGGGGCACGTCCGACCCCGGCAACACCGTTTCATAGACATGGAACGTCTGAAACATGGCATGGCCAATCCAGATGGGATCCTTGGGAATCTCCACCTTGTCGGGCAAGAAGCCATAGTAGGGCATAAAGATGCGCACATCATGTCCCATGCGGCGTAACACCTTGGGCAGGGAACCCACCACATCTCCCATGCCCCCCACTTTCGCCAGCGGTGCCGCCTCAGCAGCAACAAATAGAATTCGCATGATCCTCCTGAACCTGTTTTTTGGCCAATTCTAGGGCAACGCAATTGCCGTTAACCTACCACAAGTGCGGGACAATTTGGCGTACGATCGCTCTTATACGTCTTTGGAATTGGCAACCCCTATGGCAGATTCTCCCCTCGTGCAACGGGTCAAAGAAGTTCATGAGCAGGCGCGTCTGTTGGCTCAGCTGGATGCCACTGGCCGCAATGATGCCCTAGAGCAGGTGGCCTGTGCCCTTGAAGCGGCGCGGGAGGAGATTCTGGCGGCCAATGCTGCCGACTGTGAGCAGGCCAAGGCCAATCAGCTCAATCCTTCTCTCTATGCGCGGTTGGAACTGAGTCCCAGTAAACTAGCGGCGGCGATCGCCGGGGTGCGTCAAGTGGCGACCCTTGCGGATCCTCTGGGTCAGCGCCAACTCCATCGCGAATTGGATACAGGCTTAATTCTCAGTCGCGTCACCTGCCCTTTGGGGGTGCTGGGGGTAATTTTTGAAGCGCGTCCCGATGCCGTCGTGCAAATTGCTTCCTTGGCAATTAAATCGGGGAATGGCGCCATTCTCAAGGGAGGACAGGAGGCGAGTCGCTCGTGCCAAGCGATTATGCAGGCCATTCACAGAGGGCTAGAAAAGTCGGCAGTGCCCGCTGGGGCGATCGCCCTCCTGATGCGGCGGGCAGAAATTACGGAATTGCTGCAACTGGATCAATGGGTTGATCTGATCATTCCGCGGGGTTCCAATGAATTTGTACGTTATATCCAGAACAACACGCGGATTCCTGTGCTGGGGCACGCCGATGGTCTGTGTCATCTCTATGTGGATGTCGCTGCGGATCTGGAGAAGGCGATCGCCATTACCCTCGACGCCAAAACCCAGTACCCGGCTGCCTGTAACGCCATTGAGACGCTTCTTGTCCATCGGGGCATTGCCGAGGCCTTTTTACCCAAAGTGGCTGCTGCCCTTGAGAAAGCAGGGGTGGAATTGCGGGGGGATGCGATCGCCTGCCACCTTGTGCCCATGACCCCTGCCAGTGAAGCCGACTGGGCGACAGAATACTGCGATTTGATCCTCTCCATCAAAGTTGTTCCCGATCTCGATGCCGCGCTGGATCACATTGCCACCTATGGATCGGGGCACACTGAAGCCATTGTTACCGAGGATGCTGCCGCCGCCGCCCGTTTTCTGCAAGAGGTGGATGCCGCTGGCGTTTTTCACAATTGCTCCACCCGCTTTGCCGATGGCTTCCGCTATGGCTTTGGCGCTGAAGTCGGTATCAGTACCCACAAACTACCGCCGCGAGGCCCGGTGGGGCTAGAGGGATTAGTTACCTACAAATACCAACTGGTGGGGAATGGCCACATTGTGGCAACCTATAGCGGCGCCAATGCCAAACCCTTTACCCATCGTGATTTGGAATCCTAACGAATTTAAGGGATTGTTTTTAAGGGATTGTTAAGCAACAAACAAAGCCAATTTTTCTGTTTCAGAATGGAGATATAGGGCAATAGTGATTTAACCACCGTGCAGATGATGACCGCTGCAAACTTTGCCTATCCAGTCTCCGTTGGAAATGTGTTGCGTGCTTTACCCAGTGTTTGAGCAAAGGAGCAGCCTGCGTTTGTCAACGGACAAGTCTGACTTGGGAATTGCGTGCAGTTAGGTGATTCACAGATTCACGATAGCAAAGGGAGCCAAAGACACTCAAAACTTTAACGGCTCAAGCACTGCTGTTGCATCCCCAGAGGGACAGCAAACGGCAATTTAATCAATGAAACTTAATGTTTGGGAGCATAACAATGACTCAATCCATCCCTAGACCAACCAGTGAAGTGACCCATCGGGAAACAGCGTTTGTTTTAGAACTGAATTCCTTGAGCTGCAAAGACCTGCCACTGGTAGGGGGCAAAAACGCTTCCTTGGGGGAAATGCTCCAACAACTGACGCCCAAAGGCATTAATGTCCCCGATGGTTTTGCGACCACAGCCTATGCCTACCGTTACTTTATCCAAGCGGGAAATCTTGATACCCAACTGCGGCGGCTCCTTGAAGGTCTCGATGTCGAGGATGTCACAGAACTCCACCGCGTGGGGCAAGCGATTCGCTCGCTAATTTTGCACACGCCGTTTCCCCAAGAATTGACGGATGCGATTGCTGCCGCCTACCAAAAAATGTGCGATCGCTATGGCCCGAATACGGACGTGGCGGTTCGCTCCAGTGCCACCGCTGAAGATTTGCCCGATGCTAGCTTTGCCGGTCAGCAGGAAACCTACCTCAATGTCCATGGTCTCAAGGGCGTTCTCGATGCCTGTCATCGCTGCTTTGCCTCACTCTTTACGGATCGGGCGATCTCCTACCGCCAGATCAAAGGCTTTGACCACTTCAATGTGGCCCTGTCGGTGGGGGTGCAAAAAATGGTGCGCTCCGACTTGGCCTGCTCTGGGGTGATGTTCTCCATTGACACAGAAACAGGCTTTAAGGACACTGCCCTGATCACGGCCGCCTATGGCTTGGGTGAAAACGTTGTCCAAGGCGCCGTCAACCCCGATGAATACTTGGTCTTTAAGCCAACCTTGAAGGCGGGCTATAAGCCAATCTTGAAAAAAGCCCTCGGTACCAAAGAAATCCGCATGGTCTATGCCCTTGGCGGAACGAAGCTCACCCGCAATGAACCCGTGCCTGAGCCCCTGCGGAAACAATTTGCCCTCAGCGACGAAGAAATCCTCACCCTAGCCCGCTGGGCCTGCCTCATTGAGGAGCACTACTCTGCTCTGCGGGGAACCTACACCCCGATGGATATTGAGTGGGCAAAGGATGGCCTCACAGGTGAACTCTTTATCGTGCAGGCGCGCCCCGAAACCGTCCAATCCCAAAAAGCCACGAACGTGCTGCGCAGCTACCATCTTGAAGCAAAAGGAACGCTCCTTGCCACAGGTCGGGCAGTTGGCGAAATGATTGGCCAAGGCCGTGCCCGCGTCATTCTCAATGTCCGCAATATCGATCAGTTCCAAGCGGGCGAAGTGCTGGTGACCCACCGCACGGATCCTGATTGGGAGCCCATCATGAAAAAAGCCAGTGCCATTGTCACCGATCAGGGGGGACGCACCTGCCATGCGGCGATTATTGCCCGTGAGTTGGGCATTCCTGCGATTGTGGGTTGTGGCGATGCCACCGAAACCATCCCCAATGGTGTTGAGGTCACAGTTTCCTGTGCAGAAGGGGAAGAGGGGCACGTCTATCAAGGATTACTGCCCTTCCATGTGGAGGAAGTGGCTCTGGAAAATCTGCCGCGAACCCGCACCCAAATCCTGATGAATGTGGGTAACCCAGAAGAGGCCTTCAGCTTGGCGGCAATCCCCAATGATGGGGTGGGGTTGGCACGCATGGAGTTTATTATCGCCAACCACATTCAGGCGCACCCCTTGGCATTGCTCCACTACGATGAGTTGACCGATGAGGTGGCGAAGCTGAAAATTGCCGAGCTGACTCAAAACTACACCGACAAGGCGGAATACTTTGTCGATAAGTTGGCTCAGGGGATTGGGGCGATCGCTGCCGCCTTTTATCCCAAGCCTGTGGTCGTGCGCATGTCCGACTTCAAGAGCAATGAGTACGCCAACCTCTTGGGCGGTCGCCAGTTTGAACCCCATGAAGAAAACCCAATGATTGGCTGGCGGGGCGCTTCCCGTTACTACGACCCCAACTATGCCGAAGGCTTTGCCCTTGAATGCCGCGCCATGAAGAAAGTCCGCGATGAGATGGGGCTGACGAACGTGATTCTGATGATTCCCTTCTGTCGTACCCCAGAGGAAGGACGGCGAGTGCTGGCGGAGATGGCTAAACATGGGCTGAAGCAAGGGGAAAATGGTCTGCAAGTCTATGTGATGTGCGAACTCCCCAGCAATGTGGTGTTGGCGGATGCCTTTGCCGACGTCTTTGATGGCTTCTCCATTGGCTCCAATGACCTGACGCAACTCACGCTGGGGTTGGATCGCGATTCGGCCTTGGTGGCGCACCTGTTTGATGAACGCAATGAAGCGGTCAAACGCATGGTGGCGCAAGCGATTCAAACGGCGAAGGCCAAGGGGCGCAAAATTGGCATCTGTGGTCAAGCCCCCAGTGACTATCCTGAGTTTGCTCAATTCTTGGTAGCGCAAGGGATTGACTCCATTAGCCTCAACCCCGACTCCGTCCTGAGGACGATGCTGCAAATTGCTGAGGCTGAAAAACAGGCCTAGAGTGCACAACCCAGTGACAACGCCTAAGCTGAGGGCAGAGAATTGAAGCCGCGATCGCTCTGCCCTTTTCTGTGGGTGACGCAACCCAGTAGGATCAAAGGAATCAGGTGGAGAATATTGGCGTGGACACAGCAGCAATTCAGGAACTCATTACCTCAGCGGATGTGGGCGATCGCCTGCGGGGCATCAATCAACTGCGTAGCCTTGACCCCAACGATGCCTTTCGGCTCATTCAACCCCTCAGCCAAGATGAAAATTCCCGTGTCCGCTACGCTGCGGTGAGTCAAATTGCCAGCCTTGGGCACGTCAATCTCAATCAAGCCCATGACCTGTTGCGCGATCGCCTGCTCCATGACAGCGAAACGGATGTCCGTGCTGCCGCAGCGGATGCGATGGCTGCCCTACAAGTTCCCTTTGCCCTTGAAGATTTAGAAACGGCCTACCACAGTACCGATGATTGGCTGTTGCAGTTTAGTATCATTGCCGCCTTGGGTGCCCTAGGCAATCCTGCTGCTGTTGGGCTGCTCACGGAAGCCCTCAATAATCCCCAAGAATTGGTGAAATTAGCCGCCATTGGTTCCTTGGGTGAACTGAAACAACCAGAAAGCATTGTCCACCTGCGGCAGTTTGTCGAGTATCCCGATTGGCAAGTCCGCCATCGGCTAGCGATCGCCCTTGGCCAAATTGGCACTCCAGAGGCTCGCCCCCTGCTTGAACAATTAACCACTGATTCTGCGGAAGCGGTTGCCGAAGCGGCTCGCACTAGTTTGGCTCAGTTAACTACTTAACACCCGTGGGTTATACGCTACCAGTTTTTGCGGCGGCGGCGGCGGTGGCGGCATTGCGTTGCCTTACGGAAGGAACCTGTCCTAAGGAAGTCACCCTTGCGCTGCTACGCCCCAATCGCTGTGCAACCCTATCCATTGCCCAAGGGGCATCCTTAGATGATCAGCAGGCCTTAGCCATTACCTACAGTGAACCCAGTGATCCCCTTGATCTCACCCGCCATACCCCGATCTGGGCTTGGGTGCGCTGGCAAGACCCTGTAACGGCTCCCAAAATTCACATTGAGGGGGGCTTTGGGGTGGGGCGCGATCGCGCCACGGGCGAGGCAGCTATCTATCGCTATGCCCGCTTGTTGTTAACCACTAACCTGTTGCTCTATTGTCCTAAGGAGCGGGCGATCGCCGTCACGATTCTCCTGCCCCAAGGGCGAGATTTGGCAGAGCGCACCTCGAATGCGGCTTTTGGCATTGTTGAGGGACTCTCCCTACTGGGAACCACTGCCTTAGCACAACCCCTCACAGCCTCGGAGCAACTGGATCGCTATCGCGAGGACTTAGCCCAGAAAGCAGCAAAATCTCCCATCCTCGTCTTTTGTATTGGCGAGAACGGCCTTCAGGTGGCGCAGCAACTCCAGATTCCCCCTTCCCTGTGTGTAAAAACTGCCAATTGGCTAGGGCCAATGCTGGTGGCCGCTGCTCAACACAAGGTTCAACAGTTGCTCCTCTTGGGCTACCACGGCAAATTAATTAAACTCGCTGGCGGCATTTTCCATACCCATCACCACCTTGCGGATGCTCGCCAAGAAATTCTCACCGCCTTTTGTGCCCTTGCAGGCTTAGACCCAGAGATTCTGCATCAGGTGTGGCAAGCACCAACGGTTGAGGCTGCCCTCAAATTTTTAGCAACAATGGCTCCCCAAGCCTTACCTGAGATTCTCAGCCACATTGCCAACCGCATTGATGAGCGCGCCATTAACTATATCCATGCCCATTGTGCTGCTCCCATGGGGCGGTCATTAGAGGTGGGATGTGCCTTGTTTGGGCGCGATCGCCAAATTGTTGCCATCAGCGAGGCAGGAAACCTAATTTTGACAAGGATTAGGCTATACTAAGTGAAAGACTCAATAAAATCTGTACCAGCACTTATGAATACAAACTGCCATGTTCTTGATCGCGAAGAGGTCATTCGTTTTATCCCGAATGAAGATGATAACTCAAGGATTATTTACAAACAGCGCAATACTGATATTACTTATCCAGAAGAATTTCTAAATCTTATTTTTAATGATGCTAGATTGATTCCACTATTAGTTAGAGGTTGCTCAGCAAGAGTTATGATGCTCGATAAGACGGGTTGGCATAAGGGTAGAGTGCGATTAGAAATTGTATTCTATCCCGATGAGGAAAATACCAATATCAATGTTAGTGATGAACTGAACATTAACGAATATCTATCTCAGAGTTAGGGTTGATCTCATAGAAGCTAAGGAAAGCGGTCTACTAAGGATTGGGGTTTCTAAAAACGGTAAAAGATTGATAGCCAGTATCAATTAAGATATGCTCAAATAGTTCCTCTGCAATCAATTCATCAATGACCTGCTTAACGGGTGAGTTATTATTCCCTGCGGCATCATACCAGCCATAGTAGTCGTGTGAAATAAAGTATCCCCCCGGTCGTAAATACCACGGTACATAATTGAAGACATCCGCTTTGCACCCTTCATAACTGTGATCACCATCAATGAAAATGAGATCAACTAAACCATCAATCGTGACTTCATCTGAGCGGGTATTAATAAATTCAACATAGTTTTCAAGATTTGCTTCAAGAATTAATTCCTCAGCTTCCTTGGTTGGAAATGGATCAATTGAAAGCAGTTGTCGTTTTTTCGGCGCTTCAAATTCGTTGTAATTGATGTCAGGTCGCTGCTTATGTTGTTGTGGTTATTGCCAGCCAATATCAATGAATCGTAGGGCACTTGCTAGACAGAGAGTTGAAAATCCCTTAAAGCGGCCAATTTCAATGATGCGAGTAGCACGAATACTCACCGCCAGAGAAAAAAGTGTCATCCCCAACCCCAGTTCTGAGCCACCAGCAACGAGTGCCTTCCGCATCAAGCCAAAAAAATCCCCAAAATAGCCGTCCATTCTTTTCTGGTTATGGGCTAAGGCTTCTGTTGTCATTAGGTACTCTGGACTAAAACTCATGGGAGTATTTCCGGCAGCGACTTCTTGTGGCTCTACCTTATCCTAGCTGAGGTTACAATATAGGATGCTGGGAGAGATGGCAGAGTGGTCGAATGCGCTCGACTTGAAATCGAGTGTGGCAGTGATGTCACCGAGGGTTCGAATCCCTCTCTCTCCGTTCAATCAACAAAAAGGCAGCCAGAACCTCTCCAGCCGCCTGACCCAATGATGACTTTTTAGAGTCACCTATAAGCCGAGATCCGCCAAAATGTCGGTGGCGTGGGTATCGGTTTTGACGCTGGTATAGACATGGGAAATGATGCCATTGCCGTCAATGACATAGGTAACTCGCTTGGCGTAGCCGCCGCCATCCACGTCGTAGGCTTTAATAATGGATTTATCCACATCTGCCAAGAGGGGAAAGGGGAGGTTGTATTTTTCAGTGAACTTTTGGTGTGAGGTTTCGTCGTCGGTACTCACCCCCAAAACCACAATCTCTTTGCCCTGATAGGCGGCATAGTTGTCACGGAAGCTACAGGCCTCTTTGGTGCAGCCGGGGGTGTCATCCTTAGGGTAGAAGTAGAGCACCACAGTTTTGCCCGCAAAGTCGCTGAGGGACACCGTATTGCCATGGGTGTCTTTGGCAGTAAAGGTGGGGGCGGGTGTACCAACGGCTAAAGCCATGGGGGATACCTCCTAATGTTAAGTTTTATTACGTGCTTGTTCTTTATTTTATCGGCAGGTGCCAAAAAATTAGTAGTGGATGCGGGGGTCAATCCAAGCATTGAGCAAGTCAATGAGAATACTGGCCGCTACGACAATCACGGCAAAGAAAACCACAATGCCCTGTACGGTTGGATAGTCCCGCAGAGCAATGGCCTCGTAGAGTCGCTGACCCAGCCCCGGCCAAGAAAACGTCACCTCTGTCAACACGGCTCCCCCCAAGAGGCTCGCAAGGGTCAGCCCCAAAACCGTGATCACTGGAATCAAGGCATTCTTGAGGGCATGGTGAATAAGAATCCGATGCTCAGGGATACCACGGGCACGGGCGGCTTCCACATAATCGGCCACTAGGGTTTGCTTGAGATTCACCCGCACAATGCGCTCAAAGATACCACTGAGGACGATCGCCAGCGTCAATGCAGGCAGGAGCAAGTAACTAAAAGCAGTTCCCAGTTGGTGGAGATTACCATTCAGGAGCGCATCCAGCAGGTACAGCCCTGTGGGACCTTGGGGGGGTGTTTCCGTGATTGGGTAGCGGGTACCCAAGGGAAGCCAACGCAGATTCACCGCAAAGAGCAGTTGCAAGAGCATCCCCAGCCAAAAGAGGGGCAAGGCATAGGTGATGATGCCAAAGAGACGCCCTCCGATATCCCAAGTAGTGCCAGATTTGACCGCAGCCAGACTGCCAATGAGCACCCCTAAACCAAAGGCGATCGCCAGACTCGCAAGGCCTAATTCTGCCGTTGCAGGAAAATGCTGAGCAATGATACTCGTGACGGCTTCCCCTTGACTGGTGAGGGAGGTTCCCAGATCAAATCGCAGGAGTTGCCCTAAGTAAGTCAAGTATTGCTGCCACAGGGGTTGAGCCAAGCCCAATTGTTCTCGCAAGGCTTCCTTGACAGCCACCGGGGCACGGGGACCTAAAATCGCATCCACGGGATCCCCCGGCGTGGCTCGCAGCAGCAAAAAGACGACGGTGACAATCGTCCACAGCATCAGCGGCGCAAGTAAAAGCCGCAGGAGCAGGTACCCCTGCAATGCACGCAGACGAGACATGAATTGCTCGAGTTATTCTTGAGGTGGGTTCGCCGCTCGCTGGCGATCGCGTTCAATCGAGGCCAAAAGACGTTTGGGATAGCTATCCGCTGCAATTTGCAGAATTTGATCGAGGGGCGTATCATTCATAAACTTGCTGGCGGCAGCAATGTACTCACGGTTGGGACAGCGATCGCCCAAGACACAGCCATTGACACAGGCCTCTGCACAATTGATGGTTTCTGGCGTTAGTTCACCCATGGCAGCTCTCCGAGGAATTGCTCAAATTTTAACAGGGGGAAGGTGGCCGACCTGAAAATTGGCCGTGATTCCCCTCGGCTCCTAGGCTAGAATCATACTGGCACTGGAAATGCTGGGCACCCTCAAGGAGGCACAATGCGCAAGAAGTGGCTCACCCTTTTGGTTTTGCTGTTGGGCGTGGTTCCTTTCATTGCCATTTCGGTGATGCCCTTGCTCAGCAGTGCCTTCAGCCCAGCGCAACCCACGCCAAGCCCCGTGACCAGTCCTGCCGCCACTGACAAAGTTGCCGAACTGCAAGCCCAAGAAAAAGGCTACCAACTGGTGCTGGAGCGTGAACCCAACAATGCCACAGCACTGGAAGGCTTGGTGCTGGCTCGGCTGCAACTGATTCAACTGGGCAAAGGAGAAATTGCTAGCGTCATTGACCCCCTGCGCCGCTTAGCTGCTCAGCGTCCCGAACAAACAGATTATGCGATTCTGCTGGGACAGGCACAGCAGCAAACGGGCGATCGCGAGGGAGCTGCCCAAACCTTTCAAGGGGTTCTGGCCAAATCCCCCGGCAATCTCAATGCCCTGCGGGCCTTAGTGGATCTCTACTTGAAGGAAAATCGTCCCCAAGCGGCCATTGGCCTCATTGAAGAGACCCTCCAAGGGGCAGAGCAAGCCAACAAAGTCCAACCAGGGAGCGTCGATGTCACGGCGGTACAACTTCTCCTTGGCGATGTCTATATGGCGCAAAAACGCTACGATGAGGCGCTGACCCTCTTCCAAAATCTGGGCAAAGAAAACCCCAACGATTTTCGCCCGGTGCTTGCCCAAGCGATGGCACTGACGGAACAGGGGAAAAAGACAGAAGCTGCGCCTCTGTATGCCAAAGCCGTGGAACTTGCACCCGCCAAGTATAAAGATGCCATTCAGCAGGCGGCGCAGCAGGTGCAAAATGAATCTCCAGCAACCCCTGAACCCCCGCCACAGCAATAGAGGCCTAAACTTGCTGTTGCAGTTCCTCTAGGCGAGCCAGTATCTCCTGACTGTGGATCGCGGGATTCACTTTGACATAACGCTCCCGTAGGATGCCCTCAGGATCGATGATGAAACTGTGGCGCAGCGAGACAAACCCCAACCAAGAGCCATAGGCCTTGCTGACGCGGCCATCGGGGTCAGAGAGGAGGGGAAAGGTCAAGCCTTCACTGTCACAGAAATCTTCGTGGGAGTCCACGGAGTCGGCACTGACGCCAATGACTTCAGCATTGTGGGCATGAAATTGCTCAATGTCCCGCTGAAAGCGTTGGGCTTCGAGGGTACAGCCAGAGGTAAAGTCCTTGGGGTAGAAGTACAGCACCACCCACTTGCCGCGATAATCCTTCAGGGAAATCGGCTGGCCATCGACACTGCTGGGAAGAGAAAAGTCGGGTGCTGGGGCATTGAGGGGCGGCAATTCACCCCCGAGAGCCCAACTGGGAACTGATGGGCTCAGAAACAGAACCAAACTCAAGAGGGCAACAAGTAGTGAGCGCAAGAACATGGCTAAATCGCTAAACTGGCCTTAGGAAAGCATCTAGCTGCACTGTACCGTAGTTTTAACGATTTTTCGAGGTTGATGCCGTCCCTCTCCGCTGTACAGTTTATGCCCCGTTGGTTGCGCTGGCTCTCTGGCCTCGTGCTGGCGATCGCCCTTGGGGTTGGCTTGTGTCGCTTCATTGCCGAAAGTCTCTGGTTTGATCAACTGGGCTATTTGGCGGTGGTCTGGCAGCGCTGGAGTGTCCAAGCTGTACTGTTTCTGGCGGTTGCGGGGGCATCGGCACTGTTCTATGGCTGGCAGCAACACTGGCTCCTGCGGCAACGCACCGTGACCCTCGAGCCCACCCTGACCGCCCAGAGTACCTATCGGGGGCTGGGGCTGTGGCGGCTTTTGTTGTGTGCTAGCGGTTTAACTTGGCTGCTAATTGTTGCTACTTACCACATTGGGGCGATCGCGCTGCAACTGTGGCAACACCGTTCAGAAATCACCTTTAACAGCCCTCTGCTGCCGCAATTGAGTGTCTGGCGGGTGGCAGAGGTATCACTGCAAGTGGTGCAGAATCCTTGGCTATTAGTGCCGAGTTTGGCAGCATTGCTACTGGGGCTGTGGTTGCCTGTGCGCCTCTTTCAAGGATTGGGCATGCTCTTAAGCCTCGCGATGGGGGCGATCGCCTGCCTGAGCTGGCCGGTGGTGCTCAAGGGACTGTTTGCCGCCAGTGATCCCCACACCGAGCCCCTCTTTCACCATTCGATGAGCTTTTACCTGTTTCAGCTGCCCCTGTGGGAATTGTTGCGCCTATGGCTGGTGAACCTCAGTGTTGTCGGCTTAGGGGGAACGGCCTTGGGTTATCTCCTTGCCAATGAAAGTCTCAGTCATGGCAAATTCCTCGGCTTCGTGCGATCACAACGGCGGCATTTACAGGGCTTAAGTGCCTTTGTCTTTGCCACAGTGGCCTTTAGCTTCTGGCTAGAACGCTACAAACTTCTTTATTCGACCAATGGGGCTGCCTTTGGCGCCGGCTATACCGACGTCACTGTACGCTTACCCCTCTATGGTTGGCTTTCAGCCTCGGCTTTTGGCGTCGCCTGTTTACTGGCTTGGTCAGCGATTCGACGGGGCGGCGAAGGGCAGCGGCGGCTAGGACCGATCGCCCCCGGCCTCTTTGGCTTTACATTGGGCTATTTAGTGGTCATCCTGATTGCCGATTGGCTCCTGCCCACAGCCATTGAAGCGGCCATTGTTCAACCCAATCAACTGCAACGGGAACTCCCCTACATTCAACGCACCATTACCCACACCCGCGAAGGCTTTAACCTTGAAAAAATGCGGGTCGAACCCTTTCAGCCGGAAAATAACCTCAACGCCGAGATCATTGCTGCCAACGCCGCCACCACCCGCAATATCCGCCTTTGGGATACCCGCCCCCTTTTAGAAACGAACCGGCAACTGCAACAACTGCGCTCCTACTATCGGTTTCCAGCGGCCTTTTTGGATCGCTACTATCTCAAACTATCCCCTGAGCAAGACCAATCAGAAATTCGCCAAGTCCTCATTGCCGCTCGCGAAGTGGACTACAGTGCGGTTCAGCGCTTTGCCCGTACTTGGATTAACGAGCACTTGGTCTTTACCCACGGCTATGGCTTCACCATGAGTCCCGTGAATACCGCCGAAGCCAATGGTCTGCCCAAATACTTTGTCCGCGATATTGGCGATACGGGTGAGCTACTGGTCGATCCGCCGCAAATCCGTGAAAGCATTCCCTTTTTCTACCCCCGGATCTACTACGGTGAACTTACCCATACCTATGTCTTTGCCCCTTCGGCGGTTCCAGAGCTGGATTTTCCCCGTGGCGCCGAAAATGTCTATAACCACTACGACGGTACGGGGGGGGTTCCCATTGCCAGTTGGTGGCGGCGCTTGGTCTACGGTGTCTATTTTGGTGACTGGCAACTGCTGTTGACCCCCAATTTACGACCGGACTCACGGGTACTTTTTCGTCGCTTAATTCAAGAGCGGGTGCGGGCGATCGCCCCCTTTTTACGTTTTGACAGTGAACCCTACCTTGTGGTCGCCGATCCACGCTCTGAACAGGACATTGCCGCCAGTCCTAGCGCCACAGGGGTGAGCTATCTCTACTGGATTATTGATGCCTATACCGTCAGTCGCTACTATCCCTATGGCGATCCCGGCGAGCACTCCTTTAATTACATTCGCAACTCTGTCAAAGTGGTGGTGGATGCCTATAACGGCGATGTCACGTTTTATGTGGTGGAACCCGACGATGTCATAATTCGCACGTGGCAGCGGGTTTTTCCAACCCTCTTTCATCCCCTGAGTGCCATGCCCCACCGCCTCTACCGCCACATTCGCTATCCCATTGATTTGATGCAGGTGCAGTCGGAACAACTCCTGAAATACCACATGACGGATCCCGTGGTCTTTTACAACCGCGAAGACCTCTGGCAAATTCCCAAGGAGATTTACCGCGAAAAGCCCCAAGCCGTTGCCCCTTACTATCTGATTACCAAGCTGCCCATTGGCTACACTGAGGAGTTTATTCTGCTTGTTCCTTTTACGCCCGTGAATCGTCCCAACCTCATTGGTTGGCTAGCGGCTCGCTCCGATGGTCAAAACTATGGCAAGCTCCTGCTGTACGTCTTTCCCAAGCAAGAACTGGTCTTTGGCCCTGAACAAATGGAGGCGCGGATCAATCAAGACCCAATGATTTCACAGCAAATTTCCCTCTGGAATCGCCAAGGGTCAAGATCGGTGCAGGGAAATCTCCTCATTATCCCCATCGAGCGATCGCTCCTCTACGTCGAACCCATTTACCTCGAAGCCGATCAAAATCAACTGCCCACCTTGGCACGGGTCATTGTTATGGATAACCAGCGGATTGTGATGGCACCTACCCTAGAGGAGGCTTTGCAAAAACTGTTTCCTGATTAACTTTCATCGCAGAAACGTTGAAAGATAGTTTAATTGGTATTACTTCCGTAATGGGAGCACCTGATTTCTCATCAGCAGTGACAGATTCCATGGTTTCGGAGTGGGCTTTTCCCCTTGGTTGACTAAATGGCGAGAGGAGGGGTCTGTAATAACCAATCGACTGCTGGGCTTCAGCCTGTTATTTCACCGTCTGTCTCTTGGAAGCTAGTGCAGGCTGCCAGAATCCGACTCATACTTGTTGCAGAAATGCAGGTAAAAGCGCACTCACTTTCGATACTCAGGCCATTGTTCTGTTTGGGTATTTTGCTTAGATAGCAGGTTAAGTATGGGGTCTCTATGCTGTTTATCGTTACAAATTAAGTCCTTGCATACGTATCTACTATTGCAGTTTAATTACTGTTTAGCTTTCAAAACCACCAATCTGCAGACAGGACTTGATGGCCCGAAAAAAGAAGACCGAGACCAAGCGTCCGATCGCACCCTACGAGCATCGGGACAAAGCGCGCGTCAACAACCCGCCCGTTGGGCTGGTCACGCCCGAAACCGACCCCGACACCGGACAGCAGAAAAAGCGCTACGCCTACGACCCGCACCTCGACCCGCAACTGGTCTGGGCGGGCAAAGCCGAGCATACCTCGTTTGAAGTTCCTACCGTCTCCCTGCACGTCCACGAGCGCATTGACCCGCGCACAATTATCGAGGCGGTGCGCAAGAAAAATGGGCAACAGGAACCGGTGCAACTGGGGTTGTTCGAGGTCGAGCACCAAGAACCCTTGCACAAGGCCGTCGAGTTCTACCAACACAAGCACGACTGGAGCAACCGCCTGATCGCCGGCGATTCGCTGCTGGTGATGAACTCGCTGCTGGAAAAGGAGGGCATGGCCGGCAAGGTGCAGATGACCTACATTGACCCGCCCTACGGCATCCGCTACGGCTCCAACTTCCAGCCCTTCGTCAACAAACGCGACGTGAAGGACGGCAAGGACGAGGACTTAACTAGCGAGCCGGAGCAGATCCGCGCCTTCCGCGATACTTGGGAGCTGGGCATCCACTCCTACCTCACGTATCTTCGCGACCGGCTGCTTCTGGCGCGGGAACTGCTCACCGAGAGCGGCAGCATCTTCGTGCAGATCAGTGACGAGAACGTGCACCACGTGCGGGAGTTGATGGATGAGGTGTTCGGGGCGGGGAATTTTGTAAGACAAATATCTTTCCGCAAAACATCGCCTCTTGGGTTTGGAGAATTACCGAGAGTTCACGATATCATTAATTTGGTATGCGAAAAACAGGGAGGGCGTGAAATATAGGCAGCTTTACACGGAGAAGAGTCTTGATGAATCCTGGTTTGGATTCGTAGAGTTGCCGAGTGGAGAGGTAAAACCAATTCGTGCATTGTCAACCGAGCTTGACCAAATTGAAGGATCAAAGAGGCTGGCTTTGGGTGACCTCAAGTCTTCTGGTTACACCGAGTCTTGCACCTATGACTTTGAGTTCTCAGGAAGGATCATATCCGCACAAAGGAAAAGCTGGCGCACACATAGGGAGGGAATGCAACGCCTTATTACCGCTTGCAGACTATACGACACCGGCAACATTCCAAGATACAAGCAATGCTTTGATGATTTTCCTCTCCAGCAGATTGACAACCTTTGGAATGATACTGCCGCTGACCACCGACCTTGGCGACCTGGTGTTCGACCCGACCTGTGTGCGGAAGGGGACGAGGGTGTGGGTTTGCGGCTCCTCCCCGACCCTCCCCACACGTGGGGAGGGAGAAGCCCTATCCCCCCGCGTGCGGGGGGATGACAGGGGGGCTACCCTCATCGCCATCGAAGACATCCACCCCGGCGACTACCTGCTGGCGCATGATGGCTTGCCCCATCGCGTCGTGCGCACGATACGGCGAATGTATCGCGGCGTGATGATCGGCATCCGGCACGACCTTAGCGGGCAAACCCTATGGCTTACGCCCGATCACAGGGTGTTGGCCCACAGACGACCGCACAGCCTGGGTGGACATTCCGACTGGTCAGGTATTCCCAAAGCGCTGCGCGGCAGAAGCAAAATACTCCGCAAGGAAATGACTCCGCCTGAACGGAAACTTTGGAAAGTCTTGCGAGGCAATGGGTTGGGCTTTACCTTCAGACGTCAGCACCCTATTGGCCCCTATATCGCCGATTTCTATTGCCGTGAAGCTGCCTTAGTGGTAGAAGTGGACGGCGCCATGGCTCATGGCACTCCGGCCGCCATGGAACATGACCGTGTTCGCGATGAGTTCATGCACGCGCTGAATCTAAAAGTGCTGCGTGTTCCCGCCGCAGAAGTAGAGCATAATCTCGAAGGGGTTTGCACTGCTATTGAACAGGCGTGTAAAGAGCAACTTTCGCCAGAGTATGCCCAGTGGATGGAGGCAGAGCAGATACAAGAGGGAGACATCCTGTTCCACGGTCCCGACCGCGTTCCCGTGCGCCTTGTGGAGGTGGTTAGAGACTTGTCCGAGGAAGAGGTTTACGATTTAGAAGTAGAGGACGCTCACTCGTTTATAACGGAAGTCTGCGCCGTACACAACTGCGGCAGCGGCACGACGGCCTATGTGGCCGAGCAGTGGGGCCGGCGCTGGATCACCTGCGACACCTCGCGCGTGGCGCTCACCCTCGCCCGCCAGCGCCTGATGACCGCGGCCTTCGACTACTACGAGCTGGCGCATCCCGAAGAGGGGGTGGGCAGCGGCTTCAAGTACAAGACCGTGCCGCATGTGACACTCAAGTCCATCGCCAACAACCCAGAGATCGACGGCATCTACGCCCGCATGCACCCGGCCATCGAACAGGCGCTGGCAGACCTCAACGCCGCGCTCCGTCTCCCCTCTCCCGCTGGGAGACCCCCTGACGGGGGCAGGTGGGCCGGGGGTGAGGGCTATCCCCGTTTCAAGGTCACGCAAGGCGGCCGCGCCGGGCAATTCGTGGATTTTGCCGCGCCGGACAGCGCCACCTTCACTATGCCCGCCGGCCAGGCGGTCAAGGTCAATGAGCTGGTGGAGTGGGAGGTGCCCTTTGAGTTCCCTGCCGACTGGCCCGAAGCGGCCCGCAAGCCTTTTGACGCCTTCTATGCCGCCCGCCGCGCGATGCAAAAGGCCATGAATGAGGCGATCGCCCGCCATGCGCCGCAGGAAACCCTTTACGACCAGCCCTTGGTGGACCGCAAGAAGGTGCGCGTCACTGGCCCGTTCACCGTGGAGGCGGTGCCCGCGCCGGCAGTCAAATCGGTAGATGAAATCCTAGAACCCAAGCCGGAACCCGCCGACACATCCATCGCCCGCTCGGGCGAGACGCTGCGCCAGGCCGAATGGCGCGACGAACTGCTGCGCGCCGGCATCCGCGGCAAGGCGGGGCAGTACATCCGCTTCGCGCGCCTAGAGCCGCTGCCCGGCTGCCGCTTTTTGCACGCCGACGGCGAGACGCGCCCCAGCGACGAAGGTGCCGATTCGGTGCGCGAGACCGGCCCGGCCGACAGCCCGATGCGCGTGGTGGTCTCCTTTGGTTCCGAGCACGCACCGCTGGAGCAGCGGCAGGTGGCCCAGGCCATCGAAGAAGCGCATACGCTGGTGCCCAGGCCGAAGCTCATCGTCTTCGCCGCCTTCCAGTTCGACCCCGAGGCGGCCAAAGACATTGACGAGACCCACTGGCCAGGGGTGACGCTGCTCAAGGTGCAGATGAACGCCGATCTGCTCACCGACGATCTCAAGAAGAAGCGCGCCAGCAACGACTCCTTCTGGCTCATCGGCCAGCCGGATGTGGAGGTGCGCAAGGAGAAAGACGGCAAGTACGTCGTAGCCGTGCATGGCTTCGACTACTACAACACGAAAACGGGCGGGGTCGAATGGGGCGGGGCGGACAAGATTGCCGTCTGGATGCTGGATACCGACTATGATGGGCGCAGCCTCTACCCGCGTCAAGTCTTCTTCCCGATGGCGGGCGAGGGCGAAGGCTGGGCGAAACTGGCGCGCAATCTCAAGGCCGAGATTGATGAGGAACTGATCGAAGCCTACCGCGGCACGGTTTCTCTGCCATTTGAGCCGGGCGAGCACAAGCGCATCGCGGTCAAGATCGTGGACGACCGGGGGATCGAGAGTTTGAAGATTATGGAGATTGACACATGAAGATCAAATCCGTCCGCATTCGAAACTTCCGCTCGATAAAGGAACAGACTATCGAACTTGATGACTACACGTGCTTCGTCGGAGCCAACGGCTCAGGGAAGTCAAGTGTCCTGCATGCCCTCAACGTCTTCTTTGGTGAATCAGGGATACCCGGTCTCAACACGCGTTCGCTCAGTGAGGAGGATTTCCATGCCAAAAACACAACGGATCCTATCGAGATAACGATCACTTTTACAGACTTCTCAGAGGAAGCTAAGAATGAACTCCAGCATTATGTGCGCCATGATCAATTGGTTGTCTCAGTTGAGGCACAATTTGATCCTGTTGCAAACACAGCCGAAGTAAAGCAGTACGGTCGCCGGATGGTTATCAAGGATTTCGCGCTGTTTTTTGAAGCCGAAAAAGCTGGGAAAAAGGTTGCTGAGCTGAAGGATATATACACCAGGGTGCGAGAGAAGTACCCTGATCTTCCGCATCCTGGCACAAAGGATGCAATGGTCCAAGCACTTCGTGAGTATGAAGAAAAGCACCCGGAATTGTGCGAAGAACTCCCTAGTGCGGACGAGTTCTATGGTGTATCAAAGGGTAAAAACCTTCTCGAGAAATACATCCAGTGGGTGTACGTGCCCGCAGTGAAGGAAGCGGCTAGCGAGCAGAAAGAGTCTAAGGACACAGCCCTAGGGAAGCTTTTGAGCCGCACGGTTCGGTCCAAAGTCAACCTCAGGGAGTCATTTGATCCCATCCGCAAGGAAATGCAGGAGAAGTACAGACAACTCCTTGCCGATAGTCAGGCACAGCTAACCGAAATATCTACAGCTCTGCGAAATCGGCTTGTGCAGTGGGCGCATCAAGACGCAACGCTTCGAGTGCAATGGTACCAAGACCCCGAAAAGGCGGTACGTGTTGATGAGCCTTTTGCTCAGGCCATTCTCGGTGAGGCAGGGTTTGAAGGGGAGCTTACACGTTTCGGGCACGGGCTTCAACGTTCGTTTATTCTCGCACTGCTCCAAGAACTCTCTGACAGAGACGACGCAGATCCACGGCTGATTCTCGCCTGTGAGGAGCCGGAGCTCTATCAGCATCCCCCACAAGCAAGGCATCTTTATAACGTGCTCGTGAAGCTGAGCGAACAGAACTCTCAAATCTTGGTTACAACCCACAGTCCATACTTCATATCAGGTGAGAGATTCGAGAGTGTCCGGATGGTCCGCAAGGTCAATGGTGCTTCGTCTATTACTAGGACCACCCATCAAGAGGTGGCAAATCAAATTGCGGCTGTGAAAGGCCAGCAACCTGTCGAACCGAGCGAGCAGTTGGCAAAGATCCATCAAGCACTCCAGCCTGAGCTCAGCGAAATATTCTTCGCGTCTAGGATCGTATTCGTCGAGGGGCTAGAGGATACTGCATATTTGACCACCTACCTTCACTTGCTCAACCGGTGGGATGAGTTCAGACGACTCGGCTGTCACATTGTCCCCACCGGTGGAAAAAGTCGGATGCTTCAACCTCTCGCGGTAGCCAGGTGCCTGCAGATCCCGACTCTCGCGGTACTGGATTCGGACGGCGACAAGCCGGACAAAAACGGAAGCAGGGAGCAACACCGCAGAGACAACAGCGCAATCCTCAAGTTATGCGGTGTATCTGATCCTGAGCCGTTCCCGACCAGTACGTTCTGGGGAGCCGCTGTAGTCATGTGGTCCTCAGACATCGGGCAGGTGGTTGAGCAAGAGATTGGAAAAGAGAACTGGGATGAGTTTCGATCTGAGGCAGATGCTAAATACGGGTCTGCCGGGAATCTACAGAAGAACGCGTTGCACATTGCATCGAGACTCCAGATAGCTTGGGATGCTGGCAAGAAATCGGATTCTCTCGAGAAGCTTTGCAATAAGATCATGGAGTTTGCTAATAAGAATGAAAATAGAGAGGAAAATTGATGCCCAGCACCACCATTGACCGCCTGATCATCAACTCGCCCTACGAGGAGCCGCAGCGGCACTGGCGTTACGACCGCGAGACGCGTATTTTCGAATTGGTGGAGGGCCGCCGCCCGGCGGGGTACGTGGTGGCGACGCCCGGCTCAAAAGCCTTCGATGACCCGGGCATCTTCGTCGAGATTCCGCTGGTCAACCAGATCCGCCCGCGCGTCAAGGCCTGGCGCGAGGCGGGCTATCCGGGCGTCACCAGCATCACCAAGCGGCTGCTGGAACATTGGACCGACCCCGAAAACTTTGACCGGCGGCGCTTCTTCTTCTGCCAGCTGGAGGCGGTGGAGACGCTCATCTGGCTGACCGAGGCCGCCCCCGCTGAGCGCACCGGCATCGAAATCCCCGGCGATGGCGGCGAGTACATCCGCCAATGCTGCAAGATGGCCACCGGTTCGGGCAAGACCATCGTCATGGCCTTGGTCATCGCCTGGCAGGTCCTGAACAAGGTGGCCAACCCGCAGGATGCCCGTTTCTCCAAAAACGTGCTGGTCATCGCCCCGGGGCTGACGGTCAAAAAGCGTCTGGAAGTGCTTTACCCCGCCGCGGACGGCAATTACTACGAAGCCCTCGTCCTTGCTCGAGAAATTGCGCCAAGGCAAAGTGCTGGTGCGCAACTGGCACGCCCTCGCCTGGGAGAGCGAAGAACAGATCAAGAAACGCAAGTCTGTGGACAAACGCGGGGTCAAAAGCGACGAGGCCTATACCCGCGAGGTGCTGGGCGAGATGGCCAATGCGCGCAACCTTCTGGTCATCAACGACGAGGCTCACCACGCCTAGCGTGTGAACTGGGAGGCGGAAGGAAAGTATTTGCGGCAGCGGGATCTCAAGGATAGCGCCGCGGAGGCCACGGTGTGGATCGGTGGGCTGGATCGCCTGCACCGCTCGCGGGGCATCCTCAGGTGCTATGATTTTTCCGCTACTCCCTTCACGCCTTCGGGCAAAAAGAGCAGCGAAGAGGCGCTCTTCGACTGGATCGTTAGCGACTTCGGCTTGAATGACGCCATCGAGTCTGGCCTAGTCAAGACCCCGCGCGTGGTGGTGCGCGACGATGCTGTCCCCGACGCTAAAACCTACAAGTCGCACCTTTACCACATCTACAACTACCCGGACGTGAAGAACGACTTAAACTGCAAGGCGCAGCCGGAGGAGCCGCTGCCCGACCTAGTGCTGAACGCCTACTACCTTTTAGGCTACGATTGGTGCGAGACGTGGAAGGCATGGAAGACAGCCGGAGTGCCCGTTCCGCCGGTGATGATCACCGTCTGCAACCGCACCGAGACCGCGGCGCGCGTGAAGCACGCCTTCGATTCGCGGCGCATCCACATCGATGAACTGTGCGACCCAGAGCGCATCCTGCATATCGACTCGAAGGTGCTCGATGAGGCGGAAGCGAAAGAAGAGTTTTTCGTTTCGAGTGGTCAGTTTGTCGAAGATGAAGAAGGGGTCGAGGCAACGGCAGAAAACGCAAAACCAGCAACTCAAAACGCAAAACTCACCAAGGCCCAGCAGGCCAGCGCTTGCGCCAGATGGTGGACACGGTGGGCAAGGTGGGACAGCCGGGCGAGAGAATCCAAAACGTCATCTCCGTCGGCATGCTCTCCGAGGGCTGGGATGCCAAGACGGTGACGCACATCATGGGACTGCGGGCGTTCACGTCGCAGCTGCTGTGCGAGCAGGTGGTCGGTCGCGGCTTGCGGCGCACTTCGTACGAAGTCAACCCGGAAACGGGGCTGTTCGAGCCGGAATACGTCAACATCTTCGGCGTGCCCTTCACCTTCTTGCCCCACGAAGGCGGCGAGAACGACCCGCCACCGCCGCCCACGCCCAAGACCGCCGTTGAGCCAGACCCGGCCAAGGCACAGCTCGAGATCCGCTGGCCGAATGTGGTGCGCATCGAGCGCGTCTTTCAACCGACGCTGACCTTGGACTGGTCGAAGGTGCGACCATTGGAACTGGACGCGGCGCAGACAGCGAAGGTCGCCGAGCTGGCGCCGATCCTCGAAGGCAAGCCAGACGTCACCCGGATCAACCGCATCAAGTTGGAGCGGCTGGCGGGGAAATTCCGCACCCAGCGCATCATATTTGAGACGGTGCGCGATGTCTTTGACCAAATGCAGACCGCTTGGAAAGGCAGCCGCGAAGTATTATTGGCGCAATTGATTCGCATCGTCGAGCAATTCATCCGCTCCGACCGTATTCATATTACGCCACCGCTTTTTTATCAGGACGAATTGCGCCGACGGCTGATCATCACGCTGAACCTGTCGCGGGTGGTGCAGCATATATGGGAGGCGGTTCGGCAGGAGAACACCGATCGCATCGAGCCGGTCTTCGACCGCGATCATCCTATCCGCTCCACAGGCGAGATGCGCACTTGGTACACGGGCAAGCCCTGCGAGCGCACGAAGAAATCCCATATCAACGTCTGCGTGTACGACAGCACATGGGAAGCGTCCGACGCCTTCGCGCTCGACAACAGTGACGCGGTGGCTGCCTAGGCCAAGAATGACCACCTAGGCTTCGAAGTGCTCTACGTTTATCGCGGTGTGGTGCGCAAGTACCGGCCTGATTTCCTGGTGCGGCTGAAGAACGGTGATCATCTGATTCTAGAAACAAAGGGTCAGGATGCGGAGCAGGACGAGGTGAAGCGTCAGTATCTTGCAGAGTGGTGCGAAGCTGTGAACGCGCACGGTGGCTTCGGGCGATGGCGCGCGGAAGTAGCGAAGACGCCCGGTGAGATTACTGAAGTCGTGCTCAATCACATTCAAATCAGGAGAGTATTTCGGTAAAAATAACACCTCGTGACCCGCCGCTTTCACCACTGCCTGAATCGCCCCTTTCGGATGAATCGGTGCATTATCCATCATCAACAACGACGGTCTCTTTAACGCCGGCAAACAGTACTGACTCAACCAACTCACATAACGCATTCAAATATCCTGAAAACAGCATTGGGGCGATGAAGTCTTTCTGGTGTCTATACCGTCCTGCGACTAAACTCTCTCTTTTCTGACGCTTCCCCGCTCGCTCTCCATAAATTCGTTGGCCTCGCGCTGACCACCCATACTCAGACTCCACTCGATCGCTGGGCACGGTCGATTAAACGGTCATCGGGATGGGTAGCAACATCCGCTGCTAAGGCCGCCCAATCCAGTTTCCAAGGACGACGGGGGACAACCGTGGGCGCTAAGTCCTCTCGCTTCAGCCAGCGATGGATGGTGGCGCGACTGACCTGAAAGATTTGAGTCGCTTCACTGATTTTGCCACCTTGCTTGATGTTCGAAATAGCTATATCTACCTGAACAGCCGTTTCCTATTCGGGTCAATATCTTGATAGGACGTAACTTTACGCCATAGCCAGACTACTGTTTCTCGTCATCCTTGTGAAAACGGCTGTTATTCCTGACTGATTGAGCCCATAAAACAAGGCTCTCATACTGTTTAAGCTGGCGTCCAAAATGTACGTCAGCTAGATTTTGAAGAGCAGTTGTGAGTTCAGGACGGGATAGTCGCAAGGGCTGAGGCGCCTGAGAATAGACTTGACAATAGCTCCAAAAGATGCCATAGTAAATTGACTGTTTTTTAATCTTTTAAGGGAAGAATACAATATTTCTTCTCTTTTTCCTACCTCTTCAAACTGTTGTTCAATACTTCTGCAAAGGAATAAGCCAATCATTTTACCTTTGGAGAGAACGTTGCCTATTGACTGATAAACTTGATAGTCCCCTGAAGATTGATTTCAAAATATGGCTTATCTTTTTGGAGTGCATCTGTGAAGGTCGTTGTCGTTGGCAGTGGTGGTCGAGAGCACGCGATCACTTGGAAATTACTCGATTCTCCTCGCGTGACACAGGTCTATTGTCTGCCGGGGAATGGGGGCACAGCCTGCTTGGAGCGGTGTGAGAATGTGGCCATTGCAGCCACCGACCTCACGGGTATTGGTGAATTTGCCAAAGAGAATAACGTTGATTTAGTGGTTGTCGGGCCAGAGGTTCCCTTGGCAGTGGGTTTGGCCGATCACCTACAGGCGTTGAACATCCCTGTGTTTGGGCCGGTCAAGGCCGGCGCACAAATTGAAGCCAGTAAAGCTTGGGCAAAGGCGCTCATGCAGGCGGCTCAGATTCCTACGGCCAAAGCAGCAGTGTTTGACAATTATGAGGCGGCCTCTCGTTATGTTCAAGCCCAAGGGGCACCCATTGTCATTAAGGCCGATGGTTTAGCGGCAGGTAAAGGAGTGACGGTAGCGGCCACCGAAGGGGAGGCGATCGCTGCCCTCGAGCGGATTTTTGGGGGTGAATTTGGCGCCGCTGGTCAACAGGTGGTCATTGAATCAGTACTAGAGGGGCAAGAGGTCTCCGCACTCGCCGTTACGGATGGCAAAACCATTCTGCCGCTGCTGCCCGCCCAAGACCACAAGCGCATTGGCGAAGGGGACACAGGTCCAAATACTGGAGGAATGGGGGTCTATGCCCCTGTCCCTTGGGTGACACCAGAGTTAATGCAACGAATTCAACAGACGATTCTTGAACCTGCCCTTGGGGCGTTGCAGGATCGGGGAATCCACTACTGTGGGGTGCTCTATGCCGGTCTGATGGTGACGTCCGCAGGGGATCCCTACGTGGTGGAATTTAACTGTCGCTTTGGTGATCCTGAAACCCAAGTCGTCCTCCCCCTCTTGGAAACCCCTCTGATTGAGGTGCTCTTGGCCTGTGTCGAGGGACGCTTAGCCAGTTTGGGAGCGTTGCAATGGCGCAATGAGGTAGCTCTATCCGTCGTGATGGCGGCGGGGGGCTATCCGGGGAGTTACCGCAAGGGGGATGTGATTCAGGGTATTCCCGCAGCGATCGCCCAAGGGGTTCTCGTTTTCCATGCTGGAACGCGCTGGCAAGAGGGGCAATGGTACACCAATGGCGGTCGGGTATTGAACATTACCGCTTTGGCTCCTGATTTTGCCACGGCTCAAGCCAAGGCCTATGCGGGCGTCAGCGCCATTGAATTTGCCGACTGCTACTATCGTCGTGACATTGGCTACCGTATTCTGGAATCATCGGCTCACAAAGGTGAATACCATCCATGACCCTCCTCCCCCCAAAAACTAACCCATTACGCTGTTTAACTGGTGCGCTGATTGCTGGCACGCTTGGGATTCTCCTTTATCGGCTAACAGGGGCGATCGCCTACGTCTTTGCCACTCACGCAGTGAGCTACCACAATCAACTGGTTTATAGCTTGGCCGTGGCCGTGCGCACCCTTGTGGTGGGCTTGTGTACCCTCGCAACGGGGGTCTTTAGCATTATTGCCGTGGGTCTGGTGGCGCTGACGCTGCAACTGCTTTGGGAACGCTGGGTACAACGGGAGCAGGCTTAACCGTCGCTAATTTTGCCATCTTCGATTTTGGTGATGCGATCGGCAATGGCTGTAATCCGTGGATCATGGGTAACAATCAACACTGTGCAGCCTTTTTGCTTTGCTAGCTTGTAGAGAATTTTGATCACCTGTTGGCCATTTTGGGAATCCAAGGAAGCCGTCGGTTCATCGGCAAAAATGATCTGCGGCTCACCCGCTAGGGCACGCGCAATGGCCACCCGCTGTTTCTGACCCCCAGAAAGATTTGCGGGCACAAAGTCGAGGCGATGACCCAACCCCACTTCCTCTAGACGGGCTGCCGCCTGTTCCTTGGCCTGTTTGCCTTTGATTCCCTTGAGATTGAGCGCCAGTTCCACATTTTCCAGTGCGGTCAAGGCGGGGAAAAGATTAAAACTCTGAAAGACAAAGCCAATATTTTGCAGCCGAAATTTTGCCAGTGCAGTCTTGGACAGTTGCGTAATCTCTTGGCCTAAGACAGCCACTTGGCCACTGGTGGGGGCAAGAATGCCAGCCAAAATCGAGAGCAGGGTGGTTTTCCCTGACCCCGAAGGTCCCATTAGCAGATGGATATGACCGCGCTGGATTTGCAGGTTAATGCCCTGAAGAACAGGGGTCTCGTGATGGCCAGAACGATAAACTTTAGTCAGATTGGTGGTGGCGATCGCCAGCCCAGTTGTTGTCACAGTGGCAAGTCTCATCAGTCATTGATTAGCCGAATTAGCTACTGGTGGCACTAGCAAAGCGGATTTTCAGGTAGTCCGCCTCCATTTTCGCGCCCACCGGTTGCAGTGCTGCTAATCCTTGGGGGAGCACCATATTACGACGATGGTTACCAATGCGGATATTCAACTCATCTGCCGTCTTGTTCAGTTCAATTTTTTCCTTGGGTACCCCCGGTAGATAGAGTTCAAGGCTGTACTGGCCATCACTGGGCACCACCCGAATCGTTTGCTCTTGGTAATAAACCTGAGCTGGATCTTCATCAGCGTAGAGGGTCTCCTTCAGGCGGTGCAGTGCCGCCAAACCACAGAGTTCCTCAGCAAACAGGGGCACTTCCTTCACCGGTAGCGGGCGGAAATTGTCGTGAATTTCTTGACGGTATTGCTGCTGCATTTCTTTCCAGCGGGCAAAGAAGGGATCCTGTACCGTGTTCGGCAGAATACGGTTTGCAATGACTAAGTCGGTGGCCACGTTATAGAGGCTAAGATAGGCATGGGCGCGCAGCGACTCCTTAATCACCATCTTTTCTGGATTGGTGACCAAGCGCACTGAGGTTTGCGTGTTGTCGGTGAGGACTTTTTCGAGGGCTTCAATCTGCTCATAGAATTCATAGGGCGCATCCATCACCTCTTGATCGGGCAAAGAGAACCCCACCAAGGGCTTGAAAATTGGCTCCACAATCGGTCGCAAGGCCACGGACATCCGCTGTAGGGGTTTATAGAAGCGGCGCATGTACCAGCCGCTCACCTCGGGTAGACTCAACAGCCGCAGTGCCGTACCTGTGGGGGCAGAGTCAATAATTAAGACATCGTATTGGCCTTCGTCATAGTGGCGTTTCATGCGCACAAGGGCAAAAATTTCATCCATCCCCGGCAAAATCGCCAATTCTTCAGCTTGAACGCCCTCTAGCCCGCGCGCCTGCAAGACTTGGGTAATGTAGCGCTTCACCGCACCCCAGTTGTCCTCCAGTTCCATGAGAGCATCGAGTTCCGCTCCCCAGAGATTTTCGGCGACGGGCACAGGGACATGCCCCAATTCAAGGTCAAAACTATCAGCAAGGGAGTGGGCGGGATCGGTGCTCAGCACCAGCGTTTTGTACCCCAACTCAGCACAGCGTAACCCCGTTGCTGCCGCCACTGAGGTTTTACCAACGCCACCTTTGCCAGTCATTAAAATTACGCGCATGGGAAGGCCCTGCCCTAAACACGGTTGCTTAAAATATCTTAACCCTTGAGCTTGTCCTCAGGGGGGGGCGATCGCTCGCAATCAATGAAAATAAAATCATTAAGAAAAATAAATAAATACAACTGCTTATTTAGCTTTATTAACAATAATTTAGGCCTCTCCCCGATCCCTTGGGGCAAATATTAAGTTAATGCTTAAGCCCTTGCAGTTTATAACTGTTTTCAAGGGTTTGTAACGGGAAATATATTTGGACTTATCACGACTATGACCACAACTCTCCAACGTCGCGAAAGCGCGAATTTGTGGGAGCGGTTTTGTAACTGGGTGACCAGCACCGATAACCGCCTCTATGTGGGCTGGTTCGGTGTGATTATGATCCCCACCCTGCTGGCCGCAACCATTTGCTTTGTGATTGCTTTCATCGCTGCTCCCCCTGTGGACATCGATGGCATCCGTGAGCCTGTTTCTGGCTCCTTGCTCTATGGCAACAACATCATCACTGGTGCAGTGGTGCCCACCAGCAACGCCATTGGCTTGCACTTCTACCCCATTTGGGAAGCTGCTTCCCTCGATGAGTGGCTCTACAACGGTGGCCCCTACCAGTTGATTGTCTTCCACTTCCTGTTGGGTGCCTCCTGCTACATGGGGCGCCAGTGGGAACTCAGCTACCGCCTCGGTATGCGGCCTTGGATTTGCGTGGCCTACTCCGCTCCCTTGGCCTCTGCCTTTGCGGTCTTCTTGATCTACCCCATTGGTCAAGGCAGCTTCTCTGACGGGATGCCCCTCGGTATCTCCGGTACCTTCAACTTCATGATTGTGTTCCAAGCTGAGCACAACATCCTAATGCACCCCTTCCACCAATTGGGTGTGGCCGGTGTCTTTGGTGGCGCACTGTTCTCCGCCATGCACGGTTCTCTGGTGACCTCCAGCCTGATCCGTGAAACCACCGAAACGGAATCCACCAACTACGGCTACAAATTCGGTCAAGAGGAAGAAACCTACAACATCGTGGCTGCCCACGGTTACTTTGGTCGCTTGATCTTCCAATACGCCAGCTTCAACAACAGCCGTGCGCTGCACTTCTTCCTCGCCGCTTGGCCGGTGGTCGGGGTTTGGTTCACCGCTCTGGGTATCAGCACGATGGCCTTCAACCTCAACGGGTTTAACTTCAACCACTCGGTCATTGATGCCAAGGGCAACGTGATCAACACTTGGGCAGACATCATCAACCGTGCCAACTTGGGTATGGAAGTGATGCACGAGCGCAATGCTCACAACTTCCCCCTCGACTTGGCTAGCGCTGAATCTGCTCCTGTGGCCATGATTGCTCCCAGCATCAACAGCTAAGCAACACTCATCTGCTGAACTTTGACACAGCCGCTCCTGCCCTAGGGGCGGTTTTTTATTGCGTTATAGCCCACAGGCATTAACACGCTCAACACGGTAAGAAACCACGTCTCAGAGACGCTGCTACCCGCCCAACGTCAATCTAAAAGATTGATAAAAGTCAATGGATAGACAAAGGTCTTTTGATTCTATAAAAGCCGACCTCAAACCCCTTGCCGCTCAGAAATATAACCATATAATCAATAAATAGGAGCTTGCAGCGTTCGTTGCTGCTGCTTAAGTTCTGTTGTTATTCATAGATTCATAACGACTATGACTACAGTTCTGCAACGTCGTCAGACAGCGAATCTGTGGGAGCGTTTTTGCGATTGGATTACCAGCACAGAAAACCGCCTTTATATTGGCTGGTTTGGGGTGATCATGATCCCGACGCTCCTTGCCGCAACGATTTGCTTTGTCATTGCTTTTATTGCGGCACCCCCCGTGGATATTGATGGTATCCGTGAGCCTGTCTCTGGCTCCTTGCTCTATGGCAACAACCTCATTACAGCGGCAGTGGTGCCCTCCTCTAATGCCATTGGGCTACACCTCTACCCGATCTGGGATGCTGCTTCCCTCGATGAGTGGCTCTACAACGGTGGTCCTTATCAACTGATTGTTTTCCACTTCCTGATCGGCATTTTCTGCTACATGGGTCGGGAATGGGAACTCAGCTACCGTCTGGGGATGCGGCCTTGGATTCCCGTGGCCTTCTCAGCTCCCGTGGCAGCGGCAACGGCTGTGCTGTTGATCTACCCCATTGGTCAAGGCAGCTTTTCCGATGGCCTGATGCTGGGCATTTCCGGTACGTTTAACTTCATGATTGTGTTCCAAGCTGAGCACAACATCCTCATGCACCCCTTCCACATGCTGGGTGTGGCGGGTGTCTTTGGTGGTGCCCTGTTTGCCGCTATGCACGGTTCTCTGGTGACCTCCAGCCTGATCCGTGAAACCACCGAAACCGAATCCACCAACTATGGCTACAAGTTTGGTCAAGAGGAAGAAACCTACAACATCGTGGCAGCTCACGGTTACTTTGGTCGGCTGATCTTCCAATACGCCAGTTTCAACAATAGCCGCTCGCTGCACTTCTTCCTCGCTGCTTGGCCAGTGGTGGGCATCTGGTTTGCTGCCCTTGGCATTAGCACGATGGCCTTTAACCTCAATGGCTTCAACTTCAACCACTCCGTTGTGGATGCGCAAGGGAATGTCATCAATACTTGGGCCGACATCATCAACCGCGCCAACATTGGTATTGAGGTGATGCACGAACGCAATGCCCACAACTTCCCCCTCGACTTGGCAAGCGGTGAATCGGCTCCTGTGGCGATGATTGCCCCAAGCATTGAAGCCTAAACAGGTCGCTCCTAAACCGCTCTAGTGATAAGTCCAAATATCGCTCCCCACAGGGGGGGCTTTTTTTGTCGGGATTATTGGGCAGGGAGTTGATACTGATCAACAATTTTTTTGGCAAAGGCGGGCACGTGAGCGGCCAGTTTTTGGGGATAGTTGCGCCGCACATAGAGATAGTTGCGGGTGAAGTGGGAGTCAATGGAAAAGCGGGCATATTCAAGCCCTTTGGGACCAATGCGCTCAATTACTAGGCCGACCAGTTTCGCCGCCCACATGGGGAGCGTGACGCCTTTATCGTAGGCAGGAATGCTTTGTTGCACGGCAGCGTGGCGATCGCCGGCACTCGTAACAGGCTGAATGTCTAACTGATCGCGCACGAGGTCAAGCATTTCTTGGCCAAGCTCGTTGCGCACCACCAGCCACTGCCAACCAAAGGGGGCGCCCATGTAGCCCACGACCAGATCGGCAAGGCCATTCACGTAGTCAAAGCAACTCATGCAGGAGGGGGCAAAGACATCCTTGAGTTGATTGGTCTTGAGGCCAAAGAAGGGCACGGTTTCCGTGGAGCCGTCGCTGTGCTTGAAATGCACCCGAAAGTCTTGCATGAACTCGTAGTAAATGACGGTTGCGGGCGATCGGCTGGTGGTTTCTAGGAATTTTTGCAGACCGGCACGGGTGACATTGTCCACGCAGGGAGTGCCTAGGACGTAGAGCTTTTCAAGACCCAGTTTGTCCTGTACCGCTCGCAGCGCCTGAATTTGACAGCCAACCCCAATCACCAACAGCCGCCTGAGTCCAGATTGTTCCACCTGCTCGAGAACCGATAGATTGGGAGACAGGGTCGGTTTATTGACGCGAGCAGCGAGAATCTCTTCACGGCTGCGGGCAATCACGGGCTTGGGGGTAAAGCGATCGCTCTCGCTATTTTGAACGCAGACCACCCCTTCAACCCGCCCCGACTCCAGCATGGCAATGGCAATACTGCTGACGATGCCCGTCCACTGCGCCCCCGCAATGGGTTCGGTTTTGCGAGCCGCCATCATCTGCTGGTGAACGCCAAAGTAGCACTCATCCCAATTGTCAAGATCACGGGCACGGCCATGACTTTGCTGCTCGAGAGTCTCAAACTGCTGATTGAGGAAGGCACAGGCCTCTTTGACGTAGTGGATATAGTAGGTGTCGCAAAGACCACACTCGCTACAGAGGGCTTTGGCGGGGCGAGGGCTGCCGGGCTTGAGGGCACGGGCTTTTTGATGGGCAGCAGTCATGGGCACTTACTTCAGCAGTGAACGGGCGCGATCGCAAATCGCTTCGGGAGTGAGGCCATTGTAGGCCATGAGTTCGGCGGGGCTAGCCGTCGTTTCTCCCCGTTGCCAAGCCAAGACATCGCGGGGACAGGTGGCACGCAAAAGAATTGGCTCCAACAGTGCCGCAGGCCCGCCCGTGACTCCCAAAAGGGCATCACCACCAAAAAGTCGTTGGAAGGTGGCCTCATCGGCAAAGCCACCATCGGGTTCGGCACAGGTTTGCCAAGCCACATCCATAGGCCGATATAGGCGGCGGGGGTTAATGACCGAGACAATGCGCACCCGATAGCCGAGCTGTTCCAACTGGGGTAGGGCATTATACACGGGCTGCAAAATCATATCCCCTAGCACCGCTAGCACCAATGTGGCACGACCACTAGCAGACTCGTAGAGGGTTACTGCGCCCTCATCAAGGGCCTGTTCGGTTTGGGCAAACGTGGTGCGCACCGGCAGCGGTGTTTTACTGGCAAAGATGGCAATCCCCTTGTTTTGTGCTGTGAGTGCCCAGCGGTAGCACACTTGAATGCTGTTTGCATCCGGCGGAAAGAGGACAAAGACATTGCCATTGCGCAATAGGGCAGCGTAGTAGGCTTCGATTTCTGGGCGTTGGTGCGTCCAGCCATTGCGCCCCTGCTCAAGGGCACCGGCGGTAAAGAGGGTTACTGTGGCTGGCGTCGGACGGCGCAGCTCTGCCATGGCTTGGGTGACGGTTTGCCAAATGGGGAGACCATTAATGGCAAAGGACTCATAGGAGCACCAAAGACTGCGGCTGCCCATCAAGCACAGCCCTGCCGCTAGACCGGCACAGGCATCTTCGCTGAGGGGTTCATAGACTTGGCCATTAGGCACTTGATTGTAGAGGGGATCGGTGGTCGGGTGAATGATCTTCAGGGCTTGGTTGATGTTGCCAATGCCAGAGGCCTCATTGCCATCGGCATTCGTGACCAGATAGCGGCGATCGCGCTGTCCCACTTCTGCCACCATGCGCCCCATCGCCGTTGTGGCTACTTTGTTTTCACCCAAGGCATAGGCCTCAAGGGCAATCTCCCCAAGGGGCGGTAAATCTAAGACCTGCTCAGTAACCACCACCTCAGCCGCAGACCCACCGGCCGCAGCAACACAGTTTTGGCGCACCAGTTCCCAAGCAGCGGGGGAAAGGGCACGGGCTTTGAGAGCATTGACAATATCAGGGTTGTCGAGGGTGTGCTGGGCGTAGAGATTGTGGGATTTTGCCCCCTTGGCATGCACGCCGGCGCCTTTCAGTTGCTTGAGGATAAAGACCGTTAACTTGCCGGAGAGAGCCGATCGCGCCGCCTCCTGTACCCCCTTGAGCACCGCCTGCATGAAGGCCAATCGCTGACCAAAGGAAAAGAGCGTGCTATCAACGTAATCCCCTTCTTGGTCGCTATCATCAAAGTCCTTGGCATCCACCAGCACCACCTCTTGGAAGCCATTGCCGTGCCAGTAGGCCATCATTTCGGGATTGGTTTTGCGGGAGACCATGCTGTGGTGCTCTTGGCTAAAGCCATTCCATACGAGGACGGGCAGGAAGTTGGTCACCTCTGGGAAAGCCGTGTGGAAGTGGGCCATACTGCTCATGACGTAGGGTTCCCCCAGACCGCCATCGCCTAAGGTGAAGGGAAAGAGGGTCTGGCGGTGCAACCAAGCAGCGGCCATGGCAAAGTGCTGTCCCTGTCCGAGGGGACCGGCGGGCGCTAGAATCCCCGGAATATAACCAGAGAGATGACCCAGAAGGCCATGTTTTTCGCGGAAGCGATCGCGCAGGTCTTGAACCGTATAAATGCCCATCTTTTCGAGGGAGCGATCCAAGAACATGGCGGCATAGAAGCCGGGGGCATGGTGCCCCACTTCCGTGATGATATTCTTGTGCCCCAACATCACTAGGGCGGCATAGGCTTCCGCTTGGCTGGCAAACCCGCCGGGGTGACCTGAGGCTTTACTGCCGGTCATCTGTAAGATCAGATAGCGGAGGGCATCGGCATAGAGCAGCGTTTGATAGGCGGCCTCGGTGGCGTCTAAGTCGGTAAGGGCAGGCTGTTGGGCATTCAGAAGCGGTGTTTGGCCATAGCGATCCCAGTCTGGCCAATCGTCGCCAAAATACTGGATTCCTTCACAGAAACTGGGCACCGAAGTTACCGCTGTCATAGACCTTGACCCAACTGTTGACTGCACGCTTAGTCTCCTATCTTACAGGGGTGGGGGGCGCTCTCACGGCGGCTGGGGCAGGGAATCTCCCTGGAATGCAGGCATTGCGATGGATTGTGGCCATAGATTGATTTTTCTTGGGGAACGGGATTAACGATGGCATTGGTGATAGCGGGCGATCGCAGTGGTGTCGGCAAAACAACGGTTGCTTTGGCCTTGAATGCAGCCTTAACGGCACGGGGGCAGCGCGTCCAAACATTTAAGGTGGGTCCTGACTACATTGATCCCCTGTTTCACAGTGCTATCAGTGGCCGGCCTTGCCGTAACCTTGACGTGGTCTTGACCAGTGCTGACTATGTCCGCGCCTGTGTGGGCTATTACAGTCAGGGGATGGATGCAGTGCTCATTGAGGGAGTGATGGGGCTATTTGATGGCCGAGGGGGCAGCCATGAGGGCAGTACGGCACACATTGCCCAACTCTTGCAGGCCCCCATCCTACTGGTTGTGGATGTGCAAAAACAGGCGGCTTCCGTGGCGGCCTTGGTCTATGGCTTCTGCCACTATAATCCCTCCCTCCAGATTGCCGGCGTGGTCTTGAATCGGGTGGCCAGCGATCGCCATCGGCAAATGTTAGAAGCTGCCCTTGTCCCCCTTGGGGTGCCCATTCTCGGCATCATCTATCGCGATCAGGCCTTGGCACTCCCCAGTCGCCACCTCGGCTTAGTGCCGCCCCACGAATCAGGGGAATTTCAGCACCTCGGCGATCGCCTTGCCCATTTAGGAAACACCTGTTTTGACTGGGAGCGCCTCACGCCACTCCTTGCCCCAGCCCCCACCCCCGCAGCCCCCCCTTTTAGCGTTTCCCCCCTGACCCCAGTCACCCTTGGCGTTGCCCAAGATGCCGCCTTTCAGTTTTACTACACTGACACTCTTGATCTGCTCCACGCTTTAGGGGCAACGTTAATTCCGGTCTCACCCCTGCGGGATGCCCCCTTGCCCACCGGTCTACAGGGGTTGATCTTGGGGGGTGGCTTTCCAGAGGTGTTTGCCCCAGAGCTAGCGGCGAATCACTCGTTTCTTGAATCACTGCGGCAGGCCATTGAAGGGGGCTTAGCTCTCTATGCCGAGTGTGGTGGCCTCATGTACCTCAGCCAAGGCATCCAAACCTGCGAGGGACACTACTATCCTTTGGTGGGATACTTGCCGACGGTTGCCCGCATGGGTAAAAAACTCACCCTCGGCTATCGCCAAGCCACGGCTTTACAAACAACGGTGTGTCTGCGGGCAGGAGAGACGGTTCAAGGCCATGAATTTCACTATTCCTGTTTGAGTGTGCCGCCGCCAACGCCGCTGTGGCAATTGGACGGTCAAGCCGAGGGCTGGGGCAGTTCTCAACTCCACGCCAGTTATCTCCATCTCCATTGGGGCGGCCATCCACAGTGGGCGATTCGCTTTCTGCAGCAGGCAGCAAAGGTTGGATAATGCCACTCACGGCAACGTAATGTTTGCAGTATTTGAGGGCGCTCAATGCCGATGCGATACCGCTATAGCCTCTACGTTTGCCTTGGGGTACTTGTGACCCTCAGCGCCACTTTAGTGGCTTGGGCAACGGCGCCCTCCCAAAACTTGGCGTATTGGCAGCGGGTGATCCAACAACATCAGCAGCACCAGCAGGCGGTGGGTCAGCAGCGTCAACAACTCGAACGCCTTGAGGCAGCGGCGAGCGATCGCCTTGAGAGTTTGGAAACCAATGTGGACACAACAACGCAGCAATTAATGGCGGCCAGCGATCGCCTGCAAGCAGCGGAAAAACTGCTCAAAGACCTCAAGGAACAGCAACAAACCCTCAGCCAGCGCTACGAAGCCAGTGTGGCCGTGATTAGCGATCGCCTGCGGCGGCTCCAACGCTACCGCGAGATTCCGCAGTGGGCAATGGTCTTTGAGGCGGAAACCCTTAACGATTGGTTTGAGCAGCAGGGGCGTCTGCGTCAGGTCTATGAGCGCGATCGCCAGCACTTGGCCGCCTTGGTTCGCGATCGCCAGCGACTTCAGCAGCAGGAGCGACAAATTCAAGTGCAACAGCGCTTCATTCAAGCCCTACGCCAACAACTGCAACAGCAACAGGCCATCTATGAGCGCGAAGCTGCAAACCAACGGCAACTCATTGCTCGCCTACGGAGCGATCGCCAAGCCCTTGCCTCCATTGAAGCCCAACTCGCCCGTGATAGTGCCGCCATTCAGCAGCTCATTAACCAACGCCTCGGTTATGTCCCTAGGGGCGCCCCACCCCTTCCCCGCAGTGGTCGTCTTGCCTACCCCATTCAAGCACCGCTGACCAGTCCCTTTGGTTGGCGGATTCACCCAATTTTAGGCACACGGCGATTTCATGCTGGGGTGGATTTTGGGGCAGATTTTGGCACCCTCATCTTTGCTGCTGAAGCGGGCACCGTGATCTTTGCCGGTTGGTCAGGGGGCTACGGCCAAACCGTGATTTTGGATCATGGCGGCGGCATGACGACCCTCTATGCCCATGCCCAGCGATTGCTCGTACGAGAAGGTGAATTCGTGCAACAGGGGCAGCCCATTGCTGAAGTTGGCTCGACGGGACTCTCAACAGGCCCCCACCTCCACTTTGAAGTGCGCCTCAATGGCGAACCCAGCGATCCCTTGGCCTATCTTTAGGGGGTTGGCTGCCAAAAGACCCCAATGGCATTATTGACCCGCGTTGTTGTCACCGAATGGCGATCCACCAAGACCCCACCAATGTAGAGAGCCGTGGAACTGCCACCATCCAGATTGACGGCATTGATCAAGCCCAACTGCCGCACAATTTGTGCCCATTCGGCGAGGGTTGGCCCCATACCCCCAATACGGTTGTGGGTGGTGACCCAGACAATGCTGCCATCACTGCGGTTGCCCATGGCACTGCGGGGGGCTGCCTGCGCATCTAAACCTGCTCCAAATTGCTCCAGTGCCGCATTCAAGACCACTCGCCCCTGATCCACCAGTAGGGGACCTGCACCAACAATATTGGGAATGCTATTAAACACAGCGGGCACAGCCGTGGTTTCCAGTTGCACGGAAGCTCCCGGTGGGAAGTTGGCCAAGGCGGAATTAAAGTTACGCGCCACCAGTAGAAAGCCATCTGCGGGAATAGGAATCGCTTGATTGTTATGGATCGGTTGCTGCCCCACCACCTGCTGATTGCGCACCGTAATCACCACTTCGCTGCCCGTTTTCCCTTGGTAGCTCGCGCCCCAACTGGGGGTATAAAGGGCAAGACCGGCTTGGACATAGCCAGAATTGAACGTGACAATGGGCACCGTACCGGCCGGCGTCCTCACCCGCTGCTGCAAACTCAGGCGACCGACAACCATCTGGCCGCGATCGTCCCAGCCAATGGCACCGCGATTGAGAATCGGGCCTGAGAGCCAGTTGCCCTCACTGCGAATGGCCCCCAAGGGAGCTTGGCGATCGCGATTAAAAAATCCCCCATTAATGGCGGCGGCGGCTTGCCAGCGTTGAGCCAGTTCGGGCACCGTTGCTAAGCCCACCAAGGTTGTGGGGGTCATGCCGAGGGGACGCAGACGCAGCCCCGGCTGCTGAGGGTTAATGATCAGCAGATCCACAGGAAACTGACGACTGCCGAGGGTCACGGTTTGCTGTTGCCAACGTAGCCCCGGTGCCCATTGAATCGTACGCGGGGGGGGCGCATCCCTGCGAAAATCAATCACCAGACGCGGTGGATTGAGCAGCATTGAGGCCACTGGGCGAGCCGTGCCGGGAATTTGTGTTTCCAGTACTGTGCGATTGGGGGTAGCGGTAATTTTGACATTGGGAATCGTGGCCAATTGTCCCGTCGCCTCAATCGTCAGGCTGAGATCGCGAGGGGTAAGACCTGTGCGGCTAAAGGTGAGCCGATTCACTTGCCAAGGGGTGGGGCGGTCTAATTCAAAGACCCAGCGATCGCCCCACGGTTGTCGTCCCTGCCGCCAACTGAGAATCCGTGCCGGGGGGGTACTGATCTGGAGCGTATTCCCTTGGGGTTGCACCTGCCACTGATATTGCTCAATCCACGGTGTAATGTCCAAGTAGCGATACATGCCGTTGGGGCTAAAGCGCACCGCCAAGGGGCTAAATTGCGGCTGAAACCAAGCCACTGGTTGCTGAAACGGGTCTGTAGTATCCCCAAGGAGCACCCCCAAGCGATTGGCAAGGCCACCATCGCTAATCCCTGTGCGCAGTTGATTTTGGTTATCGCGCCACTGCTGCCAAGCCACGGGGTAGTCGCGGCCATTTAAGTTCAGGCGATCGCCTTGAATTTCCTGAGGTAATGCGATATTGGCGCTGGAGCTAGCGATCGCAAGTGCAATCCCACTGCCAACAACCCGAGAAGCCGATCTTGCCAACACGCTTAACGCCACACCCTGCCCACTGAAACTCTGCCAGTATAGTTGACCCCGTAGCGCTACAGATTGCTCCAGAGCAACAAGGATCAATTTTGGGCAACTCGGCTAGGCCTGATCTGAGGACGAGGACACCTCCTCTGGGGGCGGTGCCACTTGGGGCTGGAACTGGAAGAGAGAATACACGACATTGCGGCGAATCATCACCATCATGTCCAAGAACAATTCATAGCCCTCCCGTTTGTACTCCACCAAGGGATCCTCTTGACCATAGCCCCGTAGGCCGACCGACTCCCGCAGGGCATCCATTTGTTGTAGGTGCTCCCGCCACAGCAGGTCAATCTGTTGTAGGATAAAGAACCGCTCCGCTTGTCGCATCAGACCCCTTTGAATGCGCTCAATTTCCGCCTCTTTTTGCTCATAGGCGGTGCGCACTTGCTCATGCAAAAAGGCCTGCATCTCCGGTACGCTGAGATGAGCCAGATGCTCAGGGCGCAGATCCGACAGCAAATAGACAAATTCCTGTACTTTGGCCACCAAGCCCTCTAAATCCCATTCCTCTGGCGGCAGATCGGGATTGACATAGGCGGCAATGATGTCGTCCATGGTTTTTTCGGCGTACTCCAGCACCCGATCCTTGAGGTCTTCCCCTTCCAGCACCCGCCGCCGCTCAGCATAGATGGCACGCCGCTGGTTATTCATCACCTCGTCGTATTCAAAGACCTGCTTACGGATGTCATAGTAGTAGGTTTCCACCTTGCGCTGGGCATTTTCCAAGCTGCGGGTAAGGAGTCCCGACTCAATGGGCATATCCTCGTCAACGCGCAGGGCATTCATGATACTGGCGACGCGATCGCCCCCAAAGATGCGCAGTAGGTTATCCTCCAAGCTCAGGAAAAAGCGCGTGGATCCGGGGTCACCTTGGCGTCCTGCCCGTCCCCGCAACTGGTTGTCAATCCGCCGCGATTCATGGCGTTCTGTCCCAATCACGTGCAAACCACCGAGGGCGACCACTTCTTCATGTTCTTTCTTGGTGACCACCTCATATTCTTCGCGGATACGGTTAAAGGCATCCCGCAGGGCTTGAATCACAGGGTCTTGGGTCGGTGCTTTCTCCGAGGCGATCGCCAGCATATCCTCCGCCTGCAACTCCGGCAGACTGCGCTCACCATAGGTCTTAACTGCCACATCCACCGCATGGCGCAGCAGCTTTTCCGCCTCCTTACTAATTTCGCAGGGGAAGAGTCCCGGTGAAGCTTTCCAGTTTTTCTGCGCCGCCTGACTAAAGCCTTGGCCACCGCCACGATCCATTTTCAGCCCCAACAGCATCATCGGGTCGTCACTGGGGGGCATGACAATGCGAGGCATAAAGTATTCCCGCACCTTGAGGCGTGCCATGTAGTCGGCATTCCCCCCCAAGATAATGTCGGTGCCGCGGCCTGCCATATTGGTTGAGATCGTCACTGCGCCCTTGCGGCCGGCTTGGGCAATGATCTCCGACTCTCGCTCCACATTTTCAGGTTTGGCATTCAGCAGGTTATGGGGAATGTCCAACTCCCGCAGCAGTTGGGACAATAGCTCGGACTTTTCAACACTGGTGGTACCCACGAGCACTGGGCGACCCGTAGCGTGAACCTCGGCACATTCAGAGGCCACGGCCAGCCATTTACCCCGCTCCGTTTTATAGACCACATCGGGAAAGTCCCGCCGCTGGCTGGGGCGATTGGTGGGCACTACCGTCACTTCCAGCTTGTAAATTTTCTCAAATTCCGCCTCTTCCGTCTTGGCTGTCCCCGTCATCCCCGCCAACTTGGGATAGAGCAAAAAGAGATTTTGGTAGGTAATTGTGGCGAGGGTTTGGGACTCATTTTGAATCTCTAGGCCTTCCTTGGCTTCAATCGCCTGATGCAGGCCATCACTCCAGCGGCGACCCACCATGACTCGTCCCGTGAATTCATCGACAATCACCACTTCACCATTGCGGACGATGTAGTTCACATCCCGCTGGAAGAGTTCCTTGGCCTTGATGGCATTAAAGATATAGTGTGCCCAAGGGTCTTGGGGGTCATAGAGATCGCTCACCCCCAATAGTTTTTCAGCTTCGATAAACCCCTCATCGGTCATGAGGACATTACGAGCCTTTTCATCCACCTCGTAGTGCTCGTCCTTTTTCAGGAGGCGGGCAACTTCAGCCGCCTTGAGGTACTTCTCGGTGGGACGCTCCACTTGACCTGAAATAATCAGGGGCGTGCGGGCTTCGTCAATCAGTACCGAATCCACCTCGTCAATGATGCAGTAGTTGAAGGGACGCTGCACCACCTCAGCCATGGACGTAGCCATATTGTCCCGCAGGTAGTCAAAGCCAATTTCGCTGTTGGTGGCATAGGTGATATCGCAGGCATAGCTTTTCTGCCGCTCTTGGGGAGCCATGTGCTGCTGAATCAGCCCGACCGTCAGACCCAGAAAGCGATGCACCTGCCCCATCCATTCCGCATCCCGCCGTGCCAGATAGTCGTTGACTGTAACAATGTGCACCCCTTTCCCCGTCAGGGCATTCAGGTAGGCCGGCAGCGTGGCCACGAGGGTTTTCCCTTCCCCCGTTTTCATTTCGGCAATCTGGCCATCGTGGAGAATCATGCCACCGATGAGCTGGACATCAAAGTGGCGCATCCCCAGTACCCGTCGTGAGGCTTCGCGCACCACGGCAAAGGCCTCGGGCAGTAAATCATCGAGGGTCTCGCCATTGTCGAGTCGCTGCCGAAACTCAGCCGTTTTTGCCTGTAGCTCACTATCGCTGAGAGCCTGAACTTGTTCCTCCAGCAGGTTAATTTCGACCACAAGGGGCTGATACTTTTTAATCTTGCGCTGATTGGGATCGCCAAAGAGGGCTTTCAGCATGGGACGGGCACCATGGATACAAAGCTATACATTTTAATCGTATAGCAACTGCAAGTTCCTCGCTGCCTAGACGTATTGGCTGATGTCCTCTTGCCAGACATTGCTGAGGTCGGTGAGGGCACGAAACCGCAGCATCACGACTTCTTCATAAAAGGGATTGAGTTTACACAGAGGGGAATGGTGATGACTGGCCGACCCAAGAAGCAGAGGGTGCGGGCAAAGGGAGATTGGGCTGGAATAAGGCGGCAAATGCGGTGGGCGATCGCTGGCGTTGTGATCGGATAAGTCATTAGCCACTGACGGATTTTGGTCGTTAAATGAAGTAGACGTGCGTTGGGCAAGGCGTTGATTCATGGGGCTATCCTCACAATTGCGCATACCCTCACGGTAAAAGATAATCTAGGCAAATAGCAATACGCTTTTAATATAAAAAATATTTATCAATAATAAGCATTGCTAAACTTGCAGCCGCTTCAGGGATAGATCTCCATTCCTCAGCTCAGCAGAGTGCTAAACTGTTCAGCAACTCAAACTCTGATGAAGTTTTGTCTAGAAATTTTTCAATTGCTTGCATAAACTCATTGACTGCTTTATTCATTTTGGCCTTGCTTGAATTCGTTAAGGAAGAGACTCAATGCGTCCACTGGTTGCTAACTACTACCTGACCTACCGCTGTAACGCCCGCTGCCACTTTTGCGACATTTGGGCACTGGAACCGGGCAAAGAAGCTGATTTTAGCGCCATCCAAACCAATCTCCGCGATTTGAAACGTTTGGGGGTCAAATATGTGGACTTTACGGGGGGTGAACCGCTGCTGCGTGCCGATGCCCCAGCCATCTACCGTGAAGCCAAGCGTCTGGGTTTCATCACCAGCATGACGACCAACACGATTCTCTATCCCCGCCGTGCTAGGGAAATTCAGGGCTTGGTGGATTTCTTGAACTTCTCCCTCGATGGGCCTGATGCGGCCACCCATGATCAGTCGCGGGGCGTGAAAATTTTTGACACGTTGGTGGAGTCCGTCAAAATTGCCCTTGAGCTTGGTGAATATCCAGTGCTGAATCACACCGTCACTGCTCAAAATTATGAACGGATTGGTGAGGTGGCCGAATTTGCCCAAAGTCTAGGGGTACGGGTTTGGTTGAATCCCGCTTTTACCGCCCATGAACACTACAACGACAAGAAGAACCCCACCCCTGAAATTGCCGACCACATTGAACAAAATGCGAAGAAGTATAACAATGTTGGTTACAATAAGGCAGCATTAGCCCTCATCCGTGCGGGGGGAAACAATACCCAAAATCCCCGTTGCAAGGCGGTGGATGCGGTGATTGCCATTTCCCCCAATGATGAGTTGCTTCTACCCTGCTACCACTTTGCGCAGAAGGGAGTCCCCATCAACGGTCGCCTGTACGAGCTGTACAAGTCCTCCGAGGTGGTAGAGGAGTATCGCCGCTCCCAAGGCCGACTCTCCGTCTGCGAAGGCTGCACAGTGTGGTGTTATCTCATTCCCAGCTTCTTTAAGGGAGTGGATAAGTACTGGTTTCTCAATCAGGTGACCTATGCCGGAGAATTCCTGGCCCGAAAACAGTTTCTACAACGAAGCCGATCCCCTCGACGAACTCCTGTCGGAGTGGGTTGATGCCCCAGAGAGTCCTCCATTACAACCGCGTTCTGAGGGTCGCCGTCGCAAGGCTTTCCTAGCGCTTTCTCTGATTTGGGGGAGCACGATCGCCCTGCATCTGATTGTGGGTGGCATTTGGCTGATCTATGCCCTAACGCTGCTAATGAGCTTGCAAACACTGCGCTACTGGCGAGCCAAGCCACAAACGCTACCTGCATTAGAGGCCACAGAAAGTGTGCAGCCAATGGTGTCCCTAGTGGTGGCTGCCAAAAATGAAGAGGCGGTGATTGGTCGCCTCGTCAAAAACCTTTGCCGCTTGGATTATCCCCACTACGAGGTGTGGATTATTGATGACAACAGTAGCGATCGCACCCCCGATATTTTGAGTGAACTACAAAAGCAATATCCTCACCTCAAAGTGCTGCGGCGGCTGCCGGGGGCGGGCGGGGGTAAGTCCGGTGCCCTCAATCAAGTCCTGCCCCTGACGCGGGGGGAGATTATTGGTGTCTTTGATGCCGATGCCACGGTACCCCAAGATTTATTGCAAGAGGTGGTCAACCGCTTTCAGGTGGCCAGCGTTGGCGCGGTGCAAGTGCGCAAAGCCATCAGTAATGCCAATATCAATTTGCTGACCCAAGGCCAAGCGGCAGAAATGATCCTCGATGCCTACTATCAACAGCAGCGGGTCGCCTGCGGGGGTATGGGGGAATTGCGGGGCAATGGCCAATTTGTGCGGCGGCAAGCTCTAGAGCGCTGTGGCGGCTGGAATGAAGAAACCATTACTGACGATCTGGATCTCAGTCTGAAGCTGCATCTCCATGGCTGGCAGATTGACGTGCTGATGAATCCAGCGGTACAGGAGGAGGGGGTGACCACACTCGTGGCGCTGTGGCACCAACGCAACCGCTGGGCTGAAGGGGGCTATCAAAGCTACTTGGACTACTGGCAACCGCTGCTGCGCAATCGCCTTGGCTGGCAAAAAAGTTGGGATGTGCTCTGCTGGTTTTTGATCAAATACGCCATTCCCACGGCCACAATTCCCGACCTGCTGATGGCTCTACTGCGTCACCGCAGCCCGATGCTAGTACCCCTGACGACACTGAGCTTTACGATTTCGATGATGGGGATGTTGCGGGGCATTCCGCAGGCACAATCGGTGAGCATCTGGCAACTCTTTTGGCAAAGTTTGCGGGGAACCCTCTATATGCTCCATTGGTTGCCTGTGGTGAGTACGACGACGCTGCGTATGGCCGTACGGGCGAAGCGTCTCAAGTGGGTAAAAACCGTGCACCACGGCGTCTAAACCTAAACATTGGCCAAAAAAAGATCCGTGCGGGGACAACCTTGAGCTAGGCTAGGGTCAGAGTTTTGACTGGTTCTGCCATGTCTCGCAATAGCAACCTGCTGCCTTTGCTGGTGTCTCTTGTCCTCACCTGTGGTCTATTGGGGGTGGGGGCGGTGCTCGTGATTCGGTTACTGGGCAATCAAAATCCCCTTGAACAGGTGACTGAAAACTTGGGGGTGCCCCAGAGTACGCCAGAGATGGCGGCTGCGAATTTCAGCGATGTCAGCAATGTTCCCAGTGGTACGTTTCAATACGGGGGCAGTACGACGTGGGCACCGATTCGCCGCGATGTCGATCCCCTGATTCAGTTAGCTTGGCCCAATTTTCGCCTGCGCTACACCAATCCCCCCACCGGCACGCCAGGCTCGGGCAGTGGCATTCGCATGGTTCTCAATAATCAACTTGCCTTTGCCCAGTCCTCGCGCTCCCTCAATCCACAGGAGCGGCAGCAGGCGCAGAGCCAAGGGATAAAATTGCTGGAACTACCAGTGGCGATCGATGGCATCGCGATCGCTGTCAATCCCAACCTCCAGATTCCTGGCCTCACGGTACAGCAAGTGGTTGATATTTATACCGGAAAACTCACGAACTGGAGCCAAGTGGGCGGTCCGAATCTAGCCATTACTCCCTTTTCACGGCGGCTGGAAGATGGCGGAACGGTAGAGTTTTTCGTCCAAGATGTCTTGGGGAACCAGCCATTCAGTCCCAAGGTGGTGATGGTGCGGGATACCACAGATGCCCTACGGCGGGTGGGGGCGACCCCCGGCGGCATTTACTATGCCTCGGCACCGGAAATTGTTGGTCAGTGTAGTGTGCGACCCTTGCCCTTGGGGCGGCAGCCCAATCAGTACGTTCCTCCCTATCAGGAACCCTATGTGGATTCTGCCCAATGTCCACAGCGGCGGAATACATTGAACTATCGTGCCTTTCAGGAGGGCAGTTACCCCATTACCCGTCGCCTGTTTGTCATTGCCAAGGATGACAATAGCCCGGATGCCCAAGCCGGTCGTGCCTATGCAGCCCTGTTATTAACGGATCAGGGTCAAGCCGCAATTGAAAAAGCCGGCTATGTCCGCTTGCGCTAGGGGAGCCAGATGTTTGATAAACCATTGAATCGAACCTATGAGCGGATCATGGTGGCCATTGCCAGCGCCAATTTTCTGTTGGTGCTCTTTGATCTCACCTATATTCCCCTACGGGACTTCTGGCTTTTGGGAAAGGTCCGCATTCCCCTGATTCAGCGGGTGATTTATCTGCCCCAGCCCTTGCCGATTACTCCCCTTTATGACCCCATTAAGGGAATCGAACCCCACCGGACAACGGAGCGGTACATCAACACGGTCAACCAACTCCGGCAAACGATTACCACTGAAGGGGTGGATGCCGCGGCGACGCAAGCACTCCTAGCTCAGTTGCGCGAGCAGAGTAAAACTATGGTGGACACCGACCCCTTTGCCCTTGCCAATAAAACCGGCACCCTTGAGCGAATCAAGAACCTGATGCGGTTGCGGGTCTTTGGCGATCGCAATGCCTCCTCTAAACAGTCCTTTGAGCGCTTTTGGAGTCCGGAGTACATCAATGAACGGGACTGGCAGACCAGCCTTGCTTGGTTTGAGGCGCAGATCATTCCCCTGATGGCTACCAACTATTGGCGCCGCTACGGTGAGGATGGGAATTTTATTGACCGCTTTGATGCCATTGATATTCCCTTTAATCTCCTCTTCTTTGTGGAATTCTTGGGACGCACGTTTTGGCTGAGTCGCCAATATCGCGGTGCCCGCTGGCGGGATGCTATGTTCTGGCGCTGGTACGATGTGCTGCTCTTTTTCCCCTTTTGGTGGCTGGCACCCACTTGGGCGTGGCTACGGATTATCCCGGTCACGATTCGCCTTGATCAAGCGGATATTATTTGCCTTGATAGTCTTGAACGACAGGCCTCTCAGGGCTTAGTGGCAGCGATCGCCACCGATATTTCGGAAGTGGTTGTCCTGCAAGTCCTCACCCAACTGCAAAAAGCAATCCGTCGCGGCCAATTGAGTCGCTGGCTACCGCGTGTCTCTGGCGGCCAAGGGAGCAAGACGCTCAATGACATTGATGAACTGGGGGAACTGGCAGCCTTAGTTGTGCAGGTAGTCATTTACCGCGTGATCCCCCAACTGCGACCAGAAGTGGAAGGCTTAGTGGCCTACAGTGTCGATCAAGTCCTACGGCAAGCGCCCCCCTATCGGCGGTTATTGGAAATTCCATCCCTTGAGGCCTTACCGCGCCACTGGCACCAATCCCTTGCCAAGGAGATTAGCGATCGCCTCTTTCTGCTATTGGAGCAAGCGAGCAAACACCAAGGCAATCCACCCCGCGAAGGCGCATTACTGGTGAGTCAACTGGCGCAAAAATTTGGCCAAACCCTGACTGCCGAACTCCAAGAGGAACAGGTGGGCAAGGTGATTCAAGATCTGTTGGTGATGTGGCTAGAGGAAATCAAAATTAATTTTGTGCGGCAGACCCACATTGAAGGCATTGAAACGGTTTTGGATGAAACCCGTGCCCTGCAGGAAAGCTTAGAACAGGGACGGCTCAAACCTTAGGCTATTCAAGAGGTTGGAGCAGCCAGAGAGCCGTGTAGGTGGTGTCATTGGGAGTCGGTTGAATGAGGAGAAAGTGCAGACCCTGAGTGGAGCGCAGGCGATCGCGAAAGAGTTCTCCCGCTTGGGAAATCTCAGCATTGTCAAACGTCAAAAAGACCCAGCGATCGCGCAAGCCACTGTGCAACACCACCCCACAGGGTTGCCCCGGCACAAACTCTAAGCGATAGGGCAGTTGCTCTTGGAACCACCGCGCCAGCTTCAGGGATTTGCGACCGCCATAGAGAATAATTCCCGGAATCAACGTATCGGGAGCCAAGCCCAAAGCCTCTGGCAACATTGCCATTTCAAAGGCCAGAATCCGTAGCGGATATTGCATCAGTTGTGCCAAGTCGGGGGGAGTAATTGCTGCAAACTGCCAAGAATCTCCCCAAATATCCTCGGGCAGGGGCAATGGCGGCGGCTGCTCAATGGCCAAGGGATCGTAGGCTTCACCGGTGTAGGTTTTCAGGCTTTGGTATTCCTGAGTGCGTTGGCACAGGTAGTGCTTTAGAGCCGGGGTGCGGCGGGTGGCTTCGAGGGGAAGGTTGAGTTCTTGGCAAGCCACTTCCACGAGGCCTAAACTCTGGGGACGAAAAACCTGCACTCGCTGCGGTAGGGGCTGCCCGCAACTTTTAAACTCTGTGGCCAGCCATGAACTGCTCACGAGGGGTTCTGGGCAAAAAGCCGTGTAGTAAAAATTTTCCTCAGGGTCACAAATCACGAGTTCCCACAGATCAAGACCACTGGGGGTACGCAACGGCCGGCGGTAAAGATCAACTTGCCAACAGGACATGGACGGAAATGAGCAGCAAAGGAAGTTAACAGCCTTTTCACAACCATTGAAAGCCGCTAAGCTTGCCGCTAATTCTGCTGATGCGTCCTCAAGCGAGAGAAAAAGGCTATCTGTTGCTATTGTGCCTTGTTTTGCCTCCTCTGCTAGGGTGTTTTAGGCCTGAATTTTTTCAATACCTAGGCCACAACTTTGCCACGAAACACTAAGTAATTGTAGAGATTGTAGGCCAGCATAATTGGAATTAAGAAAGCGACGAAAATCAGCATAAAGACTTGGGCGCTAGGAGAGGCGGCGGCTTCGTAAATGGTGACGCTGGGGGGAATGATGTTTGGAAAAATGACAAAGCCCAAGCCAATAAATGACAGGAGAAACAGTAAAAACGTCCACACTAAGGGCATGACTTCTTCCCGTTTTTGTAAACTACGCAGCAATAGAAAAATCAGCAAGATACCCAAAATGGGAATGGCGGCAAAAATGTAGAACAGCGGTGGCTGAAACAGTTGGGCACGCAGGTGCTCATGGAAAATGGGGGCGCTAATGGTAATCAACACAGCACCGATAAACGTTGTCCAAGCTGCAATCGTGGCCGTGCGGTAGTGGGTTTGCTGCAACTCACCCGTGGTTTTGTAAATCAGATAGGTTGACCCAATCAGCACATAGCCCTGAATCAGCGTCAGTGCCACTAACACCGAGTGCCACGTCAACCAATCCCACATGCCTCCAGCAAAGTGACCCGCAGCATCTACTTTGATGCCCTCAAAAACAGTGCCCACCGCAAAGCCCTGCCCCAAGGCAGCCAAAAAACTGCCAATGCCAAAGGCAAGGTTCCACACCCGTTTATTATTGGCATTCTCGCGAAACTCAAAGGACACTGCCCGCAAAATTAGCCCCACCACCATAATCACTGCGGGTAGGTAAAGGGCATTGAGGATGGTGGCATAGGCCAAGGGAAAAGCACCAAACAGCGACCCCCCCATCAGCACCAACCACGTCTCATTGGCATCCCAAACATTGCCAAGGCTGGTCATGAGGATATTGCGGCGCCGTTCGTTACTGCTGGTGAGAGAAAGAATGCCAATGCCCAGGTCAAACCCATCTAGGAGAATGTAGAGAAAGAGAAACAACCCTAGGATAAAGAACCATACCTGCGGCAAAAAGTGCTCCAAGGGTGCAAGGGGATTCGGTTCCATGGTGTACTCCCTTATTGTTGAGTTTCTAGGGGACGGCGATCCGGTTGGTGCTCCGCTAGTTTGATGCGGATTTCCAGTTCTTCTGCATTGTGCAGCCCCGGCACCGGCAAGGCAACATTGGGGCCTTTTTGGATGATGCGACTGCCAAAGAAGAGGGCAGCAAAGAAGAAAATGGTGTACAGGGCAACCAAGCCACTAAGGGAAAAGAGCACCACTTGGGGCGGTAAATTGGAGGCCGCTTCTGCCGTCCGCAACTGGCCATAGACAATCCACGGTTGACGCCCGACACAGCGGACAATCCAACCGGCTTCGACGGCAAGGTATCCCAAGGGTCCTGCAAAGATCCAGCCCCACCAGAGCCACTGGTAATTGCGTAGGCGATCGCCCTCGAGGCCTGTGCGCCACCAGACAAAAACGGTGACGATCGCGAGAGCCGCGAGGTACAGACCAATGGCCACCATCAGGCGAAAAGAATAGTAAATCAGGCCAATCAAATGGGGGCGATCGCTAGCGTTCCACTCCTTCAAGCCCAAGATCGGTGTGTCTAACTGCGGTTTCAACTCCAGTAGGTAGCTCAGCAGGCCGGGAATTTTCACTTCCAAGGTATTTGCTTGGGCGGCCTCATTGGGTAAGGCAATCACACTCCAATCGGCAGGGGTGCCTGCGGGTATCGTTTCCCACAGGGCTTCCATGGCGGCTAATTTGGCGGGTTGGTAATGATAGACCTGCTCAGCACTGAGGTGGCCAACAAACACCTGTAGGGGAGCAATCACCAAGGCCATCACCAACACCACCTTCAGGGATTTCGTGAAGAAATTGGGCAGGCGATTTTGCAGTAGATACCAAGCACTAATGCCGCCAATAACAAACAGCGAGGTTTCTAGGGTGGCAAAGAACATGTGGAAAAAACTCTTGACCATGAAGGGGTTGGCAATGGCTTGGAAGTAGTCTTGAACGCGGAACTTACCCTCGACAAAGACGCCCCCCGCTGGTGTCTGGAGCCATGAGTTGGCCGAGAGGATCCAGAAGGTGGAGAGATTGGCACCAAAGGCGACACAGATGGTCGAAATCCAGTGCATCACTGGCGGTACCCGTTGCCAGCCAAAAATCATAATGCCCAAGAAGCTGGCTTCCAGCATGAAGGCCATGGTGCCCTCAAACCCCAAGACAGTGCCGAAGAAATCCCCCACTGCTTCCGAGAAGGGTGCCCAGTTGAGGCCAAATTGAAAGGCCATGGGCAACCCCGAAGCCACGCCAATACCAAAGTTGAGGATGTACAGCTTTGACCAAAAGCGAGCATGGTGATAGTAGGTCAGGTTCTTGGTTTTCAGCCATAGCCCCTCAATGACCACGAGGTAAATACTCATGCCCGTCGTCAAGACCGGCCAGAGCATATGGAAAATGGCCGTGAGGGCAAATTGCCAACGGGAGAGAACAACGGTATCGAGACTAGCCAAGGTCATAACACCACCCTAGGGGTTGATCTGCCTTACTTTTAGCAACCCCCTTTGAGCGGTGACAAGGAGAATGGCGAACCGCTGCAAAAATTTCAGCTTTGCTTAAGAGTCTGGCGGGGTCATGGGCACTGAGCAACTACACACGAGGTGGCGATCGCCATAGGCATTGTCAATGCGGGCAACCGCTGGCCAAAATTTGTACTCCCGCAGCCAAGGGGCGGGGTAGGCGGCCACTTGCCGTGAATAGGGGTAAGGCCATGGCTCTGTGGCCAGCATCAGGGCGGGATGGGGGGCATTTTTCAGGGGGTTTTGCTGGCGATCGCTGACGCCGGCCTCAATTTCAGCAATTTCGGCGCGAATGGCAATCATCGCCTCACAAAAGCGATCCAATTCCGCCTTGGTTTCACTTTCTGTCGGTTCAATCATCAGCGTGCCCGGCACCGGCCAAGAAATGGTGGGGGCATGGAAGCCATAGTCCATCAGCCGCTTGGCAATATCTTCTACCTCAATTCCCGCGGATTTTTTCAGCGGACGCAGATCGAGAATACACTCGTGAGCCACCAAACCGTGGGCGCCTTTGTAGAGAACCGGGTAGTAGGGTTCAAGGCGTTTGGCAATGTAGTTAGCATTGAGGATGGCAATTGCGGTGGCGCGTGTCAACCCCACCCCCCCCATCAGGGTAATGTACATCCACGAAATCGGCAAAATACTGGCACTGCCCCAAGGGGCGGCAGTCACCGGGCCAATTTCCGATCCTTGGGGAATCAGCTGCGTGGTTGGCAAGAAGGGGGCTAAATGCGCCTTGACCCCGATGGGTCCCACCCCCGGCCCACCGCCGCCGTGGGGAATACAAAAGGTTTTGTGGAGGTTGAGATGGCAGACATCGGCACCAAAGTCCGCCGGACGGCACAGCCCCACTTGGGCATTCATATTGGCACCATCCATATAGACTTGACCGCCGTAGCGATGGATGATCTCACAAATTTGGCGAATTCCCGTTTCAAAGACGCCGTGGGTCGAGGGATAGGTGATCATCAAGGCTGCTAGGCGATCGCCATAGGTTTCGGCCTTGGCCGCCAGATCTGCCACATCAATATTGCCTTGGGCATCGCAATTGACTGCCACCACCTGCATGCCAGCCATGACCGCACTGGCAGGGTTGGTGCCATGGGCAGAGGTGGGAATCAAACACACATTGCGCTGGCTTTCGCCGCGGCTGTGGTGGTACTGGCGAATCACTAGGAGTCCCGCATATTCCCCTTGGGAACCGGCATTGGGTTGTAGGGAAATGGCATCAAAGCCGGTAATTTCTGCCAGCATTGCCTCTAGCTCACGGAACAGCTGCTGATAGCCTTGGGCTTGCTCAGCCGGGGCAAAGGGATGCAGTTGATTGAATTCTGGCCAACTGATGGGCAGCATTTCCGCCGTGGCATTGAGCTTCATGGTGCAGGAGCCAAGGGGAATCATCGAGGTGGTGAGGGAGAGATCCTTGGCCTGAAGGCGGTGAATGTAGCGCAGCAGGGCGTGTTCGCTGTGGTAGTCCTGAAAGACGGGGTGCTGCAGGTAAGCAGATTGGCGTTTTAGGGTTGGCGGTAGGCGATCGCCCGCGGCAACTGCCGCAGGACTTGTGCCAAAGAGCGCCAGTAAATCCGCCACATCTTGCTCGGTGGTGGTCTCATCGAGGCTGATGCCGACACTGCCATCCTCAAAGTAACGCAGGTTGATTTGCGCCGCTGCTGCTCGCTCCTTGAGCACCTGTACTGGCAGGTTCCCCAAGCCAATGCGTAGGGTGTCAAAAAACTCAGAATGGTAGAGTGGATAGCCCGCTGCTGCTAAGCCTGCTGCTAGGGTCACTGCCCGTTGATGGATGCGCTCAGCGATTTGCCGCAGCCCCGCGGCTCCATGATAGACGGCGTACATACTGGCAACAACTGCGAGGAGAACTTGGGCAGTGCAGATGTTACTGGTGGCCTTTTCGCGGCGGATGTGCTGCTCACGGGTTTGCAGGGCAAGGCGCAATGCTTTTTGACCAAGAGCATCGTGGGAAACCCCCACTAGTCGGCCGGGTAATTGCCGCTTAAAGTCTTCCCGGATGGCAAAGAAGGCGGCGTGAGGCCCCCCATAGCCCAAGGGCACACCAAAACGCTGGGAGCTGCCGACGGCAATATCTGCCCCCAATTCTCCCGGCGGTGTCAGCAATGTCAAGGCCAGCAAATCAGTGGCCACCGTCACCAAGAGTCCCCGTTCATGGGCAGCGGCAATCAGGGCTTGGGGCGATCGCACCGCACCATCGCTGGCGGGATATTGCAAGAGCAGGCCAAAGGCATTCTCCCAAGGCAATTCACTGGCGATCGGGTCAATGGGTACAATCTCAATGCCAAGGGGCAGGGCACGGGTGCGCAGCACTGCTAGGGTTTGGGGATGGCTATCCTGCGCCACCAAGAAGCGGTTGGCTCCCTTTTGACGGCAGGCATTCAAGCTCAGCGTCATGGCTTCAGCGGCAGCCGTCGCCTCATCAAGGAGAGAGGCATTGGCAATGGGCAAGCCCGTTAGATCGCTGACAAGGGTTTGAAAGTTGAGGAGGGCTTCGAGGCGTCCTTGGGCAATTTCCGCTTGGTAAGGGGTGTACTGGGTGTACCAGCCGGGGTTTTCCAGAATGTTGCGCTGAATCACCGCTGGCGTAATGCAGTTGTAATAGCCCATGCCGATGTAGCTGCGCCAAACTTGGTTTTGCTGGGCAAGGGTGCGTAATTTTTGCAGGGCTGCTGTTTCACTGAGACCTTCACCCAGAGCGAGAGGGCGTTGCAAGCGAATTTCCGGGGGAATGACGGCAGTGATCAGCTCCTTGAGGCTGCCATACCCCAACAGGCTCAACATTTTGGGTAGATCGGTGGGCGTAATGCCAATGTGCCGCGCGACAAATTCGGCATCGGTCTCTAAGTTGATCTCCAGTTGGGGCAGTGAACTTACCATCGCTATCGCACTCGTGTTGCAAATCGTTCATATATCTTAATTCTTTGGGCAGGGTTTGCGGGCATGGAGAACCTGCAAGCTGCGCCCGAGGTGGTAGGTCTGCCGCTCGACAGTGAAGCCCTGTAACCGTAGCTGCTCAGCTAAGTCCGTTTGCAGCAGTTGCCAAGCGGTTTCCGTTTCAAAGAGCCAGAAAAAAAGAGCCATCCCCGGCCAAAAGAGAGGCACTTGGGGACGATGAAAATCAATCAGGGCAAACCAGCCACCGGGCTTGAGAACCCGCCACACTTCCGCCACAATGGCACGCAGTTGTTCCGCAGTCATTTCGTGCAGCGCCATGCTGGTGTGTACCAGATCAAAGGTGGCATCGGCAAAGGGCATCTTCTCCGCAAAGGCTTCCACATAGGTGGCTTGGGGCACGCGCTGCCGAGCACGGGCGATCGCCTTCGGGGAAGCATCTAGTCCCGTGACCTGATCAAAGGCTTGAGTTAAGGCTTGAGTCACCACGCCATGGGCACAGCAAAGGTCTAAAACCACGGCACTGCGGGGTAAGTCCAAATCTTGCCAAGCCAACCGATGCAGGCGATCGCTCCCCCCCACCGTTATTGCTGCGAGGGCACTAATGGTGTCGTAGAGCCACGGATATTGATAGCTCCAAGTGCGTAAAATGGTTGCCACAGCGCTGGATCAAGCCTTGAATTTTGCAGAATTGGAACCAGTTCAGTGTCAGTGTACCGCCTTTTTGGCAACGATTCCTTGAGAAAGGACTGTTATAGTCTTATGTGGTAGCAAGAATCCGTAGTTGTAACGGTGTCGGGAGTGAGCATGGGTCAACCATCCATCTGCCAACAAAGCAGTCTGCTGCTGGGGAGCCTTGTGGCGGTCTTGATCACCATGAGCGGGGGGGCGATCGCCCAACCCAACCCTACGGCCACCGATCTCCTGCCCTTCAATCCCAATCCCGATCCCCTCTATCTCCCGAGTCGTCCCGATCAAGTAAAAATTGATTTGGATCGCCCCATTACCCTCAACGAAGCGATTGAACTGGCGCGGCGGAATAATCGCCAACTGCAAATCCTTGAGGCGCAACTGCAACAAAGTCGGGCGGTTCTGCGCCAAGCGGAGGCGGCTCTCTATCCCAGCATCTCCTTGCAATTGGGGATTAGTCGCACGGATTCAGCGGCGATTCGCCTGCAAAATGCCCAACTACCACCCCCCTTGCAGGCCAATCCCACCAGCAATACTTGGACCAGCACGGTGCAACTGGGCTACAACATTTTCACCTCTGGCCAACGGGATGGCAGTATCAAAGCAGCACAGGAACAGGTGCGCAATGCCGAACTGGATCTGCAGCGAGAATTTGAACAACTGCGGCAGGATGTCACCAATGCCTACTACAACATTCAACAGGCGGAGGCGCTGGTGCGCATTGGTGAAGCAGCGGTACAAAACTCGCAAATTAGTCTACGGGATGCGATCGCCCGCGAACGGGCTGGCTTAGGCACGCAATTCGATGTCCTCACAGCACAGGTACAACTGGCCAATAACCAACAGCAACTCGTGCAAGCCCAAAGCCAACTGCAAACGGCTCAACGCCAACTGGCACAGCTGCTCAGTCTCAATGACAAAACCAATGTGCGGGCGGCTGACCCCATTCGGGTAGTTGGGGAATGGAAACTCTCCCTTGAGGAGAGCATTGCCTTGGCGTTTCGGAATCGTGTGGAATTGGAACAGCAACTGACACAACGAAATGCAGCACTGCAGCAGCGCCGGGTGGCCTTGGGGAATCTAGGGCCGCAGTTGGTGGCCGGCGGAAGTTTTAACACCCTTGATAGCCTCACAGATGGGAGGGCACCCCGTTGGGGATATACGGTTGGGGGTCAAATGAACCTGACCCTCTTTGATGGCGGGGTCTCCCGTGCCAGTGCCGCCCAGCAGGAAAGCGCTGCCGCGATCGCTGAAGCCCAGTATGCCGCCTTTCGCAACTTAATTCGCTTTCAAGTGGAGCAGGCCTACTACACGCTCAAATCCAGTCAGGAAAATATCCGCACCAATGAAGTGGCAGTGCGCCAAGCCACCGAGGGACTGCGCCTTGCCCGTCTGCGCTTCCAAGCAGGGATTGGCACCCAAGCGGAGGTGAGCAATGCAGAAACGGCTCTGATTCAAGCCCAGAGCAACCTGTTGAGTTCTACCATTGACTACAACCGAGCGATCGCTGCCCTGCAACGCTTTGTGAGTGGCTTACCCTTGACGGCAACGCCTTGATGTTTGGTTTTTTGAATCTCAATAAACCGCCCGGCTGCACTTCCCACGACTGCATTAACGAACTGCGAAAGCGGCTGCGGCTCAAGCGCATTGGTCATGGGGGCACATTAGATCCAATGGCCACAGGGGTGCTGCCGATCGCCCTTGGTGCAGCGACGCGACTCCTCCCCTATTTGAGCGATCGCAAGGCCTATATTGGCACGGTGCGCTTTGGCATCACCACAACCACGGATGACATTACGGGTGACATTTGCCAAGAACAATCTGCCAGTCACCTCACCGTTGAGGCCATTGAGGAACAGCTTCCCCAATTCATTGGCCAGATTGAGCAATATCCCCCCGCCTATAGTGCGATTCAAGTGGATGGCCAGCGGCTCTATGCCCGTGCCCGTGCGGGTGAAGTCGTGAGCGTGCCGCCGCGGATCGTTGAGGTGTACAGCATTGATGTCTTAGATTGGCAAGCAGGATGCTACCCAGTATTGACCCTGCGCATTACCTGTGGCGGTGGCACCTATATTCGCGCCCTTGCCCGCGATTTGGGGGCGGCACTGGGGGTAGGGGGAACGCTGGCAGCCCTGCAACGGATTGAAAGTGGTGGCCTGAGGATTGAGGAGAGCCATTCCCTAGAAAGCATTTCGCCAGAGCATTTACCACTGCGCCCGCCCCAAGCGGTTCTCTCACATCTACCGTGGCTTGAACTCAATGAAGTACAACTCAACGACTGGTATCATGGCCGCGCCGTGATTGGTGAGGGGCTACCGCCGGCGGAGAGGTTCGTGGGCGTCACCTTTGCCGCTACCTGTGTGGGGATCGGAGTGAGTGGGGGCGATCGCCTGCATCCCAAGGTGGTTCTCAAGGCATAACGGTGTCTTCCGAAACATTTTTCTAGTGCTAGCTTAGGAAAAAGAAGCAATCAGCAGGTGAAGGAATGGGGGTTCGTTGGCTGCAACGTCTCATTTGTTGTTTGGTGGTCTTGGTGGGAGTCTGGGGCATTTTCCCCACTGACTCGGCGATCGCCCTAACGGAGGAACAAAAACTCTTTAATGAGGCATGGCGCATTGTCAACCAAGCCTACGTGGATCCCTCTTTTAATGGCCAAAACTGGTGGCTGGTGCGCGAAAAGGCGCTGAAACGTCCCCTACCCAATCGCGAGGCGACCTATGAGGCCATTCAAACCATGTTGGCGAGCCTAGAGGATCCCTTTACACGGCTACTGCGCCCCGCCCAATTTCGTAGCCTGCAAACCACCACGGCTGGGGAACTCACTGGTGTCGGCTTGCAAATTAGCACTGACCCTGAAACCGGTGTCCTCGAAGTGATTGCTCCCATTGATGGCTCCCCTGCTGCCCAAGTGGGGATTCAACCCCGCGATCGCATTCTTGCCATTGATGGCGTCTCCACCACCCAGCTCAGCCTTGATGAAGCCGCCGAAAGAATGCGGGGAGCCGCCGGTTCTGCTGTGCATTTGTTGTTACAACGGGGCAGTGAAGCTCCTCAAGAAATCACCCTGAAACGGGGACACATTGAGATTAATCCGGTTATGGCTGAGGTTCGCCAAGTGCAGGGACACACCATTGGCTATATTCGCCTTGGTCAATTTAGCGCTATGGCGGCCACAGAAATGCGCAAAGCCATTCAAATGCTAGAGCAGCAGGGAGCGGAGGAGTACATTCTTGATCTGCGCAATAATCCGGGGGGACTGTTGCAGGCGGGGGTGGAAATTGCTCAACTGTGGTTGGATTCGGGGGTCATTGTCTATACCGTCGATCGCCAAGGGATTGTGGATAGCCTCAATGCCAGTGGCGGTGCCCTCACCCATGATCCGCTCGTCGTCCTCGTGAATGGCGGAACCGCCAGTGCCAGTGAGATTTTAGCCGGTGCCCTGCAAGATCATGGCCGTGCTCGACTGGTGGGCGATCGCACCTTTGGTAAAGGCTCGATTCAGTCCCTCTTTAACCTCAGTGATGGCTCTGGCCTTGCGGTTACCATTGCCCACTACGAAACCCCTAATCACCACAACATCAACAAAGTGGGGATTGAGCCAGATCGGCGGGTTCTCGATGCTCCCGAGAGTCTCATGGCTATGGGTACAGCAGCAGATCCCCAATATCTGGCGGCCCTAGAGCTGCTCCACAGTCCGGTGCAAGTGGCCACTAACGCAGGGTGACAAACTCCTCCGCCGTCGAGGGATGAATGCCCATCGTGGCATCAAAGTCCTTCTTGGTGGCGCCCATTTTGAGGGCGATCGCGATCCCTTGAATAATCTCAGCCGCATGATCCCCCACCATGTGGGCACCGAGCACCCACTCCGTATTTTTCTCCACCACCAATTTGACGATCACCTTTTCATCTCGACCCGTGAGACTGTGGTACATCGGGCGAAAGGCCGCACGGTAGATTGTCACATTCTCTTCCCCCAATTTCGCCTTGGCCTGCGCCTCAGACAGCCCCACCGAAGCCGCCTCCGGCTGGGAAAACACCGCCGAGGGAATATTCTCATAGCTGAGGGTGCGCGGTAGATTACCAAATTGCGTATCAGCAAAGGCGCGTCCTTCGGCAATGGCTACGGGAGTGAGGTTGACGCGGTTAGTGCAGTCCCCGACAGCAAAAATGTGTTCTTGATTGGTGCGGTAGTATTCATCCACAGCAATGGCGACAATCCCTTGACTATTGGCCGTAAGATGCACCCCCGCCTGATCAAGACCTAGCCCCTGCAAGTTGGGCGCACGCCCCACGGCACACAGCACCATATCAACTTTAGTTTCACAGGCTTGCCCCTGCTGTTCGTAGCGAATGCGGATATTGCCCTTCTTGGTGAGCTTCAAGCCCGTAATGTGGCACTGGGGACGGACATCAATGCCGTGGCGAATCATCCCCTCATAGACACCATCTTGAATGTCTTGATCAAAGCCGCGCAGGGGGCGATCGCCCCGCAGAAAGTGAATGACTTCCGTGCCGAGTCCCTGCATAATGCCGGCAAACTCAACACTGATGTAGCCGCCCCCAAGGATAGCCATGCGCTTTGGCTGCTTGGGCAACAAAAACATCTCCCGCGAGGTAATGCTGTGTTCAATGCCCGGCACATTGGGCTTAATCGCTTCGCCCCCGACAGCAATTAAGATTTTCGCCGCTCTCACTCGCTGTTGCACCTGTCCTTGGCGATCCAGGAGTTCTAGGGTGTGGGGGTCAGCAAAGCGGGCAAAAAAGGGCAGCAGTTCGACCCCGGCTTTGGCAAGGTAGCTAATGTGCAGTTGACTGAGGCGATTTACCTCTTGGTTCACTGCTTGAATCAGTCGCTCCCAGTTCAACTTGGCTGCAACGGGGCGCCAGCCATAGCCGACAGCGTCTTCAAAGAGGTGGCTAAACTTGGAGCCATAGACCATGAGCTTTTTAGGGACACACCCCCGAATCACACAGGTACCACCCACTTTATCCCCTTCGGCAATGGCCACCCTAGCGCCGTAGGAAGCTGCCCGCTTTGAGGCCGCCAAGCCACCGGAGCCGGCACCAATCACAAATAGGTCATAGTCGTAGCTCATCCTTGCTCCCCAAAACCTAGCCTCAGTCTAGCGAAATTTGGATCGGGTTACATGAAGGCTTGGCGATGAATCGCTTGTAGGGCTTGGTATTCAGCAGTTTTGCCAAGACGGCGCAGCGATCGCAACCGCTGTTCAATGAGCATCCGCGCATCGGTGCGACTAATAGACTCAAACGCCATCCCTGCCGGCCGTTGGCTGACAATGAAGAACAGCCGCTGTGCATACAACGTGGTAAAAAGTTGCCGATGCTCATCAATAGGGCACACCCCATAAAGCAAGCCAAAGGTGGGGTGATTGAGATACTGCTCAGCGGTCATCGAGGGTTTCATTAGTGGAGAGAATCTACCTCGCAAAAGGATCGTGATAGGTCAACACGGCAAGGGTGGCTTGTGAGGGGCAAAAACAGGAGAAAACCGCAGGGGGCGGCTAAAATAAGTAAAACATTTGACTGAAAACTTTTCAGATTATACTCAACCCTTTCCTCCTCTATGACGCGCTCCCTTCCCCCCTTTTGGCCCAGTGTGTTTCACCGCTGCGGTGTGATCTTTTTTGGCACGCTAACCTTTTTTTTCACATTGGGGGTGGTGGGCTTCAGTGCCACGATCTTCTTTGCCCTCCTCGGGGTCTTGTTGGCGCCCGCCAGTGAAACCAGTCCCTACGAGCACGTCAGTGGCAAGGAGGGCAGTCGCGATCGCATTCTCAGAATTGACATTACTGGGCCAATTCTCGGCAGCCCGCAAAACGAAGAAGATAGCTTCTTTGCGCCCCTTGTCGGTGTCACCTACGGCTATGAAGTGCAGCGGCAGTTGGCAGAGGCGGCTAAGGACGAAACGATTAAGGCTGTCTTTGTCAATATCAGCACTCCCGGCGGCACGATCTTTGGCTCGCAGGCGATCGCCGAAGGCATTAGGAGCTACCGCGCAGCCACCCAAAAACCGGTCTATGCCTTTATTGAGGGCATTTCTGCCTCCGGTGGCGTTTGGGCTATGGTGACAGCGGATCGGATCTACGCTGATCACGGCAGCATGATTGGCAGTATTGGCATTCTCGGCCCTAGTGTTTTCTACTACGATCGCCCCACCAGTCTCGATAATGGCCTATTGATGGGAGGCGTTACTGCCAACCGTATTGAAGAACGGACACTGAGCGCCGGTCGTAGCAAAGATATTGGCAATCCCTTCCGTCGCCTCACTCCCCAAGAAATTGAAGTCTTCCAAGCCGGCCTTGAACAGGAGTACAGCAAGTTTATTAATCATGTGGCGCAGGCACGGGGCATTGATCCCAACGTTATTCGCAACGACATGGGAGCGATGATTTTCAGTAACGAGCAGGCGCAGCGCTATCGCCTCATTGATGGCACCCGCAGCCGTCCAGACACCCTCAGTGCCCTTGCTAGTGCTGCCAAGCTCAAGGAAGGAGAATATGCCCTTGTCCGTTTTCGGCGCGATCGCTCCCCTTTGATCAATCAACTCTTTGGTGTCCAGTCACCTCCCCCAGCACCAGAAACCCAGCAAATGTGGAAACAAGAGCAACTGTGTGCCCTCAGCCAATTGCGCGCCCTTGCCTACTATGGTTCCCTCTCTTGCCACCGTCAGTAATGCGTTTCGATATTATTACCCTCTTTCCAGAGTTCTTTGCCTCCCCCCTCGGCAGTGGCTTAATGGCCAAAGCCTTGGCACGCGGGATTGCCGAGGTCGTCCTGACGAATCCGCGTGACTTTAGTACTGATAAGCACCAGCGGGTGGATGATGAACCCTACGGGGGGGGTGTGGGCATGGTGATGAAGCCTGAACCCCTCTTTGCGGCGGTGGAATCGCTGCCCTCCTTGCCCCGCCGTGAAGTGATCTATGTCACCCCCCAAGGGCAACCCCTGACCCAACAGCACCTCTGGCATTGGTCGCAGGAGCGAGATCAACTAGTGATTCTCTGTGGTCACTATGAGGGCGTGGATGAGCGGGTCGTCCAGCATTTGGTGACCCAAGAGATCTCCATTGGCGACTTTGTTCTCACTTGTGGGGAAATTCCAGCTCTGGTGATTCTCAATGGTGTGCTGCGACTGCTGCCCGGCACGGTGGGCAAAGCGGCTTCCCTGCATCAAGACAGTTTTGAGGACGGTTTATTGGACTATCCCCACTACACTCGACCCGCAGAGTTTCGAGGGTGGACGGTACCGCCGGTCTTACTTTCTGGTCACCATGGGGAAATTGCTGCTTGGCGGCGGGCACAGCAAATTGAACGCACTCGCCAACGCCGCCCAGATCTGTATGCGCGCTGGCTGGCTCAGCGGGAAGCCACACTCAAAACCAAGGAAGGAGAATAGGAAATTACTTTATACTTCTTAAGAAAATCAGTTATAAATCAGTTATATGTCAAAAAAAAAAAAAATAATAGCAAGTACCATCGTAATTATTACGAATATGTAATCAGAAAGCTGCTGCGCTTAGCTTTAGTCAGGAGCCCCAGTAACTTCCTACGATTAATCCTATGGATAGTTTGTTCCCCACTTTCCTAAGGCCTGCCACCCCCAATGCCAGTGGCGGTGCAGATTCAGTGATCGACCGGTCAGATGGAATGCGGAAAAGTGATGGGGGGCACTACCTAACAGCAATCCTAGGGGCGTTACCAATTGCTGTGGCTCTTGCTGATCCCGCGGGGGAAATTAGCTACATTAACCCCTTTGGCCAAAGACTCTTGACGGTGACGGATCCCCAAGCGGCGGCAGCCGACATTTGGGCAAATCTGCAGGTTTACTACTGCGGTAGCGATCGCCCCTATCCCAAGGAAGAGTTGCCCAATAGGCAAGTCCACCAGCGTTTAGAACCCTGTTCTGTGGACGTAGATCTGCTGTTGAGCGATCGGCGATTAACCCTAGCAATCCAAGCCCGCCCCATTGTTGATCCCAGCGGCAATCTGCAGTGCATTGTGCTCACGTTTCAGGACATTACTGGGCGCCAACCTCAGAAAATACAGCCCCAAGGGCTTGCCTGTTCTCGTCAGCAGCAGCCTGATTCTGGGCAGTGTGACTCCGGCATCTTCCAAGACCAAGGTGATTTTCTTCTATCCCTGTACCCAGATACCACCATCCTATTTGCCAATGAGGCCTTTTGCCGCTTCTTTAACTGTTCTGCTGCTGAAGTCATTGGTCGCCCCTTAGGGGAGTTGGTCTGCTGTGAAGATGCCGTTTGTCTCCAAGCGCAGGTGATGCAGCTTACGCCCGCTGCGCCCCTATTTACCTGCGAAAGTTGCCTACCTCATCCCCAAAAAGGGAGTCGCTGGATCCAGTGGCTGAATTCAGGGGTTTTTACGGCTGATGGTTCCCTCAGTGGGATTCAATCCGTTGGCCGAGATGTGACCACGCTCAAAAATCAACTACTGCGCGAGCAGGCTCTCAATCGTGTCATCCAAGCCATCCGCAACTCCCTTGACCTTGAAACCATCTTTGACACCGCGGTGCGGGAAATTGTGGAAATAGGGCTGGGATGGGATGCCTGTGTGGTTCGCTACCTTCCGGAAAGGCAGGTGTGGCAGCCGGTTGCTGAATATCACAGCGATGCCAATGCGCCGCGGTTTCTTGGCTTTGAAATCCCAGATCAGGACAATCCCTTGGCCACACGGCTGAAGGCAGGAGAAGTGGTTGCCATCGCCGACACCTGCCAACTGACCGATGCAGTGAATCGAGCCTTTGCGGAACAATTGCCGGGGGCATGGTTACTGGTGCCTTTGATTGTTAAAGAGCGCCCTTGGGGCAGCCTGAGTTTGTTTGTGCCGCACCAAACCCATGCGTGGTCAGAAGTGGAAATCAATTTTATGCGTACCATTGCCACCCAACTGGAGGTGGCGGTTTACCAAGCCAATCTATACGCCCAAGCCCGCAAAGAACTGGCTAAACGTTCCCGTCTTGCCGCGGCATTGCGCAAGAGTGAAGAACGGTTTCGTTTGACAGCTCTTCACCTACCTGGTGCCCTGTTTCGCTATGAACAGTACCCCGATGGTCGCAATCGGGTATTTTATCTGAATCCAATGTGCGAACGTCTTTGGGGCATCCCGGCGGCGGTGGCTGCTGAGGATGGTGAAAGTTTGTGGCAGCTGGTACATCCAGAGGATCGGGAAGCCACATGGCAATCGGTTCTCTGTTCTGCGGCAAATTTGACGCCATGGCTTTGGCAATGGCGCATTATTCATCCCACCAGCGGCGAAGTGCGCTGGCTAGAGGGCGCCGGACAGCCCACCTTGGCAGCTAATGGGGTCGTGGTCTGGTACACCGTGATCTTGGATGTCACTGAGCGCCATTTGGCCGAAGAGCGCCTCAAGGAGCAGCAGGCCCAGCTAGAGGTGGCTATCCGTGCTTCCAAGATTGGCTTTTATTTTCATGACCTCTCTACGGGAACCATGCTTGTTTCGCCAACCCACAGAGCCCAGCTGGGCGACCTGCCTAGGACTGAAGCGTTCAGTTGCGCAGATTGGCAGGAGCAACTCCATCCCGAGGATCGCGATCGCGCCCTTGCGGCCTACGAGCAATTTCTGCGCGGTGAAGCGGACTATGACATTGATTTTCGCCTGCGCCACCACGATGGAACCTACCGCTGGTTCCACAGCAATGCCGTGTTAATTCGGGATGCCCAAGGTCGCCCCTCTAAGGTGGTGGGTACCCATATTGATATTACAGACCGCAAAGCTGCTGAACTGGCGCTGCGCGAAAGCGAAGAACGCTATCGACTGCTGGCGGAAAACATGACCGATATTGTGTGCCTTTTAGATCGGGAAGGCCGGTGTTTGTATGTTAGTCCCTCCTATGAAACCCTATTGGGTTGGTCTTCTGGGAGGCTCATTGGTCAGCATTTTACGCAGTTGTGCCATCCCGATGAGCGATCGCGGGTCAAGCAGGAACTGCAACAGATGCTTCAGCAGCAGCGGTTTTGGCCCATCACCCATCGAGCCTGTACAGCGAATCAGGAGTTGCTCTGGCTAGAAACCCTCTTCAAGCCCCGCTACGACAGTCAGGGACAATTGCAACAGTTGCAGACCAGTTCCCGCGATGTCACCAGTCGGGTACAGGTGCAATTGCAGCTAGAGCATGAGGCCTATCACGATCCCCTGACAGGGTTGCCCAACCGCCTCTACTTCATGGAGCAGTTGGCAGCCACAATTGCCGCAGCTCAAAGGAATCCTGAGCTTCACTATGCCGTGCTGTTTTTGGATGTGGATCGCTTTAAGGTGATCAATGACAGCCTCGGCCATGCAGTGGGCGATCGCCTGCTCATTGCCTTTGCCACTTTGCTGCGGCGTCTCATCGAAAATAGGCATATTGTGGCTCGCCTCGGCGGAGATGAGTTTGTGATTTTGGCAACCGCTTTACCCAACTTGGAGAGTGCCATTGCTCTTTGCGAGCAAATTACCCGTTGCCTCCAAGAACCCTTGGTCGTAGAGGAGCGGCAAATTTTCCTCAGCAGTAGTATTGGTGTCGTCTTTGCCCAAAATGAGTATAAAACGGCTTTTGCTGTCCTCAGGGATGCCGATATTGCCCTGTATCAAGCAAAAGCCCACTCCACAAGACGCTACGCCATCTTTAACGCCCAGATGTACGAACAGGTGCTAGAGCGCCTCCACCTTGAACACGATCTGCGCCATGCCCTCAGCCATGGAGAACTGCAGCTGTTTTATCAGCCCTTTTTTAATTTGGCAGATCAACAACTGGTGGGCATGGAGAGCCTAGTGCGTTGGCAACATCCTGAACGCGGACTGATTCTGCCGGGTGCTTTCATCTCAATTGCTGAGGATACAGGGCTGATTGTTGACCTTGACAAGTGGGTTTTGGAGCAGGCTTGTCGACAGTTTTGGTTGTGGCAACAGCAGTCCCAAGGGGCAGCCAACTTGATCCTGAGTGTGAATGTCTCGGCCAAGACACTGAAGCACCCCAGTTTCCTCCACCACCTTAGCCGCATTCAGCAACAGTATCCCTTGGGCAGAGGACAGTTGGTTCTAGAACTCACCGAAAGCATCGCCCTTGAATTGGGCAGTGAAATGCTGAGTCTCCTAGAGTCACTGCGGGAGCGCCACATTGAAATTAGTATTGACGATTTTGGAACGGGCTATTCCTGCCTGAGTTATCTCCACAGCCTACCGATTCACCACCTCAAGGTGGATCGCGCCTTTGTCCAGCAATTGGAAGACAACCAGCGCAACCTCAAAATTACCAAGATGATTTTAGTCCTTGCTCAGGAGTTGGGCTACCGCGTTATTGCCGAAGGGATTGAAACCCGCGACCAACTGCACATCCTGCAGCGACTGGGGTGTGATTATGGGCAAGGGTATCTCTTTGCCCGACCCATGCCTGCTGAAGCACTCGCATCCCTCTTGAAAGCCCACTAAAATATTGGCATGGCTGTTTTCCATGGGACGTGGCTGGCAACGCCGACGCCGCGCTTTTTTGCATGGGCAGAAGAATGGCGATCGCTCACTCAGGCAATCACGCCTTGGGTTCCGACTGCTGTGCCTGTTTATCCCTATGCCACCCAACTGAAGACACCTCCGCTTGTCAAGGCCAGTCCGAGTGTTGCCTATGCTGCTTTGCCCGCACAGATTCAGGAGCATCACCTATTACCGCCTCCCCTAGCGGAAGTCAACGGCGAACCGCTGTTTCTCTGGCAGGTGCCGGGTTGGGCGATTCCTGCCTCAGGGGTTTTAGAGCAACTACATCAACTGGGTCTTCAGGGTCGCGAAAGCGCTGCTATTGGCGATGATCTGCGCTATTGGCTGCACGTTAGTCGCTGGTTACTGGATTTAATTGTGCGCGGCCAATACTTGCCTACGGCTGAAGGGTGGCGGATTCTGCTCACCCACGGGGGCGATCGCGATCGCTTTCGCCAATTTAGCCAACGGATGCCGCATTTATGTCGCTGTTATCAAACTGATGCCACGGCGCTGCGGTTTCCGCCCCATGCCACCGATCTATTGGCAGATTTTCTGCACCACACCTTGCAGGGCTATCTCCACACTGCCCTTGCCGCCCTAGAGTTACCCAAAGTGGGCTTGGCTAAGGAGCATAGTCACTGGCTGACTTTCCTCAAAACAGGGCAAGCAACGGAACTGCCGCCTTCTTTTGTGGAACGGCTCCAACGTTGGCAAGAACCCTACCGCGAGCAGTTGGATCTGCGCCCCCAATGGCGCTTGGCACTGCAACTGGTGCCCCCAGATACTGCCGAGGGTGATTGGCGCTTGGCCTTTGGCCTACAAACGGAGGGCGAAACGGAAACGATGCTGGCGGCGGCCGAGATTTGGCAATGTACGCAAGAGTCCCTCCTCTATCACGGACAAGTGCTCTGGCAGCCCCAAGAAACCCTGCTGCGGGGACTGGGTTTGGCCTCACGCATTTATCGTCCCCTCGATCGCAGTCTCCAAGAACCCTCCCCTGTGGGTCTGACGCTGCAAACCACGGAAGTTTATGCCTTCTTGCAAAGTGCCATTCCGCTCCTTGAGCAGCAGGGGGTTGCAATTATTGTGCCACCGAGTTTGCGCCGCAATAGCGCCCAGCATCGCTTGGGTCTGAGGATGATTGCTTCATTGCCGCCCACCGCCACCAGCGGCTTGAGTATTGAGAGCTTGATGCAGTTTCAGTGGCAATTACAGTTGGGGCAGCATCCCCTCTCGGAAGCAGATTTTGATCAACTGCGCCGCCAAGAGAGTCCCCTTGTTTATCTCAATGGTGAGTGGGTGCTGCTGCGTCCCCAAGAGATCAAGGCCGCTCAAGAGTTTCTCCAGTCTCCCCAAAAGACCCAGCTCTCCCTTGCCGATACGCTACGCATTGCCACCGGGGATACGGTAACGGTGGCCAAGTTACCCATTCTTGGTTTAGACGCCAATGATGCCCTTCAGGCACTACTCGATGGCCTCACGGGTAAACAAACCCTTGATCCAGTGCCGACACCGCAGGAATTTTGTGGTGAACTGCGTCCCTACCAAGCGCGAGGGGTGGCGTGGTTGAGTTTCTTGGAACGCTGGCGGTTGGGGGCTTGCTTGGCCGATGATATGGGCTTAGGGAAAACGATTCAACTGTTGGCCTTTTTGCTCCACCTCAAGGAAGCAGGACGTGCCTACCGACCGACACTGTTGATCTGTCCCACCTCGGTACTGGGCAACTGGCTACGGGAGTGCCAAAAATTTGCACCGACATTGCGTGCCTACGTCCACCACGGCAGCGATCGCCCCAAGGGCAAGGCGTTTTTGAAAAACGTCGAAACTCACGATCTGATTCTCACTAGTTATGCCCTTCTCCAGCGCGATCGCGCCACCTTGCAACAGGTGTCATGGCAGCATCTGGTCCTCGATGAAGCCCAAAACATCAAAAATGCCAACACCCAGCAGTCCCAAGCGGCACGGGAACTCTCCGCCCAGTTTCGCATTGCCCTGACGGGAACCCCTCTAGAGAATCGTCTCCTTGAACTCTGGTCGATTATGGACTTTCTGCATCCGGGGTACTTGGGCAATCGCACCTACTTTCAGCACCGCTATATGCGACCCATTGAACGCTATGGTGACACTACCTCCCTCAACGCCCTGCGCACCTATGTTCAGCCCTTCATTCTACGGCGCCTGAAAACTGACCGCAGCATTATCCAAGACCTGCCCGAAAAACAGGAGATGCTGGTCTATTGCGGTCTCACCCTAGAGCAGATGCAGCTTTACAGTGCGGTGGTGGAAGACTCTCTTGCTGCCATTGAAAATAGTGAAGGTATCCAGCGGCGGGGGAATATCTTAGCCACCCTCACCAAGCTGAAGCAAATCTGTAACCACCCGGCGCAGTATCTCAAGCAGGAAGACTATGCCCCCGATCGCTCAGGCAAGTTGCAACGCCTGATAGAAATGCTCCAAGAGCTTCAGGAAGTGGGCGATCGCGCCCTTGTCTTTACCCAATTTGCCGAATTTGGCACCCACCTGAAAACCTATCTCGAAAAGGCGCTACAGCAGGAGATCTTTTTCCTGTCGGGACGCACCCCCAAAGCCCAGCGAGAACTCATGGTGGAACGCTTTCAGCACGATCCTGAGGCACCCACGGTCTTTATTCTTTCCCTAAAAGCGGGGGGCGTGGGCTTAAATCTCACCCGTGCCAATCATGTCTTTCACTACGATCGCTGGTGGAACCCTGCCGTTGAAAATCAGGCCAGCGATCGCGCCTTCCGCATTGGCCAAGCCCGCACTGTCCAAATCCACAAATTTGTCTGCACGGGTACCCTTGAAGAAAAGATCCACGAGCAAATTGAGCAGAAAAAAGCGCTTGCGGACATGATTGTGGGCAGTGGCGAACAGTGGTTAACCGAACTCAACCTCGATCAACTGCGGCAACTGCTCACCCTGGACAAAGAGCGGGTGATCACACTCTAGGCCATTGCCCACTGGGATGCCTGCTCACCGCGTAGGAGGCGAATTTGGGCGATCGCGAAAATGGTGGGAATAATGCGCGCATAGTTGGTGGAAATGGCACGCCAACCCAAGTCAGCAATAAACCAAACCCAGAGGGCGGTACTGGCAAAGGCTAAGACGCTGCGACCGAGGGCAAATTTAGCGGCTCCCACGGCAGCGCCCCGAGACACCAAGGGAGTGATGGAGAGCTTGTACCCAGCAAAGTGAATGGCAAATTGACGAGCCACCTGCTGCACCACCATGGAGCGGACAACAGAACTGATGGCGATCGCCGCGCCTCCCTCTAGGATCAGGCGTACAGTTTCCATAGAAATCGGGTGGCCGTTGCGCAGTTCGGGCAAGCTATCTTGGATTTGGGCAGCCAAGACCTTGCGATCCTCATCCCCCAGCTTTTTCCACATCCGCTGCAACACATTCAAGAAGATTTCCATTTCCAGTTCGGGGACTGTCCAACTGGGGGAAAACTTAATTTTCAGATAGCGACAGACCCGCATCAACGTTTGCCGATAGCTGATTTGCTGTGCTTTGCCCTTGAGTACTGTCAGACCATCTGCCGCCAAAAAGCGAAACCGCTCCTCAATATCATCGAGCCATGCTTGGCGATCCTGAGCTTGGACGGCAATGGGATCCGGCGTTGTGAGATAGTCCAAGGGATTGAGCCGACGACGAAACAGAATTTCTGTTAGGTCTTGCAACTCCTCCTCCGTCGCCAATTCCAGCGCAGCCCGTAGCTCGTTCATGGGGTTCTCGCTCCAGCAGCAGCACAATAGAACATGATGATTCTTCACCCCTGATTATAGGGATTCAGGCTGAAATTGTGGTACAGCCCTTTTCACAAGAATGGGAGATGCGCCACTATCCCAGAAAAGCACGGTTCGGACAGTACAATACAAAAGAGTAGCAGGCTGGCAAAATAAAAAGCTATGGATTTATTAACCCTAGAAGGTTGGCTCGATAACACGGCCTTTGCGGTGCTTTTGATCACGATGTTGCTCTACTGGTGTGGGGCAGCGTTTCCCCAATGGCCTGTTCTCACGGCTGCGGGTCGCACGGGGATGGCGATCGCCAATCTCTGTATTACGGGCCTGCTGGCGGCGCGTTGGATTGAGGGGGGCTACTTTCCCATCAGCAATCTCTATGAATCCCTCTTTTTCCTGTGCTGGGGTTTGACAGCCATGCACTTTGTCGCCGAGTCCATCAGTGGCCAGCGCCTTGTGGGGGTTGTTACTGCACCCGTTGCCATGGGAATTACGGCTTTTGCGGCTCTCTCGCTCCCCCCGGAAATGCAGCAGTCAGCGCCTCTGGTGCCTGCCCTGAAGTCCAACTGGTTAATGATGCACGTCAGTGTGATGATGCTCAGCTATGCCACCTTGATGGTGGGGTCACTGCTGGCGATCGCCTTCCTAGTGGTCACATGGGGCAAACCCGTCAGCCTTAAGGGCAGCTCTGTGGGCACAGGCAGCTTCCGCAGTCGCGCGCCAGAACCTTCCTTAGAACCCTCGACTGGGGGCGGCGGCACCACGGTACTGACCCAACCCACCCTGCAATTGAGTTTGCAACGCCTCACCTTGGCTGAGACCCTCGATAACTTGAGCTACCGCATGATTGGTCTTGGCTTCCCACTGCTAACCATCGGCATTATCTCTGGTGCGGTCTGGGCAAATGAGGCTTGGGGGGCGCCTTGGAGTTGGGATCCCAAAGAAACTTGGGCACTGATTGTCTGGCTGGTGTATGCTGCTTATCTCCATGCCCGCATGACCCGTGATTGGCAGGGGCGCAAGCCGGCGATTCTCGCCACCGTTGGCTTTGGGGTGGTCTGGGTGTGCTACTTGGGGGTGAACCTGCTGGGGAAAGGTCTGCACTCCTACGGTTGGTTTTTCTAGCGGTTTTTTGCCCGTGTGGGGCATCTACCACGCCCGCCTGCATACCACCTTAAAAACCCAACAATGGCTCCCTAGGGGGGCACGAATTCTGATTGCTCTATCGGGGGGGCAAGATTCCGTTTGTTTAACGCGCCTGCTATTGGATCTACAGCCCTACTGGCGGTGGTTTTTGGCGGCTGTCCACTGTGATCACCGCTGGCGGGCAGATAGCGCTGCCAATGCAAATTTTGTCCAAGCGCTAGCGCAGCAATGGCACCTGCCCTGTGAGGTGGTGAGTGCCCCTGAGATGTCCAAAACGGAGGCGGCAGCCCGTTCATGGCGTTACCAAGTCTTTGAGACCGTGGCCAAGGCGTTGGATTGCACCCATGTGGTGACCGCCCACACCCAGAGCGATCGCGCCGAAAGTCTCCTACTACATCTACTGCGCGGCACCAGCCCCGATGGCCTAGCCACCCTCTTACCTAGCCGTGCTTTGGGTGCGATTCAGTTAGTACGTCCACTCCTAGGGATGACGCGAGCGGAAACGGCTACCTTTTGCCAAACCTACGGGTTACCCGTCTGGCAGGATGCAACGAACCACCATCTCAACTATCGCCGCAATCGGCTGCGTTTGGAGTTAATTCCCTATCTGCAAGCGCACTTTAATCCGAATGTGGAAGAGGTGCTTGCCCAAACCGCTGAACTGCTGGCTAGCGATCGCGCCTATTTCGAGGCTGAGGTGGAGCGTCTTGCCCCCACCGTGATCCGCGAGCATCCCCCTGCCTTGGAGCGGCTGCGCCTACGGGAATTGCCCCTTGCGCTGCAACGCCGCTTGATCCAGCGATTTTTGCGTCAGCACCTGAAACGGGGCATTGATTTCAGCCTAATTGAAGCGGTGCGTCCTCTGATCACGGCAGGTAATGGCAGCCAAACCTCAACGCTGCCGGGGGGGTACCACCTGCGGGTCTGTGGTCAGTGGCTTGAACTGATCAGGCCAACGGCACCACCGCCTGAATCTGTTCCTGCGGATCAAGGGGAGCGATCGCCACCCCTACCGCCTCTTTATTGAGGATGGGGATCTCTTCGCCGTTGGTGATCCAGGCTCGCTCTTGGTTCGTCACCAGTGCCAGGGGGCTACCGCCGCGGCCAATGCCCGCCAAGCGATCCGCTTTTTGCCGCAGAGGCATCGCCAACTGGCCTAAATGACCAAGGGGCACAACTTCCATTAGGGGCAGCGGCACTTGTTTACCAAGGCCTGAAGCGGTAACGAGGATCACATTCTCCAGTTCCGACAGGGCGATCGCCCCCACCAAGGTTTCTCGCACACTGAGGCGCACCGCCGCTTGACCTTGATTCAGCCGCCCTAAAGCGGGAATGTTGGAGATGAAAAAGTGAAAGACCCGCCCCCGCGAGGTGGCCAACACTAAGTGATCCGTATCTGCAGGCAGTACCCAACCGAGGGCATCCCCCGCCTTGAGTTTCGTGAGTTGCAGACCCCGCCCGCTCAGGTCTTGCAGATCTGAGATTGGAATGACCTTAATGCGGCCTTGGCGCGTCAGCAAAATCAGCTTCTCTGCTGGGGCTTGACTGGGCAAGACCGTCAGGAGGGTTTCCCCTTGCGCCGACTCCGGCAAGAGAGTCAGTAGGGGTTGACCGCGATCGCTCTCACGGCGGCTGGTAACGGGTAATCGCTCTACGGGCAGCGGATAGACCTTGCCACTTTCCGTAAACACCCACAGGCGATCCCTAGCCTGTACCGAGAAGGCCAAGGGCAATGGCTCTGACCACGGTAGCCACGTTTGCCACTGGAGACTCCCCCGACTGCGCTGGGACAGACAGCGCCCGTAACCGCGATGATTCACTTCGACCCAGAGGGACGTATCGTCACGATCATTGGTCTCCACGGGGGTGGGGGGCGGCGGCGCTGCCGTGAGGATTTGAGTGCGGCGGCGATCGGCAAAGGCTTTCTTTAACTGCCGCAATTCTTTCTTCAGTGCCTTGAGGCGCTCAGGACGCTGGCTAATCAGGGTTGCCAACTGGGCAATCCGCGCTTGTAGCTCCGCCTGTTCCCGTTCTAGGTCTTGGCGCTCCTGTTGAGTGAGGCGGCGTAGGGGCATGGCAATCAGGGCACTGGCTTGGCGATCGCTCAAACCCAAGCGGGTCATCAATTCCCGCTGAGCAGTACTGCCATCCGCTGCCGATCGCAAAATCTCAATCACCTGATCCACGGCATTGAGGCCGATTAAGAGTCCCGTCACCACATGCTGGCGGGCTTGAGCCGTTTCGAGATCATGGCGATATTGCCGTAGCAGGGTCTGCTCGCGAAATTGCAGAAACTCACTGAGAATCTCCTTGAGGGAGAGTTGGCGGGGTTGATTGCCCACCAGTGCCATCAAGTTGATGCCATAGGTTACTTGTAGGGCCGTCAGGCGGTAGAGTTGCTCCAAGAGTTGTGCCGCTGAGGCATCCCGCTTCAGTTCAATGACCACCCGCAGCCCCTCGCGATCGCTTTCGTCCCGCAGATCGGCAATGCCCTCAAGGCGACCTTGATTCACCAAATCCGCCACCTTCTCAATCCATGCCGCCTTATTCACCTGATAGGGTAGCTCTGTCACCACAATGGCTTGGCGACGGTGGCGGCCGCGTCCGGGCTGAATATCCTCAAGGGTGGCCACCCCCCGCAGGGTGATCGTCCCTCGACCCGTGGCGTAGGCGCGCAGCAATGCTGCCCCATCCACAATCACACCCCCCGTGGGAAAGTCCGGTCCCGGCAGGTGGGTGAGCAGTTCCTCTAGGGAGAGATGGGGACGGTCAATAAGCGCAATCAGAGCATCCACCACTTCCCCCAGATTGTGGGGTGGAATGTTTGTGGCCATGCCCACAGCAATTCCCGTTGCGCCATTCAACAGCAAAATCGGCAGTTGCGCCGGCAGCACCAATGGCTCCTCTTGGGAACTGTCAAAGTTGGGGACAAAATCCACAATGGCGTCGCTGATATTCTCCAGTAGCGTGCGGTGGGCGATCGCTGCCAAGCGCGTTTCCGTGTAGCGCATTGCCGCCGCAGGATCATCATCAATGGAGCCAAAATTGCCATGCCCTGCCAAGAGGGGATAGCGACTGCTAAAGGGCTGCACCAAGCGCACCAGTGCCTCATAGACCGCTTGATCCCCGTGGGGATGATATTTCCCCAGCACATCCCCCACCACCCGTGCACACTTGCGAAAGGGGCGATCGGGCGTCAACCCCAACTCATACATGGCATAGAGAATCCGCCGATGCACTGGTTTTAGCCCATCCCGCACATCTGGTAGTGCCCGCCCCACAATCACACTCATGGCGTACTCCAGATAGGAGCGTTGCATTTCACTGTGCAGTGGTGTTGGGATCACCTGTCCAGAGGTCAGCAAATCCAGTTGTTTGGGCATGATCACGAGCGAGCCAAAGGATCATTCCCCACGATACAAGAGTTTTGCGAATTGTAAAGTAAGTTAAGACTCCGTTGGGGTTGCTTCCTCAAGCTTCTCCTTGGTCAGCCGCGCCACTAGTTCCTTAATGAGGATGTAAATGATCGGCACCACAAAGAAACTGAGAAATGTGGCCGCAAGCATGCCACCTGTGACACTTGTTCCCAAGGAGTGACGGGATTTTGCCCCAGCACCCGTAGCAATGACCAGCGGGAAGATGCCCAGAATAAAGGAGATGGCCGTCATCAAAATGGGGCGCAGCCGTTCCTCGGCGGCATGGATCACCGACTTGACAATGGAGGTGCCCTTGCTTTCGCGAATTTGGTTGGCAAACTCCACAATCAGAATCGCATTCTTACTGGCGAGGCCAATCAGCATCACCAAACCAATTTGGCAAAATACATCATTACTCAGCCCCCGCAACCACTGTGCCAACAAAGCGCCCATGATCGCCAAAGGCACCGAAAGGATAATGATCAAGGGGTCAATATAGCTTTCGTACTGCGCCGAGAGCACGAGGAACACAAACACGAGACCAAGGCCAAAAATCAACGGTGCTTGGCCTGCGGAGCGGGTGGACTCTAGGGATAACCCCGTCCAGCTATAGCCGATGCCATTGGGGAGAACCTCCTGAGCCAAGGATGCCATTGTCATCATCGCTTGACTATCACTGAGGGGTGGCACATTTTGACCAGTCACCTCCGCCGAACGGAACAAGTTATGGTGATAAATAATCGGCGGTGCCGAGACCTGTTCAATCGTGACGAGATTACTGAGGGGAATGAGGGCATTTTGCTCCGAGCGTACATAGATGCGGTTGATGTCATCGGGATTCGAGCGAAACTGCTTATCCGCCTGCACAATCACTTGGTAACTGCGGGCAAAAATCGTGAATTGGTTAACGTATAACGACCCCAAGTAAATCTGCATGGCATTAAAAATGTCCTTGAGGGGAATCCCCAAGGCAAGGGCGCGGGTGCGATCGACCGTTACATTTAACTGGGGGGCATTAATGGCAAAGGGGGTATTCACTGACACAAGGCCGGGGGTTGCATTGGCTTTGAGGATTAGCTCGTTCACTGAACTCGCAAGGGCTTCAAGGCCGAGACCCTGCTGATCCATCACCTGCATATCAAAGCCGCCAAGGCCGCTGCCACCAAGGTTAATGGTCGGCACATTGGATGAAAACACCACTGCTCCGAGTTCACCCACGACGGCCTTCTGAAACTGGGGCAGCAACTGATCAAGGGTTGGCCGTTGTGACCAGGGCTTGAGACTCGTAAAGATAATTCCCTTGTCTGAACCTGTGCCGAAGAAGCTAAAGCCGCCAATGGCAAAGGTATGTTCGACCGCTGGATTTTGGGCGATCGCGTCCGCTGCTTTGAAGACAATATTGCTCGTGTATTCGAGGGACACCCCCTGAGGCGATTGCACAAGGGTAACAAAATAACCTTGATCCTCTTGGGGGACAAAGCCACCGGGAACAATCTGAAATAGCCAGTAGGTAAACCCGAGCAGCGCTACGAACCCCGCCAGCACCCAGTATTTTAATCGCACAATCCCATTGAGGTTGCGTTCATAGCCCCGTCGCATTGTATCGAGAAAGCGGTTAATCCAGCGAAACAAAATAAAGTTCGCCATCGGGGGGCGTTCCCGCCGCAGGAGCAGGGCGCACAAAGGGGGAGAGAGGGTTAAAGCATTAAACGTAGAAAGGGCGATCGCAAAAACAATCGTCAAAGCAAACTGCTGATAGAGCCGCCCAGTGACCCCCGGAAAAAAGGCCACAGGGATAAAGACCGCCATCATTACCAACGAGGTGGCAATCAATGCCCCTGTCACTTCCTCCATCGAGCGACTGGCAGCTTCTTGGGGGGTCATGCCCTCGTCTTCCATGAGACGGGTGACATTTTCCACGACCACAATGGCATCATCCACCACCAGCCCCGTGGCCAGCACCAGACCAAACATGGTCAAGCTATTGATTGAGAAGTCAAAAGCCTTCATAAAGGCAAAGGTGCCCACCAAGGAGACAGGGATCGTTACCGACGGAATAATCGTGGCACGCCAATCCTGCAGGAATAAAAAGATCACGGCAATCACAAGGATGATGGCCACAATCAGCGTAATGACCACCTCTTTGATCGACTCCTGCACTGCGTCGGTGGTGCTAAAGCCCACACTCCATTTCAGACCGGGGGGAAATTTCTCAGCTAAAACAGCCATCTCCGCTTCGACAGCGCGGGCAATGTCGAGGGCATTGGCACCACTGAGTTGATAGATACCAATCCCAACGGCGTCACGGCCATCAAACTGAAAGTTGGTGTTGTAGTTTTGTGCCCCTAGCTCGGTGCGACCGACATCGCGAATGCGAATCACGGAACCATCGTCGCCGCGCTGAATAATAATGTCGGCAAACTCTTCCTCTGAGGCCAAGCGACTTTGGGCTTGAATAGAAATTTGAAACTCCTGTCCCTCTGGTGCTGGGGGGGCACCAATAATCCCGGCTCCCACCTGGACATTTTGATCGGAGAGGGCACGCACCACATCCTGAGCCGTCAGACCGCGACTGGCTAAGCGATTGGGATCAAGCCAAATCCGCATGGCATAGGTGCGTTGACCAAAGACCTGAACCTGCCCTACCCCGTTCAGACGTTGCAGGGGTTGCACCACGTAGAGGGTCGCGTAGTTACTAATGAATGTGGCGTCGTAGTTGTATCCCTCCCTTGGGTATAGGGCTAAGGCCAAAACAATCTGATTTGTGGATTTCCTGACATTTACCCCAGTGTTGATGACCTCTGGTGGCAGTTGGGAGGTGACTGATGCCACTAAGTTATTCACATCCACCGCTGCAATGTTTTCGTCGTAGCCCTCAGTGAAGGTGATCGTGATATTGCTGTTGCCAAAGCTGTTACTGCTGGAGTCAATGTAATCCATCCCCTCCACGCCATTAATTTGCGTTTCTAAGATCGTGGTGACATTCGTTTCAACGGTTTCAGCGTTGGCACCTGCATAGTTGGCAGACACCTGAATTGTTGGCGGTGTAACGTTAGGGTAATACTCAATGGGCAGCGTTGGCAGCGCGATCGTCCCCACCAAAATAATCAGCAGAGAACAAACCGTGGCAAAAACCGGGCGCTTAATAAAAAAATCGCTAATCATGCTCTTTTAGGACTCAGGAGTAATGGGCACACCATCGCGCAGGCGCTGAATTCCCGAGACAACAATTTGCTCTCCCGGTTTGAGGCCTTCAAAAACTTGATATCTATTTCCTTGGATTGCCCCCACTTGAATGGGCTTTTGTTTGGCAATCATTTTGCCCTCGGCGTCTTTTTCGGCCACAAAGACAAAGTTTTGCCCGGCAAGATTGGATACCGCCGTAGTCGGCACCAAAATCCCCGGTTGCTGATCGAGAATAATGCGGGCTTGAATTTGTTGATCGGCACGGAGATTATTCCGCGTATTGTCGTAGAGCGCTTTCACTAAAATGGTTTGGGTATTATTTGTGGTATTGGGGGCAATGAAAAAGACGGAACTCGTACCGACGACATTGCCATTCATGTCTATTAATTCCACCGGCGTCCCCATCCGAATGCGGGGGATTTGCTCAATGGGCACTTGGATATAGACTTCTAGGGGTTGATTTGAGGTCAGGGTGAGGAGGTCGGTTTGGGGCGTTACAAAATCGCCCACTTTGGGGGGAATATTGCCGACAACACCACTAAAGGGAGCACGCACCTGAAACCAATTCAGGACAACGGCCTGCTGCTGGGCATTGGCTTGGGCAGCCAAGAGGGCTTTTTCTAACTGGGCAATGGTAGCCTGTTGGGCACGAATATCCGCCTCGGTTTGTTGGAGTGCTGCTTGGGCAGTGCGAAAGCTGGTGATGAAGGATTGCGCTTGTTCTTTGGAAACAGCCCCTTCTTCAAAGAGTGCTGTATAGCGTTCCGCTTGAATCCGATTGAACTCTACGGTGGCCAGATTGGAGCGGCGCTGGGCTTCAAGGGCGCGGAGGATCGAGCGGGCATTCTCTACATTGGCTTGGGCGGATTGAATCGCAGCTAAGTTGCTGGCCACAACGGCTTGCTGTTCTGAGGGGTCAAGGAGAATGAGGGGCTGACCTTGAGTAACAAACTGGCCATTTTGAACATTGATTTGCGCAATTCGACCCGAAACTTGGGGTTGGAGGGTGATGGACTCACGGGATTGCAAAGAGGCATTGTAAACAGCAGTTTGCGAAAGGGTTTCCGTTTGAACCGCCGCAAGTTTCACCCGTGCCGCTGGTGGGGGAGCCGTTGCCTTTGGTTGGCCACAGGCGGTAGCAAAGAAACAAAGACTGCCTAGGAGAGCTGACGTGAACAGTTGCCGTTGCACCATACCTCAGACCTTAATAATGTCACCCAAAGTGGGCAATAAATATCCTCAGTCTATCCTAGAGGCGCCTATGGCGAGTGCTGCTTTAATAAAGTTTCTGTGTATCTAGGCGAAATCGAGAATAGCCCCTATTGGCAATCCTCCGCTAAGATGTAGAGCAAGGGGCAGGGGGTCATTTCTAGCTCACCTTAGAGGCTAGAACAGTCCTTGCGCTAACCTTTATCAACGACAGTACAGGTACCAGTGGCTCTTACCAAGAAAACACAGCAAGAACAACCCATGATTAATGAGCGCATCCGTTTTCCTCGGGTGCGGGTGGTGGATAGTGATGGTTCCCAATTGGGGATTATGTCGTCCCAAGAGGCGATCGCGATCGCCCGTGAAAAGGAACTTGACCTTGTTCTCGTCAGTGACAAGGCAGATCCACCCGTTTGCAAAATTATTGACTACGGCAAGTTTCGCTTTGAGCAGGAGAAGAAGGCGCGGGAAGCCCGCAAAAAGCAGCACACCTCCGATGTCAAAGAGGTGAAGATGCGCTACAAAATCGAAGAACACGATTACAACGTTTGCATCAACCGCGCCGAGCGTTTCCTTAAGGCTGGAGACAAGGTGAAGGCCACTGTGACCTTTCGCGGGCGGGAAATTCAACACGCCCACCTAGCCGAAGAACTCCTCAACCGTATGGCCAATGACCTGCAAGCGGTGGCCGAAGTGCAGCAGGCACCCAAGCAAGAGGGGCGCAATATGATCATGTTTTTGGCACCGAAGCGGTAATCCATGCTGGGGAGCGTATGTTTGGCTATCGTCCAGACCCCAAATCTACCCCGCTGGATATTTCAGACCCTGAGAAACCTCGTTCGGCACTGCTGCTAGCGATCGCCGCCCTTGTCACGATTCTTCTTTGGCAGATTCCCTTGGGGAACTATCTGCTGTATCCCTTTACAATCTTGGCCACATGGTTCCACGAGATGGGGCATGGCCTCACGGCGATTCTGTTGGGGGGCTACTTTCGCGAATTAGTCATCTATCCCAGTGGTTCAGGATTTGCGCGCTATGGGGGCGAGGTGCTGCTGGGCAATTTGGGACATGGCTTAGTCGCCATTGGCGGACCTCTAGGACCCGCGATCGCTGGCAGTGTCTTTATTTTGTCGAGCCGCTCTCATCGCGCCACAGATATTTGCCTCAAAGCCCTAGGAATCATTATTCTCGCCTCAGTGCTGCTGTGGGTGCGATCGCTCTTTGGCATTGTCTTCATGACATTGGTGGGGATTGCCATTCTGCTGGTGGCCTATCGCGGCAATCGCTGGCTCAAGGGGATTTCGATTCAATTCCTTGGGGTGCAAGCCTGTATTAGCACATTTCAGCAGGTGGACTACCTCTTTACCTATGCCATGCCGGGGGGGCAGCTTTCCGATACAGGGCTTCTCCAACGGTACCTCTGGCTCCCCTATTGGCTGTGGGGGGCGCTGATTTCTGTGATGACCTTGGGGTTGCTGCTGTGGAGTCTCAAGGTGGCCTATACCCGCCCTAAGTAATGCCCCAGCGGTGTCGCCAACGACTGGTGGATTCACGGTTAGCGGTTTGTTGCTCCGCTTGGCGGCGCGATCGAATCATCTCCGCACTATCCCGCAGGTGCGGATCGCGGTAGGGAATACCCGCACGGGTTTGCAAATGTTCCTGCTCCATCAGCGACAGCGGAATAAGCTGATCGGCTTGCCAGCGAGCTACGGTGCCCTGTGCCCATTCATGGCGGTGCTGGGGGGCAACAAGTGGTAGCGTTCCAAGGTGTAAACCCGCCGCCTGCAAAGCGGCACGAACGGCAGCAGCACGACAATAGGTGGCCAAATGCCCCGTTGGTGCCAGACACTGAGCCACCAGACGCAGAAATTCCACTGTCCAGAGTTGCGGACAGCGCTGGGGTGAAAAGGGATCAAGAAAAATGGCATCTGCTTGGAATCCTTGGCGAACAAGCTCTTGAATGGTTTGGCGAGCATCCCCAATTAAAAGCTGTGCCTCACAGTGGGGGGTGCTCACCTGCTGTTGCTGAGCGAGTCCTTCAAGAATCGTTTGAACCGATGCTGGCCAAGGGGGCATGACTGCTAAGGCTGCTTGGGGAACGCCCAGATCCAGTTCTAAGCCAATAACTGTAACTTGACAGGTGGGATTGTGCTGCCAAATCACCTCTAACGCAGCGGCGGTGTTGTAACCCAAACCATAGCAGATGTCCAAAAGGCGCAGATGAGACGCTTGGGCTTTGCGGGGCAAATCGGTGGCGATCGCGAACTTTTCAAAGGCTTCTTGACGCGCTCCCCCAAGGCTATGGAACGTTTCCTGAAATTCTGGCGAAAAAAACGTAAAAGAGCCATCCGCCGTTGGTTGCGGCTGCCAGATTGAGTTTAGGGCAGGAGCTAAGTTTTGGGAATAGGCCATCACTGCATTTGCGTGGGAGTTTCCGGTTGGTGAGCAGGTGGTCGATTCATGATCACAACGCCAATTCCCGCGATCAAAAGAACAACGACGATGCCGCCAACAATCAGTAACCAAGGGGGAGAGGATTTAGGGGCGGGTGCTGACGCTGGGGTAGCATTGGCTGGCAGCGATGGGGGCGTGGCATTAAATTCTGTTTCTTCTTCTGATTTTTTATCGTCTGCACCTTCCTCAGCTTGGGTAATCGTTGAGGTCATGGGCACGGCCTTAATGCTGTGATAGTTAACGCTCTTCAAATACTTAATAAACTCCGCCTCCCCCATGGACACAGTAGCATAGTGCGCCTTAACGGAACCGCCAAAGTTAATCTCATCTCCATCTTTTAGCTCATGACTTTGCACCCGCTGGCCATTCACTAGGATACCGTTGGCACTGGGCTTACCATCAGCATTGCCATCCACGACGCGGTAGCGATAGCCATTTGGTGAGGGAATCCGCAGCAGCAGCGCGTGTTGCCGTGAGACACCGTGACCATGAATCACGATCGCATTGGTGACATCGCGGCCAATGGAGTAGGTTGCCGCCTCCAAAGGGATCGTGCGCTTACCCGTTTCGTCCTCAATGTTGAGTAGATGGTGCTGACGGTTACCACTCATGGGAACAACTTAGATTAATTGACGATTGTTAATCAATATCTTAGCCTGAGGGCTAGAATTCCCAAAGATACTACAAAAGCTAAGGGCAACGATCATCCCGTATCAATAAGAGGCTCAGGAACTAGAACCTACGGTGTGGCATTAACGCCGCTGTGCCAATGGTTGTGCCTTCAAGATAGAGGGGCTGACGGCGCATAGTGTCCTAACCAATACAACAAACGCATGAGCCCTCCCCCATGGCATCGGTTGGGGTGAAAAGGTGAAGCCGATTTTCACCTACGCAGTTTCCTAATCCACTAAGGGAAAGAGGCGCACGGGGGCGAGGGCTTGCAATTGTTGACCGAGGCGAAAGGCTTGGGGTTCGTAAAGTGCGAGGGTCAATGTCGCAGGCAGTTGCTGGATAAAGGTGCGCGATCGCGGCAGGGGCAGACCCGTAATCTTGGTGATCAGATTGCCAATTTCTAGGGCAGCTTCCGCGTTGCGAGGATGACCGACCCAAAGCCGCCAGAGACGGCGGGGCGCCATTTTGCCCTGTTCAATGCGCCGTAGGCCATCAATGGTTGCTAAAACAATCAGGCGATCGCCCACCGTGAGTTGCAGCGTATCACTGGGCAAAAACTGATGACTGATCTCACCGCCGAGAAACTGCTCATGGCGATTGTAGAAAATGGGGATGACTGCATAACCATAGGCCACCTCACCAATCAACTTGCCCTCAAGGGTGTCGCCGGCAGTAACGGTGTAATCGGCAATCAGTACCGTCTGCTGGTCAATTTGAAACAGACCCAACATTGTTTCGCCAAAGGCGGCACCGGCAAAGGCCTCAGCAGCAAGGGCATAGGCACAGAGGGGGCGGGCACGGGGTAGGAGATCCCGCAGATCATTAGTGAGGCTGGGATCATAGATGCCAATGACCAACCCAATGGGGGATTCCCGCTGCTCCGTGGCTTGACGAGCAATGAGGGCTGCCTCTAGGTTCAACATTTCATCGGCAGTGGTGAGAACCACACTTTTGGCGGTCTCCAAATGGGCTTGGGGGAGCTTTTCTGGAATGTTGCCAAGGAGCATGGGCAGGTCTTCAAAAAGCTGAGTTTGCTCTGGGTTGTCCACCAGTAGCACAAGGGGTTGACGGAAGGCACGTAGGATTTGCACCACCTGTTGACCAATGCGATCTAAGCCAACAACAATCACGTGATCCGCCGTGGGCAGGGGGGGACGTTTCTTGAGAAAGTCAAACCGCGCTTGCAGCAGCTTTTCCGCCAAAAGTCCCAAGACACCGACAATAAAGAGGAGACTAACGATCGCCACCAAAATACAGACCACCAGCAGCCAAGGGGGAATCGGATCGTTTTCTAGCCCGCCAAAGACATCGCCAAAGCCCCCCAAAAGGAGAATAAAGCCGGCAGCAAAGGCCTTTTGCCATGTGAGTTCGGGGACGTTGTAGCGCAGCAGGATCGCGGTCACAAGCCACAGACCACTGCCCATCCAAAGGCCATTGAAGATCAACTCACGAGAGCGATCGCCATGGATCCACTGCCAGAATTGTTCTACCTGCTCAGGCAGTTGGCGCACCTGCTGAATGAGGCGCTGGATGGGATTGGGGTCAGGGATGGGCAAGGATTTCACCACTTCTACCCGTTCAATCCAAATCGGGCGATCGCCCACCGCAAAGCACAAATCCGGCGGCCAATGGTTAAAGAGGCGGTGGGGGCGCGTTGGCTGGAAGATTGAGGATTGGGCATGGCACGAGCGCACACTAATGAGGCGTTGGTGACGGCGCTGCCAGCGGTGGGCAGGGGTACCCACGAGGGGACTCTCAGCGGTAATCGTTTGTTGCAACACCCGAAACTGCTGACCCTCAATCGTAAACGCAGCAAGGATATTTTCCTCAAGGGCTGCAAGGGCGAAGGCAGGAGCTGGTAGTTCCGTGGGATTGAGCGCCACAAAGCTCCCCAGTTTTTTCTCTAGAAGGGCGTTGAGATTATCGCGACTAGAGCGCACCACAAGATGGACATCGGGATTTAAGCGCCGAGCCACAATCGCCGTCGCAATATTGGTGGCCTCATCACTGGTCACCGCCAGTAAGGTACGACAGCGATCAATCCCAGCCGCTTTCAGAACCGCCTCCTGCCGGCAATCACCGATGATCACAGGTTCACTGAGCAACTCCGTCAACTGCGGAATTTCCCACTCAATGTTGGCGTGGCGTTCAATGGCACGAATCTCTAGGGCCAAATGCTCACCGGCAAAGCGGCGCAGACTTTGGATACAAAATTGCCCCAAACTGCCAAGGCCGCAGATAATAAAGCGATCGCCCGCAGTCGTTTCACCTATTTGAGTGGCCTGCGGTGTGGCTGAGGCAACAGACCAAGATTTCCACCAATAGGGAAAGGGCTGATGGGGTTCTGCCGCAAAGAGTTGGAGACTGCCCCGCTGCCACTGCTGCCAAAGGGTCTTGCCCCACCTAGATAGGCGATCTAAATCTGTTGGCTCTAAAGTGGTCGATTCAACCCAGATGCTGAGGTGGCGATCGCCGATATCAATGAACCACGTTGCCCTGCTACCCAACAGTTGGCGCAGTTGGCGGTCAATGATGTCCTGAAGGCTGGCCATAGCTTCCTAGGCAAAATGGGACAGCAGCTCCTGTTGATCCAACTGACGACCAATCACCACCACACGGGTTTGGCGTGGCTCTGCCACTTGCCACAGGCGATCGTAAAACAAGTCTAACCGTTGACCCACCCCTTGCACCACCAGACGCATGGGTTTGCCCTCAATGGCCGCAAATCCCTTAATGCGGTAAATGTCAGGTACTTGCAGCAAGCGCTCGAGGGATTGCCGCAGGCGCTGAAGATCGCAACTGCCCATCTCTAAACAAATGGCTTGAATCTCTGCATCGTGCTCGTGATCCTCCTCAAAATCATGGTGACTGGGTCGCTGCCCCAAGTCTTCCTCCACCGCTGCATTAAATCCCAGCAGCAGATCCGCCGGCACCTGTCCTTGGTGAGCCGCCAGCAGCTTAATCCGTGGGGGCAATTGAGTGCGCAGTTCAGCGATGAGCAGCTCTACCTGATCGGGAGTCAGTTGATCCGCCTTGCTGAGGATGACCAAGTCGGCACAGGCCAGTTGATCGTTAAAGAGTTCCTCAAGGGGGGTGTCCTCATGCTCCAAGCTAGGATCGGCTGCCTTTTGGGCAAAGAGCGCCTCCAGATCAGCACTCACTTGACCGGCTGCCAAGGCAACGCCATCTACCACTGTCACCACCCCATCGACGGTTGCGGCATGGCGCACCTGCGGCCAACGAAAAGCCATCACGAGCGGCTTGGGTAAGGCGAGTCCAGAGGTTTCAATGACAATGTGATCAATCTCCTGCTGTTGTGCCAAGAGGGTTTGCATGGTGGGCAAAAATTCCTCCTGCACTGTGCAACAGAGGCACCCATTGGTGAGTTCCCAGATGCCCGCTGTGCGATCGCAACAGGACTGCAAAAGTTCGCCATCAATACCGACATCACCAAATTCATTCACAATCACGGCAATGCGCCTGCCCGCTGCCTTCTGGAGCAACTGCCGAATTAGGGTCGTTTTACCGCTCCCAAGAAAACCCGTGATAATCGTGACTGGAATTTTTGCACTCATTCTGCTAAAAGGCCTCAATACTGGGAAAATCTTGAAGTTGATGGGCGGCTTCGCCACAGGTGCGGGGTGTGGGAAACACCTTTTCGGGGTTGGCAAGGCGTTTGGGATCAAAGGCGCAGCGCACCTGCTGCATCGTTTCTAAATCTGCTGGGCTAAACATCTCACCCATGAAACAGGCCTTATCGCTACCAATCCCGTGTTCACCGGAAATGCTGCCCCCCAAGCGCACACAGAGCTTGAGGATTTCACCGCCTAGAGCCTCCACCTCGGCAAGGGCGCCCGGCACTGCCTGATCGTAGAGAATCAAGGGATGCAGATTGCCATCCCCAGCGTGGAAGACATTGGCAATGCGATAGCCACTGCGCTGACTCAGTTGTTCAATTTCCTTGAGGACGGTGGCCAGTTGACTGCGAGGAATCACCCCATCTTGGACAAAATAATTAGGACTGAGGCGACCCGCAGCCGCAAAAGCCGCTTTGCGCCCTTTCCAAAGGCGGAGGCGATCTTCAGCCTCTGTAGCAACCGTTACATGGCGTGCTCCCTGTTCATAGCAAATGCGTGTGACGCGCTCCTGCAAAATGGGCACTTCGGCATCTAGGCCATCCACTTCCACTAGGAGTACGGCGCCAGCATCGCGGGGGTAGCAATTGGTGGCCACCACATCCTCAACGGCATTGATACTGAGGTTGTCCATGATTTCCATGCCAGCGGGAATAATCCCCGCCCGAATAATCGCGGAAACCGTTTCTCCCGCTGCTTCAATCGTGGTGAAGTCCGCCAATAGCACGGCGATCGCCTCCGCCTGTTTGAGAATCCGCAGCCGAATTTCTGTGGCAATTCCCAGCGTCCCTTCGGAGCCAACAAAGACACCCATGAGATCGTAGCCGGGCATTTCTGGGGCCGCACCCCCCAGTTCAACAATCTCACCATTGGGCAACACCACCGTCAGTCCCAGCACATGATTCGTGGTCACGCCATACTTCAGGCAGTGGACGCCCCCAGAGTTTTCAGCGACATTGCCGCCAATGGAACAAATAATTTGACTGGAGGGATCCGGGGCATAGTAAAAGCCCTGATCGGCAACGGCTTGCGTTACCCAAGCATTGATTACCCCTGGCTGCACAACCACCTGCTGGTTGGCCAGATCAATCTCTAGAATCTGGTTCATGCGGGAGGTGACGACGAGAATCCCCTCGGTGTGGGGTAAGGCTCCCCCCGATAGCCCCGTCCCTGAACCGCGGGCAACAAAGGGAATACGGTAGCGATCGCACACTTTGAGGATGGCAGAGACTTGGGCAGTGGTTTGCGGTAGCACGACCAGTTTGGGTCGTTGCCGATACATGGATAGCCCATCGCACTCATACACAAGGGCTTCTGCTGCATCACTGATGACGCTCCCCTTGCCGACAATGGCTGTTAGCTCCTCTGTAACCCGCTGCCAAGGGGTAATTTGCTGTAGTGTGGACATCCCCAGTGCTCTAAACCGCCTTCTCCTATCGTAAATGGGTCTGTTGCCTCAGGAATGGGACTAGGGGGCATTTGACATTTATTTACTAGATAGTTATAAAATTATATTTAGATTGACTAGGCTAAAGTCGTCACCGTTTTAAGTCTGCACGATTCCCCTCACGCGATACCCCATAAAGGAGTCCGTTATGCTGTTTCGCCAACTTTTTGACTACGACACTTGGACCTATTCTTACCTGATTGCCGATGAAGCCACGGGTGAGGCCGCCTTGGTGGATAGCGTCCTTGAACAGGTGGATCGGGATGTGCAGTTAATTGAGCAATTGGGGTTGAAACTGCGCTACTGCCTCGAAACCCATGTCCACGCCGACCACATTACCGGGGCGGGCAAAGTCCGCGAACGCACAGGCTGCAAAACCCTTGTGCCCGAAAATGCCCATGTGGACTGCGCCGATGGCTATATTAAAGACGGTGAAGTGATTCACGTCGGTAGCATTCCGATTCAGGCGATCGCCACCTTGGGGCACACCGATAGCCACATGGCCTTCCTCGTGAATGGTACCCACCTGCTGACGGGGGATTCCCTGTTTATCCGTGGCTGTGGGCGCACTGATTTCCAAAGTGGCGATGCAGGCGCAATGTACGATGCGGTAACACAGCGGCTCTTTACGCTCCCAGACACCACATTGGTCTATCCCGGCCATGACTATCGCGGTCACACCGTTTCCACCATTGGTGAAGAAAAACGCTTTAATCCCCGCTTTGTCGGTCGCGATCGCCAGCAGTTCATTGAGTTCATGGCCAACCTGAACCTGCCGGATCCCAAGAAAATTATGGAAGCGGTGCCCGCTAACCAACAGTGTGGCATGGTTGCCGCCGCCGTCTAGTCCTTTGACCCCTGATCGCCCCTGTCTAGCCAACCCTGAGTAACCACTGGAGAACCAACGACGATGACCACAGCAACGACTGAGTCTCCCCTCATTTCTGCGGCTGAACTGCACGATGCCCTGCAACGCCAGCAGGTACTGCTCATTGATGTGCGGGAGCCAAGCGAATACAACAATGCCCACATTCCGGGAGCGCTGCTCTGTCCTTTGGCTAATGTGAAGGAACTTGAACCCGCCTGTAATTCTGACACCCCGGTGGTACTCTACTGTGAATCTGGCCGGCGATCGCGCATGGCCTACGAAACCCTTGCCAGTCGGGGCTTCAAAAACCTGAAAAACCTTGAAGGGGGCATTCAACGCTGGAAACAGGGGGGCTATCCGATCACGGGTGCGGTTAGTGCGCCCATCAGCCTGATGCGGCAGGTGCAAATTGTGGCCGGCAGTCTGATTCTCACGGGAGTGATCTTGGGCTTTACCGTCAATCCGGGATTCTTCTTCCTGTCGGGCTTTGTCGGTGCCGGTTTGGTCTTTGCCGGTGTCACCGGTACCTGTGCCCTAGCGCGGGTTTTGGCACTGCTGCCCTTCAATCGCCCACAGGTGAAATAACCCATGCTGAGCTACTGGATAGGGCATGGGCTGGCGATCGCCATCGGCTTGAGTCTGGGTCTATTGGGGGGCGGCGGTTCTGTCCTTGCCCTGCCAGTGCTGGTCTATGTCATGGGCATTGAAACCAAGGTCGCGATCCCGATGACGCTTGTGATTGTCGGCAGCGTCAGTTTACTGGCAGTCATTCCCCAGTGGCGGCGCGGCTACGTTAATTTGCGTCTGGCACTGATTTTTGGTTCGGCAACCATGATGGGTGCCTATCTTGGGGCACGACTGGCAGCCTTGCCTTGGATTACCGATACGGTGCAACTCTTACTTTTTGCCGTTGCCATGATGGTGGCGGCTATTTTAATGATTCGGCGGCAACAGCGTCCCCCTGCCCCTGAACTCACCCCGCCGGAACGTTCCCTTGAGAGCCAGCTCTATGCTCCTCCAGTCTGTAAGTACTGTTGGCTGTGGCTACCCACCGAAGGCATTGGTGTGGGTATTCTGACGGGGTTGGTGGGGGTTGGTGGGGGCTTTGCCATTGTGCCTGCCCTTGTTTTATTGGGCAAAATTCCAATGCGGCAGGCGATCGGCACCTCACTGCTGATTATCACCGCCAATTCCGTAGCTGCGGTTTGGGGCTATCTGGGCACGGTTAGCTTGGATCCCCGCTTAACCCTGACCCTCACCTTAGCCGCCGCTAGCGGTTCTGTTATCGGTAGCTATCTCAGTCACGGCATTTCTGCCAAGCGACTGCAGCAGGGCTTTGGTTACTTCTTAATTGGCATTGCGGCCTTTGTGATCCTGAAAACCCTACTGGCACCTCCCCAGCGCAGCAAAAGCTCCTCCCTACCGCCGAGGCACTACCTTACTGCATCGGTTCCCGCAAGACCAAGCCGCACCTAAGACGCTGTTTCAGGAGTCTCTGCAGCACTCTGCTGTTGCCCAATTTGATTCAGTAGCGAAAGAACGCGACTGCCCCGTTCCAGCGATCGATCCTCAATAAAGACGACCTCCGGTGTCCGCCGCAGGCGAATGCGCTGCCCCAATTCCCGTCGCACAAAGCCTGAAGCCGCTTTCAAGCCGGCCATGGTTGAGCGCCGTACCTCATCGGTGCTGTAGATACTGACGAAGATCTTGGCGTGCTGCAAATCACCGGAAACTTCCACATCGGTGACACTGACCATGCCCGCCCCCACGCGCTCATCGCGGATTTCATACATTAACAACTGGCTCACTTCCCGTTTGATTAATTCTGCTACCCGTGCCACCCGTCGTTCGGTCGCCATGGCGGGCCTCCTTTTCTCGGTTGTTGGCAAAGACTATCCTGCACGTCTCCTATCTTATCAAGACAGCTATCCCTCTGTTTCTGGCGGGTGGGCGATCGCCCAAGACTTTTATGGCAGCAACCGCTGGCAGCAGTGTTACAAAAGTTAACATTTCTTGCTGACGTTCTCTGCAAGTTGAGGCCTGAATTTCTTGCTCTCTTGCCAGATTGCGACCCCTGCTCAAAAATGAGAAAGCTGAGAAGCTAGGCAACAATCACCTTGATATTTCGTAAGAATTCCGCTATCACGTTAATATAGTTCTCCCGCAGCAAATGCTGATGGGAAGCTTAACCTACCCTTGGTGAACGCCAACAGCAACTAGGTAAAACCACCTACTAGCTCAAGCGTTAGCGAGGGATGGGTTTCTTATTTATGAAGCCAAATTAACAGGATGCTGGAGCGATCGCTCCTAAGTTTTAGAGAGCCGATCACACCCTACCAGCAACTGTAAGGTTCTAAATCTGGCATCTATATCTGCAAGAGGATTTAATTCCATGACGATCGCAATTGGACGAGCGCCAGCAGAACGGGGGTGGTTTGACATCCTCGACGACTGGCTCAAGCGTGACAGATTTGTCTTTGTCGGCTGGTCAGGCATCCTACTGTTTCCCTGCGCCTACCTTGCCCTCGGGGGCTGGCTGACCGGTACCACCTTTGTGACCTCTTGGTACACCCACGGCCTCGCCTCCAGCTACCTCGAAGGCTGCAACTTCCTCACCGTTGCCGTTTCCACCCCCGCCAACAGCATGGGGCACTCCCTCCTGCTCCTCTGGGGTCCCGAAGCCCAAGGGGACTTCACCCGCTGGTGCCAACTGGGCGGTCTGTGGACCTTTATCGCCCTCCACGGCGCCTTTGGCCTCATTGGCTTCATGCTGCGGCAATTTGAAATTGCTCGCTTGGTGGGCATCCGTCCCTACAACGCCATTGCCTTCAGTGCCCCCATTGCCGTCTTTGTCAGCGTCTTTTTGATCTATCCCTTGGGGCAATCCAGTTGGTTCTTTGCCCCCAGCTTTGGCGTGGCTGCCATCTTCCGCTTCCTGCTGTTCTTCCAAGGGTTCCACAACTGGACTTTGAACCCCTTCCACATGATGGGGGTGGCCGGTGTGCTCGGCGGTGCCCTGTTGTGTGCCATCCACGGTGCCACAGTGGAGAACACCCTCTTCCAAGATGGCGAAGGCGCCAGCACTTTCCGTGCCTTTAGCCCCACCCAATCGGAAGAGACCTACTCGATGGTGACGGCCAACCGGTTCTGGAGCCAAATTTTTGGCATTGCCTTCTCGAACAAGCGCTGGTTGCACTTTTTCATGTTGTTTGTGCCCGTGACGGGGCTGTGGATGAGTGCGATTGGCGTGGTGGGTCTGGCGTTGAACCTGCGGTCTTACGACTTTATTTCGCAGGAGATTCGGGCAGCGGAAGACCCTGAGTTTGAGACCTTCTACACGAAGAACCTGCTCTTGAACGAGGGCATTCGCGCTTGGATGGCGCCCCAAGACCAACCCCATGAAAACTTTGTCTTCCCAGAAGAGGTACTCCCCCGTGGTAACGCTCTCTAGTAACTCGATTTTTGCCACCAATCGCGACCAAGAATCCTCCGGTTTCGCGTGGTGGGCCGGTAATGCTCGTCTGATTAATCTCTCCGGCAAACTCTTGGGTGCTCACGTCGCCCACGCTGGCCTGATCGTTTTCTGGGCCGGTGCCATGACCCTGTTCGAGTTGGCTCACTTCATTCCTGAGAAGCCAATGTACGAGCAAGGGCTGATTCTCATTCCCCACATTGCCACCCTTGGTTGGGGCGTTGGCCCTGGGGGGGAAGTCGTGGACACCTTCCCCTTCTTTGTGGTCGGGGTGGTGCACCTGATTTCCTCTGCTGTTCTCGGCTTTGGTGGGGTTTACCATGCCATTCGTGGCCCTGAAACCCTTGAGGAATACTCCTCCTTCTTTGGCTACGACTGGAAAGATAAAAACAAAATGACGACGATCCTCGGTTTCCACCTGATCGTCCTCGGTATTGGTGCCCTGCTGTTGGTGGCCAAAGCCATGTTCTTTGGTGGCCTCTATGACACTTGGGCACCCGGCGGTGGCGATGTCCGCGTCATTACCAACCCCACCCTTGACCCCACGGTGATCTTTGGCTACCTGCTGAAGTCTCCCTTTGGCGGTGAGGGCTGGATCGTCAGCGTCAACAACCTTGAGGACGTTGTCGGTGGTCACATTTGGATCGGTTTGATCTGCATTGCTGGTGGTATCTGGCACATTCTGACGACGCCCTTTGGTTGGGCACGCCGTGCCTTTATCTGGTCTGGGGAAGCCTATCTGTCCTATAGCTTGGGCGCCCTGTCCATGATGGGCTTCATTGCCACCTGCTTTGTCTGGTTCAACAACACGGTCTATCCCAGTGAATTCTATGGTCCTACGGGTCCAGAGGCCTCTCAGGCTCAGGCAATGACCTTCTTGATCCGTGACCAAAAATTGGGTGCGAACGTTGCTTCTGCTCAAGGTCCTACGGGTCTTGGTAAATACCTGATGCGCTCTCCCACAGGGGAAATCATCTTCGGTGGTGAAACCATGCGCTTCTGGGATTTCCGTGGTCCTTGGTTGGAGCCGTTGCGCGGTCCCAATGGTCTTGACCTGAACAAGATCAAAAATGACATTCAGCCTTGGCAAGAGCGTCGTGCCGCTGAGTACATGACCCATGCCCCTCTGGGTTCTTTGAACTCCGTGGGTGGTGTGGCCACTGAAATCAACTCGGTGAACTTTGTGTCACCCCGCTCTTGGCTGGCTACATCCCACTTTGTCTTGGCCTTCTTCTTCCTAGTGGGTCACCTGTGGCATGCTGGTCGTGCCCGTGCGGCGGCGGCTGGTTTTGAGAAGGGGATTGACCGTGAGTCTGAACCTGTACTCTCGATGCCGAGCCTTGATTAGAGTCACTGACTTCATCTAACCAAACTCAATCCTCCTTGGCTCCCATCTACGGATGGGGGTCTTTTTTTTAGCAGGACTCAATTGCCGAGTATTTTTAACAGTTGCTCAGCAATGCGATCGCTCGCTCCGGGGTCGCCCATGCGTTCTTTGCCATTGGCGGCAATTCGCGCAAGTAAAGTCGCATCTTCCCAAATCTGCCAAAGGGTCGGGATGGCCTCTTGAGGATCATCGAGTAGGAAAATCGAGTCTCCGAGAAGGCGTTTTTGGCGACTAGCAAACTCACGGGTAAACTGGGGGCCTGCACCCGCAAAGGTGATCACGGGTTTCCCTAAGCCCACACACTGCTCTGTGGCTGTGCCGGCGAGGGCAATGCCCCCTTCTGCCCAATGCAGAAATTCACGAAAGTGATGTGAACTTAAAATCAGTTGTTGCTGACCCAACTGCCATGCGCTGGTCTGGGGTAATGCACTGGCGATGGGTTGCCAGCCCTCAAGGCTTTGCTCAAGCATCCGTAAATCAAGGCTGGGACTGACAGCGGCAAGACAGGTCAGCGGCTGATCGGGATAGGGCGCCAGTACCCGTAGGATCTGTTGCCAATTGCGGTAGGCCTCAGGGGCACGAGACCCCGGCAGTAGCACAATGGTTCTAGTCGTAAAAGGCGATCGCTCAGGGGGTGGCATCACTAAGTCCATCATGGGATTGCCACAGTAGTGAACCGTGTAACCGAATTGCCGCAACCCTTTAGCGGTTAACTCATCACGGACAAAAATGCCTCGACAGCGGGGCGATCGCCACAACCATCGCTCCCAAGGCAGGTAGTCACTCCCCGCCCAGCCCATGCCCCAACGATAGGGACGCCCCGTCGCGTCATATAGGTAGTAGTCAGACTTAGCAGTGCCGATAAAACTATAGGTTCCCCCTGTGCCATAGGCCAGCAATAGGGGCACAATATCCCCCACCGCCAACAGATGTCCTCCCGATTGCTGCCAAGCTTGAATGGCGCGAATCTGTGATCCCAAGAGTCCCAGCAAACCTGCCTTGAGATCTCGCCATAGCTGTCGCAGATCCATGTAGATAAAGCCCCCAGAGGGGAGTATTTTTCTAGGCTGCAATACAGGAATTCCCAGCCGCGTATAGGCAGACCCTAAGCCCACCAAGGGCAACGCCATTAGGTCTAAGTGTGGACACCGCTGCCGCAAGGCCTGCAAAATCGAGCTAGCGATCGCATCCTCACCGTGGCCATTACTCAGGCAAAGGAGTCGCTTCATGCCTGCATCAACTCAAGAGCTGTAGTAAATCGTGACCAATCATCCGCCTGATCAATGGCCTGCCAAATGTGTTCGATCTGGGAACGAGTGAGGATGACAAGGGGATTGGCTGCCTGTAGGGTTTGGGGAATTGCCGCCCGCTGCCGTGGGCTGGCTTGCTGAAGTAGCTCAAAATAGGTTCTTTTCCAAACCTCTAGCAATTTCTGATCTGCTGGCGTGAGGGTTGAGCTGTTACGAAAGATATGACTGGGATCTACAGCCCACTCAGGGGAGAATTCCTGCCGTAGGCTGACAAAGAATTGGGGATAACTGATGGTGCTGCGGCTGAGAAAAGCTTGGGTTTCTGCCACCAAGGGATGGCCAATTTCTAGAGGAAGGTCTGCCCAACCGAGGCGTTTGAGCATGAGTTTCAAGTAGGTGGTTTGGCAGCGATCGCCAAAGGTCTTTAGGGCAGCTTGCATTTCCTCAAGGGGCATTACTGAAGACAGAGGGATTTGCAGCTTCTCCAAATTCCAAGCACAAATTGCTGGTTGATTGCCGTAGGCGTAGCGGCCATAGTAGTCAAAGTAGGCGGCTGTAAACCCCAAATCATAGTGCTCCAAAAAGACATAGGGACCATAGTCGAAGCTCTCGCCCGTAATGGCCATATTATCGGTGTTCAAAACCCCATGACAAAACCCCGCCACCAACCACTGCGCCGCCAGATCCGCTGTGCGTGCCACTAGCTCACGATAAAAGGTACAATCCCGTTCCTTGGGGTCTGGGATCTCTAGCAAGTGGGGGTAGTAGTAGTAAATGACGTGGTCGAGTAACCGTCGAATCAAGTCCGGTCGCCGCAGATAGTGGAGCCGCTCAAAGGTACCAAAGCGAATATGGGAACGGCCAAGGCGCACTAAGACACTCGATCGCGTCGGCGATGGCTCATCCCCCCGCCAGAGGGATTCTCCCGTTTCCACCAAACTGAGACTGCGAAAGGTGCTCACCCCCAAGCGATGCAGCAGTTCACTGGCCAAAACCTCACGGACACCGCCTTTGAGCGTCAGCCGACCATCTCCCCCCCGCGAATAGGGTGTGATGCCGGATCCTTTCGTGCCAAGGTCATACAGTTGACCATCCACACCGCGAAACTGACCATAGAGAAACCCTCGGCCATCCCCCAAGCGAGCATTGTATTCCCCAAATTGGTAGCCGTGGTAACGCATCGCTAAAAAAGGTTCACGCCCCTGAAACTGGCCAAAGGCCGCAATAAAGTCAGCATCGGTTACCTTGGCGGGATTCAGACCCATCAGGGGTAAGAGGGCATCATTGCGAAAACGCAGAATATGCTGCGGAAAGGTTGCCGCCTGTACCTCGTCCCAGTACTCTTCCCCTAGGGAGAGAAATGCGGGTTCGTACTCAAGGGTTTGAAAGCAATGTCGAGACATTCAGAACATTCAAAGCGGACTCAGCTATTGCGGCGTCTTGGCAGTTTCCCGTTTGGACTTTTTGGGATTGGGGGGATCCACAAGGGTACGCAAGCGCGCTTGAATTTGTTGATGGCGTTCGACCCCCTCAAAGGCAAAGGGGGTGTACCCGCGATCGCGCATCAAACCACGGATATAGCGAATGCGCTCATTGGTCGGCGGGTGGGTAGAAAACCATGGTAACGGTGGCTCCTGATGACGGTATTCCTTCTTGAGGGTGTGCATGAGGTTAAGTAGGCCATCAGCGGCATAGCCTGCCCTCGCCAGAATCCGTGTGCCCAAAATATCCGCCTCTCGCTCCATTTCTCGACTATAGCTAGTCACGAGAATCCCTGTCACATAGCCACCAGCAGGTAATAACCGCGTCAAGTTGGCAGTGGCCGTGCCTTGGGTGACCAAGCGAAAACCGTGGGAGAGCACCGCGTGGGCAATTTCGTGAGCCAGTAAGCCAGCAAGTTCTGCCTCGGTATTGGCTTTGAGAATTGCACCGGAATTGATAAAAATCTTGCCTCCTGGCAGGGCAAAGGCATTGAGATCATTATCTTTTATCACAAAAAACTCATACTCAAACTCATTGCGACCGGCCACTTTGGCGAGGCGTTGCCCCACTTCATTGACATAGGCTTGAACCTCAGGATCCTCAAGGAGCTTGACTTGGCGGCTAATTTGCTGTGCTGCTGAACGGCCTAGGGCAGATTCTCCCTGCATCATCAAGGCCATCATTTGAATCGAGTCCAAGGATAGTAAGGGATTGCCCGTGAGTGCCACACCCACCAGTCCAGTGAGGGCGCCGACAATCATGCCTTCGCGCAGTTGTCCCTGAAGGCGACGACGGAACCGTTGCATTCGCTCTGCGGCTAGTTGCTGAAATTCGGGTGTGGCGGGGTGGTCAGGATTCAGTAGGGCAAAACGTTGGGCGGCAAGAGCCGCTTCTAGCCACTGTTGCTGGCGATCGTAGAGGGTGACGAGGCTACGTTGAATATCGGGTTGATCAGGATAGAGGCTGGCGGCTTTTTCGAGATGGGCATAGGCCTCTTTGAGGGAACCCTGCTGCGCTAGAAACTCAGCGAAGCGCACTTGGCCGGGGATAAACTCTGGGAATTGCTCCACCAACAGCCGCAGGGGCACGGCTTGGGCACTGTAGAGTTGGGAACCCCCTTGAACTTCTCGCCAATAGACTTGGGCAGCGGGGGGCAGTTGACTAATTTCCAGTACAGCGGGGGGGGTGACACGGGGGGGTGGCAAATCTAGGTCAGCCTTGGCCTTTTGGTAATAGGTTTGGGCTGTGACGGTGTCTCCTAATTGCCAGTGGCGATCGCCCTCCCGTAGAAGTGCTAACCGCGCCTCCTGTGCGGCTTGCTCTGCGGTCAGTTCCACTGTTGTTGGAGCTCCTGAAGAATTGTCAGTCGTTCTTGGTGCAGGTTCCACAGAGGGGGCTGCTGAATCATCCTTGATCTCAGTGCTCGTGGGTAGGGGAGCAGGGGATTCTACAGGCGGAACGACTGCTGGGGGGGGCTGGGGTGGCAGCGGCAATAGATCGACAGCAGAGCCTTCAGATTGCGGCAGGCGAGCTTGGGCAAAGGGGTCTTCTTTAATGAGAGCAATCAACTCCTCCTCTGCTACACCCGTTTGGGGTAGGGACATCTCTGCTGCTCTAACCGGTTCAAGAGCCACCCCTAAAAGAAGAACAATACCCAGCGGCCAGTAGCGTAACCCATCTTGCACCATGAAACTGTCCTCAAGCCACCTGATGCTTTATAGTCTAATCACTAGGCATGGGTGAATTGGGTCTTCGTTAGAATTATAGCTATTCCAATAAAGAATGAGACGCTATTCGGCACAATAATTGCGAATCACTTCATCAATAGAATTGTTTGACCCTGCATACATCCATGCTCGCTTCAACGCACTGAACTCGTGCTCAATCACATTCAAAGGAGTGACCTCCTACAATTCTTGAAGGCAAGAGGCCTCAAACCTTAAAAGCCCCTAGGGCGAGATGATCGCCAGCAGAGTCAAAACGGGACTTGGGCGATCGCTTTGAGCGGTTGATGCAGGCTTACTTTCGCATAGGGGAGGGGCTGTTGGCGTTGCGGTCTTAAGCCAAGACTTGCTTGAGCGCCTGAATGACTTGATCCTGTTGGGCAAGGGTCAGGCCATAGTACAGAGGCAAGCTAATCGCTTCTTGGTAGTAGGCCTCGGCGTTGGGAAAGTCTCCCCATTGAAAGCCCAATTGCTGATAGTAGGGTTGGGTATGCACAGGAATGTAGTGGAGATTCACCCCAATTCCAAGGGAACGAAGGGCTTCAAAGACTTCGCGATGGGAAGCTTGAATTTGGTCTCGCTTCAGGCGAATGATGTAGAGATGCCAACTGGAGCGGGTATCAGGATGCTGAAAGGGGAGCGTGAGGGGCAAATCCGCAAGAGATTGATGGTAGCGTTGGGCTAAAAAACGCCGCCGCTCGACAAACTGATCGAGGCGTTGCAGTTGCTGTAGGCCGAGGGCCGCTTGCAGGTCACTCATGCGGTAGTTAAAGCCCAGTTCCAGTTGTTGGTAATACCAAGGGCCGTGGGAGTCGCTCACCATGTGTTGGGGATCGCGGGTAATCCCGTGGCTGCGCAGACGGATAAGGCGCTGGTAGAGGTCTGGATCATTGGTGAGAATGGCACCGCCCTCACCCGTGGTGATAATCTTGACGGGATGAAAGCTAAAAACCGCCATCGTCGAGAATTCACAGCAGCCAATGGGTCGGCCACGGTAGTGACCCCCAAGGGCATGGGAGGCATCTTCGATGAGGGTAAAGCCATAGGTCTGTGCAAGTTCAGCAAGGGCAGCCATCTCACAGGATTGTCCGGCGAGGTGAACAGGAATGACAACCTTGGGAAGCGTCCCTTGCTTTTTGGCAATTGCTAGCTTGTCGGCAAGGGCAGAAACACTCAGGTTATAGGTGTGGGGGTCAATATCAACAAAATCCACCGTAGCACCACAGTAGCGGCCACAATTCGCCGAGGCAACAAAGGTAATCGGCGAGGTCCACAGGCGATCGCCCCCTTGTAGCCCCGCTGCAATACAGGCGAGGTGAAGCGCTGCTGTGGCACTACTAACCACAACGGCATACCGTGCACCACAACAACTGGCCAGTGCTGCTTCAAACTCGGGAACCTTGGGGCCTTGGGTCAGCCAGTCCGATTGCAGGACGTCAACGACAGCCGCAATATCCTCTGGCGTAATGTCTTGGCGACCGTAGGGAATTGTGCCCATTTAGCCCCTGCCTGGGATAAAGTTCGGGTCAACGTGTTGGCGAATCAGAGTGCGCAGCTCCTCGACACTAAGGAAGCGATCGTTGGTGCCAGAATTATAGCTGAAGCCCGGTTTAACCCGTGTTGCCCCTGTTTGGGCACAGTACTCTTCTAGCGTGAACCGCCCTTGAATGGGCAAAATGGCATAGTACTGGCCTAAATCAACCGTGGTGTAAGAATCGGAAGTGGTAATCATCTCTTCGTGGATCTTTTCCCCTGGACGGATACCCACAAACTGTTGCTCACATTCCGGGCAAATCGCCTCTGCAACATCGAGAATGCGGTAGGAGGGAATTTTCGGCACAAAGATTTCGCCCCCCCAACTGTGCTGCAGTGCCCACAGTACCATTTCTACCCCCTCTTGGAGGGAGATATTAAAGCGAGTCATGGCTGGATCCGTAATTGGTAGGCAGCCCTCACAGCGCTTTTTCAAGAAAAGAGGAATCACTGACCCCCGTGACCCCATAACGTTGCCGTAGCGAACCACACTGAACCGCAGATCACGACCCGCAAAGTTATTGGCAGCAATGAAGAGTTTGTCACTACAGAGCTTTGTTGCCCCGTAGAGGTTGATGGGGGCAGCCGCCTTGTCGGTGGAGAGGGCAATGACTTGCTTGACACCGGTGTCGAGGCAGGCTTGAATGACGTTTTCGGCCCCCATGACATTGGTGCGAATAAACTCAATGGGGTTATATTCAGCCGCCGGCACTTGCTTCAGGGCAGCCGCATGAACCACAATATCGACCTTGTTCAGAGCCCGGCGTAGGCGATCGCGATCCCTAACATCGCCAATGAAGTAGCGGATACCTGGATACTTTTGGTAGGGGAACTCCTGAGCCATCTCGAACTGCTTTAGCTCGTCACGGCTGAAAATGACAAGACGTCGAATATCAGGGAACTGCCGCAACACCTCCTTGACAAACGCACGGCCAAACGACCCTGTGCCCCCCGTCACAAGTACGCCGCTCTCTTTCGTTAATCCTTGGTTCACTCTAGTCAGTCCTCACCGCTGTAGTACCTACAAATTAAACATAAATATTTAAATTTTAACTCTCAGTGCCATAGTGAAGAACTGTAGCTAGCACTTGACATAAATACTAGCTTTAGTGTATTTTCTTGAAAGGGTAGCAGAGATGTATAAATAAAAACACAGCTTGTAAGTAACCAACTACAGAAATTATGCAATTTACCAGTTTCTGGAGTTATATAGAAGGCCTGCTACTAGTAGGAAAACATGAAAGACAAAAGCGATAATCATAAGGAAACTAGATTTAATTTCCAAAAGCCTGATGTTTTAATAATTGAAACATTTGCCTACTGTCCTCACTTAGAAACTGCTGGAGAGATTGCAATTAAATACAGAAAAGAAGGCGTTAGAGCTGGAATTGTGTTTATTGATGTAGATAATCCTGATGACTATATTCCAAAAAGGGTCTTTGTGATATCTAGAAGTCGCCGAAATCGTGTTGAGGCTCTTTTTAGAATTCTTTCTAAGTTTGGCATTAACTGCTTAGTAAAAACTCCTGATCAATCATTAGTCGATCTATTGTTTGAAAAAATCAAAGATCAAATAAGGTCTTGTAATAATGTCGATTGCTTGAGAAAAATAGAACTAAATAATATAAAAATTGGTATGGGAGTTGCAAGTTCATATGTGTCGTATATGAAGGATATTGAGCCAGATATAGATAAAGCCTTAATTGAGCGCTATTTCAAATCAGCGATCGCCACCTATGTAGAAGTAGAAAAATTAATTCAATATTTTAAGCCTTCTCAAGTTGTAACTTACAATGGTAGATTTGCTTGTTCAAAGCCAATTATCTATTTATGCAAGAAATACTCAATACCTGTTTTTTATCATGAACGAGGTGCAACAAAAGAGCGATACTATCTATCGGATAAGCCTCCCCATGACTTTAAGGCTATTAGGGCATCAATAAAGAAAATGTGGGAGCTTTCTCAAGATCAAAATAAAGAAGAAATAGCAGAATCTTATTTTTTAAGAAAAATAAAAGGTGAAGGAATCGGCTGGGTTTCTTTCATAGAAAAACAGATAAAAGGGATGGTTCCTGAAAAAAGTAAAAAGTATAGATGGACGTATTATAGTTCCAGTGATGATGAATATATCTATGTTGAAGACTCAATAGAACATCCTATTTTTAAGTCACAAATTGAAGCAATTCGTTGGCTTATAAATTATGCAGCACAACTAGATGACGTAGAGCTAGTTATACGTGTTCATCCTCATAAAGAACAAAAGAGTCAAAGACTCCGAAATTTTTGGAATAATCTTGGTGGTAAGAATGTATCAGTAATTCCTAGCCACTCTCCTATTGATTCCTATGCCCTAGCTAAAAACTCTGATCTGATTATTGTTTATGGCTCAACTATGGGAGTAGAAGCAGCCTATCTTGGTAAACCTGTGATTACTATTGGTGATGCTACTTACAAAGGATTAGACTGTACTTACGAGCCATCATCGTTGCAAGAGCTAAAGGACTACTTATCTTTGAAGAAACTTGAACCTAAAGAGGCTAAAAATTCACTTCCATTTGGATATTACTATATGCTTTATGGAAACTTATTTTCGTACTACAAGCCTTATAGCTTATTTCAGGGTAAATTTGTGAACGATTATTTGTTCTATGAGAATCAAATCTTTTCGAGATTACATGAAATAAAGCTAAAATTGACTCGATTGTTTCAATTTATGAAAAGGAGTTAAAATGCGATATTTTCTGAAAAAGATAGTAGAAATTTGCGGAGCAAAAGGAACAATTATAGCTGCTGACACAATTGGCTTTCATAAGGGAAAACCTTTAGAAAAAGGATTTCGTCTTTTGTTGCAAATTCAGTTTTCTTTAAGTAAATTTGGACAAAATTATAAAGGTATTGATGAAAGCAAAATTTTGCCCCAATTCTATAACTATTATCAAGCTAATTTAATACATTATGAACCATTTTTTAAGGCAAGATCGAAATATTTAAGGTAGTATTCGTTATGAAATATCAGCTAGGTAAAGGAGTTCTTTTTCTCATTTTCAATCGTCCTCATACGACACAACGAGTTTTTGAGGCGATTCGTCAGGTTCGGCCACCAAGGCTCTATGTGGCTGCTGATGGACCTAGGGCAGATCGAGAAGGGGAAGCAGAAAAAGTTGCTGAGGTGAGAAGAATTGCAACCCAAGTAGATTGGCCTTGTGAAGTTAAAACTCTTTTTAGAGAGAAGAACCTAGGATGCAAGGTAGCGGTCAGTAGTGCTATTACTTGGTTTTTTGAGCACGAAGAAAAGGGGATTATTCTAGAAGATGACTGTTTGCCCCATCCTGACTTTTTTAGGTTTTGTGATGAATTGCTTGAATACTACGAACAAGACGAACGGGTTTGGGTTATCACGGGAAACAACTTTCAGGATGGGCAGTGGCGTGGAAAAGCCAGCTATTATTTCTCTAAATATAATCACTGCTGGGGTTGGGGTACGTGGAAACGGGCATGGTCTAAATACGACGTAGACATCTCATTTTGGCCGGCGTGGAGCAAATCATCAGCGTGGCAAAATCTTCACTTTAACTCTGTTGAGGAGGGATACTGGCGTAAGATTTTTAATCGAGTGTATTCAAGTGAGATTAATACATGGGACTATCAATGGACGGCCTGTGTCTGGTATCATGGCGGGTTAACGGCAACACCCAATGTTAATCTTGTAAGTAATATTGGTTTTGGTTCTGATGCAACTCATACAAAGACTGCAAGTCATATTCATGCAAACTTGCCCGTTTTTCCAATAGGAGAGATTCAACATCCAAGTGAAGTGGCTGTTGATGTAGAAGCAGATAAGTATACCTTTAATGAGCAATTTGGTGGTAAGTATATGCGTTTTCCTAATGCTTTATTTAATCTACCTAGCAGGGTTGTAAAAAAATTCCAAAGTTTGAGTAAACGTTTGAGCAAAATCTAAATTTTATGAATCTGTCAATTCCCAATTCACCTCTAACAGGCCAATCGAATACTGTACATCTTAGGAAATTACCTGTCAAGAAAGTCTGTGATCAATGGAGGAAGGTATTCGGTATTGACGTGTCTAATCAGCTTACTAGGATTGAAACAATCTACCATTGGAAGTGTCCAGAGACTGATTTTGAATGGTACACTCCTGCTGAAGCCGCTGGTGATGGTTCTCTTTATCAGCAACTACAAAAATTTCCATGGTACTATATGTCTGATAAGTGGGAGTTCCATGCTGCTCTAGACTATATTCAACCATCATCAAAAGTTCTTGAAGTAGGTATTGGTGGTGCAGGCTTTTTACAACTGGCACGCCGAAATGGTGTTGATATTGAAGGAATGGAAATTAATCCTGAAGCAATTCAAAATGCCCAGAAACTAGGTTTCATAATTTACCCAGTCTCAATCGATGAATTTCTAAACCAATATCCAGATCAAAAGTATGACGCTATTTGTGCTTTTCAGGTGATTGAACATATCCCCGACCCTATCTCATTTCTAACTAAATTAATCAATATTTTGCAGCCAAACGGCAAATTAATTCTCTCTGTACCTAATTCTGAAGTCTTACGTAAAATTGATCCAAGCTATGAAAACCTCCTTGATCAGCCTCCTCATCATATGTCTCACTGGTGTAAAAGTGTTTTTAATTACTTACCTAACATTCTGCCCCTAGAGGTTACTAACCTATTAGAAGAGCCTCTACAAAGTTATCATGTGGAAGGATTTGTTGTTGGCTATTGTCGAAGTTTTCTTAAAACTAAACTGAGACTACCCAATTTAGGATGCCGATTACTTGCAAACTATGTTACTCTAAGTCCAATAAGTCTTCTCTTGAAGTTAGGAATAAGTAAAATGCTTCCAGGACATACTTTACTAGCTGTCTTAACTAAAAAGGCATGATGAAAGCGCTTCACTTAAATACGTACGCGGATACAGGTGGCGCTGCAAAAGCTGCTTTAAGAATTTGTCAATCTCTGCGAGATATCAACTGTAATACCTCGATGGTTGTTGCTTCCTCTCAAATGAAAGAGACTTACATCTTTTCTGATAAGAATCCACTTGGATCGATTAAATATAGTTTCCTTAATGGTTTGTCCAAAATTTTTATTAAGCTATCTGGTTTTAGAACAGAGAATAAAATTCTTCATAGCCCTAATCTATTTTCCTGCTATTCCACGGCATTTCTCGAATCACTGCTACCTGATATTATCCATCTCCACTGGATCGCAGCGAATCTGTTAAGTATTGAGGAAGTTGCCAAGTTAACGCAGCCACTTGTTTGGACATTGCATGATATGTGGGCATTTTGTGGTGCGGAGCACTACACAGATGACTTGCGCTGGAAAGAGGGCTACTATCCCCATAATCGACCTGCCTATGAAAGGGGATTTGATCTCAATCGCTGGACTTGGGAGCGTAAGCGAAAATATTGGCAACAGCCCATACATATCGTTGCACCAAGTCACTGGTTAGCAGACTGTGTTCGACAAAGTGCACTGATGTATCATTGGCCTGTTAGCGTAATTCCTAATCCAATTAATACTGAGCAGTGGTACCCCTATCATAAAAAACAAACACGCCAAAACCTAGGCCTACCAACAGAAGTGCCAATTGTTCTGTTTGGTGCAATGGGGGGTGGCCGAGATGTGCGCAAAGGGTTTGACTTACTCGAAGAAGCCTTGGGTTATCTAAAAAATAGAGGTCAACAGTTTCAAATAGTTGTTTTTGGCGAATCTGAGCCTCGTAAGAAACTAGATTTGAAGTTTCCAGTTCAATACACGGGTCATATTGATAATGAAGAGTATCTTTGTAAGCTGTACAGCGCAGCAGATGTGATGATTGTGCCCTCTCGGCAGGATAATCTTCCCAATACCGCTATTGAAGCGCAGGCCTGTGGAACGCCAGTAGTTGCCTTTCGTATTGGCGGATTACCCGATATTATTACTCATCAACAAACAGGGTACTTGGCTCAACCTTTTGATACAACTGATCTTGCGAATGGTATTCACTGGGTGTTAGCGGATTCTCAGCGTCATGCTCAACTATGTGCGCAAGCCCGTGCTGATGCGATGAGAAAATTTGCCTATCCTGTGGTGGCTAAGCAGTATCTTGCGCTTTATGAGGAAGTTCTCGAGCGGCATCGTCAACAACCGTCGCCTGTACAGTAGCAACCAGCGATCGCCCCAAGGCATTAAGGTTGTACCCTCCCTCCAAGCCAATGACAATACAGTGAGTGATCTGCAAGCACTGGTGCATCATCCAGCCATAGTCTGCCTCCTGTAATTCAATGCTAGAAAGGGGATCATCGCGGTGGGCATCGTAGCCCGCACTGATGATGAGCACATCTGCGCCAAATTGCTGCAAAAAGGGCATGACTTGATCTTGAAAAGCAGTGCGATAGGCCGCTCCAGTGGAGCCTGTGGGCATGGGTAAGTTGAGGACATTGTTGTGGTGCCCGCGATCGCTCCCCTCTCCTGTATAGGGATAGGCAGGAAACTCATGAAGTGAACAATAGGCAATCTGAGGATGATCTTGAACCAGTGCTTGGGTACCATTGCCGTGGTGGACATCCCAATCGAGAATTGCGACTCGTCTTATCCTTGGCAGACTGAGGGCATAGTGGGCAGCAATGGCTGCATTCGCTAGTAGGCAAAAGCCCATTCCCCGCTCCCGCAACGCATGGTGGCCGGGGGGGCGTGCCAAAACAAAAATCGGTTGCTGCCGCTGTACAGCTAAATCTACCCCATCGAGCCACGCCTGTACTGCTAACCGCGCCACGCGATCGCTCTGGTCATTGAGGTAGGTATCGGGATCTAGCCAGCCGCCCCCTTGTGCTGCAATCCGCGTTAATTGGTCTAAATACACCCGACTATGTACCTTTTCCAACCAAGGAGTTAATCCTTCTCCGACAGGTGTAGGTTCACGCCATTCTGCTGCTGGAAATGCTGCCTCTAAGTGCTGACGGATGGCCACTAACCGTTCGGGTCGCTCAAAGTGAAACTGGCGGCAGCGGTGTTCGAGGAAGCGATCGCTATAGATAAAGACAGGGGAAAACATAATTTAATCCATCCAGATCTGCCCATGCCTTATTGACAAGAGCTTGACACTGCTCTTGCGTTCACGCATAAAAATCGGTATTGTAGAGCGCAGGATGACTCATAAAGAGAACCAGTAAACTACTGACAAACTATACCGCAACCCTAACATAATGAAAGTCGCGATTATTCCTGCGCGGGGAGGAAGCAAGCGAATTCCTCGCAAAAACATCCGTAACTTCTGTGGAAAGCCGATGATTGCTTACGCGATCGCGATCGCTCAAGACTCCTGCTTATTTGATCGCATCGTTGTTTCTACTGAAGACCCAGAGATTGCTATTATTGCTTCTCAATGGGGTGCAGAGGTTCCTTTTGTGCGGCCAGCTTCCCTAGCTGATGACTATGCAGGCACCACACAAGTCATTGCTCATGGTATTCAAGTATTGCAAGAGCAGGGTTATCATCCTGAACTAGTGTGCTGTATTTACCCCGCTGTTCCTTTGCTACAGGCTGATGATCTCAAAGCTGCCTTAAACATGCTACTGAGTTCTAATGCTCCCTATGTTTTTCCCGTGACGATCTTTCCTTCTCCCATACAGCGAGCTTTACGACGACATCCATCTGGTCAGATGGAGCCTTTTTATCCAGAGTATGAGCAAGAACGTACTCAGGATTTAGAGCCTGCTTATTATGATGCAGGTCAGTTCTACTGGGGCAAAACTGAAGCATGGCTTGCAGACATCAGTATTCATCAGCAAGGTATTGGTCTTGTCATTCCCCAGTGGCGGGTTGTGGATGTCGATACCCTTGAGGATTGGCAGCGTGCCGAACTTCTGTATAAAGTACTGTACTCTACCGAAGTGGTGCAGGATTCATGGTAGTCGTTTTCTACTGGGGCTTTTCTTATCTAGGCTGTTTGAAAAACAGAACTAATACCATTGTTCAGGAAACATTATTTATATGCGAAGGTTAGGTAATATTGCGATTAGGGTAGAGGCTAATTCAGAGATCGGCCTAGGACACTTACGACGTTGTTTAACCTTAGCAAAACAGTTATTTGAAGATGGCTTTTGTGTCTACATTGTTTCTCTTTCGTCAATTAGCCACGATCTTTTACAGGGTTTTCATCATATTTGTATGAGAAACATTTATAGGAATCTGGCCAAAAGTAATATATTTGCTAATAACTTTAATAAAGAATTACTTGATGCTGAATGTACATTAATAGCAATTAGAAACTTGTCAATTGATTGGGTAGTACTAGATAGCTATAATTTGGGGATTTCGTGGGAACAACGAGTTGCTGAATCTGGATACAAAATACTTGTGATTGATGATTTTCGTAATAAAGAACACTATGCAGATATAGTATTGAGTGATATTGATATTCCTTTTGATAAAAATCTGCTAAAGAAATCAACTAATTGTCATCAATTAGTAGGCTTAAGATATGCACTAATTGATTCACATTTTATTGCTGTAAAGAATAGTGATCAAGACTGTACTGTACAAGATAATAGAAAGAAAATTCTGATTTCCTATGGTGGAAGTGATCCTACAGGAGAGACAATTAAAGTGCTAAAATCAATAAAGTTACTAATGAAAAGTCATCCTAGCTTTAAACAAGAAGTTAGTACTGATGTAGTAGTTGGTTGTTTCAATTCACAGCTAAAAACAATTAAAAAAATCAGTAAGGACTTAGATGAAGTAAAAATTCATTATGCTCCCGAGAGCTTAGCAAGTCTGCTTAAGAATGCTGATATTTTTTTAACTTCGGGAGGCAACTCTATGATAGAAGGTTTATTTATGCAAAAAATTTGTTTAATTACAACAACAGCTGAAAATCAAATTCTCTCTGTTATGTGCTTACTTAAACAAAACCTTATTAACTACTTGGGTCATTACAATAAGGTAACTTCTCATATTATATGTGACTTCTTGTTAAAGGCTATAAAAAATTATTCAGGTTTTAAGATCAACCACAATCCGGTATGCGATCATCTAGGGGCTAGCCGAGTAAGCCATATGCTACAGTTAATCATGAGCAAGTAAATCCATAAAAATTTGAAGTAATAGTATGAACACATCTATTTCAATCGGTTCTAAAATTATTGGACAAAGTTATCGTCCCTTAATTATTGCCGAAATGTCTGGTAATCATCATGGTAATATAGATAGAGCATTTGCTATTGTCGATGCTGCGGCTAAAAATGGTGCAGATGCTATAAAGTTACAAACTTTTACACCTGATACTTTAACTATTGATAGCAAACGTCATGAGTTTCTTATAGATGATTCTGAGAGTCCATGGTTTGGTAAGTATCTCTGGGATTTATACTCTGAGGCTTACATGCCTTGGGAATGGCAGGAGGAGTTATTTAAATTTGCTCGCAATAAAGGTTTGGCTTGCATCAGTACTATATTCGATATTTCTTCATTAGAATTTCTCCTATCTATCGGAGTCGATGCTATAAAAATTGCATCATTTGAGCTTATTCACATCCCTCTACTGTCAGAAGCATCCTGTTGCGGTAAACCATTGCTCCTTTCTATTGGCATGGCAACATTAGATGAAATACAAAAAGCTGTAGAAACAATCAGAAAAAGAGGCTGTGAAAACTTTATTCTACTAAAATGCACTAGTGCCTATCCTTCAACTGAAAAAGATGCTAACATCTTAACAATACCAGACCTGAGAAGTCGCTATAATTGTTATGTAGGATTATCTGATCACACTTTGAGTCCTTATGCTGCGTTTGCTGCCGTTGCTCATGGAGCAGTGATGATTGAAAAGCACTTTACTTTATCCCGTTCTGAAAGAGGAGTGGACTCAAGTTTTTCAATTGAGCCCGCAGAATTGCACCAGCTTCGACTAGGTACGGAGATGGTTTGGGAAAGTTTAGGCAAAGTCTGTTATGAGCCGTTATCATCAGAAAAAACTTCACTGAAAGAACGTCCCTCGATCTATGTTGTGAAATCTATTAAAAGCGGAGAAACATTTACGCATGAAAACGTCCGTATTATACGACCTTCAGGGGGATTACTACCTGAGTTCTACGACCAAGTAATCGGAAGAAAAGCCAAAGTTACGATGGAAGCAGGCACTCCTCTATCTTGGGATATAATTGACTAACTTCAGCCAACTGTTTAAATCTTAAGAGCATAAATAATTCTCAAGAGGAAATATCGATGAACGACTATCTTCAAACAAATGCTCGTTATTGGTCAGGAACTTACAACGCTCCAAACGTAGAGAGCTTTATTTTTAGGTTTTATGGCAGAATCCTGAAGTTTGACTACGGTATTGACGGCTCAGGACATGAACGTTTACTAGATTTTGGTTGTGGACAAGGTGCTGCCTTGGCCTTTTTCGATAATTTAGGATTTGATTGTTTCGGAGTTGATATTGCGGCTAACGATATTGCCGTTGCTCGTAGCAGAATGCCACATATTGCTTCCCACTTTGCTGTTATTGATCCTAAACCTAATCCAGAGCAAATTTTCTTTGGAGGTAACTTTGATATAGTTATATCGATTCAGACCTTAGACTTTTTGTCGAATACAGATTTTGATTTAGCAATTAAGTGTCTTTATAACAATATGAAAGTTGGTTCCAAAATTTATGCTTCTATGAATGGATGGGCGCACTACTATAGAAATCACGCAACTTATGTTGGGGACGGTTTGTGGCATGTCCAATTTAAGACTGACCGTTTAGACTATGATCTTTACCTTAATTTTGTGAGAGATAAAGAAGAAATGGCGAAGAAATTTTCCTTGTTTAGGCCTGTGTATCTAGATTACTATGACTACTCCTTTCGTGAAGAAGGGAGCGAGTTGAGATATACTTTCTTTGGTGTAAAGGAGTGAATTAGCAATGAAAATAAAATCTAATAATGAATGGGATAAACTTAGGACAGTCGTCGTTGGCACAGTTGAAAATTTCTCTCCGGGATTAGAAGTTATAGATGGTTCAAGATCATTTGAGCTTTTGACAAAGGCTGAAACTATTGCCCGTAAAGCCTACCCCCAATGGTATTTAGATGAAGTAGCTGAAGATTTAGAGGTATTGTGTAGTATTCTACGAGAAGCTGGAGCTCTGGTTTTACGTCCTTCATGGCATGAAGAATACCACACCTTTAGCACTCCGAATTGGTCGGCATCTGGTTTTGATATATATAATGTTAGAGACATTCACATTGTTTTTGGAAATACTTTAATTGTCAGTGCTCCATCATCTAGATTTAGATTATTTGAGTTTTATGCCTTTCAAGACCTACTCTACAAGTATTGTTTTGATGAAGGATTTAGATGGATATTTGCACCACCACCAAAGTTAAGAGGGGGATATCGTCAGCTATTGCAACGTCCTTTAACTGATCTAGAAAGCGTGGAAGATCAAGTACACCAGCAGCTAAGCGGTGGAATAAATGAAACATTTCACCGCCTGTCTGAGGATGAAATTATTTTTGATGCTGCTAACATAATTAGACTCGGAAAAGATATCTTATACTTAGTTTCTTCGACTGGAAATCATAAAGGAGCCAAATGGCTTGCTGATGTGTTAGGTAATGAGTATAAAGTTCATCTGACGTATACCTATCGATCCTCTCACTTAGATTCAACTATACTACCTCTTTGTGAAGGAGTGGTTCTCTTAAATGGTTTCAGAGTAAAAGAGTCTACATGTCCTGAAGTATTTAGTAAGTGGGAAAAAATATACTTTACAGAGGTTGTACCCGTGCCTGAAACTGAAGTCTCCTTTCATAATGAGGTGCGCCTTCCTATATATGAAGAATTATTATCCATGGGTGTTATTTCTCATTTAAATACCATGAGTTCTCCTTGGGCAGGATTGAATGTGTTTTCCATCGCTCCTGATACAGTCTTGGTTCATGACCAGCAACTCCCCCTAATTAAAGCCCTCGAAACCAAAAGGTTTACTGTTATTCCTGTCAGAATGCGTCATTGCTACACAATGCTAGGTGGTTTGCATTGCACCACTCTAGACCTTGAAAGAGACCACAGGTAGTGGGTAAAACAAGCTATTAAAGAGGCGGCAGGGGAAGTGATTACGCCAGAGTGTATTCGTTCGATTCGCCCTAGGTATGGGTTGCCTCCTAAGCAGTTATTGGCAGTCAAGACGCTCCCCGGCGCCGCCCGCATCATCCCCCCAGCAGTGATGGCACAGTTGCAGGAACGCCTACAAGACCCCAGCGGGTTTGACAGTTACAAGGCCATTGTGCAGTGGCTGCGACAGGAGCATCAGCTTGAGGTCGCCTACCCGACGGTGCATCGCACTGTGCGCAATGTTGTGCCTGTGTTTGCCCCCGAGGTCAATCCCATTGAGCGGTTGTGGCAACATCTGCGAGCAGCATTAGCACGGCAGTCCTTCGAGACGCTGGAAGCCCTGCATCAAAAGCTGCAAGCTGTCGTGTCACAACTGATGGCGGGAGTGATTCGTTTTTTGACGGGCTGGTCATTCATTACACAGCCTTTATTAACCCTATCTTCAAATTGAATTGGTATTAGTAGCAGGAGGGTATAGACACCAGAAAGACTTCATCGCCCCAATGCTGTTTTGCGGATATTTGAATGCGGTAGGGTTTGTGAACTGGCTGAGTCAGTACTGTTTGCCGGCGTTAGAGAAACGTTCGCTGTTGATGATGGATAATGTACCGATTCATCCAAAAGGGGTGATTCAGGAAGCGGTCAAAGCGGCGGGTCACGAGGTGTTATTTTTACCGAAATACTCTCCTGATTTGAATGTGATTGAGCACGACTTTAGTGCGCTGAAGCGAGCGCGGATGTATGCAGGGTCAAACAGTTCGATTGATGAGGTGATTCGCAAGTATTGTGCTGGATGATATCTCATTCTTTATTGGAATAGCTATAGTTTAGACTTGAGTCATGTTTCAACAGCTTTCCCGACGATTGATGTGCTGTAATGTCAACAAGCTGCCCTGCTTGAGTGAGGGAGATTTGTCTGAGAATCGCCAAGAATCCTCAAGGCGCAATTGTAGGTCAAGGGTGTAGTCGGAAGGTTTGAATTTGCCATGGGCTGAGGGTCACTGTGTTGGTATTCTCTGTGGGCGTCTCCAAGAGTGTTTGCGGTGCTTTGATCTGCCATGGGATTAGCGTTGAGTGCAGTTCCAAGGTGCCCCCTTCCCCAGCCACTTCTGCTACTCGCAATTGCCAACCCTGTCCATCCTCTGGTTGTTTGAGGGCAAGGCATTGAATGCGGGCATCCGACCAATGGAGAAGCTGAGCGTGGGGCGGTAATGATCCTGATGGGTTGGCGGGGGCAATTTCTCCCCTCAGAGGTTGATTAAACTGAGCCGCCTGCTGCGGGACACCGCCCACTTGCCACGAGTCACTGTGGGGAAACACACCATAGCTAAAGCGGTGCTGACAGCGATCGCTCGTCGGATCTGGCCAAGTGGGCGATCGCAACAGGGTCAATCGCAGTTGATTCGCTTGGGCATCAAGGCCATGTTTGCAGTCGCTGAAAAGACTCACCCCATACTCTGGGGTACTCAGATCCACCCACGTTAAAAAGGGCACCTCCCATTTTGTTTGCTCATGGGCGCTGAGGTGGGGATTGGGAAGGGTCGGGCGCAGCGTAACGCCGCCGGGAGTTTCACAGGTGATCTGCTCAGCACTGATTGCCAAGGGAAAAGCCGCCTTGAGGAGAATATGTTCCTCCTGCCAGTCAATCACCGTATCAATGCGCAGCCATGGGGTTTGATACTGCAACACATACTCCTGCTGAATCTGCGAGGACTGAAAGCGCCATCTGACCCGTAGTCGCTGCTCCAGTTGATGCCACGTCACCCATTCAATAGCCTCTAGGGTCGCCCCCGGCAGTCGATGCTGCCCATAGTTGGGGTCAATGTTCCAAGCATCCCAGTATTGCCCCTGATCACGGAAAAATTGCAGTTGATTACCGCGATCGCCCAAGCAGGGACGATGATTCAACTTGTCATACAGGTTAGTGATTTCCCCTGTTGCCGGATCAATTTCAACGTGGAGATAGTTATTTTCTAAGACATAGCCCAAGGGTGGGGTTGGTAACGTATCAGGGCGCGATCGCGGGCAGAGCCACAGCAGCGTGTAGCCAATTCCCGTCACCTCAGGGGTACGAAACGTCAAGCAACCTTGGGGAGCATTCAACTGCGCTGGTAAATCGTAGTCGCCCCGTGGACAATAAACCCGCCAAGAGGGAACCTCCTGCGGTAGCTGCGCCAAGTCAATGTGGACAACCCCGGCGCGATCGCCCACCAATCCATTGAAAATCACAACGGGAATTGCCTCTGTCACCGGCGGTTCACCGCCGTCAATGGACTGGCACAGCGCTGTTTGTGCTTCCCTTAGGACTGTCTCTGTCGTGGTCAGGAGTTGCTGCCACGTTGGCGCCACCTCAGCATAAACCTCTGGAATCGAGGAGCCGGGGAGAATGTCGTGGAACTGGTTAAAGAGAAGTTGTTGCCAACAGGCTTTGAGTTCTTCTTTGGGGTAGGGAAAAGAAGTTGTGATTGCCGCGAGGGCACACCAGCGTTCCGCCTCTTGCAGTTGGCGTTGGGCGCAATCGTGGGCAGCCTTTTGATCGCCATGGCTGGTGTAGCAGCCGCGATGGAATTCCAAGTAGAGTTCCCCTTGCCAAGCGGTTGTAGGGGGTGTTTCTTGGGTTAATTGTTCCAGATACTGCTGCACGGTTGTCCATTGCCACTGCGGCCCAATACCACCGAGGTGTTGCCAGCGTCGCACCCGTTCTAACATGTCTGCCGTTGGTCCACCGCCATGATCGCCGACACCGGGGAGCCAGAGACTGCGCCGCGCTCCCGTTTGTTGCCACCACTCTTGGGCATAGGCAGCCATTTTCACAGGAGCAATCCCCTCGCCAATGGGTGCTGACATCAGGGCATTCACCGCCGCCCCCGCCACATCCCGCCAGACAAACCAACCGTGGGGAAAGCGCGTGGTGTCATTCCAGCGCAATTTTTGAGTGACAAAGTAGCGAATGCCCCCCTGAGCCAAGAAACTGGGGAGCCGTTCCGGAAAGCCAAAGGTATCGGGCAACCAAGCAATGGGGCTAATGCCACCAAAGGCCTCCTGCACGTACCGCTGACCATAGAGAATCTGACGGGCAATGGACTCAGCATGAATGAGATTGAGTTCCGGTTCGACCCAAAGGCCTGCCGCTACATCCCACCAACCCGCTGCCACGGCTTCCTGAATCCGCCCAAAAAGTTCTGGGGCATGGATCTGCAAATAGGCATAGAGGGCGGGAGTGGAGTGGGTAAAGGTGAGTTCGGGATAGCGTTCCTTCAGCTGTAATACAGATCGAAAAGTGGACTGTGCCACTTGCCACGTTTCAGCGATCGGCCAGAGCCACGCCAAGTCCAGATGGGCATGGCCACACAGGTGCATGGTGAAGTCCCGCAAGGGGGTGGCGATCGCCTGCATTTTCTCGTGGATCTCCGCCAGTAACGGATCTAAGATGGGGCGCTGTCCATGACTTTCTAAAACGTCCTTCAGCAGGGGTTCAAGGGGTTGCAGGTTGAGGGTTTCACCAAAGATCGCCAAAATGTCCAACTCAGTGGCAATAAAGTCGGGATCCACTCCCGTTGGCGATTCAAACCGCAGGCCTGATCTCACCAAAGCACCGTCATCGTGGCCGGGACTCACAAGATGCAACACCACCTCCCACGCTTGGCCGGGGGTCACCGCCTCCCCTAGGCACAGACTCACCGAATGATCAAATAAATCCCCCTGATGCACCACCTGACCATTGACATACACCGTTGCCCGATCCGCCCACCACGTGAGATCAAGGCGTAGAGTTAAACCCGCCACACTATAGCCTTGAACCGTCGCGGGTACCGTGATTCGCTGCCCCAACCAGAGGGAGTGCCGACCCTTGGGCCACGCCAAATGCCCTTTAGCATTCACTGCATAGGGGCTCGTCCCCGCATCTTTGAGCGAGGGGGAACTGAGGGGAAACCACTGGGAATGAATCTCAATGACTGCCAATGATTGCAAATAGCCACAAGATTTTTTGACTAATTCTGTCAAGAGCATAAAACTTCGTTAATTTTCCTGCGATCGGCCTAGGCCAATTGCTATGCTAGAGGTGTGAGGAGCCGTCGTCACTCGTTTAACCAAACTGTCAATAAAATAAGCAAACTTTATTTCAGAGGAGTGACCTCATGGTAACCCGATTTGCGCCGTGGCGGGGCTTTTTCATCTCCTCAATCTGTGGGGTACTGACAGCCCTTGCGATCGCCCCAGTAACGCCTGCCCAAGCCCAGCGACCCTCAGCCCCCGATCAACCCGTAGAAACAGTAGTCACAGATCCGCTTCAGAGTCCTTTCCCCCTCCCTTGGAAATGGATTGACGACGGCCACGCCGCTGCTCTAAAGGCTAAGAAATCTCTCCGCTTGACTCAGCAGACGCCCCAATATCTCTCTCCCGATGGCCGCTATGTGGCACAGGCCACCCTCTACTTCACGGCTGATCCCGAGGCGCAACGGCAACAACTGGTGAGCGTTCTTGAAATTCGCGATCGCCAGAGCGGCAGTCAGCAGCGCATTGAAAGCCTCAAGGAAATGCCGCCTGAGTTTTTGGCAGAGGTGCCCCAAGGCCAAGGTCTGATTGCAGTACTAGTTCCAGTTGGCTGGTCAGAAACGGGCAATCGTCTCTTGGTGCGCCAGCTTGGCGGCTTGTTTGCTACTGATTTAATTAGCGATGGCGCATGGATTTGGCAGGCGGGGGTGGGTCATGTGGCCACGGTTTATCCCACCGCTGATGAATACGACTTTGCCACCCTTTTGGGCTGGAGCACAACGGATCCGCAACGGGTACTCTTTCAAACCCAAACCATGGGGAACCCCAAAGCCACAATTTGGGCAGTGGATACTCAAGGCAGCACCCAATTGGCCCAGGGCGATCGCCCCCGTGTCTATGGCACAACCCTACCCGCCACTGCCAATGCCCAGCGTTAGATCACCTCAAGGGGAGGCCAGCAACTGGCCAAGGTAGCGATCAATCCAGCCAATCATCACCGCAGGGCACTCCAACTGCGGCGTTAGTCCCACCTCTGGCATCACATCAAAGGCACGAATCGCGTCGGGGTTTAACTGTGCCAAGCGTTGACCCACGGCCACAGGAGGGAGTTTTGCCTGCTCTCCCCAAACGATGTAGGTCGGCACCGTCAAATGGGGCAAGAAGCGACTGAGGTCGCAGCAGAGATCACCCCGCACAAAGGCCAACGCGGCAAATTCTGCCCCCGCCGACTGCGCTACTTGGGTATAGGTGGCAATCATTTCCGGGCTGATGCGGCTAGGTCGGGCAAACTGTTGATTGGCCATAAAGGACTGCACACTCAGGGAATTGGCCACGCCGAGGCGATAAAAGGCGATATCCACATAGGGCTGGCGGGCAATCTGGGCAAGGGGGGTCTGGCGGTAATCTTGACCAAAATCACTCAACCCCGTTGGGCAGGTGAGAATCAGGCCACGGAAGCGTTGGGGATGGGCGATCGCCCCTTGGATGGCAAAGGCTGCCGTCAGTGACGACGTGATCACCACCGCTGGTTCTGCCGTCAATTGACCAAGGCACTCTAGCAAATGATCCACATAAGCCGCCACCGTATAGGGTTGATCGCGATGCTCAGAGGCGCCCCAACCGGGCAAATCCAAAGCAAAAAGGGGATACTCGGCTGAAAAGGCCGGGTAAACTACCGACCATTCATAGCGGCTCGAGCCACCGCCAAAGCCATGCCAAAAAAATAAAGGCGGCCGAGCAGGGTTAACATTGCCGAGATCATTGGTAACGTAGGCCACCTCACCCATAGCCGTCGTGAGGGTGCGCGATCGCAAGCAATCAAACATCGGGATTTCCTAAAAAGAAGAAACCTGCTATGATAATAAATCGCGCTGAATTAAACGGGTAGCAACGGGCTGCCCCCGCCCTAAGGAGTGCCGCCGTGACCAAGAGTACCGAAGGCGAAAAGCCCACTAGTGGCTTTAATCTAACCGAGTTTTTCCGCGAAACCAAGGAAGAACTCAGCAAAGTGGTGTGGCCCGATCGCCAGCGTCTGATTGGCGAATCTGCGGCAGTCATTCTCATCGTTTCCCTTTCGGCTGCGGTCATCTACCTAGTGGATGAACTCTTTCGTTGGCTGGCCACACTGATTTTCTAGACAGCCAAAGATTCCTACGAGTACGCGCCTATGGTGAGTGAATTTACTGATCATTCTGATCTGAACGATCCTCTTGACGACACCGTTGAAGTGGCCGAAGGGGATCAAGCGGGTAAGGTCAAACGGTTTTGGTATGCCGTGCAGGTGGCCTCTGGCTGCGAAAAAAAAGTGAAAAGCACCATCGAGCAGCGGCTCCATACGCTGGATGTGGCCGATCGCATCTTTCGCATTGAAATTCCCCAAACCCCCGTCATCAAAATCAAAAAAGATGGCTCGCGGCAAACCATTGAGGAAAAAGTTTTTCCCGGTTATGTTCTTGTCCAAGTGCGGGCACAGCAGTCCCCCGAAACGGGTGAATGGCAAATTGATGATGAAGCTTGGCAGGTGATTAAAAACACCCCCAATGTGATTAACTTTGTGGGTGCCGAGCAACGCCGCAGTACAGGCCGCGGCCGCGGTCACGTCAAGCCCATGCCCCTGAGTCCGGCCGAAGTGGATCGCATCTTCCGCAAAGCCCAAGAACAAGAACCGGTTCACCGCATTGATCTCAATAGTGGTGATAAGATCAAAGTTCTCAATGGTCCCTTTAAGGACTTTGAAGGAGAGGTGATTGAAGTCAGTGCTGAGCGCAGCAAACTGAAAGCATTACTCTCGATTTTTGGCCGCGAAACGCCGGTCGAACTCGAAGTGACTCAAGTGGAAAAAGTAGATTAGGACGCTAACTCACTATGGCGAAAAAGGTCGTCGCAGTTATTAAACTTGCCATTCAAGCGGGTAAAGCCAACCCTGCTCCCCCCATTGGTCCGGCCCTTGGTCAGCACGGTGTGAACATCATGATGTTCTGCAAAGAGTACAATGCTCGCACCGCCGATCAAGTGGGGATGGTGGTTCCCGTTGAAATTTCGGTCTATGAAGATCGCAGTTTCACCTTTGTTCTGAAAACGCCGCCCGCTTCCGTGCTGATTCAAAAAGCTGCGGGCATTGAAAAAGGCTCCGGCGAACCCAACAAGAAAAAAGTGGGCAGGATCACCCGTGCCCAACTGCGGGAAATTGCTGAGAAGAAAATGCCAGATCTCAACGCCAACGATATTGAAGCGGCCATGCGGATTATCGAAGGCACCGCTCGCAATATGGGCGTGACCATTGCCGACTAAAGCTTTCCTTCGTGTGTTCCTGTTGAGTCCGTTGTTGTGTTGGGGGAGAAACTGCGTTTCGTTAGTACCCCGTGGAGGTAAATTCTGATGCGTAAACTCTCGCGACGACTGCGCGAACTCTATGCCAAGGTGGAGGATCGTCCCTACGCTCCCCTCGAGGCCTTGCAACTGCTGAAGGAAACGGCCACAGCCAAATTTCCTGAATCGGCAGAAGCCCACATCCGCTTGGGCATTGATCCCAAATATACCGACCAACAATTGCGAACCACTGTGGCGCTCCCCAAAGGCACCGGTCAAACGATTCGCGTCGCGGTCATTGCCCGGGGTGAAAAAGTGACTGAAGCCAGTGCCGCCGGTGCCGATGTTGTGGGTTCAGAGGAACTCATTGACGAAATTCAAAAGGGGCGGATGGACTTTGATCTCCTCATTGCCACCCCCGATATGATGCCCCAAGTGGCCAAAGTGGGTCGGATTTTGGGTCCGCGGGGGCTCATGCCATCGCCCAAAGCCGGTACGGTGACCTTTGACTTGCCCCAAGCGATTCAAGAGTTCAAGGCGGGGAAAGTGGAATTCCGCGCCGATCGCACTGGGATTGTCCATGTGCTCTTTGGCAAAGCTAGCTTCAGCGCCGAAGACTTGCTCGTTAACCTCAAGGCACTACAAGAGAGTATTGACCGCAACCGCCCGAGTGGTGCCAAGGGTCGCTACTGGCGCAGTGTCTATGTGGCCGCCACCATGGGGCCGAGCATTCAAGTGGACATCAACGCCCTGCGGGAGCTAAAACTGGCCGAAGCCGCCTAAGGAGGACTTGCCTATTGCCCAATACTGGACAGGACAACTCAAGACTGAAACCGAAGACCGCAGGGGTCTGGCTCAGACATAATCTTCCTGCCGAGGTTTGCGAAGTCCATCCGTTGGGATTGGGCGATCGCCCCGGCACCACTGCTGGGGTTTTTCTTTCACTGACTACAGGAGGTGATGCGCGTGGGACGCACGCTAGCAAACAAAAAAGAAATTGTGGCGGAGCTAAAGGAACGCCTGAGCGAGTCACAAATGGCACTGGTGATTGACTACCAAGGTCTCACCGATGCTGAGATGAAGGATTTGCGGCAACGCTTGCGCAAGTGTAATGCCAGTTGCAAGGTCACTAAAAATACGCTGATGGAATTGGCGGTTAAAGAAAGTGACACTTGGCAACCCATGACCCAATTCCTTAAGGGACCTTCGGCGTTCCTCTTGGTCAAGGATGACATTGGCGGCACGATCAAGGCCTACCAAGAATTCCAAAAGGCCACGAAAAAAACCACCCTACGCGGTGGGGTCATGGAGGGACGGGCCCTTGATGAAGCGCAAGTGAAGACCATTGGTGATCTGCCCTCAAAAGAACAACTCATGGCGCAGATTGCTGGTGCCCTCAATGCCGTCACAGCGAAGATTGCCATTGGCATCAAGGAGGTTCCTGCTTCCTTGGCGCGGGCAACCCAGGCGATCGCCGACAAAGGTGCGGCATAGATCGATCCTGTTTTCGGTTTCCCTTGGGAAGCCACCTGTTCTTGTTTTCCAACCTTGAAACGATAGGAGTTGACAATGTCTGCTGCAACCGATGAAATTCTCGAAAAGTTGAAATCCTTGACCCTGCTGGAAGCCGCTGAGCTGGTCAAGCAAATTGAAGAGGCCTTTGGTGTCAGTGCCGCTGCGCCGGTCGGTGGCATGATGGTCGCCGCTCCTGTGGGTGGTGGGGCTGCTGCTCCCGCAGAAGAAGTCGAAGAGAAAACCGCCTTCGATGTCATTCTCGAAGAAGTCCCCGCCGACAAGAAGATTGCCGTGCTCAAAGTGGTGCGCTCTTTGACCGGCTTGGGTCTCAAGGAAGCTAAGGAAGTGGTGGAATCCACGCCCAAACCCGTGAAAGAAGGTGCCACCAAAGAAGACGCCGAAGCCGCTAAGAAAGAACTCGAGGAAGCCGGCGCCAAAGTCAGCATCAAGTAGTCTTTGGTATCCATTTGTTTCGGGGGTGGTCTTGTGGCCACCCTTTTTTATTTGCAACCTTTGGAGGGCATAGAGACTCATGACCGAGATTCGTGCCATTTATACCGATGGTGCCTGCGAAGGCAATCCGGGACCGGGGGGCTGGGGCGTGGTCATTTACTTTGCCGACGGCTCTGTGCAGGAACGGGGGGGACATCACCCCGCGACCACAAATAATCGCATGGAATTGCAGGCGGCCATTGAAGCCCTCAAGGCATGGCGCCAACTGGCTCCGGGGAGCGCGATCGCCCTTTACACCGACAGCGAATATGTCCTCAAGGGAATTACGGAGTGGATCCACAACTGGAAACGGCGGGGCTGGAAAACAGCCGCCAAAAAGCCTGTTCTCAACCAAGACCTGTGGCAGGAGTTAGATGCCCTCAATGATCCCTTAGTCCAGTGGCACCATGTGCGTGGCCATAGTGGCGATGTCGGCAATGAACGCTGTGATCTTATTGCCCGCAGTTTGAGTCGTGGGCAGCCAATTGCCCTAAGAACGCTGCCACCATCGCTGGGGTAATGTCGCGCGTGTGTTCAAAAACTGCACTGGCTCCCGCTGAGCGCAAGCGATCGCCATAGCGTTGCCGATCTTCGGGCTTGACATGGGGAGGAATCACCCCTAAGGCAATCCACGGCGTTGTTGCTTGTTCTTTGCGGGCATTGACAACGGTCTGCATATCCGCCACTGTATCCCCCACATAAAAGGCAGGAATGGTTTCCTGAGCCGCGGCCTGACGGTAGGCCATGCGGAGTCCTGTGGGGTCGGGTTTGCCGGGGGCATCTTCCATGGCGATCAAAAGGGGCTGATCGAGACCCAAGCGGTGTTTCAGAACATATTCTGCCGAGTCCCGCGTCGCACCACTGACAAACCCCCAGCGGATTTGTGCCTGATCAAGAGCCTGAAAATAGGCAACATCCACCAGCAGTGGCTCATCTTGAATATAGCCGCACCAATTTTCGCCACTATAGCGCTCCTCAAAAAAGATCACTAGGCGTTCATAGTCCAAGGGCACTTGGCAGCGGGGTTTCCCTTGGCGTTCAAAGTAGCGATAAATGAGTTCACGCGACCCTTCCCAGTCGTTATTCCAGCAGCCTTCCGCCTTGAGGTTGTCAATTTCCTTTTGACTGGGACGATAGGCACCCCCCGTAAAATGCTCGACGGTATCCGCTAGGGCACGGCGATAGGAACGACTGACATCGCGAATCACCCCATCAATATCAAAAAAGACACAGGCGTAGGGGGTACTCAACGGCAGCTCTCCAGAAACTTGTATGCAGTTGGCCTGATTGGTTATTATAAAGGATGGCTTTTTGTGAAAAACGAGTTTTAGGAGGTTAGAATTGTCCCGCTTTACCCTGAGAGTACTTTGGTTAGAAAAAGACGTGGCGATCGCTGTCGATCAAATTGTTGGCAAAGGGACAAGCCCCCTCACCTCCTACTTCTTTTGGCCGCGCACCGATGCTTGGGAACTCCTGAAGGCGGAGTTAGAGAAGAAATCTTGGATTACGGAAGCCGAGCGGATTGAACTCCTCAACCGTGCCACCGAAATCATTAACTACTGGCAAGAGGAAGGCAAAAATCGTCCCGTCAGCGAGGCACAAAAGCGCTTTAGTGATGTTAGTTTTGTAGGCACAGCCTAGGGTATTCTGAATTCCGAGGTAAATCACTACCTGTTGAGGAGAAACATGATGGGAATTGTTTTGTACTTTGTCATTGTTGCAGGCGCGATCGCCTTGGCGACAATTTTGTTTCACACGCTACGTACGGTGAAGCTCATTTAGCGGCATCATACCCTCCTAATACCTTTGTCTTTCAGTTCTGCATAGGGAGAGAGAACTCGTGTCCCACGCTGTTACCTTAATTCGCGGCGACGGTATTGGTCCTGAGGTTGCCGCTGCCACTCGCACGGCCATTGATGCTACGGGCGTCAAAATTGATTGGGTGGTGGTGGATGCCGGCGTGGACATGATGGAACGCTATGGTACCCCCTTGCCCGAACACGTTCTCGATGCCATCAAAAGCACGAAAACTGCCATCAAAGGGCCGATTACCACCCCCGTGGGTACCGGCTTTCGTTCTGTGAATGTCGAGATCCGCAAGCGGCTCAATCTCTATGCGAACCTACGGCCGGCTAAATCCATTGTTGGGGTGAAAAGCTATTTTCAAAACATTGACCTTGTCATTGTTCGCGAGAATACCGAAGACCTCTACGCCGGGATTGAGTTTGAATACACCAGTCCCGAGGCGGCCAAAGCCCGTGCCTTTTTGAGTGATCTAGCGGGTAAGCCGATCCGTGAGGATGCTGCCATTGGTGTCAAGCCGATTTCTGTGCTGGGGAGCGATCGCATCATTGAGTTTGCCTTCAAATATGCCAAGGCCAACCATCGCCAGAAAGTGACCGCCGTTCACAAGGCCAACATCATGAAATTTACCGATGGCCTCTTCCTAGAGCGCGCCCGTGAGATTGCCCGCCGCTATCCGGAAATTGAATTTGAGGATCGCATCGTCGATAACATGTGCATGCAGTTGATGCAGAAGCCTGAACTCTATGATGTGATGGTGATGCCCAACCTCTACGGCGATATTCTTTCTGACCTTTGTGCAGGCATGATTGGTGGCCTTGGGGTGGCTCCCGGCGCCAATATTGGCGATGAATATGCCGTTTTTGAGGCGATTCATGGTTCAGCACCTAAATATGCCGGCCAAAATAAAGCCAATCCTACGGCATTGATTCTCTCTGGTGTGTTGATGTTGCAACACTTGGGTGAAATGGAAGCGGCACGGCGTCTTCAGGCAGCTGTGGAAAAAGTCATTGCTGAGGGGCGCTTTGTCACCTATGATTTGGCTGCAGCGGGCAAAGAACCCGTGGGTACCCAAGAGATGGCTGCCGCCATTGCCGAGTACGCCGCCCCCTAACCCACCAGCAGGTTTTCCTCAGGATATTGGACACTAGAAGGCTGGGGGTCACCGATAATTGCCGCCATCAGCAGCAGGATACCCACCCGTCCGGCATACATCGTTACAATCAAGACCAACTTGGAAAAGGCGGTTAGCCCACTGGTAATACCGGTGGAGAGACCAACGGTGGCAAAGGCGGAAACGGTTTCAAAGAGAATGTTAATGAAATTCTCTTCGGGGTCAGCGATCGCGATGAGGGTAGTGGAAACCAGCACCGTAAACATTGAGCCAAAGGCAACAGCGACCGCTTTCATGATCAGCGAGGGGGGCACCTGACGGCGGTAGAGCAGCACCACCTCTTTCCCTTGCAGAGCTGACTTGGTAATCCCTGCCAAAATCCGCAACGTGGTTGTTTTAATGCCCCCTGCCGTGCCACCGGGGCTACCACCAATAAACATCAGGGCAATCATAATAAATAGCCCGCCATTATTGAATTCACCAATGTTGACGGTATTAAAGCCCGCCGTCCGCGCTGTCACCGACTGAAACCAGGCCAAGAGGAGCTTCTGATCAAAGGAAAAAAGACCAAATCGTTCTGGCGATCGCATCTCCGTCGCAAACAGCATCGCCGTTCCCAAGATGAGGAGAATCGCCGTTGTACTCGTCACAATTTTGAAATTGAGGCTAAACGTCATCTGGCTCGCCTTGCGGATTAGATAGGCGGGTTTACCCCAGTGGCGCAGATGCTCCCGCAGCCAAAGATAAAATTCAAAGATCACCTCATAGCCAATGCCGCCAAAAATAATCAGCAGTGAAATCACGAAATTCAGGGGCACAGAGGTTTGATACCCCATCAAGCTGTCACTAAACAGACTAAACCCGGCATTATTCCAAGCACTGATACTGTGAAACACCGCCAGCCACAGTGCCTGTGGATCACTAACGTCTTGGCGAAAAATCAGCCACAGCAACAAGGCACCCGTCAGTTCAAAGAGAAACGTGAGACCCAAAATCGAGCGCACCAATTGCCGTGCCCCCTGCATGCCCCGCCGATCCAAGGCTTGCTGTACCGCTATCTTCTGCCGCAGGTTAAACTTGCGTCCCAGCAAAATAATCAAAAAGGTGGTCGCCGTCATGTACCCCAGACCACCCACCTGGATCAACAGCAGAATCACCAGTTGACCAAAGGGAGAAAAGTGGGTTCCCGTATCGACAATAATGTGGCCGGTCACACAAACGGCCGATGTTGCGGTAAATAGCGCAACGATAAAGGGGTTCCATTCCCCATGACTAGTGGACCAAGGCAGCCACAACAGCAGCGTCCCCAGCGTAATCACCGCCAAAAATCCAAGGCAAATTGTCCGTGGAACCGTCAGCATCAATGAATACGTATCCAAAAGGCCTGAGGCTAATCTACCGCAGGATTGTATGGGCAACAATCGTTCTAGGTTTACGGTTCCGAATCGGGATGACAGGATTTGAACCTGCGACCCTCTGCTCCCAAAGCAGATGCGCTACCAAGCTGCGCTACATCCCGGCAGTTAATTTCTATCCTACCACCGAATTCTCAGCACAATCGGACAGGGACGCTTAGAATCAAGAAAGGAGTTTTTCATTTTGTTAAGGTTGTCCTCGCTGGTATGACCGACGTCCCCGTTTCCCACATTCGCAATTTCTCGATCATTGCCCACATTGATCACGGCAAATCGACCCTTGCCGATCGCCTGCTGCAATTTACAGGCACGGTGGATCCCCGTGAAATGAAGGAACAGTTTCTTGACAATATGGAGCTGGAGCGGGAGCGGGGAATTACGATTAAGCTGCAAGCTGCCCGCATGACCTACACCAGTCGCGATGGCGAAACGTATATTTTGAATTTGATTGACACCCCCGGCCACGTGGATTTTTCCTATGAGGTGTCGCGATCGCTGGCTGCCTGTGAAGGGGCACTCCTCGTTGTGGATGCCTCCCAAGGGGTAGAAGCGCAAACACTGGCCAATGTCTATCTGGCATTGGAGCATAATTTAGAGATTATTCCGGTCCTCAACAAAATTGACCTACCCGGTGCTGAACCCGATCGCGTCAAGGCCGAAATCGAAGAGATTATTGGTCTCGATTGCTCCCAAGCGGTTCTAGCGTCCGCCAAGGAAGGGATTGGCATTGAGGAAATTCTGGAATCGATTGTGCATTTGGTGCCGCCGCCTCGGGATACGGTAGATCAACCCCTGCGGGCATTGATTTTTGATAGCTACTACGATGCCTACCGAGGGGTGATTGTCTATTTTCGGGTCATGGATGGTGTGGTTCGCAAGGGCGATCGCATTCGCTTGATGGCCTCTGGCAAAGAATACGAAATTGATGAACTCGGCGTCCTCGCCCCCAACCAAAAACCCGTGGACAGTCTCCATGCCGGGGAAGTGGGCTACCTCGCAGCCGCCATTAAAGCCGTTGGCGATGCCCGTGTCGGCGACACGATTACATTGGCACAAAACCCAGCCAAGGAACCTCTTCCGGGTTACACCGAGGCCAAACCGATGGTCTTTTGTGGTCTTTTTCCCACCGATGCCGATCAGTTTGAGGATCTGCGGGAAGCCCTTGAAAAATTGAAGCTCAACGATGCTTCGCTCCACTACGAGCCGGAAACCTCCAGTGCCATGGGCTTTGGGTTCCGCTGTGGCTTTTTGGGGCTGCTGCACATGGAAATTATCCAAGAGCGGCTAGAGCGGGAATACAATCTGGACTTAATCATTACTGCCCCTTCGGTGGTCTATCGCGTGACCACGGTGAAAGGGGAGGTGCTGACGATTGATAACCCCAGCCTGCTACCGGAACCCCAATACCGCGAAAAAATTGAGGAACCCTACGTTCAACTGGAAATGATTACCCCCGAAACCTATGTGGGAACGCTGATGGAGTTGGCGCAGTCGCGGCGGGGCATCTTTAAGGATATGCGCTACCTCACCCAAGGGCGCACCACATTGGTCTATGAAATGCCCTTGGCGGAAATTGTGACGGACTTTTTCGATGAAATGAAGTCGCGATCGCGGGGCTATGCCAGTATGGAATACCACCTGATTGGCTACCGTCCTAATGATCTGGTGAAACTGGATATCCTGATCAATAACGACCCAGTGGATTCCTTGGCAGCGATTGTTCACCGCGATAAGGCCTACTATGTGGGACGTGCCCTTGTCAGCAAACTCAAGGATTTGATCCCACGCCACCAGTTCAAAATTCCCATTCAAGCGGCCATTGGCTCACGGGTGATTGCCAGTGAAAGTATTCCCGCCTTACGCAAAGATGTCTTGGCCAAGTGCTACGGCGGCGATGTGACCCGTAAACGCAAGCTCCTCGAAAAACAAAAAGCGGGTAAAAAACGGATGAAGGCGATCGGGCGGGTGGATGTCCCCCAAGAGGCCTTTATGGCAGTATTGCGACTCAAGAATGAATAGGAGGCTCAGGGTGTCTCAACGGTCATCGGGCAAATGGGTGGCGATCGTCACCGGTGTCATTTCCCTGTTATTGGGAATTGGCTACTTGGTGTTAGTACAGCTTTTGGATTGGCGCGGCGATTGGCAGCCGGCTCCTTTGGGATTACTGCGAGTGCTCCTGTCTTAGAACTGTTTAGGCAATTGGGGGCAGCTCACTATGAATGGTAAAGCGCACATGATTGAGGGCTAAATCTCCAAGGCGTAGTCCGCGATCGCGATAATTCATGCTCTCAAAGCGAATCCCTTTACCCGCTTCCACGTGGTACCAAGGCAGTGCCATAAAGAACCGCGTTGGATAAGGGCCGCGCTCTACGACATCATCGGGATTGGACTCCATGGGCAACCAGCCAACCCCCGGCACATAAAACTCCAACCAAACGTGGTTATAGGTGGGTTGGAGGGGAATACCCCGCTTTTGGGGATGGGGGGGACATTTGTAGCGACCCACCGTACGGCAGGCAATGCCATTTAATCGCGCCAAGGCAAGGAGCACCCCCACGTACTCACCACAGGACCCCGTTCCCCGTTTCAAAACCAAATCGGGGGTTTCAATCGTGGGTCGCATGGCATAGCTCAGGCGATCGTACACATAGTTACGAATCTTGAGCATCTTACGCAGGATATTGGTCTCTGTGCCCACAGCTTGCCGTGCCGCCTCTTGGACAATGGGTTGATCCATCGCCAACTCATCGTTATCCACTAGATACTGTGCTGCAAATTCTGGTGGCAGCGGTAGCGTCTCATCAATGTCGTCAAAGCTGAGATGGTACTTGATACCTCTCACTTCTAGCCAAGCACGCCAACCAAAAAGACGGGCTTCGTAGGGACGCACTTCAGGAAAATCAAACACCGCCACCTGCTGATCACCCACCGTTTCCAAGTGAAAGGGGGTACCGACGGGTTCAACCCGCAGCAATTTTTGGCGCAGGGAATTGGCGGGCAGAGCAATTCGCCACTCTAGGTTATCTAGGTGCAGCGCCTCAAGGGGAGACATTTCCTCCACGTAGGCCATCTCAATCAGATAGCCATTGGAGACCGTGTAATGCTGCTCTTTGTGGGTCTGATAGAGCAGAGGATGAATCAGGCAAATATCGCGATGATCAATTTCGAGGGGGGCTTCGCGGTTGTTGGGGTTATCCCGCAAATAGGGTTCTTCGCCGCCATAGGCTACCCACAGTCGCCCCGTCGCATCAAAGGTAAACGCCGTTGGCTGGGCAAAGGGCGTCAAGGCCACCCATTCAACACGGCCACTCTGGCGATCGAGACAATAGATGGATTGCTCTAAGCGATCGCTCACCCACAGATAGCCATCCTTAAGGGCTAAATTTTCACAGCCAATGCCCGGCGCACTGAGGCGATACTGCTCTCGACCCGTCTCGTCAAAACAGTGAATGTAACCCGATTTTTGACAGGCCACATAGATGCCTGTGTCATCCACCGCCACACCGTAAATGGGATAGCGGCACGCCAACACCTTTTCTACATGCCAGTCAGGCAGATGACAGCGATAGAGCCATGTGTCCCGGCAAAACCAGAGGGTTTCGCGATGGAGACAGAGGCCATCGGCATCGAGAAATGCCTCTAGATCGTAGGGATTGAGAATCTCACTGTGGTCATTTTCGCCATTGATGAGCAAAATAAAGCCCCGTACCCGGTCCAAGGCCAAAAAACTGGCGCCAAGGGTTGCTTGGCAAAAGGGCAAACGGGGCAATTGACGTAGCCACAGGGCTTGGGGATCGACCCATGCCAGACCGTGGATTTGGTAAGCACCCAAGGGATAAATGGTGTGCCAGTCGTGATCCAGCGCTCGGGAGCTGAGGGAGTCCCCATAAACCTCTTGCGGTGTGTCTGGCATAGGAAGTCAATACCCTACTCAACCGCTTGGGGCAGTAGCTCACGCCGAGGTTGAGCTTGGATCTTCACTTGACCTGATTCATCCACATCAATGAGGGCAGTATCCCCTTCACGAATACGGCCAGAGAGCATTTCCTCAGCCAAGGTGTCCTCTAAGAGGCGCATAATGGCCCGCCGCAGGGGTCGCGCACCGTAGCTGGGATTGTAGCCTTCTTCAATGAGTCGCTCCTTGAAGCGATCCGTCACTTCTAGGGTGATTCCTTTCTCGGTCAGGCGTGAGAAGACCTCCTTCAAGAGGATGTCAGCAATTTGCTTGACCTCGTCTTTGGTCAGCTGGCGGAAGACAATAATCTCATCCACGCGGTTGAGGAACTCTGGACGGAAGTACTGCTTCAGTTCCTCATTCACCAAGGAGCGAATGCGATTGTATTGCGATTCAGCAGCATCCTCAGTGCCAAACTCAAAGCCAAGACCGCCAGCGCCTTTCTCAATCACCTTCGAGCCAATGTTCGAGGTCATGATCAAGAGGGTGTTCTTGAAGTCAACGGTACGCCCCTTAGAGTCAGTGAGGCGACCATCCTCAAGGATTTGCAGCAGCAGGTTAAAGACATCGGGATGGGCTTTCTCGATTTCGTCAAAGAGCACCACCGTGTAGGGACGCCGCCGCACGGCTTCGGTCAGTTGACCGCCCTCGTTGTAGCCGACATAGCCGGGGGGCGAACCAATGAGCTTGGAGACGGTATGCCGCTCCATGTACTCGGACATATCCAAGCGGATCATCGCCTCTTCAGAACCAAAGAAGTAGGCGGCCAAGGCTTTCGTTAGCTCGGTTTTACCCACACCGGTTGGCCCAGAGAAGATAAAGCTAGCAATGGGACGGTTGGGATTTTTTAGACCGACACGGGCACGGCGAATGGCACGGGAGATGGCTTTCACCGCTTCATCTTGGCCAATGACCCGCTGGTGCAGGGTCTCCTCCATGTGCAGCAGTTTTTCCGATTCGCTTTCGGTGAGCTTGCTGACAGGCACACCTGTCCAAGAGGCAACAATGTGGGCAATGTCCTCTTCGGTAACGACGGGGGTTTCCTCTTCACCATTGGCGCTTTCGGATTTTTTCTGCTGGGCAATGGCACGGATTTGCGCTTTCAGTTCCATCTCGCGATCGCGCAATTCACCCGCTTTGTCAAAGTTTTGGGCACGCACGGCATCGTCTTTTTCTTTGAGCACTTGCCGCAATTCGCGATCCAGTTCCTTGGCCGCAGGCGGTAGTTGCGAGTTAATCAGGCGCACCCGTGAGCCAGCTTCGTCAATGAGGTCAATGGCTTTGTCGGGCAGGTAGCGATCGCTAATGTAGCGATCAGACAGCTTCGCTGCCGCCTCAAGGGCTTCATCGGAAATTTTCAGCTTGTGGTGCTTCTCGTAGCGTTCCCGCAGGCCGTAGAGGATCTCAATGGTTTCCTCAACGGAGGGTTCACCCACCATCACCGGTTGGAAGCGGCGCTCCAAGGCAGCATCCCGCTCAATGTGTTTGCGGTACTCATCCAACGTGGTGGCACCAATGCACTGCAACTCACCACGAGCTAGGGCGGGTTTGAGGATATTCGCCGCATCAATGGCACCCTCAGCGGCCCCAGCCCCAATCAACGTGTGTACCTCGTCAATCACCAAGATCACGTTACCGGCTTGGCGGATCTCATCCATGATCTTCTTCAGCCGCTCTTCAAACTCACCGCGGTACTTCGTGCCCGCCACCAACAGGCCAATATCGAGGGTGACCACCCGCTTGTCTTCCAGAATATCGGGGACATCTTTATTGGCAATGCGTTGGGCAAGGCCTTCAGCAATAGCGGTTTTACCTACCCCCGGTTCACCGATCAGCACAGGATTATTTTTGGTGCGGCGGCCAAGGATTTGAATCACCCGCTCAATTTCTTTTTGCCGACCCACCACGGGATCTAGCTTGCCATCAATGGCCATCTGGGTGAGGTTGGCACCAAATTCGTCCAGCGTCGGTGTTTTGGTACGCCCTTGGCTGGCACCGGCAGCCACTTCTGCGGTTTCACCCAGCATGCGAATCACTTGGGTGCGCACTTTCGACAGGTCAACGCCGAGATTTTCAAGGACCCGTGCTGCTACCCCTTCCCCTTCGCGAATCAGACCTAAAAGAAGGTGCTCAGTACCAATATAGTTGTGTCCCAGTTGGCGGGCTTCTTCGAGGGAGAGTTCCAACACTCGCTTGGCACGGGGGGTAAAGGGAATCTCCACCGCCACAAAACCAGACCCACGGCCAATAATTTTTTCCACTTCGATGCGGGCATCCTTGAGGTTCACCCCCATGGAACGTAGCACCTTTGCCGCCACACCGGTACCTTCGCCAATTAGTCCGAGGAGAATTTGTTCGGTACCGACAAAGTTGTGGCCGAGGCGGCGAGCCTCTTCCTGTGCCAGCATGATGACTTTAATGGCTTTTTCTGTAAACCGTTCAAACATGACCCTTCCCCTAATGGCTCCTGCGTGCTGGTAACACCCATCTTAACATGTTCACTTTGGCGTGTTTTTGTCTGCCAACTTACTATTACTGTAGATGTTGACTCATTTTTGTGCAGGTGCGGTTGCCCGTATTTTAGTTGAAATTTCCTTGGCTGTGCCGTGACCACTTTCGATAGACTGGTCAGCGGTTCCTAAAAAACTTCCTAGCACCCTTTGGGAGAAAAAACGATACACTACACTTGCTGGCTGCTGGCTTTTCTTCAATGGCTGATTTATCCAATTTCTTGGCGGTTGAACCCTCACAACGTGCCCTGATTTTCGATATGGATGGCGTCGTCTGCCATACCATGCCCTACCATCTTGAAGCTTGGCGGGTCTATGTCGATCGCACCCCTGAACTGCGGCAGCAGATCAATTTGGAACAGTTGCGGCAAATGGGGGGTAAACGCAATGCCGAACTCCTGCCAGAACTCCTGGGGCGATCGGTCACTGAAGCAGAAGTCGAACGCTGGGGCGCCGGCAAAGAGGCAGTGTTTCGCGAACTCTTGGCACCCCATTTGGAACTGTTGCCGGGGCTGTTGCCCTTTCTCAAAAGTGCTAAGGAAAAGGGCTATCGCTTGGGCCTAGGCACCTCGGCCTGTGCTGCCAATGTGGAATTGGTGCTCTCCTGTGAGGGGGTGGGCAACTGTTTCGATACGGTGGTGATGGAGCAGGATGTGCAGCGGGGCAAGCCCGATCCAGAATGCTATCTCCTAGTGGCGGAGCGGTTGCAGGTGTTGCCGCAGCATTGTCTTGTCTTTGAGGATGCCGTGGCAGGGGTGATGGCAGCGGTGCGGGCAGGGATGCTCTGCTGGGGAGTCCTGACCACCCAATCGGAAACGGCACTGCAAGCCGCAGGAGCAGAGGTCTGCATTGAGGACTTTACGGATCCACGCCTTCAATGGCTATTGTCCTAGGGCATTTTCGGCGATCATGGGTACTGGCGCGTTAGGAATCCACCACCTTGGGCGTTGATCTGCGCAGTTATGTCTATCTCGACTCGATTCAACCGCAACACGCGGCCTACTTGGGAACCGTGGCTCAAGGGTTTTTGCCTTTGCCGGGGGATTGCTCCCTCTGGGTGGAGATTTCACCGGGGATTGATGTCAATCGCCTTTTGGATATTGCCTTGAAGTCTGCGGTGGTGCGGCCGGGAGTTTTGTTTATCGAGCGACTCTACGGACTATTGGAGGTGCATTCGGGCAATCAGGGGGAAGTACGCGCAGCAGGGCAAGCAATTTTAGATGCCATTGGCGCTCGGGTACAGGATTGCTTGCGGCCACGGGTGATTTCGAGTCAAGTCATTCGCAATATTGATGCCCACCACACCCAACTAATTAACCGTTCGCGGCGGGGCAATATGATTTTGGCGGGGCAAACCCTCTATGTGTTTGAAGTGGAACCTGCCGCCTATGCCGCACTGGCCGCCAATGAAGCGGAAAAGGCAGCACTCATTAATATCTTGCAGATTTCAGCCGTGGGCAGCTTTGGCCGACTCTTTTTGGGGGGCGCGGAGCGGGATATTCTGGCAGCAGAACGGGCCGTCTTGGCAGCCATGGAACGCTTGCCGGGGCGTGATAGCCTTAGCGATCGCCGCGAGTAGCCTTGGCATGTTTCTTTAGCTTCTGCTCTAGGGCAGGTAAGAAAGGACAAGGGTCACTGTCTTGCAGTTGATAAAACCCTCGCCAGTCAAAGGTCTGCCAGTTAAAGGGGGCTTGGTGGGCGGCGGCGAGCCACAGTAAACGCTTAGCACGGGTCATGGCCACGTAAAGCAGGCGGTATTCCTCAGCAACTTTGGCCTCTTTGGCTTTTTGATAGGCGGTTTGCCAGTCAGGAAGGGGTTGCTGATGGCCGTAGGCACGCAGTTGCGATCGCACCACATCCGTAAAATCCACCTCTGGACTGAGGAACTTGGCATTGGCCGCCACCCAGCTCTCACCGGGGAGGGTTCTTGCCTCTAAAAAGGGAACAAAAACGGCATCCCAATCCAGACCCTTGGCGCGATGCATCGTCATAATCGTCACTTGCCCCGATCGCACTAAGCGGCTATGGAGGTCTTCCATCTCAACAGCGTCAAAGCGATCCGCTGCCACCAACTCCTGCCAACGGGGATGGATACGCTCCCACAGTTGCGTTGGTTCCTGCTGTGCCAAGTGGCAGATCAGGCGATCGCTGGTGGCCAATTCAGCGGCATCATAGCCCAATTCCTGAGCGCAGTACGTGATCAAAGGAAATAGAGATAGCTCTAGGCGGGCTTTGAGGAGACGTTGACAGTAGTGCCGTGCCTTGAGTACTGGTTCCTCGGCAGGGGGGTCTAAAGGACCAGGGTAGAGAAACACCTCTGGCTGGGCGGCTAAGCGATCCAAATTTTGGACAGAAATGCGTTTGCGCTCCTGAAGAACAGTCAGGGCTGCTTTGACCGCTTCGGGAGAATAGGGACAGTGGAGAAAATAAAGAATGTCCAGCAATTCCTTGGGCACCTGCGATCGCCGTTCAATGCCCGATACATCGAGAATCGGAATCCCCTGAGCGGCAAGGTCGGTATTAATGCTGAAGCTAGCGGGCGATCGCAACAGATCCGCGACAAATTCCCCTTGGCGGTTGGTACGCACCAGTACCGCAATTGAGGCCTCAGGATACTCTGCTAAAACCTCAGAAATACGTGCTGCCAGCTCGCGCACGGTCTCGAAAATAGTAGCTGGTCGAGCAATTTCTACCCCTTCTCCCCAGGGGGGTGGGTTCGCCCCCGGTTGCGGATCCGTCGAGACGGGCTGAATGGCTTGCTCTCGAAAGGGGAGTTCCTGATCCTTTAGCGCACGATTGACCCATCGCACCAAATAGTTAGCAGCTCGAATCACCAACTCAGTGGATCGCCCCGCTTGGGTCATTTTATAGAAGGCCTGCTGCCGGGCACATTCGTCACAGAATTCATTGAAAAAGAGCGGGTCTGCCGCCGTAAATGTGGAGTTAATGGCTTGATTGGGATCCCCCACCCGCACAAAATTCACTTGCCCTGTGGTGTTGTCCTCGGCGAGAAGTCGCAGTAACCGCGATTGCAAGGGGGTCGAGTCCTGCGCCTCATCTTCAAAGACGGCATACACCCGCTGTTGCCATTCTTGGCGGCACTGGCGATCGCCCTCTAGGAGTTGTACCGCTGCCAAAATCATCTCATCATAGTCAATTTGCTCTCGCTGCGCTAAATGGTGCTGGTATAGTTCCAAAAGGTCCGCACCAATTTCTAAAAAGGGGTAGGGTTCTGCTGCGGCTGCACTTTGGGAGCGCAACTGCTGGGACAACTGCCGCAGATCATGGGGCGTCAACGCCATACTGCGGGCACTGCTAATAACGGTTTGTGCCAACTTCACCAAGATGTCAGTCAAAAGCGCACTTCTGCGACCATCGTGTTCAACGTCACTCAGGGGACTGGTATCGCAGCCTTGGATCAGTTGCTCGAGAATATCGGGGTGCGATCGCGCCCATTCCTTAACACAGGTAACACACAGGCGTCGCTGCTCATGCTCACTCATTAAATTCTCGCCACTCCAACGCAGACCCGCTGTGGGGTGACTGGTGGCAATTTTCAAGGCCAAACTGTGGAGCGTCTGCACACTAAAACCATTGCGGGGCAAGCCCATTTCCCGCAGGTACTGGCGAATCCGCACCTTGATATTGGCCGCTGCCGAACGACTATAGGTGACTACGACCAGTTGCCGCTGCTGATGGAGTTTTTCGCGAGCGATGGCGATCGCTGCTCCTACGGCCATGCCATGGGATTTGCCTGCTCCGGGCACTGCCGATACCGCCAAGAGACCCCCTTGCCATTCACTGATTTCCCGTTGACCTGGACGCAACGTCCTTAGAAGGTGACTGGCATTGGCAGGGAGTGACAACACGTTCATAGGAGGACTGTGGGAGGGCTAAAGATTTGTTAAAAAAACCGGCTTCTACCCAATGAAGATCGAAAAATCGTATAATAGAATACAGAAAGTTAGAAGCAAGTTGTTTCCTAACGCAGATCACCTAAAGCTTGATAACGAGTCAATAGTATTCACCTAGAAGCCTTGATTTAATTATGCAAGTAATCTATCGCGGCGTTAAATACGAAACTTCTGAGCAGCACATTCCCCTTGTTGAATCGGGTGCCAAGGGTTTCTACCGGGGGGTGCAATGGGTAGGGCACAAAGCGGCTGAACCGGTTCCTCAACCCAATCATGTCCTCTGCTGGCGGGGGGTGACCTACCAAACGAACGGTACACCAGTTACCACAACCGCTCCGACGACGAGTACTGCCCCTTCAGTACTTCCCCAGCGTAAGCGTGACTCCTTGGCCGAAGCCCATCGCCATGCAATTCTGAAAACTCTTGAGCGGCGGCTGCAAGTGGCTCGGAGTCAGGGCAATGAAGATCTCATCAGTCTGCTGGAAGAAGAGTGGCAGCAATTTGCCTAAGGTTGGATCACCGAAACCCAAACTGCGGTGCCGTTGCTAACAGCGGCACTTTTTTTATTTTCTATTGGTGATTGCCCCTTTCTTGGCGAAAAGCTGTTGCTTGGGCAAAGGCCGCCGCCGCCCGCTCGCGATCGCCCAAGGTTTCATAGGCACGCCCTAGTTGTTCGGCTGCAATCTCCCGCACATAGCCCAAGGGAAAAATCATCTGCTTGCTGTAGCCATTGGTGCGCCCCAGTTCAAGGCAATACTCAAAGTAGGCCGTTGCTCCCAAAGGAAATCCTAAAGCCATCAGCCAGCGCCCGGCCAAATCATTGAGGGGAGGATAGGTGGGAAACCACACCAGACTTTGCTGACAGAGGAGTTGCAATGTTTCGTGATCCCCCATAGCCAGCAGACGCCGCCCCAGTTGATTCAGAATTTCGGGCAGGGCGCCAGGGGCATTCTCAGGCAGTTGGCTGATGAGGAGATGGGGCAAGAGCCGCTCAAAAAGTTCTTGGTAGCAGTCATCCGCAGCCGTGGGGTTATTCACAGCGTGGTACATATCCGCCAAGGCAAAGAGGAGATTCAAAGGCAGACCTTCACTAGCGCGGATGCGTTCCAAAATCGGGATGTTGCGATCGCGCATCTTGGCTTGAATTTGTGCGGGTTGATAGCCATAGTGGTCAATGCGCAGCGTTTCCAGAGTACCAATGGTCAGCGGTTCTGCGGCTGTCGAAACCAACTGCTCATGGAAGCGTCCCTGATAGCGCAGCGTCGGCAGGTTGCGAAAGAGTCGCACAATGGCAAAGTCAGAAAATTGCTGCCCCGTGCCGATTTCCCGTCGTAGGAGTTGATAAGCACTGAAAGTGCTGCCCTCAAGTTGTTGGCCGAGGGGCACAGGCGGCTCCTGCACTGCCACAAGCACCTCATCAGCATCAATGACCAAAATCCAATCGCCCGTGGCCTGCTCTAGAGAGTAATTGCGGGCAGCGGCAAAATCATCCTGCCAAGGGAAGGTAAAAATGCGCTCTGTAAACTGGCGGGCGATCGCGATCGTCTCATCCGTTGACCCAGTATCTACCACAACGATCTCATCTACCCAAAGCTGGACACTGCCCAGACAGCGTGCCAAATGGGCTGCCTCATTTTTGACAATTAGACAGGCACAGACCCGCACCATCTACAGCAGCTTTTCAAGTTGTTGGCGCAACTGATTCAGTTCACTTTCGGAGAACTCACTCTCAGCAGCGGGGGGCACGCGATTTTCTAGTTCCCAGTCGGTTTCTTCGACATTGCGTTCAGGGGGTGCCAAGAAAAGACGCTCAGCATCGTTTGTCGGCACAAATCCTTCGGGAACCAAGTGACAGGTGTAGCCTGAGGATTCGCAAAATTCTTCAATTTCCTTGGCATCAATGGGGACAACGCTGGGGGGATGAAAATCCTGTGCCTCTAAAAGCATGGCATAGCGACTGGCATCGTCTTCGCTTTCAAACATCAGAATCAGGTTGCGATCGCCCAGTTGCAGAGAATGAATGCCCTCATTTTCAGTCCCCGGGTTGTAGAGCAACACGTAAACGCGCATGATGCCTCGCTAATGAAATCTCAACAGCGATTATAACGATTTTGGTTCCCCCTACCCGTAGGATTTTCCCCTTCAGAACTGTCAAAGGGGCAAAAATAGCTTGAGTTAGAACAATGTTTTTTCAGGTTCCCCTTTGATCCGCTGCTCTAGCCATGCTTGGCGATAGGTGAGTTCTAATTCATTGCCGGTGCGGCGAAAAATTTGTGCCTGCTGCAAGAGAAACGCTTGAAAGAGCCGCTGAAAGGCAAGGGCAATGATTGCCACCACCAGGCCAGAGGCGGTACTAATCAAGGCCTCACTAATCCCGAGACCCACGCCCATGGTTGCAGGTGTGCCAATATCCCCCAAGCGAATAGAACTGAGGGCACTAATCAGACCTAACACCGTTCCCAACAAACCCAGTAGAGGTGCCATCGTAATCGTTGCTTCCAAGACCTTTTCTCCCCGCCGCATGGCACTCAGCTCCTCATCAGCCGCAGCTTCTAGGGCTAGGCGAAAGATTTCTGGGTTGGTGTCAATCAGTTGTAAAGGGGTATAGAGGAAGCGACCAATCGGTTGGTCACAGGCATTGGCTGCTAATTCAATGGCTTCTTGCCAATCGTGGCGAGCGGCATCCAGAATCTGCTCGGCCAGTTTCGTCTCTCCTCGGAGAACAATGCTCCAAAACCAAAGCCGCTCAAAAATGGTGCCTAAGGTCAAGATCGAGAGAATCAGTAGTGGCCACATGGCCAAGCCACCACGGTTAAAAATTTCAGCGATATTCACGATCAGTTCCCTGTCAGAGCATCCGACGTTTAGTATAGTCCAGCCAGTAGCCGCAATTGTTTACCAAATTCTAGCGAACCGTGGTGCCAAGGGTCTTGAACCGCTCTTTTCGATGCCCCGTCTAAATAGATAATTACGTTAATGGAGTGATACCTCGCATGAGTGTATCTTTACCCCTATCAGCGGCAACAGCATCAACGGCTATCGTGACCCGACCCCAAGTGATCGATCCCGATCGGCGGATTATTGAGCAGTGCCTTTCCGGACATCCAAATGGGTTTCGGGAACTCTATCAACGGCATCAGCAACGGGTGCGATCGCTCCTGTTTCAGTTGTGCGGTGCGGTTGCCCTTGATGATTTAGTGCAGGAGGTTTTCTTGCGGGCATGGAAGGGGCTAAAGGGTCTCAAACATGAGGCAAAGTTTTCAACATGGCTCTATCGGATTGCCTGGAATGTGGCTTGCGACTATCGCCGCCAACTGGCAACGCGCAAATCGCGACATCAGCAATACCTGTCTCAAAGTGAGCCACTCACTCCTGGACTGGATCTACGACAATTGCATTACGAAGATTTAGTTCAGCGCGGTTTAGCCACCCTGCCCTTGGAGTACCGCAGTGTTTTGGTCCTGCATGATCTGCAGGGCTTGCCCCAAAAAGAAATTGCTGAAATTCTGCGGATTCCCGTGGGTACAGTGAAATCCCGCCTCTTTCGTGCCCGAGGCACATTGCGGACTTACTTTACGGAGGCTGGAATCACTTTATGAAACGTGAACCCCCACCTGTGGAGGATACACCCTTGGTTAAATTTTTACAAACCTATGCGGGGACGCCCCCGCCCCCCCACCCCCATTTGGAGCAGCGCATTGTCCAAGCGGCTCTGCATCAACATCAACTGAGTAAGCGACGCTGGCAAATCGTGTCTCTTTTGGGGGCTGGGGTGATCGCCACCGCCACCAGTGTGTGGTTCCTCAAACCCTCAACTCAAGTGGCAAAGCAGACGTCCCCGGATGCAGTGGCTATCTTCATCACCACCAATTGGCAAGCAATGTTTCAGGACGCAGAACCCGCCATCTTCGACTAAATTCTGTCCACCCTACTTTTACTCTTTGTTGAGTTTTGACAAGTTAAGTTTTGACAAAGGAGAACACAGCTATGTTGAAAAAATCTTTAGCCACGCTTCTTATATGTGGTAGCCTCAGCCCCCTACTGGCGATCGCTCCCCCGAGCGTCGCTGACCCCGGTTATGGCGGACCTCGCTGGAGAGCCAATCTGGACAACCTAAACCTCACACCTGAACAGCGGCAACGTTTACAAGCCGTGCAGCAACAATACCAAGGCCAAATGGAACAAACTCGCAACCAACTGCGCACCGCCAAGACAGAACTGCGGCAGATGATGAGTGGCAATGCCTCGGAGGATCAAATCCGCAGCAAGCACCAACAGGTGCGCCAACTGGAAAACCAACTCGCCTCTCTCCGCTTTGAAAGCATGCTGGCCATGCGGGGCATTCTCACACCGCAGCAACGGCAAGCCTTGGCCGCCCAAATGCAGCAGCGGCGGCCGGGCAATCGCCCCATGAAACCCCAGCAGTAACCCATTAAACTTGGCAACGCTCTAAAGCTCTAAAGGAGTTCATGACTTCCCTAAGTGCGGGACAGCGGATCCTGCACTTTTTTGTTGCTCAGCAGATCAAGAATCTCGGTGGCAGCGCGATCGACCACGCCGGGAGTCCCCATCGCAGCTCGCATTTTGGCATAGCCTGCCTGCATGGCTAGGCGTTTTTCAGGATGATCCAATAGCGCAAGGGCAGCAGCGGTAATGTTGGCAACAGTGGCTCGTTCCTGAAGGAGTTCGGGGACGATGTCTCTATTCACGAGTAAATTGGGGGGAGAGACAAATTTGAGGTCAAACTTCAGGAAACGCCGATAAAGCCACAAACTCAGGGGATGGACGCGGTAGATCACGACTTGAGGCACATTCAACAGCGCGGTTTCTAAATTCACCGTGCCGGATTTAGCGATCGCCAGATCTGCGGCCGCTAGAACTTGCAGGGAGTCTTCCGCCAATGTGACGCGAATGGGATATTCCTTGAGAACTGCTTCAATGGCTGAGCGATACTGCCGCAGCGAAAGGGGTAACCAAAAGCGGGCTTCAGGATAGGCTTTGGCGATATTTGTGGCAGCCCCCAAAATTAGAGGCAAGAGGGACTTGATTTCCTGTTTGCGGGACAAGGGCAACAGGGCGATCGCCAGCTCATCGGCAGCAATGCCCAAACTTTGGCGTGCCACTTCGCGACTGGGAGCCGCAGCAATGCGATCCAAGAGGGGATGCCCCACCCAGACCACATTGGCACCATGACGGCGGTAATAGGTGGCTTCTTCTGGAAAAATGGCAATCAGGCGATCGCTGAGGGCAACAATTTGCCGAGTGGCCTTCAAACTATGGGACCAGACCCACTCTTGGGGAGCGATGTAGTAAACCATGGGAATAGAAAAATGTTTGCGGATAAACCGCCCCATGGCGACATTGCCACCAATGTAGTCAATTAAAACCACTAAATCAGGGGGATGCTGCCGTAAATAGCGGCGAGCCTTGAGTTGGAGCGCGATCGTTGGCTTGATCAATGGCAGGGCTTCTAGTAGCCCCACGGAGCCAATTCCTCCGGTATTAAAGAGTAGCTTTGCCCCCGCAGCGGCCATGCGATCGCCCCCAAGGGCAGAAATTTCTAAGGGAATCCCCCGCTCTGCTGCGAGGCGATAGAGTGCCTTGACCAACAGGGCGCCCTGCAAATCCCCAGAGACTTCGCCGGTACTAATGAACAAATGCGCCATGCCTAGCCCCGCACTGCCGCCACTGGTTGACAGAGTTGATCGGCAAATTCCTGTTCCGTAGCGGCCATTTCCTGTACGGCGGTGGCCATAATCTCAGGGATCGATTGCCCCGCTGCATAGTGAGCCAGCCATTGCTGGGCGGTGTTTCCCTGTCGCAGGATTTTCTTAATCGGTGCCAGAAAGCAGCTAAAGCCCTGTGCCTTGGCGATCGGCCAAACCTCTTCGTAGAGTTCGGCTACCCAAGCGGCTGCCGTTAGTTGCCGGCGATCGCGCCAGTGGGTCAGCACGGCCTCTAGGCTGTTTTTTGCAGCAATCTGCTCGTTTTCATCGGCTAGTTGTGCCAACATCTCGCCATCCCCCCACCGCAGGGGGTCAAGATCAGGGGTATCCAGCAATTGCAGGAGCCGCGCCTCTAGAAGAGCGGTCATCGCCAGTAGGGAAATGGCATCCGTAACTAGATCACAAATTCGCAGTTCAAGGCGGTTGAGATCATAGGGTCGGCGATCGCCATTGGGGCGCACAGCACTCCACAAGTGCCGCACATTTTGCATCGTGCCGCGTTGGAGTTGCTGCTCTGTCCACTCAATGAAGTGGGCATGGCTAGTAAATAGGGGCACTTGGGGTGGGGTCTTCGGAAAGATTGCCCAACGGGTGGAGTGATAGCCCGTTACCTTGCCATCAAGAAACGGCGACGCAGCACTGAGCGCCAGAAACAGGGACGCCTCCAGCCGCACTAGCCGACAGGCACGGATCAACTCTTCTGGATCCCGCAGGCCAATGTTGATGTGGACACTGGCGGTGACAACCCTTGTGCCATAGGTTTGCTCAATGTAGGTGTGGTAGGGATTCTGGGGGTCAGAGCGATAAAAGCGTTGACTGTCCCCTAGACTCAGGGTGCTACCGGGAACCAGCGTTAAATCCCCTAGGGATTGCAAATAAGCGCGCAGCCGAAAGCGGGGGCGCAGCAAGTCACAGAGGGCTTGGTCATATAGAAAGACCGGCGGGGTTGTAAATTCAACATTGCGGCTATCGGGTTCACGCACAAACCCCGGTAAGTCCCTCACAATGCGATCCGACAGTCCCACAATCTCGCCCGTGGGCTTACCCGTGTAGAGTTCAACCTCAAAGCCCTTTGACAACATGGCATCCCTTTGGCTAACTTGGGTCAGCGAGCCCCCTCGCAGAAAGTGGGAATTTTGAGCTACTTAGCCACAATACCATGCCCGCGTCCCTGCCGCACATATGAACATTCGTAAAACCCTCCCTGTGGCGATCAAAACCTGATCAGTTAACCTGTATTATCAATGACACAAATCACCCCTATAGTGAGAATCTCAAGATGTTTGGTCAGCGGCGAGTCGAAGCAGATGTCCGTGTCAGTCGCGTTTTGGATCGCCTGGGAATCCGCTATCAAGTGGATGAGGATGGTGATTACCGCGTTGTCTTTGAGCTATCCAACGGTCGAACGCAACAGGCCTTTATTGACTCCAAAACCCAGCAGCTGGGAAGCTATGAAATTCGGGATGTCTGGTCTGTGGGCTACAGTTGCGAGGGCTTTCTTGACCAAGAGATAGCCAATTATCTGTTAATTGAAAATGCCAATAAGAAAATTGGCGCTTGGGAGTTGCGTCCCCTTGCTGACAATAGGTATATCGCTGTATTTTGTACGAAGGTTGCTGCTGACTGTGACCCCGAAGCCCTTTACACCAGTATCCGCGTGGTTCTTGAGGTGGCAGACGAACTTGAAAAAGTTCTTGAGGCGGGCGATCGCTTCTAGGTTAGTTTGCAGTGAGTCCCCTTAAAATCAGGGTTTGAGGCCAGTGGGGAGCTTCTGAATGCCCCGCCCCTAGGTAGGGATTGTCATTTTCATCTGAAATACTAGAAAATACTCAAACCCGCTTCCTGAGAAACGCTAAGGGATTCAACGAAAGCATCAGGGTTGGAGGCAACTTGGCAGATCTCTCGGAAGCAAGACCCAAATGTTTCAATTCTTATAGCTAGTAGAAAAAACTGTTAAATATTACAAAAGAATTTTTATTTTGCTTCCACTGCATATCCCAACTCACGACACTGGATAAAACATTAGCTGCGATCGCCCAAGGCGCACGGTCGCCGATTCGCAGTGGAGTCAATTGTTCTAGGAAGGCCATCCATGTACTACGAACGCAAACTCTTTGCCCTCCTCCACGACCCCTACCTCAAGGCGTTGTACGGCAACAAAGCTCTCAAAGGCCCATGGCAACAGGTGTCTTGCCTGAATCAACATGCCCAGGATTTGGAAAATTGGTGGAAGCATCACGGCGGTATTACCGCAGACCATATTGCCTCGGCCAGCGATCGCCTGAGCTTTCAGCGCGGCATGAGCACCCCCCCAACAACCACTGCAAATATCACCCAAGTGGAAATTCGTCACCCGATTACTGGTGCCAAAAGTGATTTGAACTTTGCCTTTGCAGCGAGTCTCAGCGATGAGAATTTAGCTGAAATTGAGGCGCAGTCCATCTGGAGCAAGATTCGCCAAGAAACCGATGCTGAAAAGGTCTTCTGGTGGTTTTGGCGATTTTATGGCGAAGCCATTGCTGGCGATCGCCGCATCAAAGATCAAGCGGTCTATGCCAAAGATGTCTTGCTGTTACCCTCAGACACGCGCATTCCCGACTGCCCCCTCGAAGCCCACACCTCGATTACCGCTGCCCTTGCCGGTACCCTCTTTCCCCGAAACGCCAGCAATGGGGATAAACCGCAGCACCCATGGCTGTTGATGTTTTCCTTTTCCCCCGTGCAGGAATTCATTAAATCCTCACGCAAGCTGCTGGACTTTTGGTCAGGTTCCTATCTACTCCACTACCTAAGTGCCAAGGCCTGCTGGTTCCTTGCTGAACGCTATGGCCCTGATGTTGTGATTACCCCCAATCTCTACAACCAAACGATCATTGATGCCTTTCTGCTGCAAAAATACCCAGACTTTGAACCCTACTTTGCGGAATTTGGTATCCCCAAACCAGTTGAGGCACAAGGGCAGCCGTCCTCCAGCTTGGTGACAGCGGGTTTTCCCAACGTGATTACAGCACTCATTCCTGAACAAGACAAAGACACGATTGGCAAAGAGCTTCAAGACCATTTGCGGGAAACATGGCTCAACCTTGGCAAAAATGTGCGCCAAGCCATCAAAACCAAGGTACGGAGTGGCTATGAAGATTGTCACTGGATTGCTCACATTGAAGCGTGGATTGATACACAGTTTCCTGCAGCAGAACAAGAGGAGTTAAAGAAAGAGTTTCTCAGTTGGCAGCAGGGAGGACGCTGGGAGTGGAATGCCCTTTGGCAAGCCCAACTGGAAAACTTTTGGGAAAGCTACTGGATCGCTTTGCCCCTTGGGGAGCCAACCCAACCTCTAACCTGCCAGCGTGGAGCATCTACCTACCCAACTTGGAAAACCGCCCAAACCACGTTAGCAAAAGCCGAGGATCCCCTGCCCACTCAGGTTGAGGAAAAGGTGTATGCCACGATTAACGTGGGTACATGGTGGCCATTGCTGCAACAACGCCTTGGTTCGGCTCTCTCCGCTGTCAAAAACACTCGCAGCTGGCAGTTTCCCGCTTCGCCGGGTGAGCGCTCCTCGATTTCTGGGGCCTACAGTGCCCTGCACCCCAATCTCCTGTACCGCGATCCCTTTCGCGAGGGGCATGGCCTGCCAGTGAGTTCCCTGCGCCTGTTTTGGTATGTGATGAGCCAAGCCTTTCCGGGGCTATTTAATGGCAGTGAGCGCTTGAATGCGATTGAAGTCACCAAGCGAATGGCATGGAAACATGGCGGTGTCGCTGAGTCTTTGGGAGTTGCGTGCCCTGAGGAGGACTATGAAAACTTGGTGCGCTTTCCCAATGCCAGCAGTATCGCTGCCGCTCGCTTTATGGTGAAGTATCCCGATCAGGTCAAGCGGTATTGGCAAGAATTGAAGCAAGAATTTACTGCCGCTCACGCTCGCTTTAACAGCACCACTTGCCGCCCAACCCAGATTCCCCAAGTAGATGCCGGGCTAGGGAATTACAACGGTGTCATGTTCTCGGCCAAGTGGTTGGCAGAAGCCTTAGGTCTTGACAGTAAACAGGAGCTGGCCGAACTTCGGAGGGCGGTGAATCAGACACAAAAACGAGTGGGTTGGGGCGATCGCTCCCCTGCTGACTGGTGGTGTATTCTCTTGGCCGATGGCGACAGCATGGGCAACTACGTCCGCGGTCGCAACCTGAAGAAGTATCGTGAGTATGTTGCTACGAACATTATTCAAGACATTCAGCAAAGAAAGAGCTACATCAAAAACCCTGATGAGTGGCAAACACTGCTCAACCAGACCCCCAAACGCATGGGACCTGCCACCCATGTGGGACTCAACCGTGCCCTGCTAGATTTCTCGAATCGTCTGGTGCCCTACTTAGTGGAGCAACGTCACTGTGGCCGTGTGGTCTATAGCGGTGGCGATGATGTCATGGCCGTCTTGCCCCTAGAGGATGCCCTCTCGGCGATTCATCTCCTACGTCAAGCATGGTGTGGCGGTACGGATCCAGCCGGCGAATTTGAACCCCACGGCGACTACTGGCAAACGGTTCAGGGCAAGACAGCGGCTAAGGTCTTGGACATGCGTCGCCTGTTTACGATGGGCAAAGGGGCAACAATGAGTATGGGCGTGGTCATTGCCTACAAGAGTGTTCCTCTGCCCACGGTTCTAGAAAACCTCTGGCAAGCCGAAAAGGAACGGGCGAAAAAACTCCCCGGCAAAGATGGCCTCTGTTTCCGGGTGCTCTATGGGTCTGGCAATGTCCTCGAAGCAGTGTTGAAGGGTGAACTGCTAGAGGCTTGGAGCCGACTACTTGAGCAAGCAAATGACGATGTGAGTCCGCTGCTGTACCGACTCGTGACAGAGTTGCCCCAACACTGTTGGTTGAGCAAAGAGCGGGTCATTGAGAAGGCGATCGCTAGCATTGCCAATCGCCGCGAAAAAGACATCCCTTCAGAACTGATTGAGCAGCTTTGTCGGTGTTGCAATCAATGGGAAGACTGGGCACTCCAGCATGAAGGTCAGCTAGGAACGGATCTGCAAGACCTGCTCAACCTGTTGCGGCTCATGGCCTTCTTCATTGATAAACGGTTTGTACCCCCAAGGAGTAATCAGGATGGCGATCGATGAAAGCAGAGAGTTCTAAAACTCATTTGGGCAAAACTATTCTGCTTCAAGGATAACGAAAGACACATGAGGTTGATTATCATGACTGAATTAAGTTGGTATCGTCTAGATCCCCTAGATGTCCTCCTTTTTCGTGACTCCCGACCCTTTCAACCGGGAGAAGGCTCTTGGGCAAAAAGTCTCTTTCCGCCCCTGCCAATTACGGTCTTTCAAGCCTTACGCTCTCTGTGTGACTCCTACGCGCAAAATCTGGAGTTTCTTGGGCCTTTCCTCATTGATGCCAAAAACCAAGTCTGGGTAGACACGCCCAAGGATTTGGTGTGCATTGGCAACAAAAGCAACGAGGAAGTCGACATCAATGATCGTGCCGACCTCAGTAAAGTCAAGGGCTTTGCCCGCACTCAACCCACTGCCACCGACGACCCTGCTTGGAAAGATGTCCGCCATCCGTTGCCGGGAAAGTTACGCCCTATTGTGGAACCGACCCTCAGGGAGAATGAGCAAGCCCAAGGCCGACCGGCTCCCCTGATGCGCTTGGATGCTCTTGTCCTCTATCTCCAAGGAAAGCTGGATCAGCTCAACGCCAAAGAGCACTTCCATGATTTGCCGTGGTCAACCCAAGTCCTCCCCCACATCAAAATGCAAACCGAAAGTCGCAATGTGGAGGACGAAGCCGGCTACTTTACGGAAGTGGCCAACCGGATGCATCTGGGCTGGGGCTTTGTGGCCGGCATCAGTGTTGCCAATCTAGAGGGAGTCGTGCGCATTGGGGGTGAGGGTCATCAAGCCCAGGTGCATGCCCTAAAGAAACCTCCCTTTGCAGACCTAGAGCGGTTTCAAGGCACCGGTCAAGAAACCCTAGCCTACGTGCTGACTCCCGGCTTGGCGCCCGTGGTGGCTGACGCACCTGTTTATGGACTGTATCCCCATGATTGGCAAGAGCATCTGATTGGTGTGGTGGGCGATCGCCCCCTTTTAGCTGGTGGTCTCAGTACCTTTACCCGTCGCAATGGGCAACCCCAATTGGGCTATTCCGCACAGCGTGCCTATGTCAGGCCGGGAACTATCTATCGCTTTGCTCAGCCTCCCTCTCCCCAGCCCCAACAACTCCTCGGCGGTGTAGCCCCCAAAGCTCGCACCACCTTTGAAAAACTTCACTACGGCCAATTGCTCTGGGGCACTGCATAACCACCCGAATACGAATGGATAAATAGGTGAGCACCGATACACGTTGACCTCAAAGAGACTGGATGATCAACAATGTTTAACCTTGCCTACCTCTACCTTCTCTCCCCCCTCCACACGGGTGGCACCACCCAAGAGGGCAACCTTCTCGGCATTGCGCGGGAGTCCCACACAGAGTTGCCCTACATTCCCTCCAGCACGATTCGGGGTCGCTTGCGTGCCAGTACCCCCCACAAAGACCGCAACCGCCTTTGGGGCAACACCATTGAAGATGTCATGGGCGGCGAAAACACCAACCTTACCCAAGGGCAAGTGTGGGTCGGCGATGGTTCACTCCTGTGGGTACCGGTTCCCTCCCTCAGCCATGGCGTGATCTGGATTAGCTGCCCCATGCTGCTGCATCGTTGGCAACGCCTCACTGGTCAGTCCTCAGGAACAGTCGCTGCCTACAGCACCAGTTTAGACACCAGCAAACCTGTTTATCTCAAGGACGCGATTCTCAAAGACGATCAGCTCAAGTCTTGGGAGGAATGGCAAGAGTGGATTCCGATCCGCGAGCAAACCCAAATTCAACAGGTCTTGGTTCTACCCGATCAGCACTGCAAAACCCTCATTGAAACCAGCCTGTGGCGACAGGTCAAGGTGAAACTCGATCAACACAAAACCGTTGAAGGCGGTTTTCGCTACGAGGAAGCCATTCCCCCCGATACATTGATGTACTTCCCGTGGGGGACGGTTGCCCAACTCAATGGCGCCGCAGAAAAAGTGGAAAGCGATCTGCGGGATGTTTTCGATAGCCACCCAATTCTCCAAATTGGTGGTCAAGAAAGCCTTGGTCGCGGCTTTGTCCAACTTGTAACCCTTGGGAGTTAGCTATGGCCTTTGATCCACGCACAATGGCACAGCCAGTCTATGAAGCCTTGAGTAAACTGCGGAATGATACAAAAGACGACACTCGGCTGCGGGAGCAAAAAAGCCAAGCCGTTGAACTCTACACCTACTTGGCCACTTGGGGACTGATGCGCCTAAAAGCGGAGGAAGCCGCTCTCAGTCAAGAGGGGAAGAAGGAGGTTGTCAAAGCTTTTTTCCGTGCCCTTGAAGAAACAGCGCATGTTCAGAATTTGGCGGATGACAAAGGCTTGGAGACCCTCAAGAAACTTGACACAGAATCCTACCTTGGCTTAACCGGCTTAGGGTTACAAATTGCCCGTGAATTTAGCTTCTGGACAACCGCCCTTTACGTTGACATCGGCAATGCAGACTAGGAGGAGTACAACATGACAAATAACCCTGCATTACAGCGACCTCAAACTCATAAAGCAACACAGCGTCCCAATTCAAGAAACGCTGGCAATAGCGGTAGTGGTAAAGGTGGCAGAGGCAATAGTGGTGGTTCCCAAAAGGGCGGGAACAGTGGGAACACTCCACCCCCCCCATGGCTCGAACATCCCCTTGATCCAAATCCCACCCCCCATCGAAGTGCAGGGTTTGTCGAGTATCTGCGCTGGATGCGATCGCCCGCTAGCCCCGCCAAAGATGGTACGAAAGTGGAACTAATGACAGTGGCAGAGCAGGGTGACTATCGCCAACGTTTGCAGGTCTTAACAGAGCGCACTCGCCAAATTGCCGGCAAAAACAATTGTTTTGCAGTCACCTGCCCATGGCGCATCCGTGTTGGTGGCCACCGTGGTCCTGAAAGTATCCTTCTGCCTGCCTTTGATAACCTAGGCATTCCCTATATTCCCTCCAGTACCTTGCGGGGCGTTGCTCGTGCCCAAGCCATTCGGGAGGTGATGCAAAACGAAGGCGTACCTTGGGCTGAAGCGGATAAACTGGTCGGCCAGTCTTACTTTGGCCATCTTGAGAGCAGCGACTCTAGCGAAAAAGCTGGCAAAATTATTTTCCTCGATGCCTACCCCTTGCCTAAACAGAAGAATGGGGGGCTAGCAGTGGACATGGCCAACAACCTTTGGTCATGGAATAATGGCGACCTCAAGTACTCTGCCAATCCGAACGTTTTCTTTTCACTGCGGGAAACCTCGTTTCTCATTGGTATCAAGCCCACAAAGCACTGTTCTCCTGAAATGCTCCATCAGGTCAAGGAGTGGTTGATTCGTGGCCTAACCCAAGGGATTGGTTCGCAAGTGAATGCAGGCTACGGCGTTTTAGTCGAACCCCAAAAACAGGTGGGGCGTGGCTTCTTTAGTGTGGATTTTACTGTTCAAGGCCAACTCATCCACGGTCGCCAAGAATTTACTGGATGGAGATGGAATGATAGAAATCAACAATGGCAAATGCGGGGACAACCAGAGGCCGAGGTGCGAGCCACAGCCTTCAAGTCAATGCTACGGTACTGGTTTCGTGCCTTTGCGCGGGGGGTGTTGCCCCCAGCAGAAGTCCAACGCCTTGAGGGAATGATTTTTGGCGCAATTCAGCCGCAACCCAAACATGGCTACCTGCGGGTACGGGTGATTAATGGGAGGGTGACCCAACCTGAGGCACGCCCTAATGAGGAAGGTAAAAACGATCCCTATGGAGAAGAACAGGGGACACTGGTATTAGACTTTTCTTCTGAAGTTCCTGATGCCCACAAAGAAACGCTAAAAGAGCTGGCAAGCAACTTGATGTGGCTCATGTTTCACTTGGGTGGCATTGGTCAAGGGGCACGTCGCCCTTGCTACTCTCGTAAAACCCGTAACCAAGCACCCTGGTGGCGTGGTTCTAATCTGATTCCTGAAGACGAGGCTCCCTTTTGGGAACTCCCCAGCAGTGCCAAGGAATTCAAAGAAATTTTTCAACAGCGACTTCAAAGGTTTTATGAAGCTTTAGGGCAGCTTAGTAATCACCCAATCAACCCGACTCAACCATTATCCATTGGCACTGTTACTACCGACCAATGGGCAGAAGCAATTGATGCAAACTGCCGTATCGTCGTTTGCAGTGGTGATCCCAGCGGAGAAAAGCCCTACGGCCTTGCCCTTCTTCATGACCCTAGCCTTAAGGTAAATGGTAACTACGACAAAAATCTCTGTGGTTCCACTGGCAAACCCTCGCCAGTTTGGGTGGCTGACTTAGAGAACTATCAAGTTATTACGATTTTTGGGGTCACCAAAAATCCACGACTCAAGTTTCTGAAACACTTGAATACGTCTGGAAGATGTTTGCAACTATTTCCTTTCAAATCTTCTTGACCTTTTGAGCTTGAATAAATACCTAAGAAGCCATGACCGACTACTACGACATTCTTGGCTTGCAGCCGGGTGCTTCCAAAGAGCAGATCAAAGCAGCCTATCGCCGCCTCTGCCAAGAGTGCCACCCTGATAAACTGCCTCCTGAGACCCCCAAAAAGGCGCGGCAAATCGTCGAGGAGCACTTCAAGCAAATCAACGAAGCCTATGCCTACCTCATGGAGCAGGGCGATCGCCCGCCCCCACCTACCCAACCAGCAACAGATGTTAGAACTGCCCGCTCCATTTTCGATCCCGCTCGTATGGAAGCCGTAGCTCGGAAACTGGAGACAGAGCGGCAGGCCATTCAACGGCAGTATCAGCAATCAATCAATGCTATTGACCAACAACAGCGGCAAAAGCTAGCTTGCCACGGCCTCAAGATTGACGATTTGGATACAGTCGATCCAGCAACCAAATGGGGCAACGTTATTCAGGGGGGGATTCTCTTGTTGGTTGGCCTATTGGTAGGGAGTGTAGGCGGTCTTTTGGGCTTTCTGGGATACCTGTGGGCTTTCTTCTGCTTTTGGGGAACCTTGGGGGCAATGCTGACAAAAACAGTGAGTCCCCGAAAATATAAAATTATTTGTGAGATTAAAAAGGAAACTGAAGCAGCAAAGGCCGCTGCTGCGCAGAAAAAAGAACGACGATTACAGGAGCAATCTAGTTACATTCGTCGTCAGATTGACTATTTCAAAACTCTACCCTTGGAAATGCTTTCAGAATCCTTTGTTCAAAATTTAAGTGATGAAGATCAGTTTTTCCTGCTCTTGGCCATCAAAGAAAAAGAGGATGATGAGCAGTGGGCGCGCACAGTTGCAGCCGGTGTAGAGATTGCTGCAGCAGCGGGTGTGGTTCTACTGCTGTCGCAACTCTTTCTGGGTGAGCCATTCTAATCTGAGCGCAACCAAGAAAAACAGGAAGGGAGGAACGATCGCCCCCCTATTAGGAAGAGTTTTGCTGAAACGCATTCTACCCCTACCCTTAGCGAAATAAAATGTGATAGCATAACTGTTCTGGCATTATACCTAGTGTTTACCTATGCCCAAAGTTCTGGTTTCCGATCCCATTGAACAGGTGGGGCTTGATTTACTTGCCCAAGTGGCACAAGTCGATGTCAAACTTGGCCTCTCAGAGGCAGAACTGATCAAAATCATTCCCGAGTACGATGCCCTGATGATTCGATCGGGAACCAAGGTCACAAAGGAGGTCATTGAGGCCGCCAACCAACTGAAGATTATTGGTCGGGCAGGGGTTGGTGTAGATAACATCGATGTGCCTGCGGCCACCCGTAAAGGGATCATGGTGGTCAACTCCCCAGAGGGCAACACCATTGCTGCTGCGGAGCACACCTTGGCGATGATGCTCTCCCTTGCCCGTCATATTCCCGATGCGAATGCTGCGGTGAAAGCAGGTCAATGGGATCGCAAACGCTTTACGGGCGTAGAGATTTATAAGAAAACCTTGGGCATTATTGGCCTAGGAAAAATCGGCTCCCACGTGGCCACCGTTGCCCGTGCTATGGGCATGAAGCTTCTTGCTTACGATCCCTATCTATCTACGGAACGCGCCGAACAACTGGGCTGCCGCCTCGTGGAGTTGGATGTTCTCTTTGCGGAATCCGACTTTATTACGCTGCACTTGCCGAAGACCCCAGAAACGCAGCATCTGATTAACGCCAAAACCATTGCCAAGATGAAGCCCACAGCCCGCATCATTAACTGTGCGCGGGGGGGCATTATTGATGAGGCAGCGCTTGTGGAGGCGCTCAAGACGGGTAAGCTGGCGGGGGCTGCCCTCGATGTCTTTGAAACTGAACCCCTTGAGGCGGAGTCTCCGCTGCGTGCCTTGGGGATGGAAGCCATCTTGACTCCCCACCTAGGGGCTTCCACGGAAGAAGCACAGGTGAATGTGGCCATTGATGTTGCCGAGCAGATTCGCGATGTGCTCCTAGGGTTGCCGGCGCGATCGGCGGTAAATATTCCGGGTCTGCGTCCGGAGGTTCTTGAGAAACTGGCGCCCTACATGCAGTTGGCGGAAACTCTTGGTAATCTTGTGGGGCAATTGGCGGGTGGTCGGGTCGAGTCTCTGGAAGTCCGTTTGCAAGGGGAATTGGCCACCAATGACAGTCAACCGATTGTGATTGCCGCTTTGAAGGGGCTACTCTCACCAGCGCTGCGGGAACGGGTGAACTACGTGAATGCTGGGTTAGAAGCTAAAGAACGGGGAATTCGCGTGGTCGAAACCCGCGATGAATCACAGCGTGACTATGCGGGATCCCTAGCGTTGATTGCTAAAAGCCCCTCGGAAACCCGCTCGGTGTCTGGTGCCTTGCTGGCTCACAGTGAATTGCGCATCACCAGTATTGATGACTTTCCCATTAGTGTGGCGCCAACCCGTTATATGTTGCTGACGCTACACCGCGATATGCCAGGCATTATTGGTAAAATTGGCACCCAGTTAGGGAGCTTTAATGTCAACATTGCCAGTATGCAAGTGGGACGCAAGATGGTACGCGGTAACGCGGTGATGGTGATTAGCTTGGACGATCCCCTACCCGAAGGCCTCTTGGAGGAAATCTTGAAAGTCCCCGGTATTCGTGATGCCTATATCGTGAATCTGTAGGCACGGTTGTGGTACAGCGTTGGTGGGAAATTACCGTCACTTGTCAAGCTGAGGCGGAAGAGCTGGTCTATTGGCGCCTTCAATCCTTTGGCTGTCAAGGTACGGCAACCCAGCAACAGCAGGGGCGGGTGTTGATCCAAGGCTATGTGCCGCAGCAGCAGGTGACCCTACTGGACATTGCTGCCCTAGGGGTTTGGATTGAGCAAGATGTGGTGGCGCAGGGCTACCTCTCGCCAAAACTCCACTGGCAGTTGGTGAATGAACAGGATTGGGCCCATAGTTGGCAAGCCTATTGGCATCCAATACCGGTGGGCGATCGCCTGCTGATTTGTCCGGCTTGGGAAACCCCACCCCTTGACAACACCCGCTTGGTGATCAAACTGGATCCTGGCATGGCCTTTGGCACCGGCACCCATGAAACCACGCAGCTTTGCCTTGAGGCTCTAGAGATGCAATTGGATCAAACCTTTGAGCCGCTGCCACCCACGGTGATGGCTGATATTGGCTGTGGTAGCGGCATTCTGGCGATCGCCAGCCTCTTGCTAGGGGCAAACAAAGCCTATGCCGTGGACACCTCGGATCTGGCGGTGACTGCGACTCAACGCAATGCTGAACTCAATGGCATCAGAGCCGACCAGTTGATTGTCAAGCAAGGGAGTTGGGAACAAGTCCTCGAACTGGTGGATGGCCTTGTCTGCAACATTTTGGCACCCGTGATTATCGAGATTCTGCCCCACTTGCCAGCAATTGTGAAACCCAAGGGCTGGGGCATCTTTAGTGGCATTCTTTTGGATCAAGCGGATCGCGTAGCGGCGCAACTGGAACAACAGGGCTGGAGCTTGGGCAGTGTCTGGCGACGGCACGAATGGTGTTGTCTCAATGCTCGCTTTGAGCGTTTGCCAGACTAGAGGGAGCTAGCTTTTCACCTTGGCCGCCGGGCGCGCCAAAGAATACGAAGCCATTAGTTCTTGGTAGCAGGCCTCTAGGCGATCCAAGTTGTGACTGAGGCTATAGTGCTCCAGCACCCGTTTGCGGGCTTTGTCCCCTAGGAGGCGAATCATTTCCGGGTGTTGATAAAAAATGGGCAGCAGCGTTTGCAACTGGGTTTTCACATACTGGGGATTCAAGACAATGCCTGCCCCAGTGAGCACTTCACCATCGGCACCCACATCGGTAGCCAAGCAGGCCAAGCCACAGGCCATTGCCTCTAGGAGCGACAGGGATAACCCCTCAATTTGCGAGGGCAAAATGAACACATCACAGCCGCGTAAAATTTGTAGCCGCTCTTGATCATTAACGATCGAGCCAAGCCAGAGAATATTTTGATCTGGACCATAATTGGCCATCAAGGAGGGCATCAGGGCACCGCCACCCACCATTAGCAACTTACAATCCGCCGGCATTTCCGCTGCACACCAAGAGCGCAGCAGCGCTTCAACATTCTTCTCAATAGCCATCCGGCCTTGATAGATATAGAGGTAGCGTGCCTTAAAGTCCTCTTTGGTCGTAGAAGGTCCCGGTGTATATTTTCGCGTATCGACGCCATTGGGAATCACCCGCAGCGTCTCAGCACCAACCCCAAGACGAATCAGTAGTTCCTTTTGCGATTGGGAAAAGACAATCACGCGGTCATAGCGAGCCAAAAAGGGGGCATACAGTTGGTAAGTCATCAAGGCGGTGCCCGTCGTTAGGGTACGATACTTTTCGCTGTAGGCAGGATGAAACGTGGCAACCAAGGGAATGTTTAACTCTTCACAAATGTCGGGCAGAAAGAAATCGAGGGGGGAGAGGGTCAATGAGGCGTGGACAATATCGGGTTTGAGTTTTTTAAGGGACTCAACCAGAACTTTGTTGGCTCGCAGGGAGGGCAGGGTATAGACTTGCGATTTATACAGGCAAGGGAGCGTCACATCTGGCATCTCCCCTTCGTTCTCAGCTTCCTGTTCATCCTCTTGGGCAAAATGCAGAAAGCTCACTTGGTACCCGCGATCCAATAGCCCATTGGTAATTTCACGACTATAGGTGACATTGCCGCAGGGGGGAGATTTTTTGCCAAGCCATGCGATGTGTAAAGCCACGATTATTGATTCCTTGATTTATTACGTTATTTATAGAGCAGCGGTACCCACTTGATCAATGATCCGAATGGGGCCATTGACATCGCCGCTGAGAAACTGCCGCAGGTAGGGATTATCGGTCGTGCGGGCTTCGGCATGGGTGCCCTGCCAGCAAATGCGCCCTTGATAGAGGAGAATCAGGCGATCGCCCGTGCGCTCAATGGTACTGTTTTGGTGGGTAACGACAACGTAGGCATGCCCCGTCTTCTCCCGTAATTCGCGAATCAAATCCTCAATCACTGTTGAGGCAATGGGATCTAGCCCTGCCGTTGGCTCATCGTAAAGCAGCAGGTAGGGGTTGTCATTGGGATCTTCGGGATTATCCACAATGGCGCGGGCAAAGCTGACTCGCTTGCGCATCCCCCCAGACAACTGCGCTGGGTAGAGGTCTTCCATGCCAGCGAGGCCGACCATCGCTAGTTTTTCACTGACAATTTCGCGAATGCGTGCCTCCGGCAAACGCGTATGCTGGTACAGGTAAAAGCCGACATTCTCAGCAACCGTGAGGGAGTCAAAAAGGGCAGATTGCTGAAAGACCATGCTCATCCGCATCCGACAGAGACCTTCTTGCCGTAATCCTTGACGGCGTTCTCCTGCAACATACACTTCGCCTTTATCGGGAGCGACTAAGCCAGCAATAATCCGCAAAAGGGTTGACTTACCGGTTCCCGAAGGCCCCAAAATCACTAAGGCATCATCGGGATAGATGGCCAAATCCACATCATTCAGCACCTGCTGATGGCCAAAGGCTTTGCAGACACCGCGTAATTCCACCAATGGTTCGGCCATCGTGTCAGCCTCTCCTAGCTAAAGGCTTCTACTTGAAGGTCTGCGATCGCTTGCAGGCCGCGGGCATCTCCTAACTTAAAAAGAGCCGCCTTGGCATCTTCTTGAACCCCCATATCACTGTCTTGGAGAGCGGCAATGAGTTGATCAATCGCTTGGGTGTAAAGAGGCCCAAGGGGAATTTTGCGGCAGGCATGACCTAAGGCCCAAGCACAGTTACTGCGCACAGCGGCAATTGCATCCTGAGCCAAGGCAAGGGCAAGGGCAGGAATGGCAACCGTCGCCGCCTCTTCACTAGCTTCTGCCACCTGACCCAAGGAACTCGCCGCCCAGAGACGCACGGCAGAAATATCCGTTTGCAGGGCACGAATCAAGGGATCAAGGGTGCGCCGATAAATTTCTGGCAGGGGAAAGCGGACGCCACAGTTACCCAGCGCCCAAACAATGCCTTTGCGGACATAGCCATTCCAGTCCCGCTCCAATTGCTGAATGAGGGCATCCACCGCTGCCAAACTGGGGTTACGGCCAAGGGCATAGGCGGCACTGACACGGACAAGGGGACAGGGTTCTTGCAGGAGATTAATGAGATAGGGTGTGGCGCGTTCATCCTGCAATTCGCAAAAGGCGCGAGCCGCCAACATCCGCTCCGTCACATCGGCGGAGGTCAGCAGAGGCAACATGGCTTCGGGATCGGGGCGATCGCTCTCCTCACTCGGCAGCGCCGCTAGTGCATCTTCCGAAGTGTCGAGAAGGGGGAAATCATTGTCATCCATACTGTTTAATCTACAGGATGCTTGGAATCCCGACTAGAGCGCACCGTTGACTTCGCCGCGAAAGCCATAGATTTGGCGACTGCCACCAAAGGCCACCAGTTGCACCACCCGCTCATCCCCCGGCTCAAAACGAATGGCGGTGCCAGCGGCAATATCTAAGCGCATTCCTCGTGCCTGTTCACGATCAAATTGGAGGGCTGGATTGACTTCGTAAAAGTGGTAGTGAGATCCCCCCTGAATTAGGCGATCGCCCGTATTGGCCACCGTTAACGTCACCGTTAGCCGGCCAGCATTGAGTTCAATGGTTCCCTCTGCGGGGATAAGTTCACCGGCAATCATGGGCATCTCAGCCAATCTCTAAAGATATCCCTATCCTAGGGGTAGAGGCGCACCCGCTGCCAGTGGTCTCCTTGGCGCCGATAGCACAGGCGATCGTGGAGGCGATTGGGTCGCCCTTGCCAAAATTCAATCAGGGTCGGTAGAACGCGATAGCCCCCCCAATGCTCTGGCCGAGGGACATTTTCGCCATAGCGGGCTTCCACTTCCGCAAGGCGGGCTTCCAAATCGGCGTAGGATTCTAAAACCTCACTCTGCTGGGATGCCCATGCCCCCCAACGGCTACCCAAAGGACGACTCTGGAAGTAGGCATCGGACTCCGCTGCACTAATTTGCTCAACAGTGCCTTCAATGCGCACCTGCCGTTCTAGCTCTGCCCACCAAAAGACAAGGGCAGCCTTGGGATGGGCGGCTAATTCTAGACCTTTGCGACTGCGATAGTTCGTAAAAAAGACAAACCCGCGATCGTCCACATCTTTGAGCAAGACCAGTCGTGCAGCAGGCATGCCATCGAGGCCAACGGTGGCCAGCGTCATCGCATTGGGTTCCGGTAATTCAGCGTTGACCGCATCCGTAAACCAGAGGCGAAACTGTTCGATCGCATCCTCAGCCGCCTCACTTTCGAGGAGACGTTGACGACGGTAATCACGGCGCAGATCAGCAATGCGGGTCATGGGGTTTCTTCGGACTCATTTGTTGGGGTTTCTTCACTGATCCTAGAGGATTCCACGGGCGATCGCCGCCACAGGGCGCGGAAAAAATAGCTCAGCAGCAAAAAAATCAAACCAAACCCCATAAATAGGAGTACTCGCCACACCGGCGCAAGATGGATGAGATCAACGAAGAAAAGCCGCACCAAAGTAATGATCAGCGTGATTAGAGCCACCGTGCGCACCGCTGAGGTGTCCCGTCGCAACCCATAGATCAGCAGTCCGACGCCAAAGAGTCCCCAGACAAGGGTGGCTGCCCCCGTACCAAAGGGCGCCAGTTCGTGCTGCATCCAGATCATCGTCACCCCATAGCCCAATATCCAGTAGAGGGGGCGGGTGGGTGGGGGCAAAAAACGGATACTGACTGCTGCGGCGCCAAGCACCACCAAATGGGAGAAAAAAGCCAGATTCAACAGCGGGGGGCGATCGGCGGCAGTAAACAGCAGTTGCCCAACAAAACCAAGGCCGAGCAGTCCCCACCAAAGATGGGCAATAACCCGCAGGGTGCGCGAGGCATAGTGTTGGCTCAAATAATGCAAAATCAGCCCCTCGATCGCCAGCGGTGCGAGGATAAAGCGATTGCTGTAGTAACGAACAACAATGCCAAGGGCAATGAGCACGAGTCCCGTCAAGCTATAGACCCAGCGCCAAGGTTGGGGAATGCGTTGCCACAGTACACTAGTCACTAGGTAAAGGCCGCCAAATAGGATCAAGACCCGACCCGTTAGCGTTGCCGACCAATCCCAGAGGAAGGCACTTAAGCCCAAAGCAATCAGCGGATTAAAGAGGGCGATCGTCTGACCATAGGGCGGTGGGGAGGTCTCCTGAGGGCGATACAGCTCCCCTGCCCTGTCGCGATCGCGTCCCTGATACCAAGGGGGTAATACCGTAAAGCCCAGCCAAGTCAACGCCAGAATGATCTGTAATGCCACGACCCGATCAAGCCGTTGAGCAGTAATAGACACCGTTAACATCAGCCATCCCAACCAAAAAGCTGACAGCAGGAGCGATCGCCAGCCCTTCACTGCGTAAATTGCCCAACTGCCCAAGAGAATTAAAAAGGTATAACTGGCCAAGGCCAAGGGACGACTCATCTCTGTGTTGTAGAGCAGCAAAGGGGTTGCTAAGCCGCCAACCACGCCAATCACCGCAAAAATGGCTCGATTTTGGCGCAACGAGATGAAAAATGCTCCTAGGGTCACTAACACCATCAACGGGAAGGCCACACCCCAAGGCATGACGGTCAAAAACTGATAGGCCGCAAAGATCGTCAGGTAATAGGTCGCCAGACCGCCCCCCTGCAAAAACTGGCTAAAGATGGCTCGCTGCTGCAACCGCCAGCCCAACCCCATCAGCACTGTACCGATGATAAAGCCCATGGCCACAAGAACTGCATCGGTAATCCAGCCCAATTCAACGGCGTACCGAAAGAGGAAGCCAATCCCCAACAGCAGCAGGCCGATGCCGAGACGGTTGAGCCACAGTTCCCAATTTTGTAGCCAGTCAGCTTGGGAAGGCCTCACTGGGCGTAACGGTGGCACCGCTGGAGATTCAGGCGCTGGGGGTTGTAATTCAGTCGCAGGGGCAGGAGCGATCGCCGTCGGTTCCTCAGGTGGCGTTGATGGTGTTGCAGGTTCTGGAACTCCAGAAGAGGAGAGGTCTTCACGGAGAATGGCTCTTTGCAGAATCTCGAGCGATCGCTGCAGGGCAGCCACAGCGGCTTCTAAGTTTTCAAGACGACGCCGCAAGTCATCCCTATCTTCCATGGTTCGGCTCCCTACGGACTATATCCCCGTTTTATGCGCTAGAGGAGAGAGCCATTCCTTGGGCAATGCACTTTATGAAGTGGCTAGAGGCGCATCCCAAAAGGGGTAAAACGGGAAACAAAATTGGGTGAGAAATCGTCCTATGGCACACAGAAAAGGTCGCAAAAAGCAAATTTTCTCTTTTAGATAAATTTTTATTTTTGGTGATCTGAGTCACAGAAATCTTCAGAAATTAAAAACGATTTGTTAAAAGTTTATAAAATTTTCTTATTTTCTTTCGTCAACTGTAAATTCCGTTAATATGCCAGTCTGCGTAGGTTTCACCGCCTTCAGCGCTTTTTTATTCTTTTTCAAAATGTTTACCATGAACAAAATGCCCCTGATGCTTGATTCTAGGCCTTCGTGGTAGGTTGAAACAGTTCCGCGATGAGAGCGAACACGGCACCAGTAGGGGTAACCCCTGTGTGATGTTGGTGCCCTACTGTCCAGCCGTATGGATGCCCTTTTTAACGGACGCCTATGAAAAAAACGCTTTATGTGGGTCTGACAACAAGCACGTTGGCTGTGTTGGGAATCCTTTCCAGTAGCCGTGCAACCACAACCACACCAGCCATAGAGTCAGGTTCAGCCCCCTCTTCCGCTGTCGTTGCCACCAAAGTGGGGGAACGTCAATCCACGACCCCAACAGCAACGCGGGCGATCGCCAGTCTGCATCGTCACCAACAGCAAGGCCGCGAAGCCGTAACCGTCTATTTGCGGGGGATTCCCGTACTCACCTTCTTGGGTCAACGGGTAGCAGCTACAGAGGGCGTCAAAGTCGCTGCCGCCAACGGCGCCGGGATACCAGAGCAAACCACCCTCTCAGAAGCAGCCCAACAGGCAACCATTCTCACCGCTCGCCTCAATCAGCTCCACGAACAGGGCTTTGATGCCAACCTTGTGCGCGTGGGTTGGGATGCCCAACAACAGCAATACCGCATCTACGCCGACAAAGAACCTCTCCTGACTCTGAACCATCAAGTCACGCTTCCCAATAGTTCACAACGCAATGATGAAAACGCCCTGCGCATTGCTAACCTGATCCGCCGCCAACTGGGGAATGCCCCTGCCCTAACCAGCGTAGAGGGTAGACCAAATACCGTTGTGGCCATGGGACCGATTCGGATGCAGTTGACGGGTATTGCCTCGTGGTATGGCCCCGGCTTCCATGGTGCCCGCACTGCCAATGGCGAGCGATTTGATCAGGACGCCCTGACGGCGGCTCATCGCACACTGCCCTTTGGGACACGGGTACGGGTGACAAATCTCCAGAATGGCCGCTCAGTAGTGGTGCGCATTAACGATCGCGGGCCTTTTACGGGGGGACGGGAAATTGACCTCTCGCGGGGGGCTGCGGCTGCCATTGGCCTCATTGGTGTCGGTGTCGGGTCTGTGCGCATTGACGTTTTAGACTGATTAGACTGATCCCCACCCCCCAAAAGCAAAGTGATAGAATGAACGACATGCTAGGGGTGTCTGCGGTCAGAGCAGGCTGAGAGCAAACCCTTAGAACCTGAACCAGATCATGCTGGCGCAGGGAAGCTGTCTAGAGAGGATTCTATCAATGGTGCGTAGCGAATGGATTGCTGCCCGCAAAGGGCATGACAATGTTACCCAAATGCATTATGCCCGCCAAGGGATTATCACCGAAGAAATGCACTATGTGGCGCGGCGGGAAAACCTACCTGCGGAATTGATTCGCGATGAGGTCGCCCGTGGGCGGATGATTATTCCCGCCAATATCAATCACCCCAACCTCGAGCCGATGGCGATCGGGATTGCTGCCAAGTGCAAAGTCAATGCCAACATTGGTGCCTCTCCCAACTCCTCCAGTCTAGAGGAGGAACTCGAAAAGCTACGGCTAGCGATTAAATACGGCGCCGACACGGTGATGGATCTGTCCACGGGTGGGGGGGATTTGGATGCCATTCGCACCGCCATTATTAATGCCTCACCCGTGCCCATTGGAACGGTGCCCGTCTATCAAGCCCTTGAAAGCGTCCACGGTAGCGTTGAGCGGCTTACCCCCGATGACTTTCTGCATGTGATTGAAAAGCACGCCCAGCAGGGGGTGGACTACATGACGATCCATGCGGGGATTCTCATTGAATATCTGCCTTTGGTGAAAAACCGCATCACTGGAATTGTGTCGCGCGGCGGCGGCATTCTCGCCAAGTGGATGCTGTATCACCACAAACAAAATCCCCTCTACACCCACTTCCGCGACATTATTGAGATCTTCAAAAAATACGATGTTTCCTTCTCCCTCGGGGACTCGCTGCGGCCAGGGTGTCTCCATGATGCCTCTGATGAAGCTCAATTGGCGGAATTGAAAACCCTCGGTCAACTCACCCGCAAGGCTTGGGAACACGATGTCCAAGTGATGGTGGAAGGCCCCGGCCACGTGCCCATGGATCAAATTGAATTCAATGTGCGCAAGCAGATGGAAGAATGCTCTGAGGCTCCTTTCTATGTCCTTGGGCCCTTGGTCACGGATATTGCCCCCGGCTATGACCACATTACCAGTGCCATTGGCGCGGCGATGGCGGGTTGGTACGGCACGGCCATGCTTTGCTATGTGACCCCCAAAGAGCACCTTGGCTTACCCAATGCTGAAGATGTGCGCAATGGCTTGATTGCCTACAAAATTGCGGCTCACGCAGCGGATATTGCCCGTCATCGTCCGGGGGCGCGCGATCGCGATGATGAACTGTCGCGGGCACGGTATAACTTTGACTGGAACCGCCAATTTGAACTGGCTCTCGATCCGGATCGGGCACGGGAATACCACGACGAAACCCTACCGGCAGATATCTATAAAACGGCTGAGTTTTGCTCCATGTGCGGGCCGAAGTTCTGCCCCATGCAAACGAAGGTAGATGCCGACGCCCTTGCCGAACTGGAGAAATTCCTCGCCAAGGACAAAGATCAAGTGAGTGCCTCTGCCTAGGGCATGGCCATTGATTTCAAGGGGGGGTTGATTGCGATCGCCCTCCTTTTTGATGTCACCAATGGCTTCCATGATGCCGCCAATGCCATTGCAACGGTGGTGGCCACCCGTGCCCTTTCCCTGCGATCGGCGCTCATCCTTGCTGCTGCGGCTAATTTTGGTGGTGCCTTCTTGAGTACGCGGGTGGCGCTAACAATTGAAGCCGGCATTCTCAACAGCAGTGCCTTGGGTGCCCATTGGTTTGGCGTGATTAGTGCCGCACTCCTCGGCGCGATGGGCTGGAATTTGCTCACTTGGTATTGGGGTTTACCCAGTAGTTCTTCCCATGCCCTCATTGGTGGCTTGGTGGGGGCAGCCCTCTTTCAAGTGTCACCACAAATCATCTATTGGCAGGGGATTGTTGAGGCGGTGGTGATTCCCATGGTCGTGTCCCCCTTGGTGGCGATCGCCATCGGCCTTGGTTTGATGACCCTAGTCGAAAAGTGGTTGCAATGGCAAGGAGAACTCCCCCCAGAGCACTGGCAACGGTTGCAGATTCTCTCCGGAACATTGATGGCCGTTGCCCACGGTGCCAACGATGCCCAGAAAACAATGGGGGTGATCACCCTTGCCCTTGTGAGTTGGGGACAACTGTCACCGGAGGCGGGTGTGCCCTTCTGGGTGATGGCTGCCTGTGCCTTGGCGATCGCGATCGGTACCTATGGCGGCGGCGAACGCATTATCCGCACTACGGGGGAGAAAATTACACCCCTTGACCCTGTGAGTGGCTGCTTAGCGAATCTCAGTGCCGCCTTGACTGTGGGAGCCGCAAGTCTGGTGGGCTTTCCCGTCAGTACGACACAAGTCGTGGTGGGTGCGATTACGGGTGCTGGCTATCGCCATCAAGGGGAAGTGAACTGGCAAGTGTGGGCGCAAATTTTCATGGCATGGGTACTCACGTTTCCCGGTGCAGCCCTGCTGGCGATCGCGATCTCTTTTGGTCTATCCCAACTTTGAGTCAACCTCAGGAAACCTGTGTGGGCTGCATTTGTTGGGCATATTCACGAAAGCGTTCGAGATCTGCTTGCAATGTACTTTCAACTACGCGGCCAAGGAAAAGGCGATCCATCATTTGTCCCAAAATTCCCGGAATGGCATAGGACACCGACAGCTTCACAATGGTGCTGCCATGGCGATCGTAAAAGCGAATTGCACCCCGATTGGGCAGCCCATCCACGGACTCCCACTGAATCATTTGGTGCTTCACTTGGCGGCAAATGCGCGATCGCCAGCTAAAGTGCCAGTTGCCCGTGGTCAATGTCCAGCGCGATAGGGTAGGGTCTTCTTCAGTGATGACCACAGATTCAATCCACTTCATCCACAGGGGCATTTTCTCCAGATCCGACCACAGTGCCCAGACGCGATCGACATCGGCTGCCACTTCAATCTGAACCGTATGCTCTAACCAACTCATCCATGACCTCCTGCCAAAATCGCTTGGGCGGCTTGTCGTCCGGACATTGTCGCGCCCTCCATGCTGTCAATGTAGTCCTGCTGCGTATAGCTGCCCGCCAAGTAAAAGTTAGGAACGGGTGTTTTTTGGGGCGGACGATAGGGATCCATGCCGGGGGCTTCGCGATAGAGGGACTGCGCTAATTTGACGACACTGTACCATGTCATGTTCAGATGGCGCGACGAGGGGAAAAGTTCATGGACTTGGCGCAGCACATGTTGGGCAATTTCTTCATTGCTGGCTTTGATGAAGGGATCACCGGGAGTAAGCACCACTTGCAGTAAGGAGCCTTGACCTTCGCGATAGTAGTCCGCTGGACTAGTGAGGGCCAGATCCGCAAAGCAGGAAAAGTCAGCATCGGCAGTGTAGAGCAGGTTATCAATACCCGTTGCCGCCACCTGTTTTTGCTTACTGGGGTCTTGCAGTTCCGTAACCCAGCCATCAAATCGCAGTTGTACCGTGGCCACAGGCACGGCCTCGAGCTTAAAGATGTTGTCAAAGGTTGGGTGCGATCGCCACGCCGCCGGAATCAGGCGCTGAATCCCCGGCACATCACAGGCACACAGATAGGCATCCGCTGTAACTGTTTCTAGTTTTTCGCCTAGGGGAATCACCAACCCTTCCACCTGCCAAGTGCTCGGATCCTCGCCGCGAAAGCGAATTTCCTTCACCCGTCGCCGCAGATGAATCTTAGCCCCCCGCGCTTCAATGTAGTTCACCAAGGGTTTGAGCAGGTATTCTGCCGGTGATCCCTTGAGCATATTGAGCCGTGAGGCAGTGGTTTTGGCGGCAAACATCATAAAGATCGTCAGCATACAGCGAGCGGACATCTGCTCGGTATCAATGAAGCCAAGGGCATAGGAAATGGGATTCCAAAGGCGCTTGAGACTGTTTTCTGAACCGCCATGGCGGCGAAACCACTCCGCAAAACTGACCCGATCTAAGGCGCGAATTTGGCGCATTGCCCCTTCATAATCCACCAGACCCCGCACCACAGGACTGGTGCCAAGGGCAATGGCATTAAAGAATTTATCGGCAGCAGAGAGTTGATTGGTGGTAAAGAAGGCCTTGAGACCGTTGAAGGGGGCACCCAAGGGAAAGCGAAAATCCAGTTCTCCCACCTGACCACCGCGATTAATAAAGGTGTGGGTATGTTCCTTAGGTAGTAGGTTGGCGATCGCCCCCACCTTGGTCATCAGTTCGAAGAGATTGGCGTAGTTGTAAAAGAAGACATGCAGCCCCATCTCAATGTGGTTTCCATCGGCATCTTGCCAACTGCTGACTTTGCCCCCCACAAAGGGACGGGATTCATAGATTTCAACACTGTGACCGGCATCCACCAAATCCACTGCGGCGGCTAAGCCGGCTAATCCTGCACCAACAATGACAACCCGCATCGGTGATCCCAGAAAACTTTACAGATTTTAACATTTTCCGCCCCTCGGACGGTTTCTCGCGCGTTAAGAAACTTGGCAGAGACCCTTGCCCCCCAGAACCCTCGTCTATGATCAAGGTAAGTTGAAGTTTTTGAATCGCTCACGCTCACGGTGTGCTTATGGCTACGCGTCGTGTCCTCGCCTTTCCCCTCTGGCAGTATTTGAACCAACGGCTATTTAGTCCGGGCTTTACCCTCAATCCCAAACGGTTCTGGCGGCAGTATTACGATGCTTACCTCGAACGCTGCTGGCAAAAGGACTGTGCCTCCAAGGAAGAACCCTCCTGTTAATCGTTCCACAGGTTCGCTAAAATGAGATAGCTCACTTTCCCGATCAAGATTAGGGACTTTTGGCTGTCGTCATTTTAGTTACTTTCACCTGCTGGAAAAAAGAACACTATGGTTGCTTCGCCCCCCTCTGCTGATGCTGCCCTGAAACGCTCAAAAATTGAGGCTCTCAAGGAACAAAGCCAACATCTGCGGGAACCCCTAGCCACAGAACTGCTAGAACCAACGAATCGTTTTAGCGAAGAGGGGGTGCAGATCCTCAAGTTCCACGGCTCCTATCAGCAGGACAACCGCGATAACCGCGTCAAGGGTCAGGAGAAAGACTACCAGTTCATGCTGCGTACCCGCAGTCCAGGAGGGTATATTCCGCCGCAGCTCTATTTAACCTTGGATCGCTTGGCGGATGAGTATGGCAACCACACCCTGCGGGCAACAACGCGGCAAGGATTCCAGTTGCACGGCATTCTCAAGAAGAATCTGAAAGCAGCGATCGCAGCCATTATTCGCAGCATGGGATCCACATTGGGCGCCTGCGGTGATTTGAACCGCAATGTCATGGCGCCACCCGCCCCCTTTCGCGATCGCCCGGAATATGCCCTTGCCTATGAGTATGCCCACCGCATTGCCGATCTGCTGACCCCACAAACCGGTGCCTACTACGAGATTTGGCTCGATGGTGAAAAGGTGATCTCCGCCGAAGAGCACCCCGATGTCAAGGCGGCACGGCAGCGCAATGGCAATGGCACGATCTTTCCCAATAACGAAGAGCCGATCTACGGCGATCACTATATGCCCCGCAAATTTAAGTGCTGTGTCACGGTGCCGGGGGATAACTCCGTAGATCTCTTCTCCCAAGATTTGACACTGGTGGTGATTACAGATGCCCAAGGCCATCTTGAGGGCTTCAATATCTATGCTGGTGGTGGTTTGGGGCGCACCCACAACAAAGAAGAAACCTTTGCCCGCATGGCTGATGAAATTGGCTTTGTCCGAGCGGCAGATGTCTATGAGGCGGTGAAGGCGATCGTGGCCACCCAGCGGGACTATGGCGATCGCTATAATCGGCGCCACGCCCGTTTGAAATACCTGATCCACGATTGGGGAGTCGAAAAATTCAAGGCCAAGGTGGAAGAATACTTTGGCAAACCCCTCGAACCCTTTCGCCCGCTGCCGCCGTGGCGCTATCAGGACTTTTTGGGCTGGCACCCCCAAGGAGATGGCAAATTCTTCTATGGCCTCTCCATTGCCAATGGCCGCATCCTTGATCAGGGGAACTTCAAACTCAAGTCGGCCCTCAAGAAAATCGTCCAAGACTTTCAGCTCCCCCTGCGGGTCACGCCTCACCAAAATCTGCTCCTGTGTGATGTTTCTCCCGATCAACAGGATGCAATTCAGCACATCCTTGAGCAGCACGGGGTGCGTGATGTCAATGCCATTGATCCCCTCGAACGCTATAGCATGGCCTGCCCGGCGTTGCCTACCTGTGGCTTGGCCATTACCGAGTCGGAACGGGCAATTCCGGGGGTACTGGAGCGGATTCGTCGCCTCATGGATCGGCTGGGACTCCAAGAAGAGCACTTTGTGATTCGGATGACGGGGTGCCCCAATGGCTGTGCCCGCCCCTACTTGGCGGAATTGGGCTTTGTTGGCATTGTCCCCGGCGCCTATCAGACTTGGTTGGGGGGGAGTCCCGATCAAACCCGCTTAGCAGAGGTCTATATTGAGCGGTTACCGATTGCCGAACTGGAAACAGCCCTAGAGCCATTGCTAGTTTTTTATCGCGATCGCCGGCACAAGGGCGAATCCTTTGGGGACTTTTGCCACCGCGTCGGCTTGGCTGCCTTGCGGGAATTTGCCGCTACCTATATTCCAGCTACCGCGACAAAGCGCTACCGCGTGGATGTGCGTGCCGATCAATACCAGCAGCTTAAGGAATTAGCAGCGGCCAAGGGCATGTCTCTGGCGGCAGTGACCCGTGAAGCCATCCAGCGTTACCTTGAGCAATCTGGTCAGTAAGCTAAAACAATCAAGGATGGGAAGAGCGCTATCGGCTATAATGGGAAATTGCCAAATAGGGCGGCATAGCCAAGTGGTAAGGCAGAGGTCTGCAAAACCTTTATCCCCCGGTTCGAATCCGGGTGCCGCCTTTATACTTTCGTAGGTTATCTAGGTTGCTGCCCTAGCCAATCCAAGAGCCGATGAATCCCCCAGCAGTAGTCGGGATCGCTCCAGAGGCGTTGACACTTGCGATCGCTGGTAAAGCCCACGTGACCCCCTTGCTCTGTCATCAGCAGGGTGAGGGCAGGGTTGGCCTCGGCAATGGCTAGGAGTTCTGGCACCAGATTGGGATCAAATAGGGGATCATCGGCGGCATAGAGAATCCATAGGGGTATTGTCAGTTGCGGCAGCAGCGGCAAGGGACTGCTGGCAGCGTAATACTCGGCCACACTGCCAAAGCCAAGGCGGTCAATGACGAGGGCGGCATCAAAACCGGCAATGGTGTCAATCTGGGCAACGGTGTTGAGATCAAAGATTTGAGGATGAAGGCGATGCAGGTGGCGAGCTAAGTGTTGGAGTTGACGGCTGATGGCGCGTTCAAATTGCCGTCCCCAAAAAGTCGTGCCGAGGTGGGCAAGGGAGCGGTTGGAGTCAAGGTTGGGGCAAATCACAGCCGCCCCCCCAATCTCTTTTGTCCCTTGCTGTTGGGCATACCACGCCCCCCAAAGGGCTAACTGCCCCCCCAAGGAATAGCCAACAAACCAGTAGGGCGGCCTATAGCCCAGTTCTTGGCACTGTTGGGCGATCGCGACAAAGTCTTGGCCTTCGTAAAGCCCATCACTGGTCAACGCCGGAGAAAGTTCAGCACTGCGGCCATGGGCACGCCAGTCGAAGAGCACCACATCAAAGCGGCGGGCGATCGCCCAATGGGCAAGGGTATGCAAGTACCATTGATTCTTGAGATCACCCGTAATGCCGTAGGTGGCAATGATGGTTCCGCGTGCTTGGCCAAGCCGATACCCCTCACCGTACAGGGGCACGCCCGCCGCCCCATGGAAAACATGGCTGGTTTGCGGTTGCCAAGGGTAGAGGCACCCCCAGCGTTGGACATAGGCAGTAAAGACCGTGTGGATCACGCCAGAGTGCAGCGGCAGTGGTGGCCAATAGGAGAGGGATTGCATAGAATTTAGTCATCCATCGTAAAAGAAATAGGCAAGGTTGGGCGTTTTTGGTGATTATTGTGAGGCATGGGTGATGACACGGAGCGATGATCCGCAGAGGACAGACCCCTATACCATGGAAACCTGTCTGACAGATGTCCAAGCCAACCGCTTGCTGGATGAAGTCTTTGCCGCTGTGGAGGCCGACCTCAATGAGCCAGAATCCCTAGCAGCGGTTTTAGAACCGGAACCTTCCCTCCTCGTCCCCTTTGAAGCGACAACTCCTCCTCCGCCCCCACCACCGGCGGAACCTTCTCGCTGGCTGCACCGATCGGAACCAGAGCAGACCTTTTCTTGGGGCGATCGCTTTTTGATGGGGGTTGGCATTGCCTCCTTTGTCCTAGGAGTTGGCCTTTGGATCAGTCTGAATCGCCAACCAGTTGCAGTTGCCCCTGACGCTACGGTGACCACAACCACCAGCCCTGCGGACATTGCCTTCGCTGAGTATCTGCAAACCTCCCTTCAGCTGCTCAGCCAACGGGCCGCCCCCCCAACCCCTGCATCGCCAGCGATCGCCAGCAATTCGGTTCCCACCCCCTCAACCCCCACCCCGACGGTTGAACGCATTTACGTTCCCGTCTACCAAGCCCCCAGCGCGCCAACGGTGACCCTGCCCAATTTACCAACGGTGACAGCTCCTACGCCGGCAGCCACACCGGTACCCCCTGCCCCTACACCGGCGCCCCCCCAACATACCTTAGTTGGCATCCTCGAACTGGGCGATCGCTCAGTGGCTCTTTTTCAAAGCAATGGCCAAACACTGCGCTTGAGTGTGGGCGATACAATTGGCAACGACGGCTGGCAACTGGTACAGATTCAAAATCAGCGGGCGGTGCTACGGCGTCAAGGGGAAGTGCGCTCCCTCACTGTTGGCCAAAGTTTTTAAAAAAAGGGGCACTCATGAGCTTTTTCCGCGACTTGAATGCATTCCTAGAGCAAAAACTCGAGGACTTTATTCGTGCCAATCCGCAGCTTGAACTCAATCTACTGCTCCTTGAGCTAGAGGATCAAGAACGGGAAACCCAAGAGCGGCTACTGCGGCTGCAACAGGAAGTCAATACCTGCGAACAGCAAATTTTAGGCCTTGTTTCCGAGATTCGCCGCTGGCGCGATCGTACCCACACCGCTACGGCCGCTCAGCGTCCTGATCTGGCCGAATTGGCACGACAACGGGAGGCCGAATTGCGCCAACGGGGGGAACAATTGTGGACGCAACGCCTCGACGCCCTCAATCAAATCCCCGTTACCCAGCAGCTGCTGCAAAAGATTCGCGATCGCCGGCGAGAAATCATGAACCGTGTGCCTACCGCCAGTGCGCCCCCACCACCGCCCCCACCGCCACCACGCATGACCAGTGACCTCAATGACCCAATTGAAGCTGAGTTTCGCCGCTTGGAACTGCAAACTGCCCTTGAGGAACTGAAGCGCTCAATGGGGCTATAGCGCAACAGACGTGGGACAATCGAGAACGCGGTTTTATCCAAATATCCCATGGCGGTTATTCAGATTACATCCGACGACACTTGGCAAATTCAGGCCGATGGCCATCCCCTGCAGGGCACCCTCCAAGTACCGGGAGATAAATCCATTTCCCACCGTGCCCTGATGTTGGGAGCAATGGCAGAGGGCACTACCCATATTGAAGGCCTGCTCGTGGGTGAAGATACCTGTAGTACCGCCGCCTGTTTTCGTGCCCTTGGTGCCGAGATTTCAGATCTCAATGCCACAGCAGTCACAGTTCAAGGCTTGGGAATTGGCCATCTCCAAGAACCCGTGGATGTCCTGAATGCCGGCAACTCTGGTACAACGATGCGGTTGTTGTTGGGGGTATTGGCAGCGCAAACAGGTCGCTTTTTTACGATGACTGGGGATGCCTCATTGCGATCGCGCCCCATGGCACGGGTCGTCACACCCTTGATGCAGATGGGTGCCCAGATTTGGGGGCGTCAACACCACAGCCGTGCCCCCTTGGCCGTTTTGGGGCAGCCCTTAGAGCCAATCACCTACTACAGTCCCATTGCCTCCGCTCAGGTGAAATCAGCGCTATTGCTCGCCGCCCTCCACACCGAAGGCACCACCATTATTCGCGAACCCCACCGCTCACGGGATCACAGTGAACGTATGCTTCAGGCCTTTGGTGCCTGTTTGAGCGTGGATGAGGCCACCTGTACGGTGAGTCTTGAAGGACCTGCGGTCTTAAAGGGTCAGAAGGTGATTGTGCCCGGCGACATCAGTTCAGCCGCCTTTTGGTTGGTGGCAGCCTCCATTACCCCTGATTCAGAACTAGTACTGACCAATGTGGGAGTTAACCCCACCCGCACCGGCATTCTCGACGTGCTTTGGGCAATGGGGGCCGAGATTACCCTTGAAAATGAGCGGCTCGTCACAGGCGAACCCGTTGCAGATCTGCGGGTGCGATCGGCAGCCCTCAAGGGAACCCGTATTGGCGGTGAATTGATTCCCCGCTTGATTGATGAGATTCCGATTTTGGCTGTAGCTGCTGCCTTTGCCGAGGGGATCACCGAAATTCGGGATGCAGCAGAACTGCGGGTGAAGGAGAGCGATCGCCTCAAGGCCGTAGCCACAGAATTGCAAAAAATGGGCGCTAAGGTCACTGAACTCAGTGATGGCCTCGATATTCAGGGGGGCGTACCCTTGCAAGGCACCCATGTGGAAACCTACGGCGATCATCGCATGGCCATGAGTCTGGCGATCGCTGCCCTCAATGCCACAGGAACCAGCCACATTCACAACGCCAGTGCGGCAGCCGTCTCCTATCCTGAATTTGTAACAACTCTGCAACAAATTGCTTGACAACACAAAAATCCCAGTAATTTTTGGGACAACTTCACTCAACACCAAACGCTGTATGCTAGCATCAAATAAATTGTTTTGGTGTCACAATGCAGCTTCGCGTTGCGTTGAACTCTCTGTAGACTTGTAATATTCAGGTGTTTACTTTCCTTGATAATTGTAAGACTAAATTAGACCCAAAATGATACAGAACCAAAAAAATACGATAATATAGTTTCACTCCTGCTCTAGGGGCGCCCTTGCGCTCTATCTGGGACAGGAAAACCCCTCTCTAACTGACTTCTTTGTTTTTTCGTTCAAAAAAGGCTGTGTTTGTTCATCATGGCAACAATTCAAGATTTCATCCACGTTCAGGATCAATGGTCATTAGATGAGTTGGTGGAAATCGCCAACGAACTCTTACCCCAGCACCTCCCCCAGGAGGATTCCAAAAACCGTGTTTTGGAAGAGGTCAACCCGCGTCTGGTGCGCCATTACACCTCCTGCAAATTGATTGACCGTCCCGCTCGCATTGGCCGCGAAGGGCGCTACGGCTATCGCCACCTAGTGCAATTGCTGGTGGTGCGGCGGCTGTTGATGGAGGGCTATACCGCAGGTGCCATTTACAAGCTGGTGTATCGCATGAGCACCCCAGAACTGCGGGCACTCCTTGAGCAAGGGGTTCATCTGCAATTGAATCCACCCCCGATCAACCCAGCTTTGGCCTTTTTGCAACAGGTACAAGACCGCTCTGAGCATCGCTATGGGGAACCCATGCGCGTCAGTCCCAGTGTCAGCCGCCGCGAGGTACCGCCCCCGAGCCATTCACCGCAACCAGAATCTTGGAAGCGCATTGAGGTGGTGCCGGGCTTTGAGGTTCATATTCGCGATGACTTTAACTTTCCCCAGATCAATCGCGATCAGGAAGCCCTTGTGAAGCAACTGGTGCAATTGCTCTCTAGCTATACCCAGCGCTAACTGAGACTGAACTATCCGGTGTCGCGGTCAGCCCGCTGGCGATCGCTATAATAGCGCCATGGAAGGATGCCTCAACGATACGGATATTTACACGCTGTGCCAAACCCTTGCCCTTGGCCAGCGCACCGGGGAACTCTACCTCGAAGATGATGCCGGTCATACGTGGCTTCTCTTTTTGAGTCATGGTCACTTGGTTTATATTGCCGATCGCCACAGCCACAGTTTAGAGCGGTTGCAGGATCTGCTCTATGGGCAGGGCATTCCTTGGCCGAGTCCCGATAGCTTCATCGAAAGCAAAGCCGGTGCCAGTTGGCTGGAATACGAATGCCTGTGGTGGCTCCTCGATCACTGCAAGCTCAATCAAATCCATAGCGTGTGGCGGGCGCTGCTGCGGGAGAGTCTCTTTGACGTTGTTAGCCTCAATCGCGCTTGGTTCAAGTTTTATAGTGCGAGTCCCCTCACCCCCCAATGGCACAATCTCTCCCTGACAATGCTGCTCAATGACAGCCTGAGTCATCTGCGGGAATGGAAAAAACTGCATCCAGAGTTGCGTTCCCTTGATCAATCCCTCGAACTGACGGATATTAAACCCACAGGCAACGATCCAGCGGATCAGTGGTTTCGCCAACTGGAACCCTTCGTGCGCGAGCGGATCACCTTGCGCCGTCTGAGTCGGCAACTGGGACGAGATGGCGTGACGGTGGGCAAACTCCTGCTGCCCTATCTCCATCAAGGGTACTTACAAGTCAGTTCTTGGGGAACCAATGGCCACACCCGTACATTTCCCCCCCTCTCTTGGCGGCGATCGCCCCGGGTCGTGTGTGTGGATGATGCCGCCACTGTCCGTCAAGTGGTTGAATCCACCCTGCAAGCCGCAGGTTATGAAGCCACGGCGATCGCCCACCCCTTAACGGCCTTGAGTCTCATTTTCCAACTCAACCCCGACCTGATTTTCCTCGATATTGCCATGCCCGAATTGGATGGCTACGAATTTTGCACCCTTCTACGGCACACCCCTCGCTTCCGTTATACGCCGATTATTATGCTGACTAGCCTCGTTGGTTGGAGCGATCGCCTGCGCGCCAAAGTGGCCGGTGCCACTGATTACCTCAGCAAGCCCTTTTCAACTCAAGAATTGTTAACAATTACGCACCATTACATTGGTGCAGCGCCACCTGTGACCTCCTTAACAGACGAGTCCTTTGGCGACGTGCTAGAACCAAAATCAGGCCTTGAGACGCCCCGTTAGCAGGTTAGCTATCATCAACCTGTCAACCTCTTAGGCTTTTAGAATATAAAGCAAACCCTGAATTCTACGTGTAACCCCCTATGAGTAAAGTCTTAGTTGTCGAAGATAGTCCACCCCAGCGGGAAATGATCAGCGAATTGCTGGCGAAAACAGGCTTTGAAGTAACCGTTGCCACCGATGGTGTCGAGGCAATGGAGCAATTGCAGCAGAGCACGCCCGATGTGGTTGTCCTCGACATTGTCATGCCCCGCATGAATGGGTATGAAGTCTGTCGCCAAATTAAGTCCGACCCCCGCACCCAATCCATTCCCGTGGTGATCTGTAGCTCCAAAGGTGAGGAGTTTGATCGCTATTGGGGCATGAAACAGGGGGCTGATGCGTATATTACGAAGCCCTTTGACCCCAAAGAATTGGTTGGCACCATCAAGCAACTCTTGCGAGGCTAAAAAAATGTTTAGTAGCTCAGACTTACTCGCAACCAATGCCCCCATCGAAAGTGGCAATATCGATGACCTCAGAACCCCAGAGGGGGATTTACATATCCTCTTTACCATCCCTAGCGGTGATACCCTAGCCCTACCGGCTATTGGGGTACGCGAAGTTGTGGCCGTGACTCCCGATCGCATTACGCCAGTGCCCAATACCTCCAATCTGCTACTGGGGATTTTGAACTTGCGGGGGCAGGTGATTTGGGTCGCGGATACCGGTAAGTTTCTTGGCGATGACACCCCCTTGAATACCGATCGCTCTGAGCTATCGATTATTGCCATTGAAGATGATGAGTTAATGGTAGGGCTAGCAGTTCATCAAGTCCGAGGCATGGAGTGGCTCAACAATGACACCATTAAGCCCGCGACCCATGTCAGCGATCAGATGGCTCCCTTTGTCCGTGGCGAATGGGTTTTTGATGCCGAGCAACAGGACATTGTTAAGCTCTTGGATCCCCTCGCCATTTTACGCAGTGCTCGTTGGGGACTCTAAACTAGAAAAAGTAGAATCTCAATGACACTCGCCCGCAAGTGTCACGATGGAACCCATCAACACCAGTCACTTTAGGAAAATTAACACCCCCGTGCTATCTTTCCCAAGGATTGGCGCATACTTTAGTAATTAAAGCTTCCTTGATGTAGTCCCTAAGAATTCTCTGCCCCTCGTCATCGTCCATTCTGGGAGTAAGCCCATGGCATCCAGCAGCACCCAACACACCCAAGAATATCAAAAAGCGGTTGCCGCTTATGTGCAAGGCAACTATGAAGAAGCAGCCAAAATCACTGACCAGTTGGTGGGCACCCGACCGGGCGATCCAAACCTGCGGCTGCTGCGGGGGCACATTTACTGCTGTCAACAACGCTACAGCGAGGCTCAAGAGCAGTACCATGCGGTTCTCAATGCCACAACGGATCCAGAATTGATCAACTTGGCCAACGAGAGCCTTGCCAAGATTAAGGATTTGATTCCCGCTGCTGAACCTGCCAAAAACGGCGGCGAACACCACCCCCCCCTGCAAGGAGATCACACCCAACTGCAGGGGGACAATACCTTTTTGCAAACCACGCCACCCATTGTGGAACCCCAAGCCGCAAACCCTTCAGAGGAATTGAGTCTTGATCACTTTGATGACTTTGGTAGCGATTTAGGGACAAGTAACCCCTTTGACGATCTTGAGGTGGGCGGCATTGAGGAAGAATTTGGCGCCAGTTTAGAACAGGGTGCCTTTAATCCCTTCGACGAAGATGCGGCGGTTCAGGATCCCTTTGCCTTTTCGGCCAATTCTTTGGAGGAGCCAGTCGCGGACATTCCAGAAATTCCCATCGGCGAATCCGTGCAGCCCCTAGGTACAGAGTCCATCAGTGATGATGATGTCACAATGCTCATGGGAAGTTCTCCTTTGACCCCGTCCGAACCGGCCAGACCTATTTTTGATGGTGAGACATCAGAAAGTACTGCGGCTCCGTTTCAAGAAATGACACCCCCCGCCCTCGAAACATTTGATGATGCCTTTGCTGCTGAAGTAGCTGTATCTGAAGAGAGTCTCTTTGGGGGGCTTACAGAATCGGGAGAAGCCAACGCTTCTGAAGAGAGCCTTTTTCCCGGTCTTGAGGAATCCCCAGCGGCAAATATGTCGGCAGAAAGTCTCTTTGGCGATATTGAGGAAGCCCCAGCAGCCAGCATTTCTGAAGAGAGCCTCTTGCCAAATCTGACGGAATCCGTTGAGACCAATGTTCCTGAAGTCTCTACCTCTGCCGCTGGTATCAGTGATTTGTTGACCAATGAGGCGGCAGATGCCATTGAATTGTTGCCGCAGCCGGAATTAAGTTCCTCTGATGCAGCCGAGGAGGAAGACGATCTCTTTGGCGACTTTTCAGCTTCCCTTGAGGCTTTTGAAGCCCCAGATATTGTGGCAGAACCCCTGTCTCCTGAGGCCTTTGACCCCGCTACCTTTGAGGATGAGCAAACGATCGCCATGTCTGAGTTTCCCGCACGTGAAACCGTTAGGGAGCCAGAGGCACCAGCGATCGCGCAAGAGGAAGCGAGCTCTGGTGGTGCTGAACCCTTTGAATCCATTGCCGACTTTAACCTAGAGGATCTCTCCTTTGGCAATGCAGATCTCTCCGGTGCGGGATTTGATGATGAAATGACCATTGCCAATCCTCAAGTGCATGGTATGGGGGCTGTTGGCTCAGATGCCACCGTGATGGCCGATGCCGGCACCGAGACCTTTGCAGTTTTACCGGATGAATTTGATCTCAGCCAGCAAAGTCTTGAGGACTTGGCCGATTTTAGCCTCGACCTGAGTCAAAGCACTGCTAGCCGCGCTGAAACCCCACCCCCTGCAGCAAGTCAGGATCTGTCAGCCTTTACCGAGCAAGTACCCGTTGCAGCACCAGCGGCTACTGCGCCAACACCTTCCCGTAGTCCTAGTCCTGTGGCTAGAACAGTCCCAGCAACCTCAACGGCCACGAGTTCCTTTGGCCAGCAAAACATTACCTCAGCCGTAACCAGTGGTGTCCTTTCCGCCTTGGCTGCGGGTGCCGTTAGTTTAGGCTTTAGTGCCTCCGGCCCTGCGCCTTTAGTGAGTGGTACTGCTGCTGGTCTCACCGCCGGGGTGGCCGTCTATGCCATGGGGCAGCGCAGTGTCAGCCGCATCAAGCGCTTCTGTACGGATTTGCAGGCACAGTGTAATGCCGTGATTGCCGGTGATATGACGGCGCGGGTGCCGGTCACCAGTAACGATGAACTGGGACTCTTGGCACAAAGCTTTAACCAAATGACGGATACCATCCAGCAAATTACTGCTGATGCCCAGAAAAAAGCAGAGGAAAACGAACGGCAGCGGGATGATTTACAGCGCCAAGTGATCCGACTCCTCGATGATGTGGAGGGGGCTGCCCGCGGTGACCTGACCGTACAAGCGGAAGTGACAGCGGACGTGCTCGGCGCAGTGGCCGACTCCTTTAACCTGACAATTCACAACCTGCGGACGATTGTGCAACAGGTGAAAATTGCCGCCCAGCAGGTGAGTCGCGGTGCGGCAGAAAACGAAACTTTTGCCCGTAGTCTCTCAGCAGATGCTCTGCGGCAAGCGGAGGAGCTAGCCGTCACCCTGAACTCGGTGCAGATGATGACCAATGCGATTCAGCGGGTGGCCGAAAGTGCCCAAGAAGCCAATGAGGTGGCACGCAATGCTTCAGAAACAGCCCTCCGTGGTGGTGAGGCGGTGGAACGCACAGTGGCGGGTATTTTGCAAATTCGGGAAACGGTGGCCGAGACCACCCGCAAGGTGAAGCGCCTAGCGGAATCTTCCCAAGAGATTGCCAAGATTGTCGGTGTGATCTCGTCGATCGCCAACCGCACGAACCTGTTGGCCTTGAACGCCAGTATTGAGGCCGCACGAGCTGGGGAAGCAGGTCGGGGGTTTGCGGTGGTCGCCGATGAGGTGCGCCAACTGGCAGACCGCTCAGCCAAAGCCTCGAAAGAAATTGAGCAGATTGTGTTGCAAATTCAAAGTGAAACCGGCGCGGTGATGACCGCCATGGAAGAGGGCACACAGCAGGTGATTGAGGGCACCAAGCGAGCAGAACAGGCCAAGCATGCTCTTGAGGACATCATCCAAGTGTCCTCGCAAATTGATACCCTTGTGCGCTCGATTACCAACGCTACGGTCGAGCAAACAGAATCGGCGCGAGCCATGGCTCAGGTGATGCAATCCATTGAGTTGACAGCGCAGGCCACCTCTCAGGAGGCACAGCGGGTGTCTGACTCGTTGCAAGGTCTCGTGAGTGTGGCGCGCAACTTGCAGGCATCGGTGGAACGGTTCCGCGTTGAAAATACTGAAGATCAAGCCTAAGCAATCCGGGAGGGGGCTATGCAAAGCGATCAACAAAAGCGCATTCTTGGCTACTTCATTGAGGAGGCGCAGGAACACCTGACCACCATTGAAGACAGTTTGATGAATCTCCAGCAGGTGGTCAATGACCCCGAGGCGATGAGTGAAATGTTTCGGGCAGCCCACTCCGTCAAAGGGGGAGCGGCTATGCTCGGACTCCATAGCATTCAGCACACCGCCCACAAGCTGGAGGACTACTTCAAAATTCTGCGGGAACACCCCGTAACGGTGGATGAAACCCTAGAGCAACTCTTTTTGCAAGCCTTTGATGCGCTGCGGGAACTCCTCGATGAATTGCAAGGCCCCTTTGGTTTGACAGAGGAGACAGCAACGGCAACGCTGAATCGGGTGGAGCCAGTCTTCAATCAACTGCAAGCCCACTTGAGCCACCTGACCCAAGGAGCAGAGGTGGCGCCCCCTGTAGCTGCGCCTTCTCCCCCTGTGGCCGAACCCGTTAAGCCGCCGGTGCAACCCGTTGCTGACTCCAGCTACCGCTTAGTCTTTCAAACGGAGGTGCCCGATCGCTTGCGGGCAATGTTGCAACTCTTTAAGCAACCCGATTCGCCCCAAGTGCGGCAAGAATTGGCGGAGGCCTGTTCTAATTTGGGTCAATTGGGGGAAACCTTTGCGCTGCCCCAGTGGGTTGAACTGCTGGCGATCGCCCAACAGGCGGTGAGTAACACAGCTCAGCCCCTCACGGCCTTGGCACCCGTGGTGATTAAAGAGATTATGGCGGCTCGCGACTTGGTGCTCAATGGTCAAGGCAGTGCGATTCGTCCCAGTGACAGTTTAGTGGCGCTTCAGCCCCCTGTGATTGAGGAAGCGCCGGCTGTTGTTCCAGAAGCGCCAGAGCCTGTGGTCTTAGAATCAGCTCCCGTCACCCTTGAGGAACCACTGCAACCCCTTGAAATGGCCTCTGAGGTTGCTCCGCTAGAGGTGAGGGTGCCTGAAGAAGAGATTTCCGAGCCAATGGAGCCAATGAGCAGCGGTGGCGATGGTGTCACTGTTTTTGGTGAGGAGAGTGGGACTGATTTCCAAGAATTGAGTGACATTTTTAGTGATGCCACAGCGCTGCCGACGGCCTGGCTGGAGGACACCCTTGAGGGGGATTTGGCCAGTTTAGAGCTGGGGGATGAAGCGGCCTTTGATGAGGAGATTTCCGACTTTTTGAACATAACCGCTGCTGAGGAGTTGCCTGAGGCAGAACCCCGCCTTGATGCCATTCTCGATGAAATTGAAGAACTCTCGGGTGAGCTGGTCTCTGCGGAGGTGGAGGAAGCCCCCCTCGATGACCTCACGCCGCCAGCGATCGCCGAAAGTATGGCTGAGGCCCTTGAGGCGCCCTTGACACTTGACCGTCCTCTTGAGGAGAGTGCAGCCGCAGAACCCGCCGAACTTGGTCTGGATGCATTTCTTGAACAATTCGCCGAGGAAGCCCCCTCAGAGATGGCCGCTCTTGATGAGGCAGTTGCTTCCCTAGAAGACTTTTTGGGTGAGGTGGAAACCACTGAGGCTCCCGATCTGCTTCCCTTAGAAGAGGACTTTGAGATCCCTGCTCTCAGTGATGTTGCTGAGGATGTGGCTGAGTTCCTCGAAGAGGTGCCGGGTCTCAACGATGTCCTAGAAAACTTGGTTGTGGATAATGCGGCGGAAGAAGCCCTCGCGGAATTTATTGCTCCGCCAAGCCCTGATGATCCTTGGGCAGAAACGCTATCCGAGGCACCGGCGATCGCTGAGCCAAGTATGCCTGAAGTCACAGCGGCAAATATTGCTGAACCCGAACCCCTAGTGGAGGAGATTGTACCCGCTCCTGAGACTGCTAGTAGCATTACCGAGCGAGAATCCCTCATGGAAGCCTCCTTCACCTCTCCTGAAGCTGCAGGCATGACGGAACCCGAAGCGGTGGTGGAGGAATCCATTCCCTCCCCTGAAGCTGCCAGCATGGCTGAACTGGAGGCACTGATGAATGATGCCACTGTGCCTGCCACCCCCGAAAGCGTCCTAGAGGAATTGGAGGGGTTGATTGAGCAAAGTGCAACGAGTACAACCCCAGCTGAGGCTGCCACGTTCAACGAATTGGATCAGCTTTTAGAGACGGTGGCGCCACCGGCCTTTGAGGATCTCGAGCAACTCTTGGGTCAAGCCACCCCTACGGCACCCACCCCACCGCCGGCCACAACAGCCCCCTCGACTGCGGATGATAGTTTTGCCGATTTAGAGAAATTAATTCCCCAACCCGCAGGGAGTAGTGCGAAGGCGGCCACTCCTCGCCGAGCCGGGGCAGGGCCAAAAGGTAGCGCCTTGGTGGAGCAAACCATGCGGGTACCCGTACGCCACCTCGATACCTTGAGTAACCTCGTTGGGGAGTTGGTGGTCAACCGCAATAGCCTCGAAGACACCCAAGAACGCCTGCGGCAGTTTCTTGATAACTTGCTCTACCAAGTCCAACAACTTGGGGATGTCAGCCAACAAATGCAAGACCTCTACGAGCGATCGCTCCTTGAGAGTTCACTGTTGGGCGTAACGACAGCACGGGCAGCCAATGGCCAAGGGGAACGGGGAACCCACGCCACGGGGGTCGAGTTTGATGCCTTGGAAATGGATCGCTTTACCGGTTTCCACACCCTCTCTCAGGAGGTGATTGAGCGGATCGTGCGGGTGCGGGAGGCAGCGGATGACATCCAGTACGTGATTGATGAAGTGGAGCAGGTGGCACGGCAGTTTCGTCAAGTCACTACCCAAGTTCAAGAGGGGTTGAGCCGCTCACGAATGGTGCCCTTCCGTGAAATGTCTGTCCGCTTGCCGGGTGCCGTGCGCCGCGTTGCCAGTACCATTGGCAAACAGGTGGAACTGAAGATTGAAGGGGAAGATACCCTCATTGACAAGGGCATTCTCGAAAAGCTCTTTGACCCGATGACCCACCTGATCAATAACGCCGTCTATCACGGTATTGAACCCCCCGAAGAGCGGCGGCGATTGGGCAAACCTGAAAAAGGCCTGATTCGCGTGCGAGCCTTCTATCAAGGCAGTCAAGCGATTATCTCCGTCAGTGACGATGGGGCGGGGATTGACCCAGAACGGGTAAAACGCAAGGCAATCGAGAAGGGTCTCCTGAAGGAGGCGGATGCCCCCAACCTGTCGCGCCAAGAGGTCTATGCCTTCCTCTTTCAGTCGGGATTTAGCACCAAAGATCAAGCCGATGCCCTTGCCGGTCGCGGTGTGGGGATGGATGTGGTGCGCAAAAATCTGGAGGACATTCGCGGCACGATTAACATTGACTCTACGGTGGGCAAAGGCACCACCTTTACGATCCGCTTGCCGCTGACGCTGAGCATTACCAAAGCCCTCTGCTGCATTGATAACCACTGCCGCATTGCTTTCCCCATTGACGGTGTGGAGGATATGCTGGATATTCCCCAAGAGCGCATCCAAACCCTAGAAGATGGTCAACGTGTCCTCTCGTGGCACGATCGCCTGCTGCCAGTGCGTAAACTTGGGGACTTGCTCAAGTACAGCCGCAATATTAGCCGCAGCAATGTCTATGGCGGGAGCAGCCAAGACGATGGCATGGTCTCAATTGTTGTGCTGCGCAGCGGCGATGATCTCGTGGCCATGGAGGTGGATCAGGTCATCGGCGAACAGGAAATCGTGATTAAGCAGTTGTCTGGACCGGTGCCGAAGCCGGTGGGGGTAGCGGGCGTCACAGTTCAAGGGGATGGTCGCGCGATGGCGATCGCCGACGTGCTGGAAATTATTGACCTGTCCCTAGGACGCATGGATCGCGACTGGCGTGGCTTTGGTCACACCATGGATGTTGCGGAACCCGAGGAAGCCTCCGAACCCTTGGTGCTGATTATCGACGACTCGATTACAGTGCGGGAGTTGCTCTCAATGACCTTTACGCGGGCAGGCTACCGCGTTGAGCAGGCACGGGATGGTCAAGATGCGTGGGAAAAACTGCGCTCTGGCTTGCCCTGTGACTTAGTCTTTTGTGACATTGAGATGCCACGCATGGATGGCTTGGAGTTGCTCTCGCGGATTCAAAAAGATCCCAAACTCAACCATCTGCCGATCGCCATGCTGACCTCACGGGGCGCCGATCGCCACCGCAAGATGGCCGCACAACTGGGGGCACGGGGCTACTTTACCAAGCCCTATCTCGAGGAGCAATTACTGGATGCGGCGGCACGGCTCCTCAGGGGTGAAGTTCTGGTGCAGCAGGAGCCGACACCTACCCCATGAGTGAGCGATCGCCGGCCCTAGCAGACTTCCTTGCCCAACTCCCCTTTGAACTGGATGCCTTTCAAGAAGCGGCGATCGCTGCCCTTGATGCCGGTCGCTCTGTGGTGGTCTGTGCTCCTACGGGGTCAGGTAAAACCCTCATTGGTGAGTATGCGATTCACCGTGCCCTGACGCGGCAGCAGCGGGTTTTTTACACCACCCCCCTCAAGGCACTCTCAAACCAGAAGTGGCGTGACTTTCAGCAGCAGTTTGGTGCAGAGCAGGTCGGCCTCTTGACCGGGGATGTCTCGATTAACCGCGATGCCCCGATTCTGGTGATGACGACGGAAATTTTCCGCAATATGCTCTACGGCACTCCCATTGGCGAAGTGGGTACCTCCCTTGCGGGGGTTGAAGTGGTGGTGCTCGATGAATGCCACTACATGAACGATCGCCAGCGGGGCACCGTTTGGGAAGAATCGATCATCTACTGCCCCAAGGAAATTCAACTAGTCGCCCTCTCCGCCACGATCGCCAACGGCGAACAACTCACCGACTGGATTCAATCCGTCCATGGGGATGCTGAACTGATCTACTCCGACTGGCGACCGATACCGCTGCACTTTTACTTTTGCAACAGCAAGGGACTCTTCCCCCTCTTGGACGGCCAACGCAAACGCCTCAACCCGAAGCTCCACGGCCAGCCCGAACTGCGGCGACGCGGCGGCAAGCGGGACTTTTTGAGCATCCGCTACGTGGTCAGCCAACTGCAACAGCGGGAGATGCTGCCGGCCATTTACTTTATCTTTAGTCGGCGCGGCTGTGACCAAGCGGTTCAAGAGGTCCTGGGCATGAATCTCCTCACCAAGGCAGAACAGCAAGCACTAGCGGAGCGGGTCGAGGCCTTTTTGGCACAACATCAGGACATTGTTGCCCCGCAAATGATTGCCCCCCTCTACCAAGGGATTGCCGCTCACCATGCCGGGGTGCTACCCGTGGTGAAAACCCTTGTGGAAACCCTCTTTCAAGAAGGCCTGATCAAACTCGTCTTTGCCACGGAAACGCTGGCCGCAGGGATCAATATGCCCGCGCGCACCACCGTCATTTCCACCCTTTCGAAGCGCACCGACAGCGGTCATCGCCTCCTGACGGCCTCTGAATTTTTGCAAATGGCAGGGCGAGCCGGCCGCCGCGGTATGGATACCGTGGGTCATGTGGTGACGCTGCAAACCCCCTTTGAGGGCGCCCATGAAGCAGCATTTTTGGCCACCGCCGCCCCGGATCCCCTCATTAGCCAATTTACCCCCAGCTATGGCATGGTCTTGAACCTGCTCCAACGCCACACCCTTGAAGAAGCGCGGGAATTGGTGGAGCGCAGTTTTGGTCAATACTTGGCCACATTGCAACTCACGCCCCAACGGCAGGCGATCGCCCAACTGGAAACGGAATTGCAAACCGTGCAACAACGCCTCACAGGCATTGATCGGCAGCAACTAGCGCAGTATCAAAAGCTGCGGGAACGGCTACGACAGGATCAACGCCTCCTGAAAATCCTCGAACAGCAGGCGGAGCAGGAACGTGCCCAAGAACTCCTCCCCTTTATGATGGCGGTGCCGCCGGGGACATGGCTCCATATCAAATCCCCCCTGCGAGACCATCCCCCCTTAGCCGCCGTCCTCTGTCAACCCGTTGCTGGTTCCGGGCAGTTGCCCCACTGGCTGTGCCTTGCGGCTGATGGTCGCTTTCGGGTCGTTGGCATTGATGACATTTTGGCTGTCTATCCCGATCGCCCCCCCTGTAGCAATCTCCCCCCGCCCCCAGAGGCAATGAAACTGCGCCTAGGGGAAAGTTATCCCTGCAATGAGGCGAATCACTACCTCGGTACCCTCCCGGATCTGCCACCTGTCTTAGCCGCGCCGGAAGTGGCGGCTCAAGCCGCTAAAATCGCTGACCTTGAGGCCAAACTCACGCAACTCCAAGCCAGTCTGCCGCAAAATGTCCATTCGCTGCTACGCTTAGTTCGTCGCGAAGAACGGCTACAAACGGAACTGCGCGATCGCCAGCACAAGCTCCAGCAACAGTCCCAACGCCACTGGGAGCAATTTCTTGCCCTCATTGCTGCCCTGCAGGACTTTGGTGGCCTCAACGACCTAACCCCCACCCCCCTTGGGGAAATGGCCGCTGCTCTGCGCGGCGAAAATGAACTGTGGTTGGCTCTGGCCTTGGCCTCTGGTGAACTCGATGACTTGCCCCCCCACCTCTTGGCGGCAGCGATCGCAGCTCTAGTGACTGAAACGCCCCGTTCCGACAGTTGGTGCAACTACCCCATTCCCAGTGAAGTGGAAGAACGCCTTGCCGCCCTTAGTCCGATTCGCCGCCGACTGTTTCAGGTGCAGCGTCGCCATCACATCATCTTTCCCCTCTGGTACGAGTGGGATCTCATTGGCTTGGTAGAGCAGTGGGCCTTGGGCACGCCGTGGCATGAATTGTGCACTGAAACCAATCTCGATGCCGGCGATATTGTGCGGTTGCTGCGGCGCACCCTCGATTTTCTTTCCCAGATTCCCCATGCGCCCCACACCAGTCCCCAACTCCGCCAAAGCGCCCAGCAGGCACGCTACCTCCTCGATCGCTTCCCCGTGAATGACTTGCTAGAAGGAGTCGAGCTAGAGGCAGCAACCGTATAGTTTGAATCGTCATAAGAAGTGGCTCAGGCGGGATTTGAACCTGCGACCTTGGGCTTATGAGTCCCCTGCTCTAACCACTGAGCTACTGAGCCGAAATTTTTGCGCAATTCTCATTATAACGCGAATGTCCCAAAACTCAAGGCTCGGCCCGCAGATTCCAGTCGAGTTCGCCGTACAATAATAGAGTGGATCCATTAGAGGAAAGATAGGCGTTGAGCAAAGCAGAACGCACGGCGCTTGACAACAAGCTATCGCAGCGATTTATTCATCTCGATCCGGCAGGGTATTTCATTATCTACATTGACCCTGCGCAAGAACTGATCTGGATGAAACACTATCCCAATGACATCAATGAGAAGGGCTTAGCGGTGGATCCCGATACGGGAGAACCCATTCCCACCAAAGGGAAAGTAACGCGGGAACCCGATCTAGTACTTAGCGGTCGAACAGCCAAGGAGTTGTGCATTGAACTCTTTGAAAAGGATCGCCAACTGGTGACGATGTTTGACCATGCGGCCTATCTCGGCCGAGAACTGATGCGGGCACAGTTTTGTTTGGATGAAGGGCTTGAGTATATCCAAGATTAGACACCACTGGCGTTGGCGGGTAGGGGCAGTTCTTTTGATGCTCTGTGCCCTAGTGGGTACAGCCTTAGCAGCGATCGCCACCCCCGACTGGAGCGGTACCGTCGATGTTTTGCCCTTGAATGCCCAGTTGGGAGCGCAAATCTATCTGCGGCGCTGTGGCAGTTGTCACCTCGCAGTCCCCCCGGAAACATTGCCCACTCCGGCATGGCAGGTACTGATTCAAGATACCAATCACTACGGCGCAACCCTCGAACCCATTCCCCGCCCAGAGCTGGTTCCCCTGTGGAACTATTTGCGCACCTATTCGCGACCCCTGCCCAACGATGCCCAAATTCCCTTTCGCGTCGGGCGATCGCCCTTCTTTCGTATCCTCCATCCCCGTGTTGCGGTGCCGCAGCCCGTCACCCTCGATGGTTGTGCCCAATGTCATCCCAAGGCCACCCTCTTTAACTTTCGTGAGCTAAGCCCGCAGTGGCAGGATTCCCCCTAGAATGTTTAGGGATGGCGAATTTTCCACCGCCCGATGTTTTCTAGCTCCTCCAATCACTATTCTCCGCGTGTCCAACGCATGATGATGCGCCGTCGCTGGCTACAGCAAGAGTGGTGGACGGTTGGGGCACTTCTCCTCTGGGGAATGTTGTTTCTTCGATATTGGTGGCAGGGGCGACTGGGGTTACTAATTCACCCCAACTATTTTGCGCTGGCGATCGCCGCTGGGTTTCTTTTAGTTGCTGTGAGTGGTTGGCAAGGGTGGCGGTTATGGCGGGGGCGAGTGACACCTGTGCAGCATGTTGCCCTCTTACCGGCTCGTTGGACGCTCAGTATTCTGATTTTCGCGGCAGTCGTGGGTTTGGTGATGACGCCCCGTCCTTTCAATAGTGCCACGGCCATTCATCGCGGTCTCGAGGATGGCTTGACAGTGACCCGCAATAGTCCAGTGGCCTTTCGCCTCAATCAACGGCCTGAGGAGCGGACGCTCATTGACTGGATTCGCACCCTTGATGTCTATCCCGAACCCGATGCCTATAGGGGGTTGCCCGCTCGCATTGAGGGATTTGCGGTTCATAGTCCCCAACTGCCAGAGACTTATCTCACGCTCACCCGTTTTGTCATTACCTGTTGTGCAGCGGATGCCTATCCTGTGGGACTGCCCGTGAAATTGGGGCGATCGCGCCAAGCCTATCCCCAAGATCAGTGGTTTCGCGTTGAAGGTCGGATGACCACAGAAACCCTCAACGACCGCCGCCAATTGGTATTGGTTGCTGAGACGATAACGCCGATTCCTGAGCCTGAAAATCCCTTTATGTACTAAGGCAATGCTATTTCACTTGATTCACACTCCCTACTGGATTGTCTTGGGCATGGGGGTCTTGCTCTTTTTGACGGTGATCTTTGGCGATGTGGGCGCTGAAGAGGTCGAGCTAGAGGGAGATGCCGATCCCTTGGAAGTGGAGGTCGATCTAGAGGAGGGCATCTCATTTCTGACAATTTTGCATTGGTTGGGGGTGGGGAGAGCGCCCCTCATTCTCTTGCTCGCCTTAGACTTTAGCCTTTTGGGCGTGCTGGGCTGGTTTTTTAATGTTCTCTTTTACACCCTGAGTGGCAGTTGGCCGGGGGTGGTGTGGTCTGGGGTGATTGCGATCGCGGCACTGCTGTTGGCGCTAACAATTGGGGGGCTGTGTTCACGGCCTTTGGGGCAAATTTTTGCGCAGTTTAGTGAAGATACCAGTCGCGATCGCCTGCTGGGGTGCAGTGGCCACGTCAGTTCTGCCCATATTCCCCACAGTGGTACTGGTATTGGCCAAGTGAGTGTTTTGGATGCCAATCGCAATCGGCTGATTCTGCCGGCAGTGCTCCCCCCTTGGGCAACGGTCACCCCCCAGCATGGTCAGGAGATTTTAATTATTGATCACCAAGAGAATGAGTACATCGTCGTGGCCAAAGACAGCTTGGATGAAGCCACATGGTTACGCCAGCAGCGGCAATCTCAGATCAAAGATAGCGAAGATTCCTGAGGCATTGATTTTAGGATGGGCGGTGAGGGACTCGAACCCCCGACAGCCTCGGTGTAAACGAGATACTCTACCAACTGAGTTAACCGCCCAAGTTCCAGAATATCTATCATAGCAAAGGTATAGCCTGTTTCTAAAAAACGGTACACAAAGCGGATAGGAGCTTGTTCTATGACTCTGTGAACGGGGAATCTCCTGCTATACGCCTAGCGTTAGCGGGATGAGTGTCAAAGAAGTTTGAACCTTTCAAAGCCGTTCAATCCCTGTGAAAAGCGCTGTGTTACGTCAACATGGGGCAACTCTTGGGAAGAAAATCCGCTAGGATCAACGTGTTAAGACGTGCAAGGAATGCCCTATGGGAGCAGCAACGGCAGCCAGTGGTCAACGGTTACGGAATTTTGTGATTGCTGTTGTCGCCATTCTCATTAGTCTTGCCCTATTGGCGGGTCTGCGCAGTAGCAATCAACCCCTCACCCTCGCCGAGCAAGCCCGCCAAGCCACCCCTTGGGAGGAGGCTCAAGTCAATGGCAAGCCGACACTTTTGGAGTTTTACGCCAACTGGTGTAGCACCTGTCGCGCCATGGCCAAGGATTTGGCGGAATTAAAGGCGCAATATCGCGATCGCCTGAACTTCGTCATGCTGAATGTGGACAACACCAAGTGGCTACCGGAAATTGAGCGCTTTAATGTGGATGGCATTCCCCATTTTGTCTTTCTGAATCGGCACTTGGAACCCCAAGCAGTGGCGATCGGCCTGCAACCCAAGGAAGTGATGGCCAAAAATCTTGAAGCCCTCAGCAATAACCTCCCCTTGCCCTACGGTCAACTGACGGGTGAAATGTCCCAACTCACGAGTCCCCTCGCCCGCCAACGCAGTGATGATCCCCGCAGTCATGGGGGCTAGGTTGTGGAACCCCAAGATGAGGTGCGTCAGGTTTATGAAGAGACGCAAACACGGATGGCAGAGCTTTACCGTGAGTACGAGCAGATCAAAGCCACCCAAGCACGGTTAAAAGGACGTAATCAGGCTGCCCTAGATCAAGAGCGCGATCGCCTCGTCCAAGAGCTGCGGCAACTAGAGGCGGAGTTTGGCCTGACCCTCCTGTTCCATTTAGGGGAAGCAGCGCGGGAATGCTGGCAGGACATTCTGGCTCAAGAAAACTTTTGGCACTTTGTCCGCTTTGCTGGTTTGGGATTTGTCCTTGGCCTCCTCGTTAAGAGCCTGACGGGTTAGTCAACTGCCCAAGGTTTAAGGCCGTTTGCCAGAGTCCGGGCCGCGAATTGGGAATCGGCATGGCACCAACGGTCTTTGCATAAAAGTCCTCTGAGGAAACCCAGCCAATCACGGCATAGGCATAGCCCGCTGCCTGCATCTGAGCCAAGGTTAACTGCAACAGCAGGCGACCAATCCCCCGCCCGCGATAGGGTTCGGCCACAGCCATTGGCCCAAACAGTCCCAGGGCGGCTGCATCGTAGCAGGCAAAGCCTAGAAGTTCGCCATTTTCAACGGCAATCAGTCCCCGTGGCGGACGCTGACTCAAGGCAAGAGCCACTTCACTGCGCCAACCGGCACTAAAGCGATCGCCCACCCACTGGACAATGCCATCCACTTCTGACCCCAAAGGCTGGCGGTAGTGAATCCCCTGCTGCTGATGCGCCATGACGGCGGGCCAATCCACCGCTAGCTCGTAGAGCTTGACCAGCATATCGGTCATTTGGGCAGCCTATCGACTGAGACTCACAAGGGGACGTTGCAGGGCTTGCATCAACTCATCAAACTGATCCGGCGTGAGGGATTGGGCACCATCGGAGAGGGCTTTTGCTGGGTTGGGGTGCACTTCAATCATCAGGGCATCGGCGCCTGCGGCCACGGCGGCTTTGGCCATCGGCGGAACAAATTCTGCCCAGCCGGTGCCATGACTGGGGTCAATCATAATCGGCAGATGGGTGAGCTTGCGCAGCACCGGAATCGCTGCTAAATCCAAGGTATTGCGGGTATATTCACGGTCAAAGGTGCGAATGCCCCGTTCACAGAGAATCACATTGGGGTTCCCTGCCGCCAAAATGTACTCAGCAGCCATCAGCCATTCCTCGATGGTGGCAGACATCCCCCGTTTCAAAAGCACGGGTTTGGGTTGGGCACCCACCCGCTTGAGAAGCGAAAAGTTTTGCATGTTACGGGCACCAATTTGCAGCACATCGGCCACTTCAGCAATTTTGTCTAGATCCGCTGCGTCCATGACTTCGGTAATGATGCCCAAGCCCGTTTTTTCTTTTGCTGCTGCCAACAGATCAAGGGCACTTTCACCATGGCCTTGGAAGGCATAGGGGGAGGTACGGGGTTTATAGGCACCACCGCGGAGAAACTTGGCACCCGCCGCTTTCACCCGCTGCGCCGTTTCAAGGATCATCGCTTCATTTTCAACGGAGCAAGGCCCTGCCACCACCACTACCTCATGGCCTTCGCCGAAAATAACTTCGCCGTTGGGCGTTGGCACCACCACTTCACTGGGTTCACCGTGGCGATACTCGCGACTGGCTCGCTTGAAGGGCTGCTCAACTCGCAGAACGTGTTCAATCCAAGGGCTAATTTCCTGAATTCGCAGGGGATCGAGTTCCGCAGTTTCGCCGACAAGACCAATAACGACTTTGTGCTTGCCCACAATTTTTTCGGGGGTGAGTCCCCAAGTGCGCATCTCACTACTGACCCGCTCAATCTCTTCACCGGGGGTGCCACTTTTTAGAACAATAATCATCCGCTTGCTGATCCCAAATTTTTGGCTTAGGGTTTGATTGTATTGTGCCAAATTGGTTCCGTTCTGCCTATGCTGCGTCGTTTCCGAGGCCTGCGGTTGATGATTTCGCTGGCGATCGCTACCGTGGTTGTGCTGTCCCTGTGGAGTGTGATGATTGGCTCTATCCCCAGTGGCGATCGCCCCCTTGATTTGAGTCAAGCGGTCTCCATTGATGATCCCCAATTTGATCCGCCAACGGACTCATCGCCCTCACCCCCGCTGCCAGAGAATACCCTGCTGCCTCTACAACGCAGTGATGGCGCCCCCTATGAACGCCTTTTTGCTCAAGTCCGCCAAGTTCATCAACAGTGTTTATTTACGCCCCCTTGGTACAGTGTCCCCATCGACCGCACCAATTTTGGCGATCGCTACCGTACCGATATTCGGGGTCAAGTGGTGGACAATGCACCGCTGATTGTTTTGCATGAAACTGTGGCCTCTGCCCAATCTACGCTGGATTTTTTCCAAACACCGCATCCCCGCGATGAAGATCAAGCCAGCTACCATGAACTGATTACCCTCAGGGGTTGGCTGCTGCACTTAGTGCCTTGGTCCAAGCGTGCCTATGGTGCGGGCAACTCTGTCTTTGGCAGGGAAACGGTGCAGACCAACCTCCGCCTTGCCCCTTCGGTGAACAATTTTGCCCTCCACTTTTCCCTAGAAACCCCTCCTGAAGGTCGCCATAATGGTTCTACCCATGCGGGCTATACCGATGCTCAGTACCGTACCTTGGCATGGCTGGTGGCGCAAACGGGCATTGATCTCCAACGGGTAACCACCCATGCGGCGGTGGATCGCTCTGGCGAGCGCATGGATCCGCGTAGTTTTGACTGGGTCACGTTTAATCGCTATTGGCAGGCCTATCGCGATCGCCCCTGTGGGGATATTCGCGGCTAGAAGTAGCGATCCAAGAATGTCTCTAAGGACTCAAAGGAGAGTTGAAAATAGGTTTGGGCACGTTCAATTTCACTGGCAGGGCAGAGACTTTCATAGGCCAATAGGGTTCGCAGCGTTCCTAGGCTGGCCTCAAGATCCCGATTCATCACTCCCAAAAACTGACGAGCGCCGTCAATCACGGCTAGGGGAACCGTCATGACAAAGGGGCGTTTATTGAAAAAGCGACCAAGGCGATCGGCAATCTCTTGGCGGGTTAAGACCTCTGGATGTGCCAAGCTAAAAATGGCCGGTTGGCTGGCTTGACTAGCCACGAGAATACAGCGGGCTAAATCCTCGGGACTGAGCAGTTGCAGGCGGTGCTGGGGATCTCCAAGGACAATGTAAACCCCCGTCTGCTGAAAGCGCTCCGCAAGGGGCAGCAAACTAGACATAAGGGTGGGGCAGCGGAAAATGGCATAGTTGAGGCCACTGCTGATGAGCACCTGCTCGACTTCGTACTTGGCCTTGAGAAAGGGGGACTGCTGGCGATCGCCCGTCACCGCCAAAGGAGAAATCAAGGTTATATGGCGTACCCCCTGTTCCTGAGCCGCCTGAATCACATCCAACGTGGCACGGTAATCAATCGCCTGAATAGCACGGCTGAGTAACTGACTACCATGGCAGCAAATCACCGCCTCCACGCCCGCCATGGCAGCCTGAATATCGCGGGGCTGTTGCAGATCGCCAATGAAAATCTCGGCACCCCATTCCTTGAGGAGATCGTATTGGCTCGTCAGGCGCACAAAGGCTCGTACCGGCAGCCCCAACGTGATACAGCGGCGCACCACCCGCAAACCCAATTGTCCTGTGGCACCCGTGACCAAGTACATGCAGCGGAACTATTAAGGGATTCTTGTCTCAGCGTGCCCTAGGCAGAGCCACAATGCAAGACGCTTGAAGAATATGCAGGGGGGGAATGCGCTAACCTAAGGAATACCAAGGAATACCTTTGAGAATCTTCACAAAAACTCTGCGCCGCATGACCCTTGACTTTTCTGCTGCTCAGCACCTGAGCCATGAGCTGTTTGCTGCCCTGAAACCGACAGAGGCGCTTTTCGTTGAAATTGCCAGTGAATCCAGCCAGTTTATTCGCTTCAATCGGGCGCGGGTGCGGCAAATTGGCACCGTAGAAGATACGGTGGTGACCCTGCGGTTGCAATCGCAGCAACGGACGGCAAGCACCTCGTTTCCCTATACGGGAACGGCGGATCTAGCGGCTGCCCTAGAGCACTTGGCCGCATTGCGTTCAGAAACGGTGCAACTCCCTGTGGATCCTTACCTTGTACCGCCAACGGATACCGGTTCGATTCAAGACACTTACCTTGGCCGCTTACCTGATCCTGACTCAGTGGTAGAGACAATTCTGACACCCGTTCAAGGCCTTGATTTTGTGGGCATTTACAGTGGGGGGACGATCGCTCGTGGGAGCTTTAACTCCGCTGGGCAGGAGCACTGGTTTGCTACGGAAACGTTTTGCTTGGATTATTCTCTCTTTACAGCGGCGGGCAAGGCGGTGAAAAATAGCTATGCCAGTACCCATTGGGACACTGCCATCTATCAAGCTCAAATTGAGGGCGATCGCCAGCAGTTAGCACAATTGGAACAGCCTCCCCGTCAGTTAGCAGCGGGATGCTATCGCACCTACTTTGCCCCGGCAGCGGTGGCCGAGCTAGTGGGGATGCTCTCTTGGGGAGCCGTGAGTGAAGCGGCCTATCGTCAAGGCGGCAGTGCCCTCGCCAAATTACGGGAAGGGGCAACCCTCTCTCCCCTCTTTAGTTTGCAGGAGGACTTTACCACCGGAACGGTGCCCCGCTTTAATGCCGATGGCGATATTGCGCCCCCTTGCTTGTCATTGATTGATCGCGGCAAATTGCAAACGTTACTCATTAGTCGGCGCACCGCTCAGGAATACCACCTTGTGGCCAATGGTGCCAACCGCCAAGAAACCCTGCGATCGCCCCTCCTCTTGCCGGGCACGCTACCAGAGCAGGAGGTGCTGGCTGCCCTCGATACGGGTCTCTATGTGGGCAATTTACACTACCTCAACTGGAGCGATCGCCCCAATGGACGAATGACCGGCATGACCCGCTACGCCTGCTTTTGGGTAGAGCAGGGCAAAATTGTTGCACCCATTACAGACCTGCGCTTTGATGACAGTCTCTATGAGTTTTGGGGAGACAACCTCGAAGCCTTGACAGACACCCCGCTTTGGTTTGCCCACACCGACACCTATGAACGTCGTTCCCTTGGGGGTATTACGGTGCCGGGGATGCTCGTCAAGGCCTTTCAGTTTACCCTCTAGGCTACTCAGCAGTCGCCAATTCGGTGCTGCCGCGCTGTTTACGACGAGTCAGCGTATTAAAGAGCAACTGGCCAATGGCTCTGATGAGGTTGCCCTCCAGTTCTTGGAAGATCTTCATATTCATACCAAAGGCGGCATTGGCCTCATCCACAATCCGCTCCGCTGTTGCTTCATCTACGGCCAATTCATCCAAGCGTTGGCGATAGAGTTGCTTAAAGGCCTTTTCGTCACTAATGGCCTCAAAGCGATAAAACGCCGTACCTTCGCCATTTTGTAGGTTCATCGCCCGCTCAGCAATCCCCTTGAGGATTTGGCCGCCCGAAAGATCGCCAAGGTAACGGGTGTAGGAGTGCGCCACCAACAGTTCGGGTGCGGTATTGGCCACTTCATGAATGCGGGCTACATAGGCCTGTGTGGCTGGCGAGGGCGTAATTTCTTCCCGCCAATTGGAACCAAAGTAGTAGGTCAGATCTCGCTCAAGGCTATTTTTGCGGTTCAGCTCCGGAAAGTAAATTTTGCCAACAATGGGATGGTCTTTGAGCTGTTCCATTTCCTGCTCCATGGCACTGTAAACGTGATAGAGGCTGGCAACGAGTTTGCGGTAGGAGCTTTTTTCCACGGTGCCTTTGAGGAAGCAGCGCACAAAGCCAACGTTCTCGGCCATGGTGTGGGCTTTTTTGGTGCCTTCACGCAATTTCGTCGCTAGAGACGTCGTCATCACGAGATCCTTCTTAAAAATTTGCAACGTTTTGTTTCTAAAAGCGACCGTCAGTACAGTCTATTTTTCAGGCTAAGGGTAAATGACACCATTTTTCATTAAAAATCATTAAGGCGATCGCGAGCCGCTGCGAGGGCTTGGCGCACCTGATCAAACCCTGTGCCCCCGTAGCTATTGCGGGCAGCCACCACCTGTCGCGGTGCAATGCGTTCGTAAATATCCGCTGCAAAGGCGGGGTGCAGGGCTTGCCATTCTTCAAGGGTGAGGTCTTTGAGGAATTTCCCTTCAGCAAGACAGGTTTTCACCACCTGCCCCACCAAGTTATAAGCCTCACGGAAGGGCACCCCCTTACTGGCCAAGTAATCCGCCACATCGGTGGCATTGGCAAAATCGCTCTCCACAGCCGCCGCCAAGCGTTGCGGTTGAAACACCACCCCCTCGGCCATCAAGATCGTCATTGCCTCTAGGCAGGCACGGACGGTATCCACAGCATCAAAAAGCGCCTCTTTATCCTCTTGCAAGTCTTTGTTGTAGGCCAAGGGCAGCCCCTTCATAATCACCAAGAGAGCTTGCAAATGGCCAAACACCCGTCCTGTTTTGCCCCGCACCAACTCCGGCACATCGGGATTTTTCTTTTGGGGCATGATGCTAGAACCCGTGGCACAGGTGTCGGTGAGCTTGACAAAGGCAAATTCCTCAGAGGCCCACAGAATAATCTCCTCCGAGAGCCGCGATAGATGCACCATGATCAAGCTAGCGGCACAGAGAAATTCAATGGCAAAATCGCGATCGCTGACGGCATCGAGGCTATTGCGATAGGGTTCACGAAAACCCAACAACTCTGCTGTGTAGTGGCGATCGATGGGAAACGTTGTGCCCGCCAGTGCCCCGGCTCCCAAGGGAGAGACATTCACCCGCTCACGAATTTGCTGTAGTCGCTCGCTGTCCCGCTCGGCCATTTCCACGTAGGCCAGTAGATGGTGAGCCAAGCTCAGGGGTTGTGCCCGTTGCAGGTGAGTGTAGCCGGGAATCAAGGTTTCAATGTGGGACTCTGCAAGATCCAGAAGCGTGCGCTGCCACTGTCGCAGTTGTCGAAGAATATGGTCAATTTCTGAGCGCAGGTAAAGGCGAATATCGGTGCCCACCTGATCGTTGCGCGATCGCGCTGTGTGGAGTTTCTTGCCCACATCGCCAACCAGTTCTGTGAGGCGGCGTTCGACGGCAAAGTGCACATCCTCGGCATCAATACCAGGGGTAAACTGGCCATCCCGGTATTCTTGGCGAATTTGCTCTAGGCCTTGAATCAGCGTTTCGGCTTCCTCAGGGGAAATAATCCCCGTTTTTGCCAGCATGCGGGCATGGGCTTGGGAGCCGCTGAGGTCGTATTCAATGAGGCGAATGTCAAAGCCAATACTGGCATTAAAGCGGGCGATCGCCGGATGGAGGGCTTGTTCAAAGCGCTGGCTCCAAGGCTGAGGTTGGGCAGTCACGGGCGATTCTCAGGGCTAAAAATTCAGGAGCTTGCCAAAGATCCAGCCAATGGCCAGACCAATAATCAGTGCCCACAGTTGGCCAGAATCGACAAAGTTTGCCCACGCCTTAGAAACGTCTTCCCCCAAGGTATCTTTGAATTTCTGCGCCACAATAATCTGCGGCTCAATCGTCATTTGGCTGGCAATAAAGTAGTTCGGTGCAGTATTCATAGCCATTGGCGGAAACGCAACTCAAGTTTATCCTAGCGGAGGCGGGGGCGATCGCCAACCAGTATCACAAGCCCCAAGATTATGAAGACCCATTGTGTGACCACTCCAGCAGAACACAGCGATCGCGCCCCTGTTGCTTGGCCTGATAAAGGGCGGCATCAGCAATGGCAAAAATCTCCGTTAAGGTGCCCTCACTTGCCTTGGCAGGAACAAAGCATAACCCAGCACTGACTGTTATGTAGGGATGGTGCGCCCTCTCCCCTTGGGGGATTTTCATCTCTCGGACATGATGGAGCATTCGTTCAACAATGTGTAGAGCCGTATCAGCAGAAACATGGGAGAGCACAAGGGCAAACTCCTCACCGCCGTAGCGAGCAATGATATCGTTGGAGCGCAGATGGGTCTTAAGGGTTTGAGCCACCTGTTGCAGGGCGCGATCGCCCGCTAAGTGACCACAGCAGTCGTTATAGGCCTTGAAGTCATCAATATCAATTAACGCTAGTGTCAAGGCATGGCCTTGGACTTGTGCCTCCTGCCAAAGACGATTCAACGCTGCATCCAGAAAACGACGATTACCTAACCCCGTTAAGGGATCCCGTTCTGCAAGGATCTGTAAATGCTGTTTTTCCTGCTCTAGGGCTTGTTGGCATTGTTGCAATTCCGTCACAAGGGCAATTTGCCGAGCCAGTTCGGCCTGTAGTTGTTGCAACTGGGCAGCGAGTAACTGCTGATTGTGGCAAAAGCTAGGAACAATCCGCGTCAAAATCGCAGGTTCATCATCCAGATTGACGCCAATGCCTTCAATAACCCACTGATCCGTCTCAGGGTTGGGAATCGGAAAATGGGCAGCCAACATCTGGGCATTGCTTTGACAGAGCTTTAACCATGCCTGTACCTGCTCCGGCGATTGTTGCAGCAGCGCTGCGAGGGATTTACCAATTAAGGCTTCTGTATCCTGTTGCCAAAAGAGCGAGGCACCATCGTTGATTGCTAGAATTTCACCGCTACTGTTCACGATCGCGATCGGCTCAGGGAAAAGGCAAATATATTCAGCAAGTGTCCCCCTCATTTGTTTCGTTTGAGCCTATCAAAGGAATGGTTATACTAATAAGAAATATTTCAGGAACACACCAAAAAATTAAAGGTTAGTTGTCAAAGTAAAATTTTTCTAATTGTTAGGCTATACTAAAAAATAGATAATTAGAGCGAAAAGTTAATCCGAGGGGGATTGACAACTATAGTAATCGGGGAAAACAACGTAAAGGGGCTTTTCAAGAATCGTTGCTATTTCTTTCTCAATCATTGCCGAGCGGGAGCGGCCACGAATCACTGCCGATACACAATGACGCGAAACCCCTAGCTTTTGGCCAATTTTAGCGCCATTCCAGCCCCGTTTCCGCAATTCTGCCTTAATGTCCTCAGGATGCATAATGCTGTTATAAATCTGTGCCCAACAATTCAATGTTAATTGCGGGCAATAAGGTTGTCAAGCGACAACTTTTGACAAGGTAGTGGCGGTATTCATTGATGAGCTTGACATGTAAAGTTATTGAAAGACGCAGTGCCCTTTCCAAGGGTCTATTTAGGTTCCGCATGGTTAGTCCACGCTCTCGAAAACAACTCTCTAGGCTGCTACGCCAAAAACGGGGGATACGCAGTCAACGTGCCTTTGCCGCCGAGCTGGGAATCTCCTATACCTGCTTGCAAAAATGGGAGAATATGGCTTCATTTCCAAATACTGAAAATCTATTAAAGTTATGTCGTGTTTTTGGCTTTGAGGATTTAGAAAGTTTTATCGCCTACCTCAACCAAACGGATGTCACCAACCGCGAAGAAGAACAACTGGTGACTGAGATTCTTGGCAAATTGTGTCACTTACCTCCAGCAACAGCAGTTCGGGTGCTAGAAACAGCGTTAGGGTTGTTAAAGGCTGCTGCTAACAATGAAGGGGACGTTTGAGTATTTTTTAGGTTCCGAAAAAATTATAGCAAATCTCTTGGGGGGCGATCGCCTGCCGCAGCTTGCCGCTTCTATGGCATCCTGAAAGGGAGAAGTTGCGCAATTTGGCCACTTACATCCTATGCAAACGCTGCCGAGTCCTGTTCAAGCTACTCCGACAGAAACCGCCATTGTCCGTCGCAAAACCCGTCCTGTGCCCGTTGGCTCTGTCATCATTGGGGGCGGTCATCCTGTGGCGGTGCAATCGATGATCAATGAAGACACGCTAGATATTGAAGGCTCAGTAGCCGCCATTCGTCGTCTCCATGAAATTGGCTGTGAAATTGTGCGGGTGACAGTGCCTAGCCTTGCCCATGCTAAAGCCATGGAAGAGATTCGCGATCGCCTCTACCAAACCTACAAACCTGTGCCCTTGGTTGCCGATGTCCACCACAACGGCATGAAAATTGCCCTCGAAGTTGCCAAATATGTGGACAATGTACGCATCAATCCGGGGCTATACGTCTTTGAGAAACCCAAGCCCGATCGCACTGAATACACCCAAGCCGAGTTTGAGGAAATTGGTGCCAAAATTCGCGAAACCCTTGAGCCACTGGTGATCTCGCTGCGGGATCAGGGCAAATCCATGCGCATTGGCGTCAATCACGGTTCTCTTGCTGAGCGGATGCTCTTTACGTATGGGGACACCCCAGAAGGCATGGTGGAATCGGCTCTAGAATTTATCCGCATCTGCGAGTCTTTGAATTTCTACAACCTTGAAATTTCCCTCAAGGCCTCACGGGTACCCGTGATGATTGCCGCCAACCGCCTTATGGTCAAGCGCATGGATGAACTGGGCATGGACTACCCCCTCCACTTGGGAGTCACTGAAGCCGGCGATGGCGAGTATGGCCGCATCAAATCCACTGCTGGCATTGCCACCCTCCTTGCCGAAGGTATTGGCGATACGATTCGTGTCTCCCTCACCGAAGCCCCCGAAAAAGAAATTCCCGTCTGCTACGGCATTTTGCAAGCCTTGGGTCTGCGGCGCACCATGGTGGAGTATGTGGCCTGTCCCTCCTGTGGCCGTACCCTCTTTAACCTTGAGGAAGTCCTGCACAAAGTCCGCGAAGCCACCAAACACCTCACGGGTCTGAATATTGCTGTCATGGGCTGCATTGTCAATGGGCCAGGGGAAATGGCCGACGCCGACTATGGCTATGTGGGCAAACAACCTGGCTACATCTCGCTCTATCGCGGTCGTGAGGAAGTGAAAAAGGTGCCGGAATCTGAAGGGGTGGCTGCCCTTGTGGAATTAATCAAAGCCGATGGCCGCTGGGTGGATCCCTAAACCATTAGACCTCTGTGAGGAGTGAAACCATGACCACGGAAACCATTTTTAGCCGCATCATTCGCCGCGAGATCCCAGCGGATATTGTCCACGAGGATGAGCTGTGTCTGGCCTTTCGTGATATCAACCCCCAAGCCCCCGTGCATATTCTGGTGATCCCCAAAAAGCCGATTCCCCAACTCAGCTTGGCAGAACCGGAAGATCACCGTGTGCTGGGGCACCTGCTGCTGACGGCCAAACGCATTGCTGAGGCAGAGGGTTTAACCAATGGCTATCGGATTGTCATTAACAATGGCCCCGATGGCGGTCAAACCGTCTATCATCTGCACCTGCACCTGTTGGGCGGGCGAGCCATGCAATGGCCACCGGGTTGAGAGATTATTTTTGCGGTCGATCTTCTTCGTATTCGTAGAGCCTAGGCTGTTCCACGAGCATCAGTCGCCGCGGCTGAGCCAATTGCCGCAGTACCGGTTGCAAACTGGCCAAGGTGTGGTTGAGGCGATCAAGCAGCAGTTGCAAATTGCCAGTATCCGCTAGTGCTTGCAGGGCTTGGTTGAGGGTTTCTAACAGTTGTAACCGCTGTTGCAGGGTGCGATCGCTCTCGGCCAAGAGTTGAGCAATGTACTGACTTTGTTGCCGCAGTTCTTGGGCAATGGCGGTCTGTTCCTGATTGACGTGCGCCAGTAGTTCCCCTTGGCTGTGCTGAATCTGGGTCACGAGGCGCTCAAACTGCTCAATGGACTGTTGCTGGCGCTCCTCCAGTGTGGCCACAAATTGCTGCCGATCCCTGACCACGGCACGGGCCAGTTGATTTAAGTTGTCCAAGAGTTGTTGCAGCCGTTCCTCCGTGGGCAGCTCCGTGCGAATCGTTTCCTGAATCATGTCTTGGAGGGTGTCGCGATCCACCCCTGCGGACGTATTCGTAACGGGGAGGCGGGGCAGCAGTTGATCGTTAATGTAGGTGTCAATTTGCAGCAGCAGCTTATTCTCCCAGCGTTCAACGATCACCATCGGAATCATCACCAGCACACTCAGCACCAAGGCCACGAGGGTCGTATCAAAGGCCACTGCTAGCCCCGTCGTCACACCGCCAATCCCCTCCTTGATTTGGTTCACGTCCTGAGCCGTCTCCAAAAAGCTGGAAAAGCCACTGACCGCTTGGCTAATCCCAACCACGGTGCCAATAAAGCCCAGCAGGGGAATCGCCCAGACGAGAACACGGGGAATCGTATAGGAGGCATCAGTGGCGGCTGCGGCACTGCCACTCTCTTCTGCGGCGGCTTCAACGGCAATCTCTCGCTGGCCACTACTGAGAAACGCGCCTAAAACACGGGCACAGCGATTGGGCAGCAGTGTCCGCCGTTGGGCAAGGGTTTGCTGTAATTGCAAAATATCCCGCATTGAGGTGAAGGGGTAGTTGGCGGGAATCCAGATTTGCCGCAGGCTGGGTGCTTGTTGAAAGAGGGCGATCGCCTTCAAAATCGTAAACACCAAAACTGTCCACGCAAAAAAGACAGCCACGGGTTGCGTCCAGCCACGATTGAGGAGCAGTTGGCCAAGGTAGGTGCCCTGAAGGGGCAAAAAGAAAATGTAAAGGATCACCGTAGCAACGGCAGCGATCGCCAGCGCTAACCACAGCGGCACAGTCAGATCCTGGCGGGGTACCGCCACCGGTGTTAGGGAAGGGGCAGTTGTTGTCGAAACCGGAGAAGAAGCTGTCATGACGATACTCAGGGCGCAAACATCTTTCAATCTATCGTGAAGGCGCCTCAAATTTTGGCAACTGCGGCTGCTCCCTGCTGCCGATCAGGGAATGAACCAGCCCCGAAATCCACAGGGTACTGCCGTGAGAGGATTCGTACCAGTTCCCAGTCAATGAGTCTCCTACTACCACGGTTCTCTGCTCTCCTGAGGGATGGTATTCATGGACAGGCCACTCCAGACTTGGTAGACATCCTTGCTAGGATGGGGATGACTGGTCACGGAGACGGGAATCATGCCTGCACAGGTGGAGGAAAAGTCCATTGTTCCGACAGTAATTGTTGGCGTGGGAGGTACAGGCATTGAGGTGCTATCGCGGGTGCGGCGACTGGTGGAAGAAACCTACGGCAGTCTGAAACAGTTTCCCGTGATTAGCTTCCTTGCCATTGACACCGATCGCGACTACAAAGTGACCAATCCCCTCGCCGCTGGCTCTCCCCTCAAGGACAACGAAAAGCACTGGGCCAGTGTCAGTGGCAAAAATGTGCAGCAAATTATTCAAAACCTCGACAACTACCCGTGGATTGCCTCTTGGTTTCCCAAGGAACTGGAGCGCAACATTACCGCCCTAGAGGCTGGGGCAGGTCAAATCCGTGCCTGTGGTCGGTTTGCCTTCTTTTGCAACTACCATGCGATTCAACAAAAGTTCCAAGCGGCCAGCGATCGCGTTAAAGGCCACGAAAGTTATATGCAAAGCCGCTATGGGGTCAAGGTCAACAACAGCAGCTTAAATGTCTTTATTACGGGCTCCCTCTCTGGGGGCACCGGTAGCGGTATGCTCATTGACTTGGGCTATTGTGTGCGCCATTGGCTCAAGGGGCAGTCGAGTCCCCTCGTCACGGCAATTGTGCCCATGCCCAATGCCTTTGCCGCCATTAGTGTCGGCGATCGCGTGCTGGCCAATGGCTATGCCGCCCTCATGGAACTCAGTTACTTTGCCGACTACCGCACCGAGTACGTGGCGCAATTTAGCAGCAGCCTCAGCGACGAAGTGCGCTACAACTGTCCTCCCTTTGACTTTACCTACCTCGTGGGCACCAAAAACGGCGAGAATGAATTCAAGCTCGATGAGATCCGCGAGATGATTGCCCAAAATATCTTTTTGGATCTCACTTCTGACTTTGCGCCCCACAAACGCTCGATTCGCGACAACATTAAGGCAGCTTGGGCCTCTCAGGATGCCGGGGGGCGGGGCTATCCCAAGAGCTTTATGGCCTTTGGCCTCTCCAGTGTCGAAATTCCCATTGCCCAAATTCGTGCCTCCTTGACCTATCGCCTTTGCCAAGACTTTATTCACTGGTGGCTGAACGAATCGGTGCAATTGCCACCCCAGCTTTTAGAGGTGACCCAGAGTCTCCTGAAACCCATGAACTTGCTGGATGTGGATTTGGTATTGGCCTTAGCAGCAGCGGGCGATCGCCCCTACATGCAGGAAATTTCCCGCTGGGTTAACGATCTACGCAATCAAATTAGCCGTGAAAACCGCCTTGAATGTACCCAACAGGGGGTGGCGGGCATGATTGGTGCGGAAAGAGGCAAAATTTTGCAATTTGTGCCTTGGCTGAGTGAACAGGTGGACAATTACCGTGCTGCCCACTTGCGCGAACTCAGCCCCGATGAGCGTCTCCACGGTGACTTTTTGCAGCGCATGTACGACAACCGCAATCAAATTATCCAGCAGGCTCGCCAAAGTCTTGAGGAGGAGTTCTACCGCATTGTTGAAGATCGCAATCGCGGACCCAAGTTTGCCAATGCCTTTCTGCTGCAAATTCGCCAAATTTTTATGAGCCAAGCAGAAAAGTACGACCGCGAAATTCAGCAAACTTGGCAACCCAATATCACCAATCGTCAGCGACAATACGAAAATGCCCTGCAGGATATCCAGCACTTTAGCACTCTCTTTGGCATCTCCAAGCAAGCGAAAATGGAGGAATTCTGCCAGCAGGCCCTAGAGGGGATTGAGGGCAGTTTCAATGCCATCATTCAAGCTAAAGCCCGCTTTCTGGCCAAGGAGGTGATGGACAAACTAGAGGAATGGCTGCAAGGGATGGAGGCACGTCTTGCCAAGCTCAACCAGCGGCTCCTCAATTTACGTGATGGTTTCAAGGCAATGGCCGATAGTCAAGCGGATAGTGCCGATGCCCTGCGAATCAATGGGGTGAAGCTCTACGATCGCCAAGAACTCAATGGCCTCTATCAAGACTTGGTGGAACGCTATGCGGGTGCCAATACCGGGGTGCAGTCCACATTTGCCATTGGTCTGAACCAACTCTGTACCACAACGGCAGCAACGGTGTTGCAGGAGGCCAGTCCCCTCTGGAAGGAAACCCGCGCCGCCAATGAGGTGATGCGTCTCTTGGATTTGGCACAACTAGCGGATGTCCAAGAAAGTGACCTGCGGGAGATTATCCAAGAAACCGTACGGCGCACCGTGCAAAATGCCCCAGAAGAGAGCCGCCTTGTGCGGGATCTCACTGCCTGCGATCGCCTGTTGCAGGTTTATCGCAACGATGAAGGGGAAATCCTCAGTGTCCTGCGCATGGCCTATCAGAAATCAAAGCCACTGCTATTGCTCTCCCAAGCGGTCATGAGTGGTCGTGATGCTGGCTTTACTCCTTCAGTGAATACCAATATCGCCATTGTCGGCGGTGAAAATACTACCGATTTGGCTGCCAAAAAACTGATTCCCCTGCTCAAGAACCTCGTCAAACCGAATGGCCAGAGCATTACCAGTGATGACATTAAGCCCTTGGGCGATCGCGAACGCCACCGCATTGTCTTTGTCCAAGAGATGGGGGGCTTTTCCCTACGCTGTATTGAGGGCATGCCCGAACTGCGGCAGTCCTACCAAGATTGGCGAGGCCAAATGATTACCGCCAAACGCGCCCGCCTGCGGGGAGAAAACCGCGATTTGCCCATCCCCGTACATCTGCAAAAGGATCCCCCCTTCTGGGATGTCTTTCCAGAAAACCCCCAAATTCTAAAACTGGTGGTGATTGCTCGCGCCCTTGATGTCCTTAAACAAGCAGAAAACCGCGCCACCCGCGAAGCCACCATCCGCTACACCCGCCATACCGCCGTTGGTCTTGAAGATGTGGATATTGCCGCCAACTGGGAGGAAGTGACCCAAGTCCTAGAGGTGTTGGCCTGCCGTCCCGACTTAGAGGAAATTCAGCGCCAAGTGACCGTTATTCTCAAAGCAGCCGAAACCCCAGAACAAAAGCAAGTCCTCTATGAGCATCTACTGAACTACTTGAAGCGACGCGAGGAAGAACTCCACAAAGCTGGAGGACGCGACAGCCTTGAATATAAGCGAGAAGCCGCCATTCTCCAAGAGGTGATCCAAACCTATCAATTGGCTCAAGGCACACCAGCCCCTAGCCCCACACCAACGTCCCCTGCTCCTGAACCACCTCCATCCCAACCCGAACCAACACCTGAAACCAGTGCTTCGGCGAGTTTCTCTGGCTTAGAGCAACTGCAACAACTCATGGCCATGTACCAGCAGGGGCTACTCTCAGAAGCGGAGTTCCAAGCGGCCAAGAAAAAACTACTGGGGCTATAGGGGAGCTGCCTGTAATTTTACGGAGATCTGTGGGAACACTTGAGAGTGAAGACGAGTCTAACCTGAGAGCCGCCCTATGTCTCCTTATCGTCTTAATTTGCCTTGGTTCTACCGATCGCTCATCCTCTCGAAAGGCTTTACCCTGATTGAACTGCTCGTCGTCGTCATCATTATTGCGATTTTGGCCGCGATCGCCCTGCCCTCCATGTTAAATCAAGCCACCAAAGCCCGCGAATCCCAAGCCAAAACAAACGTTGGTGCGGTCAACCGTGCGCAACAGGCCTACCGTTTGGCCAATCCCACATTCACCACTGACATCGCAAGTTTACAAATCGGCTTTAGTGATACGCCCGACTATGATTACGCAATCACCGCTGCGAATAGTAACTATGCTGAATTCCAAGCCACCCCTGAGCGTTCAGAATTGAAAGCATTTACGGGCTGCACCTATGCTACGTTTACAACACTAACCACAACCCAAATTTTAGAAGCTGCCCCCGCTGGTTCAGGAATTGCCTCACCCTCATCTTGCCCCGTTCCCACTCCCTGAAGTGTCTGATGCGTCTTCATCTAAGTGTTCTGCGACCGCCTCATAAAGAGCGAGGACATGGTGATCTAGCAATTGATAAAAGATATGCCGCCCTTGGCGACGAAACTTGACCAGTCGCATGGCCTTAAGCATCCGCAATTGGTGGGAGACGGCAGACTCGCTCATTTCCAGTGCCACGGCAATATCGCCAACACAAAACTCCCCTTGGGCGAGCAAGGCTACAATCCGCAGTCGGTTGGCATCGGCTAGCAGGCCAAAAAATTGCGCCATCCGTTGGGCTTTTTCTGTAGAGAGCAGGCGATCGCTCGCTCGTGCCAAAGCCTCTGGATGATGAGGATGAGAAGGAGCAAAAATTTTAGTATTCATACTTCCATCATAGGCGTTGATCAGGTGCTAACTAATTGACATTTGAACAACTGTTCAGATATATTAAAGGAGAGGTGAAGCATACCTCCCTTGTGTCACCCATTTGGAGAAAAAAGCCATGACAACCGTTACCCAAATGAAATGCGCCTGCCCCCACTGTCTCTGCATTGTCTCCCTCAGCGAGGCCATCATGGTTGAAGGCAAACCCTACTGCTCCGAAGCCTGTGCCAACGGCACCTGCAAAGAAAGCGGTGGCTGTGGCCATACAGGCTGTGGCTGTAGCTAAAGCTCGCAATTTTTAGCTGAATGGGCGGGGAACTCCGCCCTTTACCACTAGCAAGCCTTAGCAGGAAAGCTGAAGGGGTGCTACACTTGTGCAAGCGGAGTTAAGCATCGCCTCAGGATAAAACACGAAAAGCGCTCAGACCTAGGTGCATGTCGCCTAAAAGTAGAGGGAAAGATTATGACATTAAAAATAGAAATTTTAGGCACAAATTGCAAAAAATGTCAACAACTAGAAGTGAATACTCAAACTGCTGTTAAAAATCTCAACTTGGCGGCCGAAATTACTCACGTAACCGATAGCCTAGAAATAGCCAACCGAGGAGTAATGTCAACACCTGCTTTGGCCATTAATGGCAAGGTGGTCAGCAAAGGAAAAGTCTTAACGCCTGAAGAAATTGCATCCTTCTTAAAATAACATTCCGTAGAGTATTGCTATTGGTAGCGTTTCAATTGCTTGAGGTTTTCTCAATTTGAAAAAAGCCTAAGTGTTCGCTACAAACTTAACTGGAAAAAGACATGCTGGATTTGTTTTACCCCTTTGATTGGTTATCTGCTCAAATAGTTACGAAGTTATTTGGCTTATCCCTAGATTCACACCTAGGCAAAAGTTTGCACTTCTTCTTTTACGATGTGCCAAAAATATTAACCTTATTAGCTGTAATTAGCTTTGTAGTTGGAACACTGCAAACTTTCTTAGAACCTGAAAAAGTTAGAGTTTATTTAGAAGGAAAACGCAAATTAAGCGGGCATATTTTAGCAGCAAGTTTAGGAGCAGTAACACCATTTTGTTCTTGTTCTGCCGTGCCTTTATTCATCGGTTTTGTTAAAGCTGGCATACCTTTAGGTATTACCTTCTCCTACCTTATTTCCGCTCCGATGGTGGATGCAGTTGCTGTATTTTTATTATTCGCTTTATTTGGTCTAAAAATAACTTTATTTTACATCTTTTTTGGGATTACATTAGCTGTTATTACCGGTTATATTATTGGCTTGTTGAAGCTAGAAAAATGGGTAGAACCTTTTATTTGGGAATTAAAAAATAAACAGCATAAACAATCCCAAGATGAGGATATTGAACTAACAAGATCCTCTCAGATGAGCTGGGAAGATAGATTCAAAGTTGGTTGGTTTCAATCGAGTGAAATTCTTAAATCGGTTTGGATTTATGTGATAATTGGGATTGGTATTGGTGCTGGAATTCACGGTTATATGCCCGGTCAACTTATTAGCGAATGGATAGGAAAAGATAACCCCTTTGCCGTCTTAGTTGCTGTTTTAATTGGAGTACCCCTTTATACTAATATTGCAGGGGTTTTACCCATTGCCTCAGCTCTATTTTCCAAGGGAATGCCTATCGGTACAGTCTTATCTTTTACCATGGCAGTGACTGCTCTTTCTTTGCCAGAAATGATCATTTTGCGAAAGGTTTTAAAACCAAAATTATTAGGTACTTTTATTAGTTTAACTACCTTAGGAATTGTGGGGGTTGGTTATTTATTTAATGCTATCTCAGCCTAACAGATCCTTAGCCCGCTCCTTAGCCTGCTGTCGCTGTTGCCGATGGCGTCTATGCTTAAGGAACCCAAGAAAACTTCTGGGGCACAAATAAAGGACAACAAGGATTAGGAGCAACTCATAGCACCCACTGCGCCATGTGAGGCGAAGAAGAGTTTTCGTATCCAATGTCTCTGCATTAATTTTGGTGTTTATCAATGTGGCTATGGCAATTCGGCGAAAACAGGCCTTAATCCCTCGGCGGTGGTGGTAAGGAGTTTGCTGAGAGTGTAACAACTCTACTAAAAAAGGTAATGAAGCAGGGAGTGCAGCTTGAGGGAGTTTACTGCAGCGATTCTCTGCATCTTGGTTATAGATAACAGTAACTATTGCTGCATGAGCCACAGGGTATTGGTACCCCAAGTGCCACCAAGCGATGTAGTCCTCATTTAGTTTGACACCCACAGGGAAGCCCCCAACAGAAAGTAGCGCCTCCTTGCAAACACAAGCAGTTGAGGAATTAACAATGCTTAGTCCTTGGGCATGGGCTTCAAAGAACCGCTCCACCATGCCTCGCCAGCCATATGGCAACCCGCTTGGTGGCAAATAGTAGTTCCCATGTTGCCGAATTAAACAAAATGTACTCCACAAAGCGGCTTGCGGAAACTCCGTGATTAATGTTTGAAGAGTACTCAAGTGCTCGGGCAACCACTCATCATCAGCATCCAAAAATGCGACGTAGGGATAACTGGCTTCCTGTAATCCGCGATTACGGGCGGCGCTCACCCCTTGGTTTGGCTGTTGAATCAAACGCACACCCTGATCCAAAAAGCCGCGAACAATTTCAGCTCCAGCATCAGTTGACCCATCATCAACCACAAGAATCTCAGCTGCTGGGCTGGCTTGCTGCAAAACGCTCCTCAGCGTATGAGCAATATGCCTAGCTTTGTTATACAAAGGAATTACAACAGAAATTTTGATCTCTGTTGTTGAATACGGGGCCAACATCTGATAATCCGATAAAAGAGTAGCAAGGTTTGGACAAGGAGGGAGTGTCCTAAACGAACTTGAATCCGATACGTCTCAACAATCGATCCCAAACGATCGCTACCACTGGTTCCATGGGGATGGAAACGCCCAGCAATAAAATCTCTCCTAGCAACCCTTGCGCCTGCACGAATTGCTTGCATAACAAAAAGCTGATCCGCTGCGATAGGAAAATGGCGGGAGTATTGACCAACCCTTTGGTGTAATGTGCGTCGAATTGCCAAGCCAACGGCATGACCAGTTACGTGAGCCTGCATTCCCTTCCACCATTCCCATGCTGGCTGCCAAACAGGCGCTATGTCACGCTCTCCTATGTAATAGTTAGCAGTAACAAAATCCGCCCCTGTTTCCTCGCAAGCGATCTTGTATTGGGCAACTGCCTCAGGAAAGAGCTCGTCATCTGCACCCATCACCAGATAATAGTCTCCTGAGGCTAGGCGAATAGCACGGTTGAGGGCATCATAGATCCCAAAGTCAGGTCGCGAGTCGACAACGACTGCCTTGAGTTTAGCTGTTGCTGCTTCTATTAGCTCTAAAGTGCGATCTGTAGAACCACCATCGGCAACGACCCACTCAAAGTCTGGATCGGTTTGAGCAATCAACGACGCAATCAACCGTGGCAGGTGTTCCTCAGCATTATAGGTCGCAGTAATAATACTTAGAGTTGGTTGAGTGGGTTTCATGGGTTCAAGGTCGCTGCAATCGCACCATCTCGGCCTGAATACGCTGACTCAAGGCGCTGTCCTGCTGTGCTCGCAGTGTAATCGCATTGAATTGCTCTAAAGACATATTATATTTCCTCAGCACCTGCATTGCCTCACGCACATAGTTAGCACAGATGGTCTCCAAGCCACTGGGGATATTTTGGGGATTCATGCCAAAGCAAGAGTTGCGGGGCACTTGACCTTGGAAAGCCACCTGAGCTTGACGATAGTATTTTTGACGAATGGGTTCAATTTCCAGAACCACGCGGGCATAGTTCATGATCTCCCACGGAGCGATCGCATCTGTGCGCGGGGAAGTTTGAGCCAAGGAATGAGGTGAAGGCACAGGCACCAGCAGTAGGCCTGCACTACACACAGCAAGGGGCAACCACTTCCAAGACATTGACCACCACACACAACGCATCCGACTACACTGTACTTGGAATCCCTAGAACCCTTTCAAGTTCCGCAACCTAGGCAAGCGCCACGGATTAAATGACTAAGATTGACCCCACAGTAGGTAAATTTACCAGACTTTACAAAAAAGTTACATTCTTTGAAGTTTGCTCATCCACCCCACCCAGCAACCAACCACTGCGGTATCCTAAATCTCGGTATTTATCTCCAGACTGCCCTTATTGTCGTAGCTTAGGGGCTTCCTGAGTTGGCGGCAGGGCATCCACCTGTCATCCTGATCGTTTTAGGAGCGGTTACCACATGGCTCACACTGTCAAAATCTACGATACCTGCATTGGCTGCACCCAGTGTGTGCGGGCCTGCCCCACCGATGTGCTGGAAATGGTGCCTTGGGATGGTTGCAAAGCGGGTCAAATTGCCTCCTCCCCTCGCACAGAAGATTGCGTTGGCTGCAAACGCTGCGAAACGGCCTGTCCGACGGACTTTTTGAGCATTCGTGTCTATTTGGGTGCCGAAACCACCCGCAGCATGGGTCTAGCCTACTAGTCCCCTATTTTCGTGAAACCTTCGGTAAATCCTTGATTGGGCTTGAGGCAATATCCCTACGTCTCAAGTCTTTTATTTGTTTTAGCGGCCGTACTCTACCTAGCGCTCAAGGCTGATCCTCGTTGCTGAGGCGGTTTTGCAGGTCATCCACCGCTTCATTAATTTGGGCAATTTTGGCCTCTAGCTCTAGGCGCATCGACTCCATTAAGTTGTCATCACTGCCGTTGAGAGGAGTGGCTTTATCCCCCCGCAGTCGCCTAGATTCACCCGTAGCTGCTTGCCGCAGTCTGTCCTTGACTAAAAGCGTGACAAGGGAACCCGTAATGCCCCCAAAAAGGGCACCTGCAAGAAATCCCCAGCCAAAGCCATTGCCACGGTTATTCATAAAGAGACTGATCAGGCTTGATAACTATAGACTAGCCTACTGCACATGAGGCGAAGATACCACGCGAGCCAGCTACCGCAAATTTAGCAGATTGGGAATGACGCCTACCGAGGGCACTCCAGTAGCAGCGGGGAAAAAATCGGAAACTTTTTAGCAGGGGTGTTAATTTTGCGGCAGGGGGTGGGTATGTTATGCCTAGAGGCGAATATGTCTTGACTTAAGGAGTCTCAAAAATATGAAAACCGAACTGAAAGCAAAATTCCTCCAGCACCTGCTGGCCAAGAAAAAAGCCAACGAAGGCTTCACCCTGATTGAACTGCTGGTGGTGGTGATCATCATCGGTATCTTGGCCGCCATTGCCCTGCCCTCCATGCTCAACCAAGCCAACAAAGCTCGCTTGTCGGCTGCTAAAAACGCTGCTGGTGCCATTAACCGTGCTCAGCAAGCCTATCGTCTGGAGAAAACCAGCTTTGCTGAGAATGTGACTCAGTTGGGTGTAGGTAGCTCCATTACTGCTGTTGAGGGATATACTGTAGCAATGAGTGGTGGCACTGCGACAACAGCTCAGATTGGTCTCACTGCCACTGACACTGCTGGTACAGGTGTTCGAGGCTGCGTCACTGCTGACGCGGGCACGACAAGTGCAACTGTGAGAACAGGTACTAACAATAATGCACCCGATTGTCCCACCTCCTAGTTGTTAAGCCAGTCAAAAATACAATAACCCTTGAACTTAGCTAGGAAAAATACTCCTAGCTTTTTTGTCTATCATATGTCTACCACTACTTAGTAATATCCATGCGCCTACTGTTCGTTGATCCGTCACCACTCTCCTATACAGTTGAGACACCGAAAGAATATCCTTTGGGAGGATCACAATCAGCACTGTGCTACTTGCTGTTGAACCTCCATGAGAAAGGGCATGAGGTCTTTCTAGCTAATAACTGTCAAAAGATAACTATTGTTGCTGGAGTCCTTCACCTACCGCTATCTGCTCTTTCTAAGGTAAGTTTAAGTTTTATTCAACCTGATGTTTGTATTGTACTCAACAGCGCTTCTTCAATTCAAGATTTACGAACAGTATTACCCACAAGTACTAGCTTGGTTTTATGGACGCAGCATCACACTGATCAACCAGGAGTTCAAAACTTAAGCGATCCTAGAGTTCTATCTTTAATAGATCGTATTGTTGTTGTCAGCAAATGGCAGCGGCAGCAATATCTAACTAAGTTTAAGCTTGAGCCTGACTTGCTCGTTGTCTTGCGTAATGCAGTTAGCCCGTATTTTGAACATCTATTTTCTCCAGAAGAGTCCATCTTAGAACAAAAGCTACCTAATGTAAGGCTTGCTTACACAAGTACTCCTTTTCGCGGACTAGAGCAGTTATTAGAGATTTATCCAAGGCTGTACCAGAGCTATCCAAATCTAGAGTTAGAAGTTTACTCTAGTATGAATGTTTATCAAGTCAGCCCTACTGAAGATGGGTGGCAGGCACTCTATGAAAAATTCAAAAATCTTCCGGGAGTCAACTACTATGCCTCGTGTTCCCAAAGAACATTAGCGGAAGCCTTAAAGAGGATTGCTATTTTAAGTTATCCCAATACTTTTCCTGAAACTTCCTGTATTGCTGCCCTTGAAGCAATGGCTAGTGGTTGCTTTATTGTTACATCTGCACTAGGTGCACTTCCAGAAACAACAGCAGGCTTTGCAGAATTAGTGGAATTTACAACTGACTGGCCAACTTACCAAGCAAGGTATGGTCAAGCTCTAGCACGAATTTTAGACCAATTCTACTGCCCAGAGAATCGTATCAAGTTAGAAAGTCATTTACGAAGTCAGGTTGAATATATCCATGATCACTATACTTGGCAACGTCGTGCAGATGAGTGGATCAATTTCCTAGAGTCCTTAATAAATAGTCAACTTGTTATTTTAACTGCTGAGAGTTGGAAAAGCCGTCTTGAATTTTACCTTAAAAATGAGAATTATCAACTAGTTATTGATACTTGTATTCAGTTGATTGAGAAATTTCCTGAAGATTTTGCTTGGTTTGCTTATCAAGGTGCTGCATACATCCTACAAGGAAAAGAAACAGAAGCACAATTGTTATGGTCTTTCTGTATTGCTGAATATCCTGAGGAGAAGCATCTTAAGGCTAGTCATGCTTGGTCTAAAATCTTAATTGATTTAGCAAAGTATGAAAAGTTTTCATTGGAAAACAGATTTGCTTTTGCAAGCTATGCTTATGAGTTTCAAACTACTCTTGAAACATCCACTACTCTTTTAGATTTATCTATTAAACTATCTTTACCAGCTGATGATATTAAATCTCTGATTACCAGTTTGAACAGTGTTCACTTTGAAAATATTGAAATAACAGAAGATGATAAAACATTCATTTTAGAAATATTAAGAAAACTATTAGTTGATTATGAAATTGATGAAGAAACTAATAAATTGATTGAAAACTGGGCAGGGCAGCTCAACCTACAAAAAGAGGTGAGTCATTTGCTGTTTGAATTGATCTTAAATGATCCAGAAAAAATGGCAAAAAATATAGCAAAAACCTATATGAGAATCTCAGAGGTTGACTTTGCTGCCTATCATTTTCTGGTTTTAGCCCTCATTAGATCAAAATCACCAGAGCTAGCCTTAGCGTGTGTTAACTCACTTCTAGAAGATGCACTAGCTTTAACTGCGATTGGTAAAGATTTAGCTTTGAGCCGTAAAATTGAGGTTTTACAAACTTACAGATATAATTTACATTTGTCAGAGCAAATCGATCATTTGTGGAAGCAATGGCTAGATAGTATTGATGATTTTAATAGCTATTATGAAAACTTAAATAGAGAGGATGTTAATCTTGCTACTTTATTTTATACGGTTTCTTCTTATTTTGCATTAACACATTATACGGATCAGCCAGCTTTCCTAAAGCCAATTTTTAACCATAGAAACCAGCTAGCTCAAGGAAAAGTTCCTCTCTTTTGCCAACTTGACAAGTATCGACCCATAAAGAAAAATTTTTCAAGCAACATTTCTAAAACTGAAAAAATAAAAGTCGGCTTTATTGGTGTTTGTTTCAAAATCCATCCTGCTGGCAATCAGATTCGATCTTTTATCCGCTTGCGCAACAGAGAGAACTTCACATTATATGCCTATAGCATTGATTACAGAAAAGAATCATCGGATAGCCTGCGTGAATGGTTCAAGGCCTCTTTCGATTATTTTCGCCCTCTGACGGAACCCGACGCAGAAAAAATTGCCGCTATCATACATGATGATGATCTGGATATCTTGATTGACCTTGATAGCTGCACTATTGATATGTCTTGGATGGCTCTCCATCTAAAGCCAGCGCCTGTACAAGCGACATGGGTTGGGTTTGATGCGAGTGGCATACCTACGGTGGATTACTTTATTGTTGATCCGTATATTCTTCCCGAGGGAGCGCAGGCATGGTACACAGAAACCCTGTGGCGCCTGCCGGATTGTTATCTCTCCCTTGATGGCTATGAGGTGGCCAACAAAACTGGGATTCGCGATCAATTGGGGCTGAGTGCCGATACGGTGATCTTTCTGTGTGCCCAGCGAGCCAGTAAAATTCAACCCGAAATGCTCAAGCTGCTATTTGCCATTGTTGAAGCGGTGCCAAATGCTGTACTCATTGTCAAGTACCACGCTAGTAGCTCGATTTTTGAGGAGTGGTGCCGCAGTGTGGCGGAAGCTGCCGGATTTGATTTAAGCAAACTCTATTTCTTGACATCAAATCTGCCAGAGATCCACCGTGCCAATCTCTATGATGTGGATGTGGTGCTGGATACCTATCCCTATGCTGGGGGAGCAATGAGTCTTGAAGCCCTCTGGTTGGAGGTGCCAATTGTTACAAAGGTAGGCCAGCAGTTTGTGGCACGGCACACCTATACTTTCCTGAAAAATGTCGGCGTTGAGGAGGGGATTGCCTTCAATGATGAGGAGTATGTGAATTGGGGAATTCGTTTCGGGACGGAGCCAGCGCTGCGGCAGCAGGTCAGCTGGAAACTGCGCCAAGCTAAACGCTATGCCCCCCTGTGGAATCCCCAACGCTTTAGCCGTGAGATGGAGCAAGCCCTAACGGCCATGGTGAATCGGTATCGGACAGGGGAGTTGGTTGTGCCCCCGCGCCATCGAGTCGGAGAATAGAGCCAGTCATCGAGTTTGCTTAATTTTCTCCATAGGGTTCAATGTCTATAAGTATTTCAGATACCTTGGGAGCCTCAAATTACGAAAACGATACAAAGAGGGACTTGAATCCAACCATCAAGGTTAGGGTTTTCCCCTAGTATCTAAATTGGAGCGTGATGGCTCCCTGCCTTTTCCATACATGAGAGGACAAGATTCATGGCAACCTACAAAGTAACGCTAGTGCGTCCTGATGGAAGCGAAACAACAATTGACGTGCCCGAAGATGAGTACATTCTGGATGTGGCTGAAGAGCAAGGCTTAGACCTGCCCTTCTCCTGCCGTGCTGGTGCTTGCTCGACCTGTGCCGGCAAGCTGCTGGAAGGGGAAGTGGATCAGTCGGATCAATCCTTCTTGGATGATGACCAAATCGAGAAGGGCTTTGTGCTCACCTGTGTCGCCTATCCCCGTTCTGACTGCAAAATCCTCACCAACCAAGAGGAAGAACTTTACTAAGGCGATTTTGCACAATTTATGTTGCTGGGGCGGTTGTCGTTGGGCATCGCCCCTTTATTTTGGGACTGGAGTCCTTAAGATGGAAGTAGTGATTGGTGCCGGCTGATGGTTTCCGACTTGCCCTCCACTGGTGATTTGATTATCCGTCCCTTGGCCTATCGGGATGTGGAGGTGGTGGAACAGCGGCTGTGCCATGAAGGGGTACATGATCAACCCTTTGGTCTGCCGTCCTTGGCGGGTGGCCTGATGACCTCACCGCTGCATCTATTGCAGTGGCTAACGGGGATGAGCAAGCTGCGGATTTATGTTGCGGAGCGGGACAACCAAGTGTTGGGCGTTGTGCAGGTGGCTCCCTTTAATGAAAGTCGCACCACATGGCAGGTGCAGCAATTGGCCGCCCAAGAGTTTACGGAGGTGGGGACACAACTCCTGCGCCACTGTTTTAGTACCCTTGTGGAAGCCCGTACTTGGATGGTTGAAATCAATATTGACCACCGTGAAGCACTAGACCTCTACCGCCAAAATGGCTTTCAACCCTTGGCGCATCTCACCTACTGGCAAATTTCAGCGGATCAGTTGGCAGAACTGGCACAGGGCACACCTTGCTTGCCTAATTTGCTGAAGGTCACGAATGCTGATGCACGGTTGCTGCATGAGTTGGATACGATGTCGATGCCGGCACTGGTGCGCCAAGTCTTTAATCGCCACTATCGGGACTTTCAAACGAGTCTTTTGGATTGGCTACACCACGGTTTGGCCAGTTGGTCGCAACAGGTACAAGTGCATCGTGCTTATGTGTTTGAACCACAGCGGAAGGTGGCGATCGCCTCCTATACACTCCATACCAGCCAAGATGGACACACGCCCCACTGGCTAGACTTAACAGTACATCCTGCCTATACAAATCTGTATCCAGGGGTACTGACCCACATTGCTCGCTTGGTGCAGGCCTATCCGCCCGTACCTCTACTGCTGTCTTCGACGGATTACCAAGGGGAGCGAGAAGCCTACCTTGAAAGCTGGGCGGAACCGGTTCGCCGCAGTTTAATGATGTCGCGCTCGGTGTGGCACAAGGTGCGGGAAGTGCGATCGCCCCTGCCGGAAGGCTTGACCTTATCAGAAGTGCTGCAAGGCCTGCAAACCCATCGCCGTCCTCAACCCGGTCAGATTCATACCAAAGAGGGAGCACAGGCCTACTACCGCGAGCACTCACCCGAAAACACATCGCCCCCAGAAGCCCAATCTTAATCTTGGGAGAGGGAAATTTCCGAGGTTTCAGTGTAGCCTTGGAGGGCTTGTAAAAGGCGTTGGATTGCGGTTTCATTGTCGAGGGGCAACCCTTCAGGTTCAGCAACAGCCGTGCGCTGGGTGAGTTGCGGTAGAGTTTCGAGGGGTTGACCGTAGGTATTGCCCTTGGTGGCCAGCGGTGTGCTTCGGGGCAGCGGGTTGAGGAAGCTAATTTGCTCAGGCAAGTAGAAGATGGGTTGCAGGTGCTCTAGGGGAAAGGTGCCATAGCCTTGGGCATCCGCTGGATGGTGTTGCCAGTAGTCAAGAAGGGTCTGGCGATCGCAAAAACCCAGCATCTGTGCCTGACGGCGATCGCGATCCAAACCAACAGCAACTGCCAAATCGGCGTTGATCACCCCCAAAAATGTCGGGCAATGGATCCGCAGAGACTCTCCCGCCTCGACAGGATAGATAGATAACTGCACCCCTTCCAAGTTGAGATCCGCAATGTCCACAAGGTCAAGAACCTCTGGCCGCTCACACCAAGTGGTACTCAAGGTCAGATCATCGGGCAGATCGTCCAGATCATCCTGCTTACTGGGAACACCCTCATTTTCCCACCAGTCAATGAAGGCGTAGAGGGCAACCAAATAGGGCAGAACCTGCCGTTGCCGACTGGGACGACATCCCTGAAGCACCGCATGGGCGGCATCCAATATCAGGGAACGAATGGGAACAGTCGGTGCCAAAAAGGAAGTCATAGCCGTCGTCATCCAAACCAAGTACGAAAAAGCGAGGCTGCCTAGGGAAGGTAGTAAATATCGTTATGCTCACACCACTGCGCAAGTTTGGCCTCTATTTGCTCATCAATTTGTTTTGCTGTGCACAGACCACGGGCATAGTCAGGATGAATTTCGCGGCGGGTTTGCCGTCGTTGGTGGGGGCTGGGGATTGATTGGGTTTCATACCATCGCCTCATCCATTGCGGAATCTGGGGATCTTGAAAGAATTTACGGTAGAGCCACAGGCGGTATTCACGACCGAGGCAGCGAGAAATCGTGGGTTGGCTGACAAAGAGTTCGCGGGCAATTTCGGCTTGGGTACGGCGACGCTCACACCAATCCCTGACCCATGTCGGCGTCTGCGGATCATTGAGAAACTCCACTATGCACTCCACCCCTTGGCCATTGCTGGTTGGCAGTGTGCGGGTATCGGGATAGTTGTCAATCCATTCTTGGTTGCTGTCGGTGGAGCAAATGTTCAGAGAGCGAGTGGACTGCACATAACGTCCAAGAATACGCCGCACCTGTTGATGAATGTCGCGGGTGTACTCGATCGTCCAGCCCAAGAGTTGGGCAATGTGCTGGCGCAAGCGAGCCGTCGAAGCACGGATACGGGGATCGGTAATTTCCGTTTGGACAATCGTAATCAACTGAGCGCAGGCTTTGGGATCAATCTCCCGTTGTACCTCAGGGGGCGCTGCTTGATAACGATCTTGAAAGACTTGCAGGGCACGGTTGTCATAAAAGAGTAGTTCATCGGCCTCGCGCTTGAGGAGTTTGCGTTTTTCATCCGCCAGTTTATTGTTGATGACCGTGCGCACCCATGCTTCAAAGGTGGGACGACCATGACCAGTGGCACCAAAAGGCTTGAGGGGGTCAAAGGACTTCATTGCTTCCCAGAGCCAGCCCGTGAGGTTACTTTGGCATTGCTCGGGATCAGAACTCCCCAGACACACCGTGCGCAGGAGATCGCGGTACTCTTGGCGAAACTGGGGGGATAGGAGAACCGTTGCGCCGAGTTCTTGACGTAGGCACTGGATAAAGAAGGCAAGGAAACACTCGGCCTCTGTCAATTCGGGAGAGGGATTACGGTTGGCTAGGGCTGGGCGACTAAAGGCAAGCACCAGTTGCTTTAGGGGTTGATTGTACTGGCCACGATTGAGGCGATCGTACTCATCCTGAATGATGGTGGCAGGAATTTGCACTATGCGCAGCACAGTTTTGTGAACAGCCTGCTGCTGCAGTTGTTCGCGACTGAGATGTTCTAAGCAGCGGGGAAAAAGGCGAAAATAGGCTTCCACTAAGCGTTGGAGATACCCCCCTCGTTGGCTGAGATGGCTATCAATGTTGCGCTCTAGAACCGCTTGCAGGACTTGAGAGAGGGGCTTGATGACGGCGGGCGATCGCTCCCCGGCCAAATAACGAGACCGAGCTGCCTGCAATAACTGCGGCAGTTGTTCCACCTCAAGATCGGGACTGCGGGTCGAGAGACTCATCCGAAATCGGTAACATAAAATAGTTACTGAACATAGTAGCGGTTTTTGCTAAGACCCTTGGGGGAATCCTAAGAATACCTTAAGGCAGCTCTTCCTCATGGGATAAGGGTGTTTTCATTGCTTCAGGCATCATGGTGCCAAGTTGCGACGGTAAGCGGGCGATCGCCTGCTGCACAAAGGAGCGAATAAATTCATCGCGGCGATTGAGTTCAAATTGCTGTTGAACTACTTCACTGATGCCACCATCGCCCCAGTCTTGGTTGTGGCGAAAATATTCCATAAAACTTTTGCCCGCAATCCGAGTGAGATAGGCGGCTGTAATTCCTTGGACGGCTTTGCCCACCACCAGCCCCCCCATGCTCAATTGCAAGGCCGTACCGACGAGATTCATGGCTCCCTTAACAATGCCCAAGCTGGCCAGGGTTTTGCCTAGGGAAAGAGCTAGCTCGCGGGCGCGATCGCGATTCAGGTCACAGCCATAGACCTTGCCAATTTCCATCACCATTTGCGCATTCACGGCGGCGGCAGCCAGTAGATCTACGCCGGGAATCGGCGTGACACAGACCACACCCGCACTGATCCACTGGTAGCGCTCCACTACCTTATCGGCTTGGCGGCGCCGTTGCTGATCAATGATTTTGCGAGCCTGCTCCCCTAGGCGTTGCGACTGCAAGAGGATATTATCTGCCACGAGGTCATCCCCTTCCTCGCGGAGAATAGCACTCAGCCGCCGAATCAATGGCCAAATATGGGGTTCGGGTTCTAACCACTCTCCTGTGTCGAGGCGAATCGGTTGGGGACGGGCGGCAATACCCACCACATCTTGGGGTGGAATCAACCCCTTAACCCGCTGCCGTAGATGGCGCAAAAGAGCCAGTTGATCGGCCTCGGAGCGCAAGTCAATTTTATTGAGCACCAAGAGCGATCGCTTGCCCATTTCCACCAAGTTGACCAAGGGGGTATATTCCGACTGGCGCAGGTCATCATCGAGCACAAAAAGGAGTAAGTCTGCTTCGGCGGCCAGTTGTCGCGCTAATTGTTCCCGGTAGGTTCCAGCCACACCCGCCTCCAAAATGCCGGGGGTATCGGTAATCAGAATTTCCCGCTCTGTATTAGGTAGCCAAAAACGATAGGTTTGCCCCACCGCCGTCGTGCCCATTGTTGGTGCCACTTCCCCCACCATCTCCCCCATGAGGGCATTGACAAGAGAGGTTTTACCCGCCGAACCGGTGCCAAAGACCACAATGCGCAATTCTTGGCGGTAAAAATCCTCCGCCAGCTCCCGTGCCCGTGCCAACAGTGCTTGCCGTGCCACCTCATCTTCAATTTGACTCAGTTGCTGCCGTAGGGCTTTGAGGTTTTCAGCGGCGGCCTCCGTTTTATCGAGGGGGGCTTGGGGCGTAGCGGTGGCGGGCTTGCCCTTGCGCTCAAGTAAGTACAGGTAACGAAAGAAGGTATAGAGCAACCCCCCCAATAGACCAATGAAAATCAGCACCAAGAGATTGGCCAAAAAGGGGGCAGTAAAGGCCACCTGTACATAGAGCCACGTGAGTGCCGATATCAACCAGAGGATGAGCACCAGAATGGCGCTGAATCCCAATAGGGGCCAAAACCAACGCCTAGGGGTCATGGCAGGTATTTCATCAGACGTTGTAGGAAGGGCAATTGCAGCGATCGCCCCCGCCACAACTGTACCATCAGCCCCAAGTTCACCAGAAAATAGGCGGATCCCCAGAGACTATTGAGAAAGAGTAATAGGCCATGATGCAGAGACTGGGCTTCACTCACACTGACCGCCCCATTCAGCAGGCCATAGCCCAACAGCCAAATGAGACCAATGAGAACAGCGAGGCGGCTCACTTGTCGGGTCTGGCGATCGCTCCCCCGGCGACTCAACTGCCACAGTGCTGGAATCATGCCAAAAATGGGCAGCAAATAGACAAAGAACAACAATCGCTGCAATGTCGGGTTGGTAAAGGCTTCCCGATCCACGGGGTCGAGCGGTTCCATCGAATACTCCCCAAGGGCATGAGCACCGTCGTCAGGGCTTCTTGATTCCTAATATATCGCTGATTGATTCAGAGACAGCCCTGTGCCAAAGCGCTGCATCTGGAGCAATAAATGATCAGCCACATTGCTAAACTTAAGATTGGCCTGTTTGCGGCCATGCCCGCGATCGCCAGTGTTGCATTGTCACTAGGGAATCTGCATTTATGTCAGTGATTCAGGAGCTCCACCGTCAACTCGTTCGCAAAGAACGCTCCGCCACTGAAATTACCCAAGCTTACTTAGATCGCATTGCCCAAGTGGAGCCAACGCTCCATAGCTTCTTAACCGTGACGGGCGATCGCGCCCTTGCCCAAGCGGCCGCTGTAGATGAGCGCATTGCTGCCGGTGAAGAGATTGGTGTGCTCACAGGGATTCCCTTGGCCATCAAGGATAACCTTTGCACCTACGGTGTGCGCACCACCTGTGCCTCTAAGATGCTGGAGCACTTTGTCCCCCCCTACGAATCCACCGTGACCCAAAAATTGCAGGCCGCTGGCGCGATTATGGTGGGCAAAACCAATCTCGATGAATTTGCCATGGGCAGCTCCACCGAAAATTCTGCCTTTGGTTTCACCGCCAATCCTTGGCATCCAGAGCGGGTCTCTGGGGGGTCTTCTGGGGGATCTGCTGCCGCCGTTGCCGCCGGGGAATGTGCGGCTGCCCTTGGTTCCGATACCGGCGGTTCCATTCGTCAACCCGCCGCCTTTTGTGGGGTGGTCGGCCTCAAACCGACCTATGGTTTGGTGTCGCGCTATGGCCTTGTTGCCTATGCGTCGTCATTGGATCAAATTGGGCCTTTGGCACCGACAGTTACTGATGCTGCGATTCTTTTGGGGGCGATCGCGGGGCATGATCCCAAGGATGCCACCAGTCTCAGCGTGTCGATTCCCGACTACACCCAAGCCCTCAAACCCGATCTCAAGGGAATGCGCATTGGCGTTATTCAAGAAACAGTGAGTGAAGGCATCCAACCAGAAGTGAAATCTGCCCTTGAGGCCGCCCTAAAAACCCTAGAGGAATTGGGGGCCGCGATTGTTGAACTCTCCTGTCCCCGCTTTGCCTACGGCCTGCCCACCTACTACATTATTGCCCCTTCGGAAGCCTCGGCAAACCTAGCCCGCTATGATGGCGTGAACTTTGGTTTTCGCGCTGAAGGAGCCAGCGATCTCCTTGAAATGTACATGAAAACCCGCGCCCAAGGCTTTGGGGCTGAGGTGAAGCGACGGATCATGATTGGCACCTACGCCCTTTCCGCTGGCTACTATGATGCTTACTACCTACGGGCACAAAAGGTACGCACCCTGATCAAAGAAGACTTTGCCCAAGCCTTTGCACAGGTGGATGTTTTGGTCTGCCCCACAGCTCCCACCACTGCCTTCAAAGCTGGGGAGAAAACCGCCGACCCCCTGAGTATGTACCTGTCAGATCTGATGACCATTCCCGTGAACCTTGCTGGCTTACCCGCATTGAGCCTCCCCTGTGGCTTTGATCACGAAGGGCTGCCCATTGGTCTGCAATTGATTGGCAACGTCCTAGGGGAAGAGACCCTATTTCACGTTGCCTATGCCTATGAACAGGCGACCCCTTGGCACCAGCAGCAGCCGCCGCTTTAGACCTTAGCCGAAACGGCCACTGACATAATCCATCGTGGCTTGCTCTTTGGGGTTATTGAAGACAATGCTAGTATAGTCATACTCAACGAGGTAGCCTACCCGGTTGCCCCGTTCTGTGGCCTCGGCATTAAAGAAGGCAGTGCGATCGCTCACCCGAGTCGCCTGTTGCATATTGTGGGTCACGATCACAATCGTGTAGTTCTGCTTCAATTCATGGATCAGTTCTTCCACCTTGAGGGTAGAAATGGGGTCAAGGGCAGAACAGGGTTCATCCATGAGGATGACCTCGGGCTTGGTGGCGATCGCCCGCGCAATACATAGCCGTTGCTGTTGTCCGCCAGAGAGCGACAGACCATTTTCTTTGAGCTTGTCCTTCACCTCATCCCAAAGAGCCGCCTGCCGTAGGGCAGTTTCCACTAGCTCACCCAAATCCCCCTTATACTTATTGACCCGCGCTCCAAAGGCCACATTGTCATAAATTGACTTGGGAAAGGGATTAGGCTTTTGGAACACCATGCCAATACGCCGCCGCACCTCCACGGGATCCACCTCCTTGGCGTACAGATCCTTGCCGTGGTAGGTAATCTTGCCCTCTACCCGAGCACCCGGCACCAGATCATTCATGCGGTTAAAACAGCGCAGCAGCGTGCTCTTGCCACAACCCGATGGGCCAATGAGAGCCGTTACTTCATTGGCATAGATGTCCATCGTCACATCCCGTACTGCCCGAAATGAGCCATAAAAAATCGAGGCGTTCTGCACTTGGAAAACCACTTTAGGAGTAGGTTTAGGGTAAGTTGTCATAGAACAGTTACCTTTTAAGTCTTTAGTAGCGTTTCTTACGAGTGAGTAAGCGGGAGCCAATACTGACGATCAAAATGATGCTCAGCAACACCAACGCGCCTGCCCATGCCAGTTCCTGCTGGGGTTTGTAGGGAATGATGGCAAAGAAATAAACCTGTACCGAAAGCGTGGAAATGGGGCGAAACAAATCCGTTGACCAGAAATTATTATTCAGAGCCGTAAAGAGGAGAGGTGCCGCTTCACCCCCTGCCCGCGCCACCGCTAGAGTTACCGCAGTAGCAATAGAGGGCAACGCCGCAGGGAGAACAACTCGCGTTACCGTCTCAAAACGAGTGGCACCCAATCCCAATGCTGCCAGACGAACCTCCTCAGGTACCAGCACCAAGCCTTCCTCGGTGGTTCGCATCACAATGGGCAGCATGACCACTGCCAGAGCCACCCCACCGGCAAAGGCACTAAAGGTGCCCATCGTCATGACCACAATCGTATAGGAAAACAAACCCGCAATGATAGCGGGCACCCCACTGAGAACGTTTGCCGAAAACCGCACCCAATAGGCGATTTTGCTCCCCCGCCCAAATTCGGACAGCCACACAGCGCCCAAAACGCCAATGGGAACACTAATCGCCATGGCAACAGCGAGCACGATTAACGTACCAACGATCGCATTTCCCAAGCCCCCCCCACTCAAACCCGGCGGCGGTGGCAGTTTTGTAAACAGATCTAAGTTAATCCGAGGCAGTCCTTGGGACGCCACATTGATGACAATGGCTGCCAAGGGAATCACCGCAATGACAGCAAACAGTCCCGTCACACCTGTCATCAACAGACCAAAGAGGTTTCGTGCCGAAGTCCAGACCTTGCCTAGTTGAATCTCTGCGGTAGAAAGGCGGTTACTGATCTCTGTCATGGTGCAACCTATCGCTCAACGTTTTGAAACTTCTTAATAATGATTTCTGCCAAGATATTGACCAGCAGTGTCAGGATCATGAGCACTAAACCGGCATACAGCAGTGCAGCCACTTGCTCTCGCCCTGCTTCCCCAAACTGGGAGGCAATCAATGACGCGATCGTCGAACCCGGCTCAAGGATTGAGAGGCTGATGCGGTTGGTATTGCCCACGAGCATAGCTGCGGCCATCGTTTCCCCCATCGCCCGACCGAGAGCCAACATAATCGAACCCACAATTCCAGAGAAGCCAGCAGGAATGAGCACCCGCAAAATCGTCTCCCAGCGGGTGGCGCCTAGAGCCATTGCTCCTTGGCGTAAGTAAGGAGGCAAAGAAACCAGCGTTTCCCGTGAAATGGAGGTGATCAGGGGCAAAATCATGAACGCCAGCACTAGACCTAAGGTGAGGATGCTGTTACCGCGAGGACTGGTACCAAAGAGAGGAATCCAGCCGAGGTACTCGTGCAGGAAATTGTAAAATGGCCGCAAAAAGGGAATCAGCACAAAGATGCCCCACAGGCCAATGACCACACTAGGAATGGCAGCTAATAGCTCAATCGCAAATGCAATTGGGGTACGAATGTACGTAGGTAGAAAGTCCTCACTGAGAAAGACGGCAATACCCAGTCCTAGGGGAACTGCCACCAGTAGGGCAATGAGGGCACTAACAAGGGTACCGTAGATTTGGGGTAGGATGCCGTAGATATTTTGCACCGGATCCCATGTGGTGCTAGCCAGAAAGCGCAGACCAAATCGTGTAATTGCAGGTATAGCCGCAAGGCCAATTTGAATCACAATCCAGAGCAGGGCAACAGCCACCGCCAAGGCAAAGACCATTGTCAGATAGTAGAAGGATTGATCGAGGTAGTAGCGGAGGTTTTTCCGTGCCTCAATCGCAGCCAAATCCGGTGATTCAGGGGGAGTGCTGGTAACAGCCATAGGGTTTCACGGGTAATATTGATCAGTTGCCTCAATTGCCATAACTGGCTCTTTTTCATCCTAGGGGATTGCGAGGGGGAAACACTCCCCCTGCGGTTGCATGATTTAGCCTGTGACTTTCACCTTATCGAGGGTTGCCTTGACTCGCGCGACGATGTCGTCAGGCATGGGAACATAGTCCAGTTGTTCGGCAATGCTTTTGCCCTCATTGCCCAGTGCCCAAAGCAGCACATTTTCAAGGGCTTGCCATTTTCTGCCATCTTGGTACTCAGGGTACACCAAGATCCATGTCAAGCCAGCGATGGGAAAGGCTTCGGGATTTTCGGGATCCGGCACTAGCAATGCAAAATCTTCGGGAACGTCAGCGCCCTCAAAGGCTTTGGAGGCAGCTTCCGGGGAAGGATAGACGAAGTTACCTGCCTTGTTTTCCAGTAGGGCGCGGGGCAAGTTGTTGAGTTTGGCATAGGCATACTCGACGTAGCCAATGGTGCCTTCGTTTTGCTGAATTTGGGCAGCCACGCCTTCATTGCCTTGGCCACCAACACCCACAGGCCAATTGACGGAGGTGCCAACCCCTGCCGGCCAGCCAGGACACACGGTGTTGATGTGGTTTGTGAAAATAAATGTGGTGCCACTGCCGTCAGAGCGGTGGGCAAAGGTAATTGGTTTATCGGGAAGCGTTTTACCCTCATTTGCAGCAACCAGCTTGGGATCATTCCAGCGGGTAATTTTGCCCATGACGATGTCGCAATAGACCGCCCGCGGTAATTTCAGTTCATCCACACCGGGCAGGTTATAGGCAAAGACAACGGCACCACCGACCATGGGAACTTGGATGGGGTCAGCCTTGTATCTTTCCTGAAAGGACTTCAGGCGATCGCCGGCTATCGGTGCATCGGAACCAGCAAAATCCACTGTGCCGTTAATATACTGCTCCAAACCAGCACCACTGCCAACGGATTGATAACTGATTTGGACGTTGGGATCAACCTGCTGGGCGTAGGTTTTGAACCAGTTTTGGTAAAGGGGGGCAGGAAAACTGGCGCCGGCACCATTAATATTTATCGGCTCGCCCGCTTGATTTGGGCCACCCCCTCCTTGAGGACCGCAAGCAACAACGATGCCAGCGGTAATAATAGCGGAGAGGATCATGAGAATTCGAGATTTTCTGAGTTTGAAGATCATAAGCGCGATCGCAAGTAAGGACAATGAACGAATGCATTGATGCATCAGTAGTTACAGCCCCTCTCGTGAGGATTGAGACTGCTCCAAACAGTTAGAACGATTGTGCGCTGACAGCAGGCACGAGGCTCTCATCCCCGTTCATGTGCTCCATAGTTTTTAGAACAAGGGCTGTATGACAGCTTGCTCGATAGCAACGACAAATCTATCGCGACTCAAAGACAAGCTAGGGCGATAATACGGGAACGATGTAAAGGTTAGGTTAAGAACGACTCCATCTGTTAATTAAGTTTTTTTATTATTGTGCAGTCTCTGTCGATCTGAACCAAAGCTTGGGTAGGGCAGTCTAAACTTAGTTTTCCGCTGGGTGTAGTGAGGAATACTTTCAAGGAAGCAATTTATAAAAATTTTCTTAATCTCTAGGTTCCTGAGACCAAAGGCAGCCTAAGATTATCGCTAGGGTGTTCTCAACAATACTTTCTCTAGGGAGAAGGGCTAACGAAATACCTTAAGATAAGACTTTTTAAGTCTCAATTCTTTGAATTCAAGTTACTAACTTTAGAAGGATTTATATTAATAACTCATCTTTGAAGTTTTATTTATAAATAGTTTTGGCAAGTTATTCATCGTTTTTAGTGATTTTGTTTTAGTGGGGAAATAGTTGAATTCACCAATTTTCTAATTGATGCAATATCCGTCATTTTTAGAGTGAGGCTTGAGTGATGCAGTTTCAGCAATTGAGGCGCGGCGTTTTACCCCTTTTGGCCATCATCTTTGTGGGCTGCACAATGGAGGCGGCATCTAATGACCCAATGCTCAAGGTGATTCGGGTGGATGGATCGAGCACGGTTTATCCCATTTCCAGGGCGATCGCCGAAGGGTTTAAGACCACGCCCAATGGTCAAGAGGCCGATATTGCCGTTGCTTTTTCAGGGACATCTGCTGGCTTTCGCGCCTTTTGTAGCGGCAAAACGGATATTAGTGACGCCTCTCGCCCGATCCTCATTACTGAAATGAACGAGTGCATTGCCAATGGTGTCCCCTTTATTGAATTGCCCATTGCCTTTGACGCGCTGACGATCGCTGTCCATCCCCAAAATACTTGGCTCAAGGAAATTTCTGTGGCTGAGCTGAAAAAACTCTGGGAAAAAGCGGCGGAGCAAAAGCTCACTCGCTGGAACCAATTACGTCCCGACTTTCCCAATGCACCCATTGTGCTCTGGGGACCAGGTCAAGATTCAGGCACCTTTGATTATTTCAACGAGGCGATTCTTGGCAATCAGCGCGGCTCTCGCACCGACTACAAAGCCAGCGAAGACGATAACGAAATCGTAGCGGGTATTGCCGGGGATGTGAATGCCCTTGGTTACCTTCCCTATGCTTACTACATGGCCAACCAGAATCGGCTACGAGCTGTGCCCGTCAATGATGGCCGAGGGGCAATTCCGCCTTCAGTGGAAACGGTGCAAAACAGTACATACCAGCCCCTCTCGCGCCCCCTCTTCCTCTATGTCAATGCCAAATATGCCCAAGACAAGCCCCTGCTGCGACAGTTTGTTGAGTATTACATCCAGCAGGCACCGACGGTCGTTCCCAAGGTCGGGTATGTTCCCCTTACGCCCGAAGGCTATCGCTTGGCAGGCATTCAGTTTATTCGCCTAGAGGTGGGGACTGCCTTCAAGGGGGTGCCTGAACCTGATGTGACGATTGAAGAGGTGCTGCGACGTCAGGTGATCTTCCAAGAGGCCCATGCCAATAATCCGACCCCCTAGAATAGGGGCATGGAAATTATCGAGAAGTCTCAGCAGCGGCTGATTTTGCGCAGTCGCCCTTGGGGGGTGTGGCTGGCAGGTCTGATATTCTGTGTTGGTGCTGCTGTACCGATTTGGTTTGCAGCCCGCTATGAGCTGGTGTGCCGCCATGAGGTTCGCGTTATTGATAGTCGCTGTCGCTGGGTGCGCTCTGGGGCAACGGGGGTACAGATCACCCAAATTCCCCTGAATCGGCTCCAAGGGGTGGGCATTATCGAGCAGTGGCGCTCTAGTCGCGGACGACGCTACCGTGTCTATCAGGTGCACCTACAAACCGCCGCGGGTTCTATTGCCTTTGGTGAATTTACCCGCGATCGCCAGAATCGGGAAGCCGTTGCCGAACGCATCCGTCGCTTTTTGCAGCAGCCGCAACATCCCCCTTTAACATTAGTGGAAGACAACCACTGGTGGGGATTTTTGATCTTAGCTATTGGCTGGGGTCTAGGCTTACCCCTAATCTTTATCGAAGCCAAGGTGCTGGTGCTGGTTTTTGATAAAAGTGCAGGCGTGGTATCGCTGCAATATAGCAGTCTTCTCAGGACAGAAAAGAAAACCTTCCCTTGGCATGACCTCAAGGATGTCGTCGTACAGCTCTCCCGTGGTAAGAAGGGCAGAGTATCAGCTCGTTTGGCCTTGGAGTTACAGAATGGGCAGGTAATTCCCCTGCGGTTTTATTACAGCAGTGATGTCAGGGGCACTCAGGCACTGCAAGCCACGATTCGGGCGTTTCGTGATCGTTCGTGATCAAACGTAACGGGTACGGCGGAACGGCAATAAATTAGCTAGGCTAGAAGCAAGAAATTTCCCTCAGCAGGGATAGAAATTTTATCTGAGAATAGCAAATTAGAATTTGTTAGCGGTTGTTGACGCGAGCGATCGCTAGCCCTGAATTCCCGAAAAATTTATCCCTTTGCTGTGGGCGATTTCTGTTAGAAAGGCTACAATCAATGAGGTTTTAGTTAAAATTAGTCAAAAGATTCCTGCACAGTCTCAACCGCTCGCTACTGCCTGCTCCCTGACCCCGTGGGTCACACAGGAAATTTTTCAAGATGATCCAGCGGCAGAGATCCTGAGGATGTGGAATCTAGAGCCTATGCCCCCGTCCAACCGCTTTCCTTAGCTACATTCCATGATTGAAATGTGGCTGACGATTCTAGCGTCACCAAAGGCAACGGTTGCCGACAACACACTGACAATACACATTTAGGGAGATTTTACGAGGACAACGGCATGACCCAAGCGAATGTACTTGACGTTTACGACCCCGCAACAGCCCCCCTTGAGGATGAGGTGGCTCTACTCAGTGACTATGGCCTTGATGCTGTAGAGGCCGAAGAAGAGGAGGAGAGCGAAGACTTTGAGGAGGTCAGCGACGATCTTGACGGCAAGCCCACAAAAGGTCGTGCCAGCCGACGGCGGACACAGGTCAAGAAGAAACACTACACCGAGGACTCGATACGCCTCTATTTGCAAGAAATTGGCCGCATTCGTCTATTACGTGCCGACGAAGAAATTGAATTGGCGCGCAAAATTGCCGATCTCTTAGAAATGGAGCGAGTGCGCGATCGCCTGTGTCAACAACTCGGCTGTACCCCTGAAGAGCTAGAGCGCAATCCTGAGCCTTGGGCTACAGAGCTGGGTATGACCGTGCAAGCCTTTCGCCATCGCTTATTTGTGGGTCGCAAAGCCAAGGAAAAAATGGTGCAGTCGAACCTGCGACTGGTGGTGTCGATCGCCAAAAAATACATGAACCGGGGGCTATCCTTTCAGGACTTGATTCAAGAGGGCAGCCTAGGGCTCATCCGCGCTGCCGAGAAATTTGACCACGAAAAGGGCTATAAATTTTCCACCTACGCCACCTGGTGGATTCGCCAAGCCATTACCCGTGCCATTGCCGATCAATCCCGCACCATTCGTCTGCCTGTGCACCTGTACGAAACCATTTCGCGGATTAAGAAAACCACTAAACTCCTCTCACAGGAAATGGGGCGCAAACCCACTGAGGAAGAAATTGCCGATCGCATGGAAATGACCATTGAAAAACTGCGCTTCATTGCCAAATCGGCACAACTGCCCATCTCCCTAGAAACCCCTATCGGTAAAGAAGAGGATTCCCGTCTGGGGGACTTCATTGAATCTGAGGGTGAAACCCCTGAAGATCAAGTGTCCAAGCACCTGCTGCGCGAAGATTTAGAAACAGTATTGTGCACCCTTAGCCCCCGCGAGCGAGATGTGTTAAAACTGCGGTATGGCTTGGACGATGGTCGCATGAAAACGTTGGAGGAAATTGGTCAACTCTTTAACGTCACCCGTGAGCGCATTCGCCAAATTGAGGCCAAGGCCCTGCGGAAACTGCGCCATCCCAACCGCAACAGTGTCCTCAAAGAATACATTCGTTAAGGAGTCGTTTATGTTGCGTCCCCTCATTGCCCTGACCGTTGGCCTGTCTGCCACTTTGGTGGCAATGCCGCAACCCAGTTCTGCCCAAGCCTGTGCCTATGCCAAAGGGCTAAGTCATCAAAGTCTGAGTAATTCCTCATTCTTCGATAGCAGCAAGCTGCCGATCGCCCTTGGACTGGGTGCAGGTGCAATTACAGCAGCGGCAGTGGGGGTGACCCTCTGGCAACGGCGGCAGCAAACGGATGCCCCGACCCCTGCTTCTGATGCTGCCTCTTTGGAACTGCCGGTGGTCTTGCCAGAGTCTGAAGGTGCAGAGCGTTCTGAAGATGTGACACCCATTGCCTAGTTATCGATTTGTCAAATTACTCCCCCTCATGGGGGCGATCGGGGTATTCCTAGGCTGTAGTCCCATTGCGCAGTCGGATACCCCGTTACCCTTATCAACCGCTGAACCCCTGTTAGAATCGCAGCCACCACCAACACTGGCGGTACGCATTGAAACCGTTGTTGAAGAGTTAGAGCATCCTTGGGCAGTAACTTGGCTGCCGGATGGCAGTGCGTTGATTACTGAGCGCCCCGGACGGTTGCGGCGATTTCACCAAGGGCGTTTGGGTTCACCTATTCGTGGCGTGCCGCCGGTCTTTGGCCAAGGCCAAGGGGGCTTATTGGATGTCGCCCTTCACCCCCGCTTTGCTGAAAACAATTGGGTTTATCTTACCTATGCCCATGGCACAGCATCCGCGAATCGTACTCGCCTAGCACGGGGGCGTCTGGTGGGCGATCGCCTTGAAGAGGTGACAGTTCTCTTTGAAGTCTCGCAAGCGAAAACTGGGGCACAGCATTTTGGCTCCCGCTTGGCTTGGCTCCCCGACGGCACATTGCTCATGGCCATTGGCGATGGCGGCAATCCCCCAATTGAACTGGAAGGCAAATTAATTCGCGAGCAAGCCCAAAACCGCCGCAGTCATTTGGGCAAAATTATTCGCCTGCGGGACGATGGCACTGTGCCGGAGGACAATCCCTTTGTGGGCGATGCCACGGCCACCCCCGAACTCTGGAGCTACGGCCACCGCAATATCCAAGGACTGGTGGTTGATCCAGTCACAGAAACAGTGTGGTCAACGGAGCACGGCTCCCTTGGTGGTGATGAACTCAATCGCATTGAGCGTGGTGCCAACTATGGTTGGCCAGTGGTCACCTATAGCCGTGAGTATTGGGGGGCAGAAATTACCCCAGAGCGGCGACGGCCGGGGATGGTGGATCCTTTGGTGGTGTGGACACCGGCCATTGCGCCTTCAGGGCTAGCAGTTTATCGGGGCGATCGCGCTCCCCAGTGGCAAGGTGCCCTTTTTGCCGGCGGTCTCGTCTCCCAAGATGTGCGCAAAATTCGAGTCAATACCAACAATGCTGTTGCAAGCCAAGGACGCATTCCGATAGGTCAGCGGGTACGGGATGTGCGCCAAGGCCCCGATGGTTACCTGTACGTTCTCACCGACGATGCCCAAAATGGCCGATTGTTGCGTTTAATTCCTTAACGTTCAGCTAAACAAATCTTTATCGCCACTTAAATACAAGCCAATATCTTGAGTCGAGGAACAAAAAGCAGTCGCAGGTGAGGTGTGACTGCCGAATTGTGTGTTGAGGAGTGTATATGCGTTCTTGGGGGAAGCTTCTAGGAAGCTGCCTAGTTGGCTTGGGCATCATTTTGGGATTGAACAATGCAGCCGTTGGCCAGTCATCAGCAGAGGAAATGTTAGGGCCTCGAATCCAGCCCCGTGGAACGATTCGCTTCAATAGTGAAGGCGCTGGTTTTGATCACTACCTCAGTGCAGAAACATTTATTCCGTTCTTTCAACAGCAGGGTGCTAGCGTCGGCTTCTTTGAAGGCAAACTCCTCATGGCCACGCCCAATACAGCCTTGGGGTACTTGGCTACCGTGCCCTGACAGGCAATCAGAAATTTGCCCTTGGTGGCTACCTATCCTACGATTTTCGCAACACGGGAGATGCAGGTTTTAACCAGCTTGGGCTTGGTCTGGAACTCTTGGGAGATGTTGATGTCCGTATAAACGGCTATATCCCCCTAGGGACTCGGCAAGTCCTTCTCAATCAAGCAGTGGGTTCAATCGGCACCATTCAAAACAACCAGATTCTTCTTGATCGCGATCGCCTTTTCCAAGAAGCGCTGACGGGTTTTGACTTTGAAGTAGGAACCCGATTGGTTCCATTAGGTAAAGACTATCTGCGGGGTTACGCAGGTTTATACTACTACAGCGGTGAGAGTATTGCTGATTTTGTTGGCGTCCGTGCCCGTTTAGCTACCCGCCCTATTGAGTACCTCAGCCTCAGTGCAACAGTGCAAAATGATGATCGCTTTGGCACGAAAGCTTGGTTTGGAATTGGGGTTTCTTTTCCCGGTGTCGCAGGTAGTCGCCGCCGTGCTCCAGAACAGGGTCAAAATGTAGCAGCCCGTCTAGGTGAATCTCCAGAGCGTCTCAGCTTTATTACCGTTGATAACGAACTTGTTGAGGATCAAATTGCGGCAATTAACCCTGCTACAGGTCAGCCTTATCGCGTTTTCACAGTTGATACTGGCGCTGGCAGCGCGGCTCGTATTAATGATTTACCCCTTGCTCAAAACGATATTGTCTTAGTTGGCGTTGCTGACACCGATGGCAATACCGCAGGTCAGGGCACAATTAATCTCCGAGATGGCGTCCAACTCCTCTCGACAACTGTCAATCGGCAACTACCAAGTACAGTAGGAACCATTACGATTCCTGCTCTGACACCCAGTAGCCAAAAGCCGATTATCGCTGCCACTATTATTTTAGCTAAGAATAATACAATTGAGGGGTTCAATATTACACCGCCTTCCGGCCAACCTGCAATTATTGGTAATAACGTCAATCCACCGCGTATTCTCAACAATCAAATTACAACCATCAATGCCAACGGCATCAGTATAACGAATAGTACTGGTGTACAAATTACCAATAACCAAATTACGAGTACCAATGGCAGTGGCATCATTTTAGTCAATGCTGAATCCCCTGTGGTTCGCAATAATACCGTTACAATTACGAGCACAACTGCCCCTGCCTTTAACCGCCGTGGCATCAGTATTACTGAAAGCACCAACGCAACGATTGAAAATAACACTATTGATGGCGGTGTTGGTGAGGGAATTGGCCTAGATAATGCCCTTGGAAATGTAACTATTCGCGGCAACACTGTCCGTAATGTTGGCCAAACAGCAACAGATACTAACCTCGAAGCTAGCATCTTCATTCGCAACAATCGTGGCAACGCCAACATTACCATCGAAGATAACGTGACTGAAAACAACTTGACGCCAGGTAATCGTGTGGATGGAATTGAATTTAACCTCTGCCGTGGCGATAGCTTTGCTGTGGCTGACCGTTTCAGTGACAATCAGTTTGCGAACTGTGCGGCTCCCGCGAGTGCAACTGTTATCGTTCGGAACAATCAGATTCGCAACATTGGTACAGGTACCGACGGCAGTGATGGCATTGACTTCAATATTGGCGATGGTGCCAACCTCACAGCCGTTCTAGAAAATAACGTGGTTAACAATATTTCTGATGCGGGGATGACGTTTGATATTGTCAGCAGTGCGGCTCCAATTGCACCTCCCAGCGCAAACATCATAATTCGCAACAATGAGATACGCAACATCCTCAATGATGATGCCATCACGCTAGAGTCCAACAGTGCAGGACAAGTGGTACTAAACATTGAAAATAATGTAATCCAAAATATTGGCAATGGTAATGACGGCATTGACATTGAGTTCACCACGAATGCTGCCAATCCAACACCGGCACGGGTCAGAATTGTTGGCAATCAGCTTTCTGGTGTCAGCGATCGCGGGATAGAAATCGATACCACTAACAATGCTAGCTTGCAACTTGAGGTTAGCAATAACAGTATCCAAGCAACAGCTGGTGGTGAAGCAGTGCGACTGCGTGCTCAGAATACTTCTCGCCTCAATGCCACAGTCAACAATAACACCCTCACTCAAGGGAATCCTGCCACGCGAAGTTTAGAGCTGCGGGCTGATAATAATGCAACACTGTGTGCAAACGTATTTAGTAACGTCGAAACAAGTGGTGCAGGTTTCCGCTTACGACCCCAGAATGCTCCTGTCATCTTCCGTGTTGTTGATAGGCCGAATCTTAGCCTTAACAACGGTGGAGTTACTATTAGCACAACTGGCGCAGGAACAGTTACCAATATCACGCCTGCCATATTTAGTGCTGCACCACCCGCTGGTTGTACATTCCCCTAGGACTCAGCAGGATTGTGATACTCACTCAAGGTGGTCAAAGAGTACTGCCAACAGTGTTCGAGCCAGTCTATCAAGGTCTCGCGAGGGGCAGAGACTTGTCGCACCACTGACCACACCTGTAAGGCAGCTAAGGGGGAGTTGACCTCGACCCTCAGGGGTTGATAGGGAGCATAGTCACAGGGCACCTCTAGATCAATCAACCGTTGGTAGATCGGCCAGCGTAATTGCCACTGAACTGCAATAAGGTGGGGGTTTATAGACATTCAATAAGCACTCCACTATTGAAAATGTACAGAAAGGTAGTTTAGGATCGGGCTGTCAGAGCTAAGTTAGTTAGCTCACTAGTGTCCGCAAAGGAGCATCGTGCTATGACGACCAGTGCATTGCCGCGCCAAGCGTTTGGCGAGATGAAAGATACCGTTGTACTGCTGGAGAAAGCCACCACTACGCCCATCTGTGAGGGGATGAATCGCCTCTTGGCCAGTTTTCAAGCCCTGTATTTGCAGTACCAAAAGCATCATTTTGTGGTTGAGGGGGCAGAATTTTATCCACTGCATCAGTTTTTCCAAGACTGCTATGAACAGGTGCAAGGTCACGTCCATGACTTGGGTGAACGTCTGAATGGTCTGGGGGGCGTGCCTGTGGCCGGTTTTCAACAGTTGGCCACGCTCTGCTGCTTTACCCCTGAACCGGAGGGGGCTTTTAATTGCCGCCAAATGCTCACTAATGATTTGCAGGCCGAACAGGCAATCATTGGTGTTCTGCGGCAACAGGCTACCCAAGCAGAGAGTTTGGGCGATCGCGCCACTGCCTACCTCTATGACCAAATCCTGCTGCAAACGGAGGAGCGTGCTTACCACATTGGTCATTTCTTGGCCAACGACAGCCTGAAGGCGTAGTCTTTCGCAATTTAGGTTAACGAACCTTAATGCAAGATCACGGTTGTCCATAAAACGCCCCCACCCAAGGGGGTTTTTTAATGCAGATTTTTCCTATTGCTTAGCCTAGCTTAGTTGCGATTAAATTGCAATAAATTTATCCGAGGAGGTTTGTTGCAGGACGCTGGCGGGGATACTGTTGCATCAGGGCACGCACCTGCTCGGCGTGGTAGGAACTACGGGTGAGGGGAGAGGAGACCACCTGCAAAAAGCCCATGGATTCGCCAAGCTGCCGCCATGCTTCAAATTGCTCTGGTGGAATAAAAGCCTGCACGGGTAAGTGTTTCGGACTCGGCTGCAGATACTGGCCAATCGTGAGAATGTCGCAGCCCACTTGACGCAGATCCGCCATCACTGCCGCCACTTCCTCAGGGGTTTCTCCCAAACCCACCATCATGCCTGACTTTGAGTAGATCCAAGGGGCGCGATCGCGCACCCGTTGCAGCAGTTCCAGACTGCGCTGATAGTTGCCTTGGGGACGCACCCGCCGATAGAGACGGGGCACGGTTTCGGTGTTGTGGTTCAGCACTTCGGGACTGGCGGCGAGAATTTGATCTAAGGCCTGCCAATTGCCACAGAGATCGGGAATGAGCACTTCAATGGTTGTTTGGGGCGATCGCGCCCGCACAGCCTGAATCGTGGCCACAAACTGAGAGGCACCACCATCAGCCAAGTCATCCCGATTTACCGAGGTAATGACAACATGATTGAGCCGCATTCGCACCACTGCTTCCGCCAGTCGCTGGGGTTCAGTGGCATCCAAGGGCAGTGGCTTTTTCGCAAAATCAATATCGCAGTAAGGACAAGCGCGGGTGCAAGCTGGCCCCATCATTAAAAATGTCGCCGTTCCCTCATGGAAACATTCACCAATATTGGGGCAAGAGGCCTCTTCGCAAACGGTATTGAGGTTTAAGTCCCGCAACAGTTCCTTGACGGAACCGACCCGCTGCCACTGGGGTGCTTTGACCCGTAACCACTCTGGCTTAACAACCACGGCTAACTCCACTGCAAATTCAAAAACAAACAAAGGGAAAACGTCAATTGTGCCACCAACAGAAAGAGGTAAATTAGAGCACGGGGGCGAAAAATCGTCAGCAGTAATCCCAGCCCCTTGAGATCTACCATCGGTCCGAGGACAAGAAAAGCGAGAATTGACCCCGGCGTAAACGTGGCAGCAAAGGCAAGGGCAAAAAAGGCATCAACCGTCGAGCAAATGGAAATCACTGTGCCCAAGATCATCATTGCCACAATCGAGATCACCGGCCCTTGGCCAAGGCTGAGAATGAGTTCGCGGGGAGCCGCCACCTGAATAAGAGTCGCCACTAGGCTACCGAGGACTAAAATTCCCCCCAATTCGCGAAATTCCTGCACCACATTCTCCAGGACTTGGGGCAGACGCTGCTGCCAAGGCATCGTTGCAGTCGGTGGCGCAAGCGTGAGAGTTTCCATGGCAAGGGGTTGGCCGGGGGTTCCCAACAGGTAGGTGCCTGACTGGAGCAAGGCCGGTATAGTGGCTGCTTGAGGCTGGGGACGACGCATGAGACTGGTGACGGTGGGCTGCAAAAAGGGGGTTAGATCCTTTTGGAAACTAAAAACCCAGCCAATAATGGTGGCGATCGCCAGTGAGAAGAGGACACGAAAGACGACAATTTCCGGTTGATCACGAAAGGCCGTCCACGTTGCCCAAATCACAATCGGGTTGATTGTCGGTGCTGCCAACAAAAAACCAATGGCCACGGATGTAGGCAGTCCTTGCACCAATAATCGCCGCGCCACCGGCACATTGCCACACTCACACACTGGAAAAAGAAAGCCAATGCAACTGCCGATCAAGGCTCCCAGCAGGGGCGATCGCGGCAAGCGACGAATGAGCGCCTGCTCATCTACAAATAGCAGCAGCACGCTAGAGAGCAAAATGCCCAGCAGCAGAAACGGCACTGCCTCCACCAGTAGGCTCAGAAAAAGGGTAAAACCGCTTTGCAACTGATTCGCAAATGTCATGGGTGTATAGCGGGGTCTAGGACACAATCTCCTTCAACTCGAGGGGACTCGGCTGAATATCCGTTTGCCGTGAATCGGTAATTAGCCAATCGAGGGCAGCAGCCTTGAGATCAATCGTTGTCCCTGTTTTGTCAACACAGTAGCGGCCAAAGACCAGCTTATCCACAAGACGCACATCCGAACCAAGGCGGGAATACTCAAAAATCACACAGTTATCGACGACAGCACCACTGCAAATGTGGCAATTGGGGCCAATCATCGTCGGCCCAATAATCGTTGCCCCATCTTCAATCTTGGTCATGCCGCCAATGTATACAGGGCCTTGAATTGTGACTTTATCCCAGTTGACCGCCACATTCAGCCCGGTATAAATGCCGGGGAACTGCTCATGGCCGGGAATCGAGACATTTTTAATTGTGCCCTCAAGAACGCCGCGCACCGCTTGCCAGTAATCGGGGACTTTACCAATATCAATCCATTCAAAGTCCATTGCTAGGCCATAGAAGGGGGCACCCATTTCCACCAATTTAGGGAACAGCTGGCTGCCAATGTCGTATTCCTGGTTGGAGGGAATGTAGTCGAGAATTTCTGGCTCAAAAATATAAATTCCCGTGTTGATATTGTTGCTCAGGGCTTCTTCAACGCTAGGTTTTTCTTGAAAAGCGATAATGCGATCGCTCTTATCGGTGACGACGACGCCATAGCTCGAGACATCCTCTTTGGGGACTGTTTTCATAATCACGGTAGCGATCGCCCCCTTTTGGCGATGCCAAGCCACCGCTGCCGTCAAATCCAAGTCAATGAGGGCATCCCCACACAGCACCACAAAGGTGTCATCAAAAAAGGGGTGAAAATCTTGAATTCGCTTGATTCCCCCCGCAGAGCCTAGGGCTTTGCCCACGAGTTCGCCATCCTTGATATAGCCCTCAAAGGAGTAGGCAATCTCTACACCAAAGCGTTGGCCATCCTGAAAATAGCTTTCAATTTCGTGGGCTAGGTGACTAACGTTCACCATAATTTCAGTAAACCCATGCTGCCGCAAAAGTTCTACCAAAAACTCCATCACCGGTTTTTGCAAAATTGGGATCATTGGCTTCGGAATGGTGTATGTAATCGGGCGTACCCGCGTGCCTTTTCCAGCCGCCAAGATCATTGCTTTCATATCGGTTTTACCTAATCTACCAACACTGAAAGGGAGACACCCCCACTCGTGATAACAGCCCTTTTCACAAGGTACGCAAGACTCTGGAAAGAGCCAAAGCTATGGTTGATCACTACTCCTTGAGGAACCCCACGTTTTAGAAAAGGGCTGTCCCCCCCTAGCTTACCTCAATCCAGGGCATACACTCGTCCATGGTAGAGCAAGCGGGTAATCCCTTTGGACTGAAGATAGCTGCGCACTTTCCGCAGCATTTCGCCGTCGGGTACCTTAACAACGGTCTTGCGCCACTGGACATCACTGGCCTTATAGAGGCGTTGATTTTGCTGGGAATAGCGTAGAGCCACGGGGCGGCTATCGAAAATGGGTAGGGTACTTTGTTGCGCTTCTTCACTGGAGAGGGCACCTAAACCGCGAAAGGCTTCTAGGGGACGGGTGAGCAGTTCCGCCCGCCGATCCACAACAACATAACAAGGACGGGGCAGCACTGCTTCTGCAAGGGGAATGACCTCCACCGACTGCACCACTTCTACATCGGCGAGATCCGGTAAGGGAATATCCCCCTCAAGTTCCTCGTCATCGTCATCTTCGAGATCGTCATCCTCTGCATCACTGTAGTCATCCTCATCGAGGACAACGGCCTCTGCCGTCTCTACATCTTCTAAATCCTCTTCCTCTGGCATGTCATCCGTTGCAGCCACCGCCAATAGGGGAGCTTCAGGGGCAGCCGCTTCTTCTTCCATTTGTTTGATCACACGCCGAATGGTGTTTTCACTCACACCAAATTCCGCTGCTAGAGCTTTGATCGTTTGTCCGGCGGTGTACTGTTGAAAGACACGCTGGCGTTCGCTGTCACTGAGTCGCTTGTAGGTCATGGATTCAGATTAAGAAGCAGGTGGCCAGATCTATTATCTGGGGTGGCGGTGCCAGAATATTGATTTCAGCCAAAACCCTGTTCAGTGGGCGATCGCTAGCGCAGGCGCACAAATCCTGCCTTTTCAATGGCGGCTTGCCCTTGATCCGTGAGCAAGAGTGCAGCGTAGGCACGTCCTGCTTGGGCATCGAGGCTATTGTCCTCCTTGGTAATGACAAATAGGCGGCGGGTGATGGGATACGTCCCCTCTTGAAATGCACGCTGATTCAGTTGGTTGCGCTGTTGGGGACACTGCTCAGGGGGAACATAGGGGTCTTGATAGGGAGGCACGTACTCATTGGCTTGGCGGCCGAGGGGAAGCGGGTGGATGCTGCACTGACCCACGACCTCGGGCGCAGAGGCATAATAAATACCCCCCAGTGTCGCGGCGACGCGCCGTAGGCCATCGGTGGTATCGCGAACCATGACCACATTGCGACCAAAAGGCTGCTTCCCTAGCACTTCCTGAATAAAGTATTCAACGGTACCACCATCTTCCGGACGGCGAGAGAAGGGGGTAATCTTTTGGTTGGGGCCGCCCACCTGCTGCCAATTGGTTACTTTGCCGGTGTAAATATCCACCACTTGTTGCACCGTCAGTCCGGGAATTTCTAGCCTCGGATTGACAGCGATCGCCAGCCCATCAATAGCAACAGGAATGGCAGTTAATTTAATACCCTGAGCCGCTGCCTTGGCTAGCTCTTCGTCCTTGAGGGAACGGGAAGATTGGGAGAAAGACAATTGATGATTCAGTAACATGCGGATCCCACTGCCCGACCCCGGCGTTCCTGTGGGCGGATCCACATAGCGCAGTTGAAAATTGGGCCAAGCCGCTTGCAGCAGCGGATCCACATCGCGGCGAATGGGTGCCCAAGTGGTGCTACCGCCATAATTAAAAAGACCACTGGGGACATTCTTGACTTGGGTAAACGTGGATTGACCCTTGGTTCCGAGATTGAGACCACCATTGCCAATGATTTCGCCGTTATTGATGAGGCGAAGCACCAGCCCTGCACCAATGCCCAAAAGGCCGAGGGTGGCCAGCAAGGAAAGGAGTAGAGGCAGGAGAGAATTGCTTTTCCCTTGGAACATACAAAATAATTGCTGTCATTTTTTTCCAGCCTAGCCCAAACCAAGGGATGTTGGGGATACTCTCTTCAGTGCCGCTGCCTCAGCCCCTCATGCCCCCGTTAGCGAAGGATCGGGAATTCCGCGACAATGATGAAGAAACGTTCATTGAGTTCAACATGCGCTACCGTCGCTTTGGTCGTACCCAATTACCAATGCCTGTCTTTTCCTGTGGCGGCATGCGCTATCAGTTTTCATGGCAGGATGTCAGCCCGAGTACGATTCCAGAAGAAAATCAACGCAATTTAGAGGCGACGATTTGCCGAGCCGTCGAGCTAGGCATTAATCATATTGAAACCGCCCGTGGCTATGGCACCTCAGAAGTGCAGTTGGGCAAAATTCTGCCGCGGCTGCCTCGCGAAAAGCTGATTGTGCAAACCAAAGTGGGGCCGCGACCCACCGCCAAGGAATTTCGCGCCACCTTGGAAACCTCGCTGCGTAATCTGCGGCTGGACTACATCGATTTGCTGGCAATTCATGGCCTTAATTTGCCAGAGCATCTGGAACAGGTGCTGCGACCGGGGGGATGCCTAGAGGTGGCACGGGACTGGCAAGCGGCAGGAAAGATCCGCTTCATTGGCTTTTCTACCCACGGCAGTCTGGAGGTGATCCGCCGGGCGATCGCCAGCGATGCCTTTGACTACGTCAATCTGCACTGGTACTACATCAATCAGCAGAATTGGCCCGCCATCCTCGATGCCCAAGCGCGGGATATGGGCGTCTTTATCATTAGCCCTGCGGATAAGGGGGGGATGCTCTACAAACCACCCCAACGCCTAGTGGAACTGTGTGCCCCCTTAAGCCCAATGGTCTTTAACGATCTGTTTTGCCTCTCCCATCCCCAAGTGCATACCCTGAGTGTCGGTGCTGCTCGCCCCAGTGATTTTGATGAGCATCTCAAGGTGCTCGATCTGTTGGATCAGGCCGCTGAAATTTTGCCGCCGATCTTGGCGCGACTGGAGCAAGCCGCCATTGAGCGGTTGGGGGAAGACTGGTACCACACTTGGCATCAGGGATTGCCCGACTATCGCCACACCCCCGGTGAGGTGAATATCCCCACCATTCTCTGGCTGTGGAATCTGGTGCAGGCCTACGATTTGCTGGACTATGCGCGGATGCGCTATAACTTGCTTGGCAACGGCGGCCACTGGTTTCCTGGAGCCAATGCAGCCCAAGTCAAGCACTTGGATTTAGACCCCTGTTTGCAAAAGAGTCCCCATCGGCAGAAGATTCCAAGGATTTTGCAGGCAGCCCATGATCTGCTCAGTGGCACGCCGCAGCAGCGATTATCTCAATCTTGAGGATAGGGGGGTTCCCCCAGCAAATCGCGGACAATTCCCCTAGGCGATCGCTCTAGGTGCCACCGACAATAAAAGTATCAAGGGTAAGAGGTCAACACCATGGATTTCATCTATCACCTCAGCAATGCCAGCCTTACCCTGCGGGTTGTGCAATTCTTGCATGAATACGCCAAGCTGCCAATACAGTTTGTTACAGTCATTCATCAAGTGGATGGGTGGGTGATTCGCATTAAAATGCATTCGCCCCTCTCCAACGAACAAGCAGGGAATTTCCGCGCCTTCTTGAACGAATTGGGATTCCCCTACACACCGGGGATTTCGCTGAAAATGGCACTGTGGGCACTGGAAACCGGACAGTCAATGGTGGAGGTGATGCGCCGTTATCAAGTGGCGATTGTCTCCCATGGCTACCCCAACTACGACGACATTGAAGCGTTTCGCAAGCAGTTCATTCAAGGCTTGGGCTACTGTCCCGAAACCTTGGCCTAGGGCATCGTGTCCCTTTGGCCTTGCTCTTGGCGATGCTGCAAGATTCGTTCTGCAAGGGGGAGATCGCTGGGAGTGGTGATCTTGAGATTGGTTTCTTCGCCTAGAACAATGTGCACGGCATAGCCTAGGCGTTCAAAGAGGGCAGCATCATCTGTAACTTCCCAGCCTTTGACCACCGCCATTTCATGGGCAATACGCAACGGCTCGACGCGAAAGCCTTGGGGAGTTTGAGCGGCCCACAGGGAGTCCCGCTCTGGGGTTTGGACAACAACCCCTTCATGGTTGACAATTTTAATCGTATCTTTGACCGGCACGGCGGCAATGAGTCCGGCATAGGTCTCTAGGGCTTGGGCACAGCGGTTGATCAGATCGGGGGTGGCAAGGCAGCGGGCACCATCGTGGATCAGCACCTGCTCAGCCCTTTCGGGAAGTGCCTGTAACCCATTAAAAACGGAGGCTTGACGGGTCTCACCCCCTTCGATGAGCTGGACGGGCTGCCGTAGGTTCAAGTCCCCAAGGAGTGCTTCCCAAGTGGGAAAATCCTCTGGCTGGCCAATAACGCCAATCCATTCAATCGCTTCCGCAGCAGCCACCGCTGCCAATGTCCATGCCAACAGGGGTTTACCCAAGAGTTGCAAGCGCAGTTTATTGTGGCCTGCCCCCATGCGTTTACCCATGCCGGCGGCGGGAATGAGGATGTGCATTCATACCCCTTTCAAGACTGTTTTTATCTTGGCATAGGAAGGCTCTGCGCACTATGGCTCTGTGGGACGGCTGGCCAAGTTAATGCGATCGCTGAGTTGTCGCAGCAGGCTGCCCATTTCTGGATCGGTACGTTGCAGTTCGGCCACCTTGTCACAGCTATACATGACGGTGGTGTGATCCTTGCCGCCAAACTCTTCACCAATTTTCGGCAGACTCAAGCCCGTGTATTGGCGCATCAGATACATACCCACTTGACGCGCCATGCTAATTTCGCGACGGCGGGAGTTGCCCTTGAGATCACTAATAGACACATTCAGGGCTTCAGAGACCACATTCAGGATCACCTCTGGGGAGGTCTCAATTTTGCGGATGGCTGGACTCAGAACGGGGGCAATATTTTCCACCGTCATCGGCAACCCAGAAATGGAAATGTAGGCCACCGCTCGAATCAGTGCCCCCTCTAGTTCCCGAATATTGGAAGTGTAGCTGGCGGCAATATACTCAATCACATCGCGGGGCAGGCGGATATTTTCGTACTCCGCTTTTTTCTGGAGAATGGCCATGCGGGTTTCCAAGTCCGGGGGTTGAATATCGGCGATCAGCCCCATGGAAAAGCGGGAGCAGAGGCGCTCTTGCAGGCGGGGAATTTGACTGGGGGGACGATCGCTGGCCAAAACCACCTGCTTACCGGCCTCGTGCAGTGTATTGAAGGTGTGAAAAAACTCCTCTTGGGTGTATTCCTTGCCCTCAATAAATTGAATATCATCCACGAGCATGACATCCACCGCCCGATAGTGCTCGCGAAAGCTCTGCATACTGTCTTTGCGGATGGCGGCAATCAAATCATTCGTAAACTGCTCGGTCGAGACATAGAAAATCTTGGCATTGGGATCAATTTCCAAGCGATAGTGACCGATCGCCTGCATGAGATGGGTCTTGCCCAAGCCAACGCCGCCACAGAGAAAGAGAGGATTAAACTCCCGCCCCGGTGATTCCGCCACTGCCAAGCAGGCCGCATGGGCCATGCGATTATTGGGGCCAACGACATAGCGGGAAAAGACATACTTGGGATTCAGTTCACTGCCGCGATGACGAGCGGGCGGGGTGGTAGCCTCTACTTCAGCACGACTGGTGGGGCGAATGCTGGTGTCATGCTCTGCCCCTTGGGCGATCGCCAGCTCAATCTCCACCGCCTCACCGACAATTTCCCGTGCCACATCGGCAATGGTTTTCAAATAGTACTTTTGCAGCCAATTGCGGGCAAAGGGATTGGGGGTGCAAATCGTCAGGGTCTGGCCATCAAAGGACTGCACCGTTGCTGTCTTAATCCAAGTTTCAAACGTCGGGCGACTGAGCAACAGTTGCAACCGCTCCAAAATTTGGTGCCAGAGATCTTCGGCAGAGCTAATCAC